>CAWEWF010000015.1:0-28929 GCA_963812605.1 uncultured Verrucomicrobiae bacterium | reverse complement strand
GCGACGCCGGGGAGGAGTGTAAAGCAGATTTTGGGAGATGCCCCGGAGTCGCCTTGACTGTGGGTGCACCGACGTTACAATCATCCGCATTCCGCTATATCCAAACTGACCCATGACTCCCGCGCTGCCTGAATTTTCGACTGGTATGTCAGACGTTGTTGCCGGGAAAAAACGAGTGCCGGCATGGTATTTCTGGTCGCTCGTCGCGATCGTCCTGCTCGGTTTGGCGCTCCGTGGCTACCGGCTCACGGGATGGATCATGGACAACGATGAAACGCACTTTCTAATCTACGCGTACCACCCCAGTTCATTGTTCGTGACCGACGCTTTGACCCATGCGCGACCTGACGGCTTCTATGCGTTGCTCTGCATTCCCTCCATTCATCTCCTGGGGATGAATGAACTGGGGATGAAAATCTGGCCGGTGCTGTTCGGCACGCTCTCGATTGTCGCGATGGCCGCGTTGGTGTGGCAGTACACTCATTCTCGCCGCAACGCCCTCTGGGCGGCCGGGTTGCTGGCCGTATTCCCGCTCCATGTCAACCTCAGCACGAAGGCCATGCCGGACGTTATCTCGGTTTTCTTTCTGATCTGTGCGCTTATCCAACTGATTCATCTCTCCAGACCCGGGGCGCAGCGCGTCGAATTTCATCTGGCTCGGCGTCGCCATGGCGCTGGCGGTTTTGACCAAACTGACGGCACTCTGCCTGTGGTTTTTCATCTTGGTCACGCTCCCGTTGGTCATCGCGGACAAACGAAATCGCCGATGGGGGTATCTCTCGCTGTTGCTGGCGCTCTTACCCGTTACCAGCATGATCATTGCCGCCAAATGGAACAGTAGTAACCTCAATTTTTTCGGGGAAGAGAAAATACGGGCGGCTTTCGGGTTCCGGCCGGATCGGAGCTTGTTTCAACTCGTTTTGATTTGGCGCTATTATGCCGGCGTGGCGATTTTGGTGGGAGTGGGTATCTGGATCGCGGTAAAAAAGCGTCGCGAATTGACCCCCTTATTGCTTCCGTTGTCCCTGGCGAGTTTGTGGTTGGTGTTCCTGGCGCCTTACTTTCGCAACAACATCCGTGAGATCACATTCCTCATCCCGGCGGTGTGGCCGTTCCTTGGATTATCGATTGCGTTCTTCACTGTTTCGTTTCTGCGAATGCTGATTCTTGTGCTCGTGCTCGCCGTCAATGTTGCCTTAACGCTGTTTGGAGTACCGCAACCGTACTACAATGAGTCTTCGTGGGGCGGTCGTTCCAGCGGCGTTCTTTCTCGTCCCCCGGGTGGCCCTCCCGAGCCATTCCCATCTGGGTCGCGAACCACCTGGCTCCCGACGAGGGACTGCTCGTGACGGGTCTGAGCTACACGGACCCCTTGGTGATTTCACTGAAACAGAGGGGCATCCGCTATTACAGTGCCACGTCCGCCTTTGAACTTCTCCGTGACCCCGCCAACAAGATCAAGTACCTGATATTTGTGGACGATCCGACGGCCTATGCCGCCGGGCTTTACCGCTATGCCTGCGACCACTTTTCCCCGGTTCGGGAAGCCGCGTTTCCCGGCTATATGATTTTCGATTGCCGCAAGAACGGCCAATTCGTCGCCTATCCCGATGCTTTGAACAGCGCCAAAACCTATGCCAACCAAGGGGCCAGCCTGGTCCGGCAGGGCGACTATCAGGACGCCATCGCATCTTTCCGGATCGCCCTCCAACAGGAGCCGGACCTACTGGACGTAAAGAAACTGCTCATGACCTGTTATCTCAACACCGGCCAAAAAACCGCGGCCCTTCCTCTCTGTCGCGAGATGGCCCAAGCGGACCCCCACGACCCGGAGAGCAACTTGAACCTCGCGATTCTTTATCATGAATTGGGGATGACCCCGGAAGCCCAGGCCCAATGTCGGCATAACATCCAGCTTGGCATCGGCCCCGCCATCAGCTATGGGATTCTGGCGCAGACATTGGAACAAAGCGGAGATATTCCTGCAGCCCGCGAGGCCTACCTATCGTCTCTCAAGCAGGATCCTCACAACCCTGTCACCTTGGAATTGCTGCGAAGATTCGACGAAAAACACCCGCGCCCTGCTTCTTGAGGTCACGGTTCTGGCAGGATTTGAGGAAGCTCGGAATTGGGAACTGGTTGCGTGATGGCTTTGCGAATGGGAGCCAGCGGCGCAGTGTCATCGAAGACGATTCGCCCTCCGCTGCTCTCGACGCCAAGGTCCTTCCAGAGTTTGTCCAAATCCGTTGACTGCGGGGTGGCGCTCATTTTGTCGTAGAGTTCACGCAGAACCGGAACGCCCGTGGCGCGGTCGCCAATTTCGAGGGCGCGCAAGAGGTCCCAGTCGGCTTCGATGGTTCCACCATGTTTCAGGATCGGGCGCAAGGCGTCTTCCAAACCCAGCTTGTTATCGGTGCGTTTGCGAATTTCGATATCGGCCAGCAAACAGAATCGTGCGCCGCCCCAGTAGGTATTGGCCCAGGTATGAGTGAAATCGAGTCCTTGATCGCCCGGTTGCGGCAAGCCTTGCGGCATTCCGCGCACCATATCTCCCCAAACTTTTTCGGCCGACAACTCGCCATCACGCGCCCGCGCGATGGGCTCCACGTAGGTTGCGAGGCCTTCTTCAATCCAGTGATGCTTCCGAGCCACGCCGGGAAATGCCAGGTGCACCATCTCGTGGGTCATGAGCCATGAACGCGCAAGATCACTGGCCGTGCTGGACCGTCCGACCGAAACAGTGATCAGCGCACCATTCGAGCCAGACGCCTGACCGGACTCAGCGCCGTGTCCGTCGTCCAAGCTCACCTGGATGTTCAGGTGCACCACGGGGAACTGTCCATAGTATGTCGTCACAGCCCGCGCCGCCGCGCTTACCCAGTTGAGAATGACAGGCCGCAGCGGCTCCGGGGGAGTGGACGTGAATACGAGATCAATCCTCGACTTGCCAACGAAGATCTGCGCGTTGGTTTGCGCCGCGTCGGCAGCGGCGAATCGAAGACAGAGTGTGAAGACCAATAATCTGCCGAAGTTCGCAAAAGGAGACAGCTTCGGCTTTTTCGATTCTCTGGGAAGACTTGCTCGCATTCCCGAACCTGTAATCCCAAGTAAGATGTTTTGCAAACCGTCAAAGAAACGCCGCGAGGAAAAAGAGTCGATGTTTACGGACACGCGGTAGAGAATTTGACAATCGCGCGGGCGGGCGGTAGCATCGCTGCGCAAAGTCGCCACGAAATGGTTGGGGACGTAGCTCAGTTGGTAGAGCGCCGCAATGGCATTGCGGAGGCCACGGGTTCAACTCCCGTCGTCTCCACCAACCTCCTTTTGGGCGTTTTCTGGCGTATTTGCAAAAGCCTTGCATTTTTCCCCAGTTCTATTACATTGACCCGCCTCCTGAGGCGTAATTCTTTCCTCGGACGTAAAGACATGAACAGCAACATTCGAAATATCGGTATTATTGCGCACGTTGACCACGGCAAGACGACGCTGGTGGACAAGCTGTTGCGCGAGGGTGGGGTCTATCGCGCCAACCAGGCCATGGAAGAGCGCGCAATGGATTCGATGGACCTTGAAAAGGAGAAGGGCATCACCATCAAGGCCAAGAACGCCTCCGTCCATTGGGGCGGCCATACCATTAATATTGTGGACACGCCTGGCCATGCGGATTTCGGCGGGGAAGTGGAACGCATCCTCGGCATGGTGGACGGCGTGTTGCTATTGGTGGACGCGTTCGATGGTCCCCAGGCGCAGACGCGCTTCGTATTGAAGAAAGCGCTGAGCCACGGCCTCAAGGTGATCGTGGTCATCAACAAGATCGACCGCGAACACGCCGACCCGCACAAGATGCACGACAAGGTGCTGGAGCTTTTGCTGGAGTTGAACGCCACCGAAGAGCAATTTAACGCTCCGTTCATTTACGCGAGCGCCCGCAATGGGTACGCCGTGAAAAAAATTGGCGACCCGATCACCAACGGCATGACGCCGTTGTTCGAAACCATTTTACAGCACATCCCCGCGCCGGCAGCCGATATCAAGGCGCCGTTTCAAATGCTCATCAGCAATCTCGATTGGAGCGATTATGTGGGGCGGATTGCCATCGGCAAGATCACCGGCGGCACCGTGAAGATCGGCGACTCCATCGTGTGTATTCATAAAGATGGCAAGCGCGAACGCGCCGCTGTGACAAAAGTCTGGGAATTCAGCGGCCTGAAGTCCGGCGAAATCGTCAACGGCGAGGCGGGGAATATCGTCGGCATCTCGGGATTCGAAGAACTGGCCATCGGTGAGACTCTCTGCGACAGCGAGGAACGCGATCCGGTGCCGTGGACCGAACTCGATCCGCCCACGATCCAGATGCAATTCGCCGTCAACGAGGGCCCGCTGGCGGGCAAGGACGGCAAATTCGTCACCGCGCGTCATATTCGCGAGCGCCTCTACAAAGAGATTCGCACGAACATTTCCCTGATTGTCCAGGACACCGAGGCGGCCTACATTTTCCTCGTCAGCGCCCGCGGCGAGATGCAGATCGCGGTGCTCGTCGAGCAAATGCGCCGCGAAGGATACGAAGTCCTTGTCTCGCGTCCCGAAGTGATCCTGAAGAAGGATCCCTCGGGTCGCACGTTGGAGCCGTTTGAGACGTTGTGGGCGGAAGTGCCCAACGAATGTCTCGGCGACGTGATGCAAAACCTGGCCGGCCGCAAGGCCCAGATCACCAACATGCAGCACCATCTCCATGGTGTCAGTCTCGAATGCACGATCCCGACACGGGGTCTCATCGGCTTGGAGACAGACCTCGTCAACCTCACGAGTGGCCGCGGCGTGATCAGCCATATGTTCAAGAGCTATGAACCTTTCAGCGGCGAAATCACGACACGACTCACCGGGACGTTGGTTTCCATGGAAACCGGCATCGCCACAGCCTGGGCGCTGAATAATATCCAGGAACGCGGCCGTCTTTTTGTCGGTCCGCAGGAAGAAGTTTACGCTGGCATGATCATCGGGGAAAACCCGCGTGCCGAGGATATGCCCGTCAACCCGACCAAGACCAAACACTTGACGAACATGCGTAGCCAGGGTGACGGCAAAGGGATTCAATTGGAACCTCCGCTGAAGATGAGCCTCGAACGCGCGCTGGAGTATATCGCCGCTGACGAATACGTCGAAGCCACGCCGAAGAATCTTCGTCTCCGCAAGAAGATCCTGAATGCCACGCAGCGCAAGCGCGCCGCGCAATCCCAGTCCGCCGAAGTTGTTGCCTGAGCCGTCGGTGGCGCTTTACCCCTCGCGATACGGTCGGCCTGCCTGATAGAGATTCAACCGCTCTTGAATGTGCGCGGCGAATTCTCTTTCGTTGCCGGCGTCCGCCAACGCAATTGCTTTTTGGGCTGACTGAATGGCCTCCTTGAATCGGCCGGCCTCGGCATAGGCGGCGGCGAGCGTGTCCAGGGCATCGACCCGCTTGTTGTCAGTCAGGGTGCAAAGCCGTTCGGCCAGTTGTACGGCCTCGCCGGCATTGCGGAAGTTCGCATTCCCATTCGTTGCCAAAATCCAAGCCAGCCCCTTGAGTGGCAGCGGCCAGTTGGGTCGCAGACGAACTGCCTGCCGGTATTCCGCGATGGCCTCGGCTGTTTTCCCCTGACTGGCCAGAAGGGCCCCCAGGTTGTAGTGCGCCTCCGCATGGTCAGGATTGAATTGTCGCGCCAGTGCGAACTCGCGGATCGCATCCGACATTTTTCCCTGGCTCGCCAGGGCAACACCCAGGTTGTAGTGGGCCTCGGCGGAGTCGGGCCTGATCCGCAGGGCGGCTTGATATTCCGCAATCGCCGCGGCGAATCTCCCCTGAGCGGCCAGGGCGCTGGCGAGGTTGCTGTGTGCCGTCGCCGAGCCGGGGTTGATTCGCAGCGCTGCTAAAAATTCGCTGGCCGCTTCGCCAAGACGGCGATGTTCCGCCAAAGTTTTCCCAAGGTTTTCGTGAGCGACAACATTGTCTTTCGTGACGCGCAGGGCGTGACGGAAAAGGGTCTCGCTGTTTTGCCAGTACTGGACCTGTTGCGCGGTCAACAACGTGCAACCCAGGAGCAACGCAACCGCGACGGTTGCCGCCGGAATTCTTATCACGGATCGCTTTGCCAGATCGCCGGGCAGACACCAGACCAGCATCAGGAACAATCCGACCGAGGGGATATACATGTAGCGATCCGCCATTGAAAAGGTCCCCACCTGTACCAGGCCGATCACCGGCACCAAGGTGCCCAGATACCACAGCCAGCCGATGGCGAGGTACGGTTGACGTTTTAATCTCGAGACCGCCAACAATGACACGGCAGCCAGAACCATCGCCACACCACACACTGCAGGGAACGACCAAGTCTGATAAGGATAGTAAACGGCCAGATTCACCGGCCAGAGAATATTTCCGAGGTACCGCGCGTAGGACATCAGGGCGTTTGCCAGGCGAGTAGTGACGGGAAGTCTGTCCAATAGTACGATTGAGCCACCGCGTTGCTCGGCCCAATAGGTTATGACGCTTGTGATGATCATCAGGGCGAAGAACGGTAGTTTTTCCAGCAGTAAACAGCCGGGAGAGCTTTTTGCTTTCACCCCGACCACGGATGACGTTCCAGCGGGTCCGGCCCAAGGGCCAATAATCCAGCAGCAAGAAGACGAAGGGGAGGGTCACCAGCATCGGCTTGGCCATCAGTCCCAAGGCGTACAGTCCTAGCGTCAGCGCGTAGCGCAGGCGATTGGGATTTTCGACATAGCGGACGTACGCCAGCATCGTCAGCATCCAGAAGAGCGCACTCAGGACATCCTTGCGCTCCGCCACCCAGGCCACGGATTCCACGTGAAGCGGATGCAGAGCAAACAGCGCGGCGACCAACGCGCTTCGCCACAATGCGGCGGTCATACGATTGAGCACGATGAAGAGCAGGAGTGTATCGACGATATGGAAGAGGAGGTTGACCAGATGATGCGCGGCGGCATTCAACCCGAAGAGCTGGCAATCAGCCATGCAGGACAACCAGGTCACCGGCATCCAAATGCTGAAGTGGGTTGAGGTGAATGCCCAGGCAATCCCGGGCCGTGTGAGGCCGCTCTGTACGTATGGGTTCTCGGTGACGTAAGTGTCATCGTCGTAGTTGGTAAACTCGAAGCGGCGGACCGGCCAATAAATCGCGGCCGTGACGGTTGCCAGACACAGACAGATCAGAAGACCGCGACGGCACGAGGATGCATCAGTCATGGCGACAAAAGGACACCCAGACGATCCGCTTCATCTTTGGAAGGCGACATGAGTGATAAGTGTAGTCTGCGAGGGATGGCAATCAAAGAGGAAATCACGCAGGTTATAGCCCTATTATCTTGACCTCACTGTAGCGTAATGTTTTACTGATATCTGGAGAAGCAGGGCCGGTAATCTTGGGATGAGGTGATATGAAGTCAAGGTTCGCTGCCGCAATTATTGTCGCCACGCTCGCTATCTTTGTTGCTTACGCCGCCCGCGCCGACGACAACAGTTGGACGGCTGCCAGCGATAAATGGGAAACTGGCAGCAACTGGTCGCTGGGTGTCCCGCCGACCAACACGCAATCAACCATTCTCATCACGAACGACACGACCAAGACCGTCACGATCGACGCCACGACTTCAGGAAATTCTCCGGATACCTTGACGATCAATGACCTGACAGTCTCGGCGCCCGTGAATTCAACCAACACGCTCTTTCTTTCCAACGCCGGCATCGGCACACCGTTGCAAATCCTGGATCAATTGACGATTGGGGATGGAGGAGTCCTGCTGATCACCGGTTCCGCAATAAACGCCGCCAACGGGTTCAGCGTCAATGGCGCCGTCACTTTGCTAGACGGATCGGTGACCGTGGCGAATAATTTCGCAGCGGGAACATTCATCGACGGCGACGATTCTGAGATGACCGTATCCAACGGCACATTTTTCACACAATACATGCAGGTGGGCGCATCGCATGGGCCGAAGAGAGTCCTGAGGATAGCCGGCGGCACGACTGAATTGGTCTACGATTTGGCTATTGGCATTTTCGGTGACGGATCGGTATGCGTGACTGGCGGGCAGCTGTTGGATCCGAATGCGACGATTGGGATTGGGCTTTACTCTGGGAGTGTCGGTCAACTGGCGGTCTCGAATGGGACCGTCCTGGCTGGATACATCTACGCCGGGGCCGGCTCGGACGGAGGGGAGGGCACGCTGACGATCAGTGGCGGCACGGTCACGATCAACAACGACCTCGGAATCGCCCCTTATTCAGGGACGACAGGAGCCGCGTGGATGAGCGGTGGCCAACTGAATGTCACAAACGGCACCATTTCCGTCGGGGACGGTGGCGACGGCAGCGTGACGGTATCCAACGGGACCGTGCTGGCACAGAACATTCGCCTGGGTTCGAACCCCAATACGCAAAGCACATTGATGTTTGCCGGAGGCGTCGGGATCATCTCGTCCAGCATTGTTATCGGCGACTGCAACGCTGGCGGATCAGGCGTGTTGACCGTGAACGGCGGCGATGTGTTTGTTATCAATACCGCACACGATGCCACGGTCGACGTGGCCAATGGGCAGCTGATTGTGGACGGCGGTTTCCTGTGGATTGACAGGCTGGTCATGACGAATTCTTGCGGCTTGTTTGTTCGCAACGGCGGTACACTCGTTGTCGGGGACCTGGTCCTCGATCCAAATCTGGATGCTGATGGGGATGGACTGCCGAACGGGTGGGAACAGAGCCACGGATTCGACCCCTTGAATGCGGCTGACGGTGTGGTCGGGCCGGTGAACAGTTGGACGGGCGATTCTGACAAATGGGAAACAAGCGGCGATTGGTCGCTGGGTGTGCTTCCGTTTCTCCCGCAGGCCGGGATCCAGGTTGCCAACGCCGGCGTCAAGACTGTAACCATCGATGCGCTCACCTCCAGCAATTTCCCCGATTCAATATTTATTCGTTCGCTCACGTTGACTGCGCCGTCAGGATCGATCAACACCCTGATGGTGAGCGACGCGGGTACCAACACTCCCTTGCGGCTTCTCGGCGGGCTCGACGTTGAGTCCGGAGGTTGCTTGTTAGTCACAAATTCGGCGGTGCTGGTGGGTGGTTCCTTCGATATCGGCGGCAAGGTGAGCATTCTTGGAGGAACACTGACGGCCACGAACGACACCACGTTACTCGGCACCTTTACCGCGGGCGAACTGACAGTTTCTAATGGAACGGTACTGGCCGGGCCGATGTTTATCGGCATCGGTTCTGGTTATTCAGCCGACAACCAGCTTACCGTTGCTGGCGGCACAGTCTGCTTGGTGTCCGATCTTAACCTCGATTCGCGAGCATCGGTGTGGGTTACCGGCGGCCAGTTGGTCGTCACCAATGGCATGACCGACCTTCAAGCCGGCTCGCAAATGTCGGTATCCAACGGGACAACGCTGGCGCGGAATGTAATTATCCAGCAAGGCACTCTTTCCCTGCTGGGCGGCACGGAAATTGTCTCTTCCAACCTGTTGGTCGGCGACTGCGGATCGTACTTCGGTGACCCCTTTGACTACCCTGGCAGCACGACTGTCAACGGGGGCAGCCTGTTTGTGACCAACGCCAGTGGTACCGCAGTGCTCGAGGTCCGTAGCGGGACGTTCACGCTGAACTCCGGTACGGTCACTGTGGACCAGCTCGTCATGACCAGCGGCTGTGGATTATTCGTTCGCAACGGCGGCACATTGATCGTTGGCACGCTCGTGCTCGATCCGAATTTGAGCGCGGTCGGTGATGGCATCCCGAACGGATGGAAGCAACAGTACGGCCTCGATCCGCTGGATTCGAAACTCGCCAATAAGGATTCCGATGGCGACGGTATGTCCAACTTGCAGGAATATCTGGCTGGAACCGACCCGACCAATGCCGCGTCATTCTTTGGCATTACCGCCATCGCACGAGAAGGCAATGACGTGCGTGTGACATGGACGATGGGCAGCGGCAAAACCAATTCATTGCAGGTCACGACGAGTGCGGGCAGTGGTTTCTCGAACAATTTCACAGACTTGTTTATTGCGACCGATACCGTCGGCTCGGTGACCAACTACCTCGATGTCGGTGCCGCATCGCAGACCCAGCGCTTCTACCGCGTTTGGCTCGTTCCGTAAGCTCGTTCGTGCCGCGCCAGCCTCCGTGCTTGCTTTTTCCCCGCGCATAAGAAGAATGTCCCGCCAGTAAAGGACTATTCAGGTGCTGAACCCACAATTTCAAAGTGTCGGAGCGGTTCGAAAATTCACGAGGCGCGGCAATACTCTCGATTTTCGCTGCGAGCATGGACGGGTTCGCGTTGCGATTCTCAGCGACGGCATCGTTCGCGTGCGCGCGACGCAAGCCGGCGAGTTCGGTCCGGACTTCTCGTATGCGGTTGCGAAAACGAAATGGCCGAAGGTGAAGGCAACGGTTCGGGATGGCAAAGTGGTCACCCTGCGCACGAAGAAACTGCTGGTGACCATCGCCAAAGCGCCGTTGCGGATCAAGTTCGCCAGGGCCGACGGTACGGCATTGAATGGCGACCAGCAGGCGCACGGGATGGGGTGGGAGGGGAATAAATGTCGCAGCCACCGGCAACTCGCGGCGGATGAGATGTTTTTCGGTTGCGGCGAGAAAACCAGCCCGTTCAACAAGCGCGGGTCGAGAACGACGTTCTGGAATAAAGACGATCCGAATCACACATACCTGTCCGAGGCCATTTACGTTTCGATTCCCTTCTTGATTTCCACCAGGCCGAGTGCGCATTACGGCATCTTTTGGGATAACACACATCGGACGCGGTTCAACCTGGGGCGGGTTGCGGACGAGAGGCATTACATTCTCGAATCCGACGCCGGCGAGGTCGATTACTATTTTTTTGCCGGCGACTCAGTGCACGACGTGGTGCGCGGTTACGCGCAATTGACCGGAAGGATGTGGATGCCGCCACGATGGGCGCTGGGTTTTCAGCAGTCCCGCTGGAGCTACATGAGGGCTGCAGAGATCATGGACATCGCGAGGAATTTCCGCAAACGCAAGATCCCTTGCGATGTCATCTATTGCGATATCGATTACATGGACGGTTACCGTGTATTTACCTGGAACCCGAAGACGTTCCCGCAACCGCGCAAAATGATCCAGAATCTTGCCCGGATGGGCTTCAAACTCGTTACGATCATCGATCCTGGCGTGAAGAACGACAGCAAATACAGCTGTGTGCCGTGATGGGCGAGAGAAGGGGATGTTCGTAAAAAAACCGGAAGGCGGGTGGTTTACCGGCAATGTGTGGCCCGGCGAGTGCCTGTTTCCGGATTTTACCAGCCCGCGGGTACGGCAATGGTGGGGACCGTGGCACAAAGAATTGCTGGATGCGGGCGTGGCGGGGATCTGGAATGACATGAACGAGCCAGCGGTATGGAATCATCCCGGCGGCACCATGCCGCTCGATATCGCGCACGATTACGATGGCCAGCCGACCACGCACGCCCGCGCCCACAATGTGTACGGTTTCAATATGGCGCGCGCCTGTCACGAGGCCTTGCGCAAATTGCAGCCGAAGCAGCGACCTTTCGTGATCACCCGCGCGGCCTATGCCGGCATTCAGCGCTATTCGATGGTGTGGACCGGCGACAACCAGAGTTTGTGGGAGCAATTGGCAATTAGCATTCCCGAGTGCCTGAATCTCAGTCTCTCCGGTGTCCCTTTCTGCGGTCCCGATGTCGGCGGCTTTGGTGGCAACTGTACCGGAGAACTACTCGCGCGGTGGACGCAGGCCGGGGCGTTTTTTCCATTTTTCCGCAACCATACCGCGTTGCAGACGCGACGGCAGGAACCCTGGGCGTTTGGCAGGAAGGTGGAGGATGTTTGCCGGCGCTACATCAGCTTGCGCTACCAACTTCTGCCGTATTTCTATAACCTTTTCCATGAAGCAACGGCAACTGCGGCGCCGATCATGCGGCCCCTGTTCTGGGAATTCCCCGACGATCCGCACGGCTACGCAGTGGATGACCAGTTTCTTCTCGGCGGGTCATTGCTCGTCGCACCGATTCTCAAACCAGGAGCCCGCCAACGCGCGGTTTATCTGCCGGCGAACAGCGACTGGTACGATTATTGGACGAAACAAAAACATGGTGGCGGCCAGTACGTCACCGCGCCGGCGCCATTCGATACGCTGCCGCTTTTCGTGCGCGCTGGTTCAATCATACCCATGACCAAACCGATGGAATTTATTGGTCGAAAAACGAGCGGGGAGATTATTCTCGACGTTTATCCGGGCAAGAAGACCACCGGCTATCTTTACGAAGACGACGGCGAAAGTTTTAACTACGAACGTGGCGCCTATTCCCTGACGCATTTTTCGTGGTCAGACGACAGGTTGAAAGTGGACAGGCAGAAAACCGGTACAAATCAGCGGCGAAGAAGTATCGAACTATCGTCGCGAGATAAATGGATTGTCTTTGATGTAAAAACGCAGATGTCTCCTCGCCCAATGCTTCGCGTAATCCACGCCAATCCGCGGTCGTTTAACGATTGCGAACGGATTGGTGCTGGGTGGTGCGGCGATGTAAAAATCGTCACTCAACAGGTCGTGCGCGTTGAGACGCTTGTCGATGTGTAACGCACGGCAGAGCAGGCCGGGGCCCTGGGTTCGTCCTTTGAGATTTTTCACAGGCTCGACCGCTCTCAACAAAACAGCCGAGGCATGACCTTCGCGCTCGGTTACGACGTTCATGCAGTAGTACATCCCGTAAATCAGGTAAACGTACGCATGGCCCGGCGGTCCGAACATTACTTTGGTCCGTCCGGTCATCCCCCGGGCGGAATGCGCCGCCAGATCATGCGGCCCGAGGTACCCCTTGACCTCCACAATCCGGCCGATGCGCTCCACCCCTCGCGATTTATGCACCAGGTATTTCCCGAGTAATTCGCGGGCGACCACGATCGTCTCGCGGTCATAGAAGGTGCGCGGCAATTTTCGCATGGCGGCGCGGCGGACGGCGGTCATCCTACTTCCGTCGCATTAAAATCGACCAGCCGAGTGGGCGGAAGCCGCCCTCGTTGGTAGTGAAGCGGAACTCGCGCAGTTCGAGGATGTCGAACAGCGGTTCGAGTTCGTCCCGGATTTCCTGCTCGCTGACTACGGGCGGTCCTGGTTCCGTATCTTCCTTGGAATTACCCGCCAGGCTCAACCACCAACTGCCGGTGCGCGTTGCGCGCTTGAGAAAGTGCTGAAAGGCTTTCAGGTCTTCGGTTCGCAGGCAATGATACACACCCCGGTCAAAAAGTATGTCATACGGTCCACCCGGATCGTCTCGCAGGGTATCGGCCACATGAAAATCCACTGGCACCGCCGCCGCGCGGGCCTTGTCACGTGCGATCTGAATGGCCTGGTCGACGATGTCTGTCGCGGTAACCCGAAACCCGCGTCGTGCCAGTTCGATGGCGTTGGTTCCCGTCCCACAACCGAAATCAAGGACCGTAGTCCCCGCGAGCTTCCCGTCATTCAGTACGCGGAGCAGTTCTTCGCTTGGAGTTCCCGAATCCCACGGCGTGTTTCCGCTCGCGTATCTCTCGGCGAAATCAGTTTTCTCAGGCATGCTGATGTCCACTCAAAGGCCATTCGACAGCCTGGTTTACTTCTGCTCGGCGGCCTGCTTCCCCAACTCGGCGTTGATCTGGATCGTAACATCCTCGCCGACCATGAGGCCGCCGGCTTCAATGGCTTTATTCCACGTCAGGCCATAATCCTTGCGATTGAGCTTGGCGTTTATTTCGAGTCCCATGACGGAGCCGCCCATCGGGCTCTTGATCGGGCCCTTGAGCGTGAAGGGAAGGGAAACCTCTTTCGTCACGCCATGCATCGTGAACTTGCCGACCAGAACCTGGCCATTGCCGTCCTTCTTGACCTCCGTGCTCTCGAACGTGATCGTCGGGAACTTCTCGGCGTCGAAAAAATCAGGGCTGCGCAGATGATTGTCACGCTTCTCGATGTCGGTGTCGATGCTCTTGGCCTGAATGGTTCCACTCGCTCCCTTCAGGGCGTTGCCGTTATCCGGATCGACGGTGATCGTGCCCTCAAACTGGCGAAAACGTCCGTGGACCGTGTTGACGACCATATGGTCGATTGAAAAGTTAACGGAGCTGTGTGCGGGATCGACTTTGTACGTGTCCAGTGCCAGCGCGGTTGATGCAATCAAGGCGCTGACGGCCCAGGTTGCGACGATGCGAATAATCCTCATGACGGCTCTCCTCAGGTTATGTGTTCCTATTAGTTCCGCCGGCTCCGATCCCTGCCAGCCCAACGCACCGGCAGCGTGGCATGAATTGTATGCCAAATCAATCGCTTACTCTTCCACTTTCACGGCCGGCTACCAAGGGATCGCCTTTCTGTCCCGCAAGAACTGGCCCGTCAAATCACGCGGCGCTTCGGTGGCGAGCCAGGTCACGGTATCTGCGCCTTGTTGGACCGTGCGCGGGGCGTTTGCGCCGCCCATATCCGTCTTGACCCAACCAGGACAGACGGAGTTCACCGAAATGCCCTTGTCGCCCAACGCTGCAGCGAACTGGCGCGTGACCGCGTTCAGCGCTGTCTTGGAGATGCTGTAGGCTGGATAGGTGTTGCCCATATCGCTCAACTGGCCCAGGCCGCTGGACAGGTTGACGACGCTGGCCCGCGGACTCTTCGCAAGCAGTGGCAGGAACGCTTGCGTGACGCGCAGCGGGCCGAGAGTGTTGGTCGTCAGTGTGCGCAGAAATACGTCGTCCGGCACTTCGCCAACGTTCTTCTTGTCTTCCATGATGGCGGCGTTGTTCACCAGCGCGTCGAGGTGATCGAACTTTGCCGCCACGGTATTCGCGGCTTTCTCAATGCTCGCGCGGTCGCTCACATCAATTTCGACGAATTCGGCCGATGCGCCGCCTTTTTGGAGCGAAGCGGCCGCCTGTTTGCCGGCATCAGCTTTGCGCGCTCCAACAAGCACGTGATAGCCCTTTTCCCCAAGTTGACGGGCGATCTCGTACCCGATGCCTTTGTTCGCGCCTGTCACCAACGCAATTCTGTCCTTTGCCATCGCGTATTCCTCCACAGATGTTTATGCCAAAAAAACAGGCTGAGCAGTCTTTGTCACTCGACCCTGCGCTTAGGATGCCGTCACCGGAATTTCGATTCGCGTCCCGATGGGGGGTAGTATCTTAATTAGCGCATCACTCATCGTTCGTGTTTTGTAGCCGAAGCGTAAGCTTCGGTGGTAACAATGCGGATTCCCGAAGCTTACGCTTCGGCTACAGTTGGCGGATGCAAATTAAGGCATCACCCCCGATGGCCAACGCTAAAAAAACAAGGAGCCTGTCCCCGAAAAAGAGGGGACAGGCTCCCTGAAGAAGCGCATCGAACAACTATTGGCCGCTCTTGCCCTGGTTCAGATCGTGGCGGTGCAATTGGCCCTTCAATTCAGAATTCTGCTCCGCATACGTATCCAACAGGTTGCGCAGATACGAATTTTCGTTACGCAATTGCTTCATGACCCGCACATCCGGGGCCTCGGTTGGGGCTTCGGAGGCAGCCTTCTTTTCCGCGGTGAGTTTCGCGCTGAGGTCTTTGTTCTCCTTCTCGAGTTCGTTGACACGAGCGCTGGCCTTCTTCCCCCTGTCTGCTTCGGCGCGGGTGGCGTCGAGTTCATCATGCAGCTTTTTCAACTCCGCTGAGTTATCAACGGGCGCGGGTTTCGCGGCGGCAGCGGTCGCCTTTTTATCGGCGGCAGCGAGCTTCGCGCTCAAGTCCTTATTCTGCCTTTCCAGGTCGGAAACCTGGCTGGCGGAATTCTTCGCCTGGCCGAGTTCTTTTTGCGTTTCCGCCAGTTGGGCGCGCAGGCTCTTGACTTCGCTGCTGTCAGCCACAGGCGCGGGCGCAATCGCGGGTTTCGCAGCGACCTGTTTCTTCAAGTCGGCGACCTCGGCTTTGGACTTGTCAAGTTCGGCGCGCAGGTTCCGGACTTCGCCGCTGTCGGCTACAGGCGCGGGCGCAGCCATGGGCTTCGCAGCCACCTGCTTCTTCAAGTCGGCCACTTCGGCCTGCGATTTGTCGAGTTGGGCGCGCAGATTCTTAACCTCGGAGGAATCGGCGGGCGCAATGTTCGTCTTCTTTTCAGCCGCTGCCAGCTTCGCGCTCAGATCTTTGTTCTGTTTCTCCAGATCAGCGGCGGCTTTGTGTGCCTTGTCCGCGTCGGCATGGGCGTTGTCCGCTTCCGCCCGTAGTTTCTTTAACTCAGCGGTATCCACCGGGGCCGGCGCTGGAGTAGCCAGCTTCGCGGCAACGGCTTTCTTTTCAGCGGCGGCCAGTTGCGCGTTCAAGTCCTTGTTCTGCCTCTGCAGGTCGGGAATCTGCGCGGCGGACTTCTTCGCAGCGTCGGCTTCGGCGCGGGTCTTGTTCAATTCCGCCCGGAGCTTCTTCACTTCGGCGGAATCAGAGGGCGCGGCACTGACGGACGAAGATCCCTTGTCAAAGTTTTGCGACGGCTCCGCGGACGCCTTTGGGGCCGTTGGGGCAGTCTTTACGGCCGGAGCAGGCGGCGGAGTAGGAGTCGACGGCGGAGTGGTCGGTACTTGGACCGCAGGCGTGACCACCGGTGCCACAGATGCCGCCGTGGCGGGCGCGGGAGGCGGTTCGGGCAATTTCGTCTTGACCGCATCAAAACGAGATTGGCAGTCCTTCAGGCGGTACTCGACCATCTGAGCGTTCCACTCCGGCGCGTCGGTCCGAATGCTGTGCAAGATGCTTAGCGCAGACTGATAGCTCCGGTACGCGGTTGCAAGGTCTGATTTCTCTTCAGCAGCCTGACCTTGTTCGATAAGAACAAAGGCATCCGCATAGCGGGAACCCGGGTCAGCGGCCCAAGCGTATTTGGCCGGTACCGTGGCCCATAGGCACAGAGCTGTCGCGAACAGAACTACTAGACGTTTCTTCATCAGAAAGCCTCCTTGTACAACGCTATAGCGAAATGGGGCGCAGAATGCAACTCTTTCGTTTCACTCCGCCGGGAAGGAGGGTGGCGATCAACATTTTGGCAAACTGCGCGGGCTCAGTTCGCAAACCGCCGGTTTTAGTGGTGGTGTCCGCCGGGACCGTGAGCGTGGCCGTGGGTCAACTCCTCTTTTGTCGCCTCGCGGACTTCCGTGACCTCGACATCGAAGGCCAGATCCATGCCAGCCAACGGATGATTACCGTCAAGGGTGACGTGGGTCTCGGTCACTTTCAAGGCGGTGACCACGGGCGAGTGTGAATCCTGTCCGGCTCGGAAGCGGTCGCCCGCTTTGATGCCGCGGGTGGGCATCTGGTCCAACGGCACCTCAATAATATTATCCGGGTCCTTTTCACCATAGGCATCCCTGGCCTTGACCTTGACGTGCTTCTTGTCCCCAACTTTCATTCCGCTCAACTGTGTTTCGAGCCCAGGAATGATCTGACCGACGCCTTCGAGAAACGTCAGGGGCTCGCCGCCGGCGGAAGAGTCGAGAATCTTTCCGTCCGGATCCGTCAGCGTATAGTGGAATGAAATGATTCTTTGGCTCACGGTGGTTGACCTTTCTATAAATTTGTTCGGGCGGCACCCTACGATGGTTTGGGCGATTTGTCGAAGAAGAAAGCGACAAAACTGGCCGCGGTCGATGTCACGATACCGATTGTCGAAGGGAAGTTGTATGGTAGCATTCCCAGCCAATGAACCAACTTGTGGCAAGGCCCCGCCGCCCGCTCAAGAAGATCGCCATCACCTCGCTGGTGATCGGCTGGATGCTGTTTCTGGTGCTGGTGTTTGGCTGCAATGTCTGGATCATCGGCGCGACGAGATCGCAGATATTTTACGATGTTGGCTCTATTCCGTTTAACGAGGACGGGCTGGTATTGGGGACTGGAAAACTGATCGAGAAGGGCCGGGTGAACCAGCATTTGGTGCAGCGCATCGACGCGGCCGCGGCGCTATACCGCGGAGGCAAAGTGAAGCGGCTGATCCTTAGCGGCGACAAGGGACGCGACGAACCGATGGAGATGAAGCGCGCGTTGTTGCAACGGGGCGTCCCGGAGTCGGCCCTGGTCCTCGACAATTACGGATTGCGCACGCTCGATTCGGTGGTCCGTGCGCGGGACGTGTACAAATGCGCCAGGCTGACAATCATTTCGGAGCGTTTCCACGATTTTCGGGCGTTGTTTCTCAGCCGCTACTTCGGGATCGAAGCGGTGGCCTATGCGCCGAACGATTTATCCATGCGTTGGATGGTCCGCCCGACAGCGCGTGAGTACCTCGCCCGCGTCAAGGCGGTGCTGGATCTGTACGTGTTGAATACCCGGCCCGCTGTGACCGCCAGCTAGGCGCTGGCCTTCTCCAGCAAGCGCACTTCGCGCTGCGGGAATGGAATTTCAATGTCGCGGGCGCGGAACTGCTCGATGATGGCCTCGTAGATTTCCAATTGCGCAGGGCCGTAGTCCGTCACAGCCACCCACGGGAAAATGCCAATCGTGATTGCTGATCCGGCGAGCGCCTCGATGCCAACCACCGGCTGCGGATCCTTGAGCACGCGCGTGTTAGCGTTGAGGATTTCGTGAATCGTGGCCAGCGCGCCTTTCACATCCGAGTTGTAGGCGATGCCGACGCTCAGGTTGAGTTGGCGGATGTTGCCGCAGTTGTGAAGGATTTCGCCGACGATCTTGCGATTGGGGATGACAACCCGCGATTTGTCGGAATGCAGGAGCGTGGTGGAGAACAGCTCGATGTTGGTCACCTGGCCATTCACACCGGCCAGTTCGATATACTCACCGACACGAAACGGCTTGGTGAAAATGATCGTTAACCCCGCGATGACATTGCCCAGTACGCCTTGTGCGGCCAGGCCAATGCCAACGCCCGCGACGCCGATCCCCGCAATCAGGGGCGCGACCTGGACGCCGAATTTGTCGAGCGCGAGCACCAGGGCGAGGCCGAAGACAATCAATCGCACGACGCGTACCATCAGGATGCGGATCGGCGGTTCGAGATGTTGCTTGGTCAGCCACTTGTCAGTGAGACGACCCAGCCAGCGGGCGACGAGCGCGCCCACGGTGAGAATGATGATCGCGCCGACGATCTGGAAGCCGTACGTAATGAAGAAAGTAACGATCGTGTTTTGCCACTGTTCTACCGGGGCCATGACATTTTTATCCGCGAGACGCCGCGCGTTGTCAATTCTCAACTAACCCGGAGGACTCTGGGCCGACAACCGCCCGGTTAGGTCGATTCGTCCCGATGAACTGTGTCCGGCGAAAACGCTGGCAGGCAAACCGCGATATACTCAGCTCCGTCGGGTGATGGGGTGCTGTATTGAACCCACTCACCTTTGCGGGTGATGACCGCCTGGCCCGCGCGCACCTCGATGACGCCGCCCTTGTGGTTCACTTGCAGCGATCCCTTCAATACATACGTGTACTCGTCGAATTGCGGCGTTTGCCCGGGTTCGACCCAACCCGACGGACTGCGCATGTGCGCGATGCTTATCGTATCCGTCTTTGAATTCACGCGCCCGACAACTTCGTCGATGAGTTTGGGTTTGTTACCGGCGGGGTGATGCGTGTAGGCTTCTGAATAAGTGTTGGCATGACGCCATTTTACAACATGCTCATCATGCCGTCACCTGTAGTTCGCCGGCCACGATCGCTTGATCACCAATTGCAGGCGGTGTCGCGTCGCGGCCCTCCAGAAACTCCAGCACCGCGTCTTCAAATTCCGCCTTGTGCAATTCATACGCCGAATGGCCGCCGCCAGGGATTAGACCCAGGACGGCTGACGGGATGCGGCTGGCTGTCTCGCGCAGCAGGGACGGTGGGAAGAAGATGTCTTGGGTGCCACCGATAACCAGTGTCGGCGCCTGGATTTGGCTCAGGGACTCCGAACTGTCGTGCGCAAGACAAGCCTCCAGGGAAACCAGAAAATCCGCCGGATTGCAGGGCATCGTTCGCAGTAGCGGAATCAGAAACCGGGTAAAAGTCTTGTGGTACTCCGCCATCGTTACCCGGCTGATATCCTGGTAAAATTCGCGCCAGCGTTCCTCGCGCGCCAACGCCAGCCAGTGTTCGGGGGCTTTCCGTCCTTCGTCACTAACGCGGTACGCCGCGCAGGCGATAATCAATCGATTCACATACTCGGGATAATCGGCCGCGAAATGCTGGGCCACGTAACCACCAAGGGAAATCCCCAGGACATCCGCCGTTCCAATCTCGCATTCAAAGGCCCTCGCGTAGTCGGCGGCCATGTCCCGGGTCGTGTATCCGCGGGGCATACCACGTTTGCGGCTGACGATGTAGACCGTGGACGTATCAGCGAGCCGCCGGTACTGCGAAGGAAAATCCCACTTCTGGCTGGTCACGTCCCAGGCGGCATCGGCCAGTCCGGGAAAAATAACCACTGTGCGCCGTCCATTACCCAGCCGCACGTAGGAAAGTCCGCCTGTCAACAGCCCTTTCTCCATCGCCCGCGCTCTCATAAAGATCTCCTGCTTGGAGAATACAGCGGACTCTTCCAGCGGAGCAATTGGGCAGCTTCCTAATTCGACCTAGGAAATTTCACCATGGTGCTTCGCAGCGTCGTTATTCCTTGGGGAGAGTTCGTTGCGTATTGCTGTGGGCAACTTGCATGGCCACGAGACGGGCGATGAGGATGGCCAGGTACATTTGACCGGAGATGGCTTCGAGGTTGGCGAACGCGCGCGCGGGGCCCGACTTGGGCAGAATATCGCCATACCCCAATGTCGAAAGCGTGCTCATGCTGTAATAGATCAGCGAGTTGATCATCGCAAACTGCGGGAACTCTACATGACCCGTGGCGATGGGTTGTCCGGCTTCCAGCAGTGAGCCGGGATGCAGCACTTCGAGCATGCAAAAGAGAAACGCCCACATCAATCCGAGCAGCAGGTACGCGCAAATCGCCCCATAAATCGTGTCCGAGGTCACCGTCTTGCTTCTCAGGACGTTCGAGAGAATGGCAATCGCCGTCAGCAGGAGGAACAGCACCCCGAAGCCCCGGCTGATCGCGGTCGTGACGGGATTCATGTGCTGCGCGAACGCCAACCATTGTGCGCCCAACATTCCCGCCGCCAGTACGAGGGCCACCGCCAGGAAACGGCGGTCGTGGCTTACGGCATAAGCACCCGCGATCAGAATCACCGCAAAAAACAACCCCACATGCCGCGTCTCGGCAACTTCCTGGTCGATGAACGGGTAGAAGGCAAATAACAACAGCAACGCGATCAACAAAGTCAGGTACCGCTGGCGCAAAAGCCGATGCCGGGTCCGTTCACTCTCGTGGGGAATCATCGGCGTCGTCAACACGCCCCGCAGCTTACCAATTGATGACTGCCTCCGTAAAGCCTTTGGGGTTGTTGGAAGGTCCGACTTATTGGTATCGTATACCGGAAGAAGGGCGTGGCGGGAGGTTCTGATGCCTGAAATCAGTCGATTTTTTGGAATTGTGATCGTGATGTACTGGAAGGAGCATGGCGTGCCGCACTTCCACGCCAAGTACGCTGGCCAGCGCGCATCGTTCTCTATCGGCGACCTCAAACTCCTGGAGGGACACTTGCCATCGCGGGTCACGGCATTGGTTTTGGAATGGGCATTCCTACATCGTGATGAATTGCAGAAGAATTGGGACCGGGCCATGGCTAGGAAGCCATTGAAATCCATCGCGCCTTTGGAATAGAATATCCACGATGCATTTCGTGACCTCAGTCGAATATGTGTCGGGTTACAAGCTCCGCTTGGAGTTTGAGAACGGCAGCGTACGGTTGGTGGATCTCGCCGCAGAGCTGGACGGTGAGGTGTTCGAACCATTGAAGGACCGTCGCGTCTTTCGGACCGCTCGACTCAACCCCGACCTGGACACCGTCGTCTGGAGCAACGGCGCCGACATGTCGCCCGACTTCCTCTACAAGATCGGCCAACCCGTGAAGGGCAAACGTCGCCTCGCCCGTCAAGTGGCCGAACCCCGCGCCAAGTATCGGACGAAACGGTGAACGGCTGGTGGTTCAACCGTCACGACCTGGACGAGTCTCCCTGCATCGGCAAGCTGCTCTTCCCACCGTTGCACTGCTGACAGAGTGTTTGGAGGTTTTCCATAACAGTCTCGCCGCCCTCATCCCAAGCTTCAATGTGATCTACTTCTAAGATGGTGCCGGGATGTGTTGCAGGGCTCTTCCCATCAATACAACATTTGAAGTTGTCCCGTCGCATAACAAGAAATCGTATGCGCCAACCTGGTTGACGTGGTGTTCTATGCTTGCGTTGTTGTGGCTCTGTACCCACAAGTTTTTGGTCGGTGTTCTCCACAGTCGCATTCGGAATCTCACTACTGTTAGCGACTGCGACGAAAGCTTCCAGAGCCTTCCGCCATGAACCATAGCGAGATCCATAAGTTGCGTGTGAGAAACGAGAAATAGGTGCACGAAAGTCGTTTTGCTTGGGTTGTCGTCCCAAGTGCTCCCAGACCGCAGCCATGTTGCTTAGCAATTCGTCATCAGTTGCCTTCGGTTTCCAGCCGGTGGGTTGGAGCCCAGCGGCGGTAAGAGCTTTGGCCCACGAGCCAAACTCACGGGTCAACGTGGAAGTGCTGAACTTGCCGCGCGTCCTGTAATCAGAAGTCATCACGGTGTTCCTCCCGAGTAGTGCTGCAACGCGCTGCAAATCCGCCACCAATTCTTCGCGCGGGATATCGATTCGCTTCTGCACAGCAAGCCCGCTTAACTCCAGCGCGCGATTCCAAGAACCGAACCTATTGCGCATGGTTGTAGGAGAGAAACGTCCGTGCTCTTCGTAATCTTCCTTCGTTAGCGTTGCTTGGCCGAGATGTCGAGCAACTAATCGCAAGTCGTCTAACAAGACACTGTCAGAGCAATTTCTATTATCTGGTTCAAGCTCGTACTTCATGCGTTGACATCTTCTTGATCACCGCATCGCCAAACTCGCTGCACTTCACTTCTTTCGCACCTTCCATCTGCCGGGCGAAATCGTGGGTGACGGTCTTGGCGTTGATGACGCCGTCCATGCCTTGCAGGATGAGGTCGGCGGCTTCGGTCTAGCCGAGGCAGCGGAACGTCATTTTGCCGTAGTCAGTTCGCGTGCGTGCAGGACTTCGTGACCGGAAAGCGAGCGCACCTTGTCAGCTTCTAACGACAGCACAGCGATGGTTTTGCCGTCGGATGTTACGAATTCAACCTCGTAACCTTCGCCGTTACCATGCACCATGACGGCAGTACCGATGTCGCCGACCACGAGGCCATGCGTCGGTAGATCAACCGTCAGAGCTACCAAGTCCAACTCCTTAATCATAACGGGAATCTATCATGGTTTGGTCGGATATGCAGTAACAAAGTGGGGCGGTGGCCGGCTGTCGCGCAACATCCAGATCGTGGTAATGGCCAGGCTGCCGCTCCGCGATGGAATGCTACCGCGCACAACAAACTTGCGGCCAAAGGGCGACGGTAGTTCCTGTGTGTCGTCGGATTCTCGCGCGAGTTGGAGCAGGACGTCCACAAGACGCTGCGCCGTGTACCCTGCGGCGACGAAGACGCGTTGTTTGTGGCGACCATGAGCGTGTGTGGCACTGAGTAAGTACCGCTCGATTTTGTTTCTCTCGACGGTGGCGTGCTCCGCGTCAGGCAACTTCATCGCGTCACATCTTACTTATCACCACATCGCCAAACTCGCTGCATTTCACTTCCTTCGCGCCCTCCATCTGCCTTGCGAAGTCGTAGGTGACGGTCTTGGCGTTGATGGCGCCGTCCATGCCTTGCAGGATCAGGTCGGCGGCTTCGGTCCAGCCGAGGTAACGCAACATCATTTCGCCACTGAGGATGACGGAGCCGGGGTTGACCCGGTCCTGGTTGGCGTACTTGGGGGCGGTGCCGTGCGTGGCTTCGAAGATGGCGTGGCCGGTGATGTAGTTGATGTTGCCGCCAGGAGCGATGCCGATGCCGCCGACCTGCGCGGCCAGCGCGTCGCTGAGATAATCGCCATTGAGATTGAGCGTGGCGATCACGTCAAAGTCCTCCGGGCGGATGAGCACCTGCTGAAGGGCGATGTCGGCAATCGCATCCTTGATGACGAGACCCGCGCCGGGCTTGCCTTCGGGAATCTTACACCACGGGCCGCCGTCCATCTCGACCGCGCCGTAACGCTCCTTGGCTATCTTGTAGCACCAGTCGCGGAACGCGCCCTCGGTGAACTTCATGATGTTGCCCTTGTGGACAATCGTGAGGCTTCTGCGTTTGCACGCAATGGCATAGAGGATCGCGGCATGAATCAGGCGTATCGTCCCGAGGTAGCTCACCGGCTTGAAGCCAATGCCAACATCCACGATCGCCTCGCGATGCGGCGCGCCCATGGCCTCAAGTTGCTTCAGCCACTGCGCTGCCGCTTCTTTGGTTCCGAAGCGAATTTTTTTGAATTCCTTGGGAAATTCCTTCGCCAGAAAATCGAGGACTTTCTGGGCTTCAGGCGTGCCGCCGGCGTACTCGATGCCGGCATAGATGTCCTCGGTGTTCTCGCGGAAGATCACCATGTCCACCTTCTCCGGATGCTTGACGGGCGAGGGGACGCCCTTGAACCAGCGGACGGGACGCAGGCAGACATACAGGTCGAGCATCTGGCGCAACGCGACATTCAGGCTGCGGATGCCTTTGCCGACGGGCGTGGTGAGCGGGCCTTTGATACCAACGAGGTAATCCTGGAACGCTACGACGGTCTCGTCGGGGAGCCAGTTATTGAATTTCTGGAAGGCGGTTTCGCCCGCAAAAACCTCCAGCCATTCGATTTTACGTTTGCCGCCGTACGCTTTCTTCACCGCCGCGTCGAACACGCGTTCGCTGGCGGCCCAGATATCGGGCCCCGTGCCGTCGCCGCGGATGAAGGGAATCGTGGGACTGTCGGGAACGTTCAACTTGCCGTTTTGAATGGAAATCTTAGCCATGAATTGTGGTTCTCCTCGCCTAAAAAAGTGCCGCGATGATAGCAGAGCGCGCAGGGCAGTCAACCTCGCGTGAGCAGCATTGCCTTCCCGCGGCGTCCGTCGTATCGTGCGTCCTGTGAGTTACGCGATCTTGTTTCGTCAGTTTCCCCTCGATCAACTGGATGCGCTCGCGCCGGTCGTGGCGCAACTTTATGGCATCAACGATTACGATGCGCGGACGAAGATTCGCAAAGGCTGGGGATTTCTGGAGCGGGACGCCTCGAAGGAAGACGCGCTCCGAATCGTGGAAGGCGTGGGCGATCATGCGGGCGGCGTTGTCTGCATCGACAACACTGCGCTCCGCGCGCCGGCGGAGCCGCGAGTGACCACGGGAGTGGAGTTTGCGCCCAACGGTTTCACGCTGCGTTTGCAATCACCGAAAGATCCCACCCGCTTCCTCGAATGGGCACAGGTGGAAGTGGTGTCCGCGGGCCAGTTTTCGGAGGAGATTATCAAACGCGTATCGGGTGGCGACGAAAAGAAAATGGGGGCGATGATGCTGGGCGTCGGCGTATTTCTCGCCACCGGCATACCGCCCGGCCTGCTGAGCGGCGGCAAGAAAAAGAAGAAGGAAGCCAAGCCTGAGAAGACCACGCGCACGATCACCTTCGGCCGGATCGGCACGACCGCGGGCGAGCAATTTGCCTTCAGTCCCGAGCACTTTGATTTCTCCGGCCTGGCCGAGAAAAAGCAGTTAAACACCGGCGCCAACTTCCGCGTACTTCTCGCGGAATTGGCCGGCCTGAACGTCGGCCAAGGTCAACCGCGGCGCGCGACTCCTGCTGGACAACCGCTCGCTGACCTTCGCCAACTACACCGGTCCCCATGACTTCGAGACCGAATTGCTTTGGCTGCTAAATGTCCCGCGTGGTGATAGCGCCGAGTGAATGAGATAGTTCGCCGCGACGGATCGCGTCAGCGTTCCCAAAGGATTTATTGCCGCATAATGACGCTATCTGTAAACAGTAAAGCGTTGACCCTCATAACCCTCATGATTGTTTGATGTTGAGACCTGACCCCTTATCCTCTAACGGCCCTCAGGTCGAGCGCACGAGACGTGACCCCTTATCCTCTAATGAGACGTTCGTGTTCGCAAGTGACGAGACGGCCCTGCAGGTCGAGCGCATTGCCATTGGCCTGGCCGCTCGGTTCGCGGAAAATACTGAACGAATTTGTCACCGGCGTGTAGCGGCGAATACAACTCGCCGGAATATCGCTGAACAGCAGTTCGTTCCGCGTGGGGACCCAGACGGGCCCTTCCAAAAATTTGAAATCACCCGCCACTTTTTCAGCTACTGTGCGCCGCATGGTTCACCTGAAGAGTATTTGGATATCGAAGAACGCGAAGAGGTTGCGGTCATGAACAACCCAATACCGTGAATATCCGCGCCACGGGAGTTGTGATTTGAATGGCCTGGGACTCGGTGAGACGGCCGGCGGTGAGTTCATGTCCCGTCATTTGAAGCAAACTCAGTAATTGTTTGCACGCCGGGCGCGTACGATCCTCTCCCACCAACCTCTCAATCGACTGCAACTTTCGGAGTAGCTTCTTCGAAAGTTTGGGATCGAGACCGAGGTTTTGAATCAACGTCTCGGCGTCGGTGGTTTGCTCGCCCGCGCTCTGAACGTGCACGTTGAACGTGCAGGAATTCGTATGGCCTGCCTGATCGGCTGCCGTGGAGGTGACGGTCGTGTCGCCGATGCCGAAGGTTGAACCCGAGGATGGCGTGGACGTGACGACCGGACTGCAACCGCTGATGATGGGAGCGGAGAAGTTAACGACCGCGCCAGTGGGTGATCCGGCCGACACCGTCAGGTTCGCGGGACACGTGATGGTGGGCGCAACATTCTCGATCACGGTCACCGTCGCGGTGCACGAATTCGTTTCCCCGTGATGGTCCGTGGCCGTCAAGGTTACGGTTGTAACGCCGAGCGGATATGGGCCGGGAGGCGACTGGCTCAGGGTGATGGTGTCGCCGGCATCCGGATCGGAGGAGCCATTGTCGATCGAGGCATTGGCGGCACAGTTCGATACCACAGGCACCGTCGCATTCTTGCAAAGTGCCATGGGCGGTGTGTCGTCCCGTTCAAACGCGCCGATGTCGCAGTGGACAATCTGGGGGCGAGTGACACCGCGCTGGTCGGTGGCGGGGCAGTCTGCATCAGCGCCAGCGTTAATGGCCGGGCTACCGGGCAGCAAGGCCTGGGTGAAGGTGGAACCGCCGTTGTCAGCCAGCGGGCCGAGCCTGGGATCCAGCGGATGAGCTGCGGAACCGATTAGGTCGCCGTTCGTGCCGTTGACGAAGCCGGTGCTGCCATCATTAATGCCGATGAGGTTGTGGCCGTCCGAAGCGATGATGCCCCCCGCATCCGGGGCTGAGTCCGCTACGTTGCCCGCGACGATGGTGTTCAGGACCTCCACGTCACCTGTAGCAATGCCGCCCACTTCGCCTACAAAGCCCTCAAAATTGTAGATACCGCCGGAAAGTCCGACACCATCCGACATATGACCCACGCTGGCACCCCCTGTGGCGGAGTTGGACGCGATGGTGCAATTGAAAATAAGCGTGGTACCGAATGCGTAGGTGAAGATGGCCCCGCCAAAGCCGGCACCGGCGCCGCCGTTGGTGGAAACCCCGTTTCCGGCTGCAAGTCCGCCCGTACCGGGAGATCCCATAGAGCCTGTAAGCGTGCCGACGCCCGTGGGCGCGCCACCCGCCCCGGCACCGCCGCCCCCGCCGCCAAATCCGCCATTCCCGCCAAAGCCTCCGTTGCCTCCATTGCCACCGTCTCCCAGGGTAACAACGCTGCAACCGTTGGCGCCCGGCCCTCCCGCACCGCCGCCGCCGCCAAATCCTCCCAGGCCACCTTGTCCGCCGGCTCCGCCATCGCAAACTCCCGATAATTGTTGCCCGTCGGATCCCGCGCCGCCGCCACAGCCATCGCCTCCATCTTCGCCGACAGATCCGTCACCGAAGCCGAAATTGCCAAGACCCGCAGCCTCAGTGTTCAGCCCATCGCCGCCATCTCCCTCGTTATTGTCATTGCCAAAGCCGGTAATTCCCGAGGGGCCACCCACCGCACGATTTGCCGAGAACGTGCAATTGCTGACAACGACAGTGCCAAAGGCGTTGAAAATCGCGCCACCAAAGCCACCGCCCCCGCCGCCGCTGTGATCGCCCCCACCGCCGACAGCCTGGTTGTCACTGAATGTGCTGTTCACGACGAACAATGTTCCAGGGTTGTCTTGAAGAATGTCCGGCTCTCCATTGAGAATCGCGCCGCCTCCACCAGCACCTCCGCCACCGCCCATCTGGCCACCGTCGCCACCTTTGGACAGATTGTTCTTCAGCGCGCATTCGGAAATTGTGAGGGTGCCTAAATTGATAATCGCTCCGCCGGAGTCGATGAAATTTACGAGATCACTGCTGGTAACGCCGTTGGAAAGTGTCAGCCCGGAAAGTACGACGGTGGTGCCGTCGATAAAGAAGATACGATTGGTGCCATCGCCGCTGATCGTCAATTGATTGGTGCCGGGGCCTGTAATCGTAACATCCTCTTCGATGAACTCCGGGCCATTCTGCAAGGTAATGGTAGCCAGCAAAGGCACGTCGAAAACGATCCTGTCACCGGAATTCGCATTAACCAGGGCATCATCCAGCGTGCCCGGGCCGCTGCTTGCCGTATTCGTGACCGTAATCGTGTTTGCACAAGCTGGGGCATGAATGGTAGCCAGCAAAACACAGCCCAGGAAGGTTGTTGAGAGGAATAATCGATTCATCGGTCAAATCCTTTCCAGCCTCTGGAAAGCGGCGGAGCAAGGGAAATATGCCGCGAACGAAATGTCGAAGGCAAGAGAAATCCAGCAAACGCAACCTACCCACT
>CAWEWF010000014.1:0-883437 GCA_963812605.1 uncultured Verrucomicrobiae bacterium | reverse complement strand
TAACAACCGGATCGTGAGACCGGAATTCTGGGGAAACAGGGTAACACTTCCAACATGTGGTTCACGGAAAGAACCACCTGGAGTGTTACCATGAAGAGGACTCACAAGGTAGAAGACAAGAAGAGGAAGACCTGCCCCCCGAGGGGGGCAGCGCGGCGCGGCAGTCAGCCCTATCCCGTCGAGTTGCGACTGAAGGCGGTCAAGCTGCGGCTGGAAGAAGGCTACCCGTTGGAACTGGTGGCCCGTGAAGCCGGGGTCGGCCAGAGTACGCTGTCAAAGTGGATTGATCGCTACCAGCAGCACGGGGAAGCCGGGCTACAGCCACTGATCGGTGGACGCAAAGCCGGCGCGCCCAAGGTGGCGGCCGCAGTCAAATCGCGGATCACCGCGTTGAAACAACAGCATCCCCACTTCGGCGTGAAGAAGATCGCCCAAGTGCTGCGGCGGGTGTTGTTTCTGCCGGGCAGTCACGAGACGGTGCGGCGGACGTTGCATCAGCACCGGCTGATGCACAAGACGAAGAGGAAGGTGTCGAAGAACCCACCCAAACCGCGGTTCTTCGAGCGCAGCACGCCCAACCAGATGTGGCAGAGCGACATCTTCACGTTTCGATTGGGGGGCAAGAATGCCTACCTGATCGGGTTCATTGATGACCACTCGCGCTACCTGGTCGGGCTGGATCTGTTCCGCAGCCAGACCGCCGAGCACGTACTGGAACTCTACCGCACTGCGGTAGCGGAGTACGGCGTGCCCAAAGAAATGCTCACCGACAACGGGCGGCAGTATGCGACGTGGCGTGGCAAGACCCGGTTTCAACAAGAGCTACAAAAAGACCGCGTCCACCATATCCGCAGCTCTCCCCATCACCCCATGACGCTGGGCAAGATCGAGCGGTTCTGGAAAACGATCTGGGAGGACTTCCTGGTGCGGGCACAGTTTGACAGCTTCGAGCAGGCCCGTGAACGGGTACGATTGTGGGTCAAATACTACAACCACAAACGTCCGCACCAGTCGTTGGATGGGCTGTTCCCGGCCGACCGGTTCTTCGCCATCGCGAAGGAACTGCGCGCCGTGATTGAGCGCGGCATCGCCGACAACGTCCAGGAGTTGGCATTGCGCGGTCAACCCCAAGAGCCCTTTTATATGGTCGGCCGGCTGGGCCAGCAATCGGTGGTGATCCGCGCCGAGAAGGGCCAGGTGAAGATGCGGCTCGACGGCGAAGAGACCTCACTGAATCAAGAACTCACGTATAACCTGAAAGGAGAACCCCATGACGACAGAAACCAAACCCAAAAAGGAACTGAAGGTGTACAATGCCCACCAACGAGCGCAGGCGGTGCTCTCAGTGTGGACGGAGCGGCGCCGGCGGCGGAAGTGTGCCGGCAACTGGGGATCAACAGCACGCTGTTGGCTCAGTGGCAGGATCGGGCGATGGTCGGGATGCTGGACGCGTTGCAACCGCGCTGTCTCCCGGAACAACAACTGGGTCCGGCGTTGACGGGCAAACTGGAGCGGCTGCTGGCGCGCCAGAGCCTGGCCCAGGAGGGCAAGCTCTCGAAACTGGAGAAGCGTCTGGCCCGGCTGCCGGCGGAGCCGCCAGCGTCGTCACCGTCCAAGGAAAAATAACGTCGGCGCTTGACGAATCGGAGGAGCATGAATCCGAACCAACTCCCGAATCCGCAGGAGGCGCTGGCCCGGCAACGGGCGGCGCTGATTGTGGCAGTGCAGAGCGGCCAGATCACGGCCAAAGAGGCGGCGGAACAACTGGGCATCTCCCGCAAGACCTATTACCGGTGGGAGAAGCGGGCGCTGGCGGCGTTGGTGGAGGCGCTGCGCGACCGGGCGGGCGGCCGCCCGGCGACGCCGACCGATCCAGCGCAGGAAACGCTCCACCAACAGACGCAGCAGTTGCAGGAGCAAGTCCAGGTGCTGGAGCAAACGCTGGCGATTCGCCGGCAACTGGCGGAACTGGAGCGCACTAAAAAAAACTCCTGAGAGCGCCATCATGATCGTGAACCAACTGCAAACACTGCACGCGCAAGCCGTCCAATCGTACCGCCCGCTGTGTGCAGCGGCAACGATGCCCTACGCGACCTTCATGCGCTGGAAGGGGCGGCTGGCGCGTGATGTGCCGGTGCTCCATAAGCCCGGCCCCAAGCCAGTCGGCTCCTTGGACTTGGCCGGCCTGCAAACGCGGTTGCGCCGGCTGGAACACGGTCCCCATCGCAGTCACGGCACGACCGCGCTGTATGCCGAACATCGCTCGCAGATCTCGCGGCGCAGCTTCCACGAGTTGGTGGAAGAAACGCGCCGCCAGATCCTGCGGGAACGCGAGGCCGACCGTCGAAGCGTTCACTGGCAAGTGCCCGGCACCATCTGGTCGTTGGACCCCACCGAGATGGTGCTCGTGCGGGATGGAACCCGGCAGAAACTCCCCATGCTGCCGGTGCTCGACCTGGCTTCGCGCTACAAGTTCGCGCCGCTCGTCAGCGACCGTCTCACGGGTGAATTGGTCGCGGCTCGACTAGACGAGTTGTTCGCCCAGCACGGCCCGCCGCTGGTGCTCAAGCGCGACAACGGCAGCAACCTCAACAGCGAAGCCGTTGACGCCGTGCTCAGCCGGTGGCTGGTGATCCCGTTGAACTCACCGCCGTACTACCCTCCCTACAACGGCGGCATCGAACGCGCCCAGCGCGAACTCAAAGGGGCGTTGCGTCCCCGGCTCCTGGCCCATCCGGCCGGCAACGTCGCTGTTCTGGCCGCGTTGACCGTCCATGAACTCAATCACCGGCCCCGTCGCTGTCTGCGAGGCGTCACGGCCTGCGAGCAGTTTGCCAGTGCAAAGTGGAACCTGTGCGGCTATACTCGCCGCGGGAGAAAGGAAATGTTTGAGCAGATCAGCGAATTGGCCATGAAGATCATGCTGGACCAGCCCGTTCGCACCCAGGGATACGCCGACGCCGCGTGGCGTCGAGCAGTGGAAACCTGGTTACAACAACAAGGGATCATTACGATCTCAGAACCCAAAAGTGTTACCCAGTTCCCATGAAAACTGGTCTCATAAATAGGTTGTCCCTACACCATTCAGAATACCATCAGCAACGCCGCCGCAGCGGGCGGCGGGATCGTCGTGGTGCCGGTCAGCGGCAATTTAAGCAACTACCTGAGTGGACCAATTACGCTGGCCAATAACATCAATTTGCAGGTCAACGCCGGCGCGACGCTGAAGATGCTCCCGCGGGCCAGTTGGCCCGGCACGCTGCCTCCCTTCATCTCTGGTTCCGGCCTTCACGATATTGAAATCAGCGGGTCGGGTACTATCGATGGCAATGCGGGTTTTGGCAGCGGAAACTGGTGGCCGAATCTCGATACGGCGCACCGCCCGGATTTCATTCACTTCGACGGCGCCTGCACCCGGATCCTGATTCAGGGCCTGACGTTGCAGAATCCGCCGGCGTTTCATCTCATGCTGAAAGGCAATAACGTGAGCGTGACGATCCAGAACCTCACGATCAACACGCCCGGCGCCTCGCCAAACACCGATGGAATGGACCTGGCCTCGACCAATGTGCTCGTCCAGAATTGCTCCATTAGCGATGGAGACGACAATATCGAGATTGGCGGCAGCGGTGGACCGGCGGCGGACATCACCGTTTCCAATTGCACGTTTGGCGTCGGCCACGGCGTGTCGATTGGCAGCAACATCCAGGGCGGGGTGCATGATCTGCTGGTAAGCAACTGCACATTCAATGGCACGGACTACGGTATCCGCATGAAATCGGATCGGGACCTGGGCGGTTTGGTGCAGAATCTCGTCTATCGCGACATCACCATGACCAATGTCGGTTACCCGATAGCCATCTACAGTTTCTATGACACCGTCGGGACGCCCAACGTCATCACTCCGAAAACCGCCGCCGCGGATGCAGCCCAGCCGGTCGTCGACCTGACTCCGATTTGGTGCAACATTCTCATCAGCAATGTGACGGCAACCGCGTCGACGGGAGGCGGCGCCGGGGGAATCATCTGGGGCCGGCAGGAAATGCTCGTTTCCAATGTGACACTGGTCGGTGTGAACCTCTCGACGCCAGCGACCACCTTTGACATTTATAATGCCCAGGCGATCCGGATTATCGACTCACAACTGACAGCGCCCACCAGCACCAACACGTTGACACTCTTCAACGCCGAAGTCACGGTCACGAATACTGTGGCGAATACGAATTTGGTGACTTTGGGCGGATTGGCGGTGCCGCTGACCAATAACGTGCTGACTTTTGTCAACACACAGGCCGCCGTCACCGATACGAACATGCTCGGTGCCGGTACCATCACGCTGGATGGCAGCACCCTGGCCTTTACACAGACCTCTGTGGTTTTCTCCAACGGCCTCAACGCGGTATCGGCCAGTACGCTGGCAGTTACCGGTGGTAGCAACGCGTTCAATGGCGTGCTCGGCGGCTCCGGCCCGCTGACGCTTAACCTGCCAGCGAATAGTCGGCTGACATTGCGGAGCGACAACTCGGGCTTCAACGGGCCGCTCGTTGTCTCCAACAGTGGCACGCTGCTGGTCAACAACACCACCGGTAGCGGCACGGGTGTTGGCGCGGTCACCGTTGTCAGTGGCGCAGCGCTGGGGGGTGGCGGCACGATCGTCGGTCCGGTGACCGTAAACGGAACACTGGCGCCCGGCAATAGTCCCGGCACGTTGACGGTCAGCAACAATGTGGTTATCAATAGCAGCGCGGTGCTGCAATACGAGTTGGGCACGAACAACGATTTGACAGTTGTGGGCGGCAACCTGACTTTGGGAGGCACGCTCAATGTCACCGACGCCGGGGGGTTCACCAACAATACGTACACATTGTTCACTTACGGCGGCACTTTGACCTATAACGGTGCCGTCATCGGCACCGCGCCAGCGGGCCACAATTACGCGATCGACACGAGCACGCCCGGGCAGGTCAATTTGGTCGTCACGCCGCCGCTGACGCCGTTCCAGCAATGGCAGATCCTGTACTTCGGTTCGACCACCAATGCCAACGCCGATCCCAACGCGGATCCCGATGGCGATGGCCAGAACAACCTGGCCGAGTTCCTCTCGGGCACGAATCCGACAAATAGCGCTTCCGGATTGAGGATTGTCTCCGCGGTGCGGCAGAGCAACGATGTGGTCATCACGTGGACGACGAGTGGCGGATTTACCAATGCCGTGCAAGCGACGGCTGGCGGCGGGAACGGCGGCTACACCACCAACTTCACGGATATCAGCGGCCCGATAATCATCTCCGGCAGCGGGGATGCGACGACCAATTATGTGGATTCCAACGGCGCGACAAATATTCCTTCCCGCTTTTATCGGATCCGTCTTGTGCCATAAAAGCGACAGGAAGGAGGAGGCTAACAGTTCGATGAATATGAAACTTGCCACAGCACTTGATCCGTCCCACATCGTTGCGATGCTACTGATGGTTTTTGGCGTTGTCTTCGTGCCCATGGCAACGGCGCAAACCACACCAACGGACGGATTCTTCAATGTCCTGAATTTTGGCGCATCGCCCGATGGGCAGGCGAAATGCACCGAGGCAATTGGTAAAGCCATCGACGCAGCCTCCGCCAAAGGCGGCGGGACGGTGTATTTTCCCGCCGGCACGTACCTGACCGGGCCGATCCATCTCCAGAGCCACATCACCTTGTACGTCGATGCGGGCGCGACGCTGAAGTTCAGCACCAATTTCGACGATTATCTGCCGATGGTGCTGTCGCGCTGGGAAGGCATTATCGTGACGAATTTCTCGCCGTTGATCTATGCCTACAAGGCGCAGAACATCGCGATTGTCGGGCGGGGCACGCTCGACGGACAGGGGCAGGCATGGTGGGACTTCTACCGCAAACTTTCCCGGGGAACCAATGCGGTGCCGCGCACGAAATGGCAGGAAGAGTTCGGTCGTCTGAATGCGGACACCATCGTGGAGACCGAATATCGGTTGCTCGATATTGGTTTTCTGCGGCCGCCGTTCATTCAGCCGAATGAATGCAGTAACGTATTGGTCGAGGGCGTTACGATCCGGAACTCGCCATTTTGGAACGTCACGCCGGTGTTTTGCGAGGATGTCAACGTCCGTGGCGTCACGATCATCAGTCCCGCAACGTCGCCCAACACGGATGGCATCAACCCTGATTCCTGCCGCAACATTCGCATCTCGGATTGTTGCATCAGCGTGGGGGACGATTGCATCACCCTCAAATCTGGACGCGATGCCAATGGCCGGCGCGCTGGGCGGCCGCTGGAAAATTGCACGATTGTCAATTGCACACTCCTTCACGGTCACGGCCTGTCCATCGGTAGCGAAATGTCCGGGGGCGTCAAAAACCTGACGATTGCCAATTGCGTCTTTGATGGCCCCGATTACGGGATCCGCATCAAATCCACCCGTGGTCGTGGCGGCGTGATTGAGGACGTGCGCATCAGTAATCTTGTGATGCGCAATATTCCCAAAGAAGCGCTGTTGCTGACCACGTTTTATACGAAGACAACACCGGAGCCGGTCTCGGAGCGTACCCCCATCTTTCGCAACATTCATTTCAGCGGCATCACCGGCGATGCGAAGGCTGCCGGCGAAGTGACCGGTTTGGAAGAGATGCCGATGGAGAATATTACATTCGACGACATCCAGCTCGATGCCAAAACCGGTTTCACAGTGAAGGACGCCAAGGGCATCGAATTTCACAATGTCACCATTAATACCGAGAGCGGGCCGATCCTCACGGCTTCGACCACCGACGGACTGGAGATCGACGGGGTCAGGACCGCCAAGCCGCACCCGGGAACACCGGTCATTGATCTGAGTAAAGTCAAAAGTGTGTTTGTCCATGGCTGTACGGCTGCGCCGGAAACGGAAACATTTCTACGCGTGAGCGAGGGTTCCGCCGATGAGGTTACGCTGGAAGGCAACAATTTAAAGGCTGCCAAGACAACGATGGAAAAGGTCAAGGGCAACAGTTCGGCTGATTGACGACGGAAGAGGAGGCGATGGTGAGAAGATCTTTATTTTCGGCACGGACCGCAGTGATCTCCGTGTTGTGCTTGCTCTTATTAGTCGACAAAGCGGTGGCGCAAACGAATCTGGTCGCCGCAACAATCGGCAGCAACGAGTTCAAGACGGTCCAGGACGCGATCAACGCCACGCCGCAGAATGCCAGTCGCGCCAATCCCTGCTTCGTTCACGTGAAGCCCGGGGTGCACAAGGAATTGATTTACGTGCAACATGAGAAACGATATGTCCATCTCATCGGGGACGATGCCGAGAAGACGGTGATCACCTATAGCTTGAGCGCCAGGATGCCCGGGTTCGACGGCCGACCCATGACCACCTACCGCACACCGACAGCGGTGATCGATGCGGATGATTTTACGGTGGAGAATATCACTTTCGAGAACGCCGCCGGGCTGGTCGGCCAGGCGCTGGCGATACGCATCGACGGTGATCGCCTGGTGTTTCGCAACTGCCGCTTCCTCGGCTGGCACGACACGATCCTCGTAAACCGTGGACGCCAGTATTTTGAGAACTGCTACATTGCGGGCAATGTTGATTTTATTTTTGGCGGCGCCACCACGTTCTTCGAGAACTGTCACATCCATTGTTTGACGAATGGCTACATCACCGCCGCATCGACGCCGGAGGAACAGCCGTTCGGGTTTGTCTTCTCGCATTGCAAGATCACCGGGGAACCCGGGGTGAAAACCTACCTGGGGCGGCCCTGGCGGGCGTATTCCAGTGCGATATTCCTCAACACAGAGATGTCCGGCGTGGTGACCAACGTTGGGTGGCACAATTGGAATGATCCGGCCCGCGAAAAGACCGTGCGCTATGCCGAGTTCAACAGCACGGGCCCCGGTGCGAATCCAGAGGCGCGCGTCCCGTGGTCACATCAATTGACCAAAACCGAAGCGGAGAATTACACCGTGCAAAAGGTTCTCGCTGGCGCGGACGGTTGGAATCCGAAGACCGACAAATGAAATCCGCTTTTGCGTTCCTGGTAATTGCCCTGGTCTCCGTCCGGTTTACCCGCGCCGATGACAAGACTGCGCCAGCCATCAAGCCCGACATGGTGGTCGCGAGCGATGGCAGCGGAGATTTCAAGACGATCCAGGAGGCGATCAACGCTGTCCCGCAAGCCAATCATCAGCGGCTGATTATTTTCATCAGGGACGGCCAGTACCACGAGAAAGTGCGAATTGATCCCGATTACATTACCCTTTGCGGACAAAGCCGCCTGGGCACTCGCATCGAATTTCCGCAGGGAAACGACAGTTTTACCAACCATCCCGACAATATTGGGCGCGCAGTCGTGAACATCAACGGCAGCGATTTCGTTTTGGAGAATCTGACGGTCCAGAACACGGATGGCGTCATTGGCCCGCATGCCTTTGCCGTTTTCGGCCAGGCGGACAAGACGGTGATCGTGGACTGCAATGTGTGGAGTGCTGGGGCCGATACGCTGGCATTGGGCAAGGGGTTGAGCACCCGCTCGTACCAGGCGCGGCTCGACATTCGCGGGTCGGTGGACTTCGTGTGCCCACGCGGCTGGTGCTATATGACCGACTGCACGCTCCATCAGGTCAACCCGAAGGCGGACGCGACCATCTGGCATGACGGCAGCAAGGATGCGGACATGAAGTTCGTTCTGCGCAACTGCCGGTTCGACGGGGCAGGGGATGTGCCGAGTTGGATCCTGGCCCGTCATCATCATGACGCCCAGTTTTTTCTGCTGGACTGCAACTTTTCGAAAACGCTGAGTAATCGACCGCCGTTGCGCGTTGTTTATCCGCTCAACCACGGCGAACCGAGCGAGGCGGACAAAAAGAGAAATCACGATTTAGACGCCAGCAATATTTGGGGTGAACGCGCCTACTTTTACAATTGCCATCGCGATGGCGGCGATTACGCGTGGCATCAGGACAACCTTTCGTCGGTGACCAACGGGCCCACACCCGAACAAATTACGGCGGCCTGGACGTTCGCGGGAAAATGGGATCCTGAACGCCGCGCCGGCCCGACGATCAAGAAAATCACGCAACAGAATGGCCGGGTTGATGTTCTCTTCAGCGAGAGTGTCACGGTGAAAGGCAAACCGCGGCTCGTTCTAAAATCCGGTGAATTCGCCGATTATGCAAACGGCAGCGGAACTGATACGTTGGTATTCGGGGCTTCCGGTAGGAATCCGGGCGAGGTGTCGGGCGTTGATCTACAAGGCGGTTCCATCGTTGCCTCGGAGGCCGCCGCCACTCTTCCCATTGCCAGGCTGTCGCTGCCGTGACGAGGAAATAATAAAATAAGGAGCTGCCAATGAATTGGAACCGTAAATATACATTCCTGATGGTGCTGGGGCTATTGCCGTTGTTGTTCATCGATGCCAGCGGGGCAGATGGCCCAGCATCGCGCGTATTCGACGTTAAAGTGTCGGGTGCGAAGGGTGATGGCAAGACGTTGGATACCGAAGCAATCCAAAAGGCGCTCGATGAATGCGGGAAGGCCGGTGGCGGCACCGTGCGATTTCCCGCCGGCACCTACCTGAGCAAGCCGATCGTTTTGCGCAGCAGCAATACCACCGTGCAACTGGATGCCGGCGCAACGCTGTTGGCGACGGATGATCCCGCCGATTTTGCCGGAAGCAAATCAAACACTTTTATCCCGCTCGTCAGTGGAAAGAACCTTCACGACGTTACCATCACCGGCCAGGGAATCATTGACGGTTCGGGCGCGAAGTGGTGGATCCCCGCCGAGGCCGCCCGGCAAAAGACACCGGGCTATACGCTGCCCCGTCCGAATCTGGTCGTGCTGACGGGCTGCACCAATTTGCGCGTCGAAAACATTACCCTGCAAAACTCGCCGAAGTTCCATCTCGTGCCCACGGATTGTGATGGCGTGATTATCTCGAACGTGACCGTCCTGGCTCCCGTCCATGCGGCGAATACCGACGCGATTGATCCCAGTGCCTGCCGAAACGTGCTCATCACCAAGTGCCGCATCGATGTGGGTGACGACAACATCGCCATCAAGGCCGGCAGGGCCATGGCAGAACGGCCCTTCGCTTGCGATAATATCACCGTCACCGACTGCGTTTTCCTGCACGGACACGGAATGTCGATCGGCAGTGAAACCGCCGGCGGCGTGCGGAACGTGACGGTGCGGAACTGCACGTTTGAGAATACCGAGAACGGGATTCGCATCAAATCCCAGCGGGGCAGGGGCGGCATCGTGGAGAACATCAGCTACAGCGACATCACCATGAAGAATGTCGATCCAGCCATCACCCTGACCAGCTATTACATGTTCAACTCCGCCGGGGACGCCAAGCAAAAAACCGAGCCGGCCAAGGATACGGCCCAGCCCATCGCCGCCGGGACGCCGATTTACCGGAACATCCACATCAGCAACCTGACCGCGACCTGCCAACGGGCGGCGGGCATCATCATCGGTTTGCCCGAAAGCCTGATTTCCGACGTCACGCTGGAAAATGTGCAAATCACCTCCGCCACCACCGGCCTGAAGATTCAAAACGCCAAGGGCATTCAATTCAAGAACGTCCAGATCACCGCCCAGCAAGGCGCTCCCGTCATCACGGACAACGCCGAGGTAACCGGCCTGGCCGCCGCAAAATAAGGGCTGCAAGCGGATGATGTAGAGAGGCAGCTTCAGGTTTTTCGGGTTGTGTTCCTGTCAACACGGAAGTAGAGTTTTCGCGGGATCATCGTCTACAATTGTGAGCACGGGGAGAATTCGGCGAAGTATCGTCATTCTCAGCAAAACATTTGGCGTGCTGCTGGGGATTTTGGTTCTGGTTGTCTTGGAGGAGAACATCCGTGGGTGGGTTGGCCTCCATCTCTATCTTCGTCAATTGCGCTCTCAAGGTGAGAAACTCACACTTGCCGAACTAGGATTGCGCAAGCTAAGTCCCGAGGAGAATGGAGCTGTGAGGTTGATGGCGGCAGCCCAAGAGCTCCGTGCGATTTCCCGTGCATACCCCCTTGCTTCAGGCCCTCCTGAGACTATGAAACTCGTCGCGCCGGGCCGGGCACAGGTCGTATGTAGACAGGCCACGTTGAAGGGTTTGGATTCAAATGGCGTATGGCAGGTGTACGGATGGGAAGAGCTTTCGGTTGAACTTGGCAAGGCCAAAATGCCACTGCAGCACGTCAGAGAGGCATTGAGACAACCATCATTGGACTTGGATCTGGACTACTCGCAGGGCCTTTCGCTCACGCTTCCACACTTGAATGAAGCAAGGAACGTGGCGCGCTGGCTGGACTCAGCGGCGCTCGATAATATTCACAACGGAAACCTTGATGAAGCAGTCACGAATATTGCGTCGATTGTCCAGGTCGCCAGATTCCTAAAAAACGAGCGGCTAGACATTTGTCAGTTGGTACGAATGGCAATCGGCGAAATCGGGTTGACAATGACTTGGGAGGCCTTGCAGTCACCCGGCTGGAGCGACGCTCAACTTGCCCGGCTCTCGGAGGTTTGGCGTACGGAGCATACGGTCTCTGATATGGTGCACGCGGCGGAAATGGAACGGGCACTGACACTTGTCCATTTCGATACTTTGCGTCGGGATCGCAGCGTGCGAAGGGACTGGATGAAAGGGACATTTGACGTGAATTGGGAATACGATCGTTGGGTTCACGACGGCTCGCACGAACTCCCCGGTAAGATTCGCCTTTTTTTTGCGTCAGAGCTCTGGGGACTACTTTGGTCTTACCAAGATGAGTATCGGGCCGTCCATGGCTGGCAGAGATTTCTTGACACTGCCCGAACAGTTGAGAAACGAGAATCATGGGTGCCTGTCTCGCTACCGCCCACCATGAACGATCACGGTGGCGGGTCTCTAAGATCCGCCCGGTTCCACTTTTCCAACATGCTTGCCGGTCCCGGTCTGGAGGGAGCGCTTCTTAGAGTTCTATTTTTCGAGACACACCGTGAAATGACGTGCTCCGCAATAGCCATCAAACGCTATCAGCTTCGCACAGGCAAGCCGCCGTCCGATCTTGCAGCATTAGTGCCAGAGTACCTTTCGGAGATACCGCACGACTGGATGGACGGAAAGCAGCTCCGGTACCGACTGAATGCGGATGGGACGTTCACACTTTATTCCGTTGGCGAGGATGGCCATGATGACGGTGGCGACCCGTCCTTTCGGCCCGACAGATGGGGAAAGTACCTTTTGTATTGTCGCGATATGGTCTGGCCGTCACCGCTAGCCGATTGAAGTTTCGGACCAGTGCGCCATCTTAATTAGCCCAGGTGATCGGCATGGGCAAAATGGTGGGCCCGGTAGGACTCGAACCTACGACAAACTCAATGCCCGCTTAGCCGAAACAGACCCACCCTCACAACTGGCCTCACAAGAATCCGGGCTTCCCCCTGAGTTGTCAGAAGTTGTCGCGGCGTGGCATCTCCTGTCACCACCGCTCAAGGCTGCTGTCGTTGCTCTCGTTCGTGCCTCGAAGGAGAGCTGCCGTGAGTAACGCGGTCACGCCACCAGAGGCTAGGGTGGGGTGTGCCGCTTCAGCGGCACACCCGCCCCGTCAAAATGCGTTGGGCTTGTCTACAACGCATATTAGGCCGCAGCGGTCGGACCTGTGGCAAGTCAACGTACACGACGGGGGCAGTTTGATCGAAGTCTTGAGTCCGGGGCTGCCTGGTCAAAAGGGTGGTGGCAAACGTGGAATCATCAAACGATTTAGCGAAGCGAGCCGACGGAGATTGTTACGGGCACTGAGCCGTACTCAGCGGGACATCCTGCCCGTGTTTGTGACACTGACCTATCCCGATGGTTTTCCCGGTGACCCGCGACGGTGGAAACAGGACCTGAAGGCGTGGCTGAAGCGTGTAAGCCGACAGTTCCCAGATTGTGCCGGTTTTTGGAAGCTAGAACTTAAGGCGCGGTTGTCGGGAGCCAACCAGGGCGAGGTCGCACCCCACTTCCATCTGCTACTCTGGGGACTGCCGGAGACGTGGAGTGACCCGGACGGCTGGCGCAAACATTGGGAGTATCAAGTCCAAAAGGAGGGCTTTGCGACGCCAACGCTTCGCTTTTGGAAGAGTGAGGTATGGCCCGATGGTGAGTGGTCTTCGTCGGTGGAGCAAGTAATCAGCCAAGCAGAGAAAGCTTTGCCCGTCGAGGTCTTCGTGAGTGAAAGACAGAATCGACGCGGGCAATCCGTGAAAAAGGTCGAACATTGGGTGCGAGACGGCGGAGCGGAATTTCGGAATTGGATGGCAGTGACAACTGCGAACAGGCAAGCGTACCAAGTGCAGCTCCAAGAATGGGTGTCGCTGACTTGGGCAGCGGTTGTGAAGTCGGGCGATCCGCGACACGTTCGGGCTGGCACCCGCGTTGAGCAAATTCGCAGTCGAGAGGGCGTCATGTTCTACGCGTCGAAATATGTCGGCAAACTGGACACGGAAGCTGTTGGAAACGCGGGGAGATTTTGGGGTTTGCACAATGTGAGGGCGATTCCGTGGGCAGAAGTCGTCAAGATGCCAATGGACCAGAAACAAGCTGTGCGAGTGATGCGGGTGGCGCGGCGTTATATCTGGTCAGCCCAACGCCAACGCGAGCACCCTCGAAAAATCCACTGGCGGTCAAATTGTGGCATGAGCTTCTTCTGCGACTCGTCCTGGTGGCTTCAGCGGTTGCCGTCTCTTGCCGGCGGATGATTGGGGAACCTCTGCTGCGGGGGTGGGGTCGGCGAGACCTATAATCGAGGCGACTTCACGGTTTGACTCTCGTCAGTACATTTGTGGTGTTCTTGTCGCCGAAGATAGTCAGCTTGTCGCCGCTGACGGCAAAGCGAACCACAATGTTAGGGGCTTGCCATTTCAGGGCGGCGTTTAGATTTCGGATGGAACTGTTTGTACCAGCATGAAGGGCATGAACGTCCGGGTCCGTAATTCGAGTGGGGAGTTCAATCTCAACAGTATGGCTGGTCAGGAGTTTGTAATGCGCTGTGATCCGTAGCGATATGTTGGTGGATGACAACACCACAGTCCCGTCCTTGAAGATTTCGATGTCTTGTTTCCCGTCCGCGCTCCTCCACTTTCCTGGGAGATTCCAAGTGGCGAGGTAGCCGCACGCCGTTGCCAGCATCAGCACCGCTATGATTAATCTTAATCTCAATAGGCCTACCACTCGTAGGGTTACATCTTCGAATCGCTTAAACCAAGCTATTTAATAGCCGCAGTTGGTCGACATGGGCGAAATGCGTCGGGCGTAGCGATTGGGGGAGGAGGGGAGTAGCGAAGTCCAGAGCGTGCAGCCCAGGGCGATCCATCTGCGCCAAGTGGCTCGGTTGGGGAAAGGTCAAAGGAAAACTGGGGCGGGTGTCCCGTCCCTGTGTTCCTTCGGCGGCGTTCCTCGTAAACTGGATAGAAGAGGGGTTAATGGTGAGTGGACTCAAATCGGCTATTCGTTTCGGTACGAGTACTACGTGCGGACAGTTTTTGTGCTTTCCTCACGGTCTGACTAGTGGTCTAATACTGCGGTGATGAGTAGCTTCGCTAGGACGGTGGTTCTTAGCTTGTTTGTGCTAACCTTCGCGGGCTGTTCCACCCCGTATCGTGATGATACATCAACGGAATATTGGAACCAGCAAGCGGGGCAGACTTTTGGTTTACCTCAGCTCCATTCTCAGCACACCTGGTCGCCTTAAGTCCAAACAACTATCTCAATAGCTTGAACCGCAAGGTTCGCAAATCGTCCAAAGTGGGGAGCCGATGTTTCGCCACAAATGAAGTTGACAGACAGCAAACCAACTGCTATAGGTTTGCATTATGGCAACGGACTTTCCATATCTGGTGATCACGAAGAAGGATCGGGCGATTGTTGGTAAGAAGGATCCCAACACGCGGATTTACCGGTTCACTGGCGTGGAAGAAGATCCCAAGAGCGATTCGGGGGTGTGGTTCAATGGCTTGTGCAAACGGTTCCCGGATGATGATTTCGTTTCCCCTGGTGGCGTCTCAATGTTCGCAAGAGTTTCGCGGGCGGCGGTGTACAAGCGGATCAACGCGGGGAAATTAACCGTGTTCTGCTACCATCCGGTAGCGTGGAGGCGGACGTTATTTGGCGGGCTGCGAAAATCCCGCACGACACCTTACATGTACATTCCGGTTTCGGAGTGCGAGGCATGGGGAAGAGAATTGAAAGCCCGCGTGGGGCCGTCGAATGACCCGGGTTGGTTACCCGACAAAGAATACTACAAAGAAACCGACAAGGCGGAGAACTGGCCGAAGCACAAGGGTAAGACGAGTCCTCCAAAATGGAAGCGAAAGAAGAAAGCAGGGCGGAAGTGTTTGAAAACAAAATTCCTGAGCCTGTTGTGCTGATGGGATATGAACAGGGAAATTACAGGCTCTGGTCGGAACAATGAATTGCAGCTTCTGGATGCGAAGGAAGCGGCGGAGCGTCTGCGGGTGAGTGTGCGCACTATCCGTAGGATGTTTGCCTCTAAAGAATTACCAGTCGTGAGGTTCCGACACTGTACACGGGTGCGAGAATTGGATGTTAACGAATACATCGAGAAATCGAGAAGGTAGGACAATCATGATCAGACACTTGGTGAAGCAGGGAAGGATATATCGAGTCTGGGTGCGGCTCGCGACAGCAGATAAACTCGTCGATGAGTCACTGCGTACATCTGACAAGCAAGTGGCGGAGAAGCGTTTGGCCGCACTTGTGCAGGGGATGGAACAAGAGCGGGAAGGCATTATCGCACCGAAGGCGATTCGGGAAGGGGCAGTGCGTCCGCTTGATGAACATTTGGAGGATTTCATCCGCTATCTCGAATCGCGGAAGCGGTGTGTCAAATACGTGGCGAACATGGAGCACCACGCTAGGGCGGTTATTCAGGAATGTGAGTGGAAGCACCCGAAGGACGCGACGGCAGACTCATTCCAAGCATGGCGAGCACGGCAGAAGAAATCGGCCAAGACGATCAATGATTATCTCGCTGCGATTTCTGGTCTGTTCAACTGGATGCAGCAATACGGTCGCATCCCGTCGAATCCTCTCCGTGCTGTTGGCAGAGTCGAGACGCAAGGCAAAGAGGTTCGGCATCGTCGAGCTTTGAACGAGAACGAAGTGCGGCGGCTCTTGGTAGTCGCGGGGGAAAACAAGGCGGCATACGTCACGGCGGTCTACACTGGCCTACGTCGAGGCGAGTTGGAAGCACTGCAATGGGGAGATGTGAAGCTGGACGCGGTCGTGCCATTCCTGCAAGTCCGTGCGTCCACGACAAAGAATCACAAGACAGCGCAGGTTCGACTGCATTCCGACGTTGCCACTGTCCTGCGAGAATTGAGGCCATCGAAAGCGGGTGAAGGGGACGCGGTTTTTAAGCGTGTCCCGCGAATCTATCGGTTTCGGAGTGATCTCAAGCGGGCGGGTATTCCGTACAAGGATGGTCAAGGACGCGTGGCCGATTTTCATTCGCTGCGGTACACGTTCGCGACCAGCTTGGCGAACGTCGGAGCACCTGGGCGAATCGCAATGGAACTCATGCGGCACAGCGACCGTCGATTGACTGACAAGGTGTACACTGACCCGCACTCGCTCCAAACTTGGTCATTCGTCGAAGCACTTCCGAGTTATACGAATCCACCCTCACAACTGGCCTCACAAATTTCAGTCGCTAACGGGCCTTCGGAGTCAGCGGCTGTCACAAGCGGCGTCTCGGTGAGTAGCAAGGAAAGCCCTGTGAACATTGGTCAGAGTCACGGTTTGGCATCGAGTGTCACAAGCGGTCACAAGAGGCAAGATGGTGGGCCCGGTAGGACTCGAACCTACGACCAAGGGATTATGAGTCCCCTGCTCTAACCAACTGAGCTACAGGCCCACAAGCGCTTACGGCAGCTTCGCTTCCCGTTACGGGGGATTCAAGCTCCAAATCGGGGCCGGACAATCCGGCGACACTGACACATTGGTAGTGTCTTAATCTGCCGCATTGCTCATCGTTCGTGTTTTGTAGCCGAAGCGTAAGCTTCGGTGGTAGCGATGCGGATTGCCGCGCGCATCCAATATGGCTTGCGCCTGTGCTTGTGCTGGATTACCAATTCCTTGGCATACGCGTAATCCACGCCGAGAATCACAAGCTGCGTTTCCATTTCATCTGGAATTTTGCCGTGGTTTTTCGGAAACGCACGAATAGCGAGAACATCTCCCCGCGATTGCAAATCCTCCTGCACCCGTTTGTTAATTTCTTCCGCAATGGTATCGGGGTCGCGCTTTAATTGTTCCGCGCGATCTTCGGCGAGCTTGGCGATGGTTGGTTGTGTCGAATACCAATACCGCAACTTGTCCTGGTAGAGATAGGTGGCGCTCCGCGCCAGATGCCGAAGCGCATCGCCAAAGATTTCCGGGCTTTCGCCGGGTCGCACACAGCCAGGTTTGATTCTCCGATCTTCAACGCCCCGGTTTTCTGCTTCCTTATTTCATGCGCACCGCGTAAAGCGACGTTCGGGCCGCAATGAAAAGCGTTTTACCGTCTTTGCCGCCAAACATCAACTGCGTTGGACGTTCGGGAACTTCGATGGTGTCAATCAGTTTGCCCGTGGGGTTGTAAACATAAATCTGTCCGGCGGCGATATACACATTGCCGCGCGAATCCGTGGTTACGCCTTCACCGCCTTGCTCAACGAACAGTTGAAAGTTAGTCAGACTTCCATCCGCATTCACGCCGGCTTGCCACGTTCTCAAGTTGGATTCGTCGGTGATATAAAAAGGTTTACCGGGCACGGCTTTGTCAAAACCGAACGAGCGGATTTGTGGACTTGATTTGATATTCCAACTGGTTTCTCCGGCGAGAAAACTTTCGCCGACAGGCAGAACGGTCGTGCCGTCCGGCGAAACAAATTCAGCCGTCGGATGCAAAAGTGAATTGCGGTTCAAATGCCAGTCACCCACAGGCAGATACAAGTGTTTCCTGGTCGAATCGGCAAGCGGCTGAGATTTCAACCGTGCAAGTTTATTGCTGGAATCGAGGGAATAAACCGTCCCATTGCCCGTATCGGAAACGACCATCAGATTGCCTGCCTGATCCACAACCGCGTTGACCGGTTTGAAGGAAACATCGTTGGTGGAAAGCTGTCGTTTGGCAGAATCCCAGCGATAAATCCGCTGCTCATGCGCATCCACAAAATAAAAATTGCCGTTCGAATCCACCGCGCCGCCGGAAATGTTGAAAAATCCACCGGCGAGTTTTTCCACTTTCGCGCCGCGTGCTGCAAGATGCGAAGACGTTGGCGGTTTGGCAGGAGGTGAACTGCCTGAAATGTCCAGCGAGGCGAATTCGTGCTCGCGGAATTCAACCTTATGGGTTTGGTCGTAAATGGAAGTATCAAAACTGGCCTTGCTGTTGCTGTCGCAATGAAAATTGCGGAAACGGATGTCGCGCGAATTGGAAATTGTCACCGCCCACGGAAACGGTTGAAACGAATGAATGACGCGATAGCTGTGGAAATTGGCGAACGTAACGTCGCGGGACGAATCAATTTCAATGGGCAGGCAAAAGCCACCTTCACCCCATTCTTCTTCGGTCTGCAAGGCATAAAAGCTCCAGTGCGCGGCATTTCGCACTTCGATTTCATTGTGGACATGATGCTCGCTGGAAATCTGATAAGCGCGGCCCGGCGTTTCCGTATCGGATACAAGCATTCCCGCATGGGCAAAGGTCGAGGGCGTCCAGAGATCAAGAAACGTCCCGCCGCCGCCGTCAGTGACCCAAAGGCTTGGATATTGGCTGTCCCAGTGGCGATCCGGATTTGGATCGGCGGTGTGATTGGTGTTGTAAGGATTTTCGCGCGAACCGTTTGGCAGCGGCGTGCCGTGGCCGCCGAGAAAACGAACGTCGTTCATCATCGAATTGGCACCGGCTTTCCAAAGTGCCGCGACCGCGCGCGGATTATTTCCGCTCGTGTAAAGTCCGATGCCGATGACAATATTGCTGCCGCTTTTGGGCGCTTCGAGCAATGCTTTTGGTGCGCCGGTGCCGGGAAACGCAGGCGCGTGGTCCGGTAAAATGATTTGCGTCGCGCCCGGATGCAGGCCGATCAAGACCGTATCCGGCTGCAATTTCAACGTGGCCCGCACGATGTAAAAACCGGACGGAAAATAAATCGCTTGATGATTTGCAATCGCGTTTTGCAGAGCCGCAGTGTCGTCGGTTTGGCCGTCGCCTTTTGCGCCGAGGTCGCGCGCATTGACCCAGGTGTCGCAAGGAGGCAGCGACGCCAAATCGGAAGCAACCGGCTTGGGCATTTCTGTCAACGGTGCGGCGTCGAAATGCGTTTCAATCTCCGGCACAGTTCCAATGTCGTCCAAATCAAGTCCGTGAGAAAACTTCTTAACGGCATAAATTGTTGACGGCGCGGCGAACTTTTTTCCGCTGTCTTGCAACGCGGCAAACACCGGCGCATTGCTGCAAGTGATGCCTTCCAGATTGATTTCGTTGCGCGGACTTTTTTCCATTCCGAAAAGTAATGCCGGACCGGAAATGTCTTCCAGGCGCGCATCCTTGACCCAAAGTTCATCCGCCCAATCCGTTTCAATCTCAACCGCCGTCGGGACATTCTGGAAGTGGGGACGAATCAGCGTAAGTCCGGCTTCGTGCTCGAGAATCGCGGCTTCGCGTTGGCCTTCAAAGGAACAGTCAATGAGTGTGAACTGCCAGCCGGGCGAAGGTTTTGACGTCCAAATGGCGTGGGTTCCGCCGAAGAAATGAACGTCCTCGATCACGTTGCCGCCCTCGTGGATGCCGGCCAGCGCGGAGCCGAGATGGAAATCCATGTGCGCGAGAAAACAGTGCTGGGCATAGTGTGACCGCACGACGACCGCGCCCGGGTTTCCATCCTCGACTTCGACATCAAGATTGGCGAGCGCCGAATAAAAAGTGCCAGGGCTGGCGTCGGAGACAGGGTCCCCAGCATTTCGCGGACGCCTGCCGGCGAAAAAACATCATGAACATTTTCGTGCAATGCATCGCCGAAGCCCGGTGTGTTTGCGGGCAAAATAATCACCGGACGTTTCGCACCGTAGCCAATCAGCCGGATGCCCGGCCAGATATAAATTGTGTGGCTGAGGTGATATTGTCCCGGCGCGAGCAAAACAATTCCTTGCCGCGTCGTTTCCTGAACTTTGTCCACGGCGCTTTGCAGCGCAGCCGTGTCGTCGCCGCCTGACGGCGAAAGATAGACAGCTTTTGGATCGTTTAATTTTTCTGCATAAAATGACGTTGCCAAAACTGAAGGCGTTGAAGCGCAGAAAATGAGAATCCAGCCGGTAAAAACCCATGTATGACGATTGCCTGGTAGAAGTTTTGTTTGCATGGACGATTCAAGAATGGGTGAAATCGTTTTGCTTTTCAATCCCCATCAAGAGGGAATGACCACGGCGGACGCGATAGGCTTGTTCATGAGTAGGATCAGCGGGGCTGTCGCAACGGCACCGCAGAATGGATTTTTCGTGTTTTGCCTTTGTCCAGGTGAAGATGAGAGACTACTTCGCAGGAGAAAAGTGCAGGATCGTCGCCGAGGCGGGTGCCACCTGAACCGTCGGGTCGCCGGAATTACCGCTTTCAAGCCTTTCCCATCGGGCCGCCCAATTTCCCTGCGGATCAATGGCAGCGCCGCCCAGCACAACGCCCGTTTTGGCGGCGATATCCTGATCCTTCTGCACTAGATCCATTCGCTGCCATGCCCCTGAGTCCGTGCTTTTGGGCAAATGGATGGAAACAGAAGCCGGTTGCCCTTTGTCGCCAAAGCTCTTGTTGATCAGGGTCACGTAAAAGGAGCCATTTCCATCCCGATAAGCGTAGGCATTGAAATTAAATGTGGGTGCCGCTTGTATATTCGTTCCGAGTGGTCGGCCATGCGCGCCCTGACCAAAAGCCAGATAGGCATAGGCTTGGGGTCGCATGTCGAATCCGTGGCCGTCCGCCTGACGAACGAAGGCGGCGTAATTGGGAGGACCAAAAGTACCATCCCGACCCACCGATTCCCCGGTGTGATAATTCACGCCCAGGATGTGATGCGCGGCCCACCAATGGGTGCAGTCCAGCGCCCATAAGGCAGACGCGTAGGTATCACTCGAATCTTTGGCACCTCCATTGTAACAACTGTTCATTTCATCGATCCGGTAGGGCACTCCCCGGGCGGCCAGCACCGCGCCGACGCGGGCATAGTCTTTTTCGTAATCATTATTGCGGTCGTTGGAAAGAAATCTTACCCGGGTCGCGGGCGGATTCGTTTCGCCCGCCCGGCCCGAGCCAAGAAAATAATAATGATCACTCGCCATTGCCAGGTGCCCATCGGCAAACACGTCTTTCGCCAGATTCAGGGCAAACTTTCCATCGGCGCTCGGCCCGTCAAACATTGCACCGGGCACTGACTTCAGAATGGCGTCGTAATGCGGCTTCCAATGCGCATAAAAGGATTCGTATGTTTGATGCAAATGGGGCCCATTAGTTTTGACGGAATGATCGGACTCATTGGTTTTAGCGGGATACAAGTGCGGCTCATTACCGATGGAAAAGCACTCCAGCACATCCGCATCGTGTGCCGCAATATAGCTGGCCAGGCGCGCTGAATTGGTGGGGTCACCGTTTTTCAAGCGGAACGAATAAATCACTTTCACTCCGGCCGCCCGGGCGAAGTCAAATAATTCATCAATATCCTTTTCCTTCGGAATCGGAATGCGCGGATCATCCACCGCATTGGCCCCTACCCGCAGACTCCTAATGCCAAGTGTCTGGAAGGCATTAACCAGCGCCTGATCTTTGGGATCAAAATAGTATCGCCCATCCTTGGGCAGAAGCATCGACATCTCGTAGCTCAGGCCCAAAAAGCGAGGTGGAAGATCCGCGCCGCCTGTATCAGCGGCCACGGTCACGGCCACAGGCTGAGTCTGGGCCATGGCGGGATGAGAAATCAACAATGTCAGGCTGAACCAACAGAGCGGGAAGCAGAATTTTTCCATTCGCCTGGAGGAAGAAAGGTGGTCCATAAGATTAAGATTAGAGTTTGCGTCACTGCACAGTCATTGAATAAATATATCCGTCAAGCATGAGGGCGTAAAGTTCGATGTTCAGAAATTCCTTCGCGTCGCCGCCGTCCGAATCTTTTTTTGAAGACAAGAAGTGTTCCGGCCTGACGGACGACAAAACCGGCCAGAACCATCTGGCGCTTCACTCATCCAAACCAGAGGGTCGATTTGCAAGTTTGTATAAACCTGTCGCAACCCGACTTTCGGCAGTGGTTGTGCCGACGCAATGTCAGCAAAAACCAATGAACAGAAAACTTGCGCCAGAAAGAGATGGAATGTTCTCAAAGTGCGAAGATGAAAACGAAATTAAGACAGAATGAATAGTCGGCAAAACTGCTGATATGCTTACGGCGGCCGATCGGGCAAAATGAGGATTATGCGACCCGGTATTCTAATTTTGAGGATTCGTTAACTTGATTTTAAGCCGAAGAATAAAGAGCCGCCACGCGCTGGTGCCTTGTCGTTTTATTAACTATTTTGGGCGTCTTCCTTCGCTTGCGGGCGGTGCGCGTCGAGCATACCATCGGCCTGTCATGGCGCAAAAGATGTCGCGAATGTGGGCGGTGCTGCTGGCCGGAATGTGTGTGTTCGCCATGGAAGCTTTGGCGACTACGAACATTTCCACATGGTCGGCGCGTGTCTGGCAAATGGATAACGGGTTGCCTGACAACAGCGTCACCGGCATCGCTCAGACGCCCGATGGGTACCTCTGGGTCGCGACCGAGAGCGGGTTGGCGCGATTTGACGGCGCTCGTTTTCAGGACTTTGCATTGCCGAATCCCTCTGGGCGCACCCGTCCGCTTATTCGTGTGATGTCGTTGGGGCAGGGAAATCAGATATGGCTCGCGCTGGAAGGCGGGCTGGCGGTTATGCTGTCGCCGCAGGGGACGAATTTATTTACGGCGAAAGATGGCATCTCTTACGGCAGGCCCCAAGCCATCGCTCAAGATCGAAGAGACGACATGTGGATTGGCTACGCGGATGGCAGTGTGTGCCGGATCGCCAATGGTCATGTGACTCGATTCGCCGACAGCAAGGCTCCAGCCGGCAGCGGGCCATGTACCCTGGCCAGTGACATCAACGGCCAGGTGTGGTTCGCCAAGGCGGGGCACATTGGAGTTGTCCGCGACGAAAGTTTTCAACCGCTCCTGGCGTTGAGTGAGACGGCCTTTAAACTAGGGCGCGCTCGCGGGGGCGGGATGTTGATTTGCGCCGGGTTGCAGTTGTGGCATTGCGACGAGAATGGCACCGCCGTCTTCCGTGGCATGTTGCCGACTGACCGTTCGGGTATCGAACCGACGGTGGTATTTGAGGACCGAACCGGTGTGGTTTGGGTGGGCACGTCCGTTGGTTTGTTTCATTACGACGGAACGAATTTCGAGCAGGTGGAAACTTCGCACGAAGAAATCTTGAGTCTGGGGGAAGACAACCAAGGAGACCTTTGGGTTGGCACCGGCGGCGGATTGAACCGTGTACGTCCCCGCGTGGTGGAATTGCAGGCGGGCGAATCGGGGTTGCCGGTTACAAGGGTGCGTTCGATTTGCCAGGACAAGGCGGGGGTGATGTGGGCCGTCGCACAAAACGGCGACCTGGCCCGCTACACGGAGCGCAAATGGAGGACCGTCACGAGCCAGGATGGCTGGCCGGGCGCTCGCGCCACTTGTGTCGTCAGCGACGGGGCGGGCGGGGTTTGGGTCGGCACTCAAGATACCGGGCTTGTGCATTGGACCAACGGCCAGTGCCGTGTCCTGGGACCTGGAACTGGTTTGGGTGGCCAGAGCGTGCGCGCACTGTTTTTGGACCACGCAGGTGATCTGTGGATTTCGCTCGATTCACCCAAGTGCTTCCAAAGACTTCATGAAGACCGGTTTCAAACCTTCGCTCAACCCCGCATCGGCAGCGTCATACGCGCGATGGCGGAAGACACAGCGGGAACGCTCTGGTGCGGGACGCAGAACGGGGTTCTGCTGCGTGTGGAAGGCGACGCGCTCAAGGATGAAACCGCGCTGCAATCTTTTTCGCATCCTATCCCCATCCGATGCATGACGGCACTGGCGGATGGAAGCGTGTGGATTGGCTACGCCGGGGCGGGGGTGGGCCTCTTGCGCAACGGAAAATTCGCGCATATCAGCGAGGAGCAAGGTTTGCAAGACGCGTATATCTGTTCGATGGAGGCGGATGATAGCGGCAGACTTTGGTGCGCAGCGGACCACGGGATTTTTGAAGTTTCTCTGGGTGAACTCGAAGCCGTGGCCGAGGGCCGTGTGTCGCGGGTGGATTCGTTTCTCTTAGGGCGCGGCGAAGGGTTGGCGAGTTTGCAGGGTTCTTTCGAATACGCGCCTGGAGCCGCCAGGAGTCGGGACGGGTGCCTCTGGTTTCCGATGCGCACCGGCTTGGCGATGGTCAATCCGCACGGCTATCCCGCCAACCTTGCGCCGCCTCCGGTATTGATCGAGCGCGTGGGGGTGGACGGGCACCCGGCGGAAATGAACGCCGAACAGCGATTTGTTTTGCCTCCGGGTCATCGCCGATTGGACGTGGATTTTACCGCGCTTAGTTTCGTCGCCCCAGAAAACGTCCGCTTCCGCTACCGTCTCGAAGGCTGGGACCCCGGCTGGATCGATGGCGGCATCCGGCGCAGCGCGAATTATTCGAGGTTGCCGGCAGGCGCCTACACGTTTCACGTCACTGCCTGCAACAACGCCGGTCTCTGGAATGAAAACGGAGCCGCCATTGGGTTACTTGTGCTGCCGTTTTTCTGGGAAAGATGGTCTGTTCGCGCGATCAGCCTTGGCGTGTTCACCTTGGGCGTGATCGCCGCCGTGCGCTACGTTTCCTTCCGGCGATTGCGCCTGAGGCTTGCAAGACTCAAACACGAGACGTCCCTGTACCACGAACGCGTGCGCATCGCGCAAGACTTGCACGATGACATCGGCGCCAGTTTGACGCACATCGCCCTCTTGAGCGAACTGGCGCAAAAGGATTTTAACAAACCGATCCAGGCCAAAGCGCATCTTGATCAGATTTTTCGCAGTGCGCGAACGGTGATCAGGTCTTTGGACGAGATCGTGTGGGCGTTGAATCCGAAAAACAATACGCTGGAACTGTTAGTTGTCTATCTTTGCACCTACGCGGCGGACTATCTCCGGTCGGCAAGCATTCGTTGCCGTCTCGATATGCCTGAGGATGTGCCCATCCTTCCGCTACCTTCAGAAGTGGGCCATCACCTATATCTGGCAGTCAAAGAGACATTGCACAATGTGGTCAAACACGCCAACGCGACCGAAGTCTGGCTGCGCTTGCGGTTCGCGGAGGCAACGATTACGCTGACAATTGAGGACAATGGCCAGGGATTCCAGATGGGCGACCAGGTTCCGCCAGATGCGGACGGCCTGGGCAATCTGAGTCGGCGATTGGGCAAGATTGGCGGTCAATGCGAGCAACGCAGCGAACAAGGAAAGGGCACGACAACGACATTCACCATCCCGTTGAAACATCCACCAGCATGAGATGATGAAGGCGATGGCGCTGTGGGAGAAATTAGTCATAGCCAGACCCGTCGCTCTCGAAATCCAAGATGGCCAACCGCGGAACTCTCCTATTGGCGGAATTTCCGCGGCGGCCTATCAGCAGTTTTGCCGACTGTGAAACTGGCCGCCGCAAGTTCAAAATAAAAAAGCCCCGATGATATCTTCAGAATCAAACGAATTTTTCAGAGTCCCTGCCGAAAAAAGCGTCAAACCCACCCTCAGCCCAACCACGAAGAATTATGACCAAAAAATCAACGCTCACATTCCTTCTTCTCCTGACTAGGAACGTCAGGCTCAGTTGCATCACATTTGCCATTCTGTTCGCCGCCATTGCCGGGAATTGCGCTCCCAGCGTTGATTTTAAGGCGCCCGCTCTGGGTGATTACGGTCCGATCACAGGCCATGTCTCCGGGCTGGCTGCGCCGTCAGCCTATGAGGTCATTCTGCTTGACTCTCAAAATAATAAAATCTGGTGGGACAAAACCCACAACGTCCACGGAATTCCCATTGCGGACGATGGGACATTTTCGGTCCCATCCTCTGCGGCTGAAAAAGGCTGGATCAACAATACCAATGTCCTGAAAGCTCCCTTCATTGGCGTGTGGGTTGTTTCCACGAACTTCGGCAAATTCAGCGTCGAAGGCGTTCCCCTGCCTGAGAAAATTCCACACAGCGCGGTGGCTTCAAAGATTATCATCCGCACTGGGCCGAAAACTGTTCCCAGCGTTGATTTTGACGCGCCCCCTGTCGGCACGAACCAGCCGGTTACAGGCCAGGTTTTGGGGCTGTCCAATCCGACCGACTACAGGGTTCTGATGCTGGTTTCCGCAATCACCAACGTCTGGTGGGACAAAACCCATAACGTTGACGGAATTCCCATTGAGGAGGATGGATCCTTTAACATTAAAGGCTGGGTGGTTGATCCCCATGATCTAACCGTTCCCAGTATCGGGATCTGGATTGTTCCCACGAACTTCCCGCCATTCAGCGCCGAGGGAACTGCCCTGCCTGAAAGGATTCCACAGGTGGCGGTCGCCTCAAAAATCAAAACCCGAAAATGATCCACTGGCGTTTTCCGCACCACGCGGCCCGTGTCGGGCAGCCAAAGTGTTTTTATCAGGTGGATCGCCAGCCGTTGACTTTTTCATGTGAATTCCAGCGTCGCACCGGTGTAATGTTCACCCCCTCCGCCAATATGACTACAATAAATCAACCCTGGCTGAGACTGGCCGCACTGGCGGGCGCAACGAGGCTCGTATGCCTCACACTTTTGACACTCGCCGCGAACCTTTCGGCGCAGCAACCGCCGCCGGGCACGGTGGCGGCTGCTTTTAAGGATCCCGGTGCGGAATGGAAAAATTATCAGACCCGCACTTTGGAAAACTTGCCTGCGAGCGTTCGCGAAAAAGTGGATTCGGGACTGAATCCTTATGGCGGACGACTCCTAGTTAACAGCAAAGCCACGGGATTCTTTCACACAACGAAACTGGATGGCCGCTGGTGGCTCGTTGACCCGGACGGCGGCCTGGCTGTGCACAAAGGAATCGCCGGGGTTGCTCCGCTGTTGAGGACAGCCGGTGCCAAGACTGCTTTCCAAGCGAAGTTCGGCAGCGAGACGAATTGGGCGGTGCAGACGACGGCGTTGCTGCGCGAACATGGCTTCACCGGTGTCGGCGCCTGGTCGGACACCGAAGCGCTTCGCTCGGTTTCGCATCCGCTGGTTTACACGCGCATCTTGAATTTCATGGGCGGCTATGGCCGGAAGCGCGGCGGCACTTATTCGCAACCCGGCCACACCGGCTATCCGGGTGACTGCATCTTTGTTTTTGATCCCGATTTTGAAACCTTCTGCGATGAACAGGCCAAGCCGCTCGCCGCCGCCAAAGGCGATCCGTGGTTGCTTGGGTATTTCTCGGACAATGAACTGCCCTTCAGACCCGGATCGTTGACCAATTACCTCGCCCTTCCAGAAAAGGATCCCGGCCACCAGGCGGCACTCACCTGGTTGCGCGCGCGTCACGGCGATCAGGCCACCACCCGGGACGTCACCGCGCAGGATCAATCGGACTTCCTAGAGTTTGTGGTGGCACGCTATTTCCGCATCACCTCCGCAGCGATTAAGAAATACGACCCGAACCATCTCTTTCTCGGCTCACGTTTTTACAGTTCCGACCTTTCCCATCCAGAGGTGTTCCGGGCCGCCGGGCCGTTCCTCGATATCGTCTCGGTCAACTGGTATCACGCTTGGTCCCCCGACGTGGATCGCCTGGCCATGTGGGAACGCGAAGCGGGCAAGCCGGTTCTCATCACCGAGTGGTATGCGAAGGGCATGGACTCCGGGCTCTCGAACACGGGCGGCGCGGGATGGGTGGTCAAGACGCAACGCGACCGCGGCCGGTTCTATGAGAATTTCGCGCTCGGCCTGCTCGAATCGAAAGTCTGCATCGGCTGGGATTGGTTCAAATACATGGACAACGATCCGGGCGACACTGGGGCTGATCCCTCGAACCGTGATTCTAACAAAGGCATCTTAAGCAATCGTTATGAGCCTTACGACCCGTTGCTGGAAGCGATGAAAGAGCTCAACGAGCGCACCTACACACTGGTGGCATACCTCGATCAGGAATTGAAACGCGAAACCCCGCCTCCCACCAAGTGAAGTGATGGTGAAATCAACCCTATCCAAAAGGAATGTCATGACCAACCTGGCCGAAGTGGAGCTGCCTAAAGGCGTGTGCGTTTTGACCCTTCACATCGTCACCGAGGGCAATATGAACTTGGCTTATCTTGATTTTGAGCCGAAACATGATTAGAAGTCTGGTGATGAAAAGAACAGGTCTGTCGGACCGATTGGCCATAGCCAATCCCGTGGGTTTGCGGCATCCTAAACGTCACCCGTGAAGCGCAAGAATATGCCGATAACAATTACCATTGTTGAGGATCATGCCGCGGTGCGCACGAGCATGGTCAAGATCCTGGAGGATGCTCCGAATTGTAAGTGCGTCGGAGCCTTCTCCGGCGGCGAAGAGGCGTTACGTGAAATTCCGAAGCTTAAACCGCAAGTGGTTCTCATGGACATCAGCCTGACGGGCATGAATGGCGTCGAATGTGTGCGCCGACTCGCCAATCTGATGGAACTTCCAAAAATTATCATTCTCACGGTTCACGAAGACCCGGAGTCCATCTTCAATTCGCTCGCGGCGGGCGCAGTGGGGTATCTGCTCAAACCGGTGCGCACCGCGCAATTGTTGGCGGCGGTTAAAGACGTTTACAGCGGCGGCGCGCCGATGACCAGCAACATTGCGCGCAAAGTCGTGCAGTCGTTCAAACGTGTCACTCCTCTGGTCACACCTGCGGCCGAAAATCTTACACCGCGCGAAATGGACGTGCTGGATTGTCTTGTCAAAGGTTTCAGTTACAAGGAAACCGCCGAGACCTTGGGTCTTGCTTACGGCACGGTGCATACACATATCGAGCATATCTACCACAAGCTTCATGTGCAGTCCCGTGCACAGGCCGTGGCCCGTTACCTGAGAGTTTGAGGTCGCCGTCTTCTCGCGCCAACCCGGCAGTCATGACGTTCCATCGGCAATTTTGCCGACTATGCAGCATGCCGGAAAGTGATAAACTAACAACTGCAAACATTTGCGCATTCAGCTTCTACCGCAAAGCTATACGTCACGTCTGCATTTGTTTGCGCAATACGGGAAATGACAGTTCAAGTAGGGAGAGGCACCATGAATGATTCAACTTGCTCCTTCAGATCTGGTCAATCGGCCGAAGGAACGCGGATTGCACCGGATATGCGAAGTGAGAGAAACTCAGAGAATCATAGCAGCGAAGCCGTGAGACAGCCTCTGAGAATCGCTAATCTCCCTTTCTGCGCATCTTTTTTTGCCAAGCGTCTTATGCCCTGGAGTTTGGCACTTGTAACGGCGCTGGCTGTGCCGGCCACTTCGCGTGCGGCAAGTGCGACGTGGACCGGGACTGCGGACGCGATCTGGTCGAACGTTAACGATTGGACCGCAGCGCCGGTCCCGGGCGTCAACGATACGGCGACATTCAGCAACGCCGGTAGTGGCAATACAAACATCGATCTCTCGGCCGGTGTTAGCATCGGCAACATCGTCTTCGATACGTCCGGTGCGGCAGCGTACACGATAGGTATCGGGGCGGCGGGCAGCGAGACGCTTACCTTACAGAGCAATGGTGTCATCACTGTGAACTCAACAGTCATCAAACCAGAGTTGGTTAACGCCAGCCTCACCCTCGGCACGAATGCGCCCGCCGGTACTTACAATCTTGCGAACAATTCCGGTCAGTTGTTGACGCTCACGGGCGGAATCACGGGCGGCACCGGCGGAGCTGCAGGCATCAAGAATCTTTTTGTTGGTGGTTCGGGCAGTACGACGATCAGCAACACCTTGGCAAACGGCGGCGGCACATTCACGCTTACCAAAGTGGGCGCGGGAACCCTGACGCTGAGCGGGAACGATACCGGCACTGGCTTGCTCATTGTGAGTAACGGCACGTTTAATCTTACCGGTACCTTCCAAAATAGCGGTGCTACGGCCGCTAACGCCGGGCTTGGTGTGGGTGGGCCAAATGGGACTCCGATTGGGGTCGTTAATGTCCTTCCTGGCGCGTTCGTCAATCTTCCCGGAACCAGCGTTCAAAATATTTTCATTGGCAATTTTGTGAACACGGTGGGGGTTCTGAACCAGAATGGCGGTTCCATTACGGTTAGCCAGAACCTGAAGATGGGGTCGGATACCCCGAGCACAGGAACCAACTACGGGTTCTACAATATGTCGGGCGGGTCTTTCACCGTGGTTGGCGTCAACCGTTGGCGTATTGGGCAGGCGCAAGGCGGCACCAATTCGGCATTTCTATTTTACCTCAGCAACAGCGGGTCGGTAAACGTCAACGGATTGACTGTTAGCCTGAATGACAATGCCAATGCCGGGACGGACCCTGGCGGCAACACGGTCCTTTATATTTCCGGCGGTACTCTTACGGCGACCGCGCCGGCCACGGGAGGGGCGAATAACTTGTGTATGGGCATTGGCGGCAAGGGAGGACACTCAACCAATACAGTGACAATTTCGGGAACGGGAAACGTAAGCTTGATCGGAGGGGTCGGCCTCGGCACGAGCGTAAGCACCCCTGGGGCGATCGATGCTGGACGTGTCGCGATCCTGAATCTCAACGCCGGCGGGTTCCTGCAAACGTTGAACATTATTCTGGGTGCAGTCCAATCACCGATCGGCTACCTCAATTTCAATGGTGGCACCTTGAAGGCGCTAGCAAACAATGCCAATTTTCTCGCCGGCCTTACCCGGGCCACCATGTACAGCGGCGGCTTGACGCTTGATGACAATGGCGCCGCGGTCACTATCGGGCAATCATTGCTGGCCCCGACGGGAACCGGAGTCGTCAGCATCGCGGTCAGCGGGGCCACCGGCTACACCGGCGCGCCGTACGTGCGGATCTCGGGCGGCAATCCCACCGTGCCGGCAACGGCTGTTGCGAACTGGGATGGAAGCGGCACGATCAGCACCATCACGATCACGGATCCTGGCGACGGCTACACCAGCACTCCGACCGTCACACTCGTCGACGGTGGCGGCGCGCCCGGCACGCTCACGGCGACGCTTGGCACCAGCACCAGCGCCAGCGGCGGATTGACCAAGAACGGCATCGGCACGGTAACCCTGAGCGGCGCCAACACCTACACAGGCCTGACCACCGTCGCCAGCGGCACCTTGAGGTTGAGCGGCGCCAAGCTCGGCGGCTCCGTCTCGGTTGGCAATAGCCTGACCTTGAGTGGCTCGGGCGCGAGCACGATCAGTGGCTCGGTCGCCATGGGCACCGGCGCCTCGATGAATCTGACGAACAGCGTGGCAGCTACCTTGATCGTCAGCAATGGTGTGACGCTGAATAACAACGTCCTTGGTTTCTCTCTCGGTGGCGTGGCCGCAACCAATAATATTGTGGTCGCCGGGGGCAGCTTTGCGGCCAGTGGACTCAATACGGTCAATGTGTCCGCAGCCGGCGGCTTTGGCACCGTGGGTAACTACCGGCTCATCACCGGCGGTGGTCTTGCCAATACGAATGCCTTCATTCTTGGCACAGTGCCGTCGGGTCCTTTCGGATTCGCGCTGGCAGTCAGCGGCGGCGACCTCTTTGTCCAGGTCACCTCGTCGCTTCCGCCCACAGCGTTCTGGCAGGGCGGCGCTGGCGCAACTTGGAACAATGCGGCCGACTGGTCGCCAGACTCAACTGGCACAAACAACCTATCGTCTCCCCCGGGTGCGCCGTCAGCCGTAACGTTCGCGACGGTCAACGCCGGTAACTTCGCCACCACGTTGGGAGCCGATTTCGCCATCAATACCTTGGAATTCTCGACGGCCAGCAATGTGACCATCTCGGGAGCCAATACACTGACCAATATCAACGGTATCACAATTGATTCCGGCGCGGGTTCCGTTACCATCAACGCCAATGGCTATGCCTTGGGCTTCAACCAGACCTGGGTCAACAACGGCAGCAATCCCTTCATCGTCAGTTCGCCGATTTCCGGCGGCGCCAACGGACTGACCGTTGCAGGGACTGGAACGACCCTACTGAAGGGCGTGAGCACATACACGGGGGGCACCACCGTCAATGGCGGTACCCTGCAGCTCGGCATCAACGGGGCGCTCGCCAGTGCCGGTTCTCTTACCGTCAATGGCGGCACGGTGGACATTTCCACCAACACCGATACGATAGGCGCCGTCACGCTTGTCAGTGGCACCATCACCGGCACGGTAGGTGTCCTGACCAGTTCGGCCGTCGAGGTGCAAAGCGGCGCCGTCAGCGCCAGATTCGGTGGCGCAGGTGGACTGACCAAGGACACCGCCGGCACGGTCACTCTCACCGGCTCGAATACCTATACAGGCAGCACCCTCGTAAAGTCGGGCGCACTGGTGGTGGATACAGGTGGTTTTATCAACAACACCACTTTCTCCAACGTCGGCCAGAACGGAGCCGATGTCGGCACGATGACGTTGCAGGGCAATGCTTCGTTCAGCGAAACCGCTGACTTTAATATCGGCGATCAGGACGCCAGCATGGGAACGCTGTATATTTCAAACAACGCGACCGTTGTTACCAGCCGTATGTTCCTAGGTTCGGCCTTCAATGCCGGCTCGGCGGCGCAAGGCGTTGTGAATCAAGTCAGCGGCTCAGTGACGGTGACCGGGCTCGGCGACCCGGTTTTCGATATCGGCGGGTCTATGAACCTGACTGCCAACAAGGGTTCGGGTACCTACAACCTCAGTGGGGGCACCATACTTGTCCCCAACGCGGGCAATGCGTGGATTGGCGGTTGGGGCAGGGGCGTGTTGAACGTCACCGGTGGCGCCGTCACATTCTCGAACTTCCTTTACATCGGCCGCGAGATACCGAATCTCATCGGGGAGCAGGAAGGGGGCACGCTGAATGTCTCCGGCGGCTCCGTCATCCAAGCCAATCCTCTCGCTTCAACGTCCGTCGGTGAACTCGGCACGGGCACGTTGGTGGTTGCCAACAGCGGCCAGATGATCGTCCGAGGTAACAACGGACTGATTATCGGGAACGCCGCAACGGCCATGGGCACGGTCAATCTGAACGGTGGCACGCTGTTCACCACCAACGTCAATCAAAACCTCGGCGGAACCAACGGCGCCTCCTTCTTCAACTTCAACGGGGGCACGCTCAAGGCCAGCGGCTCTCATTCCGCATTCATGAACGGTTTGACAATGGCCACAGTCCAGTCGGGTGGAGCTGTGATTGACGACAGCGGCTTCAACCTCACGATCGGACAGGCCCTGTTGGACGGTGGCGGCGGTGGTGGCTTGACGAAGCTGGGCACCGGCGTTTTGACGCTTACCGGGACGAATACCTACACCGGCCCAACGGCTGTCACCGCAGGCAAACTCATCGCTCCGGCGACGCAGACCAGCATCGGCGCGGTAACCGTAGCCGACGGCGCTTCCTTGCGAGTGAACGCCGCCAATACGAGCCAATGGTCGCCGACCAATCTCACGTTGGGTGTCACGACCGGCGGCACGATTGAGCTCAATGCCCTGAGTAACTCGAACGTCCCGCCGCTGATGGTGGGAACGTACACGCTCAACGGCACCGACCGGCTGAAGATTATCGGGGGAGCTTTCGTTGTGAGCAACTCGTATCCGTTGATCCATTACACCACGCTGGCCGGGGCCGGCACCAACACCTTCACGCCACCCGGGGGCATGACCGCCACGCTGACCACCATTACCAACACGATCTACCTGAATGTGTTCAACTTTGGGACTCAGCTTTGGACAGGCAGCGTGAACAGCAACTGGGACATCGAGATTACGACCAACTGGACCGTCAACGCCACACCGTCGACATATGGTGATGGCGGCTTGGTGCAGTTCGACGACACGGGAAGCATTACTTCGGTGAAGATCCTATCCGACGTGGTGCCCGCCGGCGTCATCATTTCGAATACGGCAAAGACGTATACCTTCAGCGGCGCGGCGATTAGCGGCTTTGCCACCTTGACCATGAGCGGCAGCGGCCTGGCGGTGATGGGGAATACGAACACCTACAGTGGCGTCACCACGATCAACAGCGGCACGCTCCGCCTCGCCGCCAACAACGTTATCCCCAGTGGCTCCGGCAATGGAAGCGTCCTTCTCAACGGCACGCTGGATCTGGCCGGCCATAGCAATACCATTGGCGGGCTGACGGGCAGTGGCATCGTGGATAGCACCGTAGCGGGTACGGCGGCCCTAACGGTCGGTAGCGACGGCTCCAGTTCGATCTTCTCCGGTGTGGTGCAGAACACCGCGGCAACCTTGGCGTTGGTCAAGACAGGAAATGGCGTGTTCACGCTCGTCAGCAGCAACACGCATTCGGGCGGCACGACCCTCTCCGCCGGCCAGTTGAACATTAATAACGCAGGCGCGCTCGGCGCAGCCGCCGGGACGTTCACCATCAACGGCGGCACCATTGATAACACCACCAGTAACACCATCACGGTGGCCAACAACAATCCGCAAGTTTGGAATGGCAACTTCACCTATGCCGGCTCGGTGACCAATTTGAATCTCGGCACCGGCGCCGTAACGCTCCCGAACAGCATCAACCGGCAGGTGACCGTCAACTCCAGCACATTGACCAACGGAGTGATATTGACCAACACGTTGACCGTTGCGGGCGTGATCAGTGGCGGCGGCAGCGGCGTCACCAAGGCCGGGGCCGGCACGCTGGCGCTGTTGGGCGCCAACACCTTTTCGGCATCGATGTTCATTAACAATGGGACTGTCGTCGTCTCCAACATTGGCGACGCATTTTCGCCAGGCGGCGTGGGCGCGGGAGGGATTATCAATTTCGGTGCGGGAGGTGTTGCCGGGAGATTGACCGATGTTGGACCTGGCGAGAGTACGTTCAAACAGATCAACCTTGCGGATAATGCCGGTGGCGGCGCGATCATTGACATGTCAGGGACCGGGTTGTTGGACTTCGGTGCCGACCTAATGGTGGGCGGCGCGTCGGCTCATAATTTGACGCTGGAGGGCTCTGGCCCCGGCACGGGAGAAGTCGACGGCGTGATCAGCGATTATGTCAACGGCACGACGACGAACTCGACCTCCGTGACCAAGGATGGCACCAACGTTTGGATATTGACCGCCAACGATAACAGCGGCATGAACACTTATACGGGCGAAAGCTATGTTAGAAACGGCACCCTTATTGTGAGTAGCCTTGCCAATCTGGGCGTGGGCGGGACCATCAGTTTCGGGGGTGGGAACCTTGCCGGCACGTTGCTCTATACCGGATCGGGTGATGTAGGCACCAGGATCCTCAACCTCCGCGCGGGGGGCTCGGGCGGCGGTGTCATTGATCAATCGGGGACAGGGCTGTTACAATTCGGCCCGGTGTTCGATATTAACGCCGCCGGCGGCCAGGCCCATACATTGACGCTGCAAGGCTCGACCAGCGGCTTGGGCGCGATCGTCGGCACGATTTCGGATAACAACAACACCTCCTCTGTCACCAAGGCTGGGAGCGGCCTGTGGACGCTCTCCGGCACCAACACCTTCACGGGCGTCACCACTGTCAATAGTGGCACCCTGGCGATTTCCGGGGGCGGCTCGATTAGCAACAGCCCGACGATCACCGTATCCAGTGGTGGGACGTTGGATGTCAGTGGTCATACTGGCGGCGGGATGACGTTTGTCGCCGGCCAGACCCTGGCCGGTAGCGGCACGGTCAAGGGCAATGCGACGATTGCCAATGGCGCGACATTGTCGCCCGGCGGTTCAGCCGCGACCGGGACGCTCACGATCCAGGGCAATCTCGTGCTGAACAATTCCTCGATCCTGGCGTATGGGTTGGGCACCAACAGCGACCAGACGGTGGTCAATGGCCAGTTGATATTGGCCGGCACGCTCAACGTCACCGATGCCGGCGGCTTTGGCCCCGGTACCTACAGGATCCTCTCGTACTTCAGTCTGGTGAACAACACACTGAACGTAGGGTCGTTGCCGGGCGGCTTCTCTGGCACGGTTTCCAACGACACGGTAAACAATCGCATCCTGCTGGTGGTGGGCGCCGCGGCGGATCCTTTCACATCGTGGCAGACGCATTACTACCCCGGCGGCGGCCCGAACTCTCTGGGCGGTGCGGATCCACTGGGTAAGGGCATGAGTAACACCAACCAGTTCCTGGCGGGCTTTAACCCGACCAATAACGCGGCGTACCTGCATATCATCAGTGTCGCCAGGACGAATACGACTGACATCAACGTGATTTACCTCGGCGCCAGCGGCGACACCAGCTACATGGGTGGACCCTCCTCTCGGACCAATGTGCTGGAGTTCACCACGGGCACGGCCAACGGCAGCTATAGCAGCAACAACTTTGCGAGCACCGGCGTGAGCAACATCCTCAGTGGCGGGGTGGGGCTTGGCATGTTGACCAATATGGTGGATCCGGGCGGGGCGACGAACACCCCGTCGCGGTACTACCGCGTTCGCGTGCTGGTGCCGTAAAAAGGAGCATCGAGTATGATTAGGCGCAGTCGTGTGGCAGTGGGCAAGTTAAGCAACAGCAAAAGCCTGCGTTCGCGACTCGGCGAAACGACCGCCGACTGCGCTCGGATCCTGGAGAATTGATTATGCAGACAAGGAAAGCCTTCACACTGATCGAACTGTTGGTGGTCATCGCCATTATCGGAATCCTGGCCGCGCTGTTGCTGCCGGCGTTGTCCAACGCCCGCAGGACCGCCTACAAGGCATCCTGTGCCAGCAACATGCGCAATTTACTGCAAGCCTGGACGATGTTTGCGAATGATCACGACAACAAGGTGTACATCGTGGCCCCAAACGGCGGCGGCGGCTGGCTTTGGGACATGAGTACGACCACCCGCGACGATTTGGTGGCCCATTACGGAATGACCAGCAACGCTTGCTACTGCCCCAGCAATCCAAGCCACAATCTGGGCCTCTTCTGGAACTGCCCCCAGTGCGGCGGCGCCAGTGTCGGCTACTGGCTGCTGATTCAGCGGGCGGATGCCAATGGTAACCCGACGATGAGCACTCCCTGGGGTGGGCAGACGATGATTGCGTCCTCTGGGAACCCAAAATTCAAATTCGTCTATGACCTCATCAACAGTACGGACCCCACCCAGGGTCGCCAGGTGCAGTTGATGGTCTGCGACGCGATCCTCTCGGATAACACGCCTGTTTTTCAAGGTGCAAATTTAAAGAGCACGGTTTTTCCGGGAGACAACCAATCGGCGCATCTGGGACCGAATTATATCCCCATCGGATCCAACCTCGGTTACACCGACGGACATATCGAGTGGCATGCTTGGGATGCACTCCGGAGACAATGTTCGTCGGGGAGCGGCGACCCGGGCAAGTATTTCTGGTGGTAATCGCTTGGCGCCAGATAAGACGGTGGGCGCTACGGACGTTGAGCGGATTGCGGACGGTGGCCTGCACGTTCAGCAAACTCATCCGTTTATAACGGTTCGCCATCGCACGGCGTTTCGCCGGAAGAGTTCTTCAACAGCCCGTTCGGGCTGATTCACCTTGCCGAGTTTCCGCCACTCGAAGAATCCGTCGGTGGGAATGATGCAGCGACGCTTCTTCAGTGCAGCCCGGAAGGCGGGTTTTTCTGCCAGTGTTTCAGCGCGGGCGTTGATCATACGGTTGCCAATCGCCGGATCCTTCGCCCCCGAAGTCATAATAGGCGCATTGTACGCGTCCCGGAATCGTTTGTGGCCCGCCCCGATACACGCTGTCTTGAAATGGTCCGCCCTGATATCCCTTCCATCCGTTCGAGGCGCATCCAACCAGGCAAAGAGCCGCTGCCATACACCATAAACCTCGTGTCATAAGGCGTGCTGGCAAAGATGCCCGAGCATCGAATGAAAATTGAATATTCATAAGGTCCAACGGCCTTCATTCCGCGCGAACAGAGACGGGGGTGGACAGCCCGGAGAAGTTATTGGTATCGGTGGCCACCGCCGTGATCGAATAAGTGCCGGCCGGGACGTTGCTCCAAACGACAGTGTAGGGGCTGGCGCTGCTGACGCCGATGGCCTTCCCGTTGCCGTAATACTCCACCTTGCTGATCGACGCTCCACTTGAGCCGACGTGAGCTTGCAATTTGACGTTCTTCCCGGAATGCACCGTTGCACCCCCGGCCGGGCTTGTGATGGTAACCCTCATGTTCAACGCGGGCTCAATCGAGATCAGCTCGATTCCGGAGCCGGTCGGGCTGAGGTTACGGCTGTATTGCTTGTCGTGCGGATTGTTCCAATGTTCGGCAATGCCCAGGCTGTTCGTAATCACATGGACGCCATCCGGCTTATACACCGTGTGCGAGGGCGGGTTATTGGCCAGTGCGGCCTCTTGCAGGTAATTATCGCAATACGGCAAATCCGGCATGCCCGGGAATTCCGAAATCAGAAAATCAATCCCCACCGAGTCAATGGCCACGCCGTCTTCAGAAGCAAAAAGGCTGGCGCAATGCCCGTTATTGAACGGCGTCATTTTCCATTTCGTCGCCGGATCGCCGCTGACCGCGGCATCTCCATAAAGGCCATCAACCATATAGAGCAGCGTCTTGCCACCGAGGTCCGGATGCCCTAAATAATCGGCAAAGGCCGCGTAGCTTGGGTCGCCGTTTTTCTTCGGGTCGAAACCGTGATGGCGCGGGCCGTTTTTGTGCCAGTCGGTCTCAATGGCTGTGACCCCGAAAAAGTTTTTGGCGCAGAGCGTCACACCCAGGGCAACGTGCCCCTTAAGCAAAGCCATGTTGATGATGTACTTCGCTTCCATATCGCACGTCGCCAAATCTTTTTGATTGGTCGACGGCACGGAGCCGGGAATGGCGTTGGTCACGAACGTCGCTTGGACGCGGCCGTCGCCGCCGACGTGGTCCACAAAGACGACGCCCGGAAATTCGGCGTGGCACTTGTCAAACACATTGTCGGTAATGAACCGGCTGGCGTCAAACACGGTGAGATCCGCTTCGGCCACTCCTGCCTGCTTGATCAATTGCCGCAGCAGTGCCAGAACCAGGTGCGGCGAGGCATCGATGTCGTTGTTGTTGGCGTGGCTGTTGACGTTGTTTTCGTTGATTTTGATGGCAATTGTTTCACCCCGCGTGTAAGCAACATCGCCTCTGCCGGTTCGCCGATTAAAACTGTGGAAAACAGCATTCCAGGCTGCAGCATCGGTCGCCTGTCCGCCGACGCAGCGCACCGCCTGGGAAACCATCCCCTCAATGGCGGTTTGGCTATTGTAGGCATCATCATACCAAGGGCCGGCGCCCTCCCAGGAAACCGCCGCCGGATCGTAGACCCAGGCAACTCGCCCCGGGAAAATCCCGTGGCCTTTGCCCAAGGGCGTGTTGGGAGGATTGTGGGTGACAAATGCCGCGTGGGCCTCCTCTGCCGACGTGCAGAAATGCACGATCCCCGCGACCGCCGCCATCAGAAAGCAAAGCCCCGCCAGTAAATAGCGTGCGCGGCGCACATTCTGGCGGCCTTTGCGATAGGCCAGCACCGCGGCCGGGAACGATAACAAATAACCGATGAACCCGGCGGCCAGAGGAATGGCTGCCTGCTGGCACGGATAGTTGGCGCGGCTCGGTTTTGGAACGACTCGCATCAGGATCCACAGCAATGCGGCCAAACCGACGCATGGGATCCACAACAACCTCCAAGGTGACGTGGAGGCGAAACCGACGATTCTGCCCGATTTGGGACAGACCTTAAACGGACCTTTTGTCGCTGGCGTTGGCATCCCCGCTGGTAGAACCTCGAAGAAATGTCGGCGACCAACTTCGGCAGAGCGAGGTGTTAGCTGCCAGACACGATTCTGCGGCTCGCTGCGCGCCGTCAATCTATTGCTCGTTCCTGCGCTCCAGATTGACCGTGCTCGCTCCGCCAGCGGCTTTGGCTTCTAAGACTTCACGCTAGTAAACCTTCGGACGAATGAGGGATTCGATGCAATTGAATGGAGGAAATCAGTAAAACGACAACACCGACCAATCTGATACTGGTCAGTATCAGATTCGCCAATTAAAGGGTAAGGGACTGAACGGACTTCTGACCGAGTCCTCTGCTCCGTGATCTGATACTGCAATCTGAGACTGTATGACCTTTTTGGGGCAAATCGGAGCTAACCGAAACGAACGGACAATCTTTGCTAACTTCTTCTCTCCGTCAACGTTGCCAACGATAAGCAATCATTGCAACAAGCGGCGAAAACACCGTTTTCCGATTATGAGTCCCCTGCTCTAACCAACTGAGCTACAGGCCCACAGGCGCTTCCGGCAGCTTCGCTTCCCATCGCAGGGGATTCAAGCTCCAAATCAGACCGCGGATTTTTGGATTGCGAATGGTGCGGCCTGACTTACCCGCCGAGGAAAGGCGGCCACCACCGGGTCAGGAAGTCGCTCATTGTTAGCGCGAGGAGGATGGCCAGCCAGAAGAAGCCGACGCCCACATAAATCCAGATGAGCCGGCCGCTGTGGCGCACATGCATGAAGAACAACATCACGAGAAATGTCTTGGCGATGGCAATCGTCATGGCGATGACGACGTTGAACCTGCCGAGAGGCACGTAGCTCGCGGCCACCGTAAGGGCGAGCAGCACGAGCAGTGCGACGAACACCGCCACATACACCTTCACCGGTACGATATGTTGCGTCGTCATCCGCGGCTCCCAATTAGATACAGCAACGGGAACAGAAAAATCCAAATGATGTCCACAAAATGCCAATAGAGGCCGGTAACCTCCAGCGGCGTGTAGTAGGCGGGTGTAAAGCGTCCGCGCGCCGCTTGAATCGCGATGACACTGACCACACCGAGGCCCGCAATCATATGAATGGCATGCAGCCCGGTCATGGCGAAGTAAAGGTAGAAGAACATTTCCGCTTCGTGTGAATGCGGACCCGGAAACGAGAACGACGGGCCCGGCACGAGGTGGTCGGTGTATTTCTGGTAATACTCCAGCCCCTTGATGCACAGAAAGGCAGCGCCCAACAACATGGTCACGATGAGAAACGCCACCGTGTTCCGTCGTTTGCCGGTTTGCGCGGAGCGGACGGCCAGGGCCATGGTCAGGCTGCTGGTCAACAATACGCCCGTATTGAGGGCGCCGAGGACAATATCGAGATGATGACTGGCCGCCTCGAATGCCACCGGGTGCATGACCCGATAGACCGTGTAGCTGGTGAATAGCCCGCCAAAAAACATGATTTCCGTCGCCAGGAAAATCCACATGCCCAGCGTCGAGGACTCATGCTGTTGCGCTGCGTCATCAAACTGATGCGCGACAATCGTCTGGGAATCAGCCACTGTCCATGCCCTCGTAGTTGTACGCCTCGTCGGTCACAATCGGCGTCTCCTGGAAATTGTCGGTCGGCGGCGGCGAAGACGTTTGCCATTCCAAGCCGGTCGCCCGCCATGGATTCGGGCCCGCCACCGGACCGTAACGCAGCGACCAAATCAGGTAGAGCAGCGGAAGAAGATAACCGACGCCAAGGATCGAAGCCCCGGCGGAAGACATGACGTTCAGCACCTGAAACTCCGGTGGGTATGTATGATACCGACGGGGCATGCCCAGGTAGCCGAGGACAAATTGCGGAAAAAATGTCAGGTTGAACCCGATGAAGATGATCAGCGCGGCCAGTCGACCCCAGCTTTCGGGATAGAGCCGCCCGGTCATCTTTGGCCACCAATAATGCAGGCCGCTCATGTAGCCCATGACCGCGCCGCCGACCATGATGTAATGAAAGTGGGCGATCACAAAGTAAGTGTCATGCACATGCACATCCACGCCGAGGGTCGCCAGAAATAATCCCGTTAATCCGCCGATGGTAAACAGCCCGATGAATCCGAGGCTGTAGAGCATGGGGGTCTGGTAAATCACCGCGCCTTTGTGGAGCGTCGCCGTCCAGTTGAAGACTTTAACGGCGGAGGGTATGGCCACCGCGAAGCTCAGGATCGAAAACACCATTCCCGCGTAAACCGATTGGCCAGAAACGAACATATGGTGTCCCCACACCAGAAATCCCAGGACCGCAATCGCCAGGCTGGAAAACGCGACGAATTTGTAGCCGAAAATCTTTTTCCGCGAGAAGCAGGCAATAACTTCACTGACCACGCCCATGGAAGGCAGGATCATGATGTACACGGCGGGGTGCGAATAAAACCAGAACAGATGCTGAAATAGCAGGGGATCGCCGCCCATGGCAGGATTGAAAATACCAACGTGAAAAATTCGCTCGAGCCCGACCAGCGCCAGGGTAATCGCCAGGACCGGTGTGCCCAATACCATAATGAGGCTGGTTCCATACAACGCCCAAACAAAGAGCGGCAGCCGGAACCATGTCAGCCCGGGCGCCCGCATCTTGTGAGTGGTGACGATGAAGTTGAGGCCCGTGAAGATGGAGGAGAAGCCGGTGATGAAGACGCCCACAGCCATCGTGATGACGGCGGAGTTGGAGTAGGTGCTACTGTACGGCGTGTAAAAGGTCCAACCGGTGTCCACGCCGCCGGTTACAGCGGCGGTGATGGTGAAAATCCCCCCCAGGATGTAGATGTACCAACTCGCAAGGTTGATCCGCGGGAAAGCCAGGTCGCGCGCACCGATCATCAGCGGCAACAGGAAATTACCAAGCACCGACGGGATGGAGGGGATCAGGAAGAAGAAAATCATGACCAGCCCATGCATCGTAAAGAGTTTATTGTAGTTCTCGTCGGATACGAAGCGGCCGTAGGGGGTCAGTAATTCCAGACGGATCAGCGCGGCATAAATTCCGCCCAGCAAGAAAAAGAGAGTGACGGAAACCAGGTACAGCAGTGCGATGCGCTTGTGGTCCGTCGTCAGCAACCAGGATTTGATGCCATACTGACCATTCAAGTAATGGTCGCGCGGCAGCGACGACACTGGTTCAGCATTCGTCATGGGTTCTTTGCCCCGCTTTCATTGCCCAGCGATTTGATGTAGGCGATGAGCTGTTGCATTCCCTCCTCGCCAACCAGTCCCTTGAACGTGGGCATAATGGGCTGATAGCCGGCGACAACCTTGACTCCCGGGTGGGAAATTGTTTCGCGGATATAATCTTCATTCGCCTCGATGGTCGCGCCGGAATTCAACTTCACTGGCCGCCCAAAAACTCCCACCAACGAGGGTCCCTGGCCGTTGCCCTGGGGGAGATGACAGGCGGCGCAACCCAGTTTGTGAAACAATTGCGCGCCTGCCACCGGCAAAGGTTCACCCGCGCCCGGGCCTTCAATCCATTTGGCATAGTCCGCCGGTTCCATCACGTGCACCCAGCCACCCATCTTTGAGTGTTGCGTGCCGCAGTACTGGGCGCAAAACAGATGGTAGGAGCCGATCCTGGTTGCCTCAAACCACACCATGGTGTACCGACCTGGCAACACGTCCTTCTTCACGCGAAACGCGGGCACAAACAGATCATGAATCACGTCCTCGGAAATCATCGTCAATTTGACCGGTTGTCCACGCGGGACATGCAACTCATTGATTTCCGCCCGGCCTTCCGGATGTTGAAATTTCCACATCCATTGCTTGCCGACCACGAAAACTTCCATGGCGTCGGCGGGCGGGTTGTAGTCATTGAAAAAGAGCTTCGCACCCCAGAGGAACATGACAACCGTCAGCAACAGCGGGATGCCCGTCCAGGCGATTTCCAGGCCGATATGGGTCCGCGTTGGCACCGCCCGCTCGTGACCGGGGCGATGCCGATATTTCACCACGAAATACGCGATCAAGGCAAAAATCAGGCACGCGAAAAAGGCGCTGACGCCAATCAGGAAGAAATAGAGCATATCCACCGATCCGGCCACGGTGGATGCCTGCTCCGGAAATAGAGGAAATGTTCGCCACATGATCTATGTTCTGAGCCTGGATTCTTTTTCTCGCAGCAACATCACCGCCAGGAACGATCCCAGCGCCAAGACCGTGATTGCGCCGGCAAATTGAATGACGCGCATGATTACCAGCCCGTATTTGCCCGTTGCCGGGTCGTAGTGAAAACAGAACAGCAGGATCTCATCGACCCGCGAGCCGATTTTATTCGCGGACGCTTCCACCAACGACAGCCGCAAATCGCGTGGAGAGAATTCCACACCATAAAAATAGCGGGCAATTCTTCCTTGTGGCGTCAAGACGACCAGGCCGGTCGTGTGGGCATACTGCCCGGATTGCGGATCGTAGTTGTAATGGAATCCAACAACTTCGGTAAGCGGGCGGATCGACGACTCTTCTCCCGTCAAAAAATGCCAGCCCGTCGCGCCGCCCGGTCGTCCGTAATGCGCCAGGTATTCCTGTTTCTTGGCAGTGGCCAAGGCAGGGGTTTCGCGCGGATCAAAACTCACGGTGACCACGGTGTACTGATCGCCGACGTCGAACGGCATGACTCGCATGGTGCGCTCCAACCCATTCAGGGTCAGGGTGCATAACATCGGGCATTTGTAGTAGACGAGCGCGAGAATGACGGGCTTGCTGCCGAAATAATCACCGAGCCTGACGGATCTGCCGTCCTCGTCGCGAAACATCAAATCCAATGGCACTTGCGCATTCAGCCGCTGATCGATTCCGACTCCCTTTAGCGCGGGTGGGCGATTGTCCTCCGCCCGCGTCGCCGCGGCGAAACCCAGGATCAGGATAATCAGGGCCAGAGCTTTCATGGCACGGTTCCCTGTTGCGCCAGAAGATCGATGGCGCGGTCGATGGGAATGCGGACGACGCCCCGATTCCGATCAACCCAACCGTAATTGTTGAGCAAGTTGTCTTCAGAAGCGCGAAATGTCTCCATGTCCAACTTCTGGTTGACCAGCAATCGCGGTCCCGTGAATTCTTCCCGCGTTTTGGCCAGGGGCGAAGGGGCTGCGTACCCCGAGGATTGCCCGGCCAGATGATGAAATGTCCCCAGCGCCAAATAATGTACGATGAGCAGGGCCAGCACCAGACTGGCGGCAAAGAGCGCCACGGCGACGACGCTGATATCGCGCTTCTCATAACCCCGTTGCTGCCGGTTTTCGTTCATGCCCATTCCAATTCCTCCTCCACACGGGAGTCATGCGCTGGCACAGTCGATTTACCCTTCAGTTGCTGGATGAACATGGCCAGCCACACGCCACCGATGCCAATCGGGCCCATGATATCCATCCAGTAAATCCGAAATACCGGGCGACCGAACCCCGGCGCGACGATCCAGAAGATGTCCACCAATCCCATCACGAAGACGGTCAGCGCCACCTGCGAGAGCCAGGACGAACGGCGTTTGAGATCGCGTGACAAGAGCAACACGAAGGGGACGAAGAAATGCAGGACGATCAGCACGACACCCACGCCTTTCCAACCGCCGACCAATCGATGCAGGTACCAGGAATTCTCGTCCGGCAAATTACCCGACCAAATGATGAGGAACTGTGAAAACGCCATGTAGGCCCAGAAGATGACGAAGGTCAGCAGAAAGTTGCCAAGGTCATGGAAATGCAAAGGCAGAATGACCTCCGCGTAGGATTTATGCGTAACGAGGAATGCGGCAACGATGATCACCAGCGCGAAGGCGCACAGAACCTGGCCCGTCATTATCAGAAGACCGTAGATGGTCGAAAACCAGCTTGGCTCGAGTGACATCATCCAATCAATGCTGGCAAAGGTCATCGTCAGCATATAGAGACCCAGTCCGGCGCCGCTGATCAGCGTCAGGCGTCGCGTCACTTCTCGGCTGGGTGTTTGATCCTGAACCAACGAAGCGCGACGCAAGAGGGCCATTGTTCCCAGCCAAACGGCAAAATAGATTCCCGCACGAATCACGAAGAACGGAGCGTTCAAGTAGGGCTGCTTGTGCCGCAGCAGTTCATCCGCGGCAAGCGCTTCCGGACGGGTCCAGATGTAAAGGCTATGCATTCCGAACAGACAGGGGATGAACAACACCGTGAGCAATGGCAATGTTCCACTGGCCGCTTCCAGCAGACGACGGACGGCGAATCCCCAGCGGCCGCCAGCCAGGTGGTGAATCATGAGAATCGCCTGGCATCCCAGCGCAATTCCCAGCCAGAAAACGTAAGCCATCAGATAGGCCTCGAAGAATCGTTTGGAGTTCAGTGCTGCGCCGACCGCGCACAGCACCAACGCTGCCAGGCCGATACGCAGGAATGTTTTTTGCAAACGATCGAGTACTGGTTGAATACGGCCGACATCGTTCATGGCCCTTGCGCCTCCAATCGCTGTCGTTGCTCCGTTGGCACCTGTGCCAGCGACGCGTGTTGGCTGAGTTGCAAGGCGCGAATGTAGGCCGCGATCGCCCAGCGATCTTCGGGCGTGATTTGGGCAGAAAAATCAGCCATCGTCCCAAATCCAGTCGACATGACATCGTAGAAATGACCGATAGGTGCGTCGCGCAATCGTTGAATATGAAACGACGCGGGCGGACGAAATCCCCGCTGCACGATCATTCCGTTGCCGTTACCGACGCGGTCATGGCACGGCGCGCAATAAATATCGTATCGCTCGCCGCCGCGCTTTAGGAGTTGCACCGTCAGCGGCATGGGCAAAGCCGTTGCATTCTTTCCGTCCGATTTGCCAGTGTAGAACAGCGTGTTGGTGCGCAATGGCCCCTGGGCCACGGTATCCGGTTCCAGCGGACGCGCTGAACGCCCATCGTTAAACGATTCGCTGGGCTGTAACGGTTCATACTTGGGCTCTTGATACATATCCTGCATGTCACACGCCGTCAGCAACGCCAAGGTGAGCGCGGCCCCCAGGACACGCCCCGTTTTTTTAATGTTCCACTTCATACACGCCGTTGGGTTTCAGGCTTTCCAGAAATTGTTTCGTACTTTCGCGGTCAAATTGTGGGTCAGTGGCCTCGATGCAGAGGAAAAAGCGATCGCGGCTGGCGCGTTCGAAGCGCGCGACATTGAACAGCGGATGATATGGCATCGGCAGTCCGTTCAGCGCCAGCATGCCCAGCACCGCGGCAATCGCGGCGCAGAGAATCGTCAACTCGAATGTGACCGGGATAAACGCGGGCCAACTGTTCAGCGGTCGTCCGCCGACGTTGATCGGGTAATGTTTGACCGCCGAAAACCATTGCATGAAAAACCCGCCGACACACCCGATGACGCCTCCAATCAAGGTGAGCAAGGGAACGCGACTATGATGAAACCCAAGCGCTTCGTCCAGGCCTTCGACGGGAAAGGGGCTGTTCGCCTCCACTTTGCGATAACCCTGCGCGATGGTTTTTCCAGCGGCAGCGACCAGGGCCTCCGGCGCATCGAATTCAGCCACCACACCATAAATCGGCGGTCGAGGTTTCGGTTTCATTTCTTTTCTCCAACCAGTTCGCGCATTTCAAAGATCGAAATCATCGGCAGGACGCGGATGAAAAGAAACATCAGCATGAGGAACAAACCCACCGATCCGAACAATGTCGCCAGGTCCCAGAACGTCGGATAATACATGCCCCACGCCGAGGGCATGAAATCGCGATGCAGGCTGACGACGACAATCATAAAGCGCTCCAACCACATGCCGATGTTGACCAGGATTGAAACGATGAAGAGCAGGGGAATATTCGTGCGCAGGCGTTTGAACCAAAGCACTTGCGGGGTGAGCACGTTGCAGAAGATCAGCATCCAGAACACGACGGCGTAGGGACCAATCATGCGGTTGGTGCTCACGAACGCCTCGAACGGATTCCCACTGTACCACGCCATGAAGATCTCCATCACATATCCGTAGGAAACCATCAAACCGGTCGCCAGGACGATCTTCGCCATGTTGTCCAGGTGGCGCAGGGTGATGAAGTCTTCCAGCCCGTAAACCTTGCGAATCGGAATGGCGAGGCTCATGACCATGGCGAACCCCGAGAAGATCGCACCCGCCACAAAATACGGGGGGAAAATGGTGCTGTGCCAGCCGGGCACGATGGCGACGGCAAAATCGAAACTGACCACGGAGTGCACGGACACCACCAGCGGCGCCGCCAGCCCGGCGAGCAACAGATAGGCAATCTTGTACCGGTGCCAGTGTTTCGCAGAGCCGCGCCAGCCCATGGCCAGAAAACCGTACAGTGCGCGCACAAATCGGTTTCGCGCCCGATCGCGCATGCTGGCCAGATCGGGAAGCAGTCCGACGAACCAGAACAAGAGTGACACGGTCGCATAGGTTGATACTGCAAATACGTCCCAGACCAAGGGACTGCGCCATTGTGGCCAGAGCCGCATCGTATCGGGGTAGGGGAAAAGCCAGTAAAAAACCCAGGGCCTGCCCAGATGCAGCAGCGGGAACAGGCCGGCGCAGGCGACCGCGAAGAGTGTCATCGCTTCGGCGAACCGATTGATGGATGTGCGCCACTCCTGGCGCAAGAGCAGCAGAAACGCGGAAATCAGTGTTCCCGCGTGACCGATTCCAACCCACCAGACGAAGTTCACGATGGCAAATCCCCAGCCGACGGGAATGTTGATGCCCCAGATGCCGACGCCTTTGTAGAGCAGGTAACTGATGGCAACCGAGAGCAGCAGGAACAAAAGAAATGCGCTGGTGAATACGACCACCCAAAACAACGGGGTACGCCGCGTCAGGACAATGCCGCTGATTTTTTCGGTGACCGAGGCGTACGTGTAGCCCGGGGCAACCACTGCTGGTTGCGGAGTCAAAGCGCTCGACTTTTGCCGTTTTTTGGGATTGCCAGGCATTACGTTTCGATTTCGGGATTAGGGTTGCGGATCCGGGCCAGATAGGTCGTGCGTGGTCGCGCGTTCAATTCGACCAGCAAACCGTAGTTATGGGGCTGGGCTTTGAGCCTGGCCACCTGACTCTTCGGGTCGTTGATGTCGCCAAACACAATCGCCTGTGTGGGACACACCTGGGCGCACGCGGGAATGATCTCGCCATCGCGGATTTTTCGGTCTCCGATCTCCGCCGTAATCTTGACGGCCTGGATCCGCTGGACGCAGTACGTGCATTTTTCCATCACGCCGCGATTGCGCACCGTTACATTGGGATTGGCCAGCATCTTCAAACTGGGTGTTTTCACGTCTGAATACTGGAGAAAATTGAAGCGCCGCACCTTGTAGGGACAATTGTTCGAGCAATACCGCGTGCCGATGCAGCGGTTGTAAACCATCTCGTTCAACCCCTCATTGCTGTGTTGCGTCGCGCCCACGGGACAAACCACTTCGCAGGGAGCATTTTCACAGTGCATGCACGGAACCGGCTCGAAATAGATGGCCGGGGAGTCCAACTCACCCTGGAAATAGCGGTCGATACGGATCCAATGCATTTCACGCCCGCGCGCGACCTGCTCTTTGCCCACAATCGGGATGTTGTTCTCCGACTGGCAGGCCACCACGCAAGCGCTGCAGCCAACGCAAGCAGTTTGGTCGATTGCCATGCCCCACGCGTAACCATTATATTTTTGTGCTGGGTAGAGCGATGGCTGATCGATTTCGTTGCGGGCGAAAGATGGATTGTTCTGGAACTCCTCCATCGTCCCGACGCGCACAAGATCGCGACCTTCCATGGTTTGATGGTGTTGGGTGCAGGACAAGGACTGTCGCTCACCTGTCTTGCGAATCTCCAGTCCCTGCCCGAGCCAAAGAGCATCCGATCGACGAAGGTTATAGGCGTTAAATCCCACGCCATTTCCCACATGCCCGGCGTGAGTGCGTCCGTAACCCAGCGTTACGACGACGGTTTGATCCGCCTGTCCCGGCACAATCCAGATGGGGGCGCGCATAGTTTGCCCGCCAAACTTTAGTTCGACTACATCTTCATTGGAGACACCGAGTTTTTCTCCGGTCGCGGGGCTCACCAGCGCGGCATTGTCCCAGGTCAGGCGCGTCAACGGCTTGGGCAACTCTTGCAGCCAACCATTGTTGGCGAATCGTCCATCCGAAATCGTCGGGTCGGGCAGAAAAACCAACTCCATCCCGGCGTCAACACTCGCTTCGATATGTTGAATCGGCCGCAAACTCACCGCTTTGGGTTTGAAGACAGTTCCCGGTATCACTCCATCGTGCAGGGCGGCATGCCAGGAATTGTCGTCCTCCAATCCATGCGCCCTCCAATATTCCCGAACGATGTCATGGCTGGTTTGTTCCGCGTGGCCAAGAAGCGCCGCGAGAAATTCATGGGCCGACTTCCCGTTGTAAAGGGGCGCGATCAACGGTTGCTGGATGGTCACCGTCCCGTCGAACGCGCGCGAGTCGCTCCAGGTTTCCAGATAGTGGGTTTCGGGAATGTGCCAATGGCACAACTGCGAAGTCTCATCTTCGTTGAGCCCCAGATGGACGCGGAATTTCACCTTGGACATCGCCTCGGCGAAGCGAAAATCCGCCGGTGCATTGTAGACCGGGTTGCCACCAAGGACCACCAGCGTCTCGACAACGCCGGCCTGCATATCTTGGACAAGCTCCCGTAGCGACTCCAATTGGTTTACGGAACGCGCGGCGACGGGTGCGGTATAGCTGACGGTCTGGCTCGTATTGCCAAGCGCAGCGTTAATGGCATGTGCCAGGGCGTGAACCGACGGGGGTTGTTGATCCCCGGCGAGAACAATGCTCGCCCCGCGATGCTTTTGCAGATCGCGAACGACGGCCTTGATCCATCGATTATGACCCTCGTCCGGGAGACCCTTCTTTTCATCTAAAACGCCCAACTCTCCAGCAATTGCCTCGGCAAAATCTTTCACCAAACCGGCGCGCACCGCCAGCCGATGGTCCGCCATCGCGCCGGTGGTGGAGGGGATGGGTTCAACCACGTAGAGACGGTTCATGGCGTTCTGTCCGCTTCGCAGGCGGCGTTTGTCGGCAAACTCGCGCGCGTACCGCACCCAACCAGGACCGGAAAAAGAAAGTCGGCGTCGAGCGCGAGGATTACGTCGGCCTTGTCAAAATGATAACGCGTCTCGACAGCCTCGCCAAAAGCGAGACGGCTTCCTTCCCATGCATTATCGCGGGCCAGCGGTTCGTACTGATGCCATTTGGCTTGCGGAAATTTCTCCAGTATCACCGCGATTTGGCGGGCAAGTGTTGGTGAAGAAACTGTTTCCGAGAGAATTCGCAGGCCCGCTCCCTTGTGGGCGTTCTGGCCTTCAAGGCCAGCGCGAAGAGCCGCGAGGAACTCGGACCAGGTGCTGATTTGTCCCGCATTGCTGACGACCTGGGAACGGTCCGGATCGTAAAGTGTCAATAGGGAAGCCTGCGCAAATGCATCGGTGGCGCCGAGACTGGCGGGATGAAGCGGATTGCCCTCGATCTTTGTCGGTCGGCCCTCGTGGCTTTCCACCAACAAGCCGCTGGCGTAGCCCCCCAGCGTGACGGCCGTGGCAAAGAAAAGCGGGTTACCCGGAATGATCTCCTCCGGTTGGCGGACATAGGGGACAATCTTTTCCTCCGGCATTTTCATGCAGGCGTTGAGGCCCGCCAGCGCGAGAGAGGCGCCCATGATCTTCAGGAATTGACGGCGGCTGAGTTCGTCGTACCACTCCGAAGCCTGGGCGGGAAACTCGCGTTGCACAAACTGCTGAAACTCCTTCGTGTCAGCGATTTCCTCCAGGCTCCGCCAATACTGTTTGCCACGGGTCGCAGCCAGGCGCGCGCGAATCGTCGACAAATTGAGTGGTTCTGATTTCATCGGTGGCACGTGTAGCAATCGATAAGCGACTTGACGTCGTACTCGTTCATAAGTTTTCGTCCTTGCGCGAGTTGGTCGAAAGGCGGTTTCCAATCGACGCTGAACACTGCTTCGCGGGGACGCAGATACTGTTCGGGTTGCCGGTGGCAGTCCACACACCAACGCATTTGCAGCGTCGCGCTTTGCCACGTGAGCGGCATGTCGCCGACCGGTCCATGACAGGTGGTGCACCCGACGCCCTTGTGAATGTGGATGCTATGGTTGAAGTATACAAACTGCGGCAGATAATCGACGCGCGTCCACTGGATCGATTGGTCCGTCTGGAAGCTGTTGCGAACGGGTTCCAGCATGGGGGCATCGGGCCAGATCATGGAGTGACAAGTCATGCAGGTCTTGGTTGGCGGAATGCCGGCGAACGCGGACTTCTCGACGGAAGTATGACAGTAGCGACAATCAATGCCGTCGTCGCGAACATGATGTTTATGGCTGAAGGGCACTGGTTGCTCCACCGGCGTGCCCGCCCGCGTTACGTACGGCGAGCGGTACAGTTCACCACCGACCCAGGCCAGGCCAGCCAAGAAGAAGAGCGCCCCAAACAGGCTGACCTTCGAGAGCGTATTCGTGCTCGGATGAAATATCTGCGCCATCGTCGCCACCACTCCACCGGTCCAACTCCTTGGTCCCTGAAGCGCGCCATCCCTGCACTTCAATAGCGCGCCCACTCACAGCACGTCAAAACTATTCCACACAAACTGCGACGAAACAAATGCGCACGTGGTCAACGCCGAAACGAAGCACAAATACTGCGTCTTTGCCCATTTGGCGGCGATGACGAATTCCCTGTATTGACGTGGACAGGTCGTTCCGCTATGAAGTTGTGCTTGGTGGTGGCCAGCCTGTCGGGGGAACCGTCCGCGCCAAAGAAAACTGAGAGGAAAACGTGTCGTGTTGAAAAGTTTCTGTATTTTAGCAGCCCTTGTCCTGCTGGCCACGGCGGGCAAATGCGCCGTGGTGACCAAGCTCAACCCCACGATTGTCTATAGATTTGCCGGCTCGGACGGCGGCCTGCCGCAATCGGAGTTGGTACAGGCCAACGACGGCCTTTTTTATGGGACAACAGCGGAAGGCGGGACGCACGGCACCGGCACCGTCTTCAAAATCACCACGGCCGGCACGTTGACCACCATCTATGACTTTACGGGCGGGGCTGACGGCTCGGACCCGCGCGCAGGCGTGATTCAGGGCAGCGACGGATTGTTTTACGGAACGACCTTCGGCGGCGGGGCCGGCTTCGGCACAATTTATCAGGTCAGTTCCAACGGCGCGTTTACGACGGTCTATACTTTTACCGGCGGCATCGACGGCGCTTTTCCGGCGATCCAGCTTGCCCAGGGCAATGACGGTCTTTTCTACGGAACCACCGTTGCGGGCGGGGTGAATGGCACTGGCAGCGTATTTACCGTCAGTTCTGCGGGCACTTTTACGACACTTTTTAGCTTCAACGCCACCAACGGCGCCAGCCCGACGGCGGGCTTGGTACAAGGCAGCGACAGCAATTTTTACGGCACAACTTATTTCGGAGGTACCAACAAGGACAGCAAGGCCGGCACGGTGTTCCAGATCACCCCGGCCGGCACGTTGACCACCTTGTTCCAGTTTAACGGCAACACGAATGGTGATTTCCCGGACGCACAGATGATCCAGGGCAGCGACGGCCTTTTCTACGGGACAACCTCGGGCGGGAAACAGGGTGATGGCACGGTCTTCAAGATCACTTCGGCGGGCACGTTAACCACCCTGCATAATTTTTCCGGCGGCGAAGGGAAGGATTCGCGGGGCGTGCTGGTCCAGGGTCTCGACGGTTTCTTCTATGGGATGACCCTCGGCGGAGGATTTCGTTTTGGGACCGTGTACCAGGTCACCTCCAACAGTGTGTTCTCGCCACTGTATAACTTCAGCGGTGGCACCCAGGGCGGTTTCCCGTACGCCGGGCTCATCCAGGGCAGCGACAGCAATTTCTACGGGACGACCGGTTTCGGGGGTTCGGGACTTCACGGCACCGTTTTAAAGTTCAATATCTTCCCTGCCGGGACTTACAGCGGCCTGGTGCTTCAGACCAACGCGCTTTCCGTCGCGAGTTCGGGTTCCCTCAGCCTCGCCCTGAATGCCCCCGGAACATTCACCGCCAAGCTGACCATGGGCACCGCACGCTCGATGTTTCAGGGCCAGTTCGATGTCGGAGGATTTGCGACGAACACCGTTGCGCGCGGCAACCTGAGCCCACTCCAGGTCATGTTGCAGTTGACGCAGACCGGTGGGACGAACCAGATCATCGGCACGGTGTCGGACGGCGTGTTCACCTCGCAGGTGCTCGCTGACCTGGGCGGCTTCACCAAGTCATTTCATTGCCCCGTGGCGGGTCGATTCACGTTTGTAGTGCCGCCCGCGAATCCAGCGGACCCGAATTTTCCCCAGGGATACGGCTACGGGACATTGACCGTTTCGAAACTCGGGAGGGGGCGCCTGAAGGGGGTACTGGGTGATGGAACGCCGATTTCCGCCCTTGCCCCCGTATCGTTGATTAATACATGGCCATTCTATCAGGTGCTGTATCAGAATAAAGGCATTTCACTCGGGCGGCTCGTCTTTACCGGCACCAACTTCGTCGACGCCGCGCTCGACTGGCTGAAACCGCCGCTCCCAACGACTCATTTCTATTCTGGTGGGTTTACGACGCTGGTGGAATTGACGGGCGCCGTGTACACCAAACCGAACAATGGCAACCCGTCGGTCGCGGGAACCAACGTGGTGACGCTGGGCGGCGGCAACCTCGTCAGCAACATCGTCAACACCGTGGTCGTGGATGCTTTTGGCAATGTCACGGTGCTGACGCCCGGTAGCGACAAGTTGTCCTTATTTGTGGCGCCGACGACCGGGCTGTTCAGCGGCAGCTTCGTGAACACGGCCATCAACAAGATGCCGATTTTCTTCAACGGGGAACTCTTGCAGACCAATCGTTTCGGCGGCGGACTTTTCCTGGGAACGAATGAAAGCGGCTTCGTGACCCTCGAGCCGGTTCCGTAGCGCTTTCGCATTCGCATATACCACTGGCGTTGAAATCGTAGCAACGCGAATCCTATTCGCGTTGTTCTCGCCGCCCTCGAAATGCGTACCGCCAGAGAGGCGCTGCGACTTGATCCTTTCACATGCAGCCGTTGGGTTGGGCGGGCCGCTTCGGGCTTGAGTGTCGGGCGAAAGTGCAGTATGTATAGAGCCAAACCAAGCCATGAGCGGGAAAGAAATTATTGAGCAGATCAAAGCCTTGCCGCCCGGAGAGCGGGCCGTAGTGGCGAAATTCATCGTTGAACAAGACGACTCTTGGATTCCGAATGACTTCAAGGTGGGCATGAATGAGGCGCAGGAACTGGAGCGGGCTGCGAAGGCGCTACTGGCTGATTACGCTTCCGACGGGGAACTACGGCTGTGAGCGTGAACGAAATCAAGAAGGCGATTGAGCATCTGTCCCTCGAAGAACGCTTGGAACTGATGCAGTGGTTGAACCACTCCGCCGATGACGAATGGGACTTGCAGATGAAACGCGACGCGGCGGCCGGCAAGTTCGACAAGCTCGTCAAGGAATCCGAGGTTGAGTACCGGAAAGGCCGTACGACCGAGTTCCCGTGACTTCCCACGCCACGCGGAACTTTTGGGCGTGTTACGAGCAGTTGCCTGCCCCCGTTCAACGACTCGCCCGGAAGAAATTCGTCCTCTGGAAGCAAAACCCGCTTCATCCTTCCCTGAAATTTAAGCCGATTCGCTCCCCACTCTGGTCGGTGCGAGTGGGCGATCATTACCGCGCGGTAGGACATTTCGTCGGAGACGTGTTCCTCTGGGAGTGGATCGGCGCGCACGAGGAATACAACAAGCGGTTCCCCTAACCGGGCAAGAGTACGAAGTCCAAAAATCTCTCGCCAACGAACGGGCTGGGGATGCGGGCTTGTCGGCGCGAGGGGAAGATCGAACAATCTTATGGTAATATTGTGTCCAAGCTGACGAACCAACACAAAAGGAGAACACGTGAGAAAGTTTTTAGCATTTACGGTAGCGGCAGTCGTCGCGCTCGGGTCGGCATCGGTGTTTGCGGGTGAAGGTTGTTGCGGAGGGATGGCGAAGGGTAGCGCGAAGGCAGCGTCTTGCGGCGACATGTTCAGCAAGCTGAACCTGACGGACGACCAGAAAGCGAAAATTGACGTTCTTGAAGCAAGATTGTCTCAAGGCAACTTCGACCTCGGAATTCACGCGATGTTCAACACGGGGCTGGAGAAAATCTCTGACGCCCGACCAGTTGACACAGTGGGACGCGCACAGCGGCAAGGGCCGAAAGCGGGCACTTGTCCGCTGATGAATTCCAACGGCGGAAAGACCGGTAAAGCCAACGTAGAACTTGCTCTTTCCAACTCGACGAACCCCGGCACGCGTGTGTCGGGGTTTTGTTTTGGGTTGATTTGTCAGGGGACGCCGACTACACAAGTGCATATGGCGGATGAGAAACCGATTGTGGGGCGGACCAAACACGGCGAGCTGACCCTGGACCAGATCGCGGAACTGCAGCCGGGACTTGGCACGTTGATGCGCGACGTGAGCGACCGCTATTGGATTGCCTACTACGCGGCGAAAGGCGGGAATTGGGAGTTGGCAGCCTATCAATTGCGCGGTGTCCGCAGCCTGTTCAAGAAGGGCAACCTGACCCGCCCGAAGTACAAGGGCATGGTCGAAACCTACACGCAGAAGATTCTTGACCCGCTCGATCAACACGTTGCGGCGAGGGATTTTGTCGCCTTCGAAAAGACCTATAATGCGGGCATTGAACTCGCCAACCAGATGCACGCCGCGACCGACCACGGCGAGATCGTCTGGAAACTTCCGCCGAATCCCCCGCAGCACCTCGACCTTGGTCCGGTCTCCTAGTCGCTGTGGAATTGCGGATTGCGCTCGCGCGTGCGACCCGCTACAACACTGCCCATCGCGACGGTGGCGCCGGATGGCGGCGCAACCGTTATCAACCCCACAAGGATACGGAGGCTGGTAATGACCGCAGTGCGACTGGACTTGCGACCGATGGATCTCGGCGAAATCCTGGACCGGACGTTCCGTCTCTATCGGGCGCATTTCATGACGTTCTTCCTGATCATGTTGGCGGTGCAGGCCATCAGCTTTCTCGGGGCGCTGACCTGGCAGGCATCGCTCGTGCCTCTGCAGCCGTCACCGGGAATGGCGCCGCATCTACCGGGACTGATTTTTTTCGTCGCCCTGTTCTTGTCAACGATGGTGACGTTTCTCGCGGCGCAGGTTGGGATCGGGACATTGACCACGGCCGTCTCGTCGATCTATCTGGGCGAACCGATCGGGATCGCCGAATCCCTGCGCCGCGTGCGGCCGCGCCTGGGCAAGTTACTGGGCGCGACGCTCTTGACCTCGCTCATCGTCGTCCTGGGGATGGTGGCTTGTATCGCGCCGGGCGTTTACTTTCTTCTTTCGTACCTCTTGGTCGGCCAGGTTGTGGTCATCGAAGGTCTCGGCCCGACGGAGGCGATGCGGCGGAGCAGCGAGCTGATGCGCAAGAAATCGGACAAAGGTTTCTTCCGCAACAACATCATGAAGGCCAGCGTGATTCTAATCATCGTCTTCATGCTCGCCGCAGCGGCCGGTGGCATTGTCAGCCTTCCTTTCGGCATTGCCCAAGTTTTGACCCATGATCGCAGCCACCCGCCAAGCCTGCTCGGCCCCATGCACTTGTTGCAGGGCACGCTGACCATGATCGTCCAAGCCGGTGTATCACCCATTGGGACGATCGCCATGATTCTCTTCTACTACGATATTCGGATCCGCAAAGAAGGCTTTGACCTGCAAATGTTGGCGTCATCGATGGGCGTCCAACCGGTCCCACCGGTGCATTCATGATGAAGAAATCGCTCGTCGCTTGCCTGATCGTCACTTGTCTTTCGTTCGCGGAGGCTGTCTCGTCCGCGCACGCGGAGCCGATGGTTACGCCGCGGGTCGAATTTCGCGCTTCCATCGAACAACTCGTGCGTTCGCTCGAAAGCGGCGATACCAATGCCGTGCAAAGCGCGGCGTCGATGCTGTTGAATCAATCCTGGCGGACGGGTTGGAATGCGGCGGCGGTTGCGATCGGTGATGAAACGCAGCGTCTCTGCCGCGACGGACATGGTCCGAAGGACGCGGATTGGCAGCGATTAGTTGCTCTTTGCCGCCAACTTCTCATTGAAACGGAGACTGAGCCCGAGCGCGGAGCGCTCCGCGAACATAATCTCAACGAAACCCGGAAAGCGCTCACGGAGATCCTGGCCGCCCCGGAATACCATGGCACCGCGTCGCCGAGTTGGTGGCAGCGGTATGGGATCCGCATGCTCGAAGCCTTGTCAAAGTGGCTGGAGCGCATCTTCTCGACAAATTTGGGACAGCGCGCCGCCACGATTGCCTACTACATCGCGATGGGCATACTTGTGTTGCCACTGTTTATCCTGGCGGGCTACTTGATCTGGCGGGCGTTGCAATCGCGCGAAAAAATCGTCAGCACGCTCGCAACCCAGGCGGTCACCCAACTGGAGTCTCCGGGCATTTATTGGCAGCGCGCGCAGGAGCTATTGCAGCGCGGGGAGCTGATCGAGGCGCTCAAGAACTTTCATCTCGCGCTTCTGGCGGGCTTGGAGAGACGGGGCCTGGTGGTTCACGACCGCACGCGCACGAACTGGGAGTATCTCTCGCAATTTCGGCAAAAATCGCCAGCGGCAGCGCTGGTCTCGTCGTTCCGCTCGCTAAATCTTATGTATGACCGCACGGTTTTCGGCGCTGAGTCCTGCGATGCCATGTATGTCCAACAGTTCGCCTCGATGACGAGCAAACTGCTGGAGGATGTTGGCGGTGGTGAAATCCAGGGAGCGGATGAGGCATGAGTTCGCAGGCGCGGCACTGGCTGCTCTTTGGCGTCATCTTGCTGGTTACCTTCGCGCTCGCGCTCGCCGTGGCGGGAAACCGCGAGCGCTATGCGCTCTCCCTCGCGCCGAGCAGTTTCAATCCCTCGCCGGCGGGCACCAAGGCCATCTTTGTGACGCTGCAGAAACTTGGATGGCGGGCGGAGCGCTGGCAGCACCCATGGACAAAGCTCGCGTCGCGAACCGGTGTTTTGGTGTATGCCGATTTTGCCTCCGAGGAATCTTTCAGCAGACAGGGACCCGCGCCCCCGACAGGCGAGGAGAGCGACGCCCTGGCGCGCTGGCTGGCGCGGGGGAACCTCCTGTTGTATTACGCGAACCCCGACCGGCACGGGGGGCGGTTCGCATCCAAATTGCTGGAGGCCTTGGACATTCGACTGGGGACGAATGAGCTCGAGGCCGCGGGAAGCGCGGACTTCTGGACCTTGCGTCGCAAAACAGAAACCGTTCACGGGATCACACCGCTCAAGCTCACCGAAGGCGTGCACGCCGTCACCCTGGAAGAGAGTCCCGGCTTCCGCGTCACCGAGGGCGCGGCGGTACCGCTGGTGGTGGGTGGCGACGGGGCAGCGCATGCGCTGTGGGCGCCGCACGGCCGGGGACAAGTGGTCTTTTTCTCCAGCGCTTCCCTCATCGACAACGAATTTCTGGTGGCGAGCGACAACCTGGCGCTTCTGCTGGATTTGTTGCGCGATCTGCCCGAAGGGGGCACGATCTTGTTTGACGAGTACCATCACGGCTATTCGAGCGAGTTTGCCATGCGCGATTTCCTCACGTTACCTGTCGTGAAATTCTCCGCGCTACAGCTTGCGCTGGTGGCGGCGTTGGTGTTGTATTCGCAGGCGCGACGGTTCGGGGAAGCGGTGCCGCTCGTCCATGAGACGCGTCGCTCGGTCATGGAATACACGGTAGCCCTGGGTGATTTGTACCGGCGCGCGGACACGCAGTTGGAGACGCTCGAGTATTTGTATCAACATGTGCGGCAGGAGTTGAGCGACCGACACGGACTGGGCGCAGCAGCGACGGCGGCAGAAATCGCCGCCCGGCTCGGGGCGCGCCCCGAATTGCGCCGCGCCTGGGAGGAACTGGCCGGCGATTGTGAACAGCGGTTGGAGACGAGGCGGCTGACACGACGAGAGTTCGCACAACTCGTCCGCCGCATCCAGGAATTCAGGAGACAAATGCAATGAACGGAACCAGCGGATCGATTCCCGAGACCTTTGAACAGTTGATCGGGGAACTGCAGAAGGTCATTGTCGGTCAGCGCGCGGTCATGGAGCAGGCAATTGTGGCCTTTCTGGCGGGCGGGCATGTGTTGATTGAGGGCGTGCCCGGTCTGGCCAAGACCCTTTTCGCCAAGGCGCTGGCGCATACACTCAGTAGCACCTTCAAGCGCATCCAGTTCACGCCCGACCTCATGCCTTCGGATATCATCGGCACGAACGTCTTCGACTTGCAGACCCGGACCTTCGCTTTTGTCGCGGGGCCGATTTTTGCCGATATTGTGCTGGTTGACGAAATCAACCGCACGCCGCCGAAGACCCAGGCCGCGCTGCTGGAGGCCATGGAGGAACGGCAGGTGACGGTGGACGGGGTGCTCCATCCGCTGCCGGCAAACTTCTTCGTGGTCGCGACGCAGAACCCGGTCGAATACGAGGGCACGTTCCCGCTGGCGGAGGCGCAGGTGGATCGGTTCCTGATGAAGATCGCCATTCATTATCCGGAGGCGGAAGAGGAATGCGAGATCCTGCGACGGTATCACTCGGGTTTTCAGCTTCACTCGTTGCAGCAACTCGGCGTCAAGACGGTCATGACCGCCGACTCGATTGCCGCGACGCGCAAAATCGCGGAGGCAATCCTCGTGAAAGAGGAGATTATCCAGTACATCGTGCAGGTTGTGGCCGCGACACGCGCCTCGCAGCGGTTATCGCTGGGAGCCAGTCCGCGCGCTTCGCTGGCGCTGCTGCAATCGGCGAAGGTGCTGGCGGCGCTGCGCGGGCGCGATTTTGTGACGCCTGACGACGTGAAGGAACTGGCTGCGGCGGTGTTGCGACACCGTTTGATCCTGCGACCGGAAGCGGAGATTGAAGGGCACACGGCGGACAGCGTGGTGGCGCAGGTGCTGGGAGAAGTGCCCGTGCCGCGATGAGTTTCACGACGCGATTTCTGTATCTGTTGGGGCTTGGCTTGGTGCCGATGATGCTGGGCGGTTTTGTGCCGCGATTTTTTGGGATGGCGCTGGCCTACGACGCCGTACTGCTGGGCCTGGCCGCGTACGATTATTTCGGGACGATCCCGCGACGCGGAATCCAGATCGAGCGAAGCTGTCCCCGCGTGCTTTCACTCGGGGTGCGCCAGGAGGTTACGCTGCACATCCGCAACCTCTCACGGCGCGCGGCCCGGCTAATGGTGAAAGATTCCCCGCCGATACATTTCCGGGCAGTTGGACGCGAAGCCGCCTTGAAGTTGCTGCCCATGACCGGTGCCAAACACCACTATCCGATTCGGCCGACGTTCCGCGGCGTCTTTGCGTTTGGGGATGTATTCTATCGCGTGAACGGTGCGTTGGGGTTGACACGGGCGCAATTTCGAGCGCCCGCGCCAACGGAAGTGAAGGTTTATCCCAACATCAAACAGCTCTCGCAGACGGAGTTGGCGTTGGCCCATGCGTCGACGCTGCCCGGCGGGTTGAAACTGTCGCGTCTATTGGGGGAAGGGACGGAATTCGAGTCGCTGCGCGATTACGTGCGAGACGATGATTACCGCACGATTGATTGGAAGGCGACGGCGCGGCGCAACCGGCTCACGACGCGGGAATATGAGACGGAACGCAACCAGCGCGTGGTTCTGGCGATCGACACGGGACGATTGATGGGTGCGAAGGTGGGCGATTTCACCAAACTGGATTACGTGGCCAATGCCGCGGCGCTGCTGGCGCAGATCGCGCTCTTGAAGGGAGATTTGGTGGGGCTGCTGCTCTTCGCCAATCGCGTAGTCGCCTATCTGCCGCCCGACAAAGGCCGCGAGCAATTGGGCCGGATCGTCGAGGCGCTGCATCGCGCGCAACCCGTGCGGCTGGAATCGGATTACTCGCTCGCATTTTCCTTTTTGGCCCGAAAAAACTCGCGGCGCACCTTGATGGTGTGTTTCACCGACCTGGTGGACGCGGAAGCATCGCGCTCGTTGCTGGGCGGGATGTTGTATTTGCGACCGCGGCATTTGCCTGTCTGCGTGACCATCAGCGATTCGGACCTGTTGGCGGCGCAGTCCCAAACACCCGTGGAAGCCGCGGAAGCATTCCGTCTCGTGGCGGCGGTTGAATTGTGGGAAGATTACCGTAATGCCGTCCATCTTCTGGAACGCCACGGCGCGCTCACCGTTAATGTCCCCGCCAACGCGCTGACCACGGCCACGATCAACCGTTACCTTGAGGTCAAGAAACGCGGTTTGCTGTAGACGGTTTGCGGCCCGACAGGAACAAGTGCAAATACAGCAACGCGCCGAGGAAAAGGCCCAGCGCCATTTTCAATTCCGCGGGAATGGCGGGCTGCGGCGAAATGAAGCCTTCCACCAGACCGATCACCACGAGAATGGGCGCGATACCGAGCACGAGTTTCACGGCATCCGCGCCGCGCACGGCCAGGGCATCGCGGCGGGTATGATCGCCGGGATTGAGCAGGGCCGTGCCCACCATCAAGCCCGCCGCGCCGGCGATCAGAATCGTTGAAATCTCCACCACGCCGTGGGCGGTGATAAATTCGAGCAGCGGACCGAGCATGCCGTAACGGGCACAAAGCATCATGATGCATCCCAACATGAGACCATTGACCACAATCACATAACAGGTCCCGATACCAAAGGTGAGGCCGAGCGCAAACGCTGAGAAGGCGACCGAAATATTGTTCGTAAAGATCGCGGTCGAGGCGACGGAAGAGGGGACGACGCTGAAGAGATGGTTTGTCCACATCTCGTGGCGGTGGATGTAATCAATCATCGCCGGGGAGATGACGATGCCCGCGGCCTCTTCGTTGAAGAGGACGGCGATGGCGCCCAGCGCGCCGGCCACCAGGAAGATCGTCGCGGAAAGCGCGAAGTAATGGACGTTGGCGCGAAAGGTTTGCGGGAGATCGACGCGGAAAAACCGGAGCACACCGGCGAAGGTGAAGGACTCGCCACGATAGACGTACGGATGGGTGCGTGAGGCCAGTTGGTTCAGCGTCAGGACGACATCGGATTGCGGGAAATTTGTCTGCGCATACGCGAGGTCGGTGGTCAGGATGCGATAGAGCTGGCCGAGACGCTTGAGTTCCGCGCGCGTCAGGGCGCGCAGGCGGCGCCGCTCCGTTTTTACCAGCAGCGACTCCAGTTGCTGCCAGTGTTCCTTGCGGTTGTGGATGAATTGGGTGGGTGTCATGGCTTTGATGACGGCGGACCGGTCTGCGCGGAGACCAAACTTTGCAGGAAGCGCTCGTAGTCGGCTTCCTGCGGGAAGTTGAGATGCGCGGAGTTTGGTTGCAAGCGGACCGGGCCGAGAATGGTATCCACAATCTGCCGGGACAAGCGCGTCCGGGTTGCAGTATCCAGTTGGTTCCGACGCTGCAGGTACCGCGTGATCAAATCGTGTTGATCGCTGGTCAGTGCGATGCGCTGAATGAGGTCGGCAAACGGGTCATCCGCGGCGCGCGGCGGGATGTCGGACACCGCCAGCAGTTGCGTCAACGTCTTGGGATGTTCGCGCACGACGATGGTGCGCGCCAACAGGTCGCCCGGCCGTTTGTTTTTCTTGTTGAAGAAAATGAACAGCATGCCGATTGCGGCCATCGGGCCCGAACTGTCCACGATGCGGACCAGATTGCGCAAGGCGGCATCGAGGAACGAGACCGGCCCGCCGCCGTCCTTGAGCACGCGGATGCGCGCGGCGCGTTTGCCCGGCGTCTGACCGGTCCAAAGCCACTCAAACGTGGCGAAGTATCCCCATTCCATGAAGAAATAGAGCAGGGTGAGGAAAATCGCGAAAAAGTGCGCGCCGAATCGATCGCCAATGTCTTCCCAATGAAGCTGCATCGCGTCGAGAATGAGAATGATCGCGACGATGATCGCGAGGAGGATGCCGTAACGGAGAAGGGTATCGAGGATGTACGCGATGCTACGGGTCCCCAGCCCCGCCAGTTCCAGGTGCAAGCGGACCTGCTCGGGAGTTTCCACCGTTTCGTGAAACGCAGGAGCTTCCGGATTCGTCAGCGGCATCGTCACAATGGCCCAAGCTACAAAGAACCCACGCGGTGAGGCAAGGCATTTGGAAGCACGGAAGAGAATGGAGTGTGGTGTAGCCGCCCCGCTCTGTCGAGGCGCATCCCGGTACGGCGATTCACCCCGCAATACCTTCATCAGGTTCCGTCGGCTGCCGCTCCTGCTTTGTATGCAAAACAGCGCTTGACATGTGTACGGTTATGCCGTACGCTCAGGCATGCTGATCAGAAAGTTCCGGCACAAGGGACTGAAGGCGCTGTATCAAGAGGATGATGCGCACGGCGTGCCGGCCCAGTCCGCGGCGAAGATTAAGCGAATTCTTGCGGCGCTGGAATTTGCCGATAATCTGAGACAGATAGCGACCATGCCGGGGTGGAAACTGCATCCGCTCAAGGGGAGTCGCAAAGGCGAATACAGTATTACGGTGACAGGCAATTGGCGGATCACGTTCAGGCTGGACGGCACTGCCGTTACGAATGTGGATTTTGAAGACTATCATTGAAAGGAAAGGTACTATGACCATGAAAAACCCACCCCATCCGGGTGAAACCATACGGGAAGATATTATTGAGGCACTGGGCCTGACCGTCACCCGTGCCGCTGCTATTCTTGGTGTACGCCGCGCAACGCTCTCGGATGTCACCCACGGCAAGGCCGCTGTTTCTCCTGAAATGGCGCTACGCTTGGAAAAGGCTTTTGGTGTCAGTATGGACTTGCTGCTTAAAATGCAGGCTGGCTATGACGCTGCTCAGGCACGGTTGCGTAGCAATCAGATCCAAGTGAAGCGTTGGCAGCCCGACGAAGCGCTGGTATAGACCACCAAATCTGTCACGGATTTGTCAGCGGCATCGTCACAACGGCCCAAGCTATAAAGAACCCACGCGGTGAGGCAGCACTACCTTGACAAGAGGGGTGCCGTGTTACAATGGGGTCACCGAGAGGAGCTTAATGTGTCAACAGGACAGAAGGTGACTTAGGCGAGAGAGAGAGCCAGCAAGGCGCTAGCGAGCGTCTCCGGTAAGCCTTTATTAGATGGTCAAGTGGCTGGAGAGCGGAGCCGCTTGCCCATAGTGTGGAGGTAATCGCGGAAGACAGGTGTTGGAAAGAGACAGAGAAGCGAGCGTTCCTGGCTGTCGTTTGCCAGGATCAGCGAGTGATTGAGACAAGCGGCTGCGCTCGTAGGCCGCGCTGCTGCTTCGTTCGCTAGAGCACGAGAGCGCAGCGTCTCGTACCCTAAAGGAGGTGGTTTACCGACGGAGGGAATCGAACCCACACGCCCTTGCGGGCACTGGATTTTGAGTCCAGCGCGTCTGCCAGTTCCGCCACGTCGGCACCCGAAGTGCGCACCAACAATATCCACGAGCTGACGGTCACGCAACCGAATTCTCTTCCAGTCCGAGGTACAATGGCAGCGGTGCCGGACCGTCTGAAACCATCGACACAGGCAGGGACGCCTGTGCCACCAAAGGTTTAGGAGACTGCTTCTACGGTCGGCTGCCGACCCGCAATTCCACGTGGTCCTTCGAACCATCCATCGTTTCCAGGGGGCAATCCATGTCGAGAACGCGGAAGGCTTTGAGGATGGCGAGGTCCTGCGGTGGCAGGTCAGCAGCCGTGAGCGTAACGTCCGTCGCGGAATGTGAGAATTCCTTCACCTTGGATTCCGGTATGTGTGACTTTGGCACCCGGAGGAATATGCTCGGTGGGGACCCGACAGTCATGTTGGTCTGGACATCGGCTTGCCATCCCGCTTCACGGAAGATGGCATCCAACTGCGCGCCAAACGCCTGGCTTTCCTCGTCACTGGCAGTGGAAATCGTGGTGATTTTGGAGCCGGCATAGGGTGCGAGGAGCGCCTTGATCTTTTCGCGTTGCTCCGGACTGATCTCCCGCCGCGGGGTCGTGCTCTTCGGGGCCGGCACGCTAAACACGGAATGGGACGAAGACGTATTTGATGTGGAACATTTGCTGAGACTGATGAGGATCGCGCAAACCGCAGCGACGACCACAACCCATTGGACTTTTGTGAGGGGGCGTCGATCACTCATAAGCGGACATCCTATCGGAGGCCGTACGGCGATTCAATCGGAATGCCTGAAATCGCATCCGCAGTGCGTCACCGCCCTATCACCGGATTAGAATTCCAGTCACCCTAGCGATTGCGGTCCGTATCTGCTCGTCGCAACCAGAGCGATTCGCCTCTGCACGACAAGCGGCCTCCAGTACCCGCGCTTGCTCATAATGCCAGAGCGACAAGGTTTCGGGACTCGCGAATGCAACGTGCCGCGCCAAATCGCTTGTGTTTGCTCCGGGGCGTGCGATAAATGAGGCAGATGTTACCCACCAAACAAGGCGCCTTTCGGCTCTTCCACATTGTGGGGATTGATGTGTACCTGCATTGGTCGTGGTTTCTGGTGGCCGCCATCGAAATCGAATACCGGAAAGGAGACTACTCTTCGCCGATATGGAACGTGGTGGAATACCTGGCGCTTTTTGTGATCGTGACGATGCACGAGTTCGGCCACGCGCTCGCGTGCCGCCAGGTGGGCGGATCGGCCAACCAGATCGTGCTGTGGCCGCTCGGCGGCGTGGCCTACGTGGATCCGCCGCCGCGTCCGGGGGCGATGCTGTGGAGCATCGCCGCGGGACCGCTCGTGAACGTAGCCCTGTTCTTCGTGCTGACTCCAATTTGGTCGCTAAGCGGGTCGATGGCGTGGCCGGCAGCGTTGCCGGATTTGTACAACCTGCTCACCACGGTCTGGGGGATCAACGTCGTGCTCCTTGTTTTTAACCTGCTGCCGATCTATCCACTCGATGGCGGCCAGATTTTGCAATCGCTGTTGTGGTTTGTGTTGGGACGCGCGCGCAGCCTGACTGTTGCCACCTTCATTGGCTTTTTTGGCGCCGCGGCGGTGGTCCTGTTGGCGTTGCAGAAGCACTCCGTTTGGTATGGCGTGATCGCGGCTTTCATATTCATGAACTGCCTGCGCGGGTGGAAAATGGCGGGAGCCATGAGACAGTTGGAGAAGGCGCCGCACCATTTGGAGTTTGCGTGTCCGTTCTGCAAGGCCGCACCGCCGGCCGGTGAGTTCTGGATCTGCGGACGGTGCCGGAAACCGTTCGATACATTCGTCACGCAGGCGAACTGTCCGCATTGCGGGATGCAGTTTGCCGCGACGAAATGCCTGAACTGCGGCAAGCCGAGTCCCATCGCCAACTGGGCCGTTTCGCCATCCGCTTCGCGCGCCGTCTAAGCGGGTATTCCCGTTATTTGACGGTCGTGGCTATTCAACCGTGACGCTCTTGGCCAGGTTACGCGGCTTATCCACGTCGCAACCACGGAGGACGGCAATGTGGTAGGCGAGTAGTTGCAGCGGCAGAACGGTGAGCAACGGCTGCAGGCATTCCAGCGTGTCGGGAATGTAAATCACATCGTCGGCACGCTTCGCGATGTTCTCATCGCCTTCGGTCGCCACGACGATCACCGGTCCCTTGCGCGCTTTCACTTCCTCGATATTGGCCATGACTTTCTCGTAGACCGAGTTCTTCGGACACAGAAAGACCGAGGGTGTGCGCGGATCGACGAGCGCAATGGGGCCGTGCTTCATCTCCGCGGCGGGATAGCCCTCGGCGTGGATGTACGAGATCTCCTTGAGCTTCAACGCGCCTTCGAGCGCGATGGGGAAGTTGATCTGGCGCGCGAGGAACAGAAAGCTGTTGGCGTCACAGTACTTTTTGGCGATGGCCGCGATCGCGTCGCTCTGCTTGAGCGCGCGTTCCATCTTCGACGGGATTTCCTCCAGCGCGCGCAGGATTTCCGTGCCGCGCGTGGAAGCCAAATGGCGCATCCGTCCCATCAGCACCGCCAGCAAGGTCATCGTGGTAATCTGCGACGTGAAAGTCTTGGTCGCCGCCACGCCGATTTCCGGCCCTGCGTGCATGTACGTGCCGCCGTCAACTTCGCGGGCGATGGTCGAGCCGACGACGTTGACGATCCCGAGCGTCTTGTGGCCTTTACGGCGCGATTCGCGCACGGCAGCCAGCGTGTCGATCGTCTCACCCGATTGGCTGATGGCGAACACCAGCGTATGCTTCTCGACCGGCGCGTTGCGGTAGCGGAACTCACTCGCGTAGTCGCACTCGGTCGGGATCCGCGCGAGATCTTCCATCAAGTATTCACCGACCATGCTGGCATGCAACGCAGTGCCGCAGGCGATATAGATGATGCGGTCGACGGTCCGTAATTCCCCCGGGGCCAGGTTCAGGCCGCCGAGGCGGGCGGTGGCTTCGTCGTGGCTGATACGGCCGCGGATGGCGTTTTGCACCGCTTGTGGTTGCTCGAAGATCTCCTTGAGCATGAAGTGCGGGAACTTCCCGCGTTCCACCTCTTCCGCGGCGAATTCGACTTCACGGATTTGCGGGCTGACCGTCGCGGCCTCAATCGTGGAAACCTGAAAATCATCGCGAGAAAGCGTGACGATTTCAAAGTCGTTCAGATATACCACCCGGCGTGTGTGGGCGATGATGGCGCTCACGTCGCTTGCGAGAAAATTCTCGTCGCGCCCCACGCCGACGAGGAGCGGACTTCCACGACGGGCCCCGACAATTTGGTCGGGATGATCCGCGTGGACGACGGCGATACCGTAGGTGCCCACCACGTCCTTGAGCGCGAGGCGAACGGCCTCGGGGAGTGTGGATCCGTTGGCGCCGGGATTCTCCGCATGGACTTTCTCATAATGGTCGCCGACAAGGTGGGCGAGCACTTCGGTGTCAGTCTGGGAAGTGAACGTATGGCCTTTGGCGAGGAGCCGTTCCTTGAGAAGCTGGTGGTTCTCGATGACGCCGTTATGAACGAGCGCAATTTTGCCCGATTGGTCAAGGTGTGGGTGCGCGTTGGCGTCGGTGGGCGGTCCGTGTGTCGCCCAGCGCGTGTGGCCGATGCCGGCGTCGCCCTTGGCGGGTTGTTTGGCCAGGACGGCAGCGAGATCGTTGATGCGGCCGCTCTTCTTGCGGAGTTCAAAAGCGCTTTTGTTATTAATGATGCAGAGGCCCGCTGAGTCATAGCCGCGATATTCGAGACGGCGGAGGCCTTCGAGAATGACATTTTGGGCGGGTTTCTTGCCAATGTAGCCAATAATGCCACACATGGTACGGTCCTTATCTGAAGTCGCGCGACGATGATTCTACCGCCCGAAATATCCGGGCGTCGGCAGCGATGGCGAATCACAATTGCGTGGACTTCGAATCGCGTTTGTTTTTTTACTGCCGACGCTGGTTACTGTATCCAGTTTCAGCAGATTGTCAATTGACGCGATGCTGGGCGTTTGACTAGTATCATACATGGCTCCACTTGGACTCAGGCCGGTAACGCCCACGAATGTCCTCGGTGTCATCATGGGCGGAGGGGAAGGCCGCCGGCTTTTTCCATTGACCAAGGAACGTTCGAAGCCCGCTGTTCCGATCGCGGGCAAGTACCGCCTGGTCGATATTCCCATCAGCAATTGCATCAATTCGAATATCCGCCACATTTACATCCTCACGCAGTTCAACTCGGCATCGTTACACCGCCATATTCACCAGAGCTACGCGTTTGACCGGTTTTCGCGGGGCTTTGTGGAAATCCTCGCTGCCCAGCAGACGACGGGCGGATCGAGCTGGTACCAGGGAACCGCCGATGCCGTGCGCCAGAATCTGCGGTATTTTTTGGAGCAGGATTACGAGTATATCGTGATCCTGTCGGGCGACCAACTGTATCGCATGGATTTTCGGAGGGTCCTTCAACAACACGTGGAGAGCTATGCGGACATTACGATTGCCACGATTCCGGTGACGCGAGCAGAAGCAACGTCGCTGGGCATTTTGCAGGTGAACGAGGAAAAGCGGATTGTGCGCTTTGTGGAAAAACCGAAGGATGAAAACTTGCTGGATGAGCTGAAGCTCCAGGACCCGTTACTTTCGCACGTCCGCATCACCAGCAGCCAGGACCACTATCTCGCGTCGATGGGCATTTACGTATTCAACCGCGAAATTCTCCGCAAGGTGCTGGACAACGACAAGACGGACTTCGGCAAGCACATCATTCCCGACGCGATCGGGCGGCATCGGGTTTCGGCCTACATTTTTCAGGGATATTGGGAGGACGTGGGGACCATTCGCTCGTTCTTCGACGCGAACCTTGCCCTCTGTTCGCTCAAGCCATCGTTCAATTTTTTCGACCGTGACGCGCCGGTCTACACGCACGCCCGGTTCCTGCCGGCATCGAAAGTGGTGGAAAGTGATATCCGCACGGCCCTGATCGCGGACGGCTGCGTCATCCTGCGTTCCCGCATCGAGAATACAATCGTGGGCGTTCGCTCGTTCATCGGGACCGATTGCGAATTGCGCGATACGATCATCATGGGATGCGACTTTTATGAGACGCAACACGAAATGCTCGAAGAAGATGCGATGGGCATACCGCACATGAGCATCGGACGCGGGTCGAAAATCGAGCGGGCTATTATCGACAAAAACGTGCACATCGGTGAGGGCGTGGTGATTACGGATAAAAGTAAGTGTCCGGACTTCGACGGGCCGAACTATTTTATTCGCGATGGGATTGTCATCATCCCCAAGAATGCGGTCATCCCGGCGGGTGCCCGAATTTGATCGGATTTATTCCCGATCAGAATTCGCAAAGAGAGGTGTTGACACTCGGAGATAATCCGCTATAGTCCCGTCACCCGCTAATTGGGGGAAAAACAGTACAATAGACAGGCAAGTTAACACGGCGTAGTTAGGACCCGCCGACTGTTTCCTTGAGAGAGAAACTAAGGAAACAGAAGGGGAGGGTTCTTACGTCTTTTTGTGTCTAGAGTGTTTTCGCCGGGGTTTTTTTCGGGAGGCGTTCCCGAAAAAATGGATACGCGAGACAATCTTGGAAAAATGTTGCCCACGTAGCTCAGTTGGTAGAGCACGTCCTTGGTAAGGACGAGGTCATCGGTTCAAACCCGATCGTGGGCTCCAGTATTACGGATTAGAAGAGTGCTGCTGCGAGTGGGAGTTGAGTAGGACAGCTCATCGAAGAGCACATTTAATGTTAAGTAAGCAGACAGGAGGACAGCATGGCCAAAGGAAAATTTGAACGTACAAAGCCGCATGCCAATGTCGGAACGATCGGTCACATCGACCATGGCAAGACCACGTTAACGGCATCGCTGCTTGCGGTCTTGAGCAAAACGGGCAAGGCGGAAATCAAGAGTTACGCGGATATCGCCAAGGGTGGTACGGTACGCGATGAAACCAAGACGGTTACGATCGCCGCCGCGCATGTCGAATACGAAAGCGACAAGCGTCACTATGCGCACGTCGATTGTCCGGGCCATGCGGATTACGTGAAGAACATGATCACGGGCGCCGCGCAGATGGACGGCGCGATTCTCGTCGTCAGCGCCGCGGACGGCCCGATGCCGCAGACGCGCGAACACATCCTGTTGGCTCGCCAGGTTGGGGTGCCCGCGATTGTTGTGGCCCTGAACAAAGTGGATCTGGTCGATGATGCGGAACTGCTGGACCTCGTCGAACTCGAAGTTCGCGAACTGCTCTCCGCGTATCAATTCCCCGGTGACAAAGTGCCGGTGGTTCGGGTGAGCGCTTCGAAAGCGCTGGCGGGCGAAGCCGAGGCGGAGAAGCAACTTTTGGAGTTGGTGAAGGCGGTTGACGAGTTCATTCCGCAGCCCACCCGCGAAATTGACAAACCGTTCCTGATGCCCGTCGAAGATGTGTTTTCGATCACAGGTCGCGGCACCGTGGCGACGGGTCGCGTGGAGCGCGGCACGGTCAAGGTCGGTGAAGAAGTTGAAATCGTCGGCTTGCGCGACACCGCGAAAACGGTCGTGACCGGTGTGGAAATGTTCCGCAAGATCCTGGACCAGGCGGAGGCGGGGGACAATGTCGGCCTGCTCCTGCGCGGCATTGAAAAGGAAGGTATCGAGCGCGGTCAGGTGCTGGCCAAGCCCGGTTCGATCAAGCCGCACAAGAAGTTCAAGGCCGAAGTGTACGTCCTGAGCAAGGACGAAGGTGGCCGTCACACGCCGTTCTTCAATGGCTATCGCCCGCAGTTCTATTTCCGCACCACGGATGTCACGGGCGTGGCGAAATTGCCGCAGGGCGTCGAGATGGTGATGCCCGGCGACAACGTGAACATGGAAATTGAGTTGATCACTCCGATTGCGATGGAGAAGACGATGCGCTTCGCCATTCGCGAAGGCGGTCGCACCGTCGGGGCGGGACGCGTGACTGAAATTGTAGAATAGGAATGAAGGTTCGGGGAGCTGACGCCAAATGCCGAGAGAGTTGATCACGATGGCCTGCACGGAGTGCAAGAGCCGCAACTACACGTCGACGCGAAACAAGAAGGCGCAGGGTTCCGAGCGGCTGGAGTTGCGCAAGTTTTGTCCAAAATGCGGCAAGCACATTGCCCATCGCGAAACCAAGTAGGCGTGCAGGGAGGTTTGAGGCGGACGAGACCGCAGTACGGATACGCCAGTAGCTCAATTGGCAGAGCGACGGTCTCCAAAACCGTAGGTTGGGGGTTCAAGTCCCTCCTGGCGTGCCAGCTTCGATGAAATCGGGGCCGGCGTTCCTGGGAGGCAGGTTGGTGGGAGTGCGGTGGCGCGCGAAGGCGAAAGAGAATAGCAACAGATGACAAACCCATTTCTCAGAGTGCGGGATTTTTTGGCAGAGGTCTGGATCGAACTAAAGAAGTCGTCTTGGCCGACACGCAAGGAGTTGATCGACTCAACGGTCGTCGTGATTGTCACGGTGTTGGTTCTGGGCGTATTCGTCGCGCTGGCGGACCTGGTGTTCTTGAGGATCATTGCCTTCCTGACCCGGTAACGAAAGAAACGAGATGGAATCTGCGATAAAATCCGAGTTTCAGTGGTTCGTGCTCCACACACTCTCTGGCCAGGAACAGAAGGTGAAGGACAGCATCGAAAAACGCCTCAAAGTCGAGGAAATGGGGGACCTGATCAAAGAGGTGCTGATCCCGACGGAGAAGGTTGCGGAAGTCAAGAAAGGCAAAAAGACGACCAGTACCCGGAAGTTTTACCCCGGGTATATCCTGGTCCACATGCGATTGCTGGATGAGAAGAACCAATTGCTCGATCGCCCCTGGTATTTCGTCCGCGAAACGCCCGGGATTATCGGTTTCATCGGTGGAGAGCGCCCCGTGCCCTTAAAGCAGGATGAAGTCGAAAGCATCCTGGCGCAGATCGAGGAGCGTCAGGAAAAGGTGGCCCCGAAGGTCGCCTTCGAGAAGGGCGAAACGGTCAAGGTCAATGACGGACCGTTCCAGAACTTCACGGGCGTGATCGACGAAATCGATCCCGACCGCGGCAAGTTGAAGATTTCAGTTTCAATTTTCGGACGTTCAACGCCGGTCGAGTTGGAATACTGGCAGGTGGAACGCTCGTAGCGAGGGAATATGGCAGGCAAACCAGTCACGGGCATGATCAAATTGCAGATTCCGGCAGGTCAGGCGAACCCGGCGCCGCCCGTCGGCCCGGCGCTCGGCCAGCAGGGCGTCAATATCATGGAGTTCTGCAAGCAATTCAACGCGGCGACCCAGAAAATCGCGGGGACGATCGTTCCTGTCATCATCACCGTCTATAAAGACAAGACTTTCACATTCATTACCAAGTCGCCGCCTGCCAGCGCGCTGCTGAAGAAGGCCGCCGGCATCGCGACGGCCAGCGCCGAGCCGAACCGCAACAAGGTCGGCAAGGTCACCCGCAAACAGGTTCTCGAGATCGCGAAGGCGAAGATGGCGGATCTGAACTCTCGCAGCGAGGACGCGGCCTGCCGCGTAATCGCGGGCACCGCGCGCAGCATGGGCATCGACGTGGTCGATTAGGGCATTTCGAGGTTTTTATGGCAACACACGGCAAACGCTATAACGAGGCAGTCAAGCAGGTCGATTCAAAGCGCCACTATAAAATTGGCGAAGCGGTCGAGCTTCTCAAGAAATTGCCCAAGCCGAAATTTGACGAGACCGTTGAACTGGCGTTCAAATTGGGTGTCGATCCCAAGCAGAGCGACCAGATGGTTCGCGGCACCGTGGCGCTCCCGCACGGTAGCGGCAAAAAGGTTCGCGTGGCCGTTTTTGCGAAGGGTGCGGCGGCGCAGGCGGCCAAGGATGCCGGCGCGGACTTCGTTGGGATGGAAGATCTTGTGAAGAAGTGCCAGGAGGGGTGGACCGATTTCGATGTGGCCGTGGCAACGCCGGAAGCGATGCAGGAAGTTCGCAAACTCGGCAAAGCGCTCGGCCCAAGAGGGCTGATGCCGAACCCGAAGACGGGCACCGTCACGGACGACACGGCGAAAGCCGTCAAGGAAGTGAAGGCGGGCCGCGTGGAGTTCAAGATGGACAAGGCCGCCAACTTGCACGTTTCGTTCGGCAAACTTTCGTTTGAAGGCAAAGCCATTGAAGAAAACGCCAAAGCGGTCATTAACGCTGTTGTTCACGCGAAACCGCCGACAGCGAAAGGCCATTTCATCGAGACGTGCACGCTGTCGAGCACGATGAGTCCGGGGATTAGTATCGATCATCACGAGTTTTCGGCGAGTTTGAGCTAAGGGGTAACGACTTTCATGAGACCAGAGAAACAACTGATTGTTGAGGATTTGAAGAAGCAGGTCGGCTCCTCGCCGTTCGTGATCCTGACCGAGTACAGGGGCATGACCGTGGCACAGTTCACCGAGTTGCGGAAGCGGCTGCGTGGCGCAAAAGCCGAATATCACGTGGCGAAGAACACGATGTTGCGTCATGCGATGAAGGCCGCCGAGTTGCCGGAATTCGACCGCGACTTTGGCGGTATGACCGCCGTGGTCGTCGGGAACGAGAAGGCCGACATCGGCGCGGTGGCCAAGGTGTTGAAGCAGTTCGGCAAGGAATTTGAGAAACCGAAGTTCAAGGTCGGGTCACTTGGCAAGAAGGCACTAAGCGTGGAGGAGATTTCGGCGGTTGCCGATCTCCCTTCATTGGACGTGCTGCGGGCGCAACTGGTGGGCCTGTTGCAGACGCCGGCGACCCGCATCGCGGTGGTGCTCGGCGCGCCCGCGAGTCAAATTGCGCGTGTGCTGAAGGCTCACGCCGAGAAACAGGGTGTCGCAGCAGTCGCGGCTCCCGCGTAGTGGTTGAAACCAAATGGTTCCTCGTCGCCCCGAAGGCTTTCGGGGGTAATGGCTCCAAAGCTCTGGAGCGCGACGATACCGAGAAAAGGATACGAACATGGCAGCGAATCTGGATCAAATTGTTGAACAACTGAGCGTCCTGACGGTCATTGAAGCCGCGGAGCTCTCGAAGAAGCTCGAAGAGAAATGGGGCGTGAGCGCGGCGGCTCCGGTCGCGGCGGCAGGCCCGGCGGGCGGCGGCGCGGCGGCTCCGGCAGCCGAAGTCAAGACGACCTTTGACGTTGTTTTGAAGGAAACGGGCGCGAACAAGATTGGCGTGATCAAGGAAGTTCGCGCGGTGACCAGCCTTGGCTTGAAAGAGGCCAAGGATTTGGTCGAAGGCGCTCCGAAGACCGTCAAGGAAGGCGCCACGAAGGAAGAAGCCGAGGAGATCAAGAAGAAGCTCGAGGCGGCCGGCGCCAAGGTCGAGCTCAAGTAGTTTTTCATTCGCAGGGATTCGGGTGGAGACGCGGTTCGCGCCGCGTCCCCATGAAACCGGTTGGCAAACAGCAGCAGTCAGAGGGCAGCAATGCCCGGGAAGTAAGCAATGGCTGAACGAAAATATTTCGGCAAATTGGGCGATGTAATTGAGCCGCCTCCATTTATCGAGGCGCAAACGGACTCCTATGCGGAGTTTCTGCAGTCCGACGCCACGACGCCCCGTCGCAAGAACGTCGGTCTCCAGGCCGTTTTCAAGGAAGTGTTCCCGATCGAGAGTTACGACGGCCAGGCCACGCTGGATTTCGTCGAATACTCCATCGGTGAATCCAAGACCAACTGGCTGGATTGCCTGCGCGAAGGCATCAGTTACAGCGGTCCCTTGCACGTTACCTTCCGCCTCAAGGACACCAACGGCACGAAAGAGGAGAAGGTCTACATGGGCGAGATTCCGCTTATGTCGCCCTCGGGCAGCTTCGTGATCAATGGCGCCGAGCGCGTCATCGTCAGCCAGTTGCACCGTTCACCCGGCATCTGTTTTGAATCGTCCATCCATACCAGCGGCAAGGTGCTTTTCGGTTTTCGTATTATTCCCGACCGCGGCTCGTGGCTCGAAGTGCAATTTGACAGCAACGATTTGCTCAACATTTATCTCGACCGTCGCCATCGTCGCCGGAAATTTTTGGCGACAACCTTTTTGCGTTCCCTGGGCTACAGCACCGATGAGGAGATCCTCAAGCTGTTCTACCAGATCGAGGACGTGAAGTTGAAGGACTTTACCAGTGGCGAAGAGACCACCAACAAGGTGCTCATTGCCGATGTGATGGACACGGAGAAACAGCTTGTGGTGGGACGCGCATTCGAGCCACTGAGCAAGAGCGTTGCGCGCCAGTTGATCGATCTGGGGATCGACAAGGTAAAGGTCGTTGATATTTCATCGGATGACGGTTGCATCATCAAGTGCCTGCGCAAGGACACCTGCAAGGACCAGGAGGAGGCGCTCAAGGATATTTACCGCCGCTTGCGTCCGGGTGATCCGCCGACGATTGCCAACGCCAACGCGTTGATCAAGCGCCTGTTCTTCGATGCCCGCCGTTACGACCTGGGCCGGGTGGGCCGGTACAAGATCAACCAGAAGCTCAATCGCAATGCCGACATGGAAAGCCGCATCATGGAGAAGGAAGACTTGATCGAGGCGATCAAGTACCTCCTCAGTCTCCGCAAGGGGGAAGGTTCGGTGGACGACATCGACCATCTGGGCAGCCGCCGTTTGCGCACTGTGGGCGAACTTCTCGCCAATCAATGCCGCATCGGCCTGGCGCGCACCGAGCGTGTGGTCAAGGAACGCATGACGCTGTTTGACGTCAATACCGACACGATGACGCCGCAACAACTCATCAATCCGAAGGCGCTCTCGGCCGTCATCCGCGATTTCTTCGGTCGCAGCCAACTCAGTCAGTTCATGGACCAGACGAACCCACTGAGCGAACTGACACACAAACGTCGTCTCTCCGCGCTCGGGCCGGGCGGTCTGTCGCGCGAGCGGGCGGGCTTCGAAGTCCGTGACGTTCACCCGTCGCACTATGGACGCATCTGCCCGATTGAAACTCCTGAAGGCCCGAATATCGGTCTGATCAGCGCGATGAGTCTTTATGCGCGGATCAATGAATTTGGATTTATCGAGACGCCGTACCGCAAGGTAAAGGATGGACGCGTGTCGGACCAGGTCGATTATTTGACCGCCGACCAGGAAGAGAATTATGTCGTGGCCCAGGCCAACGCCCCGATCGATAGTAAAGGTCATTACACGGTGCCGAAGGTATCGTGCCGCTACAAGGGCGACTTTATCGAAGTCGAGCCGGATCGCGTCCATTACATGGACGTGTCGCCGAAACAACTCGTTTCCGTCGCCGCGGGATTGATCCCGTTCCTTGAACACGACGATGCAAACCGCGCATTGATGGGGTCGAACATGCAGCGCCAGGCCGTGCCATTACTGCAAAGTGATTCACCGCTGGTGGGAACCGGCCTCGAAGGCCGCATCGCGCGTGACTCCAAGGTCTGTATCGTTGCGGAAGAGTCAGGGATTGTCGCCAGCGTGGACGCGCGGCGAATTATCGTGACGAAGGATGGCGAGATGCCCGAGGGCAAACGGAAGATTGCCACCGACCCGGAGGGGCATCTTTGGGTTTACGAACTGCGCAAGTTCATGCGCTCGAACGCGGGCACATGCTTCAACCAGAAGCCGATCGTTAAGTTGGGTGAGAAGATCAAAAAGGGGCAGGTGTTGGCGGATGGTCCCTGCTGTGAAGACGGGGAACTGGCGCTTGGACGCAACGTGCTGGTGGCTTTCATGCCCTGGTGCGGTTACAACTTTGAGGACGCCATTCTCGTCAACGAGCGTCTCGTCAAAGACGACGTCTACACCTCGATTCACATCGACGAATTCGAGGCGGGCGCGCGCGATACCAAGCTTGGCCCCGAGGAAATCACGCGGGACATCCCGAACGTCGGCGAAGAGGCGCTCAAGGATCTCGGCCACGACGGGGTGATCCGTATCGGCGCGGAAGTGAAACCCGGCGACATTCTCGTCGGCAAAATCACGCCCAAGGGCGAGACAGAACTCGCGCCCGAAGAGCGGTTGTTGCGCGCGATCTTTGGTGAGAAAGCCGCGGACGTGAAGGACACGTCGTTGCGCGTACCCAGCGGCACCTATGGCATTGTCATGGACGTCAAAGTGTCGGCCCGCAAGGAACTGAGCCGTCCAAACCTGACGCCGACCGAGATTCGCCGCCAGAAAAAGCAGATTGAAGAGGAGCACAAGAAAAAGTCCACGGAATTGCGCGAGGAACTCACCGAGAAGCTGAGCAACATTCTTCTCGGCGAGAAGATTCCGCTCGACGTGGTCAATGCGGAGACCGGGGAGATCATCATCCCGGCCAACCGCAAGATCACCAAGACGCTCCTGCGCAAGCTGGCCACGGTATACGATCACATCGAGATCGATCCGTCGCCGATCCGCATCAAGATCCGCGAGATCATCGGCGAGTTCGAGCATCGCTTTAGCGAACTCGACATGGAACGTGATCGCCAGCTCGACCGCATCGAGAGCGGTGAGGACGTCGATCCGGGGATCATCAAGCAGGTGAAAGTGTACATCGCCAGCAAGCGCAAGTTGAGCGTTGGCGACAAGATGGCCGGCCGCCATGGTAACAAAGGCGTCATCGCCAAGATCATGCCGGAAGAGAACATGCCGTTCCTGAATGACGGGACGCCGGTGGACATCGTGTTGAATCCGCTGGGCGTGCCCAGCCGTATGAACGTCGGTCAGGTGCTCGAGACGCATTTGGGCGTGGCCGCGCGGGCGCTGGGTTTGAAGATCGCTTCGCCCGTGTTCGACGGGGTGACCGAGAAGGAAATCCATGAAATGATCAACCAAGCCCGGAAAATTGACGGGTATGGATGGGTGAAGGAAGACGGCAAATCGCGTCTCTTTGACGGCCGCACCGGCGAGCCGTTCGATCAGGAGGTCGTCGTCGGCTACATTTACATGCTAAAGCTGGGTCATTTGGTGGCGGACAAGATTCACGCCCGCGCCGTCGGCCCGTATTCATTGGTCACACAACAACCGCTCGGCGGCAAGGCCCAATATGGCGGCCAACGTTTCGGCGAAATGGAAGTCTGGGCGATGGAGGCTTACGGATGCGCGTATGCGTTGCAGGAGTTGCTCACAGTCAAGAGCGACGACGTGCAAGGCCGCACGCGCATTTACGAATCCATCGTCAAGGGTGACAACACGCTCGAAGCGGGCACGCCCGAGTCGTTTAATGTGTTGATGAAGGAAATGCAGAGTCTATGCCTCGACGTTCGCGTCGGGAAGAACGGAGGCGAACACAAGCTATGATCGCAGCAAAACCTGGAACCTCATTACCCTCCGTCGCGGCAGCCACCGCGGCCGCGCGCGCCGCGCTCGGTTTGGAGAAAGCGGACACCTTCGACCAAGTCAGCATCGGCGTGGCATCGCCGGACACGATTCGCTCCTGGTCACACGGGGAAGTCAAGAACCCGGAAACGATCAACTACCGCACATTTAAGCCGGAAAAGGGCGGTCTGTTTTGTGAACGGATTTTCGGTCCGGTGCGTGATTGGGAATGTAATTGCGGCAAGTACAAGCGCATCAAGCATCGCGGCGTGATCTGTGATCGTTGCGGCGTCGAGGTGACGCTGGCCCGCGTGCGCCGGGAACGCATGGGCCACATCGAATTGGCGGTGCCGGTCAGCCATATTTGGTTTTTCAAGTGCATGCCGTCGCGCATGGGCCTGATGCTGGACATGACGGCGCGTGATCTCGAACGCGTGTTGTATTACGAAGATTACATGGTCGTCGATCCGGGCAAGACGCCACTGAAGGACAAGCAGTTGCTCACCGAGATGGAGTACCGTGAGGCCCGTGAGCAATACGCCGACGGCTTTGCCGCCAAGATGGGCGCCGAGGCCGTGAAGGAATCCCTGGCGAAAATTGACCTGCGCAAACTCGCGCACGAGTTGGAACATCAACTCGACGCGACCAAGAGCAAACAGATCCGCAAGAAGATTGCCAAGCGGTTGAAGCTCGCGAAGGGTTTTCTCAATTCCAAGATGCGTCCGGAATGGATGATCCTTGAAGTGTTGCCGGTGATTCCGCCGGATCTCCGTCCACTGGTTCCGTTGGAAGGCGGACGTTTTGCCACCAGCGATCTCAATGATTTGTATCGCCGCGTGATCAACCGGAATAACCGCCTCAAGAACCTGCTGCAATTGCGCACGCCCGATGTCATCATTCGCAACGAGAAGCGCATGTTGCAGGAAGCAGTGGATGCCTTGCTCGACAACGGACGCCATGGCCGGCCAGTCACGGGCGCGGGCAGCCGTTCCCTGAAATCCCTGGCGGATATGCTCAAGGGCAAGCAAGGGCCGTTTCCGCCAAAATCTGCTTGGGAAGCGCGTGGATTATTCCGGACGCTCCGTTATTGTCATCGGTCCCGAGTTGAAGTTGAACCAATGCGGGTTGCCCAAGAAAATGGCGCTGGTGCTGTTCGAGCCGTTTATCATCCGCCGGCTGCGCGAAATGGGTTTGGTTCATACGATTCGTTCTGCGAAAAAGCTGATCGAGCGGCAATCGCCCGAGGTCTGGGACATTCTCGAAGAGGTCAGCAAGGGACATCCCGTTCTGCTTAATCGCGCTCCGACGCTGCATCGCCTGTCCATTCAGGCGTTCGAGCCGCAACTCATCGAAGGCGACGCCATCCGGATCCATCCGCTGGTTTGCACCGCCTACAATGCGGACTTCGACGGCGACCAGATGGCCGTGCACGTGCCGCTGTCCGTCGAGGCCCAGATGGAAGCGCGGCTGCTCATGCTCGCGCCGAACAATATCTTCTCACCTTCGAGTGGCAAGCCGATCACGACGCCGACGCAGGACATCGCCTTGGGCGTGTACTACCTCACGCATGGCGGCAAGAAGGACCGCAGTGGCGAAACCAAGCGCCTGAAGTTGTTCTCTGACGCACAAGAAGTGTTCTTCTGCCACGACGAGCGTGACGTGAAGACGCACGAGCGCATTCGCTTGAAGAATCCGGATTACGGTCGCACGACAGTGTACGGCGATCCCACATCGAAAGTCATTGAGACCACGGTCGGGCGTGTGCTCTTCAACGAAATCTGGCCGCCGGAACTCGGTTTTATCAACCGATCGACCAATAAGTCGTCCTTGGGCGACATTATCTGGCAGTGCTACCGTACCGCCGGACATCCCAAGACGGTCGAGGTCCTGGACAAGCTCAAGGCCCTTGGTTTTGAACATGCCACGCTGGCGGGAGTCTCCATCGGCATTGAAGACATGATTGTGCCGAAGGAAAAGACGGTGGTGATCGAAGAAGCGCTGAAAGATGTCGCCGATGTCGAGAAGCAGTACCGTCGCGGCATCATTACGGACGGCGAGCGTTACAACAAGATCATCGATATCTGGACCCATGCGACGGACAAGATTTCCAACATCATGTATGCCGCGATGGAACACAATGAAGGCCGCGCGGAATTGAATCCGGTCTTCATGATGGTGGACAGCAAGGCCCGCGGCTCGCGCCAGCAGATTCGTCAGCTTGCGGGTATGCGCGGATTGATGGCCAAGCCGTCGGGTGAAATCATCGAGCGGCCGATCTTGTCGAACTTCCGCGAGGGACTCAGCGTGCTGGAATACTTTATTTCGACGCATGGCGCGCGCAAAGGTCTGGCCGATACCGCTCTCAAGACCGCGGACTCCGGCTATCTCACGCGCAAGCTCGTCGATGTGGCGCAGGATGTCATTGTTCTCGAGGAAGATTGCGGGACCGTCAATGGCATTTGGGTCAAACCGATCTTCGAGGGCGAAGATGAAGTGGTCAGACTGAGTGAGCGCATTATCGGGCGCATCGCCGCGGAAGACATCAGCGATCCGATCAGCAAAAAGAAGATCGTGAAGGCCAACACCGAAATCGACGAGGCGGCGGCGGAAGCGATCAACAAGCTGGGTATCGAACGCATCAAGATTCGTTCGGTGCTCACCTGCGAATCACGCCGGGGAGTCTGCGGGATGTGTTACGGACGCAACCTGGCCACGAGCAAAATGGTGAAGTTGGGCCAGGCGATCGGCATCATTGCCGCGCAGTCAATTGGCGAACCGGGCACACAGCTCACGATGCGCACCTTCCACATTGGTGGTACCGCGAGCCAGGTGTTCAAGCAGCCCCAAATCAAGGCCAAGAACGACGGTGTCCTTCATTATCAGGACGTGCGCGCGGTCCAACGCGCGGAAGGCAATTGGGTCGTACTGAACAAGAACGGCCAGGTTGTCGTTAGCAATGACGAAGGACGGGAATTGGAACGTTACTCCGTGGTCGTCGGCGCCGAGATTGCCACACTGGATGGCGGGCGCGTGAAGAAGGGCGATGTGTTCGTGCAATGGGACCCGTACAACGTGCCGGTGCTTTCCGAGGTCGCCGGCACGGTTAAGTTCCATGACTTGATCGAGGGTATTACTGTGAAGCGCGAGCTCGATGAAGCCACGGGCCTGATGGGTACGGTCGTCATCGAGCACAAGGAAGACCTGCACCCGCAGGTAAATCTGGTGAACGCCGCCGGCGAGGTGATTGCGTTTTACGCGATTCCCGCGGGAGCCCATATTGTCGTTGAGGAAGGCAGCCGGATGGAGCCAGGAGCGCTGGTTGCCAAGACGCCGCGAAAAGTTTTCAAGACGAAGGACATCACGGGTGGTCTGCCGCGCGTGGCGGAATTGTTCGAGGCGCGCCGACCGAAGGATGCCGCCGAAATCGCGAAGATTGACGGGGTTGTCGATTTTGCTGGTACGGTTCGCGGCAAACGCCGGATCATTGTGAAGGACCCCAAGACGGGCGCGGAAGAAGAGCATCTCATTCCGCACTCGAAACACATCATTGTTTTCCGGGGCGACACTGTCAAGAAGGGCCAACAATTGACCGAAGGCCCGGTTGTGCCGCATGAAATCCTCGAGGTTTGCGGTCCGCAGGACTTGCAGGAGTATCTCGTGAACGACGTGCAGGAGGTTTACCGGTTGCAAGGCGTCGAAATCAACGACAAGCACATTGAGATCATCGTCCGCCAGATGTTACGCAAAGTGCGGATTGTGGATCCGGGCGACACGCGTTTCCTCTGGGGCGATCAGATCGACAAGGTGACGTTTGAGGAGGAGAACAAGCGCGTTGCGGAAGCGGGCGGCAAACCCGCCGAGGCGCAACCCGTGCTGCTGGGTATCACGAAGGCCTCGCTGGAGACCGAGTCGTTTATCAGCGCGGCGTCGTTCCAGGACACGACGCGTGTCTTGACGGAAGCGGCGACCCTCGGGCGTGTCGATCATTTGCGTGGCTTCAAGGAAAATGTGATCATGGGTCACCTCATCCCCGCTGGGACGGGATTTGGGGCGCTGCGCAGCGTGAAATTGGTGCCGCTGGCGGAGCCAGTAGAACAGCCGCGCGAGGAGAAAATTGAAGCGCAACCGGAGGAGGCAGTGATCTAGAAGTCGGGTGCTCAAAAGGTCTTGCGTTGCACCGGAGCGTGTGTTAGGTTTCGCGTTCCTTTGGAGCCACTAGGGAAGTGGCGTTTAACGGGTTAACAGATGCCAACAATTAATCAACTTGTTCGGAAAGGCCGTCGCCAGTTGAAGGCGAAGTCCAAGGCACCGGCACTGGACAAATGTCCCCAGCGGCGTGGCGTTTGTCTCCAGGTGATGACGCGTACGCCGAAGAAACCGAATTCGGCGCTGCGGAAAGTGGCCAAGGTGCGGCTGACGAATGGCATTGAGGTCATTGCGTATATCCCGGACGAGGGACATAATCTACAGGAGCACTCGATTGTGCTTGTGCGGGGCGGACGCGTGAAGGATTTGCCCGGCGTTCGTTATCATATTGTGCGTGGGACATTGGATGCGATGGGTGTGGAAAAACGCCGCCGCAGTCGCAGCAAGTATGGCGTCAAACGTCCGAAGGACACTGGTGCGAAGAAGGATACGGGCGCAAAGGCGGCCTGATCAATTTGAGATAATTCGAGTATGCGCAGACGAAGAGCAGATCGACGACCGAGAATCAGAGACGTGCGTTTCAACAGCGAAACCGTCACGCGACTGATCACTTGTATCATGCAGAGTGGGAAGAAGTCCGTGGCGGAGCGGATTGTCTACGGCGCGTTCGACCGGATCGCGCAGAAGGCCAAGGAAAAGAGCCCGCTGGACGTATTGCAGACGGCGTTGGAAAACGTAAAGCCGAGGCTGGAGGTCAAGTCACGCCGGGTTGGCGGCGCGAACTACCAGGTGCCGGTCGAAGTTTCGTCTGATCGCCAGGAAGCGCTGGCGATGCGCTGGATGATCCAGTACGCCAGTGCCCGCAAGGGCACCGCGATGATGGACGCCCTGGCCGCAGAGATTCTGGATGCGTCAAACAATACGGGCGCGTCCGTGAAGAAGCGTGAGGACACGCACAAGATGGCGCAGGCCAATCGTGCGTTTGCGCACTACCGCTGGTAGTCCGAAGGTGAATTCACCCGTCAGGACAAGCCATGGTTGTGCTTTTGTGAAATTTGGTGGAACAACAAACAAGCAGTAATTAGAAAATGCAGGCCGTGCTAGAACAAGCGAAACAGACAGGCGAAGACAAGTCGAGATCGTCGACAGGCCGACTCGTGCCGTTGGAGCGCACCCGCAACATTGGGATTTGCGCGCACATCGACGCCGGCAAGACCACGACGACCGAGCGGATCCTTTTCTATACCGGGAAGGTCTACAAGGTTGGCGAGGTGCATGAGGGCACGACGACCATGGACTGGATGGAACAGGAGCGTGAACGTGGCATCACGATCACCAGTGCCGCGACGACCTGCTTCTGGCGCGACCATCGCGTCAATATCATCGATACTCCCGGGCATGTGGACTTCACGGTCGAGGTCGAGCGCAGCCTGCGCGTGCTGGATGGCGCCTGTGCTGTGTTTTGCGCGGTGGGAGGCGTAGAGCCCCAATCGGAAACCGTGTGGCGTCAGGCCAACAAGTACAAGGTTCCGCGCATCGCTTTCGTCAACAAGATGGACCGCACGGGCGCCGATTTTGAAGCCGCCGTGGCGCAGATGCGCGAGCGGCTGGCGGCGAATGCCGTGCCGATTCAAATTCCGATCGGCAAGGAAGCTGATTTCAAGGGTGTCATCGATCTCGTTAGGATGAAGGCCGTCCTTTGGTCGGGTGAGGAACTCGGTGCGGAGTTTGAGGTGGTCGATATTCCTGCCGACTTGAAAGCCGCCGCGGACGCGGCGCACGCGAAACTCGTGGAAGCGGTCTCGGAGAAGGACGAGGAGTTGATGCATCTTTACCTCGAAGGCAAAGAGATCAACCAGCAGCAACTGCAGGACGGCATTCGTCGGCTCACGATCAAGAATGAGATGGTGCCCGTGATTTGCGGTGCGGCATTCAAGAACAAAGGTGTACAGCCGTTGCTCGATGCCGTTGTCGATTACCTTCCCTCCCCGCTTGATATTCCAGAAATTGTCGGAACGAACCCGGATAGCAAAGAGCCCGAGAAGCGCTCGGCGAATGATAACGGCGCTTTCTGCGCGCTGGCATTCAAAATTTGGACGGATCCGTACGCCGGCCGGTTGATTTTCTTCCGAGTCTATTCGGGCAAAGTGACCAAGGGCATGACGGTCTATAATCCGCGTAATAATAAGCGCGAACGTATTGGCCGCCTGCTGGAGATGCATGCGAATCATCGACAGGAAATTGATGTGTGTTACTCGGGTGACATTGGCGCGCTCGTCGGGCTGAAAAACGTCACGACGGGCGACACAGTTTCGGACGACGATCATCCAATCCTGCTCGAATCGATCACGTTTCCGGAGCCGGTTATTTCCATGGCCATCGAACCAAACACGAAGGCCGACCGCGACAAGATGTCTACCGCGTTGCAGCGACTCGCCGAAGAAGACCCAACGTTCCGCCTCACAACCGACCAGGAGACCGGCCAGACCATCATTTCCGGGATGGGCGAGTTGCATCTCGATATCATCAAAGATCGCATGTTCCGCGAATTCAATGTTGGCGCGACCGCGGGCAAACCGCAGGTTGCCTATCGTGAAACAATCACCAAGTCCGCCGAGGCCGAAGGTAAATTTATCCGTCAATCGGGTGGCCGTGGTCAGTACGGGCACGCGGTCGTTACTGTTGAGCCCGGCGAAAAAGGCAGCGGCATTGTAGTCGAGGATGAAGTCGTCGGCGGCGCGATCCCGCGGGAATACATTGGCGCGGTCGAAGACGGCATTGTCGAAGCGGCGCAGACCGGTGTGCTGGGCGGTTACCCGATGGTGGATATCAAGATCCAGATCATCGACGGCACCTACCACGAGGTGGACAGTTCGGAAATCGCATTCAAGATGGCCGGCAGTTTTGCCTTCAAGGAAGCAGCCCGGAAAGCCGGCGCGATCATGTTGGAACCGATCATGGACGTTGAGGCCATTACCCCCGAGGAGCACATGGGCGACGTTGTCGGCGACCTGAACAGCCGACGGGGCAAGATCAGCCACATCGAATCGCGGGCGAGTTCCACCATTGTGCACGCCACCGTGCCGCTGGCGGAGATGTTTGGTTACGCCACGGCCCTGCGTTCACTGAGCAAAGGGCGCGCGAGCTACTCGATGGAGCCGGCGGCGTTTGAGAAGGTACCGGAGAATATTCTGGCCACCATTTTGGACAAAAACAGCGGTAACAGCAACCCAAGGGCGGGGCAGCAGAAGAAATGAACAATCAGCGCATACGCATCCGCCTCAAAGGCTACGACCACCGCTTGCTCGACCAATCAGCGCATGACATCGTCGAAACCGCCAAGCGCACCGGCGCGAAGGTGGCCGGCCCGATCCCGCTGCCGACCGATATCTGGCGTCACACCGTGAACCGTTCGCCGCATGCCGACAAGAAGTCGATGGAGTCATTCGAGATGCGCACCCACAAGCGGTTGCTCGACATCATTGACCCGACGGCCAAAACGGTTGACGAGTTGAAGAAACTGAACCTTCCCGCGGGCGTGGACATTACGATCAAGATTTAGTCATGGAACTTCTCGGCAAAAAACTTGGCATGGCGCAGTTGTTCGACGCGAACGGCAATTTCGTTGGCGTGACCGTGATTGAACTGGGTCCCTGCACCGTCTTGCAGAAAAAGACGCCGGAGAATGATGGCTACCATGCGGTGCAGATCGGTCTGGGCGCCCGCAAGGAAAAGAACGCTTCCAAAGCGTTGATCGGCCACTGCCAGAAGGCCAACACACCACCAGCACGATTTATCCGTGAGTATCGCACGGAAGAGCCGGTGCAATTCAATGTTGGCGACAAGATCACCGTGAAGGAATTTCAGTCGGGTCAATACGTGGATGTGATCGGCGTCGGCAAAGGCAAGGGCTTTCAGGGCGTAGTGCGACGCCACAAGTTTGCCGGTGGCGACATGACCCACGGCGCGAAGGGCTGGCATCGCCGCGGTGGGGCGATTGGTCAGCGTCTATTCCCAGGCCGCGTGTTCAAGAACATGCGGATGCCCGGTCACATGGGTGACCGCCGTGTCACGACGCAGAATTTACGCGTGGTACAGGTGCGCGAACCCGACAACCTGTTGTTCATCGAGGGTGCGGTGCCCGGGGCAACTGGCGCGTTTGTTATTGTCCGGCATGCGTTGAAGAAAACCAAACCGGTAGCGAAGGCGGCGAAATGAAGCTGCCTGTCATTAACATTTCCGGTCAGTCCAAGGGCGAAGTTGAATTCGCCGACGAGTTGCTCATCAAGAATGGCAAAGGCACGCAGGCGGTGCATGACACGGTTACGGCCTACATGGCGAACCAGCGTCTCGGCACAGCGAGCACCAAGCAAATCAGCGAGGTGCACGGTAGCGGCAAGAAGCCGTGGAAGCAGAAGGGCACGGGTCGTGCGCGCGCGGGATCCTTCGCCTCGCCGCTGTGGCGTGGCGGTGGCGTGGTCTTCGGCCCGAAGCCGCGCGATTACACAATCAATGTACCGAAAAAGGTGAAGGCCCTGGCGTTTCGCAAGGCATTGAGCGAACGCCTGTTGGCGGGCGATATCGTTGTGGTTGACGAGTTGAGTTTGACGACCCACAAGACCAAAGACCTGGCGGCCATTGTAACGGCGCTGGGCGGCAAGAATAAACATACGCTCGTTGTCACCGAGCAGGTGGAGAAGAATTTGAAGTTGGCGGCGCGAAATCTCCCGAATGTGCAGGTCGAGCCGGTGGGTTCCGTGAACGTCTACGAGCTGTTACGCTTCGAGAAAATCGTGACCACCAAAGCCGCGCTTGAGAAATTGGGCGCGCGCCTGGGATAAGACTGATGAAGGATCCCTACACCGTGGTCAAGACCGTGCGCGTTACCGAGAAGGGCACGGCGCAAATCGAGAAATTGAATCAGTATCAGATGGTCGTCGATAAGCACGCGAACAAGGTCGATGTGAAGCGCGCGGTCGAGCAATTGTTCAAGGTCAAGGTGCTTCACGTGAACACGATGCACGTGCAGGGCAAGGCGCGGCGCGAACGGACGGCGCAGTTCGGGCGCACGCCCAGTTGGAAGAAGGCAGTTGTCACCCTCAAAGAGGGCGACAAGATTGATTTGGCATGACGATTTATGGGACTCAAGACATTTAGGCCGTTGACGCCATCACTGCGCGGGACCGTGCTTTCCGATTTCTCGGAGATCACGAAGCACAAACCCGAAAAAAAGCTCACCGTGGCGCGGCGCCGCACAGGCGGACGCAATCATCACGGGCGCATGACCTCGCGCGGCATCGGTGGCGGTCACAAGCAGCGCTATCGCATTATTGATTTCAAACGCGATAAAGTTGGTGTCGTCGCGATTGTCGAGGGGATCGAGTACGATCCAAATCGTTCCGCGCGCATCGCGCTGCTGAAGTATGCCGATGGCGAGAAGCGTTACATTATCGCGCCACTAGGTTTGCAAGTCGGCGCGAAGCTGATGAGCGGTCCCGATGCGGAATTGTCCGTGGGCAATGCACTGCCGCTAAAGAAGATCATTCCCGGTATGCCGATTCACAATGTCGAGCTGCATCGAGGTCGCGGCGGACAGATTTGCCGCAGCGCGGGCATGGCAGCGCAAGTCACAGCCAGTGAAGGGGATTACGTCACCGTTAAGATGCCGTCGGGTGAGCTTCGCCTGATTAACCGTGAATGCTACTGCACGATCGGGCAGATTGGCAACACCGACCACATCAACATCATGCTGGGCAAGGCCGGGCGTAATCGCTGGCTGGGTCGTCGCGGCATTTCACGCGGCATGGCACGCAATCCGGTGGACCACCCGATGGGCGGCGGTCAGGGTAAGAGCAAGGGCGGCGGCGGCTGGCATCACCCGGTGTCGCCGTGGGGCAAGCTGGCCAAGGGCGGCAAAACGCGGCGGAAGAAAAAGTATTCGAACTCGTTGATTTTGGAGAGAAGGAAGAAATAAATGGGACGGTCGCTCAAAAAAGGCCCGTTTGTCGATGATCACCTTCTAAAGAAGGTCGAAGCACTAAAGGCCGGCGAGAAAAAGCCGATCAAGACCTGGTCAAGACGGTCGATGATTATCCCTGAATTTGTTGGCCAGACGTTTCTGGTCCACAACGGACGGCAGCACACGCCGGTTTTTGTGACGGAAAATATGGTGGGCCATCGCCTGGGTGAATTTTCGCCGACGCGCACCTTTAAGGCGCACGGAGCCCATACTGAGAAGGCGGTCGCGAAGTAACGCGGCCGGGAGGCGGTTGTGTCCGTGCCTGGCAGGCGAACGAGAGTGTGCACGGTTTGTTTGTTCTTTGTAGCAACAGGGCTGTTGGCGGCTGAAGAAGCGCAGCCACCGGCGGCGGCCATGGAAGAGTTGCGGGTGTTGGTTGAAAAACTCACCGGCGACAATCAACGGCTCAAGACGGAGTTAGAGCAACGTGAGACGATCATTCGCCTGCTCACCGAGAATCTGGCGATTGCCCGAACGGAGAGCGAGTTGTTCCAGAAAAAGTGGAGCGACGCGCAGCTTCGGGCGCAGACGCTCGGCGTGAATTTTGCCGATGAGACAACGACGCAGGCGCAGCGCCAACTCGTCGAAAGCGTCCGCGCGTTGTATCTCGCGGAGGCCGAGCGACAGCGCTTGATTGAGCAACTGCAGCGATTGCTGGGCGCAATCCAGAAGTCGGGGGATGTGGCCGGCGAACTCGCGCGGTCAAGGGCGCTGCTGGCGACGAGTGAACAACCACCGGCTGCTCCCGCGGGGAAAGCCGCCGAGGGGACGCTGGAAGCGGCGACGGTGTTGGACGTGAACCCGAATCTGCGGGTTGTGGTATTGAATATCGGGTTGCTTCAAGGAGCGCGGGTCGGTATGCCATTGGCGGTGTGCGGGGCGATCGGGTAGTGGCGGAATTAAGGATCGTTGAAGTGCGCCAGCGGATTTGCGGCGCGTTGATCGAGCGGTTGGATAGGAAAGTCACCCTCAAGACAAGAGATGTCGCGCGGGTGACGAAGAGTTCGTGAAAGTGATTTTATGGAAGTAAGAGCGATAACGAAATATGCGCGCATGAGTCCGTCGAAAGTCGGCGAAGTGACGCGTTTGATCCAGGGCTTGAGCGCCTCGAGCGCGCTGGAAGTGCTGCGGGTTATTCCACGCAAATCGGCGCGGATGATTGAAAAGACATTGAAGTCGGCGATCGCCAACGCGACCGATCCGAACAGTCACAAGCTCGACCCGGCGCTCTTGCGCGTCAAAGAAGCGGTTGCCAACGAAGGGCCGCGGCTCAAACGCTGGCAACCGAAGGCGCGCGGCAGTGCGGGTCCGATCATCAAACGGACAGCGCACATCCAGATCATATTGACAGACGGACAATAAATTATGGGACAAAAAACGAATCCGATTGGTTTTCGCGTGGCCGTCACCAAGGACTGGCTCTCCAAGTGGTATGCCGACAAGAAGGACTACGCGCCACTGTTACTCGAAGACATCAAGATTCGCGAGATCGTGAAGAAGAAGCTGGCGTCAGCGGCCGTCCCGAAGATCGCCATCGAACGCTATGCCAACCGTGCGCGCATTACAATTTCGACCGCTCGTCCGGGGATTGTCATCGGACGCAAAGGCGCGGAGATCGACAAACTGAAAGAGGAGTTGGCAGCGCTTACGGGCAAGGAGATTTACGTCGATATTCTTGAGGTCAAGACACCGGAAACCGACGCGCAGTTGGTGGCGGAAAATATCGCGTTGCAACTGGAGCGCCGCATCAGTTTCCGTCGCGCGATGAAGAAGTCCGTGCAGACGGCGATGGATTTTGGTGCGCAGGGGATCAAGGTCGCCTGTGGCGGTCGGCTCGGCGGCGCTGAATTGGCGCGGCACGAGAAGTACCGTGTCGGCAAAATTCCGCTGCACACGTTGCGCGCGGACATCGATTATGGATTCGCCGAAGCCCAGACGGTTTACGGCAAGATTGGCGTGAAGGTTTGGATCTGCAAGGGCGAACGTCCCTTGCGGGCGGTGCAACCGCCGCAGGCCACGCCGTTGCCGGTGGGCCCGGCCCCGTCGCTCTAGCGGAGGGAAGAAGTCGCCGAGGAATTTCGAAATTATGGCAATGATGCCCAAAAGAGTGAAGTACCGGAAAGCCCAACGGGGCAGCCGTACTGGTACCGCGTGGCGCGGCGCCACGGTCGCCTTTGGCGAATACGGTTTGCAAGCTTTGGACCGCGCCTGGGTGACCACGACGCAACTCGAAGCTTGTCGCGTCGCCCTGTCGCGTAATATGAAACGTCGGGGGAAATTGTGGATTCGCGTGTTCCCGGACAAGCCGATCACCAAGCGACCGCCCGAAACGCGCATGGGCAAGGGCAAAGGCCCGCCGGAGACATGGGTGGCGGTGGTGCGGCCGGGAAATGTGTTGTTCGAGTTGGGCGGCGTAACGGAAGTCCTGGCGCGCGAGTCATTTCGATTGGCGGCGTCCAAGCTACCGATTGCGACACGGTTTGTAACCAGGCGGTAGACAGCGACATGAAAGCAAAAGAAATCCGTGAGTTGACAGATGCGGAGGCACAGGCCAAACTACGTGACCTTCGGCAGGAGTTGTTCAACCTGCGGCTTCAGCAACAGACCGCGAGGCTTGAGCGCCCGAGTCGCATCCGGGAAGTGCGGCGTGCCATGGCGCGGATCGAAACCATTTTGCGGGAGCGACAACTCCCGGCCGCTGCGGCAGCGGCCAGGTAAAGACCCAGACCGACGGAAAGATTTCGGATTCAACATGACGGACCAAGCGACAAGCGAGAGCAAGAAACGGCAGTTGGTGGGTGAAGTCATCAGCGACAAAATGGATAAGACCATTGTCGTCGAGGTGGCGCGCCGTGTCCGCCATCCGCGGTACCAGAAGGTCATGATGTTGTACAAGAAATTCTACGCGCATGATGAAAAAAGCGAGGCCGGCGTGGGTGACAAAGTGCGCATCGTGGAATCCCGGCCGCTGAGCAAGCTGAAGCGGTGGCGCCTGGTACAGGTCGTGGAGAAGGCGACGGGGATTGAGAAGGTCGAAGTATGATCCAGATTCGCACCCATCTGGATGTCGCGGACAACACTGGCGCTCGGGTGGCATGGGCGATAGGCGTGCTGGGACACCAGAAGCGCTATGCGCGGATTGGCGATGTCATCAAGGCCCACGTCAAGGAAGCGGCGCCCGATGGAACGGTGAAGAAGGGCGAAGTTGTAACCTGTGTGGTGGTGCGCACGCGTTCGCCACTACGACGGTCCGACGGTTCCTACGTGCGATTCGACAACAACGCCGTCGTGATCATTGACGATCAGCAGAACCCGAAGGGAACGCGTATTTTTGGACCTGTGGCGCGTGAGCTGCGCGACAAGAACTTTACGAAGATCATTTCTCTCGCCCCCGAGGTGCTCTAGGTCATGAAGAACTTGCACGTGAAACGCGACGACATGGTAGTGGTAATCGCCGGCGAGGAACGGGGCAAGATCGGCAAGGTGCTGGCGACTTATCCGGAAAAGAACCGTGTGCTGGTCGAAGGGGTTAACGTCATCAAAAAGGCGATGCGAAAGAGCCAGGACAATCCCCGGGGTGGGATTATTACCAAGGAAGCGCCGATCCAGATTTCCAAGGTGATGAAACAAGAGCGGTACGAGGCGCGACGCAAGAAGCATGCGGCGCCGGCAACCGCAGAGGCGTAATCGATTTATATGGTCCAGCTTTACGAATTCTATAAGAAGGATGTGGTCGAGCAGCTTCTGAAGGGCGGTCGTTACACCAATCGGATGCAGGTGCCGAAGGTTGAGAAGGTTGTGCTCAACATGGGCGTCAACGCCAACCACGACAAGGACGTGATCAACGAGGCCCAGCAGGAGTTGGCCACGATCACCGGCCAGAAGGCCCTGGTCACCAAGGCGAAGAAGAGCATCTCCAATTTCAAAGTTCGCGAAGGCATGCCCGTCGGCGCGAAGGTGACCTTGCGGGGGGCGCGGATGTACGAGTTCCTTGAGCGGTTCTTCAACGCCGCGTTGCCACGCATTCGCGATTTTCGCGGGATGAACCCGCGTGGATTCGATGGCCGGGGCAGCTATACGATGGGTGTGAAAGACCAAACGATTTTCCCCGAGGTTGAGCTGGACAAGATCAAGCACAACCTGGGCATGGACGTAACGATTGTAACCACGGCAAACACGGATGCGGAAGCGAAGGAGCTTTTGAAGCTGCTGGGGATGCCGTTCAGCAGTTAAAGGATCGAGCTATGGCGAAAGTAACCTGGGAAGTGAAGCAGCGTCGGCCCGCAAAATTCAGTTCGCGGCAGTACAACCGCTGCCAGAACTGCGGTCGCCGGCACGCCTACATCCGACGTTTCCAGATTTGCCGCATTTGCTTTCGCGAGTTGGCCAGCCAGGGCAAAGTCCCCGGCGTGGTGAAAGCGAGCTGGTGATTCGATGAACGTAACTGATTCCATTGGCGATATGTTGACGCGGATTCGCAACGCGAACAGCGCGCTCAAACCCGACGTGCTGGTGCCCTACTCCCGCCTGAAGGCGGAGATTGCAAAAGTGCTGAAACGGCAGGGGTATATCGCGGATTTTTACGCGGAAAAGCTGGAGAACGGCCGCCAGGTGTTGAAGATCCAGCTCAAGATTATTGGCAAGGAGCGAGCGATCGTCGGCATCAAGCGCATCAGCCGACCGGGCTTGCGGCGGTATGTCGGTTCGCAGGATGTACCGCGTGTGCTGGGCGGGATGGGGATTTCGATTCTCACGACTTCACGCGGGATTATGACCGGCCACGAGGCCAAGAAGGCCAGGGTGGGGGGAGAGCTTTTGGCGTACGTTTGGTGATGCATTATGTCACGGATTGGCAAAAAACCTGTTGAGATCACGGCCAAGACCAAGGTCGAGGTGAAGGGCCAGGCGATCTCATGTCGAAGGGCCGAAGGGCAAGTTGGAGTGGATCGTGCCCTCGCCGATCAAAATCGAAGTGAAAGACGGCAAGGTTATCGTGACCACGGCGCAGCTTGACCGTGTCGGCAAGTCCCGTTGGGGATTGTCGCGGAGTTTGATCGCCAACATGGTCAAGGGCGTCAACGAAGGTTACATGAAGAAACTGCATGTGGAGGGCGTGGGCTTCCGCGCGGCCGTGCAGGGAACGAATTTGCAGATGTCCCTCGGTTATTCGCATCCGATCGTCTTCGCGATTCCGAAGGGTGTGAAGGTTTCGGTGGCGGACACCGCGGACAAGAAACCGGAGATTACGATTGAAGGTCCGGACAAACAGATGGTCGGCGAGGTGGCGGCGCGCATTCGGCGCTTCTATCCGCCCGAGCCGTACAAGGGCAAGGGTATCCGCTATGTCGGCGAGCAAGTGCGCCGCAAGGCGGGGAAGACCGTCACCACGGCGGGCTAATTGGGTGTAAGAGCATGATTCCAAGAAACAGAGTTGAAGCACGACAACGCCGACATCTGCGGTTGCGGCAGAAGATCCGGGGCACGGCGCAACGGCCGCGGATGAGCGTTTGCGTTACGAGCAAGCACATCTACGTCCAATTTATCGACGACGTCAAGCGCGTGACCCTGGCCGCTGCCAGCACGGTGGCGACGGAGTTGAAGGGCGCGAAGGGCACGGTCGAGGGCGCGAAGAAGGTTGGGCAACTGGCTGCGGAAAACGCCAAGGCGAAAAAGATCACCGAGGTCGTTTTCGACCGCGGTGGGTTGCGGTATCACGGGCGTGTCAAGGCGTTGGCGGACGCGGCGCGCGAAGCAGGATTGAAATTCTAATATGGCACCTGACAAGAGACCGAAGATTGCAAAACCGATAGCTCCCAAGGACAAGGACGGCTTGCCCGTGGCGGTCGTTGAGGAATTGGGTGTCGAACTCGAACGCGGGGGCGGCGAGATCATTGAGAAGGTTGTCTATGTCAACCGCAGCGCCAAGGTCGTCAAAGGCGGGCGCCGTTTTCATTTTAGCGCCCTGGTGGTCGCGGGCGACCGTCGCGGTCACGTGGGCTGGGGCTTCGGCAAAGCCAATGAAGTCGCGGATGCCATCCGCAAGGGCACCGATCAGGCGAAGAAATCCATGGTGTCGATCAATCGAAGAAACTCGACGATTCCGCACGAAGTACTTGGCGTGTTTGGCGGCGGTCGCGTGTTGCTGCGTCCCGCGTCGCCGGGCACGGGCGTCATCGCGGGCGGCGGCGTGCGTGCGGTCATCGAAGCCGCCGGGGTCCGGGATGTGTTGACGAAATCGCTGGGTTCGAGCAATGCCGTGAACGTAGTGAAGGCGACGATCGATGCGCTGTTGCAGTTGCGTCCACGGGAAGAGATTTTCCGCGTGCGTGGTTTGGCGAGACAAGCGGCCGCGGGGGTCAGCTAAGATGACGATGCGATTGCACAATTTGAAGCCGCGGCCCGGTGCGAAGCACCGGACGAAGCGCCTGGGCATCGGCGAGAGTTCGGGACACGGCAAGACGAGCGGCCGGGGCGGCAAAGGCCAGACCGCGCGCTCTGGCGGTTCGATTCGGCTTGGGTTCGAAGGTGGCCAGATGCCCTTGCTGCGCCGAATTCCGAAGCGGGGCTTTAACAACGCCAACTTTCGGACGATTTACGCGATCGTCAACGTCGAGCAGCTCAACGCATTCGATAACGGCGCGACGGTCACACCGGAAGCGCTCACGGAGGCCGGTCTTGCTGACAAACTGTTTGAAGGCGTGAAGGTGCTCGGCAATGGTGAGTTGAAGAAGAAGTTGACGGTGAAAGCCCAACGCTTCAGCGCAGCAGCGCGCGAAAAAATCACGAAAGCGGGCGGCCAGTGTGAAGATCTGCCGCTGCGCAGCATTCACCATAAGGAAGCGGTCGTGCCAGCGGCCGCGGCGAAGCCACCCGCGGGGGACAAGTAGCGGGCGATTGTTGACCACGTATGTTCTCCGCGTTCCTCAACTGCTGGAAAATCCCCGAACTGCGTCGACGGATTCTCTTTACGCTCGGCATGGTTGCGATTGCGCGACTCGGCGCGAATATTCCCTGCCCGGGCGTAAATCCCACCGAATTGAACGTCTACATGGCGGACGTGCAAAAGCAAGTGGGCGGCAGCATCGTTGGATTGGCGGACATGCTGACCGGTGGCGCGCTGCAACAATGCGCTGTCTTCGCCCTTGGCGTCATGCCGTATATCAGCGCCTCGATCATCATGATGCTGCTGACGGCAGTGATGCCATCGTTGGAACGCCTCAAGCAGGAGGGTGAGACCGGTCGCGCAAAAATCATCCAGTACTCGCGCTATATGACCGTCGCCCTTTGCATTGTCCAGAGCTGGTTTTTGGCGAGGATGTTCGAAAACCCGGGGCAACTTTTTCAAGGCTTCCGGGGTGTACTGGTGGCCCATCCCGGACTGGGCTTTGAGATCTTAACAGTCATTACGATTACCAGTGGGACGGTTTTGCTGATGTGGGTGGGCGAGCAAATCACGGAGCGCGGGATTGGCAACGGGATGTCGATCATTATCACCGTGGGTATTGTCGATCGTTTGCCGCGGGCAATCGGTCTTACGTGGCGTTTGTTTATCGGACCCCAAAGCCAGTTTAATGCACTCCATGCGATTTTGCTCCTGGTCATGGCGGTCACGGTGACCGCCGCCGTCATTGCGGTGACCGAAGCGGAGCGGAAGATTCCCGTCCAATATGCAAAGCGAATGGTGGGGCGCAAGATGCTGGGCGGCGGGCAGACCTTTATGCCCTTGAAAATCAACTATTCAGGTGTCATGCCCATTATTTTCGCCCAGGCGATTTTGCTTTTCCCCGCGAAATTGTTTTCCATGTTGCAAATGCCGACATTTCAGAAGCTGTCACGCGCCTTGACGGAAGGCGAGGTGCTCTATCTCACGATTTACGGCACGATGATTTTGTTCTTCTCGTATTTTTGGGTGGCCACGCAATTCAATCCGCTGCAAATCGCGGACGATTTAAAGCGGTACGGTGGCTACGTGCCGGGGATCTGCGGGCTGGCCGACAGCGGAATACCTGGATCATACGATGACACGCATCACGTTGGCCGGCGCGGTCTTCTTGACGGTCATTGCGGTGATTCCTTACATTTTGTCACACGATTTTCGGCTGCCGTATTTGACGGCGAGTTTTTTTGGCGGAACGAGTTTGTTGATTACGGTCGGCGTGATGTTGGATACGATGCGCCAGGTCGAGTCGCATCTGGTGATGCGTCACTACGATGGTTTTTTGCGCAAAGGCAAATTGCGGGGTCGCCTCTAACGGCGGTAAGAGGGTGACTGACGTGGGTCACCAGCGCCTGGTATTTTTGGGACCGCCCGGCATCGGGCAAGGGCACGGCGGCGGCCGCGCTCAGTACGGTGTATGGCCTGCCGCACGTCTCGACGGGACAGATGTTCCGCGAGGCGATTCGCAAAGGTGGGCCGGTGGGTGAAGCGGCGAAGCAGTTCATTGACAAAGGGCAGTTGGTGCCTGACAAAATCACGATTGAAGTCGTACGGCTTTGGCTGGACGAACATGGCCGGGAGGGCGGTTTCATCTTCGATGGATTTCCGCGAACTCGAGCCCAGGCGGAGGCATTTGACCGTGTGCTGGGCGAGAAAGGGATGCCCGTCACGGTTGCCATCCTGCTTGATGTCCGGGAGGCCGACATTGTGCGGCGAGTGCTCGGCCGGCTGAGTTGTGAAAAATGCGGCGGCCTGTATCATAGCGAGTTTGTGCCGCCACAACGCGCGGGGATTTGCGACAAATGTGGCGGCCAGCTTACCCAGCGCGCGGACGATACGGCTGAAACGGTGCGGAAGCGGCTGGATGTCTACCGCGAGTTGACCCTGGATGTGGTAAAGTACTACGAGCGGGCGGGGGTCCTGAAGCGCGTGGACGGTGGCCAGGCCAAGGACAAGGTGCTTGCGGACATTGTGGGATTGCTGCCGACGTGATCGTGATCAAGACGCCAGAAGAGATTGAAAGGATGCGGGCCGCCTGCAACGCGGCGGCGGAGACGCTGGCTGCGGTGGCACGGGAGGTTCAACCCGGACGCACGACCGCGGAATTGAATGACGTTGCGGCGGCATTGATCGCGAAGGTCGGGGGCAAAAGCCCGTTCCTTGGATACAAAGGGTATCCGGGGCACATTTGCGTTTCCGTGAACGAGGAAGTCGTGCACGGCATCCCGAGCAAGCGGCGCGTGCAGTATGGTGACATTGTCAGTCTCGATATCGGCATCATTTTGGATGGATTTGTCGGTGATAATGCGACGACAGTGGCCGTCGGCGTTGTCGAGGCGCGAACACAGCAGTTGTTACAGGTGACGCAACGGGCGTTGCAGGCCGGCATCGCGGCGGCGCGGGCGGGGAATCGGGTGGGCGACATCTCGTACGCGGTGCAGACGATGGTAGAGTCGCACGGGTTTTCGGTGGTGCGTGAGTTTGTCGGTCATGGCGTGGGACGGAAAATGCACGAAGAGCCGCAGATTCCGAACTACGGCCGGTCCGGGGACGGGCCGAAGTTGAAGGCGGGAATGACGCTGGCGATCGAGCCGATGATCAACGCCGGCACGAGCGATGTGGTGATGTTGAGTGATGGTTGGACCGTGGTGTCTGCCGACGGGGCGCCCAGCGCGCACTTCGAGCACACGGTACTCGTAACGGACGGAGATGCAGAGATTTTGACGTGGCTAAGGAAGAGCCCATACGAGTCGAAGGCACGGTAGTCGAATTGTTGCCGAACACGATGTTTCGGGTGGAGTTGCCGAATAAACATCGAATTTTGGCGCACATTTCAGGTAAGATGCGGCTGCATTTCATTCGGCTGCTGCCGGGCGACAAGGTGATGATTGAGATGTCACCGTACGATTTGGGCAAGGGCCGGATTACATTTCGGCAGTAACGAGCGGTAAGGAAACAAGAGAACTATGAAAGTCAAACCTTCGGTGAAGCGGTTGTGCGAGCGCTGCAAAGTCGTGCGGCGCAAAGGAGTGGTGCGCGTCATTTGCACCAATCCGCGTCACAAACAGCGTCAAGGGTAGAGGTGTAGCTATGGCACGTTTGATCGGTGTGGAAGTACCGGACCAAAAGAAAATCGGGATCGCTCTCCGTTACATTTACGGAATCGGTCCAACGACCGCGCTGCAGGTGTGCGACAAGGCGAAGGTTGATCCGAACGTTCGGTCGAAGGACTTGAATGACGAACAGCTTTCGCACTTGTCGACCGTGCTGCAGACCTATCGAATCGAAGGCGACCTGCGCCGGGAGTTACAGACCAATATCAAACGGTTGATGAGCATTAATTGTTACCGCGGCACGCGCCACAAGAAGGGCCTGCCGGTACGCGGTCAGCGCACATCGACGAACGCGCGCACACGCAAAGGACCGCGCAAGACGGTCGGCGTTGTTCGCGCCAAGGAATCCAAGTCGGCCCCCAAGGCCTGATCGTGGTGCCAATTTGAAGGAGCCCGATGGCTAAAGAAGCACAAAAGAAACCTGAAGAACCAAAAGCGAAATCCGCGGCCCCCGCTGTCGAGGCCGGCGCCCCCGCGCCGAAGGCCGAGGCGACGGGAGCCGTTGCCGCGCCTGTAGTGTCCACGGTGCCGACGACGGCTGCCGAGGCGCTGGCGGAAGGCGAAGTGGCCAAGAAGGTCGTCAAGGCCAAGCACAGTAAGAATGTCTTTCAGGGCATCGCCCACATTATGGCGACATTCAACAACACGGTGGTGTCGATTACCGATCTCAAGGGCAAGGTGATCGGATGGTCGAGCGCGGGTCGTGTCGGCTTCAAAGGCTCCCGCAAAAGCACGGCGTATGCGGCGCAATTGGTGGCGCAGGACGCTGCGCGGCAGGGGATGGCGCATGGACTGAAGGAAATTGAGGTATGGGTAAAAGGGCCTGGGACCGGACGTGAAGCCGCGATCCGCGCGCTGCAGGCCATCGGCTTGGAGATCACAGTAATCAAGGACGTAACGCCGGTCCCACACAACGGCTGTCGGCCGCCGAAGCGCCGCCGCGTCTAAGCAGGAGATTTCGTTACCATGGCACGATATAAAGGACCACGAGTTCGCATCAGCCGCCGATTCGGTCAACCGATATTCGGCCCATCGAAGTACCTGGAGCGCCGCGCGTATCCACCCGGTGTGCATGGGCCGAAAAAGTCACGTCGCAAGCAGAGCGATTACGGCCTGGGTTTGGCGGAGAAGCAAAAGTTGCGTTACCAATACGGACTGATGGAGGCGCAATTCCGCCGCATGTTCGAAAAAGCGCTGAAAAAACGGGGTGTTACAGGAGAAACGCTGCTCCAGTTGCTCGAAACACGTCTCGACAACGTCGTTTTTCGCATCGGTTTTGCAACGACGCGCCCCGCGGCCCGGCAGATGGTCACCCATGGCCACATTCGCGTAAACGGCCGCAAGGTATCGTCCCCGTCATTCAATGTGAAACCGGGCGATGTGATTGAGGTCCGTGAAACCCCTGCCACCCGCCAATTGGCCACGAAGAGTTTGGAGTCAGCGCAGGTGCGTCCCGTGCCCAGTTGGATCAATTTTACCCGGGATGCCTTCAAAGGACAGGTTGTTCGCATTCCATCACGGGATGACATTCAGCCAATCGTTAACGAACAGTTGATCGTCGAATTTTATTCTAGATAACCAGAACCGGCGTCCGCTTAACGGACGCAACAACGAGTCGTTGGTCCGCGTTTCTAGGGCGCGGGAAACCCGACTCACAGGAGGAAGTTCACCATGCCAGTTCGTCTAGGTCGTTTTGAAATGCCCAAACGGTTGGTGCGCGATGACGCCACCGCCACGCCCACATACGCCAAGTTCATCGCCGAACCGCTCGAAGCCGGCTACGGCCATACCATTGGCAACTCGCTGCGCCGCGTGCTGCTTAGTTCGTTGGAAGGCGCCGCCGTCAGTTCCGTTAAAATCGAAGGCGCGCCGCACGAGTTCACGAGCATTCCCGGGGTCGTTGAGGATGTGACCGACATTGTGCTTAACCTGAAGAGGGTGTTGTTGAAGTCCCACAGCCGCGAAGCGCACGTGGTCTATCTTTCGGCCAACAAGGAAGGCGCCGTGACGGCGGCGGACATCAAAAGCGACCAGGTCGTGGAAGTACTCAATCCCGAGCAGCATATCTGCACCATCGACAAGAAGATGCACTTCGAAGCCGAGCTGGAGATCAAAGTCGGCCGTGGTTTTTGCCCGGCGGAAGAGAACAAGAAGGCCGAACAGACGATCGGCGTGATCGCCATCGACTCGTTATTTTCACCGGTGCGTCGCGTGCGCTACAGTATTGAAGACACGCGTGTTGGCCAGCGCACGGATTATGACAAGTTGATCATCGAAGTCTGGACCGATGGCCGCATCACCCCCGAAGATGCCATGGTGCAATCGACGAACATCCTGCGCCATCATCTCGACGTCTTTTGTGATTATGACAAGAACGTTGTGATTGAATTCGAAGAGGCGGGCGAGAAGGTCAGCGCCGAACAGGCGAAGCTGAAGAAGGTCCTGAACATGAGCGTCAACGAGATTGAGCTCAGTGTGCGGGCGGCCAACTGCCTGAACAATGCCAACATCACCACCGTTGGTCAATTGGCCATGAAGAGCGAGCAGGAAATGCTCAAGTACCGCAACTTCGGCAAGAAATCGCTGAATGAGATCAAGGAGAAGCTCTCCGCGCTGGGCCTGACGCTGGGCATGAAGTTCGACGCGGCCCTGCTTGAGGCAGTGGATCCAAACAAGGGCGTGGAGGCCGTACTTTCCGGCCCGGCACCGGCGATGGAATAACCGTCAGATTGACACAAGGGACCCAACGCCATGCGACATCGTAAACGTACAGCCAAGCTCGGGATGAAATCCCAGCATCGGCGCGCCACCCTGGCCAACCTGGTGTGCAGCCTGATTGAACACAGCCGGATCCGGACCACGATTGCCAAAGCCAAGGTTGCGCGTCGTTATGCCGACAAGATGATCACGCTCGCCAAGAAAGGCTCGCTACATCACCGTCGCCAGGCCATCGCGTTTCTGCGGCACAAGCCTGCCGTCGAGAAGCTCTTTGCGGAGCTTGGGAAACAGCACGGCGATCGCAACGGCGGCTATACACGCATCGTGCGCATCGGCCAGCGCATGGGTGACGCCGCCGAGATAGCCATTCTCGAGTGGACCGGCACCGTTACCGCCGCGCCCGAGCCGGAGAAGGGTGGCAAGACCGAGGAGCCGAAGGCGAAAGAAGCGAAGGCTCCCAAGGCGAAAGAAGGCGCCCAGCAAGAAGAAAGAAGGCGCTGCGGAGTCCTAGGACGCTTTTAGGCAAGAATTACCGCCGACACGGCTTCCTCAAAAGGGAAGCCGTTGTCATTTCCAAGCACGACGCGCGATTCCCTCAAATGTGTTTGCTGTCGTGTTCGTCTTTGATCTGATAGCCGCTGTCCTGTCGGGCGAGATTGACCTGGTGTTTCTTGGCGTATGCTTCTGAGAAGTCAGCGGGGGTCATCTCAAGGACCTGGGCGATGGAAACAAGAAAATGCAAGAGGTCGATGACTTCGACACGGGCATTCTGTTTGTCGAACTTCTGGTACTTGGCCCACCACTTCCACGGGACGCTATCCGTCAATTCGGCGACCTCCTGCGTCATGGCGCGGCAATAGTTGAGAACCCAGTGCTGGCGCTGTTCGTCAGTCATGTTGGCGGTATCCACGCCGATGCGTTTGTTGAGTTGCTCCTGCAGGCGAAAAATCTCTTCCAGTTTGTCGGGATTGCTCATATGGTATCCCATACTATCAAGAGAAGTTGGTGAAAAGACACTGCTTTTCTGCTATAGGTAGTCGTGTGGTCGGCTGCGATGAAATTCCCTGATCCCACCGCGTCTCCGCCGAAGCCCTTGCGCGACCCGCGCTTGACGGCGATCAATTTCGTCGCCGACGCCATCAACCGCACCCTCAACCTCAAGGAAATTGCGGACAATGCCCTCGATGCCATCCTGGCCGTGATGAAAGTGGACGCGGGCGCGGTGTATATCTGGCAGGACACGGACAAGGCTCTGCATATGTTTGCGTGGCGCGGGCTAAACGAAGCGTTCGTCCGTCAAGTGACCGTGCTGCACAAGGGCACCCCGGTCATCGATGCCGTCCTGAATGGCGAGGCACGGATCATTGAGGACTTCACTGTGAACGCGCGCCTGGTCACTTCCGACGCCGTGCGGGCCGGGTTCCATTCGGCGGTGCTGGTGCCGATTCGGGCGCATGGGTTCGTGGTTGGATTACTGGGATTGGGCACGTACAAGTTGCGAAAGTTCGACGAGGCTGACGTGGATCTTATCGAAGTGGTCAGCAACCAGATTGGCAACGCGATGGTCCACGCGCAGTTGCAGGCCGATCTGCGGGCGAGCGAAGAGCAATATCGGGCCCTGGTCGAGAATTCCGACGATGCGATCTATATCGCGGACACGTCCGGACGACCGCGGTTCGCCAACAGCGCCTTTCCGCGGATCTTTGGTTATGCCTTGTACGAGGTGGCGCGGACGGGTCTATTGGAATATATCCATCCGGAGGATATTGAGACCGTGAGGCGCGCACTCAGCGTCTTGCTGAGGGGGGAAGCCATTCATAATCTCGAATACCGGTTTCATCGCAAGGATGGGTTGTGGATCGACCTGCAGTGCAGCGGCAGCGTGTTTTCACGTGAAGGAGAGCGCGTGATCGAATTGCAGTTCATCGTCCGCGACGTTACCCAGGCCCGTCAGCGTCAGCAGCAATTGCTCCGACGCAATCGGCAGCTTGCGGCGCTCACCGCATTGGCCGGGGTGGCCAATTCTTCCCTGAATATCGACGAGATTGCCCGCAACACCCTGGCGGTCGCCTTGGAAAGCGCGGGCATGAATGGCGGCGCTATCTATCTCGCGGATCTGAAGATCCAGCAACTGCGCCTGTACGTGCAAATGGGACTGCCCGACAAGTTTGTCGAAGAAGTCGGCGTGCTGAAGTGGGGCGAAGGTACGCCCGGCTACGTTGCGGCATCCGGACAGGCGGTGGTGATCGGCGACATGACAGTGCACCCGCCCGCTGTTCCATCGATGGCGGCGCCACACGGCTTCCGGGCGGTCATCGTGGTGCCGGTGAAGGCGAAAGGGGAATTGCTGGGGACACTCGCGCTTGTGAATCGCCAACCGATTGTGTTTACCCCTGAAGTTGTGGAGATGATCACGGCCATGGGCAACCAATTGGGCATCGCGCTGGCCAACGCAAGGTTGTACGAGACGCAACTCCGTGAGAACGAGAAGCTCACCGCGCTGGTGGATATCAGCAGTGGCAGCGCACAGCAACTTGAACTGGAACCACTGTTGCAACGAATCCTGGAGCGCGCCGCGGCGCTGCTCGGGGCCGGCGCGGCCTACATTTCCCATTACGATGCGACGGACGAACAGGCGCAGATCGTCGCGGCCAGCGCCAACTTCATGCGGCTCATCGGCATGCGGTATCCGGCGAGACTCGGTCTCTTCGGGCAGATTCGCCCGCGGCGTCAGGGGCGAATCTTCACGCGCCAGGAAGTGGTGGAGCATGGATATAGTCCGGTACTGCGCGAGGCGGATGTTCGTTCGGCCCTGGTTGTGCCCTTGATTTCCCGCAATGAACTTATCGGCGCACTGAGCCTGACAAGGCACGGCGCGGACACGGCGGAATTCACGCCGGCCAACCTCGAGCTCATGGAGGCTTTCGCGAGCCGGGCCGCTGTGGCCATTGACAACGCGCAGTTATTGAAGGATCTCGGCCGCAAGAACCATCTTCTGCAGTTGCTCATCGAGGAAGCGCACCACCGCATCAAGAACAACCTACAGATGATCTCGGGATTATTGCAGTTGGAAGCCGACACGGCCCAGGTTGGACCAACAACGGAATTCCTGCGGACAGCGATTACGCGAATCCAGGCAATTGCGCAAGTGCACAACCTGTTGAGCGAAGAGATGCCGGAGAAAGTAGACCTACATACGTTAATCACGACCATTGTCCACACGCTCGTCAGTTCCACGCCGGGAACAAGCGGAGTGCCCGAGGTGACGGTCGAGGTAGAGCAGTTGTGGCTGGGGGCCGACCAGGCCGTACCACTGGCGCTGATTGTCAACGAACTGGTTTCCAACACTCTGCTTCATGGCCGTCCTCCCGTCGGACAGCTGTTGCGCACCCAGATTCGATGCCGGCAGCAGGAAGGTCAGGTGCACTTGGTGGTGGCCGACAACGGCGGTGGCCTTGGCGATGGCAAGGACTGGCGTGAATTCGAAGGGCAGGGGATGAATATCGTGGCGCAATTGGCGCAAGTGAATCTACGCGGCGATCTGCAAATTCACTCGCGCGATGGTGGGGTCTGTGCCGAACTGCGATTTGAGGTGGTACTACACGGACCGGGGCCGGCCGAGCGCAACCCGTCCACACTCGTCGCGGCGCGGGCTTGACTTTGAGAGGGCTCGTCTTAAGATAAGAGCGGAGAAGCGACGGTGTTGGGATCCACAATGAAATCTCTTCGAGTCCTTATTGCCGATGATGACGGCCTCACTTTGATGGTGGTGAGAAAGATACTCATGGCGATGGGACATGCGGTCGTCGGCGAAGCTGGTGACGGCCAGCAGGCAGTGGCCCTCGCGCGTGCAACCAGTCCGGACCTCGTTATTCTAGACATTCGCATGCCGAAAATGGATGGCTTGGAAGCTGCGCGATTGATCCAGAGCCAACGACCGACGCCCATCATCATCCTCAGTGCTCATACCGAGTCCGGTCTCGGGAGCGAGGCTGCGGGCGCCGGGGCCAATGCCTACCTCGTCAAACCGTTCACCGGTGAACAGCTCAAGCCCGCCATCGAGTTGGCACTGGTGAATTTCGAGAAGTCAAAGGAGCTGGAGGCAAAAATCCAACAGATGAACGAGGCCCTGGAATCGCGCAAGATCGTCGAACGCGCCAAAGGCATCCTGATGCGGCAAACGGGCATCGACGAAGAAGCCGCCTACCTCAAACTGCAAAAAACGGCCCGCAATGAGAATCGAAAACTGGTCGAGGTGGCTCGCGCCATCATCCTGGCCGAGCAAGTTCGCCGCGACAGCGTGAAGCCAGCCGCGCCACACGGTCACGGCCGGTCTTGATGGTCGCTGCAACCGGCCGCCTGTCCGAAGCATCCTACTCGGAGAAAATTGGAACCGCACATGGAAAACGTTGTTATTATTGGCTCGGGTTGCGCTGGCTGGACGGCGGCGCTGTACACCGCGCGCGCAGATCTGCACCCGCTCCTGCTCACCGGCGAACAGCCCGGTGGATTGCTCACCACGACGAGTATTGTCGAGAACTATCCCGGCTTTCCCGAGGGTATCGATGGCACCGAACTGATGATGGGAATGCAGAAACAGGCGGAGCGTTTCGGCACACAGACGCGCTACGGCACGACAGTGACAAAAGTTGATTTCAGCAAGCCACCATTCCGATTGTGGCTGCACGACGAGGTTATCGAAACGAAGGCGGTCATCATCGCGACTGGGGCTTCGCATCGGCACCTGGGACTGAAGAACGAGGAGTTGCTGGAGCGCAAGGGCGTGACGTATTGCGCCACGTGCGATGGAGCCCTGCCCATGTTTCGCAAACAGACCCTGGTCGTTGTCGGGGGCGGAGACTCCGCGTGCGAGGAGGCAACTTATCTGACCCACTTCGCGTCGAAGGTGTACCTGGTTCACCGGCGCGATAGCCTTCGCGCCTCAAAGATCATGGCGGATCGCGCTCTCTCGAACCCCAAGATTCAGCCGGTGTGGGACACGGTGGTTACGGACATTTACGATTCCAGCAAGGACATGGTGACTGGTGTGCAACTCAAAAATCTCAAGACGGGAGTAACTTCTGAACTGCCATGCACAGGCGTGTTTGTAGCCATCGGCCACGTGCCCTCGACCGGCCTTTTCAAGGGCCAAATTGACAGGGACGCCGACGGGTTCATTCTCTGCCACAAGGGAACGTATACGAACGTGCCGGGTGTATTCGCAGCCGGCGACTGCGTGGACCGTGTGTACCGGCAGGCGGTCACGGCGGCCGGAACGGGCTGTGCTGCGGCGATCGATGCAGAGCGCTACCTGGCCTCACTGCACAGTTGACGCGGACGGATGCGACGTCTCTTGTTACGACTCGGCCACCTCGATGATCTTGATGAATCCAGCAGCATCGGATGCATCCAACAGCCGCTGACGCAGATCGTCCTGCCGTAAGAGACGCGCGAGAGTGCCTACTACCCGCAGGTAATCGGTCACCATCTGCTTCGGCGTGCCAATCAGGAAAATCAGCCTTACGGGTTGGCCGTCCTTGGCTTCGAAATCAATCCCGCCGCGGCTGCGACCCACGGCGATCAGAATGTCGGAACACTGGTCCGTACGGGCGTGGGGAATCGCGACATCATGGCCGAGCGCGGTGTTGCTAACACGCTCGCGCTGCAGGATTTCATTGAAGAACGCCTCGAAATTGCCGACGCATTTGCTTTGCGCCAGCAATTCTGCCACTTCGCGCAGGGCTTCAGTTTTTTGGCTGGCCTGCAGTTCCAGTCGGATTGCCTCGGGGCTTAACAGCGACGCAATCTTTGACGGAGAAGCCTTCGGTCCTTTAGACATTTGCACCACTCCATTTCAATTTCTCTCTTAGGACTTCAAAATACGTATGATTCTTTGGGGCGACCATTTGGACCGTCTGCGGCGACTGGCTAACTTCCACCTCGTCACCCACTTCCATTCCCAATTGCACCTGGCCATCCACTGTTAACAGCAATTCACCCGCCGCGCCCACCACCTGGCAACGAACCACTGAGTTCTCCCCGGCGATAACGGAGCGGTTGCTCAAGGCATGCGGACAGATTGGCGTGATAATCAGCGCCCGTGCTGTCGGCACCATAATTGGCCCGCCCGCGCTCAGTGAATACGCGGTCGAACCCGTGGCCGTGGCGAATATCATGCCGTCGCATACATATTCTGTCAACAACTCGCCGTCGATTGATAATCGGAGGCGCACGATACGCGAGACCGCGCCGCGGGAAACCACAACATCATTGAGGGCCCGGTAGGCTTGCTTGCGCTCGCCGGCGCGCACTAACGTAGCTTGCAGCGCCTGACGCTCGCTGACCTGATACTCGCCGCGAAGGACCTCACGCACCGCGCCAGCCAGTTTATCCCCGCGAACGCTGGTGAGGAACCCAAGATTACCCAGGTTCACCCCCAGGAGCGGCGTAGCGGAGCCTTCCAGTTCACGAGCGACACGAAGAATCGTGCCATCGCCACCGAGCACGATAATGAGATCGGCCACTTTCCCCATGTCCTTGAGGGTGTGCGCGGAGTCCGGTTTGGCCACAAGGGCGGCCGCCTCCTGTTCGAGGAGAACATTGACCTTGCCCTCGTGGAGCAAGGCAAGCAATTCGAACAAACGGTCGCGCGATTGCGGTTTCCCGGCATGCGCAGCGACGCCCACGGTCTTTGGAATGTGCGGTTTCACGGTTTGCGAAGCACGATGAGAAATTCCTTGTTACCCGCCGGGCCGAGCAGGGGCGACGCGGTGACTCCCCGCAGGGTCAACCCGAGCGTTTCCGTTGCAAAATCCTGGATCATCTTCGTCACAGCCTCGTGCACCCGCGAGTCTCGCACAACACCGCCTTTTTTCACGAGCTTTTTTCCCGCTTCGAATTGGGGCTTAATAAGCGCTACGAGCGTGCCGCCGGCCTGGAGGACGGCGACAGCCGCAGGGAGCACCTTGGTCAACGAGATGAACGAAACATCGATGGTGGCAAGATCAACGGATTCGCCAAGAGTGGCCACCGTGAGGTTGCGCACATTGACTCCGTCATGCACGACGACCCGCGGATCGCGGCGCAATCTCCAGTCGAGTTGGCCCTTGCCAACATCGACAGCGTGCACGCGCGCCGCGTCACGCTGGAGCAGACAATCCGTAAAGCCACCGGTGGACGCGCCGAGATCGGCGCAAACGAGGCCACGGCAGGAGATGGAAAACGCGTCGAGGGCAGCTTCGAGCTTAAAGCCGCCGCGGCTTGCGTATTTTTCCGCAGCCTCGACAAGGAGCACCGCATCTTCCGCGACCAGGTCGCTGGGTTTGTGGGCGAGTTGGCCGTTAACGCGCACTGCTCCCGCGAGAATGAAGCGCTTCGCTTTCTCGCGACTTTCCGCCAGGCCACGGGCGACGAGTTGGGTATCGATACGGTCACGCATGGTTGCGTCCCCAAACTCACGATGATCCTGCTCAGTCTCCTTTTATGCCGTGCGCGCCGTGGCGGCGGCGCCCAGCACGCGGAATTGCTGGGGCTTCTCATGCTGGGCTGAGGATTCCGCGAGCAATTCCTTAACCTTGGCAGTCGCAGTCTTGGAGTTCAAGCCGTACTTGTCCTGAAGATCTTTGTTGCTGGACGCGTGCTCGATGAAATTATCGGGCCAACCGACGCGGGCGACGGGGATGTCGATTCGCAGGTCTTCGAGTGTTTCCAGCACTGCGCTGCCGAACCCGCCCATCAGCACATGGTCTTCCAAGGTGCAAAGGACCTTGCAGATGCGACCATATTTTTCAATTATCTCACGGTCCATGGGCTTACAGAAGCGCGCATTGATCAGGGCAACAGACAAGCCGTCGGCCTGCAAAGCGGCAACCGTTTCCCGTGCCACCTTGGTCATGGCGCCATAGAAGATCACCGCGACGTCGGTGCCGTGCTGCAAGACCTCGGCTTTGCCAAGCGGCAGGATCGCCGGATGGTCCTTGATGGGCACACCTTCACCGGGGCCGCGCGGGTAACGGACGAAAATGGGGCCGTGGTTCTGCAACGCTGTCCACAGCATATCGACAAATTCGTCCTCGTCCTTGGGCGCCATGAGAATGGCCCGCGGTATGCAGCGCGCATAGGCGATGTCAAAGACGCCATGATGGGTTGGGCCGTCGTTGGCCGAAAGGCCGGCGCGATCCATCGCGAAGATCACGTCCAGGTTCTGCAACGCGACATCGTGGATGATACAATCGTAGGCGCGTTGGAGGAATGTTGAATAGATCGCGCAGACGGGACGGTAGCCCATGGTCGCCATGCCCGCCGCAAAAATGACCCCGTGTTCCTCGGCGATGCCCACGTCAAAATAGCGGTCGGGCTTCGCCTTCTGCAATTTGATGAGGCTGGTGCCGCTGGGCATGGCGGCGGTGATGCCCACAAGCTTGCTGTTTACGTCACAGAACCGCACGAGCGCGTCGGCAAAAACATCCTGGTAACTGGGCGGCACGCCATCCTTCTTCGGCGGGGACTTACCGGTGGCGACATCAAAGGGTCCGCAACCGTGGAATGTTTGCGGGTCTTCGATGGCCTTCTCATAGCCTTTGCCCTTTTTGGTGAGGATGTGTATGAGCACGGGCACCGTTTGTTGCTTGGCCCAGGTCAGGGTTTCGATGAGCAATGCGGTGTTATGCCCGTCAATGGGGCCGATGTAGCGGAGACCAAACTCCTCGAACAGGAGGCTGGGGACAATGATGCCTTTGACAGCTTCTTCCACCTTGTGGCCGATTTGCGCCAGTTCAGGACCAACGCGGGGGAAGCGCTCCAAAAAGTGATCGATCCGCTTGTGCGCCGCGGCGTAAGACGGATGCCGCACGATGCGATTGAGGTATTCGGCGATCGCGCCGACGTTCTTCGCGATGCTCCACTCGTTATCATTGAGGATGGCAATGAAACGCTTGGTAGTGGCCTTGATGTTGTTGAGCGCCTCGTAGGTGATCCCATTGGTGAGGGCGGCATCGCCCGCGATGCAGACGACGTTCTCATCGGTCTTGCCATGGTCACGTGCGGCGGCCATCCCGAGCGCGGCGGAAAGCGCGGTGCCGGCGTGGCCGGCGCCAAAGCAATCGTAGGGACTCTCGGCGCGAAAGGCGAACCCCATCGGGCCGCCGGTCTGGCGAATCTTGGAAAAGGCCGCGCGCCGGCCGGTCAAAAGCTTGTGGACATACACCTGATGGCTGACGTCCCAGACAAATTTGTCTTTGGGAGAATCGAAGACACGGTGCAAGGCGATGGTCAGTTCGACCACTCCGAGATTCGGCGCGAGATGGCCGCCGGTTTTGCTCAACACCGTGATCAGTTCGTCACGGATTTCTTGTGCCAGCGTTTGCAGTTGCTCCATCGTGAGCAGCTTGACGTTGGCCGGCTTATTGATCATGTCAAGATAACGTCCCATTTCACGCTCCTTCGTTTGTCAGAAGAGCTTCCCGCTTTCATCCGCGGACTCTTCTTCACCGCTTTCCCCAAGTTCGGCTTCAAACGGCTCCAACACGACACTGCCATCGGTCTTCTTGGTGAGGACCTCGATCTTCTTCTCGGCTTCGTCCAGTTTTTGGCTGCAGAACCGCACCAAGCGCGTCCCTTCCTCGTACTTCTTGAGAACGTCCTCCAGCGGCAATTCCGCCTCCTCCATATCGGCCACGATCTTCTCGAGCCGCTGGATGGCCGACTCAAACGTTAGCCCGTTCCTGGCCGGAACGGGCTCGGCTCCCTTTTTCTTACCTTTCATTGCACATCTGATGGGGAAGATACCACAGAACCGAACGCTCCATCAAGCACCTTGGTGGAAATCTTAGTCCCTGGCTTGACGCGGGTTACGCTGCGGACGATTTCGCCGGTTTCGGGGACGAGCGTAATACTGTAACCGCGCTGTAACGTGGCCTTGGGACTGAGCAGCTCCAGTTTGGCACTGACCTGGATGAGTCGATGACCGGTTTCCTGCCAGCGGCGGGCCCACGCGGTACGGAGGCTCTGTTCGTTGGAACCGATGCGTTGCCGTCCATTGGCCAGCAGCGCCTCGGGACTGAGGAGCTTGAATTTCCCGGCAGCCGTCGCCCATCTTGCTCGCTGGCTAGCAAGAGTCGCTGCGGCGGCCCGGGTCAGGCGATGGCCGGAGTCGTCAACTTGCTGCTGGTATTGGCGAATGACCTCCGTTGGTCGGCGAAAGACGTAGTTGGAAGCCAAATCGGAAAAGCGCTGGCGGGCGGCCGCGACCTGGAGCCGCAAATTGCCATGCAGACGGGACTGATACTGCGTCATTCGTTGTTTGAATTCCTCCTTGGCCTTCACGACCAATTCCGCGGCAGCGCTGGGGGTCGGCGCACGAAGGTCCGCAACAAAATCGGCAATGGTGAAATCAATCTCGTGGCCGACGGCGGAAATCGTTGGGATTTGGGACCGGGCGAGGGCGCGGGCCAGCACTTCTTCATTGAAAGCCCATAGATCTTCGAGCGAACCGCCACCGCGCGTTACAATCAACACATCGAGCGGCAGGCGGCCGGAGGCGTGGAGGGCGTTGAAATCATCGATGGCTGCGGCGATCTCCGCGGCGGCGCCTTCGCCCTGCACGCGCACGGGGTAGATGACGATGCGCACATTGGGAAAGCGGCGGTTGATGATATTGAGGAAGTCGCGGATCGCCGCGCCGGTGGGGGAGGTGACCAGGCCGATGCGCTGGGGCAGGACGGGGATTGGTCGCTTGCGGGACGAATCAAAAAGGCCCTCCTTGGCGAGGCGCTGCTTTAACTCTTCGAAGGCCAGTTGGAGCGCGCCCAGTCCCTTCGGCAGCAACTGTCGGGCGACGAGCTGGTATTGCCCGCTCTTCTCGTAGACACTGATGTCGCCGAAAGTGATGACCTGCAAGCCGTCTTTCAGTTTGAATCCGACCTTGGCCGCAACGCCACGAAAGACCACTACGGCCAATTGTGCCCCGGCATCTTTGAGCGTGAAATAGACGTGGCCGGACGAAGGCGAACGAACATTGGAAATCTCGCCTTCGACCCAGACACTCGGGAATCGTTCTTCGAGCAGGTCTTTGACGCGGTGCGTCAATTCGGTGACGCTGAGAACTTGTGCCGGGAGGACTGCCATGGACGCGCTAGTCGAGATGCGATTTCACCCGCGGGAGCGCCTGGCGCGCTTTATCCCAGTAATAATCGTCCGTGACCCAGGCCCTCGGCATGGCCAGCGCCTTTTCCAAGCTGGCGTTGGCTTCCGGCCATTGTCGTCCCGAGACGAAAGTGAGGCCAAGTTCAACACGATGCGCCACCGTCTGGGGCGCGATCTGGGTGGCCCGTGTGAGATCATGTATCGCATCATCCAGGAGGCGGCTGGGAATTTGCCGTAGATCAACTCGGCGAACTTGCGCAAGACCCAGTTCAACTCGACCATTTCGCGATTCCAGACGCCGAGGACATGATAGGCGAGGTCTTCCTTATCGTTGCGCTTGATGGCCCGTTCGGCTTCCGTCTGCACTTCACTGGCCAGTTCGACCTTGCGTTTACCGCCTTCATAAAGCGCCAGCTTGCCGACAGCCACGGCCAGATAAGCGTGTCCCTTCGAGTCGTCGGGATTGAGTTTCACGGCGGTGCGAGCCAGTTGCTCGGCATCAATGCAGCACTGCTTCTGCTCGGCTGGATCCTTGGAAAGCGTGCTGGTGTCGGCGAGTGCTCGCGCCAGTTTCCAAGTCGCCTCGTAGCTGTCGGGCGACTGCGCGTGCGCCGCTCGATAGGCTTTGAGGGCCGCAGGGAGATCGAATTTCGCGAGCGCAGCATCGCCGATGGCCAGATCCTGGTCCGCGCGCACACTGGCCATCGCGCCGAAAAGACAGAGCGCAAGCCAGAGGCTACGGCTCATAATCTTCCACGGGAAATTCCGGGTGCATGATGGGCTTGTAGCCCTTCGGATACGGAACGGGGAAAGTGACGATGTCATAGACCCCGGTGAATTCGCGTCCGATCCAGCGGGCGATGCCTTTTCCCACGCCGTAGGTCGCGCCCGCGCCGCCGCCGTGTTCCGAAGTCACCTTGGTGATCTGATTGGGAACTTCCACAATGCCAAAAAGAACATTGGCGATGCCGCGGCCGAATTTGCGCAAAGCATTCTGGCCCCGGGGAGCTTCGTCAAGTTCGGCGTGCGCGCGGAAAGGAAGGAGAAGCGCAAAGACCAGCAACAAACCGAGTAGTTTGGCTTTCATGCATTTCACTATAGCGGGTTGTTGGCTGCGCTTCAATTTCTTTCCCTTGCGTATGATTGCGGGCCTCCGGTAAGCTGATCGGCACTATGAAGCTCAAAGGCAAGACGGCGTTGGTCACGGGCGCGGCGAAACGGGTCGGGCGCGAAATCGCCCTGGGCCTGGCCCGACGCGGCGCGAACATCGTTGTTCACTACAACTCGTCGGCCGCGGACGCCCGCCGGACAGTCGCGGAAATCAAGGCGCTAGGGGTGGATGCCATTGCGGTCGGCGCGGACCAGGCCAAGATGCGGGAGGTTCGCGCGGCAGTGGGCAAAGCGGCGAAGCACTTCGGCGAGATCCATGTGCTCGTGGCCAGCGCCGCCGTGTACCAAAAGACGCCCTTCGACACATTGACCGAACGCGATTGGGATTTTCACATCGACGCCAACCTGAAAGGGCCTTTTCTGTTCGGGCTCGAAGTCGGCCGACACATGCTGAAGCGGAAGATCGACGGCAAGATCATCAATTTCGCCGATTGGTCAGCCATTCGGCCGTACGCGGACTATCTGCCGTATTGCGTTTCCAAGGCGGGAGTGATCTGCCTGACAAAATCGCTGGCGAAAGCGCTCGGCCCCCGGGTCCAGGTCAACGCCATCGCGCCGGGACCCATCTTGCTGCCGCCGGATTTCACGGAAGAGGAGACGCAGGCGGTCATCGACGCGACGGTGGTCAAGCGGCTCGGGTCGCCGAAAGATATTGTGAACTCCGTGCTGTTCCTGATCGAAGGCAGCGACTTCATCACCGGCCACACGCTGGTTGTCGACGGTGGCCGCTTGATTGCGGGAGCGTGAAGTGATTAACCGTTTGCTATAGCGACCGGATGAAGCGTTTCACTTCATCGTGTGTGCCAATGAGCAAGAGATAGAGCGTGTCGCGGTCATGGCGGAAGACGATCCGCAGGTGAAGTCCGACACGGAACTCGTACAGTCGGCCAGCCAGCTTTCGCAATCCCAAATGTGCGTGGGGCTTTCCAAACGATTCAACCAAAGACGGGATGGCCTTGAGAACCTGGTCTTGAACTGACTGCGGGAATGATTCGAATTTCCGGTCGTAGTGCCGCGTGGTCTCGATTCTCACCGAGACTTGCCCTTGCGTACGCTCTTCGCGCGAACACGGGCGGTGTACGCCGTCGGTGATTCCGAAACACGCGTGCGACCGGCGGCGCGCTCTCCATTAGCCCAAGCATTGAGCTTCCGCGCTTCCTCAGGACTGAGTTCCAACTCCGGTTCTACCAGGATCGTCAGGCGCACGGCAGCTTTGCCGTTACGCTTGATGATGATAGTCTCGCCCTGCTCGGCGCGAACGACGAGCTCATCCAAACGTGATTTGGCTTCCTTGAGAGTGGCGACTTTCATGCACTGGCAAGATGCCAGTTTTTGAACGTGAAATCAACTCATGTTCGAGCTCTAAGACACGGAAATCTTGAGGCAATTTCACCCGAGACCAACAACAGCGGGGACTACTTCTCTTTCAACAGCTTAGTCCAGGAACAAGTCAAAGCCCGTTGAATTCTGATTACGGTTGTAACGAGAATGTTGATCTTTCCTGCCTCAATCTTCTGTATGGTCCGAAGATTCAAGTCAGCGAGTTCTGCAAGGCGCTCTTGTGTTACACCGCGAAGCACTCGTTCGCGGCGAACATTCGCTCCAAATTGGCTCAACTCTGCCGCTGCTTGTTTCGTTAATGGCACGCCCCATTAGGGCGCGGGATTAGTTTGACGTGTACGGTCTATTGGGGCGTAATCGCATTTATGACAAGATCTGCGCCAAGTTTCTCCCGGCGAACAGCGCTTGTTCCCAACCGCCGCGGCTGGGTCTGTGCCAGTTTGTTTTGGAGTATGTGGTTGTTCACCGCAACGGCTGGAGACTGGCCCACGCAGGAGAGCTACACGCTTGGACCTCGATTGTGGTGCGACGGAGATCAAATCCGCGCTGACGATCCACGGCCTTCTGTGAACATTGCGCAGAAAGTTGTCCGGATCTACACGTATGGCATTTACTGGCCAACGGCCGCGGATACCCCAGGCCCTGTTGAGAAGGCAGATGCATTCGAGTTATTTCTAGCTCAAGGACAGAAATATGGTGACCCTGGCGACGCGGTTTATTCGATCGAATTTGATTGTCATGCTTCTGCTTGGTGGTCCGATCCGAACCTCTATTGCGTCATACAAGTGGAAGGCAGGGACGAATACTTAGTGCCGAAAGTCTTTAAGGAATACGAACCGATCAAAACCAACGTGTCGTTCACGTTACCGGAGATCCCTCCGGGCACGAAGGTATGGGTAAGGTTCTTCGATAGCAACAATCGGATCAACGGGATTATTAACGATGCCGCTCAAGACGTTCAATTCGAGAAGACTGTGATCCTGCCTTGCATTGGGGACGGCAAGAGATTCCTCGACAAGCTCGGAATGACGCGCCGGGGAACGCAGCCCTCCAGGATTGCCTTCCGAAGTGAAGTGCGGCATCATTGCGGGCATGTTCCGGGTGACGAAGCATATTGATTTTTGTTATGGGCATCGGCTGCTCAATTACGCGGGGAAGTGTCGGCATTTGCATGGGCATAACGGACGGGTGGAAGTGCACATCGAGGCGGACAAGCTGGATGCGCGGGGGATGGTGCAGGATTTTTCCGATATCAAGGAAGCCGTCAAGAATTGGGTCGATGAGACGCTGGACCATCGGATGTTGCTGCACAAGGATGATCCACTCCTACCGCTGCTGAAACAGCGTGGCGAGTTGTTTTTTGTGATGGACGAGAATCCCACCGCCGAGAATATCGCGAAGCTCATTTTCAATCACGCCCGTGCGGAGGGGCTGCCGGTTGTCGAAGTGCAACTGTGGGAGACGCCCACTTCCTCCGCGAGCTACCGGGGTTAAGGCGCCAGGAGAGATCGCCCCGTGGGGGCACGCGGCCTACAACGGCCAGCGGCGCGGAAAAACTGGTACGTCGGGGATGCCAGCCTACTACGGACAGAACCACTCACCCTAACCTTCTCCCTCAAGGGGAGAGGTGAATGATCGATGGGCGCAATGTTTTCCTCTCCCCTCCGGGGGAGAGGATTAAGGTGAGGGGATCGATTGTAAGGTGTCTGATGGCAACCGGATAGCGGCTACCTGACACTCATGCCGAGCCTGCGCCCAGTTGTAAAATGGCGCAAAAGGTGTAGATTACGGCAGGGTGTTTTAGATGAAGTTGAAGCCGAGAAGCATCAACGGTTCATCACGGGCGGTCCTCTTGGGAGCCGTAACAGGCACCGCCGCGTACTTTGGTATGGCTCCCTGCCTCTTCGCGCAAGCAACGCCAAACACCCGACTGGTGGATTACGTTTCTCCGTCTCTCCTGTCGGCGCCCTGCGCGGCGCGCCCCGCCATACGAACGAACGCAACCCCTGCCGCGGAGGCGAAGGTATGCGACCTGGGCGATTGCCTGAAGCCCGCATGCGCGACGGCGGCGGACCGGTGGATGATCTTCGAGAGCGAATACGGGATCCAGGACGCGAGCCCCTCGCCGATCGGAAGAATGTTTCAAGCAGCCAAGTATGGACTGGATCGAATGACCTTTACCGCACAGGAGGGGGCCAAGAGTCTGGAGTTCACTCACAACATCGCGGATGAACCATCGGGCGATACTGCTCTTCAAGACGTGACCCCGCAGTATTCACTTCCGATGTTTGGCAAATTCGGCCATGCACAAATCAAATCGGAAGTTACCATCCACGACCCCCAAACCGGTGAGGCATTCATCGGCCTGAAACTGGCCATTCCGTTCGGTAAGGGTGGGTGAGGGATCCAAGTCTTACCGGCGCGGCCAAATCCCGGGACTAATGAGCTGCCGCTTTATCCATGCCGTACACCAGGATCTTGAAGCTGCCCGCGATTATCTTCGGACGCTGCGGAGGAGCACCGGAGATGGGCGCTTTCGGCGGTTCGTATTTGGCGGAAGCGAGGTAAATCCTGTGGGTTTTTGGATCGAGCGCCATGGTGCGCGCTCCCCGTTCGGTCGTTAGCGTTTGCACCACGACGAGTTTGTCTGGCGATTCCTCGTGGGCGATGGTGACAGTGCCGTCGCCGTTGGAGCTGAAGGCGAATTGGGTGCCGGGATCGAACGCATTGGCGTCCACCCTGTCCCCGATGGGCACCGAGCCGACCACTTTGCCGGTGGTGCTGTCCATCATCACCATTAGTTTGTTGTGGCAGCCAAGGAAGAGTCGATGATGCGCCGTGTCGATCGCCATGCCGGAAGCTTCCTCGCCAGGCGCGATCTCCCACGTATTCGTGACCTGATGTGTCTTGGTATCGATGGCAACCACTACGCTCTTATCCTCGATGTTGTCGTAGACGCGCCCCGCCTGCGGATCGGCAGCGGCAAATTCTGGTTTCCCGGGGAGTGCGATGGTGGCCAACACTTTGCCTGTCTTGGCTTCGAAGACCGTGGCCGATTGTCCGCGTCCGTTAAACGTGTAGACCTCCTGCTGGCCCGGATCATACAAGATCGCGTCCGGGTTCTCGCCGGTGTCGACTTTGGAAAGCGTTTTGAGGGTCTTCAGATCGACGATGCTGGCTTTGGATTCGCGGCCGTTACTGGAAAAGCCGCGTTGAAGTTCTGGCGCGGGAGCAAGACCATGGACCCCCGGGGTATCGGCGATCTCGCCAGCGACTTCGTCCTTGTCGATGTCGATTATGACAATCTTGGTGGCATGGGAGACGTAGAGGCGACGAGCGGCCTCATCGATGGAGAGGTAGTCCCAACCACCATCGCCGCCAATGGCAATTTCCTTCAAAAGATGGTAGGGGCCATCGGCGCGAGAAATGGGAACACATGCGATGCTGAAAACACCGACGGCGACCAAGTTGACGAGTGAGCGAGCATGTCTTTTCATGATGGTGGCGGCCCCCTAAATTTGCCGTGAGGCGGAAGAATAGAACTGAAACGGTTGACGACTCAAGAAGAAACATCCGATTCGTCGGTCGATGGCTGCAACTGCAAATCCGGGACTTGAATATTGGGGGAGATAAGACGAAGCTTACAGATGAGGTCGTGAACGTGAACACGAACCAGGGAGGAGATTGTACGATGAAACGCTCCGTGATTCAAATTACCATTGGGCTCGGCGTCGCGATTCTTCTATCGTTCTCGTGCGCGGAGCAGTCATCCGTGCTCAAACCGACACCGGCGTCGGCCACCGTGACAGACAAAGGCAAAACCGTACCCGCGAATACTGAATTTGAAGGTACGATTGGCAGGGTCGATGCCGAGGCCGGGTTCATTACCGTTGAGCATTGGCCCTTATCCAAGACGTTCAAAGTCACGCCTGACTGTCAAATCGATATCCTGACGAATGCCAGCGCCGTACTGACTGAATTGAAGGCCGGGGATGCTGTCGGTGTGACCTACGCAGAGATCGGGAAGGATCTTGTCGCCAGCCACATCATTCGCAAGGGCAGGGCACATGATCAAGAAGAGGAGCAGAAAAGGGAACGTCTCGACGAGATGCTGAACCCAAGCCCGAATCAATGAGGGTTTTATAGCACCTCGCGTCAAAGAGGACGGAAGTGCGGGTGCAGCAGTAGAAAGAGTGTATCGATTGTAGTATTTCCAAGTTTTGAGACTTATGTATCATATTGCTGACAAAATAGATACAACATTAGAGCCCGGACGCCATTCAGGTGCAGGCACATCAAGCACCGCGAGTCCCCGCTTTAGCGCTTTCAGGCTCGTTCTACGCACCCGCCAGTCGCCGTAAAAACCTGTTAATCGCTGCGTTTTTCTCTTGCGTTTCTCCCCTGCTTCCGCTACAACTTGTCCCAGCGAGAAAGTAATTCCCTGACTCACGAAGATTTGGGAACGGCGGGCATGGATTGCTAAACGTAAACGTCGTCACGGGATCAGTTAGGTACGGGTAAAAATATGGCGATTGAGCGGGTCAATCAGCGAGAAGTTCGGGGCCCTTTTTCCAACCAAGGCATCTTCCTCATTTGTATCGCGTTTGCCGTTACTCTTGCATATGCGCCCGCTTCCTTGGCGCAAACAGTCATCGATGGCCCAACCGTTAGTTTGGCGAGTCTGACGAATACTGGCGGAGACCTTGTCGTTGGCGACAAGGACTTCACGGATTTCAGTATCCAAAGTCTCGATTTCACTGCCGGTGAGATAGGCGTTACCCCAATCACCAAGAACGGCGACTTTGGCATTCGATTCAGCGGCCCGATCGACGCTACAGCTGGGGGCGCGGACTTGATTCTCAATTATCAGGTAAGCGTGACCAATTCAGCCAATTTGATTTCGGCGGCGAATTTGTCTTTCATTGGGTCGGTGAACGGCGGCCCGGGTTTCGCAGAAGTTACGGAAGAAGTGGAAACCAACAACTTGTTTGCCGGGGAGATGTCTGTTTTTGCCACGGCAACGTCGAATAAATTCTCAGACAGTTTGGCGATTACACCGCCCCAGCCGCTCTTGGCCCTCTCCAAGGATGTGGTTGTCGATGCTACCTTGCCGGCGTTCGCGAGTATTTCGGAAATCGACCAGACATTCACGCAGGTTCCTGAGCCGAGCGTGCTGGTTTTGGTGGCGGCAGGATTTGCCGGATTCGCTCTATTGCGCCGCCGACGGCAATAACCGCATCCTCTGAGGCAACGGGGGTTAAAGGGTTGCGTAATGGGATTGACCCTAAAGACGCCTACTAAGAGATCTTGGCTTCCCGTGGCTATTGGCCTTCTGATCCAACTGCTGGGTCTTGGAAACTCCAACGCCCAGACCCTGTATAGCATCAACTTTAGTCAATTTACGCAAGGGACAGCCTATACCAACGCGAGTGGCCCACCCAATGACTTTTCCGCCTATGCCGTGAGTGGATCAAACCCTAGTGGGGTTTCTTCTTTCATAGTCGGCGCTTTCACAGCCAATCTGACCAATCAACCGCTCGTATGCAACAACGCCGGTCAGGGCGTCGGTAATTTCTCGATGCAGATGGATAATGTCTCCTCGAGTGTCGTGACCCTGGATATGCAATTGATGCTCGATACAACAGTCGGCGCCACAGTCGCCTTCGGACAATCCGGCCCGCCGGGGTCCAACGTGACGTTGATCGCCCTGAGTTTTCCCGAGACCTCCACCAATATCATGCAAGTGCAGTCGCTGGATGGCCTCACCAATTCGCCTACGGTATTGTACTCATTTTCGACAAGCCTGGTTCGCAGCAACCTCCAAACCATCAGTTTCCGCCTGAATCTACCGGCGGCTACGTTCAACCTGACTGTTAACGGCGTCTCCCTGGCCAGCAACGCGCCCATTGGCTTTCACCGGCCCATCAATCAGGCGGAGATCAGTATCGGTGCCACAAGCGACCTGGGTACCGGCGGCAGTGGTGGGATCGACAACATCGTACTGGTTGCCGTGCCTGTGCCCAACATTTCGGGGATCTCTTTCAATGGCGCGAATGTTCTGGTTGGTCTGACCACCTCCACCAATGCTCATTATGACGTGCAAACCACTACGGACTTGGTATCGGGGACGTGGAGCAGCATTTTTAGCAATGTTCCGGGCACTGGCGGGCTGACCAATTTCAACTGCGGTTCCAGTGCTGGCCCCCAACAATTCTACCGCGTCGGTGCCCATCCGTAAGCGAACAAGGCTGCAACCGTTGCGTGCTCCGATGACTCGATCCGTGATCTTGCTATCTATCTCATAGATTTGCCCGCTTCGGCTAGGGATCGAGAAACAGGTTTAGCGAAGGATTTAGAGCGCAGTCAGACCAACTTCCATCTTCTTCCGTGCGAATCTCCACAATCTTTTTGGATAGAGCTCCCAGAATTCGGGTGGGAGCGGGTGGGAGAATGATGATCGGCTTTGATCGCGGTCGCGCGTAGCGAGTTTCACACTACTGGATATGTGTATCATCGTGCAACCCTTATATACGTTGGTACGTGGGTCAATTCACACTGCCAGAATCACCGCGCCTGACCTCGGATCTTGGCGATGGATTGCCAGGCGAAATCCACATTTTTGGCCTTCTCCAGAAAAATCTTTTAAAAAATGCATTTTTCGCTTGCGTTCCTACATGGTTTCCCCTACAACTCGTGACAGCGAGAAAAGGGCCCCCGTTGGAATGGATGGAGACTTGCGGCAGCCAAGGGGGTAGCTTACGAAACCTAACAGTCGTTGAGGGATCAGCGAGGCTGGGTGATTATGATGGCGAGTTCTAAATGGTGGGCGGGTTTTCGTTCCTGTGTTGTAGCTACTTTGGCATTGCTTTCCCTTTCGTTCCAAGCAAACGCACAATCTCTTAGTTTTGCCAATTTGCCCGGGACAAGCGTGAACTTTATCGGGGGCACATTTACCTTCTCGAGCAACACCAACGGCTATCAGTTTAACGTCACTCAGTTCGACGGTGGAAACGGGCCTTCAGTGGGTCTCCAAGGCTATCTGATCAATACCGATTTATTCACGATTGGGACAATTACAAACTTTAATACCCCGTTCGGCCCAGTGCAGATGGCGCCGGTATTCGGTTCGGCTACGCTGCACATTACGGACGCTAACTCAGTCGATCTTACGGGTTCAATCCATTGGATTAATATCACGACCATCGGCACGGGTGGGGACCTTGACCTTCAGGGCAGCGTCAATCTCACCGGCATTACTTATGGTGGCGCAAATAGCGACTTGAGTACTCTGGCAGCAGCGGGCTCTGCATCCGATGTCGTGACCTTCCAATTCAACCCTGCGCAAACGCTCATGCAACTGGCCGCCGCGACCAGCGTCCAGACGGCGTCGTATTCTGGAGTTATTGTAGTTCCTGAACCTAGCACATGGGTGCTCGTAGCCATGGGAATCGGTTTCGGCATTTTCCTTCGTGGACGCAAGCTGGTTCGCAGCTAGCGATTCGTTCAAAATCGATTCTCACCTTGGGTGTGAGTCGTAGCGATTGAACAACAAGCGTTGCATGTCCGAAAGGCATGCGACGCTTGTGACATTTTAGGCGCATCATTAGGTACGACCCTGATGAACATTTACGCAATGACGAAGCCGCAACTCCGATCTATCTCTTTTAGTCGCAGAACGTCAAAAATCGTCACGCTTCTGGCATTCCTTGCGAATGCGCTGTTCCTCACTGGATGCACGACCCCGAATGGCAACGGTAGTTCGACTGCGGTCACCACTCAGACCCGCGAGAACCAGGCCGCCATTACACCCGCTCAAGCGCTGGCGGTGCTGGAAGCCGGCAACGAACGCTTCGTCTCCGGCCAAATGATCCATCGCGATCTTCAACGCCAGATCAAACAAACGAGCGGTGGCCAATATCCGTTCGCCGCGGTGGTTACCTGTCTGGATTCGCGTACCGCGCCCGAATTTATGTTCGATCAGGGCCTAGGCGATATTTTTAGCGCCCGCGTCGCCGGGAACATCATCAACGACGACATTCTCGGCAGCCTGGAGTTCGCGACGAAGGTCTCCGGAGCGAAGCTGATCGCCGTCATCGGTCACACCAATTGCGGCGCGATCAAGGGCGCATGTGATGATGTGCAACTGGGGCATCTGACTTCGCTACTCGCCCGCATTCAGCCTGCGGTCAATGCCGTGCAAACTGCGCCGGGGGAGGCGCGTTCGTCCAAGAATCGCGACTTTGTCGAAAAAGTCGCGGAGATGCATGTGCGCCTTACTCTCAAGGCCATTCGCGAGCAAGATCCCATTTTGAACGATATGATCGAGCGGGGCCAGATCGGACTGGTTGGGGGCATCTACGACCTCGAAACCGGCAAAGTGACGTTTTTCAAGGATTGAAGTCGCTGGGTCGGCCTCATTGCGCATTCCGAAAGGCGACTACTCGTGCGTTGCCTTCACCGCCAGGATTCCATCTCAACAGTTTGCCGCTTGCCAGAGTAAATGGTAAAGACTTCGTTGCATGGATGAAGTTCCCGATCCGGAGGAATTGTTTGAGACTCCGCTACCCGAGACATCGGTGGCGGGCAAGCAGAAACCCCACGATCCCTATGCGCCCTTGCGATTGCGCGAGTATCGCCTTTACCTTTTCGGGAATCTGGCAATCAGCATCGGCAGCAATATGCAGTCTGTCGCGGTCGGTTGGGAACTCTATGAGCGTACCGGTTCGGCAATGGCCCTTGCGTGGGTTGGCCTGGTCCAGGCCCTGCCGATTATACTTTTGGCCCTCCCGTCCGGCCAGTTAGCCGATCGCCTGGATCGACGATGGATCGTGCTGGTTGGCGTGCTGGTGATGGCCATGGCCTCACTGGGTTTGGCGATTACCTCTCATGCGCGCGGCCCCATCGGATGGATGTATGCGATGCTGCTGCTCGGCGCGATGGGCCGGGCTTTCTTTTGGCCGGCCAGCCAAGCGTTGCTCCCCCAGTTGGTGCCGAACGATGTCTTTAGCAGCGCCGTTACCTGGAGGAGCACCAGCTATCAACTCGCTTCCGTTTTGGGACCAGCATTGGGTGGGTTTATGATTGGTCTGCAAAAGGCGACCATGGGGGTCTATCTCGTGGACGCGGGCATGGCCCTGGTGAATTGCTGTTGCGTGGCGGCGATCACCGCCCGTCCCGTAACGCAATTGACGGAGACTGCTTCGCTCAAAACAGTTTTGGCGGGGTTCCGGTACGTGCTCAATGACGGACTCATTCTGGCCGCCATTACCCTGGATCTCTTCGCGGTCCTATTGGGAGGCGCTACGGCGTTGTTACCCATTTACGCCAAGGACATTCTGCGCGTGGGGCCGACCGGTTTGGGCTGGCTGCGCGCGGCGCCGGCCGTCGGAGCAATCTGCATGGCTGTCACACTATCGCATTTGCCGCCACTGCGTCAGGCTGGTCGGGCGCTACTGCTGGCAGTGTTGGTGTTCGGTATTGTGACCATCGTGTTCGGCCTTTCTTCATCATTCTGGTTGTCGCTCCTGATGTTGGCTGCGTGCGGAGCAGCGGACAACATCAGCGTCGTGGTGCGGCACAGCCTGGTACAGTTGCGCACGCCCAATGAAATGCGCGGCCGTGTTTCCGCGGTCAACAGCGTTTTCATCAGCGCCTCCAACGAATTGGGCGAGTTCGAGTCCGGCACCGTCGCCCGTTTCTTCGGCCCGGTGGCCTCGGTAGTCAGTGGCGGGGTCGGAACGATTGTTGTGGTGGCACTGACCGCCTGGATGTGGCCCGGGATTCGCAGGCTCGGCAAACTCCACGAGCAGCCTCCGAAGAAATTCCCGGCGTCATGAATCACCCAGAAAGGGCTTCCAGTCTCGAATACCGTGGGCATTGCGAATGGTCAGGGTCACCGGCAGCGCCCGCGGTACTCGGGGACGCGCCAAGAGTTGCAGCCCAGCTTCCTGGGGCAGTCGATTGCCTTTCTTTGTATTGATCTGCTTGCTGGCGAAGACACAGTTCTCCCATGTCGTCTTCCCGCCGCGTGAGCGGGGAAGGACGTGGTCAATGCTGCCCTCTTCCGCGCGCAATACTTTGCCGGTGTATTGGCAGCGGTGACCGTCGCGCTCGCGGATGTTCCGCGCGGAGAGCTTCGGTCGCTTCTGGGGCACCCACGCGTAGTTCGCGCACACGATGACCGTGGGCACACGAATACGTCCGCGTGGTGTGCCGACGGCGTTATCGTGGGGCCGAATCGGCAGCTTGAGCCACCCATCCCACGGGACGGGACCCATGCGATCCTCGCCCTCGATGTCCAAGCCGGTTGCCGCGTTGATTGCCATCTGGCAAAACGCTTCTGCCGGCGTGCGCACGTTGATGGCCTGCCAGTTGCGATTCAGTACCAATACCGTCGCTTTATTTAGTATGTCGTTCATATCATTCCTCTGTTCCTCGATGGTGTTCGCTATTTGTTGTGATCGCCAAATAAATGGTGCTCCCATCAGGAGTTGCACCCAAATCTTTCCCTTAGGAGAGGAAGGCTCTGTCTGTTGAGCTATGGGAGCGAAAAGGGGAGGTTGGAACAATGCACAGGATGTGGCTGACATCGCTCCAACCGCGGGCAGCTTGCCTTCAGTCCTTGTAGGGATCGACGATGTTTCGTCCGGCCATGGCCACGCCCAGCGGGCGGAGCGTATGGAGAACGCGAATCGTGCGACCCTGTGCCGCGAGTACATCCGTCAGGCGACGATAGGCCTGGGGCGCTTCGTCAAGGTCGCCACCTCGCAGGACGACGCCCTTGTTCTTGAGCCAGGCCATCATTTCATCATGACGGATTCGCCCGGGTTGGCGGATACGCTTTCCGCCGACGTTCTCGAACTTGCCCTTGGCTGCCGTGCGCGACATGACGCGTCCAGCGCCGTGGACGGTCGAGAACAAGGCCTCGCGCGATCTTGCCGTGTCAATGCCCTCGATGATTACGGCGTCGTCGCCCATGCTGCCGCCGACGAATCCCTTTTGACCGGGAAACGCCGGCGTAGCGCCCTTGCGCACGACCCAGAACTTTTCGCCGTAGTGTTCTTCTTCCCAGGCGAAGTTGTGGTGGTTGTGAACTTCTTCCACGATGTTCGCCTGGAGAATCTCACGCACGACGAAACGGGCGACGTACTCGCGGCCGGCGTAGGCGTAACGACCGCCCAGCCTCATCGCCGCGAGGTAATCCTGACCGACCTGAACCCGCAGATCGAGAACGGTAGGTGGTACATCCATGCCGTCCTTTCCACCCGCAACCTTCAGGAAGTGCGTCGCCGACCGGTGACCGAGCCCGCGCGAACCGAAGTGCACGCCGACCCAGACCACGCCACCCTCATCGGCAAAGACATCCACATAATGGTTGCCGCTGCCGACCGTGCCGAGCTGCTCCTGCGCCAGGTGCTTCAGTTGGCCAATCGCGCGAATGTTCCACGCTTCGTCGTCGAACAGTTCATGGTCAACCCTGTTCTTGTTCGTGCGGCCGACGCCGAACGAGATGTGGCGCACCACGTCGTCCATGATCGCGTCCATCTTTGGCTGGATGTCGGCTTCCATGGCGTCGGTGCGGATGGCAAGGTTGCCGCAGGCGATGTCGAAACCGACACCCGAGATCGACACCTTGTCCTTGTAGGCGACCACGCCGCCGATTGGTTGGGCGTAGCCCTTGTGGCCATCCGCGCACAGCACGGCCTTTTCGCCGCCCGCCGCCAGGCAGGTTTCGATCTGCCGGATCGTCGCCTCGTCATGCTGACCGAAGATTACTGGCTTCATGTTGGTGTTTCCTTTCCTATCATTCAATGGGATGGAGGAGCACGCCTTCAAGCTACTCCTCCACCGGGTTTGTTTACAACTCCACCGCTTCGATTTCTCGCAGCAGCGCCGTCTTGTCCGAGTCGAGGAACTTCGCGATTGCGGATTAGTGAAAACGCAACCAATGTCAATGGTGGTTGCCCAAGACCAAGCTGGTTGCCTGCGCCCAACATCAGCGCCGCCAGTTCCACCTTTGGCGACTCGGTAAATGCCTCCCCGCCGGCAAAGTTGACGGAATCGGCGTTCGTGCTGCGTCTCTTCAGGATGTTGAATCTCACGATGTGGCTCCTTTCTCCGAGCGGGTTGATTTGTGTAATGACAGACGACGCAGCTCGGTTGTCGTTGCCGGATGCTTCAAATTACTGGAAAGAGAAGGGAGCTTCCCAACCGTGGTCAGGAAGCTCCCGAGGTTACAACTCGACGGCCTCGATTTCTCGAAGCAATGCGGACTTATCCGAGTCGAGGAACTTCAGCATGTCCATTGTCTTGTCGGAGAAGCCGGCCAAACAATAGATGCTGCGTTCGGGGAACATCAACGTGCCGTAACCCTTGAGATCGAACGAGAAAACCTTCGGGTCAACCCCGAACTGTCTCCTGTACGCCTCATAGGTCTTGGTCGGAGCGTAGTGACCGATCCAACCCTGCATATCCGACAGGATGATCACGCGATCATAACCGCGCTTCGCCGTCTGGAAGATGCAATGGAAGTCGGTTCCCGCCGACTGGGCCTGGCTCTCCAGCCACTGCGCCAGCGTCAACGTGCTGTCACGGTGGTTCAGGGAGACATACTTCGCGTCGTTACTGAACAGCATTACGTCCGCATCGTTGGCCTTCGCCAGCGTTGCGGCAAACAGCGAGCCGATCTTCAGGGGACGCCCCTGCATCGAACCAGAGCCATCCAGCGCAACCAGCGTCTTGCCATCGAACTGCGGCACGTTAACAAGAGACTTGTCCACCGCCTCGCTGAGAGCAACGAGTACCTTGCTGACATTCGGCAGGCTTAGTCGCCTGCATTGCTTCGAGCGCCGTGAGGATAACGGAATGGCAGCACCAACGAGCGCCGGATGAGCCTCTCATCCGTCAACATTGTGATGGCCGCATCCATTGACTCAGGCGCGGCTTGGAGAATGTTGCGCAGGTTGCGCAACAGCGCGAAGTAACCGAGCTTGCGACTCTCGATCAGCTTCGTCCACACGTCCTTCTTCAACTCGGCGAGTTCGTCTTCCGACTCCGCCGCCGCACCCGCCTCCGTCAGTCTGGTTTCCCAGGTTTCTGCCGGCGCGAGAGTGCCGTTGACCAGCTTCTTCAATGCCTCGGTGTGTCTCGGGTGAACGAGGTTTACCGCGTCCACGAGCGAGATTTCCGCAGCGCTCTTGCGATACTTGGCCAACTGGTACTCGTCGAAACGCGCCAAGGCAGCGCCCAGGCCCTTCTTCAACGCGTTTGGGATGGGCCGACCGTGCATCGCCAGGTAGTACGCGAGGATTTCCAACGCGTCATCCGGGCGGCGGACCACTTGTTCGTAGAACTTCGCAGTCCACGGCTGCCCCTTCACGGTGCGGGCCAACTCACCGGCAGTCAGATGTGAAACCGAACGCATCCCCGCCTTGTTGCGGGCGTAGAGCGCAGTCTTGGCGACAAACTTCTTGTCGTCGATCTTGCCGATGAGTTCCTTCAAGCGCGTAGCAGTGGCGTTGGCGGAACGATAAAAGTCGTTCTGCAGTGTCGCGGTCAACATTAGCGCCGCCAGTTCCAGCTTTGGGGATTCCGTGAACGCCTCGCCTCCAGCGAAGTTGACGGTATCGGCGCCCGTGCGGCGTCTCTTGAGCAGGTTGAATCTCATTGCGTGCTCCTTTCAGGTTGTGTGAGGAGTAAACCGGCCGGGGAAACGGCCTTGCGGCCAGACTGGTGGGGTTTTCACCCATCCCAGTTTCGAAGTAGCCCTGACCTCACTGCCTCACGGATTTGGTTGTGTTTGGATTGTTTTGAGGAGTAAACCGACCCGGGAACATCAGCCGGAAGGCTGAAGGTTGGATTCGAACCAACAGGACCATGAAGTAACCCGAATCTCACTACCCCAAAAAGTTTTGAGGAGAAAATCGATCAGAGACGTAAGCGCTCTACCATTGAGCTACGCAGCCATTGCTGGCCGCGACCGGAATCGAACCGGCAACCTCTCGCTTGTCATGCGAAGTAACTCCGATCTCACTACCTCAAATCGCCGAAAGAGCATTGCGGAGTATCCTGCCGGGAGGCTGGCTTAACAGGCCAGTGCTCGGTGATTGAGCTCCGAAGGAACTCCCGTCTCACTTCCGCAAATCATCAAACTGGTCGCCCGACGAGGTTATGCTCCCCGGATTCCTGGATGTAAGCCAGGCGTGATCCTATTTCACCATCGGGCGGGAATTGGCTGCCGAGCGTGGATTCGCACCACGATCTTCTCGTTCAAAGCGAGATGTCCTACTATTGGACGACTCGGCAAACGCATTGGGCAATACGAGCGAAATTGGTGGACCCGGAGGTAGTTGCAACCTCACCCTGCCGGATTAAAAGTCCGGTGCCGGTCTGCTGTGGCTTCGAGTCCGTTGGCAGCCGTGGCGGGTCTCGCACCCGCTGGATCCTGCTTGAAAGACAGGTCGCTGGAGCTGCTTCGCGATCACGGCCATCCGCCCGCTCGGTAACGCTCCGAGGCCTGGCACTCATCCAGTGCGATTCCGCTTATAAGGCGGACGGTTCTCTTTGAACTACGGGCGGGAGAAGGAACTGGCGGAGCACGGAGGGCTTGCGCCTCAATCCGCTGGATGCGGGTCGATCTGTTTAGCAAACAGTCCCGGTTCGCTTGCCCGGTTCATGCTCCGTGAATTGGTACCGACGGAGGGAGTCGCACCCACACTGGCCAAGGTTTGAGCTTGGTGCCTCTGCTGTTGGGCTACGTCGGTATCGGTGCTCGTGGCCGGGATTGCACCGGCACTGGATCGGGTTTAAGCCGACTGCCTCTGCGTTGGGCTACACGAGCTTCGGACGTTGGTGCTCCCGGGAGGAATCTCACCTGCAACCTCCCGGTTCGAAGCCGGGCGCTCTATACTTTGAGCTACGGGAGCGAATTGGTACCGCACCCTGGATTTGCACCAGGACTGTCCAGTTTCTAAGACTGGTGCCTCTGCATTGGGCTAGTGCGGCGTGACGATGGCTGCCTCGCCTGGAATTGCACCCGGACTTTCCGTTTCAGAGACGGATGTGCCGCTGGTTACACCACGAGGCAATCAATTGGAGCCTGCGGCAGGAGTCGCACCTGCATGGGTCGGTTTACAAAACCGGTGCCTGACTTTTCGGCCACGCAGGCGAATGGATTGGTGGGCCGCCACGGTACCGCCCCGTGTTCTGCGGAGTAAGAATCCGCTGCATCGCTTGCAATGCTTGCGACCCGAACTGGTCGCTCCGGCCAGGTTCGCACTGGCAATCTCCGGCGTATGAAACCGGCGCACTGCGTTTGTGCTACGGAGCGAGAAAATTGGTAGCGGGTGCCGGAATTGAACCGGCGTCTGGAGGGTATGAGCCTCCTGTAGTGCCACGCTACTCACCCGCGTCGAAGTGGTGCGGCAGATGGGAGTCGCACCCACACGAGCTGCTTGGAAGGCAGCCATGCTCATTCTGTTCAACATCACTGCCGCATCGAATTGGAGCCTCCACACAGAATCGCACTGTGCTGTCGTCATTACCGATGACGCGAATCGCTGTCTATTCTTTGGAGGCATGAAATTGAAGTCCCGCTGCGGTGTCGCACCGCACAGTGCTTGTTTTGCAGACAGGCGGGTTCACTGGCTCCCTCGCGGGACGAACGAATTGGGGCGACCGACGGGACTTACACCCGCTCCTGCAGATTCACGGTCTGCGGTGCTGCTCTTACACCACGGTCACCAGCAAACTGGGGCCTCCGATCGGAATTGCACCGATGTGGTCGGCTTTACGAAAGCCGTGCCTGGACAGTCTCGGCCACAGAGGCAAACTGGCCCGAAAGAATTCGGGGTAAAGTGTTCTCGCAGGGATTCGCACCCCGAACCTTCCCGTTCGCAACGGGACGTGCAGATCTCTTACACTTCGAGAACAAAACAAAGTGGTGGCTCGCGACGGAGTTGCACCGCCCCTTTCCCGTTTTCAGCGGGACGCTCTCCTCCGAGAGCTTCCGAGCCGTTGGTCCTTCCGCACGGTAACGCTCCGTGATCTGTCGGTTATCAGCCGACCGCTCTGCTCTTGAGCTACGGAAGGGAAGGGCGCATCGTTTGCGACAGGCATGGTAAACAATGCGCGTTATGGGGCGCGCGCGTCAGTTTCGGTGAATGATCCGCGACGCGTCCTCTTCCGGTGTGGCGGATCCGGTATTGCCAGCGACCGATGGCGTCGCGTTTCCCGCACCGGTACGACAAAGCGCGTATTTCGCCAGCGTTGGATGGGGATCCGAGCGACCGTTTCTGTCTTGGTGGTGTACATGGCCTTATCTCCTTCGGTTGTTGTTTCTGAATTGGCGGAGTCCGCAGGTAATGCTCCCGCCTCTGGCTTGCGCCAGATCTCGTTTTCAAGACGAGTGCCGCCAGCTTGTATCGGCCTGGACTCCCTGGCTCCATCGCGTGGATTCGCACCACGACCTCTCGCCTTAACAGGACGGTGGACTACTGTTATCCCACGATGGAATCAAAACTGGTCTCCCCGGCAGGACTCGCACCTGCGACCTCCGAGTTAGAAGCTCGGCATTCTATAATCTGAACTACGGGGAGTGGAAATTGGTCGGGCACCTCGGTTCTGCCCCGAGTGTCTCCCGGTTCCAAACCGGGCGGATTGCTATCTTCCTCGTGCCCGCGAAATGGCGATCCGGACGGGTGCTGCCCCCGTTATCTCCCGCTAGACAGGCAGGCGAGTCTGCTGTTCCTCTTCCGAGTCGTGAAACTGGTGGGTGATGGTGGTAACGCTCCACTCGTCGTCTTCCGACCTTGTTTTAGCGACCACGGTTCTACAGACCGTTGACCGGAACATCACCCGCGGGTCCGAACTGGTGGAGACAGTGGGAGTTGCACCCACCACAAACTGCTTGCAAGGCAGTCTCGCCGCTACGGCACATGTGTCCCCAAACTGGCACGGCGTGTTGGTGCCGCCCCAACCACGCCGAGTTTTGGAGACTCAACTGCGCGAACTGGCGCACGCCGTAGCACTGGAATTGGAGCGCTCGGCGGGAGTCGCACCCGCACCTCCGCGTTGGCAACGCGGTGTTCTGCTGCTAAACCACAAGCGCCCGGAAAATGGGGGCAGGAACACAATGCCGCCTCATGCGGCACTCGATTGGTTGCCCTGTGTTCCTGCCCTGATCACAACAAAGAACGAACACCTTCACACCAGCCTGACGCTGGCGTGGCCACGGGATTTCTCGGTGGAACGTTTTGGTGTTTCGGGCACACCTCCCATGAAGCCCTTGGCGTTGTTATTGATTGGTGTGGGAAACGTTCAACTCCGGCAGGACAGTTCGGCGGGCAAAGGGCGAGCCCTTGACACCTTCGCACCAAGGAGGCTAACCTTGTACAAGGTTGCTCCTCAGTGGCCCTCACAAGAGTCCTGTTGTAGTGACCGATCCCGCCGCGCTGCCAGTTGACGCTGGTGGCGCGGCATTCTTTTCACCTTAAATCTTCATTTTAACTGTGATTCCTTTCGTTTTTCGGCATAGCGACAATAAAAAACCCTGCGTTCCTTTCGGAAGCAGGGTTCACGGAACATCTGGACGTGACAACTACCTGCTTCCCGGCCCTCCCGTGTTATCTTTGGCGACGTAATGGCCTAATGACACAAAGGACGGGAACAGACCACTACGGGTCAACGAGGATATAAGCATCCTCGCTGTCGCGCATTTACGTTGTGGTCTTAGCGTTCGCATGTCTGTCCTCAAAAACTTGCGTAAGCTAACTTCCCAAGGGTCATTCGTCAACAACTTTTTGTTCACGACATTGAAAAGACCGGTGTAACCTCTACCTTCTCAACACATTCAAGAAAGTTTTTTTCTTGTACCCGCATCTGGTTTGTCAGTCAGATGCGATGGACAAATCATGTCCTGCGCGCAGCAACTCGCTGACCGGCCTGACGATGAACGAGGCAGAGGTAGCGAAGTTGGAGCAGATCCGGCGCTGGCCACTTTGTGTTGCCGATCAAGTGATGGATGGCTTTTGAAAGAATGTTGAACCCTGCGGCTTCCATGTTTGCGGCGGTCGCGCTCAGTTCATGGCTGGCTACCGTAGTAAGAGTTCGGCAGCCGCGTTCCGCGATCTTCTGAAGCAATGATTCCAGATTGGTGACGAGCTGATCGAAGCTGGAACCCAGAAGAACGAACTCCTCTGCCTCGCCCTCTTCATCAGCCAGCAGAGGCTCTTCGTCAGCCATGGTGTTTACCAGGTCTTTTATCTTTGCCAGGACCGTCTGGCGGGGCGCGGCATCGAATCCAAGATTCAGAATCGCCGTGCCCGTCGCATCCGGCATGACCAACGAAATCGGTTGCGCAGCGATTGTCAGGCCGGTACGCGAGATTTTGGCGATTAACGCGCTCACGCGCGGAGTGCGGGGATTGAGATTCTCAAGAAACTTGATGGTGATGTCGTTCAGGTCGTTAAACCGCACTTCCAGGGTCAGCGCGTCACCGTCTTCGTCGAGGATGGCCCAGGTGAAAGTCTGTGAAACCTGATCGAAATGTCGCCGGCCCCAGTTTGCCGGTTGCAAGACCACAATCTCCTCGAGTGGATTGAACTCCCCGAGACCGATAGGCGAGAGTTCGCACGCGTACTGCTGGAGAGAACTCCAGTGCGAGAAGATTTTATTGCCAAAGTTGAGCGTCACGGGCGATGTCGGGCCAACGATCAACGCTCGGCTCTTCGCAGAAGCAGACAATCGGCCCAGGGGATTCCGTCGCGCATGCATGAGCTTGAAGCTCGAGCGCGAAAGCTGGTCAGGACTGGTCGCGCCCTGCCATGGACTTTCTTGTTTGTAGCGGTCGCGGGGATTGAAACTGCCGGCTTGGTGGCGTGGTCGGGCTTCCGACCACGAGTACCACCGGGCAGGCTGTGTTCTCCCAAAATAGAACCGTTAATCCTTCGTAACCAGAACTTGTCCGCCACGGGTAGGCGGCGACACCGTGTAGTTCCAAATGGCCGACCTCCTCATATTGGGTGCGATGCCACCCGATCAAGTCGGCTCGTGGCGGGGGAATGGTTGTACGCAAAGCATGACAAAGTGCGTGGGCGCGTGACACTGATTGCAGCAGGCGCGCTTCATCAGCCTGCGCGTCGCGCTTGACGATCAGCGAAATCTCGTCGCCAATTCCGCGCAGCGCCAGTGACAATCGAGGAAGATTGACTCCCAACGCGGAAACCGCCAGCGTGGCAAACCGCTGCTCAAATGAGATCGAGAGGTGGGAAAGACCGACGCACACAGACTCTTCAAGGAGTTGACGGCTGGTACCGAGGACTTCATCTCGCGTGCGTGGTGCGCCCCGGGTTTCCGCCAGGGCAGGTGCCGCCGTTGCGGCTTCGGGTAGCTTGAGGCCCTGGGACTGCTGAAACGCCAACACCGCTGCCACGGCAAACTTCATGGAAGCACCCTGCGGTGCGGTCACAACCATTCCATCCAATCCGCCACCGGCAACATAGCGGCACTCCGCACCGTGATCAGGGAAACGGACAATGATCGCGCCTTTGGTTTCCATCTGGATTGGTGGTTGCGCCGCGAGCAATGCGAACGCCGCCCGCAATGCCGGCTTGCTAGCCCATTGCCCGAGTTGCTCGGCGGTGAATGCCAACAGTTCATCGCGCCCGCGTCCGGTAGTAGTCGCTTCCACTGTCAGGAGGTCAGCTTGCTTGGGGAGTGCAGCGGTGCGTTGGAGAAACAGGCAGGCCATCAGAATATGCTGACAGATGCCCGGGGAACGACACGTGCATTTGGCTTTCGCGGGACCAGCTTCGGGAAGTGTAACAGTGAAATTGGCAACCTTGACCGCAAGACCAGCGGGCACATCGCCGGTAATCTCGACAGGAACGCCGCCCTCCAAATCCTTCTGCGCGCGTCGCAACAGCCCACGGCTCGCCAACGCTTCAAACGCTCTGTCATCGAACGACACCAGCAGCGTTTGCAGTTTGCCTAGGATATGACTTTCGCCAGCCATTGGGCCAATCGTTTCGGGGTCAGTGCGGCGATTTCCATGCCGATTTCAGCCAGCCGTTCGGCCATCTTCACGTCGTAGGACGCGTTGGCTTGTTCGTCGAGCGCAGCCAGTCCCAACAGGATGACGCCGGCCTCGCGCAAGCGTCGGCATGTATCCAGCAGCCGCGCCGGCGATGCGCCTTCGGCGAAGTCGCTGACCAACACCACGACCGTGCGTTTGGGGTTCTCGACCAAACCTTCGCAATAGGTCAGCGCCTGCCCGATGTCCGTGCCGCCACCGAGTTGTACGTTCATCAGAACTTCCACCGAATCGTCCACATGCTCGCTGAGATCGACGATCGAAGTGTCGAACACGACCAGTTTCACCCGTAGCATGGGCAGACTCGTCAGAATACCCGCCATCACGGCGCTGTGGATGACCGAACTGGCCATGCTGCCGCTCTGATCGATGCACAGGATAATGTGCCAGGGCAGCCGGCGTTCGTTGCGCGAGAAGAATTGCACGTCCTGCACTATGATCTTCTGCCGGATCGGGTCATAATTCTTGAGGTTCTTTCGCAGCGAGCCGCGCCAGTCGAAATTCTGCGCAACCTTGAGATTGGAATGCCGAAATCGATTGAGCTTGCCGGCCAAAGCCCGTCGAACTTCCGGTTCCATTTTCAGTTTGATCTCCTCGACAACGTGCCGCACCAGCCGCCGCGCTTCGGCGAGTACGTCTTCTTTCATATGCCCGCGGAACGTGAGGATGGCCTTGAGTAAATCGAGATTTGGCTGGAGCTTTTTCAGGACCTCCCGGTCGGTGACCAATTCCGTCATGCCATAACGGTCGAGCGCGTGTTTCTCGATGACTTCCACGGTCTCTTTCGGAAAAAGTTCCCGTACTTCGGCGAGCCAGGCGGGGATATTCAACTGGGAGGCATCCAGTGAGCCCGGCTCCTTTTCCTTTTCGCGCATCCCGCGGCCCCGATACTCGCGTGAGTACAGATAATCGAGAGCGGTCTCGATGCGTTGTTCCGTCTCCGAGAGCCCGGACGGCAGGCGATCGGCGGCATACTTGCCCAGCACCAGCCGCCACCGGCTCAACGGATTGGAGGAGATCACACTCATGCCCAGTCAGCCAATTGATCGTGCTCCAGACTGCGCAGCACTTCCTGCGTGACGTTCAGATGAAAGGACAAAGCGGCCTGGTTGATGTCGTAATGAATCAACTCACCGAGATCCTTTTGCCCGTGTAGCCCGGCAACGGCACCGGCCACGCGGTCGGTCTCACGCGGTGTGAGGCCGGCGAACGCAATCCGCAGCTCCGGCAAAAGACGAATGAACTCGTGCTCGTCCCACGAGGCAAGAAGTTGGTCGATGGCTTCGAGCAACGCGTGTTGTTGCCAGGCCACCTCCCGGCACGTTCGCAGCAGCCCGATGACGAATCCGACCTTTGATCGGTTGTCGGAGGTTGCTGCATCCAAATGACCGAGCATCATTTCGAGCAACATCTTCTCGCTAAGGCGGTTGTCGCCGTATAACGAGCCCGGCGGCGCCACCCACTACCGCCGAATTGGCCGGGCGGATAGCGGGCAGCGCGGCCACTTCCTGCCAGAAGAGGTCCGCGTCCAGAAGATCGTCTTTCACGGCGGCCAGCGCTTCGCGAATGGTGTTGAAGGCTTGGAGGACGCTGTAGATTTCTTCCTGCGGAGAACTGGCAAGGCCGCGCACGAGATAACACGCGCGTTCGTAGGCGATGCGCAACAGGGATGGAATCTCCGGCAGATGATGCGCTTCCAACGGCTCGCGCGACTGCCACAGCAACAAAAGCTGGTTCATTGCCTGCACGACGGACACGAAAGAGGAATCCTCCACGACATTGCCGGCGATGAGATCGAGCAACTGCTTCGTATGCCGATGCAGCCCCATCCGGCACGCCATGACCAGCATCCTGACCGCTTCCAGGGCGCTACGGCCGCGGCCCTGTTGCTCCAAATTGATGACGTCCTGTCGCAGTCGGTTGGCGGCAGCCTCTTCAACCGTCGAACCATACACCGAGGCTTCGACCAGGGCACTCTCCGTGCGTGGACTCCAGAAGTAATCCCAGTGTTCCTGGAGGCGCTGCAGTCCCGTGCCCTGCACGAAGTTCGGCCCGGCGACCAGGGCCGCAAAGGGCGCTTGAAGAAAACTCAAACTATGGAAGAAGCGGCTGATTGTCCGGTGTGCGACGCTCCGGTAGATGTCCAGCGAGAGCTTGCGGCGCACGGACTCGGTAATGTTGAGACGCAGTTCGATGGCCACCGCGCGGAAGTTCTCCACCAACGGTGGCGCACCGGCTTCGGGAGGAATATCGCCGATGGCCGTGCCGGAGAGAACGTGCCGCGCGATCCCCATCAAGACCGCGCCTTCGGCATCCATCGAACCCTTGACGAAACAACTGCGCACGCCATCCAACAGATCTTCGCGGGTCGGGCCCACGTGACCGCGCAAGAGCGCCAGGCGCCGCGCCTGCTCCAGGGCTGCGATTTCATCAGCGGTGGACAGCGCGTTCGGCAATGACTTCTCCCGTGTCAGCCGGCCGATCTCGACAAGCAGGTTCGCGGCGGTTTCCAGGAACGGGCGCGGCTGGCCTTCGATCGCCCGATCCCAGAACTGATCGTAATAGTGCGGGGATGGCATGCCGGCGGCGTAACCGTTCAGCGAATCGAGTTGGTCAAAGCTGTAGCGGATCAGTACCGGCGAAATGCTCTCGCCGTCGGGTATCGGCAACTTCTGCTCGTCAGTTTCACTGTGAAGCATATCAGGCAGCACCACGGTGTGAAACCCACCGGTCACAACGAGGATGTTTCCGCTGCGGCCCGCCGCCCGTTCCTCCCGGATGGCTTTGGCCATTGATTGTTCGCGCGCCCGTGTTCCATCGGCAGCCAGTTCGTCCGGCAGGTAGTCGTGGCGCGCCATGTAGCAGTAGGCGGCGACGTTCTTTACAAAAGTCTCGGTCGAAACCTCGGCATAGTTCACCTCGAACAAGTGGTCCCACAACTCGTCCTGGTCCCGACAGCCGGTCCGCTTGGCCAATTGTTTCAAATACGCGCTGCGTTTGAGATGGCGCTCCTCCAGCAACGAATCGACCCGGGGCGCTGCGGGAAGGTCATCCGCTGGCTTCTCGGAGAGAACCTGGCGAGGATAATCCAGATCGATGAACTGCAGACGCGCGCCCGCCGCTATTCCCGAGCGCAAGGCGACCAACTCCGGCGAATAGTTACAGAAGGGGTAGTAGGCCGCAAAGCGCGCCGGACCGAAATCACCACGCTCCTTAGCCAGGCTTTTGTTGACGCGACGGGTTGTGTCCACGTAAGTAGTGTAGACCGCAAACGGAGTGCGGGTACGCGGATGTAAGATCAACGGGATAAGCGGAGTAAAGTTGGCCGGGCCTTCCACCAGGATCGACGTTCGCCGGTACTGCTCGATTAGCCGCTGCAGATGCCAGGCACAGGCCGGACTATGGTGCCGGATCGGAAAGAACAGGATATCGCCGCTAATGAGCTGACCAAGGAGGCGTTCGAGTTCCGGTGCGTAGGACATGCGGTTCAGCCGGTCAACCACTTGCGAGCCTCGAAGTACGCGCTCCAGGCCTTGTTCTTTTTCGAGCGCGCCTTGACCACCACGTCGAAGTAGTGCTTCAACTTCTTGGCGTCCTCGGGGTTGTCCTTGAGAACCGTCCCGACGAGTTGACGAGCAATGTGTTCGCTCTGGAGCTTGCCGTTACCAAAATAGTACGCGTCCAGGCCCGCGGAAAAACCCACGGCGACGGCTTCCGCCGTGGACATGACAGTGGAAGGACGGTCCACAACCGTGCCTTCCTCCGTTTGTCCCTGGCGAAGATCGTGGAACGTCGTCACCAACAGATCAATCACGTCGAGCGAGCATTCGACGCTGACCTGGGCTTCTGTCAGCAACATCTCGGCTTGTTCCTTCACCAACTGCAATTCCAGCGACTTGTCCGCAATCGGGTTGACGGTCTCGAAGTTAAAACGCCGTTTCAGAGCGCTGGACATCTCGTGCACGCCGCGGTCACGAATGTTGGCGGTGGCAAGGACGTTGAAGCCTTTCGCGGCGAACATCACCGAATGGTCATTGCCAAGCTCCGCGATGTGCATGATTTTGTCCGACAGGATGCTAACCATCGAATCCTGAATCTCCGGCTGGCACCGGGTAATCTCCTCAAACCGCACTACAGCGCCCTGTTTCATGCCGATGTAAAGTGGCGACGGCACCAGGGCGCGCTCGCTGGGGCCTTCCGCGAGCAGCAGGGCATAGTTCCACGAATACTTGATCTGGTCCTCCGTCGTACCAGCCGTACCCTGAATCGTGTTGGTGGAGTCGCCCGATATGGCAGCCGCAAGCAATTCGGAGAGCATCGACTTGGCCGTTCCGGGTTCGCCGACCAGCATGAGACCGCGATTGCCGATCAGCGTGACGATGCAGCGATCGATCAACGCGTCATCGCCGTAGAATTTTCTTCGGATGTCCGTGCCGGAACCGAGAATAAACTTGCGCACCGATTGCGGCGACAGCTTCCAACCCGGCGGTTTCGGCCCGGCATCTTGCGTGGCCAGCGCCGCAAGTTCCGCAGCGAATTGAACTTCGGCTGGTTGGCGTACGATGTTTGGCGTGGTAGCGGATGTCATAGATCGAGTCAGTAAGCGGTTTTCTTTTCCCAATCGGGGTCGAATCCAGTCCCTTCAGCGGCAGCCAGGCGCAGATCGTTCCAACATTCGCTCAGCAATACCGGCGGAATCTCACCTAGCGGAACACCTTCGGATTCGGTGGACTCACCGGTGGCGCGCCGCTCAAATCGCAGGTTGCGCAGTGCCACGGTACGGTTCTCCTCGGGCAGGCCGTTACCGGTGAATTCAACGATCGCTTCCAAGCCAAGGCTGGGAAAGTTCTTTTTGTACTCGAAAAACCACCCGCCATCCTGGGCTTGACCGCGCGTGTAACCGAGTTTGGTAGCGCGACCGCGGAGTTTGAAAGCCTCCACAAGATGGCCCTCGAAGCCGGTGATGGTTGTTTCCCCCTTGTTTTCCTCCGATAGCGTGTAACCCTGCTTGTCAAACTGTTCGAAAAGTGGGGCAACATTGTAGTCGGAGAAATGCTGCCGCCAACCGCGTCGCAAGGCTTCCGTTGTATTGCAGTCATGCGCCAACCGGATGACCGCATTTGGCTCGACGCTGACCGCATTATCCTCGCAATCGGTCAGGCTGCCGTCGGCCAGCGGCCGAAATGTCGATGCCGCCTGGTCATTACGGAACGCGGTCCACACGAGACCCTGGCAATACCGGCCGGCAATGGAATGGCGGTTGAGATAGGTCTCCCACTCGTGGAACGGCCAACTCCGTTGCGTGCACATGGCTTCGTACAAGCGCTCCTTTTGCAACTGGAGTACGGACTTTAATTCCTTCCTGGCGGCCGACAGTTTCTGTTTGGCCTCCTTGACTTTCGCTACGTCCTCGTCCTGGCGCGGTTCCGGCAGGGAAGTAATGGCCTTGCCCTCCTCGTTGGTGAGGACCAACTCGAACTCAGGTCCGAGTGTCGCGAAGAATTTCCGGGCGCCATAGTCGATTTCGAGTTTTCCTTCCTCGTCGAATCCGGCGGTCGGGATAGTGCGGTCGGCCAGTTCATCGCGCGTCCAGCCCTTGCGCTCAGCCAATAACTGGACATACTTTTCAGCCTCTTCCCGAATCCCCTTCGTTCGGAACCGGTTTCCCACCGATAGCAGCAGTTGAATCGCAGCAGGATGCTCGACCCACGCGAGCATTTGGATCAACGCCTTGCATTGCGCGCCGCGGATACCATACCACTCCTTTAGGTACCGTTTGACGACGGGGACAGCGGGCGCGCCGCAGCACGCGCCGGCCAGCGCCAAAACGCCCTTTTGGTCAATCGCCGAAGCTTTGCATTTGGACAACAATCCGTTGAGAAACTGACGGTACAGATCATCCTTGGTCGGTGCCTGCGCGACTGGTTGGGTGGGATTCAATTTCGCGTGCCGCTGGGCGTATTGCGTCCAGAACGAGAGGGATCGGTTTGCCTGTTGTTCGGCCAGTTGCGCGGCTTCTTCGTGAGTGTGGGCGGGTAACGTGTCCTGCGCGATCCAACTTTGAAGAATGAATTGTCCCAGCGCCTCGCGTTCATGCTTTCGAAAGTACGAACAATACCGGCGCAGCAACGGATTTGGTTCGGCGCTTTTGAGTTTGTAGCCCTGCACAATGAACCACGTAAGTACCTCGGCTGGCACGGGTGCGCCTGTGTCCTCCCAATGGGCCGCCGGCAGAAGTTGAAATGGAACCCAGCTCAATCCTGGCGGCACACCTTTCGCCAGGCCCTTTTGGGCTTCTTTCACGAGGCTCGCGCGGTCAAGAAACTGTTCAATGGGAACGCCCATGGCCTCCAGGGCGCCCATCATCGCGCCCTTGGCAACTTCACTTTTCTCCTTCTTCAAGGCCGCTTGTAGATGGGGAATCGCCTCTGGTGTCTTCAGTCGGCCCAGCCATTCGGCGGCAACGGCGCGCGTCTCCTGCTGGCCGCTGGCGAGCGCGTTGACGATCTTCTCTTCCTTGCCCGGCAGCTTGTCGAGACATTGCTGGGCAAGCGGACGCTCTGTCTTTGACGAACCGAGCGCCACCTCCCAGAGCATGGGCAGGAATACCGGTGGCAGTTGGGGAAACATGGCAAGAATCTCGAACGCGTTGATTCGCCGGTCACGGCGCAGGTAATCTTCGAACCGCTCGCCTGTGGACACATTTTGGAACGCCTCCTGAAGAAGGTTCACCCGTTCGGCGAAGTACGGCCAGATCGCATCGGTTTCCCACTGCATTACGGGCCGGTAAGACGCATCCACTTTCGCCCAGCCAATCACCGTGTCGTCTAAGCCGATCGCCTTGAATACAGCTGCCAACTCACGCATGCCAAACGGCGGTCGATGATGGCGCCGGTAATGGTTCAGTAGTTGATCGTAATTCCAACTTAGTATGCGCCGCTGATTCTCATCCCAAGGATGAATGATCCCCATCAGAATCAACAACCGCGTGCAATGAATCAACTCGACCTCGGGCCGGGCCAGGAAGGTCTTGATCCCTTTCAACCCCGAGGACCACGCAGGCAGTCGGAGAATCGGCTGAATCTGGATTTTGGAACAAGTCATGCACTCCAGCAGTTCGAATCCCTGATCGAGATTGGACCGGGTCACCAGCCAGGGCGGAGCGGCCTTATGTTGTCCTTTGCTGGTAGCCACGTGTCGCGCGTGGGCTTGTTTCGCTTCGTGATTTGCCTCTTCGTAGCAGTTGATTAACACGGCGCGCGCCTCGTCCCCAAGCGGCGCGCGGACCTTTACCGGTGGCAGCGGTGGTAGTTCAATGGCAGGCTCTTGTGCCGTGACGGCCGTTGTTGCTGGCACAGTCAGCAGATCTCGAATTATCTGAGCGACCTTTTTCGACGAGTCCCGCTCTATTCTCGATTCGAGAAAGCTCCGGCAGGTTTCACCCTGCGTCGCCCACAGCCGACGCACGGCCAAAGCGCGCTGTTCGTTGGTCCCTTCAATGGTCATTTTTTCAATCAACGGCACCGCAGTTTCCGGTATCCGGTTCAAGACCACTTCCGCGGCTTCACGGACCTGCTTGGATTGACTGACCGCCAGTTCCACGATTTGTCCGGCAAAGATTTCTGACGGGACCTGGTACTTGCTGAGCAGGTGCAGAGCATGAACACGAAGATTGAAATCCTTTTGGTTCATCGTCTCGATGACCACTTGCGGGTGTTTCAGTACATTCTCCGCGAAACCCTTAAGGCAGGTGAACAAACCTGACAGATGCAGTGAGTAATTATGCTTCAAGTCAGGCAAAAACGCGGCCCGCATGAGCAAATCTGCCGGCCGGTCGTCGGCCACCAACATGGCTTCGAAGACATCGATTGGAAGGGCCGGTGGCAAATGTTTTCGGGGCCACGTGTTGGGTTTGGGCATCGTCGCTTCGCGCAGCAGAATCTCCATCCACTCGGCGCCACCAGACAGCGTTGGGAACAGGAAATGGTTTTGTTCGCGGCGAGCAGCGGCTTCATAGACCTTGGCGAGGCGGAGATAGAAGTGCGCGTCGGAATACTCGGTGGTTCCCAGGAGTTGTTGCCGACTTTGGTTCTTGTTCTTTGAAAGACCGAAACGGGCGCAGCAGGAGAGATCCAGCGCCGTACCGCAGCCCTTAAGCCCTCCCAATTCCAGCAACACCTCCGCCCCTTCATGATCCAGGACATATCGGGTTGCCCGGCCTGATAACCCGGCGCGTACGGTGTCCAGTTGCCGGAGGTCATCGACCAGCAGATTGAGATGCGGCGAAGTGAGGCCGGCCCGGTTCTGAAAATCGTGCCCGCCGAACTGTGCTTTTAACCATTCAAGCATTGGGTACCGGCCCTTTGGCTCTGACGGTGAAAGTGATTTCGAGACAACAATCTATCAAGAATGCATAGCCGAAGGAAGACCTTTTGACTCATTGCGCCCAGGTTGCAGAAACACCGCTGCCGAAGCCGAACGTCGTGCAGTACCATGCCAACCCCGCTCTTGCGCCTGATTATGACTGGCATGGAAGTGCGCACTGTGCAAGAATTGGCAGGGCGCAAAATCAGCACGAGCTAAATGCCCGGGTGGCGGAACGGCAGACGCATCGGACTTAAAATCCGAAGGTGAGTTACATCACCGTGTGGGTTCGAATCCCTCCCCGGGCACCCGCCTTCACTCGCAGCTACGGCGGGCAGGCTTGCCACAGTGATGAAGTGGAAGACAGCGAACCGACAATGCCGGAACTTCCTGAAGTGCAAATCCTGGTGAATCAACTGCGGCCGCGTCTGGAGGGGGCGCGGATACAGACGGTTGACGTTCGCGATCCCAAGATCAAGCTGCGGCAGGATGTTGTCGGTCGGAGGATTTTGCGTGTCTGGCGCCGCGGCAAGAACATTATCTTCGACCTGTCGGGCGGGCTGCATTTGCTCGTGCACCTGCGCATGACGGGTTGGTTCGAGTTCACAGAACCGAAGCGGTACCGCGTGGCGATTCGAACGGGGAAGGGGACGGCGTATTTTGAGGATGGTCGACGATTCGGGGTGATGCAAGTGATGACATCTACGAAACTTCAACAAGCTTTGGCCGCGCTGGGACCTGATCCGATTGCGGACGGCTGCGATCTTTCGCGATTGCGCCAGACCTCCCGTCCGGTCAAAGTCGCCCTGCTCGATCAACGGATGGTGGCGGGTGTCGGTAATATTTACGCAAGCGAGTCGCTCTGGCGGGCACGGGTCCATCCAGGACGCCGCGCCGATCGGCTGCGCCCGAGGGAAGTGCGTGCGCTGGAACGGGCCATTGTGACATCGTTGCGGAAGGCGATCAAGTATGGCCCGCGCATTTTCGAGGTGCAACAATTTGCCGCGTACGAGCGGGCGGGAAAGCCGTGTCGTCGTTGTGGGAAAGCGATCCGCCGAATGATACAGGCGCAGCGTAGCACGTATTTCTGCCCACAGTGCCAGCGGTGACGTTATGTTGAGGCCGGGAGTCCGGGCATGTATAATCTTATCGGGTATCGGCCCTATGCGACTCACGACCTCCAGTTCATCATTAAAAGCCTTGGCTTGTCGGTAGATTCATTTAGCTTTGGCACTTGCGAAATGCCCGGAAATGTAGGTAGTTTGCCTTTAGATAGGAAACCATTATGAAGCTACGCACCATTGTTCTAGCCTTTGGTTTAGCTGCTTTCGCGGCCACCAGCACGACTTCCGCGCAGGTGATCGTCCGCGGCACCGAATCGGCGGACAACTCCGCCACGCATTCCGAGGTCACTATCAATACCGGCGATCGGAATATTGTTCCGCTCATCAAAGAGAGCAAGGAAACGAAAGTTGACCCCACGACCCAACGCACGGAATCGGTCACGCGGGCCCGCCTCAACGACGGCAGTTACTTTGAGTGGCAACGGAGCACGGCCACCAAGAAAGATCTCTCGCCCGACGTGTCGGTCAGTTCTACCGATGTCGTCGAAAAAGACCGGCAGGGACAGGATCGCGTTTCCCGGCACACGGACGAGACGGTTACCAAGTCACCCTCGGGGGACATTGATCAAACCAAAATGTATACCCGCAACAGTAGCGGGCAGCTTGTCCTGGATCGGGTCGTGGACGCGAACACGGTGAAGGGCGCGAATGGCACGGCCACCACGACAAGCCAGGAGAGAGTTCCGGATATCAACGGCAACCTGGTGCTCAAGACGCAGAAAGAAGAGGTGGCCGTCGACCACGGGCCGAATGACAAGATCATCACTTCTAAAACCGTGGAGACGGATCATCTTACCGGGAAGCTCGCGGTCACCGCACAAGAGACCACTTCTATTACTACGCAGGGTGGGACCAAACAGATTGAAAGTACCACACTCACTCCCGGTCGAACCGGCTGGGAGTTGAGCGGTCGCACGACCACCACGGAAACAACTGGCCCCAATGGTTCCCTGACCCGGGAAACGATTGAAAGCGGTCGTTCGATCTATTCGGAGAAAACCGGGAACGCGCTTCAGGAGCCTCTCGTTCCGCAGCGCAAGGTCGTCGAACACGAAGTCCGACAACCTGATGGCACCAAGGTTCTGCAGCGCGATGTTTTTCATCGTGACGTGAATGGCGACTGGAAACCGGAATCCTTTTCGACGAAGGAAGCTGACAAAGGCAGGATCTAGCGGTCCGTGAAGGACGGAGTTGATGGACGGCTACAGTCGTTCCCGCGCGGCGTAGCCTGTATCGATGTCGTGCCAGAACTCAATGTCGTCTTCCTCGAGTTCCCAACAAAGGTGCACCTCGCGACCGTCGCGGATGTGGGGAAAATCAACGAGTCCGCGGTCGAAATCCTTGATCTGCACACCCAGCTCCTGGATGCGACGCAACTGCAGGTTGAGCTGCAGCATGTCCATCAGGAGGCCCGAAACCTTTTCACCACCGACTTCGGCGCCCGATTGCTTCAAGTCTCGACCGAGTTCCTTGTCCGTCGTTTGTACGACATCGCGGCGACGGTGCGCATCCCGGAAAATGGCGCGGAGTTCAGGCAGCAGGGCCCGTGCTTCTTCGAGCGTGAAGTGTTTTTCGAATTGATAGGGCATGAGCGTATCGCTGTGGGAGCTGGAGCCGCCGCTCGCCTCAGGGCTTTTTCGTCGCACGTTCCTGGATACCCTGCTGGGCGGTATTCCATGCCAGCGTGGCGCATTTGACGCGCACGGGAAACTTCAGGACACCTTCCAGCGCTTTCAAGTCCCCCATGTCCTTGCCGCCAAAAGGCGTCTCGCCGCGCATCATGTTCAAGAAACTTTCGATTAACTGCCTGGCTTCCGCCAGGGTTTTCCCGACAAGCTTCTGGGTCATGATCGACGCGGAAGCCGTGCAAATTGCACAACCTTTGCCATCGAACTTCAGTTCAGTAATCCTGTCGTTTACCAGTTTCGCCGTCACGTCGATCTCGTCGCCGCACAGCGGGTTGGAGTCGTGCGCTGAAATGTCGGCAGGCTCCGCCTTGCCTTTGTTGCGCGGACGGCGATAGTGATCAAGGATGATTTCCTGGTAAAGCTCTTCCATCATGACGCCACCAAGCTACCACAAGATGCGATTGCGAGAAGAAAAAACGCCTGCTGGTATCGAATGATGATTGTGGGCATTGTCGTGTTGGATCTGTTTCTGATGTCGACGATCTTATATGGCATCCACCAGATGCAATATGAGATCGATGACTGCTACATCCGTGTGACTTGGTTTGGATTCACCTTGCGGAAAATGGCCCTCAAAGACATAGAGGACGTTCATATCGAATTCCGGTTCTGGAACGAGCACTGGACCAATACTTTGGGGAAGTTTGTGTGCCGGCGCGTAACCATACCCCGCAAGAGCGGTTTCGTACGGAACTTCACAATCGCGCCCCAAGATCGCGAGGCTTTCCTCGCGAACTTGCGCGCACGTCTTGATGCGACACAGCGTTGATTACCGCACGACTATGCAGCGGGGATAACCACGGGTCCGAACGCGAACCAACCCGCGGTTGATTAGATCGGCGACAACGGCGCTCGTCTCATGGTCGTTGCGAGCAAACCGCGACACGATGCCGATTACGTCCTGCAATGTCATAATGTGCTTCTTGGCACTGTTTTTCATATGACCTCCTGTAAATTTAGACGCGCGAAGCCTGTTTTCGTTTCAATTTATTTTACTTTCTTTTCAGGCGCCACCGAAGTCCTTCCCCGCAAGCTCAAGTTTCAACGCCGCCAGGGCCTGATTGATGTCGTGGATGAACACCATGAGCGATCCAATCAGGCAAACCAGGCAGATGATGAACAGCGAGCAGATCAGCCAAACGTTCTCAATCCGTAACAAGGCTGTCACAAACAGCACGATGATCAGGATCGCGGCGAAAAGCGCGCTCAGGGAAGCCAGCGCAATGGACAGACGGATCAGGCGCGCGCGCTTCCAGAGAACCCGAAGCTGCGCGGCATGCTTCGTGTGATCCGCCGCGTTCGCATCCGGAAGGTCGCGGGCAACGATTCTCGCGCGGTCAATGGTCCGCGCCAGCCGATTGGTCATGGTCAGCAGGAGCAACCCCACGCCCGAAATCAAAATCGTGGGACCAATGGCGGTTTGAAGAACCGGAATGAGTTGCGCAACCGATAATGCCTGCATAGTGCCTCCGAAGTCAGACTAGTGCGGGCACGGCAGTGGGTCAATTTGAAACCGCCAAACTGGTCACACCAGACGCCGTGCGGAGCTAGTAGCCCATCGCGCGACCAGTGGGGCAGGCGCCAAAAAACTTCTTGGCCTTGTGGAGCATGGCAATAAACACATCCACTTCGTCGCGGGTATTATAAAGATAAAAACTGGCGCGCGCCGTCGCGGCAAGGCCCAGCTTCTTGTGCAACGGCATGGCGCAATGATGACCCGCGCGGATCGCTATGCCGTCCTGGTCGGCAAAGGTGGCAATGTCGTGCGGATGCACATCGCCCAACGTAAAAGTAACCAGGCCGCCGCGCTTCTCGACGTCCTCAGGGCCATAGACGGTAATCTCGGGAAAGTCCTTCAGGCAATCGAGACCGTACTGCGTGATTTCCTTTTCATGTTGCCGAATTTTTTCCATGCCGATGCGCGTGAGATAATCCACAGCGACCCCGAGGCCGATGGACTCGGCGATGTTCGGCGTGCCCGCCTCAAATTTATAAGGCAGGTCGTTGTACTTCACGTGGTCGAACCACACTTCCTTGATCATCTCGCCGCCGCCCATGAACGGCGGCATGGCTTCGAGAATCGCCCGCCGGCCATATAGGACGCCGCTGGCCGTTGGACCGCACATCTTGTGGCCGCTGAACACAAAGAAATCGCAGTCAAGCGCCTGCACATCCACCGGCATGTGCGGCACGCTCTGCGCGCCATCGACGAGAATCACCGCGCCTTTCTTGTGCGCCGCATCCGCTATCAGGCGGACCGGGTTGATCGTGCCGAGAACATTGGATTGTTGCGTGACGGCGACAAGTTTCGTGCGCTCGGTGATAAGTTGGTCAAGATCGTCCAATCGCAGCGTGCCGTCGGGATTCAACTCAATGCGCTTGATCACCGCGCCGGTGCGCTCGCACACCTGGTACCATGGCACCGTGTTGCTGTGGTGCTCCATAAATGTCAGCAGGATTTCGTCGCCCTTCTTGAGATTGGCCTGCGCCCAGGAATAGGCGACGAGGTTGATCGCCTCGGTCGTGCCGCGCGTGAAAATTACGGACTCCGGCGAGGGCGCGTTGATAAATTTGGTGATCTTCTCGCGGGCGCGCTCGTATTCCCGGGTGGCCCGCTCCGCCAGCGCGTGGATGCCGCGATGGACATTCGCGTTGTAACGCTCGTAGTAGTCGTTCAGCGCCTCGATGACGACGCGCGGCTTCTGCGAAGTGGCGGCATTGTCGAAATAAACCAGCGGTTTGCCGTGGACTTTCTGCTGCAACACCGGAAAGTCGTCGCGGATCTCCTCCAACTCCACCTCATCGAGGACTTCAATCATTGTTTGCGTACCACCTTGTCGTGCACCAGTTTGGCAAATTCCTTTTGCACTGCTTCCACCTGGATACGCGCCAACACCGGATCGAGAAACGCCTCGATCAAAACATCGCGCGCCAGTTCCGGCGTCAGCCCGCGACTGCGCAGGTAAAAAAGCTGGTCCTCTTCCAATTGGCCGACCGTTGCCCCATGCGTGCAACGCAACTGGTTCGATTCAATCTCAAGAATCGGGCGCGTGTCGCAGCGAACTTCCTTGCTGAGCACCAGGTTGCGATTGGCTTGGTAAGCGTTGGTGCCATTGGCGTTCTTCTCCACCTTGATCACGCCCGTGTAATTGCTGACAGCGGAATCACGCAGCACGTTCTTGAACATCAGGTCGCTGGTCGTATTGCCCGTCCGGTGATGCTGCTTCGTGAATTGCCCGAACTGCTGGTGCTGGTCGAGCACGCCCACGGCATACATGAAACTCATGCCGCCTTCGCCTTCCATGATGCATTCGACATCGTAACGCTGGAACGACGCGCCGAACATGCCGAGCACCCAGTCAATCTCCGCGTCGCGGGCGACATGCGCGCGCTTTGCCGTGAAATCGTAAACATTCGGCGAGAAATTCTGCTCGCTGATGTAGTGCAGATGACCGCCTTCTTTCACGAAGACTTCCGTGCCGCTTGCATGAATACTGGGCGCGCCATTGGTGCCCACCGCTGGGCCGCCGATGAACTTCTGCACGAGCGTGGCCTCCGCGCCGGGTTCGACAACGACCAGCGTGTGCGGGAAACCCGCCGTGTTCTGGCCGACCATTTCGTACACGACTTCCAACGGTAGCTCGCAGCGAATGTTGCGCGGTACATAAAGAAACGCGCCACTTTTCCAAAGCGCCGCGTGCAGGGCCTGGAATTTTGACGGCTCGTCAGGTGCGATGCTCTTGCCGAGGTAATCCTTCAGCACGTCGCCGTGTTTGGCGAGCGCGGTGGCCATGTCGCAAAAAATAACACCCTGCTTGCTCAATTCGGCGGGCAGGGGAGTGAGCCGTTCGACGATGGCCGGCTTTTCGAGCGACAGAGATACTTTATCGAGTTTGAGGCCGCGAATATCGAAGCGCTGCCACTGTAAGTCCCGCCGGGTCGGCAGCGGGAGCTTTTCAAATGTCTGCCACGCGGTCCGCCGCTGGGACGTGAGCCAGCCGGGCTCGCCCGAGGCGACGGCTTCGAGGGTCTGCTGAGAGAATCCGGTTGTCATGGCGCTGTAGCGGCGCTCTATGAGCGCCGAGGACCGATTCAGTGTTACCCGACGGAACCTTCCATCTGCAAGTTGATGAGCCGGTTGATCTCGACGGCGAATTCCATCGGCAACTCCTTGACGATCGGCTCAATGAATCCGTTGACGATCATCGCGACCGCGTCCTCTTTCTTGATGCCGCGGCTCTGCAGGTAAAAGAGCTGTTCCTCGGAAACATTGGAAACGCTTGCCTCGTGCTCGATCGTCGCGAGGTCGCCGTCGATTTCCATCACGGGATACGTATCGGAACGGCTGATCTCGTCGAGAATCAGCGCGTCGCAATTGACCTGCACCCGGCAGTTCTTGGCCGCTTCGTTGACCTGTACCAAACCGCGGTACGAGGCGCGCCCGCCGTGGCCGCTGATCGATTTCGAGTTGATGCGACCCGTGCAGTTCGGCGCAAAAAAGACCAGCTTCGCGCCCGCATCCTGCCACATTCCCTTGTCGGAACTGGCGAGGCTCAGAATTTCGCCGTGCGCGCCTTCGCCGACCATGTAGCACGACGGGTATTTCACGGTGCGCTTCGAGCCGAGATTGCCGTCCACCCATTCCATCACGGCCTTCTTGTAGAGAAACGCGCGCTTGGTCACGAGGTTGTAAACATCCGTCGACCAGTTCTGGATCGTCGTGTAACGGCACCGCGCGCGGTCCTTGACGAAAATCTCGACCACCGCGGAGTGCAACGAATTGGTCGTGTACACCGGCGCACTGCAGCCTTCCACATAATGGCAGAAGCTGTCGTCCTCGCAGATGATCAGCGTGCGCTCGAATTGCCCGAACTGCTCGGCGTTGATGCGGAAGTACACGGACAACGGGACGTCGCACTTCACGCCCTTGGGAACGTACACAAACGAGCCGCCACTCCAGAACGCCGAGTTGAGCGCCGCAAACTTGTTGTCCTCGGGCGGGATCGATTTCGCGAAGTGCTCCTTGAAAATCTCGGGATACTCCTTCATGCCGTCGTCGCAACTCAGGAAGACCACGCCCCGCTTGGAAAGCGTCTCCTGGATGTTGTGATACGCCATCTCGCTGTCGATCTGCGCGCCGAGACCGCCGAGAAGCTTCTGCTCTTCCTTGGCAATGCCCAGCTTGTCGTACGTGCGGCGAATTTCCTCCGGCACATCCTCCCAGCGCCGCGCCGATTTCTCGATCGGGCTGGCGTAATAGGTGATCGCGTCGTAGTCGATGTCGCGCAAGCCGGGCATCCACTCCGGGATGGTCGCTTTAAAGAACAAATCAAGGCTGCGATGGCGGAACTGGCGCATCCAGTCCGGTTCGCCCTTCGTGTCGCACATGTAATCGATGACTTCATGCGTCGGGCCCTTCGGGACCTTGTGCAGGGCCTTGATGTTCTCGTCGTGGAAACCTTCCTTGTAGGCTCCCGGCAAAACTTGTTCGGTAGAAGTGCTCATCGTCTTAACCTTTCACCGGCGCGGCGGCGGTCTCCGCGTCCTTGATGATCCAATCGTAGCCGTGCTCTTCGAGGTGCGCGGCGAGATCGGGACCGCCCGACTTCACGATCTTGCCGTCGACCAGGATGTGCACGAAATCGGGATTGATGTAGCGCAGGATCCGCTCGTAATGGGTGATGATCAGGATGCCGAGGTTCGGGCCGCGCAACTCATTCACGCCGCGCGACACAACTTTCAGCGCGTCGATGTCCAGGCCCGAATCCGTCTCGTCCATGACGGCGAACTCGGGTTCGAGCATCATCATCTGCAAAATCTCGTTACGCTTCTTCTCGCCGCCCGAGAACCCCTCGTTGAGGTAGCGCTTCAGGAACTTCTCATCGATGTCGAGCACCTTCATCTTGTCTTCGAGCTTCTTGTAGAAATCCATGACATCCAGGTCGCGGCCCGCGCGCGCGCTGCAAGCCAGGCGCAGGAAATTGGACTGGCGGACGCCCGGCACCTCGCACGGGTACTGGAAGGCGAGGAACAGGCCCTTGCGGGCGCGTTCGTCGGTTTCCATCTCCAGGATGTTCTCGCCCTTCATCAGGATCTTGCCACTGGTCACCGTGTACTTCGGATGGCCCAGGATCGCGTTGGCCAGCGTGCTCTTGCCCGAGCCGTTCGGCCCCATCAACGCATGCACTTCGCCCTTGCGAACCACGAGATCCACACCCTTGAGAATCTCCTTCTCCTCGATGTTGACGTGTAAGTCTTGAATTTCAAACGTATCAGCCATGGTCTGTCTTCCTCGATGCCATCGGACCCCACATTTCAAATGCGACAATTTTTGTCCGATTCCAACTTCACTATATCGCCACCAGCCAGAGAGTCAAGCGTTCAACGGTATCCCCTTGATAGGGAACCGTCCTAATAACTGTTGCCGACTCGTTGTGCCTCTCCGTAGTGGAACGGGCGTCCCGCCCGTTTATTCTGCCTCCGTTGTGCGCGGGTCTCCCGACCGCTCACTTCGTAAGACCGCAAGGTCTCCCTTGTAGGGCAAGCGGCCCGCTTGCCGCCGTTTGAGCGCATTCGCTTCACCAATGGTCGATCTTTCACCCCAAAACCCTCCAAACCGGGTTAAAAACGCCTTCGATCTCCCGTTTTACCCCCCCAAAAGTGGGTTCGTTTTCCAAAACGAACCCACCGAAGTTCTTCAAGCATTTCCAACGCAACTCTCACATACAAAGAATGTTCCACAAAAAATGTCATCCAAAAACGGTGGGTTCGTTTCGCAGAAAGCATATAGGGGGTCTGCCCCTTGGATGTTCTACGGGACAGTACTTCAGAGCAACGACCGCTCACGGTCGCCGTAGGCCAAGTCTGCTTCCTGTGCATGATCGAATCGTACAACAACATCCCCACAAGTCAATATCGAAAAACGATAGCATGGCGATGGCCTCGCGGTTTCGCCTCCCGCCGTGCCGCTGTAGCCGCGGGCGCTGACCGCAGTCCCCAATCGCGGCTGCTGGCACCGGACGAGCAGTAGCGATTTCTCGCGAAACAATTAGGTTATTCCCCAATCCAGTGTAAGCTTCAGTTGGCCTCAGCGAACTGCTTCTCTCCGGCCAGATCCTGAATTGTCGCGGCGCAGCAGGCAGCACGGCGCTACAACAAATATCGCTGCCAAAGGAGATTTTTGTGACGATGAGCCAGATCGGCGGAGTGGAATTTAATCAGTTCCTCAACGAGAAGTATGCCCTCGCCTGTGGATTATTGGATTGCGAGGCATTCCAATCGTGGCACACGCCCTCCAAGAGCGAGTGGAGCGAGGTCCTGACCGTCATCAAGAACATGGTTAAAACGTGTGACTGGCCGTTATGCGAAGTCAGGCGCGACGGCGAGGACGCGTCCTCCATGCAGATCACGAATACCGGTTTGATGTTGAACGCCGTCCACAACCTGCTCGATGCCTTCAATGGTTACACGGCGGCATCCGTGCCATCGCCGGGGCAGTGGGGTGACATCATGCGGATGGTGGATGAAACCACCGAGCGTCGCGTCGTGGTTGACCAGGCGGGCAAACGCTAACATTTACCGTTTGATCGAAAGGAACCGAATGACCCAAGAATCCAACGCCACTGCAGTAGCAACCGAAACAGGTTTCCGTTTCACGACCACCGGCGGCGGCTTCCTCATCGATCACATCCTCGAGATCGAGAAACTGGCCCAACGCAACCTGCAAAGCGGCAAATCGCTGGACCGGGTAACCACCGGCGCCTTGGTGTCCATGAAGGATGCCTGCCGCGATGCCCGCGCCAGCGTGGCGTAGATGCGGACAGAGGGCGGGTGGTGCTGATGCCGCGCCTAGGCGAGCGCGAGCAGTCCCCCTGCCGAGTCAGACGAATTGTCTGACGATGAAACCTGACCTCTTTCTCCTGCTGAACGGCATCGACGGCAGAAACCATCTTCCCCGGAGTCAGGAATCCGGTCTTGGAGTGGCAGGAAAGGCTTGAAGGCACTTGCAGGGATGATACGATGTTGATTAACGAGACTGAATGACCTCCAATGGGTGCGAGGCATAGGTCACATGGGAAATGTCGGCTGATGAGAAAGATAATACTCAGCTTATTCACGATCTGCTTCTTGATTGAATATCCTGGGTCGTTATTTGTGGCCTGCGCTCAGGGAGCACCGGCCCTTGTTGTGGTCACGCACGGGCAACTCGGTTTCAAGGAGGGGGATAAGCTCTATACGCTCGGCATGAAAGGTTCTGACTTTGAGAGGCAGTTTGGGCCGCCAGAAGAACGATCCAACATAGGAACCGGTGGTTATCTTGCTAATTGCACTGTGCTGGATTACACGACAGACGGCTTAGAGGTTATCGTTGACCCAGACGGCAAAATTAAATGCTTCACCTTCTACTTGACGTACCACGGAATATTCAAGCCAGCTAACGCCTCAACGGACACCGGCATTAGGGCGGGAGTCTCTCTGAGGCAGATTGTGAAGATTCAAGGCGAACCCTACGCACGAAAAGATATCGACATAGATGAGATCGAAGACCACGCAGTATTTTACAAGTACGACGAACTTGTATTGGGATTCAACTTCAAACAAGGCGAGTTTTACAGCATCACATTGGCAGCCGGGTATATTTCATACCTGCCGAAAACGGAGTAGTAGACTCCAATGACATACGCCGAAGCGTGCCGCGACTATAATATTCGTTGGCAAATAGCATACGATACCATTCGCTGTCTCTGCCGAAGCCATCCCGCACATGAGAATCTAGGTGTCGTAACTGCTAAAGTCTGGATTATCAATGGAACATACACTGCGCAGCTCGCGCGGGCTCTTGTAGCTGGTGGCGAGGGCGCTCAGCGCCTTCAAAACTTCGCAGAGTTCTTGCGTCTACAACACACTCACATAGACATGATACTCAATAGTATTGTGGATATAGATGAACCTCTGACATGCGAAAAACTGCAACGAATCGTTGCCGCTCACGGGAGGTTTGTGAAACTGACCGCTCCACAACTCAGCGGCAAGAAGAAGGCCACGTCATTCTGTTCAAAGTATATGCATTTTCACAATGAGATTGTGCCGCTGTACGACTCACGAGTCGTAAAGGCCCTCACATTTTTCCCCAAGCAGAGGGGGCCCCAGGTTCCGCCAAATGTAGACGAAAATTACCATAGGTTCGCGTGGCGTTTCTTAAACGCCGCCTATGCTAAATTGGGCGAGCGTGGTATGAATCCTAAAGTCAGGCTTGTCGACTGGTGGTTGATCTCGAGCGGCAAAAATCCTCAATACTGAAGCACATTCCTTCGCCGTGCCCTTTGATTGCCTCTTGCTCATGGTCGGAAAAAAGTCAAATCTCATCATCAGACCCTCTAAAGCAACTCTTCATTCTGGTTTTCAATTTCCGAGTCCACTCTGCTAGGCAGGGTAATGCGCCGACTCGCCGCTGAACATTCCGAATCGACCGTTATTTGTTTGTGATTGCGGCCACCAGTGTGGTCAACTCCATAATAGATGTCAGTGACATCTATTATGGCGTGAGCGACCACGCTTTGTCCTGGGCTATCGCTGGGAGAGTATACGGAAGGCGATTTCGCTGGATGCATATGTAACATATGCATCATGCTAACCGGGAGAATGGCACAACGAGAACGGTCAATTAATCGATTTGTTTAGTAGGGCTTCTACGCCTTCGCCACCAACTGCCGCAGCACGAAGGGCAGGATGCCGCCGTGACGGTAGTATTCCACTTCGATCGGCGTGTCGATGCGCGCGATGATTGGCACTTTTTGCGCGGTGCCGTCGGGCCGTTGAATCACCAGCGTCAACTCCTGCCGCGGCTGGAGGTTATCGTTCAACCCGAGGATGTCGTACGTTCCTGAGCCATCGATTTTCAGCGTCTGGACGGTCGTGCCTTCCTGGAACTGACAGGGCAACACGCCCATGCCCAGGAGATTCGACCGATGGATGCGCTCGAAGCTTTGCGCGATCACCGCGCGGACGCCGAGCAATTTCGTGCCCTTCGCCGCCCAATCGCGCGAACTGCCCGTGCCATATTCCTGGCCCGCGAACACCACCAGCGGCACCGCCGTCTGGTGGTATTTCATCGCGGCATCGTAAATCGAAATCGGCTTTCCTTTGTACTTCGTCACGCCGCCTTCGATGCCCGGGCAGCATCAGGTTCTTGATGCGCACATTGGCGAAGGTCCCGCGCGTCATCACGCGGTCGTTGCCGCGCCGCGCGCCGTAGCTGTTGAAATCAACGGGCTGCACGCCGTGCTCGACGAGATATTTGCCGGCGGGCGAGTCTTTCTTGAAGCTGCCGGCGGGCGAGATGTGGTCGGTCGTCACGGTGTCGCCAAAAACGCCGAGCGCGCAGGCGCCCCTGATCTCGCCGATCGTGCCCGGGCTGCATCGAGAAGTTCTCGAAGAACGGCGGCTCCTGGATGTACGTGCTTTTTGCGTCCCAGCGGTACACATCGCCGACAGAGGAGGGGATCTCGTTCCACGTCGGGATTTTGCGCCGCGAAATCCTTGTACAACGTCCGGAAAACCTCCGGCTTGAGCGCGCTCTTCATCGCGTCGCGGACTTCCTGCGAGCGTCGGCCACAAATCGCGCAGGTAAACGTCACTCCCGTTCTTGTCCTTGCCAAGCGGTTCGGTCGTCAGATTGATGTCCACGCGTCCCGCCAGCGCGAAGGCGACGACCAGCGGCGGCGACATGAGAAAATTCGCCTTCATGCTGGAGTGGACGCGCGCCTCAAAATTCCGGTTGCCGCTGAGCACGCTCGCCGCGATCAGATCGTTCTTCACCACCGCATCCTCAATCGGCGCGGGCAACGGCCCCGAATTGCCGATGCACGTCGTGCAGCCGTAGCCGACGAGGTTGAAGCCGAGCTTGTCGAGGTACGGCTGCAAGTCCGGCCTTTGTCAGGTAATCGCTGACCACGCGCGAGCCCGGCGCGAGCGAACTCTTCACGTACGCGGGGACTTTCAGCCCGCGTTCGACAGCTTTCTTCGCCAGCAAACCGGCGCCCAGCATCACGCTGGGATTGGTGGTATTGGTGCAACTCGTGATGGCCGCGATGACCACCGACCCGTGGCCGATTTGCCAATCGCCGTCGCGAGTGGGCACGGAATTGTGAACGGTATCGGGCGTCGGATGCTGGTCGCGCATCTCCGATTCGCTGTCGGAGACGAGATTCTGTGCCGGCATACCGCCTGGCGCGGTTGTTCGACCGGCGTGCTCGAACCGAGATGCACGGCGACGCGCTTGCCCAGTTCCGCGCTGGGTTTGTTGTAACCATTCTCCGCCAGCGGCTTCGAGAACAGCTCGACAAACTTGTCCTTCAGGTTCGGCAGGTCGATGCGGTCCTGCGGGCGCTTCGGACCGGCGACGCTCGGTTTCACGTCGGCCAGATTGAGTTCGAGTTCGACGCTGTAATCAATGTCGCCCTGGTCCGGGATGCCGAACATCTCTTGGGCCTTGAAGTAGTTTCCGAAAGCGACGACCTGCTCGTTGGTGCGGCCCGTCGCGCGCAGATAATTGAGCGACTCGTCGTCCACCGGAAAGAAGCCCATCGTCGCGCCGTATTCGGGCGCCATGTTCGCGATGGTCGCGCGGTCCGCCACCGGCAGCGACGTCGCGCCGGGCCCGAAAAACTCGACGAACTTGCCAACCACCTTCGCCTTGCGGAGCATCTGGGTGACGTGCAACGCGAGGTCGGTCGCAGTCACCCCTTCGCCCAGCGCGCCCGTCATGTGTACGCCAACCACTTCGGGCGTGAGGAAGTAAACCGGCTGGCCAAGCATCCCCGCCTCGGCCTCGATGCCGCCAACGCCCCAGCCGACAATGCCGAGCCCGTTGATCATCGTGGTGTGCGAGTCCGTGCCGACGAGTGTGTCGGGATAATATAATAGTGGGGCAGGCGTCCCGCCTGCCTTGCCGGATTCGGCGGGCGAGACGCCCGCGCCACTAAGCACGCCTTTGGCGAGGTATTCCAAATTGACCTGGTGCACGATGCCGATGCCGGGCGGCACGACCTTGAAAGTCTTGAACGCCTGCTGGCCCCACTTGAGCAATTCGTACCGCTCGCGGTTGCGCTTGAATTCCATTTCCAGGTTCTGCTTCAGCGCGTCAGCCGTGCCGAAAAAATCCACCTGCACCGAGTGGTCCACCACCAGATCGACGGGCACCAGCGGCTCGACGATCTTCGGGTCCTTCTTCATCCGCGCCACCGCCGACCGCATTGCCGCGAGATCAACCAGCAACGGCACGCCCGTGAAATCCTGCAACACGATGCGCGCGACGATGAACGGGATTTCCTCCTGCGCGGGCGCTTTCGCGTTCCAATTCGCCAGCGTCCGCACATCCCGCTCGGTCACCTTCTTGCCATCGACGCTGCGCAGCACCGATTCCAGGACGATGCGAATGCTGACCGGCAACCGCGAAATTTTGCCCACGCCCGCCGCTTCCAACGCCGGCAGCGAGTAGAATTGCCCCTTGCGTCCGCCACCGAGATCGAATTCTTGTAGTGAATTGAAAAGATTATGTGAATCGCTCATCGCCACTGCATTATACGGCCCGTTCCCGCTTAGGCAAGCCGCTGGAGGAGACAAAAAGCTCCGAGTTCGCTGTTCGGGGCTTTCGTCACCAGAGATGTCAGCGGCGTGAGGTCGAATGAAAGCGGGTCTATCGGCGGCGTTTCTGCGAGCAGAGCATGAGCAAGGCGCCGCTCAGCACCAGCATCACGGTCGAGGGCTCCGGCACAGCCGGCGCAGCCTCGCCCGATATCTTGACCAGCATGTCATTGTAGTCACCCGCGCCACCTTCCCCGCCAAATTGATCGTGCACCGTGAGGTCTTCGATCCCCAGCCAATAAACTTCGGCTCCCTTTGTCGGGGATTGCTCGAAAACGGTGAAGTGCTGGTGCGAGGTGTCGCCGGCGGGGTTCAGCGAGGACTGCGTGTAGAAGGTGCCGTTGCTGCCTTTCAAGTAGAAACCATACTGGCCGTTCGGTGCGAACGTGTCAGTAGCGGGCGGCGAGTCGGCGCCGGCGAAGATCGGATGCAGCGCCGACGGATCCGTGATGTTATACCAGCCGAACTCGTTGATATTGGAGTTGGCGGCAACTTCCAGGATCATGCTGGCGACATCGAAGGCCGAGTTCGTTTGAAAAGTAAAATTCAGATCTGGCGTCCCGCCGCTGTCGGCGCCCGAACTGAAAGTATTGCCCCAAAACGGCAGCGCACCAGGCGCGCCCGGCAGCGGGGCCGTGGGCGCATCGGTCAGAAAAAACCCAACATTCATATTGCTGCCGTCGAGGGACGGATTGTCCCAATACGGCTTGCCGTTTTCATTGAGATTGGCGGCTGTCCAACTCTGAAACCCGGCACCGGCCGTTCCGCTGATTGTATCCGCAAAAGCTGCTACCGGCACAATGAGCGATACGGCAAGGGCGCTTCCCCATATGACCCGTTTAATACCCATAACCCGTCCCCATTTGTTAACCTCATGGCGCGCGTCCCTGTATCCGCCATCTTCCTCTCTGTCATGTTGCTGCGATCCTAATGCCGATGCTTCGTGCGCTGGCGTCTCATGCCGAATCGACCTTTTCGCATGAAAGCGAATTCTCCTTTACATTCTGTTGACCGATGGACCATCCAAAAGATTGTTCCCCGGGTGAACCTCTTGCGCTTGGTTGCGCCGCCGGACGCCAGTGTGGCTGGTTTGGCGCGCCCCGGGGCATGCGCGAACGTGGGCGACGACCCTTGGTCGCCGCCCTGAGATGAACGCCCCCGAGCAAACCCGCCGCCACCAGCGCGATGGTGTTTGGCTCCGGAATCACGGGGACGCCACTACCGCTGACCGTACCGGCGAGGTCCGCGGCTGAGGGGCCCGTGCCATACTGGAAACTGACGTTGGAGATGTCCGCGAATGTAAAGTTCGTGGGTAGTCCGCCCATCGTAAAGACGACGGTGTTCTCAATGAGCTGTTGGTGCTTGAGGCTGGCCTTATCGTTGCCCAGGTTATCGAAGTCCGTCGTGACCCCGTATTGCACACCGCTGGGGGAGGCCAGCTTTCGGCCGGAGAAGCGATACGGTTTCTTGCTAAAGTTTTTCAGGCCCGCGATGGCGAGGCCTTCGTTCGGTTCATTGGTCAGGTCGGTCAAGTCATTGCGATAGGCCCACTGGCCGCCAACATTCATACCGGGACCGCTCACTCCCGAACGGGCTTCGATCGCCGTATCGGAACCGAGCAGCGCCGATGTCCGGGTGAGCAGCGGGTCTCCAACCAGCGTGAAAAAAACGCCCGTGAGGATGTCAGCGCTATCATCCGGGTCGAAGGTGGCGGTATTCGCGAGCGTGATAACGAGCTTCAGGTCGGAGACGGCAAACGTGACCGACGCGCTCAATATCTTATTGGTATTGTCGCCCTGACCCGTAGCGGTGAAGGTGAGGCCATGAGCGACGTTACCGACAACAAATAAAACCAACAGGGCGACGAGGCCCCGCACAACTGTTTTCATTCCCTATTGCCCTTAATGCCAGTTGTAACGTAATCGACATCTGTCCAGCCGTTGTTACTTCAGGCTCCGCCTGCCGATGGACGACTCGACAGGCTTCCTTTTTGTCGGCCGAAACTGCCACTCCCTTTTTCCCTAGTGGCAGTTTCCACCGAGTTTTTTCGGCTTCAGCCGGCGCCGATCCCTGGCGCCAGCTTTCGCCGGACGACTTGACTGACTTCTTTTTCGACCGTAGCGGCCACTCCCTTTTTCCCTGGTGGCCGCCTTGGCCTACGTTCCATCGGCTCCCGCTGGCAGATCCCTTGTTTCCCTGCCGCCAGCTTCCGCCTGCCGACTTCTTTCTTCGGCTGCAGCCGCCACTCCCTTTTTCCCTAGTGGCAGCCCCAACCTGTGTTCCTTCAGCTTCCACCGGCCGATCCCCTGACTCCCTGGTGCCGGCTTCAGCTTGCAGATTGACGACTCGAAATGCTTCTTGAACGCGCCCCCTGGGATGCGCGAACGTCAGCGGCGCCGCGTGTGCCACGATCTGTCCGCGTCCGGCGGGGATTAAATGTGCTCTGCTCGTAAGGGAACAGCCAAAACAAAATCTGCCCGACCTTGGCTGAATCATTCGAGAATTGTTGAAAAGGTTTCATCGATCTCAATTCCATAAGGGCCGGAGGGGCATCAGCTGGCGGTAGCTCGGTGCGAGTTTGTGCAATGTGGTGAGGGTGTCCTGCACTTGGAGAAGCGACAAAACACGAAGCGAGTTTATTGCACGGGGAGGATCCGATACTAACGCCGCTGATGCCCCGGTTTCGGCCACATCTGACGAAATTTCATCTTCATGAACAAAAACAAAGGGCCGGAGGGGCATCAGCTGGCGGTAGCTCGGTGCGAGTTTGTGCAATGTGGTGAGGGTGTCTTGCACTTGGAGAAGCGACAAAACACGAAGCGAGTTTATTGCACGGGGAGGATCCGATACTAACGCCGCTGATGCCCCGGTTTCGGCCACATCTGAAAATCTTCCAACCAGGCCGGTCAATCCTTCATCGGCCTTCTGGTTTTCGGTTCGTTGTAGCTCTGGGTTCATGATTGTTCTTACGCTCCTCTTTCTACGCCAAGGAGCGCGTCTCCACAATCGGTGCGAAGACGGTTTTCCCATGGGAGATCGGCTGAGGGGGGATGGGATATCCTCCGAACCATAAAACAGTCCGGGTTCTATTGTGCCAACCCGAACAGCCGGGTAAAGTAGCCGCACGCCAAGTAGGATAAAGATGACAGGTGGCAATATAGACCGCGTTGTTGTTCGCATCGCCAGCGATCATCGTGCTCGCGCCTTGCGTCCTCTTCCTCACGGAGCCGACTGACCAGCGCCATGCAGCTCAAAAACGTCATGAAAAGAAGCGTCGCGGTGGTTGCCCCGGATACGCTGTTGCAGGAAGCCGCGCGCAAGATGAGTGTTTACAATGTCAGTATGCTGCCGGTTTGCGAGGGACGAAAAATCGTGGGGCTGTTGACCGCGCGGGACTTGACGGTGCGGGCGACGGCCCAGGGTTGCGACCCGCGGACCAGCCAGGTGCGCGAAGTGATGATGTTCCCGGCCATTTGCGGCCGCGAAGGCCAAAATGTCAATGAAGCCGCTGATCTGATGCAGCGGTGGCAACTCCGCCGATTGCCCGTATTGAATCGGCGGAAACATCTCGTGGGAATCGTCTCCTTGCGCGATCTGCAGGGATCCTCTCCGGACGATAATCATCACTCCAAGCCCAGGCGATAGGGCGCCGGCGGCTGCTGTGCTTTCCGCCGCTGGGGAAACCCCTCTTCGCTCTCAAATTCTTTTCACCCCCGTAACGCCGCAAACTACTGGCATACAGGGTCGTAGCGGCGCCGCATTAGACTTGCAATCTGCCCAGCCTCGGTTAATCTAATGGCGTACTTGGAGAAAAGGGATGGCGGGCGCCTCGATGCGAGTAGATACGAAGCGGTCGGCGTTGGCTTTGAAAACAAAGCTTCCGTCTCTCCTTCCTTTTGGCCGTAATCGGGGACGTGTCGAGCGTTTGGATGAAAAGCAGGGATTCGAGTGGGTTGCGGAAGCCCTGACCCGGACGCAAGAGGCGCTCCAAACTTTGTCGGAAGCGGAGGAACTGCATCGGCTCCTGTTTGTGAAGCTGCCACAACCGCGCTTTGTCTGCGATGCCCGGACCCTGCGCATCCTGGCGGTGAATGAGGCAACCATCCGCCGCTACAAGTATTCGCGGTCCGAGTTCCACCAAATGAAAGTGACGGACCTGAGCGCACCGGAATCTCTGGCGGGCTTCAGGAAGTACTGCCAGGGATTATCTTCGCCGCGCGGTGTTGCCAACAACGGGCACGACAACGTGTTTCGCCATCGCCGTAAGGATGGCGGCTTTATCAACGTCGAAATCGACGCGGCTCTGATCCCCTTGCGAGGAAGGCGGATCGTTCTATTGTTGGCCCAGGATGTCACCGAGATGCGGCGCGCCCAGCAGCGGTTGCGCGCGCAACAGGCCACCACGGATGCGCTCGCCGAATCCTATACTTTGTCCGAGGCCGGCCCGAAAATTTTTCGGGCCATTTGTGAGAACCTGGGTTGCGACTGGGGCGAGCTTTGGAGGGTGGATCCGGCAGCAAATGTCTTGCGCTGCGCCCAAACCTGGCATCCCGCCTCGCAGCGGCTGCCCCGCGTGGAGCGCGCCACGAAGGATCTGGGCTTTGCGCGCGGCGAAGGAATCCCCGGCTCCGTTTGGGCGCGCAACCAGCCGCTCTGGATTGAGGACGTTTCCCAGCAGCCGGCGCCGCAACGAACGCGGGCCGCTGACAAGTATGGACTGCGGACGGTCTTTGCCTTTCCGATCCGGCTGAACCAGGAAGTGCTGGGAGTCATCACGGTTTTCAGCCGCCGCGTCTTGCCTCCCGACAAACATTTGCTGCAACTGCTCAAGGATATCTGCAGCCAAATTGGTCAGGTGATGGGGCGGCGCCGCGCCGAGGGGCAATTGTTGGAAATCAGCGAACGCGAACAACAGCGCATCGGGCGCGATTTGCATGATGGCTTGTGCCAACAATTGGCCGGCATTGCTTACATCGCCAGTAATCTGCAAAGGCAACTCGCGGCCCAATCCCCCTCCGAAGCGGGCGTGGCAGGGCGAATCGCCGCGCTGTCCCGGGCGACCGCCAGCCAGGCACGCCAGATCGCCCGCGGGCTTAATCCCGTGAACCTGGGAACCATGGGTCTGGTGGCGGCCCTGGATGAGTTGGCGTCCTCCATCGGGACGATGTTCTCGATTTCCTGCCGATTTGAATCCAATCACCGGGTCCACATCCGCGACCACGGCGTGGCCGTTCATCTTTACCGCATCACGCAGGAGGCGATCCACAATGGCATCATTCACGGAAAGGCCACGGAAATCTGCGTCTCGCTTCACCGTCGGCGGGGAGGGACCGTGTTGAGCATTGTCGATAACGGCCGCGGGTTGTCCGGGGATTCGGCGGAGGGCCGGGGAATGGGTTTCGAGAACATGAATTGCCGCGCGCGCGCGATCGGCGCCAAGCTCCAGATCGCGTCTTGCCGCGGCGGCGGAACGATTATCAGTTGCATCTTGCCGGGCCACGCCCGAAAATCAAAATGAAAGCCGCCCAGACCAAGCAGCCAGAAACCGCCGGCATCCGGCAGCGAGTTCTGTTGGTGGATGATCACCCGCTGGTTTGCGAGGGGTTGGCGCAGCGCATCAATGGAGAACCGGATCTGGAGGTCTGCGGCCAGGCACGGGATGCTAATGCCGCCTTGGCAGCGATTGAGAAGTTGCGGCCCCACATTGCCGTGGTGGACCTCGCCCTGGGCGAAGGCAGCGGCATCGAGCTGATCAAGGACATCAAGCTGCGCCATCCGCAGTTGCCAACCATCGTGTTGTCCATGCACGACGAGACCCTCTATGCCGAACGCAGCCTGCACGCTGGCGCCAAGGGCTATGTAATGAAACAGGAGGAAACGGACGTGCTGCTGCAGGCGATCCGCCAGGTGCTGCGCGGTCAGGTTTATTTGAGCGGGAAGGTCACGAATGTGATTGTCAACCGCCTCGGGGGCAATGTGTCCCAGGACAAGATTACTTCGCTTGCCCAGCGGCTGAGCAACCGCGAGCTGGAGATTTTCCAGTTGATTGGCGACGGCTACGCCACCCAGGAAATCGCCCGCCGGCTGCACCTCAGCACCAAAACCGTCGCGTCGCATCGGGAACACATCAAGGAGAAGCTGAACCTGAGAACGAGCGAAGAGCTGGCGCGCTTTGCCATTCATTGGCTGCGCTACCGCGCCTCCGGAGTCGACGCCCTGTCAATCCCGCATCAGCCCGTGAAAACCCCCGCCAAGCCGAATCGAAAGCGTGCCGCCGGGAAGTAGTTGTCGCGGCAGCCCGTTCCAAAGGCTGAAACGGAAAGCCCCGACTTTTTAGGTCGGGGCTCCCTGGGTTGGCTGTCGGCAAGCTCGATTAATTGAACGGAACTACCGGCGGCGTTTCTGCCTGCAAACCATGAGCAAGGCGCCGCTCAGCACGAACGCCACAGTTGACGGCTCGGGCACAGTCAGGACCTGCGCGGCAGAGATGCGGACGAGCATGTCATTGTAGTCGCCTACGCCGCCTTCGGCGCCATGGAATTCGGACAGGTTGAAGTCTTCAATCCCCAGCCAATAGATCTGGGCTCCGTTTGTCGAGGATTGCTCGAAGACCGCGAAGTGTTGATGACTCGTATCGCCGCTGGGATTCAGCGACGACTGCGTATAGTAGGTGCCGTCAGCGCTCTTCAACCAGAAGCCATATTCGGCGCTGGGTGTGAACGAATTGGTCGTGGGCGCCGCGTCGGGGCCGGTGAAGATCGTATGTAGCACCGACGGGGCCGTGATATCATACCAGCCGAATTCGTTGATGTTCGAGTTCGCGGCCACTTCCAACTGCAAGCTGGCGATGCTAAAAGACGAGTTCTTTTGGAAGAAGAAGTTCAGATCTGGAGTGCCGCCCTTGTCGGTGACCGGATTGAAAGACTTGCCCCAAAACGGCAGCGCACCAGGCGCGCCCGCGAGCGGGGCCGTTGGCGCGTCGGTCAGGAAGTAGCCGACGTTCATATCGTTTCCGTCGAGGGACGTGTTGTCCCAATACGGCTTGCCGTTTTGATTGAGATCGGCGGCTGTCCAGTTCTGAAAGGCGGCCCCGGCAGTTCCGCTGATGGTGTCGGCAAGAGCCGCTACCGGCAAAAAGAGCGCTGCGGCAAAAACACGAAATACCCCACCCCGTACAACTTTTTGAATACCCATACTTCTCCCTGTTTTCCCTAATTACGTAACCCTAATACGTCACTCCTCGCATTCCCCATCCCCATGAAAGCGGGGAACGTGTGAGCCCTGATATGTAGCACAGGGAAAGAGGTAATTCAAGGGCTGGTGTACCTCACAGGCCTTATTTTTATTGGCTTACAAGGTAGTTGGTATTGAGGAAGATACAGAGAGAAAGGTCCCAAATCCTCGTCCGATAGCCAAAAAACTCTGCTTTTGCCAACGGTGCCCCATGGGTTGCACGTGCCGTCCTGAGTTGCCAGCTTGTCAGTCCTGTCCGAACACGATAGGCTGCGAACCCGTTGGCGATCGTCGAATATCGGCTGCAGAAGGAGATTCCATGAAGCGTTTCGTTGCGTTTATGGTTGTGCTGGCGGGTTTGCTGTCCCTCGAAGTACAAGTTCCTGCTCAGAGTGAAGGAACAGCGTCTGCCATACGCATCAAATTGACGGTCACTGCGGAGGCCTCGCTCAAAAGCAACATCGTCAGGCAGTTGACCGACGCCCTTCAATCGCTACCACACGTGATGCTCACGGATGAGGAGCCCGCGTATCGTCTGGACGTTTTTGCCGCGCCTGTGGGCACGACTTCGGGAATCCACACGAAGGATTCCGCCGGCGTTGCCTTTTCGGTATTGATCGGACAATGTTTCGACACCGAACGCATGAGCGCCTTCGTTTCTCAACGCGCCGACGAGGCCACCGCGGAACACGCTGCCGCGTTCGGCAAGGGATACATCTTCCTTCGCGGACATTGGCTGGAAATCACCGCAGGAGAAGATCTGGGCCAGGCCTGCAAACGGATTGTAGCGACCGTGAATTCCCGCGTGCTCGAACCCGATCGCGCCCAGGGCCATTGAAGCGCCGGCGACTGGTAAAAAATCGCCCTGACGTGTCAGGCCAGGGCGATAAAACTGCGCGGACCCAGCGGACCTTGCTACTTCAACTGCGCCAGGCTCGACTTGATCGCCTCGAAATTCGGCATTACGCCCGGATCATCGTTACTTTCCGCGTAACGCACGACCCCTTGTTTGTCGATGACGAAGGCCGATCGCTTGGGGACGCCGCCCATGCCGAGGTTCTTCTGCGGCAAAAAACTGTCATAGGCGATGCCATACGCCTGGGCGACCTTGTGTTCGTAGTCGGCCAGCAACGCGACGGTGATCTTTTCTTTCTCCGCCCACGCGGCTTGCGCGAACGGATTGTCGCCGCTGATCCCGAGGACGTCGGCATTTAGGCTGGTGTAGGCGTTCAACCCCATGCTCACCTCGCACATCTCTTTCGTGCAACCGCCGGTAAAAGCCATCGGGAAAAACAGCAGCACCGTGTTCTTCTTGCCCTGGTTGCTGCTGAGCTTGATCTTCTTCGGACCCTCCGCCGCTTTCGTGGTCAATTCAAAATCCGGTGCCTTGTCGCCAACTTTCAGTGCCATTGTGTTCTCCTTTAAGTGTTCTCGCCAATTATGCCAGAGCAACGCAATGTCTACAAGTAGTCTCATAAAATTTGGTGGCACAGGCGTCCCTGCCTGTGTCGATGCATTCTGACAGGCAAAGGCTGTCCCGCGTTATGGTCAGGGAGACGTTGCTTCATGTTTTCGGTGAAACCAACGTAGTACCGGGTCGAGTTGGAAATGCTGCGGAGAATGTATGCATGATACATAAAATGTTGGCGTGCCAGCCTTAGCTCGAAGCGCACAAAAAATCTTTGCTCGGAAAGCCCACCTTCGCCAAACGACGGGCTACGGCGCGCACCCTTCGTCTTCGCTGCGCTTCGAGCGAAGGATGGTGGACGATACAGGACTTGAACCTGTGACCTCTTCCATGTCAAGGAAGCGCTCTAGCCAACTGAGCTAATCGTCCCTCGCCACCGCTCCGATAGTACAAGCCGCTTGAAATGCTGTCAACCCGCCACGCTTTTGTTACAGTCTTCACGCAAATAAATGGACGTCTATTTCTACGAAGCGTTTGAGGAAGAGATTGCCGCGCTGCGCCGTTACTTGCCGGCAGCGGTGCAGGCAGGCTTCACGGGGAAGACCATCCAGGAAACCGGCGACCGTGAACCACCCGCGCCGCTCATCAGCATTCGGACGCAATCCGTCATTCCCGCGGCGTGGGTGGGGAAGGTGAGCGGCATCATATCACGCACGACAGGCTACGACCATCTCGTCGGACAGAAAATACCCTGCGGCTACCTGCCGCATTATTGCAGCCGCGCCGTGGCGGAGCAGGCGCTGCTGCTGGTGCTGGCGTTGCTACGAAAACTCCCGGCGCAAATCGCGCAATTCCCGAAGTTTCAGCGCGACGGTCTCACGGGACAGGAATGCGCCGGGAAACGCTTACTGGTCGTCGGTGTTGGCAGCATCGGCGCGGAAATCGTAAAGATCGCGCAAGCGCTGGGCATGGAAGCGAAAGGCGTCGATCTGGTTCAGCGACACGCTTCCGTATCATATATACCTATCGATGAAGGGCTGGTATGGGCCGACATCATTGTCTGTGCGATGAATCTGACCGATGCGAACACAGGCTACTTCCGCTACGAAACGCTCCAGCGCGCCAAGCGCGGTGTCATTTTCATCAACATCGCCCGCGGCGAGCTATCCCCCACGAACGATTTGCTGCGATTATTGGACGAAGGACATCTGGGCGGCTTGGCGCTGGATGTCTATGAAAACGAAAGTGCCCTGGCCGTCGCGCTACGCTCCGGTAGGGCGGGCTGGCCCAGCCCGCCGTCCGTAGGGTCAACAAACGGCGCGCTCGGCGAGCGCGCCCTACCAACAGCGAAAGAAAACGAAGCTGTTTTCCCGCTGGCCGCCCGCCCGAACGTGATCCTCACCCCCCACAACGCCTTCAACACCTCCGAAGCGGTCAACCGCAAAGCCGAACAGACCGTCCAGCAGATCGTACACTTCCAAAAGCACGGCTCATTCTTGTGGATCCCACCGGGAGCCAGTGAGAACCTGTAATCAAAACCCGTAGCCGCAGCCTTTAGCCTGCGGAGTCAGTAGGCGTAGGCATTCGCGATCTGGGAGTTTGGGCTTGCTGGCATTAGACGGCTTGGCTAACGTGCTTGCTGCGGACGGAGTTGGTACGAAATGCAGACTCCAAATGGAAATGGGAATAGAAATAGACGCCAACGCGGCGTCTTTTTTACGCCATTAGGACGTCTAATCCATGTTAGGCGTGGAGAATGAGAAAGCTGCTTCGACGCTTTTTGATTTTTGCCGCAGGGGTGAGCGTTGGTGTCATTGCCATGTTGGGCTGGCAGAAGTTCACGGCTGATTGGGACGCTGACATTGGCGGACAGCTTAAGGCTCAGTTCGATCCGGTTGCGAGCGTTTCCGTTCAGTTTTTCAAGTTCTGCGAGGAGAAAGACAGGCCCCCAAAGGATGCTCAGGAACTTGCCGCCTTTGCGAAGACAGTTGTCACTAATGAACTCGATCTGAGCAAATTTTCGGAACTTAGATTCGTGTCGATCTCGAATCGAACGGCAGCCATGATTTGGCATTTAGCTCCTCCATTTACAGCCAGCGGTACGAACGGTGATTCGTGGCAGCGAGATTAATGCAAAGACCCTCCCAATTATTGCAGTGCCCGCGCGCTCCGTGCAACTACGCAGCTCGTAATGTAATCATCACCTGCAACCCACTCGGCACCCGATTCTCCGCAACTACCGTTCCCTGACACGCCTCGACGCACGTCTTCACAATGGCCAGGCCCAAGCCGACACCGCCGGTTTCCCGATCGCGCGAAGCGTCAAGCCGGTAGAAGGGATCGAAGATGCGCTGCAATTCCGCTTCGGGAATGCCGGGACCACAGTCGGAGATCGTCAACAGAACCTGTCCGTCGCGCGGCTCGGCGGTAATCGTGATTGGCCCGGCATCACCGGCATAGCGAATGGCATTCCGCAGCAGGTTCGACAGGGCGCGGGTCAGCAACTCCGGTTCAACCTCGACGCGAAGGTCGGGCGCGATCTTCACCTCGATGGGTGTGCTGTCAATGAACTCGTGACGGATTGCCGTCTCAGCCAGTGTCCGCAGGGAAACCTGCTGAAGTTTGGCGTGCGTCGCGCCGAGCGAGGCTTTGGAAAACGACAACAGTTCATTTACGAGCGCGGCGATTTCATCGGCCTGTTCGGCGGCGCGGGAAACATCGGGCTGCTGCGGGCCGCTGACGCGTTCCTCCAGGATGCCGAGCGCGACGCGCAATCGGGCCAGCGGCGAACAAAGTTCATGCGCAATGTCGCCGAGAAAGCGTTTCTGGCCCGTGACAAAACCATCCAACCGCTGCGCCATGCTGTTAATGGACTGGCTGAGGGTGCCGAGTTCGTCGCCGCGATGCGCCTCCACTCGCACCTCGAAATGGCCTTCCGCAATCTGCTTGGTGGCCTGCGTCATTTGGGCGATGGAGCCGGTGATTCCCCGAACCACCGGCACCCAGAACAGCGCCGAAAAAATCGCCGCGCCGAAAATCGCCACCAGCCACGGCCGCAGGTCGAGAAACAATCCGCCGCCGGTCAATGTCTCAGATTCGACAACGACGACCACTCCGGTCGAGGCGCGAACAATGACCCAATAACGCGCGGGATTACCCGCGCGAATGAGCCGGCGCAATGGATTCTGGTTGCGTCCCGCCGTTGGAGGCGGACGTTGCTCTGGCGGCGAATCCTGCGGCGGCAGGTTCTCTAATGGCCCCACATTCTCGGATGGCGAACGCCGTGGCGGCGGCGGACGCCGCCCGATACGATCGTGGACTTCGGGAGGCAACCGTTGCGGTTCGCCACCTGCCAATGGCCGGCCTTCCTCGGAAAAAACATGAAAGCGGACTTTGTAAGTGTTGTCATACTGATCCAGCAGGTCTTTCCATTGTTCCAGTGGACGGTTTGACATTTCGGTCGCGATCTCATCGCTTATCATCTGCAAGCGCTCCGCAGCGCCCGCCGTCAGCAGGAAATCACTGTCGAAGATGAACTGCGACCGCACCAACAGGACAAAACCGGCGGCCAGCAACGCGAGGTTCAGGAAGAACCACAACAGGATGCGGGCAAGTAGCGGCAGGCGCAGTCTCATCGGTTGTCCGGGTTGATGAACAGATAACCGACCGCGCGCACAGTGCGGATGAAGCGCGGACTGGCCGATTCGTCCCCCAACTTCTTCCGCAACGAACAGATGTGCACGTCCACCGAGCGGTCATAGACGTTATAGTTGCGTTCGGTGATGGATTCGATAAGTTGCTCGCGCGAACGCACGCGCCCCCGTGCCCGCGCCAGACATTCCAGCAGGTCGAATTCGATGGCCGTCAAATCGAGGGGTTTATCGCCGAGCGCAGCCACGCGCGCGTCGGAATTGAGCCGCAAGTCGCCCACAACAATCTCGCCGCTCGGAGCATCGGCGGTGGCCGGGGTCGGACGGGAGGCGCGACGCATTACGGCGCGCAGACGCGCCAAAAGTTCGCGGGTCGAGAACGTCTTCGGCAGGTAGTCGTCCGCGCCAACTTCCAGGCCGACGATTCGGTCGGTCTCCTCGCCACGGGCTGTGAGCATGAGTACCGGCACCTGTGATTTCTGGCGGATACGTTTCAATACTTCGAAGCCGTCGAGACCGGGCAGCATCACGTCGAGAATGACCACGTCGTGGTTGCCGGTCGTCGCCTGTTCGACGCCGGCCGGACCGGTGTGCGCGGCAGCCACCTCGAAGCCGAGCGGCGCGAGATATTCGCGAATGAGCGCGCAGAGTTTGCGGTCGTCGTCGATGATCAACACGCGCGTGGAACGTTCGGTCGTCACGTTGCCAGAATACCGCAGGCAGGCTGATTGCGCCGCAACTTTAACGCTTCCTTAACAATTTTCCCTGTTTTCGCACACACCGTCTTAACAATAGCCGTGTTTATTACTGGCAGAAAGGAATCAAAGTTATGAAAGTACCAAGGCTTATTTGGATGACAGTAGCGGTTGTTGGTTTGGGAGCGGCGACGATCTTCGCGCAGGACGAGGGCGGCCCGCCGCCACAGGGCGGTGGGGGAGAGGGACAGCAAGGAGGGCATCACCATCATCGTCCGCCGCCTTCTCCGCTCGTGGAAGCGCTCGACGTCAACCACGATGGCGTGATCGATTCCAATGAAATCGCAAATGCCTCGGCGGAGTTGCTGACGCTCGACAAAAACCACGATGGCAAACTGACGCCGGACGAGTACAGACCGCCCCGTCCAAACGGCCCGCAAGGCGACCAGCAGGGAGGGCCACAAGGCGGCCCACAGGGGAACCAGCAGCACGGTCCGGGCGGCAATCAGCAGGGGAATCAGCAAGGAGGCCCCGGTGGTGGCCCGCAGGGAGGACATCATCGTCCGCCGCCCTTGCCCCTCCTCCAGGCGCTCGACGTCAACCACGACGGCATAATCGATTCGAATGAGATCGCAAACGCCCCGGCGGAGTTGCTGACGCTCGACAAGAATCATGACGGCAAGTTGACGCGGGACGAATACCTGCCGCCGCGTCCGAACGGCCCGCCGGGCGGCGGTGATGAGCAGGGAGGTCAACGTCCGCCGCCTCCGTCCGACAACAACTAAACGAACCATAAAGCAGGCGCGCACTCTCATCGGGTGCGCGCCTGCCAAACTTACATCAGGGGGATCAACATGAAACCATTTCTGGCTCTTTTCCTCACATTCACATTGGGCGCTTCGGCATTTGCCGACCCGCAACTGACGTCATGGGCCACCTCAAACACCGCGCAATATGCGATTATTCGTGGCACCACGGGCGCCACCCCGGTCACCACCTGGACCGGGCAGACGTTGCCTGTGTATTCCGATGTGCAAACGATCATGTATTCGGCGAGCTACGTCTACGTGTACGCGAGCGGTCTCGCCAGTTACATCATGGGCCCGTGGTATCTCAACACCGCCAAGACCATGATCTTTCCGAACAAGCCGACCAACCAAAAAGTGACGATGCGTTTTCCGCGGGTGCCGACGCCTGCGACCGGCACGCTCACCAAGACCCCCGGCGGAGCGATGGGGATGTACGTCAATGGGGTCGCCATGTTCAATATGCTCGACGGCTACGCCTATACGAACGGCATGGATGTCCAGGGCATGATCGGCACCGGCATTTGGGAACGCGACGCGTATTTCGGCGAGCTTCCGACATTTGATCCTACCAATGCGCATCAGCCAGGCAGCGGCCAGTATCACATGCACATCAACCCCATCGGGCTGCGCTACCAACTCAACGACAATGCGACCTACAACGGTGCCACCACTACCTACAGCGAGAACACCAACAACCTCCAGCATTCGCCGATTCTCGCGTGGGCCTTCGACGGCTATCCGGTTTACGGTCCGTACGGTTATTCAGACCCGACCAACGCCGCTTCCGGCGTCCGTCGCCTGATCTCCGGTTATATCAAGCGCGACGGATCCTACGGGACCTCGAACCTTAACGTCACCGGTCGCACGACGTTGCCCTACTGGGCGCAATTGGCCCAAGGTCGCACCAACCTCACGTCGTCGCAATACGGTCCGAGCACAACGAAGGCCGCCGATATGACCGGTTCGTTTGCACTGGGCCGCTATGCCGAGGACAACGATCATCTCGGCGACCTGCCGACCAACCTCACCGCCGGCGCGCAGTGGGACCTCGATCGCTACAACGGGCGTTTCTGCGTCACCCCCGATTATCCGGCAGGGACCTACGCCTACTTCGTCACAATCAACAGTGATGGCACGCCCGCCTACCCGTATCTTCTCGGTCGCCAGTTCTACGGCGTCGTCAGTGGCGGCACGGTCAGCACTATCACCGAGTCGGTCACGACGAACTTCACGGGCGGTACCAACACCGCGCTCATCGCCACGGGCGTCAGCACTTCGGCCAGTGGCGACGTAACGCTCACCTGGAGCAGTGTGCAAGGCGGCACGTACATCGTCGACGCCTCGACCGATATGGTCAATTGGGCCGCCCTGAGTCCATCCGTCACCGCCACCGGTATCGTTTCGCAGAATACCGAAGTCGGTGCCGCCCAGACCTACACCCGCCGTTTCTACAAGGTGAACTTGTCCTCCATCGCGTCATTTGACCCGTGAAGTCGCGAAATATAACAAGCCGTTGTAGCCGCGCTTCTGTGAAGCGCGGGCCGTTGATGCGTGGCATTACGGCGGCGCTTCACAGAAGCGTCTCTACAACCGTTCTATTGATTGTGGCGGTTTGTTTGATGATGGCCCACCAAGCGTGCGCGGCGACTCTCGAGATTCGCATCGAACCTAGCGGCAACCCGTCGTGGACGACTGACTCCGGCCAGACCGTCACGGTGACGCGATTGGCGTTTCTGCTTTCAGGCTTTCGCCTGCAGCAGAGCGATGGGCGTTGGATCGATCTGCCGGGGCAATTCGCGTTCATCGATGCCCTGCAGAATAAATTGAGCTTCCGCTTGGAGAACGTGCCGCCAGATTCCTATCAGCAAGTGACGTTCACTGTCGGGCTAAATGAAAAAACAAATTATGGCGACCCATCGCAATGGCCCGCGGATCATCCATTGAATCCACTGGTCAATAGCCTCCACTGGAGTTGGCAGGGTGGCTACGTGTTCTTCGCTCTGGAAGGCCACTACGACAAAGATGCCGGCTTTTCGCTTCATCTGGCAAAAACACCGAACCAAACGCCAGTCAGTCTGGCCGCGCCTCTCGATCTGCAGCAAGACCGCCATATCGACATCGCCTTGGACGTGCATGGATTATTGCAGTCGGTTCATTTCGCAGCGGACTCATCCGCTACCCACTCACGCGAAGGCGATCCGCTCGCGGCGACCTTCCGGGCCAACATTGCGCGCAGCTTCTCCGTTCGCGCGGTTTCTTCGTCGGATGCTGCGCCAATTTCCGTCATCTCCCGTGGCCCTGATCGCCACCAATGCTACTCCTTACCATTTCCGCGTGCCGGGCAGGATTCCCGATTCCATCATTGCCGCGCGATAATCCGTTGACCGAGGAGGGCGTTTCTCTCGGACGCCGACTTTTCCATGAGAAACTGCTCTCGCGTGACAACACGCTCTCTTGCGCCTCGTGCCACAAAGAGGCGCAGGCGTTCAGCGATAGCCCGCGCCGTTTCAGCATCGGCGCGGACCAACAGGAAGGCGCACGTAATGCCATGCCGCTCTTCAACCTCGCGTGGAAGCGGGAATTCTTCTGGGATGGTCGCGCGTCATCGCTACGTCAACAGGTACTCATGCCGATTCAGGATACAAAAGAGATGCACGAGCCGCTAGAAAAGATGGTGGGTAAACTCGCCGCCGCTCCGGGCTACGCGGAACAGTTCGAGAAGGCCTTCGGTTCCCGCGAGATCAGCGCGGATCGGGTGGCGCGTGCACTAGAACAATTCGTCCTCACGCCGGAGTCGGCCAACTCCAAATTCGATCACGCGCTCAAGGGAAGGGTCGAACTCAGCGAGGAAGAGAAGCGCGGCTTCGAACTGTTCATGACCGAATACGACCCGCGCCGCGGCCTGACGGGAGCCGATTGTTTTCATTGTCACGGCGGACCGCTCTTCTCCGATTTCCGCTTCACCAACAACGGCCTCGATGCCGATCCCAGTGATACGGGTCGTGAACGGGTGACCGGAAAACCGCTGGACAAGGGAAAGTTCGCGGTTCCGTCCCTCCGCAACGTTGCGCTGACCGGTCCGTACATGCACGACGGGCGTTTCCAGACCCTGGAAGAAGTCATCGAGCACTACTGCACCGGCACGAAACGCAGCGCAACGCTCGATCCCAATCTCGCCAAACATCCCGGCGGCGGGGTCCCACTCAGTCTCGACGACAAAAAAGCCCTCGTCGCCTTCCTCAAGACGCTCACCGACGAGCCGACGCAGCAGTAGTGCCTTAATTTGATTTTTAGTGGCGCAGAGATGAGCGCACTTCACTGCGTATCACTTGTTCGACGGCTCTTTGATTTCGCATTTCTCGCACTCTATCGGCCATTGGTTTCATACGATCACGATGAACTTTGACGGCGCTGCGTGCAACGGATTTCATTTTCTTCGCCTTGCTGCTCATGATGCGCCATGATACCATAGCGTCGCTGCCAGTGAAAGGAAACATTAGCATCACGACCAATAATTAAAACCAATTCGCGTAGCTTCAGCCTGTCCAAGTCGAAACGTGGAAATTTCGCAATGTCGGACACCGTTTGAAGCGCGCCCCGCAAGGGGAGCAGTATACAATCCGACCTCTTTTGGCGAGAACTTGAGAAAAATCTGAACAAAATCAAGAGCCAGAAGCCATCCGCGTAGTGTCTCGGCAATCCGCAGGAATTTTGGACGACGGTTGATCGAGTAAGGCGTCAAGGCGACCACGGCGCCGGCGGAGGCGGCGATTCGCGCCAATGTTGGCCGCACTGGCGGGAAAGTTGGCGGATGAGGCGGGAATCGGCTCCTTCGAAGATGGTCGTATTCCCACCCAAAGACGCAGTGGCGAGGCGGGGACAGGTGTTTCATCTTGCGTTGCCTTTTGGCGGCAAACGGTTTATCCTTCGGACGTGAAAGCGAATTTGCCAATTGAGATTGACACGAAGATCATGAGCGGCGCGCCGGTGTTTCGCGGCACGCGCGTGCCGGTGCAATCACTGTTTGAGTATTTGGAAGATAACATGTCGCTCGATGAGTTTGTGGAGTGCTTTCCAACGGTGCGGCGCGAGGATGCGATCGCGGTGCTGGAACACAGCAAGAGTGAATTGCTGGTTCAGGCGTGAAAGTCCTCTTCGACGAATGCATGCCGCAGCCGTTACGCCGATTTCTAAAGGGCTTTGAAGTTTCCACCGCGCAGGAGCTGGGTTGGGGACGTGTGACGAACGGCGAATTGCTCCAGCGTGCGGAAGGTGTGTTCGACGTTTTCTTGACCGCCGATCAACGGCTGAAGTATCAACAGAATCTGAGCGGCAGGCGGTTGGCAATTCTGGTGCTGTCCACCAATCGCTGGCCGAAGGTAAGAGCGAAGATAGCGGAAATCTGTACGGCCATTCAATCGTTGAAGCCCGGCGATCACGTCGAATTGACTTTGTGAGTTGTCGAAATGTGACCTGACCAATTGAAATTGATTGAGGAAGCCGTCAAGGCCAGTACGATGCCGGCGGAGATTGTGATGATGTGCCGCTGGGCGCTGACGACAAGAAAGCCCTCGTTGCCTTCCTGAAGACGCTCACCGAAGAACCGACGCAGCATTGACTTTGGCGTGCGGACGCCCTATCTGTGATTCTGAGCGGAGCGAAGAATCTTCCCCGAATGCGAGCCAGACCCTTCGCTTCGCTCAGGGCGACAAATAAGATGGAACGGAAAACACTCGATCAACGCGCGCAGATGACCGACCTCGAGCGGTTGCGGCACTCCGCTGCCCACGTGATGGCGACCGCCATTCTGCGGCTGTGGCCGGATGCGCAGTTTGCCGCCGGACCGCCGGTCGACGACGGTTTTATTACGACGTCGAGTTGCAGCACCGCATCTCGCCCGGAGGATTTCCCAGCCATCGAGGCCGAGATGAAGAAGGAGTTCAAGGCGAACCACGTCTTCGAGAAAATCATCGTCACCCGCGAGCAGGCCATAAGCCGACGCGCAGAGCGGTCGGCTCGGCGCCTTGGCCGAGCGACCGGCACGCCGAGCAAGTTCAAGCTGGATCATCATCAAGCACATTCCCGAAGGCGAACCGATTTCCTATTTCAAGAACGGCGATTTCATCGACCTCTGCGCCGGGCCGCACGTGATGCGCACCGGCAACGTCAGCGCGTTCAAGCTCACGCACGTCGCCAGCGCCTACTACAAGGGCGACGAGAAGAACCCGCAGTTGCAACGCATCTACGGCACCGCGTTCAAGAACAAGACCGAGATGGAAGCCTACTTCACCATGCTGGAGGAGGCCAAGAAGCGCGACCATCGCAAGATCGGCCAGGAAATGGGCCTCTTCACCATCGACACCGAATTCGTCGGCCCCGGCCTCCCGCTCTGGCTGCCCAAAGGCACCGCGATCGTCGAGGAACTGGAAAAGCTCGCGAAAGAAACCGAGTTCGCCGCCGGCTACGTCCGCGTCAAGACCCCGCACATCGCCAAAGAGAAGATGTATCTGACTTCCGGCCATCTGCCTGTGCTTTACGCGGACTCGATGTTTCCGCCGATGATCGCTGATGGAGCTTGCAGTGAACGGATAGGCGACCCGAATGAGCTGCGAGAATCAGGCCGATCAAGACGATGTTGGAATGCACATGGAAAATACGCTCAGAAGTAATCGAAGCTGAAACGAAGACGGAATGGACGACACGGAAAAGATTCCATGGAGCGACTGCGCGAAGAATTGCAATACGGGAAGACATTGCATCGCGGAATCGTTGTTGAGATGATCGCGGCGGACTCGTTGAGAAGCTACTACCTCAAAGCGATGAACTGTCCGCATCATCATCGCATTTTTGCGGCGGAGCCGCGGAGTTACCGGGATTTGCCGTTGCGGTTGGCGGAATACGGGACTTGTTATCGCTACGAGCAGTCGGGCGAGTTGTTTGGTCTCATGCGCGTGCGCTCGCTCAACATGAATGATGCGCACATCTATTGCACGCCGGAGCAATTCGCCGCTGAGTTCAACGCGGTGAACGAGATGTATCTGAAGTATTTCAAGATTTTCGGCATTGAGAAACACGTGATGCGCTTCAGCACGCACGACCCGTCCAAGCTGGGCCAAGAAATTTGTCAATAATTCGGCGCTATGGATTCAGACCGAGAACATGGTGCGCGATGTGCTCAAAAACAGCGGCATCGATTATGTCGAAGTGCCGAACGAGGCGGCGTTCTACGGTCCGAAGATTGACGTGCAAGTCTGGAGCGTTATCGGCCGTGAATTCACCCTCGCCACCAACCAGGTCGATTTCGATGTGCCCGCCAAGTTCGGACTCGTCTACCGCGACAAGGACAACACCGAGAAGACCCCGCTCTGCATCCATCGCGCGCCGCTCGGCACGCACGAACGGTTCATCGGCTTTCTCATCGAACATTACGCCGGCAATTTCCCGCTCTGGCTCGCGCCGGAGCAGGTCCGCGTCCTCACCATCGGCGAAGACGCCGCGTTGGTGGACTACGCCAAAGCCATCGTCAACGAACTTCGCGCCAACATGGTCCGCGTCGAGGGCGATTACAGCAACGACAATATCAAAGGCAAGATTGCCGACGCCGAGCAGGCAAAAGTCCACACCATGCTCGTCATCGGCGGTCGCGACCTGGAAGCCAAGAACGTCTCAGTCCGTCTCCACGGCAAAGGCAATCTCGGCGCCAAGCCGAAGACGGAAGTTGTAGCGGAAATTTTGCAATCAATCAAAGAGCGACGCGGGTAGCTTGTTTTCCGCTGACCGGCTGCCGATTCGCCCTGACAAACGGAGGTACGGCAACATGAATCGAAGTACTATGAAGTGGTTCTCGTCGGTACTGTTCCTAATCGCAACGTCCACGCTCGCACGGGCGGCTGAGCCAACTCTCAAGGTGGGCGATCCGGCCCCGAAGCTCCAAAACGGCAAATGGGTGCAGGGCGATCCCGTGAAAGAGTTCGCGAAGGGGACGACCTATATCGTCGAATTCTGGGCCACCTGGTGCGGCCCGTGCCGCGCCTCGATCCCGCACCTGAACGAGATTTACAACAAGTACAAAGGCAAAGGCCTCGTGGTCATCGGCCAAAACTGCTGGGAACGCGACGACAATTTGGTGGCGCCGTTCGTCAAGACCATGGGCGACAATATGACCTATCGTGTGGCGCTTGACGACAAGCAGGGCAGTGAGAATGGCAAGATGTCCGAAACCTGGATGACCGCCGCGGGGCAAAATGGGATCCCGACGGCATTTCTGGTGAACGGTAACGGCGTCATTGCCTGGATCGGGCACCCGATGGCATTGCAAGAAACAGTGATCGACGATGTGTTGGCCGGCACATTCGATATATCAACGGCCGCGAAGGAGTTCGCGGAGAAGCAGCGCAGCGAGACGCAGTTGCGCCCCTTACGCACCGCCGTCAGCCAGGCGATACGGGAGAAAGATTGGGACAAGGCGGCTGCCGCGCTCGACGAAGAGGAAAAGGTATTGCCGGAGAACCAGCGAGCCGGGCTGGATCTAACGCGATTCAGCATTCTGGTTGGCCAGAAGGATAATGCGGGAGCAGACAAGCTGGCTGCGACAATGAAAGAGACCCACAAGGGTGACCCGAGATTGCAGGACGAACTGGACATGACGCGGCTCAACATCCTGCTTCTTATCAAGGAGTACCCGCAGGCCTACAAGCTGGCCGCGCAAATAAGCGAGACCCACAAGGACAATCCGGCCATGCAAAACGATATGGCCTGGCGGCTTGCGACCGACAAGACCATTGAGCAGCGTGACCTGCCCCTGGCGGAAACCATCGCCACGCGTGCCAACGACGCGACCTTGGGCAAGAACGCCCCCATCCTCGACACGTTGGCCCGAGTATTGTTCCTGGAGGGCAAGAAAGAGAAGGCCATTGAATTGCAGGAAAAAGCAGTGGATCTCGCGGAAGGCACCGAGAAAGCATTTTTGCAGCAGTCGCTCGACTACTATAAAAAAGGCGAACTGCCCAAGGCGGATTGAAGTGGTCGTGTGTCGTTTTGTCCTTCGGAGCAACTGTCTTTTCATAAGGGTTGGAAAGTAGGTTCTTGGAGCAGGCGATTGAGTAAGATGATGAGTTTGCGCATGACGGCGACCGGGGCGACTTTGGGGGCCTTGCCCTTGGCCACCAAGCGTTGATAGAAGGGCTGCAATTGCGGGTGGCGAAAGGCCGCCACCAGAGCCGACATGTACAAGGCCCGCCGGGCGGCGGGCCGTCCTCCGCCGATTTGTCGGCGTCCCCGATGCGGACCACTGTCGCGATTGAAGGGAGCCACACCCGCCAGCGCCGCGGCCTGGCGCCGATTCAGCGTGCCCAATTCCGGCAGCAGCGCCAACAGCACGACGGCCGTCAGGCGTCCCACGCCGACCACCGAACAGAGTCGGGCGACTTTCTGCGCCAGCGCGGGCTCGGCTTGGACCAAGGCGGCGATCCACGCGGCGAGCTGTTCCAGGTGTCGATCCAGTTGGCTGAGGTGGCGCTGGATCTGCCGGCGGGCGTCGGGGTGGGTGAGATGCTCCAAGCGGTTGTGCTCGGCCACGCGCAGCGCCAGGACTTGTTGGCGACGGGTGACCAACTCCGCCAGTTGACTCTGGGCGGCGCTCAACGCGGCGGTGCCGGCCGGGCGTACGGCGGCGCCGTAAGCCGCCAGCACGGCGGCATCCAGTTGGTCAGTCTTGGCCAGCCGACCGGTGGCGCGGGCGAAGTCGCGCACGTGACGCGCGTTGACTACCGAAACCACTACACCGGCCGCGTGCAGGGCGGCCACGACGGCGCGTTCATAGCCGCCTGTGGCTTCGCCGATGACGTGCACGGATCCCAGAGCTTGCAGCCAACGCACCAAGGCGCGGTGGCCCTGAGGGTGGTTGGGAAACTGACGGAACTGCGCGCGGGATCCGCTGGCGGCGTGCAGATCCAGGGTGAGTTTGGCGACATCCATTCCGACGTAGACGATCGATGGCAACATGGTTAGACTCCTCCTTGCAATGCGAGCTGGTGGTGGCGCGGATGGGCGCGACCGCCGCTCTGGCAACTGTTCGAGCGTACCGACAGGCAACGCGGATGGATCCAGCTCCAAACGGACAGGTCTGAACCGAACCGAGGGCCACGACGATCACTTCCGCGCGCCCTTGGGGGGCATGCCCCCAAGGGCCATCCTGTCGCTCCCACACCGGTGGGAAACCAAGCCAGAGAGTACCAAAAATTCTAGATACAAGGGCCACGCTCCGTCGTGGCCGACGCGATAGAGCGGATGCCTCAATGTGACATGGGCGGGAAACTACCTAAACGCAAGAGGCCGATTTATCTACCGCCGCTGCCTTCTCACAATCGTTCAACGATCGTCTACCTCACGGTCTGTGCGGACAAGCGCAAACCCGTTCTCGCTTGCGGTGATGTCCATCATCTTTTGCTGGCAACCTGGCAAGTGGCGGACGCGTGGACAATTGGCCGGATACGTCCTGATGCCGGACCATATTCATCTATTTTGTTCACCCGATAGCGTCGAGCCCGTCTCTCTGAGAAGTGGGTGCAATTCTGGAAATCGCGTGCATCGTGTCAGTGGCCGCGCTTGGCTGAACAACCCGTGTGGCAGAAAGCCTTTTGGAGACTCAACTGCGACGAAGCGATAGTTACGAAGACAAGTGGAACTATATCCGGCAAAATCCGGTGCGGTATGGGTTCGTCACCAAAGTTGAAGATTGGCCGTATCAGGGCGAGTTGAATGTGTTGGAGTGGCGCGATTGAATAGACGCATTCGGACGCGGCCACGACGGAGCGTGGCCCTCCGTCTTACAGCATCAGTGTTCATGGCGAATATTTTGGCTGCGAACGGAGGATGAAACGCGTAGACTCGTTGCGCGATAAAGGAAACGCAGGCGCACAACCGCAAGGACACTATGAAGACGATTCTCTGTTCAGTTGCATTGATTAGTCTCTGCGCGGCACTTTTGGCGCAAACGCCAACGAACGTGTCCTCCACATCCTCCAACCAGCCAGCGTTGCTTTCTGCCATTTACGATTGGGAGAAAACGCAGCCGTTGACGGTGTCAAACGGCGTGCGCCGGCTCGTGTTTGATGGGCCCACCGCGACGCTCGACAAGATCAATTGCCACATTACCACCCTCAATCCCGGCCAACAAAGCGGGGAGCCGCGCTTGCATCTGCAAGAGGAGATTGTCGTCGTCAAGGAAGGCACCGTCGAGGCGACCTATGATGGACAATCGGAAACTGTCGGGCCGGGTTCGGTCATCTTTTTCGCGTCTCACGCCACCACCCGCCTGCGCAATCCCGGCAAAGTCCCGGCCACCTACACGGTCATCTACTATTACACGCCGCTGACACCCAAAAAGTGATCAGCCTTCGCGCATCCATGAGATTCATCTTCACGGCCCTGCTGTTGTTCGCGTTGACCTTTACTGTCCGGGCCGATGAAGGGATGTGGCTTTACAACCAGCCGCCCCGCCAACTCTTGCTGGAGCGCTATCAGTTCGATGCGACGGACACGTGGCTCGAGCATTTGCAAAAATCTTCGGTACGCTTCAATTCCGGCGGTTCGGCAGCTTCCTCAGTGAGAACGGCCTGTTGATTTCCAATCACCATGTCGGCGCCGATGCATTGCAAAAACTCAGCACGAAGGGAAAGGATTATCTTAAGGACGGGTTTCATGCGCGCACGCTGGCCGAGGAAATCAAATGTCTGGATTTGGAACTCAACGTGCTCGATTCGATCGAGGACGTGACGGCTCGTGTAAACGCGGCAGTGCCGAAAGACGTTGATCCGTCCGCGGCCTTTCTCGCGCGGCGCAAAATCATCGCGCAAATCGAAAAAGAATCACTCGACCAAACGGGGTTGCGTTCGGATGTAGTGACCCTTTGGCAGGGCGGCGCGTTTCATCTGTACCGTTACAAGCGCTATACCGATGTGCGATTGGTGTTCGCTCCCCAGTACCAGGCTGCGTTTTACGGCGGAGAGCCGGACAATTTTGAGTTCCCGCGCTACGATTTGGACATCTGCCTGTTCCGCGCCTATGAGGACGGCAAGCCGGCCCGGATCAAGAATTACCTTCACTTTTCGCCTGACGGTCCGCGCGAAGGAGAACTGGTCTTCGTTTCCGGTAATCCGGGCAGGACCAGCCGGCTGTTGACAGTCGCGGAATTGCAAAACATCCGCGATCAACAACTGCCGTTCCGTCTTGATGTGTTCAAGGGCCGCGAAGTCTTGCTGAGCAACTGGAGCCAGCGCAGCGAAGAGAATGAACGGCGCGCCAAGGCGATGCTTTTTGGCGTCAAGAATGCGCGTAAGCTTTTCGACGGTCAGTTGGCGGGATTGCTGGAGCCATCTTTGCTCGCGGCCAAGGAGAAAGCAGAAACCGATTTCCGGGCGCAACTTGCCGGGCAAGCCGGAGCTGTCCGATGCGCTCGGCGCTTACGACAAGATCGCCGCCGCCACAAAAACCCTGGCGGAGCAAAGCGTCCGCTACGAATTGTTCGAGCACGTCCTGGGCTTCAACTGTGAGAGTTTTCGCATCGCCCGCACATTATTGCGCGCAGGCGAGGAACGTCCCAAGCCCAATGGGGAACGTCTCCGCGAATTCTCTGATTCGGGGAAAGTCTCTCTCGAACTAGCCCTCTTTTCGGAGAAGCCGATTTATCCGGATTTGGAGACCCTCACGCTGGCGGACTCGCTGACGTTTCTCACGAGTGAATTGGGCGTGACCGATCCCCTTGTCCAAGGCATCTTGGCCGGCAAATCACCGCGCGATAGCGCCGCGGAATTGATCAACGGCACCAAGGTTCGCGATGTCGCTTTTCGCAAGCAACTGTACGAGGGCGGTTCCAATGCCGTTTCCGCGGCGCGAGACCCGCTGATTGAACTGGCGCGGCTCGTCGATCCTGAATCCCGGGCGCTACGCAAAGTTTACGAATCCCAAACCGAGGCGAAGGAGCAGGCGCACGCAGCGATAGCGCGTGCTCGCAACACGCTGTTTGGCCTGACGGGTTATCCGGATGCCACGTTCACGCTGCGTCTCGCCTTCGGGTTGGTAAAAGGCTGGGAGGAGAACGGCACGACGGTGCGCGCGTTCACCACGGTCGGCGGACTGTATACAAAAGCTGCGACGATGAAGGACCAACCGCCCTTTGATCTGCCGCCGCTCTGGGAAAAGCGCAAGTCACGCCTCGACCCGAAGACGCCATTCAATTTCGTCAGCACCTGTGACATTATCGGCGGCAACTCCGGCAGTCCGGTGGTGAATCGCGCCGGTGAATTTGTCGGGATTATTTTCGATGGAAACCTGCAAAGCCTGTCCTGGGATTTTGCGTTTAACGACGCGCAAGGGCGCGCGACGTCAGTGGATTCCGCCGCGATCCTGGCAGCGTTGAAAAATGTTTATCAAGCCTCCGAACTGGTGAAAGATCTGACGCTGGGACCGTAGCGGCCCTGCGCCGGTCGGACAAACAAAGGACATGCAGGTAACAAAGTGGTAACATGGCTTCGGCAAGCTGGGAGGCATGAAAACTACAACTGCTTTGCAAATTCTGTTCGGGATCTTGATCGTGGCGGCGGCCACGGCGACGTACGCGCAGACCGCGCCGACCTCTCCTTCCGAGTTGCTCGAGAAGGGGATTTATAACCAGGACACCAAGGGCGACTTCGATTCGGCGATTGCGATCTACCAGCAAGTGGTCGCCGAGGCGAGCAGCAACCTGTGGCTGGCCGCGCAGGCGCAACTCCGACTCGGCCAGTGCTACCTGAAGAAAAACCGGCCCGCCGACGCGACTGCGGCGTTTGTGAAACTTATCCACGACTTTCCGAACGAGACGAACTTGGTCGCCCAGGCGCGCGAGTATTTGCCCAGCGGTCTTACGTTGGGGCCGGTGCCCTGGGTCGACGGCGAGCGCATGCAACTGAATATCGCGGTGGCATCTGGCGCCGACATTGGAACGGGCGAGTATCGCGCCGATCTCATCCAACAGGCGAAGGGAGGCAGGATTTGGCGTGTCGGTTGCCGCATGATGGCCGGGCCGCAATCCGTCAGCAGTGTCGATGTCGACAGCGAAACCTTCCGTCCGATCAGCAGCCGCTGGAAACATTCGATGCTCGGGGAGGTGACGGCGGTCTATTCACCGGGCCAGGTTCGGGTTCAGCGTGTGGGGCGGACGGGAACCAATACGAACGCGCTGGACGGTGTCGTTTATGACAACGAGGAAGCCGTGCATCGTTATGCGCCGGCTTCCGCTGCAAGTTGGATACAAGGCGACTGTACCCGTGTTTGCATCGTTGGGAGCCAGCGCCGCCCTTCCCATTGCGCTGGAAGTAATCGGGAAAGAGACCGTGGAGGTACCGGCGGGGAAATTCGATTGCTTCAAAGTCCATTTGAGCATGGTGAATCAGGATTTCTGGTTCTCAGACGATATACACCGCTATCTCGTAAAATACGAGGCGGGTCCGATCACCGCCGTGTTGATGTCGGTCACGCAGCGCCGACCCGGTGAAGCAGTGGCGTTTCACGATAGCGAAACCGGGGCGACGTTTACGGCCCCGGCGGACTGGGTAATTTTCCGGGCCCGACACGGCCAGCCGGAGGGGCAGGTTTTGATCCGCACGCTTGATCCCGGCGCGGATACCGATGACGGCGGGGTGCGTCTCTTCACGACCGAGACCCCGTCCGAGATACATTCGGCTCGGGGTTGGATGGACGAGTTTCTACAAGAGAGGAAGGACATCAAGGCCCGTCCCGATAGCTGGAGGGTGTTGACCATCGACGGTCGGCACGCTGTGAGTTGTGTGGGGGATTACAGTCAAGGCGGCGAATGGCGTGTGTACTATCTGGCACGGGTCGAGAGAGGAAAGAATTCCGAATTGTTTGTGCTGGCGTGTGCCCCGGATAAATACGACGCTCTCAAAGCGCAGTTTGACACGATCGTCGCCAGCTATCGGACGAAGTGAGTAGACAACGATTCCATCTGTTCCACCGCCGCATGGGCCGGGACGTTCGCGCCTGGCCCATGCTGGCGCTGCTGTTGGTCGTGATGCTTGTCGCCATCGGCTGCGTGCTGTGGTTCATGCGCGAGGCGATGCACAATGAGCGGCTGGCCGTGCGCGAAAAACTGGCCGAAGCCTATCGCGGCCAACTGACGCTGGTTCAGGCGCAATTGAACGAGCGCTGGAATCAACAGCTTGGCCGGCTCGGCGGCACGGAGGGGGATGCCGCTCGCTTTGCGCGCTGTGTGGGTGAAAGATTGGCTGATGGCGTGGTCTGCTTCGACCAGCAGGGCCGCGTTGCTTATCCGCGCTTGTCGGACCAGCGCAACGCCGCCGCCAATGCAGAACTATTCGCGCTCGAATTATCGACCAACAGGACAAGTCCGCAATTCAACGAAACTGTTGCCCGATTGCGGGAGCGGGTCAACGACTACACGACGGACGCGCTCCCGTCGGCGCAGCGCCGTTTCCTTATGCATGAACTACGACGGTTCGATCCCGGGTTGGAGTTTCCGACACTGGCTGGGGAAGAACTTGCCGCTCGCTATTTGGAGACGAATCCGGTTTTCGCACTCGCGCCAACGTTGCACATCACCGAATTGCGCGATGTGTGGTCAGTCGGCACGTCGAACCGGCTCACGCTGGCATTGTTCACGACCGCCGGCCTCCAGAAGAAACTGAACGATCTAATTCATAATCCGGACTTGCCGCAAGGCGTCAGCCTTGCCGTGATCTCTCCGGGTGATGACGTGATAACGAAATCCACGGTCGCGACGGTGTCATTGGCTCCCGAGTTGCCTGGCTGGCGGCTTGCCTTGTCGCTGGATGATCGTGCGCTTTTCAATACTGCGGCGGATCAACGAGTGACCCGTTATCTGGTTGTCGGCAGCATTGTAATCGCCGCCATGTCGGTGCTGGGCCTCCTGATCGCGCGTGGTTTTGGGCGACAGGTGCAGTTGGCCCGACTGAAGAATGATTTGGTCGCCACGGTTTCGCACGAACTCAAAACACCGCTCACCGCGATGCGCGCCCTTGTGGATACCTTGCTCGATGCCGAGCGATTCGATGAAAAAACGACGCGGGAATATCTGAAGTTGCTCGCCACGGAAAATGCGCGTTTGAGCCGGTTGATCGACAATTTCCTCACGTTCTCACGCCTGGAGAGGAACAAATTCGCGTTCGAGTTCACCCGCGTCCGTCCACAACAAATTGTGGAGGGCGCCGTGGCGGCCTTGGGAGAGCGGGCCCAGGCGTCCGGCTGCACCCTTGAATCGCATATCGCTGCCGATCTCCCCCCGATTCGCGGGGATGTCGACGCGCTGGTGACGGCGTTGCTGAACCTGCTGGACAACGCCTGGAAATATTCCGGCGACGAAAAGCGCATTGTCGTGAGAACCGAGGCGCGCAATAGCAGTGTCTGCTTCGCCGTTGAGGACAACGGTATCGGCCTGACGCCCCGCGAGAGCAAGCGGGTGTTTCGCCGCTTTTATCAGACGGACCAGGGACTCTCGCGATCGGCCAGCGGTTGCGGGCTCGGCCTCAGCATTGTCCAATCGATCGTCGAGGCGCACCACGGCTCCGTGCATGTCGAGAGCGAACCCGGACGCGGCAGCACGTTCACCATCGAGATTCCCGCCGTCACGGAAGGCGCGCCATGACCCCGTCCAAGATCCTCATCATCGAAGATGACCCGACAATCCTGCGCGTGATCAAAGATAACTTTGCCACGCGCGGCTATCACGTCCAAATCGCGCGTGACGGCGAGGAAGGGTTGGAGGCCGCCTTGAATGGCCGACCCGATCTCATCCTCCTCGACATCATGTTGCCGAAGATCAACGGCTTTGAAATCTGCCGGGCTGTCCGCGCCGAAAAACTGGAAATGCCAATCCTCATGCTGACGGCCAAAGGGCAGGAGGAAGACATCGTGCGCGGCCTGGAACTCGGCGCGGACGATTACATTACCAAGCCGTTCAGCGTGCGTGAGCTGGTGGCGCGCGCGCAGGCATTTCTCCGTCGACGGCAGGCGGGCGCGTCGGCCAGCTACCAGTTCGGATGCTGCGACCTCGACACCGTCTCCCACCGACTGCTCAAGGACGGCGTCGAGGTGCCGCTGACGAACAAGGAGTTTCGCCTGCTCGAATACTTTCTCCAACACCCCGGGCGCGCGTTCACGCGGGACAGCATTATGAACGCCGTCTGGGGTAATACCGTCATGGTTACCGCGCGCAGCGTGGATCGTTGCGTGACCACGCTGCGAAGCAAGATCGAGCCCGACCCGCATCGTCCCACGTTTATCCATACCATCCGCGAGATCGGTTACCGCTTTGAAAACGGCCTGAAAGAGCAGGCCTGACGGTCTTGAGGGATGGGGCTCAAAAAGACTGTTGCATTGACGGGGGAAAAGCCGTAAAAGGAGAGCCTATTCGTGCCTGCATCGACGGTTGGAAGCTAACGCTGACGGAGCGCAGGACGCATTTACGATATAAAGAATTGTGAGCGAAGTCATTTAACCAAGCCAACCCGCTGAGGGCCAACAGGAGGTCGGAGCAATTCAACAGTTTGTTCGTGTCAACCAGAAGATTCGCGCGCGCGAAGTACGAGTCATCGACTCAGACGGGAAGCAACTCGGGGTGCTGCCCACCAGCCAGGCGTTGGCGGCGGCCATGCAGCGAGGATACGATTTGGTGGAAGTCGCGCCGAACGCGACGCCGCCGGTTTGCCGCATCGTCGATTTCGGCAAGTACAAGTACGAGCAGGAAAAGCGGGACCGCGAAGCGCGCAAGCATCATCACGCGACCAAACTGAAGGAAATCAAGATTCGGTTGAACATCGATCCGCATGATTATGAGACGAAGGTCAATCACATGCGGGATTTTCTCGGCGACGGGATGAAGGTAAAGGTGACCATGATGCTGCGGGGCCGCGAAAACGCGCATCCGGAGTACGGCAATAAATTGATGCAGAAAATCATCGAGGATCTGCAGGGTTGCAGTCGGGCCGAGGTGATGCCGAAGCTGATGGGACGCAGCATCACCATGATGATCTCGCCCGTGCGCGGCGGAAAGAAGCAGGACGGCTCACGGGACGAAGAAGAAAAAGAAGCGTAGAAATTTTTGGAAGGAAACGGCACATGCCACGTTGGAAATCAGCCAAGACAAAAAAAGCCGCCGCGAAGCGATTCAAGATCACGGCGACCGGTAAAGTGATGCGCTACGGCGCAGGCAAGCGGCATCTGAACGGACACAAGTCCTCGAAGCACAAGCGGCGCCTGGGCCAGACCAAGGCGGTCAGCGTAACCCATATGCACCATATTACGGACGTGATGCCATTCAGTCATCGCGGTTAATTGACAGCCGCTGAAATCGACAATTTGAAAATCCCAGGAGTTCACCACCATGCCAAGAGCCACTAATGCCCCCGCCAGCCAGCGCCGCCGCAAACGGATGATCAAAGCCGCCGCCGGTTATCGCGGCTGGCGCAGCAAAAAATTCCGTTACGCGAAGAACGCGGTCTGGCACGGCCTGACCTACAGTTTCGCCCATCGCAAGGACAAGAAAGCGGATTATCGCACCCTCTGGACCTTGCGCATCAACGCCGCCTGCCGCGCCCAAGGCATCAATTACAGCCGCTTCATCGCCGCGCTCAAGAAAGCTAACATCGCGCTCGACCGCAAGATCCTCGCCGAGCTCGCGACGAACGATCCCAAGGCTTTTGACGCCGTACTCGCGGCAACGAAGTAGGTTGATTGGCAGGACTGCGCGCCCGAGTATTTGCGCCGCAGTCCGTAGGGGGAACTGTTACCCTGAAGAATGTGCTGAAGTTTGTTGCAGCTTTCTTAGTGGTTGCGACCGCAGTTTGCTCTGCCGAGGTTCGACCGGATAAGCTGGTCGCGTCGGCGAGAAGTCAGATTGGGGTCACGGTGTCGTACGACTCTGCCTATCGCAAGCTGGACTATCCTGGCGGCGATCTACCAAAAACCACCGGCGTATGTGCGGATGTGGTGGTCCGCGCCTTGCGCGAGCAGGGGATCGATCTGCAGAAGGAAATCCATCAGGACATGGGCCAGGATTTCGCAGCCTACCCCCAAAAATGGGGTTTGAAGAAGCCGGATCCGAGCATCGATCACCGGCGCGTTCCCAACCTAATGACCTATTTTCAACGGAAGGGTTATGCACAATCCCATGACGAGAAGGTGGAGAACTTTGTCGCCGGAGACATCGTAGCCTGGGATCTGGGAGGTGGCATCACGCATATTGGGATCGTTTCCGACCGACGGAATCAAAAGGGCGTGCCGCTGGTGATCCACAACATCGGCGGCGGGACCCAGGAAGAAGATGTCCTGTTCCAGTTTCATATCATCGGACACTACCGATTGAAGTGACAGGGCGCGATCCCGCATGGTCGCTTACAGCTTCACGAGTTCCCGCTTCCGCAGGGTGAAGCGGCAAATCCTGTCGTAACCGCACGAGCGGGCCAGCGCCAGGGCCTTGCCGTAATTCGCGCCCACGTCTTGCGGGATGTGCGCGTCGCTGCCCAAGGTGATCGGGACATTCCGTCGGCGCGCGATCTTCAAGAAGGATTCGCTTGGGTAAATCTCCCGGCACGGTTTGCGCAATCCGGCCGTGCTGACTTCAATCGCCATCTCGGATTCCGCGACGACACGCAGCGCGTCGTCATAAACACTGCTGAAATCCGTCTGGGGGCGGAAGTTGAATTTTTTGGGCAGGTCGGGGTGGGAAAGGGAGTCGAACAGGCGGGTTTGCGCCGCCTTTTTCCAGACTTCAAAATACTCGCGCCAGCGTGCCTCCACGTCTTCCGCCTCCCAGTCCTTCGCGCTGCGATCGACGGGAAACTCGCCCAGGTAATGGACACTACCGAGAAAGAAATCCCAGGGGTACATCGTCGCCAACTCCCGCACCCAGCCCTCGCACCCCGGCAAGTAATCCACCTCGAGCCCGAGTTTGATCGGCAACTGTGGGAATTTTGCCTGTGCCTCGCGCACCCAGTCGACGTAGGTTTCCAGGTCCGACTTCTTCATGGTCCAATCCGTCTCGCGGTCGGCCAGGGGCGCGTGGTCCGAGCAGCCAATTTCGTCAAGGCCGCGCTCCACGGCGACACGGGCGTAATCAGCGGGTCGTCCCGTTCCGTCGGTCAACTCCGTGTGCATGTGGTAGTCGATGAGCATGAGAGCGCAGTCTAATGTTTCTGCCCGGCAGTGCAAGAGTTGAAGTGGCGCAAAAAAAGTTACGCGATTCTGACAGCTTGGAAATTGCCATAGGCGGCCTTCCTAGGAGGGTTTGGTTGTTTGATGTTCACTTTGGGCTTGTCAGAATGACGTTTCCTGATACATTCGCGTTCCGTACGAACTGCCGAGGAGGAAGATTTGTCGGTAACAAAAAGGAGTGGGGACCATGTTTTCGCGTGACCATCGCCAGGTCGGTGCATTGCTTTTTACCGTTTCGTTTGTCATGCTGGTGGGGCAGGCATTTGGCCAAACCTTTACGGGCACACCCGGTACAGCGGCGACCAGGGCCGTCATTAACTTTAGCAGCCTGGTGACGAACCCGGCGGTATCGGTTCCCGGCACAAACCTCACCTCGTCACCCCCGGCCATCACGTTCGAGGCGCAGGACGATGGCGGCACGCAGGATCCGCCATTCCCCGGCGGTGCGATTGGACCGAATCACGTGGTCTCGATGTTGGATAACTCAATTCGCATCCAAAAACGCGACGGCACAGTCCTCAGCATGATTACGTTGCAGCAGTTTTGGGGAGTGCTCGGCCCATACCTCGACCCGCGCGGCGCGTTCGACCCGAAGGTGCTTTACGACCCCTACCAAGGCCGTTGGATAACCACCGCTGTGGCGGATTACAACACAAACACTTCCTCGACCCTGATCGGGGTCTCCCAGACCAGCGATCCCACCGGCAATTGGAACCTTTATCGAGTCCCTGCCGACACCAACGGCGCCAATTGGGTCAATTACCCGAGTTTCGGTTTTAATACCAATTGGGTCGTGGTCTCGGTGACCGCGTTTACCAACGGGCCGGGTACCCTCGCAGCCTTCGCGCAATCCCAGATTTACGCTTTCGACAAGGCCGACCTGTACGCGGGCGGAACGGGACACTACACCGAATTCATCAATGCGGATATTTCCAATTTCGGCACCATCCAACTGCCCGGCGGCGACATATGACAGCACACTGTCCAATCTATACATGCTGACGGAAATTACCGGCGACTCCGGTGGCGATGGCTTGTTGCGAGTGCTTTCGATCACCGGCACCGTCGGGTCGGAAATCCTGCAGATCGGGCCGCAGGTTAGCACGCCGAATCCGTGGGATGATTTTTCGCCATCGTATGATTTTGCGCCGCAGCTGGGAACCGCGCAAATGATCGGGCTGGACGATTCCCGTTTGTCCGAGACCGTTTACCGCAACGGCGCGATTTGGGCCGCCCATACCGTTTTCCTTCCCGCGGGGGGTTCCGCCACCCGTAGCGCCATTCAATGGTGGCAGATCCGCGCCGATGGCACGATCCTCCAGCGGGGCCGCCTTGACGATCCCACCGGCAATCTATTTTACGGTTATCCGAGTATCGCCGTGAACCAAAACAACGACGCCCTCATTGGGTACGTGCGGTTCTGCGCAACCAATTTCCCCAGTGCTTACTTCGCTTTCCGTGCTGGGACCGACCCCACGAACACGCTTGAGGGAGAAACCCTGCTCAAGGCCGGCGAATCGCCTTTTGACCGTAGCGACCGTTGGGGTGACCATACCTCGACAATTGTGGATCCTGTCAACGATACCGACATGTGGACGATTCAGGAGTATTCCGCCACCCCAATCGAGGGTATTTCACTTTGGGGTACCTGGTGGGGCAACGTCCTGGTCGGTCCCCACGTCATTGCCAGCAATGCGGTGGTCGTGAGCGGAAGTTGCAGCCCGACCAACGGCGTTATCGATCCTTTTGAACACGCGGCCGTCCAGTTTTCCTTGCTGAATATCGGTGGCCAGGATGCGACCAACGTGGTCGGAACCTTGCAGGCCACAGGCGGCGTGACCTCACCCGCTGCGCCACACAACTTTGGGACAATCCTGGCGGGTGGAACGACGAACACGAGTGTGATCTCGTTCCTCGTCGATGCCGCGTGCGGCAGCAACGTTCTGGCAACTCTCCAACTGCAGAGTGGGGCGGTGAATCTTGGCACCGTGAGTTTCCTTTTGCCGGTCGGCACGCCCAACGGCGTTTTCACCCAGAATTTCGATTCCGTCACAGCGCCGGCCTTGCCGGCCGGTTGGTCCACCGTCGGAAGCGGTGCGTTGTCGGGCTGGGTCACGACCAACAGCGATGCGGACACAGCGCCAAATGCGGCTTTTTGCCCCGATACGAATGACCTGGGCGAGGCGCAGCTTATTACGCCGAGTATTGCGATCACCAGCTCCAATGCGCAAATGATTTTCCGCAATAACTACGACTTGGTGCCGGGCTTTGATGGTGGCGTGCTCGAAATCGCGATCGGCGCGGGCGCGTTCGACGATATCCTGGACGCCGGCGGCAGTTTCGAGCAGGGCGGCTATTCACATATTATCAACAGCAACTCGAACAGCAGTCTCGTCGGTCTGGCGGCATGGTCGGGCAATTCCGGCGGTTGGATCACCACCTTGGTGAACCTGCCGGCCGCTGCTGCCGGCCAAAACGTCACATTGCGCTGGCGCTGTGTGACTGCTGACAGTGGCGGCGGCAATGGCTGGCTGATTGACGGCGTTGAGATCAACGACGGCGGCAACTGTTGCACGGCCGGCAGTGAAGCCGATCTGGCGATCAGTCAATCCGCCTCATCCAGTCCTGTGTTCGTCGGCAGTAATCTCACCTACACAATCACGGTGACCAACATTGGACCGGGCATTGCGTTTGGCACCATGGTGACGGATACCCCGCCGGACAGCGTTGTGTTCATTTCCGCAACGCCAAGCCAGGGCGCCTGCGTAACGGATGTGTTTGGGCGCGTTATTTGTAATCTCCAGGATCTGACCAATGGCACCACGGCTTCGATCAGCCTGCTCGTGGATCCGTCGTCGAGCGCCTCGTTGACCAATCTTGCGGAAGCGAGCGCGTTTAGCCCCGACCCAAGCCTGGCGAACAATACCGCCACCAACATCGACAGTGCTTTGGTACCCGCCACTCTTGCCGCGACGCCCGCGAGTCAGTCCTTTGGAGCGGTTTTTACAGGCACGACCGCGCAGGTCAGCTTTGTAGTGACCAACAGTGGCGCAACGACGCTTGCCGGAACGGCGGTCGTTGGCGGCGCCCCATTTGCGATCGCCTCGGGCAGTCCCTTCAACGTGACCGCCTTCGGCTCGACGAATGTATTTGTTAATTTCACGCCGCTGACCGCGGGCAACTTCACCAGCCAGGTAGTCTTCGCCAGCAACGGTGGCGGAGCCACGAATACCGTGACGGGGATCGGCACGGTTGCACAGCAGGTGGTTTTGCCCGCAAGCCTCAATTATGGACTCCTCGCTGTCGGTCAGAGCAGCACACAAAGCTTCTCCGTCGTCAACGAGGGGGCGGCTCTGTTGTCGGGAACAGCGACTGTCCTCAGCGGTCCATTCACTACCATCAGTGGCACGCCGTACAATGTCGCCAGCGGTCAAACGGGGACCGTCGACGTGGCGTTCAATCCGGTGGCCGTCGGAGCGTTTACAGGTTCCGTTGTATTCACCAGTAACGGCGGTGTCTCGACCAACGCCGTCACCGGTTCGGGTGCAGTTGCACCGGTCGCGGGCTTTAACGGGACCCCGACCAACGGCGCGGCGACGCTGCTGGTGAATTTCACCGATGCTTCCAGCGGCACGGTGACGGGCCGGCTGTGGGCCTTCGGTGATGGAGGGACAAGCACTCTGACCAGTCCGAGTCACCCCTACACGAACGCGGGAACTTTCTCGGTCAGCTTGACGGTTTTGGGCCCGCTCGGCTCGAACACGCTGGCGCGCCCGAATTTCATTACCGTGACGAATTTCGTCGGCGCCCCCGTGGCGGCATTCACCGCCAGTCCCTTGAGTGGCGTGGTGCCGCTCTTGGTGAACTTCACCGATGCCTCGACGGGCTCGATTACGAACCACTCATGGCTGTTCGGCGATGGCGGCGCCAGTGCCCTGACCAGCCCGAGTCACACGTATTCCAACGCCGGCATCTACTCCGTTACCCTTACGGTCTCGGGTCCGGCGGGTTCGAGTTCGACCAATAGAGCGAATCTGATTACGGTAACGAATGCCGTGAGCACGCCGCCAACGGTGACCATCGCGCGTCCTGGGAACGGCATGTTGTACCCGCCGGCCACGAACTTGGCGGTCACCATTGTCGCCAATGCCGTCGCCAACGATGGCGGCACCGTCGGTAACATTGAATTCTTCGATGGCATCACGGAGCTCGGGTCAACGACCTCGAACCCCGGAACAAACGTGTTCCATCCCACGCCCGGCATCCATGTCCTTAGCGCGCGTGCGAGTGAGATATTTGGCCTGACCAATATCTCCGCGGGGGTGACCATTACCGTCGGGGCGAAGAACTCGCCCCTGGGCGATTGGGAGGTCAAGATCGCCGGGGCCGACAAAGGCTACGAATTCCTGACGTTCGAGGATGACTATAGCGCGAGCGGCTTTGGGATTCGGCTCAAGACGTTTGGATTGGATGATGTGTCGGGCCATTGGAGCTTCGCCGCCAAGGGACTGGTGACGGGACCCTTCCTCGAAGAGACCGGCAGCACGACAAATTGGACCGGTACTCTGTCGTTGAAAGCCAAGAGTCTCAAGGGTATCAGCGCGACCGTGCCGACTGCTTCGGGCACGTTCCACTGGAAGGGCGTGCTGGCGACGACCTTCCCGGATGTCAGCGGTACCTGGACGGGCGCGGTGACGGTGGTCAAGACAGCGGCTGCGGTGAACTACATAATCAGTTCCAACGCCACGGATGCCGCCGTATTCGACATTGCCACGAGCGCTGCTCCGGGCACGGTGGTGGGGCAATTGCTGGTGACGTCCCACGACAAGGTTGTTGGCTACGTTACGTTCGATAGCAAGTCGATCAACTTCTCGGGTACCTTCAGCGCTACCAGTCCTGCTGCGCTAAAGTTGAAGGGCACGGATACAGCCGCCGAGAAGATCACCATCGATCTCTTCAAATAGCGGCGGCGGAACATTCGCTGGCGCGTGATCCTGCTCGCGGCTTGTCCCGCGGGCAGGTTTCCATTACAGTCAAACGCGATGAGGAAAGTACTGGTTGCGATTGCGCTGTTTTTGGCCGTTATCCTGCTACTGATGGCGGCGGACTACTGGTATGTCCAGAAGTACGGCTCGGAAGGGCCGTTTCCGAACCAACATGGCCACTGAGGAGAATATGGCGAAGATCCGCAAATTGCTCCATACCCGCTTTCGTGTGAACGACTTGGAGAAGACGGTTGCGTTCTATCGGGACGTGCTGGGTCTCGAGGAAACCGGCCGGCACAAATCACCGCGCGGCTCGGAATTGGTTTTTATGAAGGCCCCCGAAAGCGCAGAGGAGATCGAGCTCTGCTGCTACCCGGCGAGCGGCCCCGTCCACGTGCCGCCGGATCTCACGCACCTCGCGTTCGAGGTGGACGATCTAGCAGCTTTCGCGAAGCAGCTCGAGAAGAAGGGCGTGAAATTGTCCGACGGACCGGTGGGATCGGCGCCGGGCACGATTTTCGCCTTTATTGACGCGCCGGAAGGCTACGAAATCGAACTTATCCAACGGCCAGGGAAGTGACCGCACCGCGAAACATCGTCGTCGCCCCTTCGATTCTTGCCGGCGATTTTGGCCATTTCGCGCGGGATGCGCAACGGACGGAGCAGGGTGGGGGAGATTGGCTGCATTGCGATGTGATGGATGGCCATTTTGTGCCAAATATCACGTTCGGTCCCGATACAATCGCCGCCTTCCGCAAGGCAACGAAGCTGCCGCTGGATGTGCACCTGATGATCGAACGCCCCGATCAATACATTGACCAATTCGTCGCGGCTGGCGCAAGCCACCTGATCGTCCATCTCGAAGCGCCGCATGATGTCGCGAAGACACTGGCGCAGATTCGCGCTCACGGGAAGGCTGCGGGCCTGGCGATCAACCCCACCACGACGGCGGAGAGCGCGTTGCCGTTTCTCGGCCAAATCGATGAACTGCTGGTGATGACGGTGCATCCGGGCTTCGGCGGCCAGGCATTCCTTCCGGAAATGTTGCCGAAGGTTCGCGCGCTGCGATCCGTGGCGGCGAATTTGCCGATTATTGTCGATGGGGGGATCAATCCGGAGACAGGCCGCCAGTGTGTCGCCGCCGGCGCGACCATTCTGGTGGCGGGAAATTCGTTGTTTCGGCATAAGACGCTGAATCTGGAGGAAGCCATCGCGGAATTAAGGAAGCATGCAACCAACCAGGATTAAATTCGGGACGGACGGCTGGCGGGGAGTGATCGCCGAGGATTTTACGTTTGAAAACGTGCGTCGCGTGGCCCAGGCGACCGCGGATTATTGGAATTCCCTGGTCGGCACACAGAAAGCAGCGATTGTCGGTTACGATAATCGCTTTCTATCGGAGACGTACGCGAAACTGGTGTGCGAGGTCCTCGCCGCCAATGGGATCAAGGCTTATTATCCGCCACTGGCGGTGCCGACGCCGGCCGTGACGTTCGCCGTGCGCGACCGGGCGCTTGCGGGAGCGGTCATGATCACCGCCAGCCACAATCCTCCCCAGTTCAATGGTTACAAACTCAAGGCGCATTACGCCGGGCCGGCGGATCCCGAGATTTGCGCGCAAGTGGAAGCGCGCGTGGACCGGTCACCCGTCCGTATGATCGGCTTCGACGAAGCGGTGAAGAGCGGGTCGATTGCGATTTACGATCCCCGCGCGGCGCACGTCGCGGCCGTGAAGAAGATCATCGATCTCAGAAAGATTCGTGGGAACAAGCTGCGGATTGTCGTGGACTCGATGTATGGTTGTGGTGGCACGCAGTTGGAGACGATTCTCGCGAAGTCGGCCTGTCGGGTGGAGACGATCCGGGCAAATCGCGACCCGCTGTTTGGCGGCATCAACCCCGAGCCCATTGGCAAGAACCTTGGCGCGTTGTGCGAAGCGGTAAAGAAGACGCGCGCGCAAATTGGGTTGGCGACCGACGGGGATGCGGACCGGCTCGGCATCGTGAACGACAAGGGCCAGTACGAGTCGATCCAGCTTGTGTTCGCCATGCTGTTGCTGCATTTGATTCGCAACCGCGGACAGAAGACCGGCTTGGTGGTGAAATCCGCCAACAGCACCGTGCTCATCGATCGCATTTGCCGCGCGAACGGCTTGAGAATGGCGGAGGTGCCGGTGGGATTCAAATACATCTGCGAACAGATGCGCGAAACGGATGTGCTGATCGGCGGCGAAGAAAGCGGCGGCATCGGGTTTCAGGGTCATATTCCCGAGCGTGACGGCATGCTGGCCAATTTGATGCTGCTGGAGATGTTGACGATGACCGGCAAACGCCTCACCGAGATTGCGCGCGAACTGCAGAAGGAATTTGGCGCCAGTTGCTACGATCGCATCGACATGAAGTTTCCGCTGGAGAAGCGCGAAAGCTTCATCGAGGCCCTGCGCACCCAACCGCCGAAGGAATTACTCGGGGTGCCGCTGGTCCAGATGAAGGACCTCGATGGCGTGAAGTACCTTGCGAAGGACGATTCCTGGTTGATGTTCCGCACCTCCGGCACCGAGCCGATCATTCGCATCTACAGCGAAGCCGCCACGAGCACGCGTGTGAAGAAGTTGCTTGAACACGGCAAGAGCCTCGCAATGAAGATGGTGAGGTCCTAGGCCGGCCCTTTCTTCAGGCCGGCTGCTACCGCTCGTAATCGCATATGAATTCTCCAACACCCAGCGTGCTACTGCTCGTGCCGGGCGTACAATGAGGAACAGCGGATCGAACCGATGCTGCGCGACTACGTGCGCTTCTTCCGCCAGGAGTACGCAGGAGCATTTCGCATTGTCGTGGTCCTCAATGGCTGCAAGGACAACACGCTGACGGTCGTGCAACGCGTCGCCGTCGAGTACCCCGAAGTGCGCGCCTTGAATTTCCCGGCGCCCATCGGAAAGGGTGGGGCCCTGATTGAAGGCCTGCGATTGGCTCCCGAAGCCGACTTGATTGGGTACGTGGACGCCGATGGCGCCAGCCCGCCACAGGCCTTTCGCCGGTTGATTGAACTCTCACCGCAGGCGGATTGCGTGATTGCATCCCGTTGGCTGCCGGGGGCCGTGCTGCACCAAAGCCAACCGCTGTTGCGCCGGTTCACGAGCCGGGTGTTTTACCTGGTCGTGCAGTCGTTGTTCTGGATGAATATCCAGGACACCCAATGCCCCTGCAAATTGCTCCGACGCGCGGCCGTGGAGCACGTCCGTCCTTCACTCTGCATCGCGGACCTCGCTTTCGATGTGAACCTGCTCGTGTGCTTGAAGCGGGAGGGTTATACGATTCTGGAGACGCCGACGGAATGGACCGACAAGTTGGGGTCGAAGGTCACAGGGTCATTGTTCCGGTTGTCGCTCGCGATGCTCCTGTCGGTGGTGCGCTTGCGCGTCATTTATTCGCCCTTCTACCCGTGGCTGAGGCCGCTGCATCCCGTGGCAAAATGGATTTACCGCAAGGTGCTCCGCGCTCCGCCGCTTCCCTCGGAGTACGGGGGAGATGCTTCCTCGCTGACGCCCAAATAGCCGGATCCGCGCGTGGTCATCGGTTGCGATTACGAACTACCCGTTGATGGGAAGCCAGCGCGAGTGTTCGAACACCCAGGTTTTCTTTGCCAGCAGGCAGCTTGGCCATTGCTTTCGTTCCGTTCGGATTGCGGCGCCATCGCCAAAAGCGTAAATATCGGAAGCGGCCTGGAGTTCCGCTTCGTCGCACGTGGCTGCGGTTACCCCGTGGTCCCCTCCGGTACGCCGCACGAGGTGCAGCAAGTGCCACGGAGAGTTCTGTTCCACGGCCCAAAGCGTGGTCTGCCCGCGGAGGTAGTAATAGGCCTCGTTGTCCCGGTATGGTGGACACACCAGCACGACGCATTGCGGCGTGATAGGAGGCAGGGAATGGAAGGCTGAGGCGGCAAGGCTCTTCTCAAATCTGGTGTAATAGTAGAGCCCGCCTGGGACGATGGAAACGCCAATGGCTACGGCGGCAATCCCACGAAGCGCACGCGATCCGACAGCGCTCAACCCGATACCCGCGAGCAGGTAGAGAATGTGCGCGTTGGGAAGAAAACCGCGGTCGACCCAGAGGGCATGTTTCGTAAGGGTCGAGTAGGCGAAGACCAGGGCCGGCGGAAGCGCGATGAGCGCCACGGCAAAATACAGGACCCAGTGATAGAATTCACCGCGCCGCCACAGTTGACGGGCTCCCAGCACGGCGCAAGCGACCATGACCGCCGTCGATACATCGTGCGCCCGCCACGGGATTCCGAAAGCCGGGAAGGCAGACATCGGTCCGGTGGCCCAACAGCGAACAAGGGCGAAGAAATAGTTCACCTTGGGAACCGAGACACTGCCGGCGTGTTGGTGGCGAATCATGTAGAAAAGAAGCACAATCGGTCCGACGCCGAGTAACGCACCGGCCAGCGCCGCCAGCGCCGGTTTTGGTTGCAGCGGAAACGGACGGCCACGGAGGCGCTGCCAGGTCCAATAGACCGCGAAAAACCCGATCTGCAGGAACGCCGCCAGCAAACCATACGCGTGGGTCCACGCCAGCCCGGTCGTGGCGGCCGCCCACCCGATCAGGTGCGCCGGCTTCCCTTCCAGCGCTCTGACAAGCTCCGTAAAGGCCAGCACAAACAGCAGGGAGAGCAGTGTGTACATCCGCGCCTCTTGCGCATAATAAATGTCGAACGGGGACAAAGCGGCGAGCAATCCGACATAGCAGGCGGCGCGATGCCCCCAACGCCGGTACACGAAGTTCATCATCACGGCCAGGGTGGCGACGGAGCAAAGAACGCTCACGAACCGCATGCCAAACTCCGTGTCAGGCAGAACCCACAGGCTGGCTTTCAGCAAGTAGTAGTAGAGCGGCGGGTGAACATCGTTTAAGGACAGACGGGTTATGCTACGGAAGCTCAGTTGTTGCGCGAGCCATGAAAACCCTTCATCAACCCACACGCTTTGCCGACCCAGATAGAGGAATCGCAGGACTGTCCCCAGAAGGAGGATGGCGAGCAAACTCCAACGGACCCCGAGGATTTGCTTCTCTGGCTTGTTCTCCATCATTTGTTCGGGCCAATCGTGCCAGATCGTCCCGATAATGTCACGTTGGTTTGGGGTAGCGGGGGGCGATGGAAATTTGTGCGGGCCGCGCCGCTCTCGGTTGCAAACTCGTGGCGTTCGGGTCACACTGCCTTGCGGAATCCGGTAGCCGAAATGGTTGACTCCGCGACGAGCGCCATAGACAAGCGCGCACTACAAGGGTCGCGACCTGATCTTCCACCAACGGGACGTTCTGCTGTTTGGCGAGGTCGAGAGACGGTACGAGGAGCCGGCACCCGCTCACCTCCGAGCACGAGGGAGGTGCATCATGGCTGACGGATGAATCGCCGGATACGTGCACCTAGATCCGTGTGCGGTCATCGGTTGCGATTACGAACTACCCGTTGATGGGAAGCCAGCGCGAGTGTTCGAACACCCAGGTTTTCTTTGCCAGCAGGCAGCTTGGCCATTGCTTTCGTTCCGTTCGGATTGTGTCGGCGTCGCCAAAAGCGTAAATATCGGAAACGGCCTGAAGATTGGCTTCATCGCACGTCATCGCGTCGATTGGCAGCATCTCTTCGGGAGCTCGGGTAATGCGCATTAATTGCCGGGGAGGTTCTTGAACGCCCCAAAGCACGGACTCCGTGCGGAGATAGTAATAGATCTCGCAGTCGATCCATGACGGGGTCACCAGAATGACTCGTTGGGGTGTGGAGGGAGGCAGGGCCTGACAGGCGGCAGCGGCAGGGGTCTTCTCGAATTTGGTGTAATAGTAGATCTCAGCCGTGACGACGGAAAACCCAATAATTATGGCAGCAATGCCGCGCAGCGCCCGCGATCCGACTGCGCCCAGCCCGACGCCCGCAAGCAGGTAGAGAAGGTGCGCGTTGGGAAGAAAACCGCGATCAACCCAAAGAGGATGTTTGAAAAGAGTCGAGTAGGCGAAGACCAGGATCGGCGGAAGCGTGATGAGCCCGGCGACAAAAAGCAGAACCCATCGATGGAACGTGTCGCGCCGCCACAATTGACGGGCTCCCAGCACGGCGCAAGCGACCATGACTATCGTTGCCACGATATACATCCACAGCGGGACCCGCAACGCCATGAAGGCGTTTGCCAATTCCCCAGCGGGTTTGTCCGCCGGTTCCCACCCGGGGATCCTGAAAGAGGGGAAGGCGGTCAGGGGGCCGGTGGCCCAGCAGCGAACGATAGTGAGAAGGCAGCTTGCTTTGGGGATCGAGACACTGCCGGCCAACCGGTTGCGTACTTTATAGAAAAGAAACACGATCGGTGCGACACCTAGTAACGAAGCGGCCAGCGCCGCCAGCACAGGCTTTGGTTGCAACGGAAACGGACGGCCACGGAGGCGTTGCCAGGCCCAATAAACGGCTAGGAACCCGATTTGCAGGAAAGCCGCCAGCAAACCATAAGCATGGGTCCACGCCAGTCCGGTCGTCGCGACAACCCACCCGATGAGGTGCGCCCGCTTCCCTTCCAGGGCCCTGACGAGTTCCGTGAAGGCCAGCACAAACAGAAGGGAGAGCAGCGTGTACATCCGCGCCTCTTGCGCGTAATAAATGTCGAATGGGGACAAGGCGGCGAGCAATCCGACATAGCAGGCGGTGCGATGTCCCCAGCGCTGGTACACGAAAGTCATCATGACGGCCAGGGTGGCGATGGAAAAAAGAACGCTTATGAACCGCATGCCAACCGCCGTGTCGGGGAGAACCCACAGGCTGGCTTTCAGGAAATAGTAGTAGAGCGGCGGATGGACATCGTTCAAGGACAGACGGGTTACGCCACGAAAACTCAGTTGTTCCGCGAGCCAGGAAAACCCTTCGTCAATCCACACGCTTTGTCGTCCCAGGTACAAAAATCGCAGGGTTGTCCCCAAAAGGAGGATGGCGAGCAAGCTCCAACTGACCCCCAGGATTCGCTTCTCTGGCTTGTTTTCCATCATCTGGCGGGGAATCCTGCCAGACCTGCCGGGCAATGTCACGTTAGTTTGGGCATGCTGAGAATTCGTGCGAGTCGCGGTGCTCTCGGCTTGCAAATTCATGGTGTTCAAGTCACACTGCCTTGTGGAAACGGGTGGCCGAAATGGTTGACTCCGCGACGAGCGCCATAGGCAAGCTTCATCTTGTCTCGGGTGCAATGTCGGGTCGGGTGTTCGAATTGACGCAGGATCGCGTCAACGTCGGGCGCGACGACGACAATATCATCTGTCTTGACCACATCACGGTTTCTCTTCATCACGCCATCTTGATTCGCATCGGCACGCATTACAAAGTTCGCGACTTGATCTCCACGAACGGGACCTTCGTCAACGGCGAACGCCTGACCGGGGCGGAGTTGCGTCATGGGGACGTGGTGCTCTTTGGCGAGGTGGAAATGCGGTATGAAGAACCGGGGCAGGCGGTGGCCGACCCCAGGAAGACGGCGGGCCAGACCGTGTTGCCCCTGGGGCGAGCGCGACCGATCCCGTCGCCCGCAAAAGAGATGGAATACCGGATTGTGGGCGCCGATGGACGCACCTACGGGCCGGTAGATGCCTCGCAACTGCGGAAATGGATCTCGCAAGGCTACGCCAATGAGCAAACCTGGGTGCCGGCCGAGGCGCGCCGGAACTGGAAACAACTCGCGGAGTTCCCGGAGTTTGCTGATGCGCTGAGGGCCACCCCGACGCCGACCAATCTGTTGGGCACGCCTCCCAAGGAGGCGCGTTGGGAGGCGCCCGTCAAGTTGGGTCCCACGGCGATTCCGGAGTTTGCCACCGGCGGCGAGGAGATGGCGAGGCCGGCTCGCCGGGCAAACTGGGTAGGTCGCATCGTTGCGCTTTTGTTGGCGGTGCTGGCGTGCAGCGCCGCGGTGTGGTGGTTCGACCAGTGGCCGTTTGGCGCGCGCGGACCGCTGCGAAAATATGGCCGTAGCGCGGAGGGGTATGTGTATTCGGATCCGGATTACGCGGTGGCCGGCGCCGCGGAGGACGCGAAGAATTACCCGGAATTGCTCAAGAGCGCCAAGGTCCTGGCGGACCGATATCCCAACAGCGCGCTGGTCCAGTATATCCTCGGCGAGGCCTACGCGAAGCTGGGCTTTTTTCCGGATGCCGCGACGGCCTTCCACGAGGCGATCAAGCTGAAGCCGGATTACATCGATGCGTGGTACAACCTCGGCTGGGCCTACACCCAGGCGGGTAAACTACCGGAAGCGGCCGGGGTGTTCCAGCAATTGCTCAGGCTGTCGCCACGCGATCCCCAGGTGTGGGACAAGCTGGGCGACGTGTACGTGGGGCAGGGGCATCAAGCGGACGCGGTCGGCGCGTTCGAAAAGGCGGTCGAGCTGAAGCCCGATTATGCCGACGCCCATTTTAAGCTCGGCGCGGCGTACGCCAGCCAGGGTCAATACCCGGAAGCGATCAACGCTTTTCGCCTGGCGTTGAAGTACAAGCCCGATCTTCCCGACGCGTGGTTCAATCTCGGCGTCGTCTCCGAGCAGCAGGGCGAACACAACGAAGCCGTTCTTTTTTTCACGCAAACGCTCAAGCAGAAACCCAACTACGCCGAAGCCTGGGGCGGCCTGGTTCGGGCCTACCTGCAGCTTCACCAGACCGACAAAGCCGGCGAAGCCGCCCGCGAGATGAAAAAGATTGATCCCGTCAAAGCCAACCAACTCGCCGAAGAGTTGAGCCGCGAAGCCCCCGCGCCAATCTCCGTGCCTGTTAAAACGAAGTGAGCTGCACAATTCGTGCGCCAGCGATGCTCCTGGCACAATTGAGAAGACGCCGATGGTAAAAGCGACTGGCGAAAAGGCCTTGCGCGCGCCGACGAGAGTGCTAGCTTCTTTTCAGTCGCGATGAATGTCTTCCGCGTAACGGTCCTGCTTTTCGCTTTCGGTGTTGTTGCCTCCTTCGCCGAGGAAACGAACACGCTGCCCAGCACGATCACCGTTGACGGGATCACGTACTCAAATGTCACCTGGCGCACCGTCACGCCGGCGACGGTATCCATCTTCCACCAGACAGGCGTCGCATCGATCTCTTTGGAAAAACTCCCGCCCGAACTTCAGGCACGCTTCGGATATGACCCGCAGAAGGCCGCCAATTACCGGGCGCAACAGTTGGCGGCAGTCCAGGCTCAGGAACTCCTCAGGCAAAAGCGCGAAGCGGACACGTTGGAAGCCGCGCGCAAACAGCAGGAAGCCCGAGCAGAACAGGCGAAGACACAGGCCAGGGAGCAGGCCGCGGAACAACTACGGGCGGACCAGAAGTCCAATGCAAATGTGGAGGTGATTCAGGTGCTCCACCTCGTTGGTTTCATTAGGACTCTGGAAGCGGGGAGCTATACCGCGCAACTCGCGGTTACCAATCAAACGACACAAACAACCGTCTGCGCACGCTTTGATGAAGCCGGCCGACGATACTTGGAGGATGCCACGAAAAAGTTTGCGCAATGGAAAGCGCGAGAGGATGCGCAGGAACAACAGGTCGCAGTCCAGGGCCAGTCGCTAACGCTTTATGGCGGACGGAATTCCGTCAGGGTGATTACCCCGGGCTGGACTCCTGGCAGTGTTTCTCCCTCCTCGATAGGTCCGCCGCCAGTTTCCCCCGTTTTTGCGCTCCGTGACGAAAGCAACTGCTATTCCATGAAAGGCAGCCATGAAGTCCCGGGCGCAGAAGGTCGCAAGAACTACTCTTGGTAGTCCAGATGATCCCCTCATCCGGCTTTTTGTAGGGCTGGATGCCTGTCGTTTAGGTATCCAGCCATCCGCGTTGTGAAGTGTGTGTCATATGGGAACGGCGCGGCGGGATACACCCGTGGGAACGGGGCATGCCGCCCTACAACCGTGTCGGCCCGCGTACCCTAAAACCCATGGTGTCAATGCGACTTGCCAGCAGGTCGACACCAATGTTAAATGTTCATCGTGCTACCACCCCATCGCTCGGAAGGGAGAATATCACGCTAGCATGTTGGTGCTCGGTATATGTGCCGGACTGTTAATCTGCTTTTCGATTGTCGCGGGGTACCTTGTACTTCGTGTCCTCCGCCTAAGTGTTAAAGACACTTCGGATCGGCTGTTTTGCAGCTTCTGGTTGGGCTTTGCGATTCTTCTGGTGGTGCTGACGGGAATAACTGCTTTTGTGCCCCTACAAAAAGTCACGCCAACCTTGCTGTTCATTCTGTTTCCGATCACGACACTGCTGTTCTGCCGATGCTGGGCCGCACCAGGGTCCTGGGCAAAAGGAAATTGGAAATCCTGTTTCTTGTTGCTGATTGTCGTCCTGCTGCTCGTTCTGGGTGCCGCGGGTTCACGGCGGGTATCGCATTACGATACCGGACTTTACCACTATCAGTTGACGCGTTGGTACTATGAGTACGGCGCGGTTCCGGGGCTGGCTCTCATCCACCATCGGCTGGGCTTCACCTCGTCGTTGTTTGCCCTGGCGGGCATCTTCGACTGGGGTCCGTTGCAAGCGCGGTTGGTCGGCTTGCCGAACCTATCCGCTCTCATCGTCTGCGTGATCTTTGGTCTCACGAAAACGCGGGCCTGGCTACGGAAGGGCGGTGCGCCCGACCAATTGTTCTGGCCGCTTTGCCTCTTGCTGGGTGTTTCATGCTTTTCCTTCTACACGCTGACGAGTTTGCCCGATGTCCTGGAATGCCTCCTGGTTTGTGCCTTCGTATGGTACATCCTCCTCTGTGAAGCATTGGTGGATCCGGCGGACCTTTCCACCACTGGCGCGCCGCTCGGACTGGTTATTCTCGGCGCGGCCGCGTTCTCCGTCAAAGCCAACGGAATTGTCGTGCTCGGACTGGGTGTTCTGGGGGCTGTTTATTGGTACCGTGGTTCCTGGAAAAAGATCACCTTGGTTTTCGCAATGGCCCTGCTGCTGGCGTTGCCGGTTTTGACGATCAACACGATCACCTCGGGTTATCCCCTCTATCCAACTCTCAAGGTCGCCGCACCGGTGTCGTGGGCGATGGCAGAAGGCGAAGTGGCGGCCGTTCAAGACCACATCCGACAATTTCCATTTTTCGGTTACGGCTCTCCGGAGAAACTCACCCTCAAGGAGAAGGCGGCCAGGTTATTCTTGACGGATAATTGGTGGCTCTATTCATTCGCGTTGCTAAATCTGACCGCCGTATTTGTCCTTCTGAAGAAGCGGCGAGCCACGCTTTCCCTGGTGGTTGCGCTACTGCTGCTCGGGCTTGCACTGGTACAGTGTGGACAAGTTCCCGTGACGCGTTTTTTTATCGGCGCGTTTACCGTCGTGCCGGTCCTGGCTATCATTAGCGCGGGAGATTGGTGGCTTATCGCCGTTCTGGCGGCGTGCCTCTGCCAACGGCTGATCATGCCGTGGCAATTCCTGAATCGTCTGGATATCCTGCGCCTGCTCGTGTACGGAGCAGCCTTTCTGGCGCTTTTGCTTTCACGGCGCGCAACGTGGAAGGAATCCGCGATTGCCATAAGTGTTTGGCTGCTGCTTGCGTTCCAATTCATGCGCCCGCTGCAGATGGGCGCTGAGAACGCGAAAAACTACATCGCTCATCCTGTGAGATTCTTGTTGCCGGAAAAACTGCCCGTGTTGGGGGCCGATGAATTCGTCTGGCGGCAAAAAGGACTGGTGAAAGTTCGCGTGCCGTTGGTCGGCCAACAAGAGCAATGTTGGGCCACGGACTTGCCGTGCGCGCCCGCCGACGAGCGTGCCATGGGGCTGGCCAATCGCAAAATCAGGTATCGGAGTCCGGATGAGGACTTGCGTTTCGGCTTTGAACCAATCGAGGGGCCAGCGAAAGCACCCGTTGGTGAATTGCCCGCCGCCAACCGCTGAAGGTTGTTCCCTGATTGCCAGCCGCAAAATCCGGGAAGAGGACTGCCACCGCAGCAGTTGTAGGGCAGGCGCGTCGCCTGCCGCCGTTGGGATTGGCAAGCGGGGCGCTTGCCCTACAATGGCAATCGCTGATAGACTGCGCGGCTCATGGATTTGGGGCATATACGGAATTTTTGCATCATCGCGCACATCGACCATGGCAAGACGACGTTGTCAGACCGGTTGTTGGAGACGACAGGAGCACTGGAGAAACGCGAGATGCGCGAACAGGTGCTGGACTCGATGGACCTCGAACGCGAACGCGGCATCACGATCAAGGCGCACCCGGTGACGATGACCTGGCACGCCGAGGACGGCCAGGTGTACGAGTTGAACTTGATCGACACGCCGGGCCACGTGGATTTCGCCTACGAAGTGTCGCGCAGCCTGGCGGCGTGCGAAGGGGCGTTGCTGGTGGTGGACGCGGCACAGGGCGTCGAGGCGCAGACGGTCGCGAATGTGCACATGGCGTCAAAGCAGGAGCTCACCATTGTCCCGATCATCAACAAGATCGACCTGCCGAACGCGAACGTTGAAGAGACAAAACGCCAGCTCGAAGACATCCTTGCCATTCCCGGCGACACGGCGATTCTCGCGAGCGCGAAAACGGGCGTCGGCATCCATGATATTTTGCGCGGCGTGGTCGAGCGAATTCCGCCGCCGCAACCGCCCACCGACATTGCCCTGCAAGCGCTGGTGTTCGATTCGATGTTCGACACCTATCGTGGCGTGGTGACCTATGTGCGGTTGTTTGCGGGCGAAATCATGCCGGGAATGATGATCCAGCTTATGAGCACGGGGCTGAAGTACGAGGTAAAAGATGTTGGTGTCTTTACGCCGAAGCCTGAGCCGCGCAAGAAACTGTCGGCGGGCAGCACCGGGTACGTCATTGCCAATATCAAGACCACGGCCGACGTAAAGATCGGCGAAACGATCACCGATGCGCGCCAGCCCGCGAAGAAGCCGTTGCCGGGATTCCAGAAAGTGCACCCGATGGTCTTCAGCGGATTGTACCCGATCGATTCGGCGGACTTCGAACACCTGAAGATTGCGCTGGGAAAACTACAACTCAACGACTCGGCGTTCCAGTATCAATCCGAAAGCTCGGCGGCCCTCGGCTTCGGGTTTCGCTGCGGCTTCCTGGGGCTGCTGCACATGGAAATCGTCCAGGAGCGCCTACGGCGGCAGTGGGACATGGACATCATCGCCACGTACCCCAGCGTCATTTACAAGGTGCTCAAGACCAACGGCGAAATCCTCGATGTCGACAACCCGGTCTTCCTGCCCGATCCGTCGGTGATCGACCACATCGAGGAACCGTATGTGAAGGCGTTCATTATTTGCCCCAACGAAAATATCGGCGACATGCTCCAACTGGTCATGGAAAAACGCGGTTTGGTATCGAAGACCGATTCCATTGATACGCGCCGCGTGATGTTGACCGCCGAACTGCCGCTGAACGAGATCCTCGTGGATTTCCACGACAAAATCAAAAGCATCACGCGCGGTTATGGCTCGATGGATTACGAGCCGCACGGCTATCGGGAGGGCGACCTGGTGAAGCTCGACATCCTCGTCAATAGCGAGCCGGTGGATGCGTTTTCCAGCATCGTGCATCGCAGCAAGGCGGAAACCCGCGGCCGGGCGCTGGCATTGAAACTTCAGGAAGTGATCCCGCAGCAGATGTTCCAGGTGGCCATCCAGGCGGCCATCGGCGGGAAAATCATTGCCCGCGAAACGGTCAAGGCACTATCGAAGAATGTCACGGCGAAATGTTATGGCGGCGACATCTCGCGCAAACGCAAACTGTGGGAGAAACAGAAGGAAGGCAAGAAGCGCATGAAGGCCATCGGCAAGGTGAACATTCCGCAGGAAGCGTTCATCTCGGTGTTGAAATCGGGGTAGGGGAACAAGCCATGAGCAAGTCGGAAGATCGCAAGACATTACGGGATGCGCGGGAAATGGTTCGCGGCGCGCGAAAGTGGTTGCGAATCAATCGCGATCTGCTCGCGCCCGCTCAAACGCTCGCGATCACGACCAAGATCGGGGAGTTGGAGCAGGCGCTGAAAACGGGAAACGTCAAGGGCGCGGCCGCGCGGTCCGACGAACTGGAACAGAAAATCCAGGGCGCGCTGCCATCGCAGAAATCTCCGGCCCTGCGGGAAAACATCGAGGTGTTGCTCGTCGCAGTCATCGTGGCCATGGCGGTACGGACATTCTTTATCCAACCATTTAAGATCCCGACCGGCTCGATGCAACCCACGCTGTACGGGGTCTATCCACCGCCCGAACGGCCGCCGCAGCCCTATGCCGGCAGTCCGCCGTCCATTCTCGAGCGCCTCGCAGGGATTATCTTCCAGGGGAACATGTACGAAATGTACGGGTTTCGCCGACGGGGTGATCATATTTTTGTGGATAAGATCAGTTACCACTTTCGGAAGCCGCGTCGCGGTGAGGTCATTGTGTTCGACACCAGCCACATACCGGATGTCCCGGCTTCCTCCCGCGGCAATTTCTACATCAAACGCCTGATTGGGCTGGAGAATGATGTCATCCAGATCAAGCCCCCGTACGTCCTCGTCAATGGCGAGGTCTTGGATGGACGGGAGGCATTCAGGCGCATGTATTCATTTGGGAATGGGTGGCGCGATTCCCTGGGCAATGGATACCACGGGTATGTGTTTCCCAATCCAGATGCATTTCCCCCTGCAAAATACTTGCTCTCGTCCACAAACACCTACACGGTACCGCTGAAACATCTGTTTCCGATGGGTGATAACAGCCCGAACAGTCTGGACGGTCGCTTCTGGGGATCGGTGCCGCAGGAGGATCTTGTTGGCAGGGCGGTGTTCGTGTATTGGCCATTCAGCAGCCGATTCGGTCGGGTGGATTAGCAGGTAAGCACACGCTGGGACATTTAACCCCAGAACGTTGGCCCACAGCCAACGTCGCACAATATAGATTATGTCTAATAATTAGGATATGTAGGCGTCTTTTGGATCGTCAGACCCACCAGTTCTCGGCGGCGAATAGTTCGTCGGGTACGGTCAGGCTTAGCGTGCCGATGTCGGGATGGCGTTCCAATTCCACGTCCTGATCGAGCAGTTGGATAAAGAAAGCGGCCTGTTCTCTCTGCTTCCACCCTAGGTCGGCCAGTGGGATGCCCAGTTCGAGGATCTTGTCGAATTTGATAAGACTGACCTCGGACAGCTTTTTAGGCGAAGACTCCGGATCGGTGACCCATAGTTCCGCACGACCGAGATCGGGTTTAAGCTCCATAATAAGGAGCGCCCGGTGCGTGGGATCGATGAAGTTGACCCGCAAAGCCATTTTGGGTGGCAGCTCGACGCCTTTGCGAAAGTCAACGCGCAGGTAGAACGTGGTAAGATTGGCGCCGAACTGTACAGCCTCGACACAGCGCTCGCTCCGGTACATCGCGCCCATGTTGCGGCCCGCTTCGTAAACACCCGCGCCAGCCCATTCATAATAGGACGTAATCAATCCGTCGATCGTCGGCGTGATGAGGTCGGTCGGCTTGCGGACCTCGCGGGCGACCTCGGAGCGGCAAATGTTTGTCTTCAAAACGTCCGGGACCGGCATCCCGCAAAGGCGATAGACGTTTTGCAGATGCGTGCGGAAGAGTTCGTCGAAAATCAGGTCGTTGTCCGTCACAAAGTCGCTGCCGTACCACCAGAACCAGTCGCTGCCCTCCGCGGCGTAAATCTCCTGCATGGCCTGCCGGTGCTGTTCAGGCGTGATCTCGCGCTGATCGGCCTTCCGTTGTAAAAAGTCCCGGGTCTGGCCGAGCAATTCCCAGCCGCGATTCTCCTCGGGCTCGCCAATCCACACATCAAAGTCGGCGCGGATCCACGAGCCGGTGTGCAGCGTGCTCAGGGTCGCGCTGGGTGGATGCCCCGAGAAATAATCATGGAAGGTCGTCGTGATAATTCCCTCGTGCGCGGACAATCGTTGGTATAGTTCCCGCAGGAACGCCTGGCCGCCGTCGGGGAAATGTTCCCAGGCATTTTCGCCGTCGAGAATCACCGCGCACAACGGGTCAACGCCCTGTGCGATGCGGGCAATCTGTTCGATCTGGCCGATCATGAAATCAGCGGCGCGTTGCGGATCGTTGCGCGAGGCTGTAAACCCGATAAAATCGCTCAACGTCCGTTCGCGAAACGCAAGGCATGCGCTCGCATCGCCAAACTGCGCGCGGTATCCCTGAAACAACATACCGCGGTCGAAGCTCCGGCCCGGGTGCACCACGGCCAGGCTCCGCCAGAGATTTTCCTCATCGGTGGCGAACCATTCGTAGCCGAGTTCCTCGAAGATCGGGATAAGCTCCGGACAAACGGAACCTTCCGACGGCCACACCCCGCGCGGCGGCGCGCCGAAGATTTGCGTATGCAGGTCGCGGGCCATGGTCAACTGCGCGCGGACATCTTCGGGATGCGACAACGGCGGCGGCAGTTCCCGGCCCGGCATGCAGCGGCGGGCGAACTCGGTGTTGTACACCAGCGGCAGGATCGGATGAAAAAAGGGCGTCGTGCTGATTTCGATCTGGCCGCGCTGGGCGAGGGCCTTGTAGTAACCAAGCACGGTTTTCAGGACGACCCGCTGGTGGTCAAAGACCGTCTGCTTGTCCTCCTCGCTGAATCCCCCACCCTTCCGTTTCAGGTCGGCAATCTCGGGGTACAGCCGATCGGCGGCGTAGCCGAACCACGTCAGGTTGAACCACACTTGCAGATCGCGAAATTCCTGGTCGGTGAAACTGCCGACGGCGTGTTCGAGGTTGATCTTCGCCGCGTTGAGCCCGCGCTTTTGCAGCAGCGCCCAGTAACGCGGGAACGGCTTGATCATGTTGTCCCAATTCGCCTTGAAGAAATGTTCCAACAGGTTCGCCTTTTGCGCCAGGGTAAGCGTCTCCGGGGGCGGGGCCGCCAGTTCGCGCCAAAGGTCTCGCACCTCATCGTTGGCGAGTTGCTGGATTTGCAGCAAGAGCACCGGTGTCAGGTTGAAGGTGCAATGAACCTCCGGGTACTGGTCCGCCAGCCAGATCATGTCGAGATAACCCTTGGTCGCATGCAGGCGCACCCATGGCATCAGCGCCGCCCCGCGAATCGGGTCGACATAGTACGGCTGGTGCATGTGCCAGAGAAAGGCGACGTGGAGCGGCATGAGTGATCCTTGCGGCGTTTAGACCGGGATCTCGCGGAGATACTTGGCGGCTTCCTCGGGTGTCGTCGGGTTGATGTAAAAACCCGTGCCGACCTCAAAGCCCGCGATCAGCGTCAATCGCGGCAGAATCTCGATGTGCCAGCGGAAGTCCTGGTCGATGGTCGACCAGAAGCCGTGGTGCGCGTAACGCGCCGGTGCCGTGTTGACGATATAATTGTACTGCGGCTGGTTCAGCGCCTTCGCCAGCTTCTGCAACGTCACCTTCAGCGCATCGGCCAGCAACAGGATCTCGTCGGGATGAATGTCCTGGAAATATGCTGATTGCCGCCGCGGGATGACCGTGACCTCGAACGGGAAGCGCGACGCGAACGGGCAATACGCCACAAAACCCGCGTTCTCGTACACCAGCCGCGAACCCTCCTTGATTTCCTGCTTGAGGATGTCCTCAAAAATGCTGCGGTCCTTGTAGGCGTAGTACTGCATCGCGCCGACCAGTTTTTCCTTCAATCGCTTCGGCGTGACGGGCGTGGCGATCAACTGCGAGTGCGGATGCCCGATTGTCGCGCCGGCCTGCCGTCCGAAATTCTTGAAAATTAAAATGTAGCGGAACCGCGGATCGCGCAGCAGATCGGTCATGCGGACCTTGTAGGTCTCGACGACGCGCCCGATGGCCTCGACCGGTTGTTGCTCCAGTTGCAGGTTCGGGTTCGGCGTCTCGATGATGACCTCGTGCGCGCCGATGCCGTTCATCTTGTCGTAGATCCCCTGCCCTTCCTTGTCGATGTCGCCCTCGATGCGCAACGCCGGGAATTTGTTCGGCACCACGCGCACCTGCCAGTTCGGGCCGTTCGCCTTGCTCTTCGGGTCGCGAAAGGCGAAAATCTCCGGCGGCGTCATGTGTTCGTTGCCCTCGGCGAAGGGGTTCTTGGCCGGGTCGAGCACCTCGCTGGGTTGCGCCGCAAAATCGCTCGGGCGCTTCCCGCGTTCCGTCGCCACGATCACCCACCGACCGACAATTGGATCCTTGCGAAGTTCTGGCATAACCGTCTGTCCCCACTTTTCAGCCGCCGCGCCTCAGAGCGCCGCGTACAGTTTTTCATATTTCCGCGCGCTGGCTCGCCATGAAAAATCGCGGGCCATCGCGTTCCGCATTAATTTCTGCCATTTCTTGGGCTGCTTGTGGAGCAAAATCGCTTGTTGCGCCGCTTCCACCAGCGCCGCCGATGTGTAAGGAGCAAATTTGAAACCAGTTCCCTCCCCCGACCGCGGATTGTATTGCTGCACCGTGTCCTCCAGCCCGCCCGTCGCCCGTACCACGGGAATCGTACCGTACTTCAGGGCGTACAATTGCGTCAACCCGCACGGTTCAAAATGCGACGGCACCAACAGCATGTCCGCCCCACCCTGGATCTGGTGCGACAACTCCTCGTCGTGGGTGATCCTCACGGCGACCTGTCGCGGGAATTCCTCGGCCACCCCCGCGAGGATCTCCTCATATTTTCGCTCGCCCTTTCCCAGGACGATCAAAAGCAGCCCCGACTTCACCAGTTCCTCCACGGCGCCCACCAGCACCTCCACCCCCTTTTGTTCCGTCAACCGCGACACGAAAGCCGCCACGGGCTGCGTCTCGTCCGCCTCCAGTCCCAGTTTCGCCAGCAGTTCCGCCCGGCAGGCGCGTTTGCCGGATAAATCCTCCGGCGTATAACGCTGTCGCAACTGCAGGTCCGTGGCGGGGTTCCACCGCGTGTAGTCCACACCATTGACGATCCCCTGCACGCCGTCGGGTCGCGTGGCGAGGACCGTGTCGAGCCCGAACCCGCCCTCCGCTGTCTGGATTTCCTGGGCGTACTTCCGGCTCACGGTGGTGACCGCGTCGGAAAAAAGGATTCCCCCCTTCATCAGGTTCATCTGCCCGTAAAACTCCAGCGACTCGGGCGTGAAGAATTCGCCGGGCAAATTCGTCAGCGGAAAGTCCGGGCTCCAGAACATTCCCTGGTAGGCGATGTTATGGATCGTGAACACCGACTTCGCCGGCGGTGCCACAGGCGTCCCTGCCTGTGCGAGTTTGTCCTGGCGATAGCGAAGCTGCACCGGCACAAACGCCGCCGGCCAGTCGTGGCAGTGCACGATGTCGGCCTGGAACCGGGTGTACCCGAGCAACTCGACCACCGCTTTCGAGAAAAATAAAAACCGTTCCGCGTTGTCTTCATAGTCGCGGACACCGGTGTAATACAACTCCGAGCGATCGAAGAATTCATCGCGCCGTATGAACAGCACCCGCACGCCATCGGGCCGCGTCAACTCCATCACGTCGCCCGTCACCGTCCGGCTCCCCAGCGGGATCTGCAGCGTCAAGCCGATCGCCTTGGCGTCGCGCGCCACCTCTTGCGCACAGCGGTAGAACGGCAGGCAGCACGTCAGTTCGTGCCCGAGCTGGCGGAGCGCCCCCGGCAGCGCGCCCACCACGTCGCCCAATCCGCCCGTCTTGGCGTAAGGCGTCATCTCACTGGCCGCAAAAAAAATCTTCATCGTGTTCGTTAGGAGCGGGACGCGTGCCCGCTAATTCCTTCCAGCGCGTGTGCGACCGCCGCACACTAACAAAACGCCTTCGCCCAATACAACGTTGCTTTGCGACCAGCGATCCTCGTCTCGCCCCACAGAAAACCCTCTGATTGGCGCGAACCTGGCTTCGGACTTGACCGAATCTCTTCTCGTGTCGATGGCAACCGCATTGCAATGCGCCTCCGACCGCACCGCCCGTCATCCAAGTGGGACTGTAAGCGTTTGCATTATTATGTTGACAGTCGGCAAAGATCCTGCCAAAAAGAGCACATTAGTAGGTGGCAAATGCATCCGCGCGTTTTTAGCGAGGCGAGCGGAAGGGGAATGGGAGATATGCGAGTCAAATCTTTTGTGATGACAGTGGTGAGGGGAGCTGCCGTAGCGATTGTTCTGCCGATTCTGTGTGCGTCTGCTCCGGTGGCGGGGCAAATACTTACCCTTGCCAACCAAAACTCGGTCGCCCAGGTTAATGCCGGCTCTCAAGCCGGACTGTTCAACTGGCAGGTCGATGGCGTTAACCAAATTTATCAGGAATGGTTTTGGTACGCGCTGGGACCACCCGGGGGCAGCACGCCGCCAGCCTCGATCGACACGATCAGTCCCGCCGTGCTGGCACAGACCGTCCCCAGTGCGGGGACGATATCTTACGGGTCACCACTTTTCAATCTGTCCGTCGGTTACAGCTTGAATGGCGGTACTCCGGGAAGCGGGCAATCTGACCTTGGGGAGCAGATCCAGATTAACAACAATACCACCAATACCCTCCCGTTCATTTTCTATGAGTATTCGGATTTTGACTTGAACAACACCATTGGCGGGCAAACCGTGACAATGAGTAAGGCCCCCTTCTTTGGGTACAATGGCGCCTACCAGAACCTTGGGAACTTGGCCATGAGTGAAACCGTTGTGGCGCGAATGGCCAACGAGAGTGAAGCAGCCAATGAGTTCTCGACACTCGCCAAGTTGAATAACGGCGCGGTTCCAGTCGTGCTTAACAACAATTCAAATGCCACCGGGGCTGTAACTTGGGCTCTCGAATGGGATCTGAATATCGCTCCGGGCGGTTCGGTACTCATCAGCAAGGATAAAGATCTCTCGATTGTGCCCGAACCCAGTTCTCTCATGTTGGTAGCCGCGGGGCTTGGCGGACTTTGCCTCCTGCGCCGTCGTCGCGCCTGATCGTTTCGGTTGTTCACCTTTCATTTTGGCCCGGCACCGTGTTGCCGGGCCATTCTCTTTCCGTTGCCCCCACCGACGGCAATTCATCCCGGGAATCGCCGCCGGCGGCCGTGGCGATCCTTGTCTCGCCCCGCAGAAAACCCTATGATTGGCCCGATGGCAAACCAGCCGACGACGAAAAATCTCTTTCGCGGATCGACCCTGGCTTTTGGCCCTGGTATTGGTGATGGTTGCGGGGCTGCTGGCGTATCACAACAGTTTCGCAGGCCCATTCATCTTTGATGACGTGGCCGCCATTTCCGGGAATCCCCATACACGTCACTTATGGCCGATCCGCGATGCGTTATCTGCGCCCTTGGGCACTACGGTCAGTGGGCGCCCCGTGGTTTGTTTTACGTTGGCATTGAACTACGCATTGGGCGGATACAATGTCTGGGGCTACCACGCATTCAACCTGGCAGTGCATCTATTGTCCTCCTTGGTGCTGTTTGGGATCTTGCGCAGGACGTTTCAGGGACGGACACTTCGCGATCGATTCGGCGGCGTTGCTGTCTGGTTGGCCGGGGCGATAACACTCATTTGGGAGCTACACCCGCTTCAGACAGAAAGTGTGACCTACATTGTACAACGTACGGAATTGCTCATGGGCCTGTTCCTGCTATTGACGTTGTATTGTACGCTTCGCAGCTCCCAATCCGAACACGCCGGCCTTTGGTGTTTGGCCGCAATCATTTTCTGTGCATTGGGTATGGGAAGCAAGGAGGTCATGGTTGCCGCTCCCCTGATTGTGTTGCTGTATGATCGCGTGTTTCTCGCGCCGTCGTTTCGCGAATTATGGCGTCGCCGCGCCGTCTTATACGTTGGCTTGGCCGCGACCTGGCTGATGCTGGCAGTATTGGTGGCGCGGACGCCTCATGGCTACACGGGGTTTGGGATTAAAGGCCTGACGCCATGGGATTATCTGAAGACCGAGGCCGGCGTGATTGTTTACTACCTGCGGCTTTGTTTTTGGCCGCACCCGCTGGTACTTGACTATTTTGACTGGCCGATTTCATTGTCACTGAAAGACTGTCTTCTGCCCGGTGCCGTGGTCGTGGGCCTCCTCGGCGCAACGGCGTGGGCATTTCGTCGCCAACCACAGTGGGGGTTTTTGGGCGCCTGGTTTTTTCTCATTTTGGGACCGACGTCCAGCTTTCTGCCGAGCTTCGGCGAAGCGGCAGCGGAACGGCGAATGTATTTACCGTTGGCAGCAGTGGTGACCATGGTTGTCGTCGGCGCGTTTCTGCTTGGGAAACGCCTGCTCCGCAGACAATCAGGCATTGTGCTTGGGTGCGTCGCGGAGGGGGCGGTGGTGCTTCTGCTCGCCTTCACGACAGTTCAACGCAATCGTGATTACAACTCGGAAATAACCATTTGGCGGGACACTGTCGAAAAGCGTCCGAACAACGCGCGAGCGCACTACAATCTGGGGGTCTCCCTGGATCTGGCGGCGAGGATGCCGGAAGCGGTCGCCCAGTACGAGCAGGCGCTGCGGATTAAACCGGACTACGCCGAGGCGCAAAACAATCTGGGGAAAGCCATGGAGCAAGATGGCAGGATTGAGGACGCGATCACTCACTACGAGCAGGCGCTGCGGATTGAACCGGATTACGCCGAGGCGTACTACAATCTGGGAAACGTTTTCGCGAAGAAGGGGAAGATCAGCGATGCCATCGGCCTGTATGAACAAGCGCTGCGGCTCAAGCCCGATTTACCCCAGGCGCACTACAATCTGGGAAACGCCTTCTCGCAGGAGGGGAAGATCAGCGAGGCCATCGAGCAGTATGAGCAAGCGCTGCGGCTCAACCCGGATTACGCCGAGGCGCAAAACAATCTGGGGACCGCCTTGATGGGATCGGGCCGGACCCGGAAGCGATAGGGCATTTCGAGCGGGTGCTGCGACTCAAGCCGGATTACGCCGAAGCGCACCACAGCTTGGGAATCGCCTTGATGGGATCAGGCCGGACCCCGGAAGCGATAGAGCATTTCGAGCAGGCGCTGCGTCTCAAGCCGGATTATACCGAGGCGCACTGCGACCTGGGGATCGCCCTGGCGAGGACGGGCCGGATCCCGGAAGCGATAGCGCACTTGGAGCAGGCGCTGCGGCTTAAACCGGATTCGCCCGAGGTGCACTGTAACCTGGGGATCGCTTTGGGACTGGCGGGCAGGATCCCGGAAGCGAAAGACCATTTGCAGCAAGCCCTGCGGCTTAAGCCCGATTTCACCCAAGCGCGAAACGCGCTTGCACGACTGCCAGCCGTTCGCTAAGCCGAGTCCTGTTGCCATTGTCTTTGGGAATGGCCGCCGGCGACCGTACCGATCCTTGTCTCGCCCCGCAGAAAACCCTATGATTGGCCCGATGGCAACCCAGCCGACGGCAAAAATCTCCTTTGCGCAACAACCCTGGTTCCTGGCCCTCGTATTGGCGGTCGTCACGTTCGTCGTTTACTTTCCGGCACTGCACGGCGGCTTTGTCTTCGATGATACCCTGATCATCCACAATCCCCTGCTTCGTGCCGGCGACGGGTTGTACCGTTTCTGGTTTACGACGGAAGCGCCGGATTACTATCCGCTGACATGGAGCCTCTGGTGGGCGGAGTGGCGGTTCTGGGGCGACAGCGCGGCGGGGTACCATGTCGTCAATGTATTGCTGCACGCCATCAATGCCATCCTGGTGTGGCTGGTCCTCCGGCGCTTGAAAATCCCGGGAGCATGGCTAGCGGCGCTCGTGTTCGCGATCCATCCGGTAAACGCGGCCACGGTCGCCTGGATCAGCGAACAGAAAAACACGCTTTCGATGCTCTTCTACGCCGCCGCGATCCTGCTCTCTTTGAAATTCGACGAAGAAGGCGGGTGGCGTTGGTTGGGCCTTTCCTTGACGGCATTCTTGCTGGCCCTTTTCAGCAAGTCCGCCGTGGTCATGCTGCCGGTGGTCTTATTAGGCTGCGTCTGGTGGCAGCGCGGACGCCTGCGGCTGAAAGACCTCTTCTGCAGCGCGCCGTTCTTCGGCCTTTCATTGGTCTCGGGATTGGTAACGATCTACTTCCATAATGAGCACTTCCTGAAAGCCCACCCGGTCCGCGCCGTCGGTTTCCCCTTTCGTCTCGCCGCCGCCGGCTGGGTCCCGTGGTTCTATCTTTACAAGGCGCTTCTGCCCTTCAACCTCAGCGCCATCTACCCGCAGTGGAACATTGATGTTTCCCAGTGGCTTTCCTGGTTGCCGGGAACGGCTCTCGTGGGATGTCTCGCGCTTTTCTGGTGGAACCGCCGGACTTGGGGGCGTCCCTGGTTCTTTGGGCTCGGCTATTTCGTCGTCATGCTCTTTCCCGTGCTGGGCTTCTTCGACCAATCCTTTTATCAATACTCGTTGGTTTCCGATCACTGGCAGTATTACTCCATCGTGGGCGTCATCGCGTTGGCGGTCGCGGCGGTGACAATGATTGGACGCCGAATCGATCAACCACTCCGGCCTGTGGCAGAAGTGGCGGCCCTGGCGGTATTGCTGGCGCTGGGAACCGCCACGTGGACCCGGGCCGGCGTTTACGCAACTTCGGAAACTCTCTGGCGCGATACCCTCCGCAAAAATCCAAACGCCTGGATGGCGGACAACAATCTGGGGCTGGTCTTGCAGGCTTCCGGGAATGTGCCCGAAGCCATCGAACTCTACGAGCAGGCGTTGCGGCTTCATCCCAATTTCGCCGAGGCGCAAAACAATTTGGGCAGCGCCTGGCAACAAGCCGGCAAATTGGACGAAGCCCGGGAACATTATGAACAAGCAGTGCGCCTCGCGCCCGATTACGCCCATGCGCATAACAATCTCGGCGTCGTCTTGTTCCAACTGCAAAAACTGCCGGAAGCCAAAGCGCAGTACGAGGAAGCTTTGCGACTCGACCCCAATTACGCGAAGGCGCACGTCAATCTCGGACTCGTCCTGGCCGCACTCGGCCGCATGCCGGAAGCGATGGAACATTGGGAGCAAGCGCTGCGGATCAATTCCAATTCCGCCGACGCACATTATTATCTGGGAATCGCTCTCGAGCGCGCCGGCAATTTGCGGGAAGCCACCGAGCACTACCAACAAGCGCTCCGGCTCAATCCCAATTTCTCCGAAGCGCGCACCGCGCTCGCCCGCCTGCAACCCGCCCGGTGAGCCGGTAGCGTGCTGTCGGAAATGATTGCGGACGGCGGGCTGGGCCAGCCCGCCCTACCAAAATCGCGGTAGGGCGCGGTGGCCCACCGCGCCGAAGGCCGCCCAACGACACCGTGCAATCGATTCGTATTCAATGCGAATCTCCCCCTCCCCTTGGGGGGAGCCGGGTCGGTGTAGCCACGGCTCTGCGAGCCGTGCCCCCTCCCCTCCCCCCTCCCATTTTTCCACCGCCGCTTTTTCGCCGAATTTTCTGTCAGACACCACCAAAACCAGCAAAATACTGGCTTACAGGCCATCAAACTTCGCCGTCACATCGCTCCCGGGACCAAAAAATACATGTAAACCCCTGTAAAATCGCTGTTTTTAGCCGGGAGATTCTCATGACTGATAATGCTACGCAAACCTGACAAGATTTTCCATAAATCTGCGAATAAGTTATTGACAGAGAATGCCTCCGCTGGTAGTCTACGGGCAGTTAGATTCACCGAGTCAGTGCAGATAGGGTATAGGCGAAATTAGATAGTTCACCGAGTCGTGAACGAGGCAACTGGGAAAAGCTAGGCGAGGAGAACATGCAACAAGCACAACAGCCACGGGGTTGGAACTTCCTTCCGAAATTAACTTTCGTAATCACCATCGGGTTGATCACCGCCGCGACCGGCTTCCAAGCCCGCGCGACCGATGTGTTCACTGATCCGGTCGGGTTCATCACGCTGACCTCGGTCGGCAACGGGCTCTCTTATCTGAGCTTGGGGATGACCCAGATTCCGGCGCTGCGCGGAATCGTCAACTGCTGTGGCTGGTCAGCGTGCTCACGGTGAACAGTACGCTGACACCGGGCCAATTCATCGGGCCTGGCGGCGCGACCCAGTACTTTATTGAAATCACCTCGGGCCCGTTTGCGGGTTTGACGGATGACATCGTCACCAACGACGCGACGTCCGTCACCACCGCCAACGATGATTCGTCGGAGGTTGCCGCGACCGAAACCTTCAAGATCTATCCGCACTGGACGTTGAACACCGCGTTTGGGCCACCAGCCAATTCGGGCCTCAATGGTTCCAACACACTAGGCGAATGCGGACAACGTGCTTGTTTGGAATCCTCTGAGCTCAATCGTCTGCCCAATACTGGTACCGCACAACGAGTGCCACCCCAGGCTGGCGCGATGCCAACAGCACGTCGATTGATCGCGGAACAAACCTCCTTTATATTGATCAGGGCATTGTGGTTCAGCGAAATATCGCGGGAACGGCGTCAACCAAACTGGTTGGCGGCGGTCAAGCTCGGTCCGACCATCGTTCCTGGCGTTGCAAGCGGCTTGACATACGCTCGGAATGGTTTATGCCACCAATTATACGCTGAGCAACTCGCTGTTGTACACGGGCGATATCCCGCACTGGTGTCAACGGTTCCAACACGCTGGCGAATGCGGACAATGTGCTTGTTTGGGATCCCGTAGCGCAACAGGTCTGCCCAGTACTGGTTCCGCACAACGAGGCGCCACGCCCGGCTGGCGTGATGCCAATAGCACGTCAATTGATCGCGGAACGAACCAGTTGCCGTTTGGGGCGGTCATGGTCATCCAACGCAACTTGGCGTCGCCGTTTAACTATACAATCGCCGGCGCCGTACTAAACACTTGACTTAAAACAGGAAAACTGTTAAACAATCAGGGCAGTCAGAAAACGAACACAGGGAAAGGGATTAATAGAATGAATGGGAAAACGATCTTTAAGTTCGCAGCGGTAGCAGCGGCGATTGCGTGCGTGGGCTCGGCCCGCGTGTACGCAGCAAACATCGCGCTTGCGTGCAGATGACTAGTAACTTCTTCGCCACGTCGGGTGGGGTGTACCTGCACGATGGTAGCTTGGTTGAAATGGGCCAGTTCTCACAGAGCGATGCCGTGATTGCGGCGCTCGCTACTGGGAACCAACTGACTCCGGCCAGCTATGCCGTCTTGTTGTCTGACTTCGTGCCGTTGAGCGGTGTTTTCAGTAACGCCATTGGTTCTGGAACTTCAGCTGGTAACGGCTGACAAAAACTCTGGCGCGATTGCCGCTACCTTTAGTGGTACGAACCCTGGCTTTGCCAGCGGTAGCATTTACGTGTTGGTGTTTAATTCAAATACCACCGCTAACGCGACTCAAGTTGGTGTGTTTGAGGGACTTCAGGGTGCAACAGGCGGTCACTGGACGTATCCGTCGTCAATGACCAGTGGCACCGCGAGCCCGGACACAGATAATGCGTTGACCACTCCACTCATCGGCACGTTTGCTGGTGGACAAAACGGTATGGCTGAACGCTTATAACAACACCAACGGTAACCAAAACACGACAGTTGGTCAACTCAGACTCGATCCGATCGTTCCCGAGCCTTCGACGTATCTTCTCGTCGGCACGGGTTTGCTCGGTCTTTTGGGTCTTCGTCGTCGCAGCTAAACAGTTATTCAAAGGGAAAAACCCTTAAGTTCGTTTCTGGAGAGGCCAGTCGAAAGACTGGCCTCTTTCTTTTCCCCACGTGGTAGTGGGGCGGGCGTCCCGCTTGCCAATGAATTATATGATGGCAACGGGGCCCGTTGCCCTACAATCCTGACGGCGGTTGTGGGAATTGTAGGGCAAGCGGCCCGCTTGCCGATTCCGGAATAACGGCAACGGGGCCCGTTGCCCTACAACCCTGACGGCGGATTGAACCCAACGCGATACGGCCAGGCCTGCCATTCGCTTACCAACGCGGCCCGCACGGGATTCTCTCGGATGTATTCCCATTTCTGCTGAGCGGATTCATCGGAGCGCAGCAGCCGGTCAAAACACCCCGGCTGCCATTCCCAATTTGTAGGGCAAGCCGCCGGCTTGCTTGTAGGGCAAGCGGCCCGCTTGCCACTTGTAGGGCGAGCCGCCGGCTTGCCAATGCCCGGCGTATTGTAGGGCACGCGGCCCGCGTGCCGATCTCGGTTTAACGGCAACGGGGCCCGTTGCCCTACAATTATTGTAGGGCGCGCGGCCCGCGTGCCAATAAATTGCCCTACGATCCTGGCAGCGCGTCAACTCCTGGCGCATCCAGCGTTTCACCAGCGCGGAAAAATCACCGACCGCCTCCTCGCGATCCAACGGACACGTCAGAGCATGCACATGATCGGGCATCAGAACGGCGGCGATGACCTGCCAGCGGGTCAATCGGCCCACGGCATTTTGGAAGGCAATCAAGGCCTCGGCGTTGGCCAGTACGGGCCGACGATTGCGGACGCACCACGTCACGAAGTAGACAACCGGTTTATCCAGTGGCAGCCAGACCGGAATCCGTGGCGGATGCGCCATGCCGCGGTTATAGCAGCCCGCCGCATTGTACGACAAGACCGATTTGTAGGGCAAGCGGCCCGCTTGCCAATCCCGGACATAAACGGCAACGGGGCCCGTCGCCCTACAATCCTGGCGGGCGGTTGTTGAATTTGTAGGGCAAGCGGCCCGCTTGCCAATGAATTGTACAACAGCAACGGGGGCCCGTTGCCCTACAATTGGCCAGCGTATTGTAGGGCAAGCGGCCCGCTTGCCAATGGCCGGCGTATTGTAGGGCAAGCCGCCGGCTTGCCTCGGGAAGACGGTTTTTGCTGTTTTCACTTCGAGTTGCTAAGATGCCGCCCACTCGGAACGCGATGACGAAAACAAAAGCCCACACAACTGCCCGCCAACCCGATCCAGGCGGCCAGCAGTTGCGCTTGATAAACATGCCGACGCGGACATTCCTCGGCATGGCCGGCTTGATCCTCCTGATAACCGTCATCACTTATCTGCCCGCCTGGCAGGACGGCTTTGTCTTTGATGATGGCACCCTGATTCTCCACAACCAGTTGCTCAAAGCCCCCGACGGGCTGCAGCGGATTTGGTTCACGACCGAGGCCCCGGATTATTATCCGCTGACATGGAGCCTGTTGTGGTTCGAGTGGCATTTGTGGGGCAATCACCCGGCAGGCTACCACGTCGTCAACGTGCTGCTGCATGCTGCCAGTGCTGTTCTGGTGTGGTTGGTCTTGCGTCGACTCAAAATTCCCGGCGCATGGGCTGCGGGACTCGTGTTTGCCATCCATCCCGTGAACGCCGCCACGGTTTGCTGGGTTATTGAACAGAAAAGCACAATGGCAATGCTCTTCTATGCCGCGTCGATCCTGCTCTTTTTACGATTCGACGAAGAAGGCGGCGGCGCACGTACGTCCTTTCACTTGCGACGTTTCTACTGGCCCTGTTGAGCAAGTCGGCGGTCGTAATGCTGCCGTTTGTCCTCCTGGGGTGCGTGTGGTGGCAGCATGGTCGGGTTCGGTGGAAAGACCTCCTGCAACAGTGTGCCTTTCTTTGTCCTTGCGCTGGTCCTCGGGCTGACGACCATCTGGTTTCAGCATCACCGGGCGTTGGGAGGAAATACGGCTCGCCCAGAAGGATTTCTTTCCCGCCTGATGACGGCGGGCTGGGTGCCCTGGTTCTATCTCTCCAAGGCGCTCTGGCCCCTGAACCTGACCATCATGTATCCCAAATGGGATATCGATGCCTCTCGCTGGATTTCCTGCGTGCCGGGGATTGCGCTGGTCGGCTGCTTCGCGGTGTTTTGGTGGAAACGGCAGACTTGGGGACGAGCTCTGTTATTTGGCTTTGGCTATTTTGTGGTGACGCTGTTTCCGGTGCTGGGATTCTTCGATCAAGGCTTCTATCACTATTCGCTGGTGGCCGATCACTGGCAGTACTTCTCCATCGTGGGGTCATCGCCTTGGCAGTCGCCGCCGGCGACTGGGTTTACCGCCGCGTTGGCAAACCCGGCCGTCCCTGGGCCATCGCGGTCAGCGGAGGGATACTGGTGGCACTGGCGGCGGGAACATGGCAGCGCAGTACGGTGTACGCCGATAACCAAACGCTCTGGCGTGACAACCTGGCAAAGAATCCGAAGGCTTGGGCGGCGCACGACAACTTGGGAGTTGCCCTGGGAGAGGCGGGCAACCAGAACGATGCGATCAGCCAGTTCCAAGAGGCCTTGCGGACCGATCCCAACGAACCGTCCGTGCACTTCAACCTGGCGGTTGTCCTGGTTTCACAGGGCAAAAACGGCGAAGCGATTGCCCATTACGAAGAGGTGTTGCGGCTGGATCCCGACCGTGCCGACGCGTACAACAATCTCGCCTGGCTATTGGCGACAGCCGAGAAGTCGACTTCGGCGGACCACGCGCAGGCCGTTCAACTCGCCTTGAAGCTGGATCGCCGGGCAAGCTACCTACCTCGACACGCTGGCGGCGGCGTACGCAGCGGCAGGCCGCTTTCAGGAAGCGCTTGCGTCCGCTGAAGAAGCCGCGAAATTGGCGCGCGCAGACGGGCAATTGAAATTGGCCGGCGAGATCGAGGCGCGCGCGCAGTTGTACCGTGATGGGAAGCCTTATCGTGAGTCGGTCGCTTCCATCTCCGTTCGGTAGCGCCGTGTCCCGCGGGGCTAGTCGAAAGACTGGCCTCTTTCTTTTCCCCCAACGGCCTGGCTTACACGCCGAGTTGGACAGGCGTCCCGCCTGTCGATGTTCCCCGTAGAATGGGCGTCCCGCCCGTTCAAAATCGTGGCGTGACAAAATAAACGGGCGAGACGCCCGTTCTACGCCCGGCTCTTGTCTTTTCCCCACCCGCTCAATAGAGTCGGCGCATGTCTCCTGGCAGGCTCTACATCGTCGGCACGCCCATTGGCAACATGGAGGACATCACCCTGCGCGCGCTGCGGGTGCTGCGGGAAGCCAGCCTGGTGGCCGCCGAGGATACCCGGCACACGGGGCTGCTATTGGCCCGCCATTCGATCAGGAAGCCCCTTGTCAGCTACCATGAGTTCAACGAGGCCAAACGCACGGCGGAACTGCTGAAAGACCTCCAGCAGGGCCGCACCATCGCCCTGGTCTCCGATGCGGGCATGCCTACCGTCTCCGATCCAGGACAGCGCCTGATTCGGGCTGCTATCGACGCTGGCATCCCCGTGGAGGTCATTCCCGGCGTCTCAGCCATCACCACTGCCTGGGTTGCCAGCGGCTTGGGACCGCTTGCCCAGCGGACTCTGGCGGCGGACCTTTTTTGTTCTACGGTTTCCTCCCGCACAAATCCGGGCAGCGGCGCAATGCCCTCACCCGCCTGGCTCCCCTGCCCTGGTCGCTCGTCTTCTTCGAATCGCCCTATCGCCTGGTGAAGAGCCTTCAGGACATGCACGACCAGCTCGGCAATCGCCGCGCCGTCGTCGCCCGCGAGTTGACCAAGAAATTCGAGGAGATCCTCCGCGACGACCTGGCCGCCATCCTGAAAAAGCTTGAGAACCGCGCCGTCAAAGGGGAAATTACCGTCATCGTCGAAGGTTACCGGGAATGAATGACCATCTTTGTAGCCGCGAAACATTTTCGCGGTCGGAAAATGCCGCGAATGAGATTCGCGGCTACAATCCGAGCAGCATTGTAGGGCAGGCGGCCCGCCTGCCGTCGTTTCCGCTCTGTTGCCTCTCAGTCCTCCTCCTCTTCACCATCGCCTGCTCGACCACCGCGCCGCGCGTCCTCGAAGTCACCAGCCGCACCCGCTTGCAGGACCTCGATCCCGAGGACGTTAAACAGTTTTTCGGATACGACGAAGCCTCGCGGTTCACGTACGTGCCGCAGGATTTGGCCACCGAGGCGCAGCGCGAGGAGTTCTTTGTCCGCTGGAGGCCCGCGAGCATCAGCCTGGTGAAATTCGAGTATCGGCAGGTGTCGAAACCAGCCGCCATCTTCGAGAAGACCTACGTGCCCCACGGCGACATGGTGAAGCTCTTTGAAGTTCGCGGGGAAGATTTTCGCAGCGGCGGCACGGTGTCCGCCTGGCGCGTGACGCTCTGGAATGGCGATCAACTCGTCGCCGAAAAGAAATCGTTCCTCTGGTAGCAACTGTCCGCATTTCCGCATGAGCGAGCCAACCGTCATCGCCCGCCTCGAAACGGTGGCGGCGACGCAGCCGCGCCGGGTCTGCATTTTCTGCGGCAAGGAACGAATCACCAACGCGGAATTGGCGGCCCGTATCCACGCGTATGGCGCCCGCTTGCAAGCCGCCCACAGCGTGCGGCCGGGCGACCGCGTGGGCATCCTGTTGAAGAACTGCCCCGAGTTCATCTATGCGCTCTACGCCATCCTGAAGTCCGGCGCGACCGTGGTCCCGATCAACACCTTTCTCAAAGCCCCCGAAATCCAGCACATCGTTGACGACTGCGAACTCAAGTGCCTGGTCACGTCCGGGGATTTCGACGAGACGATTTCCAAGGTCGAAGGCGTTACCGCCGTTCGACTGGAGCTTCTCTCCCAAGAAGTGGGACAGGCCTCCGTGCCGTGTACGGACCTCCGAGCCGGTAGTGGTGGGACAGGCGTCCCTGCCTGTCAAAATCAATCCACACTGGCCACCCATCACCGCCGACAGACGTCGCGGTGATCATCTACACGTCCGGCACCACGGGCAAATCCAAGGGCGCGATGCTCACCCACGACAACATCACGTCGAACGTCCGTAGTTGCCTCCAGGCGCTCGAACCGACGGCAGCCGATCGGCTCACGCTGTTGCTCCCGATGTTTCACAGTTTCATGCTGACCGTCTGCATCTTCACCCCGCTCTCGATGGGCGCGGGCATCGTGCTGATCAAGTCCGTCCAGCCGTTCAAGGCCGCGATGCGCGAGATCATTCGCAACCGCGCGACGATCCTGGTGGGCATCCCGCAGCTTTTCCAGGCGCTCGCGGAAGCCCGCATCCCCTTCTGGCTGCATTGGGTGCTGAAACTGCACCTGGCGGTCTCCGGCGCCGCTCCCCTGCCCGCCGAGACGCTGGCGAAGTTCGACCGCAAATTCCATTTCCCGCTGCTGGAAGGCTACGGATTGAGCGAAGCGTCGCCCGTGGTGTCCTTCAACCCCATCCGCGGCGTTCGCAAGGCGGGCTCGGTCGGCCTGCCGCTGCCCGAGGTGCAGGTGAAGATTTTCGACGACCATGATCAGGAGTTGCCCGCCAGCCAGGTGGGAGAGATCGTGGTCAGCGGCCCGAACGTCATGCGGGGTTATTTCAATCATCCTGAGGAAACGGCCGCGGCGTTGCGCGGCAACTGGCTGCACACCGGCGACATGGGGAAGAAGGACGAGGACGGTTATATTTACATTGTGGACCGTCGCAAAGAGATGTTGCTGGTGCGCGGGATGAACGTCTACCCACGCGAAATCGAGGAAGTGCTGCACCAATTCCCGAATGTCCGCGAAGCGGCTGTGGTGCCGAAACTCGACGAGAAGCGCGGCGAAGTCCCCATCGCCTTCGTCAGCCCGGTCGAGGGAGCGAAACTCGAGCCGAGCGAAATCCTGCGCTTCTGCCGCGAGCGGCTCGCCGACTACAAAATCCCGCGCGAAGTCCGCATCGTGGGAGCCCTGCCAAGAACCGCCACCGGCAAGATCGCGAAGTTGGAGCTGAAGAAGCAGGTGTAGCGTATCCGGCTGACGGAGCATAGGTTGAGATCGGTTCCTGCGCGGATGGCTCTGATGAGGGCGGCCATGCGGAGGCCATCTCTTGGAGCGAAGGCAGAGGCCCAGAATTGGCTTCCTCGCTTTGTCAAAAGTGATAGCATGAGTGTCCGTCAGACTGGGTCGTCAGCGATGGTCGCGGGGTAGGTCATATCGGTACGTCAGGTCAACACTCTGAGTTGCGTCGCCATTCAAAGTATCTCCTATCCCTTTGGTCCATAAACGCGCTCAGAGGTACGAAAATGAACGCGCTGAAGTGGCAAACAGTTTGCTGGGATGTAATACACACAAGGACCGGCGTCGTAACTACGGATGGCAACACGTCTCTCGGGGATCAACACGCCGTGGACACACAAAACACGTAGTCAGGGGTTTATGATGAAAAAGCATACGGGAATACGGTGTTCGGTGGCGTGTGCCGTGAGACTCCGGGCGCAAACCAATCAGCGGCCGCACCGCGGGTCTTTTGCCGCCCCTTGGTGGAAGGTGGCCGTTGGGGCCGTCATCTTGTTTCTCGCCGTGGCCGGTCCGGGCACGCCGACCCGCCGTTGCCCGTTATTTCCAACCAGGTGTTCGTCGTTACCAACACGACATTTGCCGGCGGCGCGTACGGGAATGGGTCATCAAACAGCGCTGCCGCGATCAACGCGGCCATCACGTATGCGGTGGCCCATGGGGGCGGCACCGTCGAGATCCCGCCGGTGGGCACGTTAACCAACTACCTGTCCGGCCCGATCACCCTGGCCAGCCACGTCAATCTGCAGAACTACAGCGGCGCGAAACTGCAGATTTTCCCGATGAGCACCTGGGTCCCCAACTACGGCAGCGGCACGTCGTTCATCAGCGCTTCCGGCCTTACCGACATTGAGATCAGCGGGTCCGGAATCATCGATGGTCAGGGGACGAACTGGTGGTTCCCACTCGCCTCGACGCGACCGCTCTTCCTCGATATCGGCAGTTGCACGCGGGTGCTGATCCAGAACGTCACGCTGCAGAACCCGCCGGAATTCCACATCTATATGAAGTCCAGCGACACGAGCGTCACGGTCCAGGGCATTACGATCAACACGCCGCACGATTCGCACAACACCGACGGGTTTGACATCAGTTCCACCAATGTTCTGATCCGAAACTCCTTCATCAGCACCGGTGATGACGATGTTGAGATCGGGGGCAGCGGCGCCGCGGCGACGGACATCGCCATCTCCAATTGCATGTTCGGCACCGGGCACGGCGTGTCGATGGGTAGCAAGATCGGCGGCGGGGTGAACAACTTGACCGTTAGCAACTGTTCGTGGAACGGCACCGAATACGGCATCAAAATCAAATCGACCAGGGTTCCGGCTGCCCGGTGCAGAACATCAAGTATTGTGATCTGACGATGACCAACGTGAATTTCCCGATCGCGTTTTACATGGACTATAGCTCGTTGGGCTCGCCCTCCGCCAATATCCTTATTACCCGCGGACGCCGCATCGGACTCGACAGGATCGATCACCAGTTCGACGCCGATCTACCAGATATTACCATCAGCAATCTCACGGCGGTTGGAAACAGCGGTATCCAGGGCCCCGGTAATATCGCCGGTATCATCTATGGCAAGCCCGGGTCGCCCGTCTCGAACGTCACGCTTTGCAAAGTCAATATCCTGGGTCGCACCAGCACGGGACCTTCTCCGTGTATCACGCGCGAAATATCCAATTCATCGACTCGAATCTCACCGCGCCCTCCTCCGGCACCAACACCCTGACCCTCTACAACGCCGTGATTACCATCACCAATAGCGCACTCAACGCGAATCGAATGACGCTCGGTGGATTGGGGTCGCCGTCCAACACCGTGTTGTCCTTCTTCAACGCGCAGGCGACCATCACCGATCCCGGCTTGGACAACCCCAATCCATACCTCACGTTGGCCGCCAGCACGCTGACGGTGAGCAACATTCTAACGCTGGGCAGTTCATCGACGCTGTACTTCGGGGTTGGCACCAACGCCACAAAAATTGCCGTCACCGGTAACTTGACCCTCGGCGGCACGGTCAACATCGCCGATGCCGGCGGCTTCACCGCCACCAGCTACACGCTGCTCACGTACGCCGGCACCTTGACTGGCGGCACGCTGACCATCGGCACCACGCCGAACGGCAGTTTGTCTTACGCCGTCAATACGAACACGATTCGCTCGGTGATCCTGCAAGTAACCGGCGGCAGTGATCCATTCACGACCTGGCAGACACATTACTTCACCGTAGCCCCTTGAATTCGGCCCCTGGCGCGGATCCACTGGGTAAAGGCATGAGCAACACCAATCAGTTCCTGGCGGGATTCAATCCCACCAACGCGGCGGCGTACCTGCACGTCATCAGCATCGTGGAGTCGGTGGCGGGGAACACCAACGTCGTGGTAACCTATCTCGGCGCCAACGGGGACAACACCTATGCGCCGGGGATCGCGTCACGGACGAACGTGTTGGATTACCTGACCGGCAATGCCAACGGCAACTACACGAATGGCGGTTGGCAGGACACGGGCCAGACGAACATTCTCAGTGGCGGGAACGGGTCCGGCACCGTCACCAACATGACGAATACGGCAATCCCGTGTACCTCTACCAACCGGTACTACCGCGTGCGCGTGTTGTTGCCGTAACACCGTCTGGAAATAGCCGGACACGTCAGACCGACGAATTCTTTAGCGCATTTGCCCCGCACCACCCGGTGTTTTCTTCATGTGCGCTTCCGCGTTTCAAGGTGCGTGAAAATCTACCGAACCGAGGAACTGCGGGTCCTCTTCCTTCTCGCCTTCCTCCGGAAGAAGAGCAGCCCGCTTCCGCCAAGCATTACGAGCAAGCCTGCCGACTGTTCGCGCACGTCAACCGCCGAGAAATTAAATCCCCACCACTCACCGCCATACAACGCGACGGCTTGTCGGTCACCCCGCCTACGACCCACTGGGTGTCGCCTGCCAGAACCACCTGAAACTGGGAGGACACCACGGGATTTGTCTCGTATTCATTTTCAGGAACCTGTGGTCTGTCCAGAAACCATCCTCCGCCACCGGTCAAGTTCCCGGCAGCGTAATCTGTGTCGTAAAAGGGTGAAACGCCGCTCTGCGCCACGTAAGGATTGTTGGTGTCGTTGTCCAATATGGCCCCAAATGCTGTCCCATAGATGGTACCCGTATACGCCTGAATCCAGTGGAGATTATTGATCGCCGGTGCGCCCGCCTGCGGCGTGTACTTGAGATTGAACACGGCGCCGCCGAGCCCGCTAGCGGGGCCCACCGGGTAGACGTCGCCGTCGCCCGTTGTGACTGACGGTTTCGTGATTACGTACGGAAAGTAGTCGAGGATGCTGATGCCCGCCTCCACTTTGGCCTCCGTACCAGTGCCAGCCCAGGAGTAACTCCACGACTCACCGGAAAGGGGCCGGTTCGAATTGTGCGATTCGCGGCTATAAAATTCTTCCGAACGGTGTTGATCCAGGTGCACTGTCCTGGTGGGACGCATGGTGCTAACCGCGATCGCTGGATACGGATTCACCGTGGCGCTAAGTGCGTCGTCGCCATAATTTGTGGGGCCGACGGACTGAAACGTAACGCCGTAGGCACTGCTCGCCATCAGCCCGGCACCCACGAAGAGGCAGATCGTCCTGGACGTTGTTCTTTTTGTGGGTTCCCCGCCACGGAATAATGAACGAGTTCTCATGTTACGCCGATCCCCTTCTGCGCTTGTGGCGCTCTACGTGTCGCTATTTCAAACCGGGGCAGGGGGACAGAAAGTGTGAGTGCAGAAGAACAACCAGAGCAAGGGCGACCCCAGATAACGTAACCTGCGTGCAAACGTGCAGCCGGTGATTCAGGATCGAGGTTCTCGCAACCGCACTAACTCGCCTCTCCGCATGACCCGAATTCACTCGCTTACAAGTCAACTCTGGTGCCACAAGGCTGCCACTGTTGTCAAGCCAATTGCGCGCCTCGTCGCCTGCGGCCAATCCCCCTACGGGAGCAGCCGCATGCAACACCGGGCGGCCTCAGCATTGCCATCCTCGTCCAGGCCGTCCGCTCCGGAACCAGCCTCAACCCGCGTGCTTCGTCAGTTGGATACGGTAGCGGTGTAGCCGCGCCTCTGTGAGGCGCGTTCCCGACGCGCTACCACCGCTGACAAGCTTGGCGGTAACTTTCCACATTGCGCTTTAGCTCGCGCACGCTGTCGCCGCCGAACTTGTCCAGCAACGCCTTCGCCAACTCGACCGCGACGACCGCTTCCCCAATGACCGCCGCCGCCGGCGTGGCGCAGACGTCGGAGCGTTCCACGGTGGCTTTTACTTCCTGCCCCGTCTGAATGTCCACCGAACGCATCGGTTTCATGAGCGTGGACAAGGGTTTCATGGCGACGCGAACGACGACTGGCTGGCCATTGGTCATGCCGCCTTCAAAACCCCCGGCATTATTGCCCGCGCGGGTGAAGACGCCGTCCTGCGCCGGCAGGATTTCGTCGTGGACCTGTGAGCCCAAGCGTCGCGCGGCCTCAAATCCGAGTCCAACCTCGACACCTTTCATGGCCTGGATACTCATCAAGGCGCGGGCGAGGTTCGCGTCGAGTTTCCGGTCCCAATGAACGTGGCTGCCGAGGCCAATCGGGACGCCGACCGCGATCACTTCAAACACGCCGCCGATCGTATCCCCCTGCCCCTTGGCGGCGTCAATCGCCTCGACCATTTTTTTCTCGGCTTCGGGATCGGCGCAGCGGACTTCGCTCGCTTCGCTGCGTTCGCGGATTTGGGCAAACGTCAGCCCGTCTGTCTTCGCCTGCACCGTACCAAGGCTGACGATGTGACCGACGATGTCGACGCCGACCTCTGCGAGCAACAGCTTGCAGACACCACCAATGGCCACGCGCATCGTGGTTTCCCGCGCGCTGGAGCGCTCGAGAATGTCCCGAGCGTCCTGGCGGTCATACTTGATAACACCCGCAAGGTCGGCATGCCCGGGACGTGGTTTCGTGACGGCCGGCGAGTTCGTTGATTTTGAAGTCGCGGTTTTTCACCATCAAGGTGACGGGTGAACCAATCGTTTCGTCATGGCGCACGCCCGAGACGATCTCCGCTTCATCCGCCTCGATCTTCATGCGACCGCCGCGCCCGTAGCCTTGCTGGCGGCGCGCGAGATCGCGATTGATGGCGGCGCGATCCAGTTTCAGGCCGGCCGGCAGCCCCTCGACTACGCCAATCAGGCATTGGCCGTGCGATTCGCCTGCGGTGAAGTAACGCAGTTGCGGCATAATCTATCCTCTACTGAATATCAATGTCAGGAGGTCTTTCACATTTTCCAAATACGTGGCCATGATAGCAAGAAGTTGGTCTTCTGCAAAGAGCCAGACAAGCGCGCCCAGGGCGATATACGGCCCATAGGGGATCTTCCCTTGCAGGTCCTTTTTCCCAATCACAATCAACGCCAGACCCACCACCGCGCCTACCGCCGACGAAAGGAACAGGGAAAACAAGGTCGCTTCCCAGCCCAGGAATGCGCCGATACCCGCCAGTAATTTCACGTCTCCAAATCCCATGGCTTCCCGTGGGATCACGATCTCGCTGGTCTTCGCTTCGATGATTCCGGTGCCCGCCAAAGGATAGTGCTCGTCGTTTATCGTGATTGAATCTTCCTGCACGATTACGGTCGCATCAGTGAATTGCTTGTCGCCAAAATTCAGGAACGTGGCCTGAAAACGTATCTTGTCGGAATCCCGAAAGAAAAGATCGGGCCAATCGACTTCTTCGTCAGGCAATTTGAGCTTGCCATCAGCGATAATGACCGTCGCGTCCGGCGGCAGTTTCACGCGTAATCTCCCAAACAGGAGCTTGCCAAACTCAGCAATGGCGAGAAGCACAAATCCACCCACCAGTACCCCAAAGAGGGATCGGAACAGCCCCGCGCTCCACGCTGGCATTGAGATTGGCATAAGCTTCAGTATCGAGGGACGTCACCATATCGTTGGGCTGCAACGGCGGATAAACCGCGCTCAGGAACAACCCCGCCAGGATTCCGCCGAACGTAATCTCGTTGGGGATAATGTAATGCTCAAAGTCGATAAACGTGGCCACGATCAGGCCGGCGATGACCATCCAATAGATCGGCGCTTTTAGCAGATAAACGCCGTGCAGTGGCGGGTTGGCCCACTGCGTCAGTTTCAGCCACATCAACAGGAACAACACCGCGGTCAGGAGTTCCACGAGGAAATACCGCGCAGTGATTTTCGCGCCACAGTTGCGGCACTTGCGCCCCAGCGCCAGGTAACTGAAGAGCGGAATGTTGTCGGCCCAGCGGATGCGCTGGTTGCAGTGCGGACAGTGGGACGGCGGGAACACGATGGACTGATCCAGGGGCATCCGGTGGATGCAGACATTAAGAAAGCTGCCAATGACCGCGCCAAATGAGAAGACGATGAAATCAATATAGAGCTGAAGCCCGGTCACGCTTTGTCCCCGTAGATGGCCGCCCGCAACGCCCGGCGCATGACCGCCAGCGGCGCCTTGCGCTTGGTCCAGATTTCAAACGCTTTCGCGCCCTGGTGCAGCAACATGCTCAATCCGTTGGCGACTTTCGCGCCCGCGCTCTCGGCGACACGCAGCAGCTCCGTCTCCGCGGGACGATAAATCGTGTCGTACACATGCAGGCGCGGCGAAAAAAGATCGGCGCCAAGCCCCAGCGAATCGTGCTCTTCCAATCCCACAGATGTGGCGTTCACCACCAGATCCACCTCGTGAATGACCTTGCGGATATGCTCCGCGGCCAGTTTGAGAGCCAGAAACTCCGTTTTTGTACCGCGGACCTCCTGCGCGATTGGTTCAATCCGGGCAGGCGTGCGGTTGGCCACGATCACCCGGGCAGCCCCGTCCAGCGCGCATTTTACGGCGATCCCGTGCCCTGCCCCGCCGGCGCCGAGTACCAGCACGCGTTTGCCTTTGATGGACAGGTTGAAGTCCTCTTTAATCGCCTTGAGAAACCCATAGCCGTCGGTATTGTACCCGCGCAGTCTCCCCTTCTCCATGGAGACGGTATTGACGGCGCCGAGCTTGCGAGCTTCGGCGTCGATGTCATCGATCCAGTCGAGGGCGAGGATCTTGTGCGGGACCGTCAAATTGATGCCGACAATCCCCATATCGCCCGCGCCCCGCAACGCCGAGCGCAAATTCTGTGGCTCGACGTGGAACGCCAGGTACGCCCAATTCATGTCGAGCGCCGCGAAAGCGGCGTTGTGCATCGCGGGCGAAGCGGTGTGCCTGATCGGCGCGCCGAAAATCCCGACAATCGTTGTTGAGCCGTCAATGTTCATGAGAATCGAAACGCGGCGGGTTATGGTGGACGCGCCTCATTGCATCAGGTGGCGATTATAGGACAGCAACGAGGCCGTTGAGAAGCTCAAGAATCGGCTTGGGGTAGACGCCCAGCAGGACGACCGCGAGCGCGACGAGGCCCAGCGCTACATTCAAATAAGTGGGGGTGATAATCCGACTCTGGTCGTCGCCATCAACCACGTAGATGTGCTTGAGCAGTATCAGATAGTAGTAAAGCGAAACGGCGCTCATAAGGATGCCCAGCACCACCAACCACAACAGGCCGAAATTCTGCGAGTCACGCTGGATCGCCGATGCGAAGAGGTAGAATTTGCCGAAGAACCCGCCCAGCGGCGGAATCCCCGCCAGCGAAAGCACGAAGATCAGCATCAGCGCTGACAGGAATGGCGCCCGCTTCGCCATACCGTCAAAGTCCTTCAGGTCATCGCCGCCCGTGCGGCTGGAGAGCGCGGCCACGACGCCGAACGCGCCGAGATTCGTCAGCGAATAGACGATCAGGTAGAAAAGCACCGAGGTCGCACCCATCCGCGAGGCCGCGATGAGCCCGATGAAGATATAGCCGGCGTGTGCGATGCTCGAATAGGCCAGCAGCCGTTTCACGTTCCGTTGGACGATGGCCGCGCAGTTTCCGAGCACCATGCTCAAGCCCGCCATCAGGGCCAGCAACATGGTCCAGCCGGAAGAAAAATGCCCCCAGAAAGCCAAACCTTCCAAACCGGCGAAGCCGATGAAAAGCACCTTGAGCAGGACGAAGAAACTGGCGACTTTCGACCCCGTCGCAATGTAGGCCGTGACCGGCGTCGGCGCGCCCTCGTAGGCGTCGGGCGCCCACAAATGGAATGGCACGACGGCGACCTTGAATCCAAAGCCGACGAGGACGAAAAGCATCCCGGTGGCCAGCAGCGGACTCATCCCCACGCCGCTGGTCTTCACGACCTCACGGATCCCGGACAAACTGGTCGTGCCGGTCACGCCGAAGACGTAGCTCAACCCGAACAGCAGAAACGCCGACGACATCGCGCCGAACATGAAATATTTAACCGCCGCCTCTTGCGACCGCAGTTCACCCTTGTGGAACGCGGCCAGTATATACAGGGAGATGCTGGTCAGTTCCAACGCGACGAAGATCGTCAACAATTCTTCCGCGCTGATGAGCAAAATCATCCCGATCGCGCCGAAGAGCATCACGGCGAAGTACTCGCCGACATGCCGACCGACATCGTAATCCATGGAGATCAACACGGTCAAAAGCGTCAGCGCGACGATCACGAGCTTGAAAATCAGGATCAAATCGTCAACCGCCAGCGTGCCACCCAGGAACACCGTCCGCGGATGGCCAAGTAACTGCCAAAGCGGAATTATCGACGCCAACAAGCCAATGACCGCAACGGTGCCGATGGTGCGGCGTCGCATGACCGGCTCGGCGCGACGCAATGAGGCGAGATCCAGTGTTAGCGCGGCGAGCGCCGTCACGGCCAGCATCGCCTCCGGAGTCAGCGCCCGGAAGATTTCGAAATAGTTGATCGGCGTCATCGCCCACCCCGCAAAAACAATTCGATATTGGCCTTGATCATGTTGAGCATGATCGACGGACACAATCCGACGATCACCAGCAATGCCATCAGGATGATTGCGGCAACGCGCTCCGGCAGCGTAATCGGGGGCAGTGGCGGATGCGAACCGCTCCCAGAGCCGTGACCGTGTCCATGTCCGCCGGCCGGCACATCCCGATCCATGAATACCTTGTTGTTTGCGTTGAGAATGTACGCAACGGTGATCGGGATGCTGAGGCCGGCGGCCAGAGCCAGCAGCGGATGCATTTGAAAAGCGCCGGCGAGAATCTGGTATTCGGCGACAAATCCACTAAAGCCCGGCATGCCCATGGAGGCCGCGCCGCCGATCACGAAGGTGACGCACGCAAAAGGAATCACCTTGGCCAGTCCGCCCAGTTCATCCAACTGTCGCGTGTGGGTGCGGTCGTAAACCATGCGACCGACCACCGCGAACAACAGGCTGGCGATAATGCCGTGGGAAAACATCTGCAGGACGGCGCCCGACATGCCCATGACGTTGAGTGTCGCCAGTCCCAGAAGCACAAAGCCCATGTGACTGACGCTGGAGTAGCCGATGATGAACTTGAAGTCCTTCTGCACCAGCGCCACCGCCGCGCCATAGACGATGCCAATGACCGCCAATATCGCAATCCACCACTTCCAGGCTTCGAGACCCTGCGGAAACAAAAGCATGGCTGCGCGGAAACAACCATACGAGCCAAGCTTCATCACGACGCCCGCCAGCAGCATGGAAGCTGCCGTCGGCGCAGCCACGTGGCCCGTCGGCGCCCACGTGTGCAATGGCCACATGCCCGCCAGGACCGCGAAACCGACGAAGATCAGCGGGAATACCCAAATCTGCACCTCCGGTGCCAGCGGGTGCTTGATGAGTTCGAGGATGTCGAAGGTTTGCCCACCGGCGCTGAAGTAGACGGCAAGAATGCCGATGAACACGAGCGCGCTGCCCACGAAAGAGTACAACACCAGCTTCATCGCGCCGTACTCCTTGCGAGTTGAGCCCCAGATCGCGATGACAAAGTATTTCGGGATGATCGCCAATTCGTAAAACACAAATAGCAGGAACAAATCCATCGACATAAACACGCCGTAAACGCCGGCGATCAGCGTCAGGAAGAACGCGAAGAACTCCTTGACCCGGTTCTCGATATTCCAACTGAAAAGGATTCCCGTCACACACACGAAGCCGTTCAAAACGACGAGGGGATAACTGATGCCGTCAACCGCCAGGTGGTAGTTCACATTCAGCGCGGGAATCCAGGAGACATTCACGATCTGCTGGAAACCATCCACCAGCTTGCCGTTATGCGCGGCGAGCTCCGCGTTCACCCACGCATTGTAGTCGAAGTAATTCTTCAGGCCGACAAGCAGGGCGGCCACGCCGGTCAACAGCGCGACCCAGCGGATAAGGTTCTTCGAGTCACGCGGCAACAGCAGGATCAGGCCCGCGCCGAGGAACGTCAGATAAATTGTCCAATCAACCTGCATATTTTCGTCAGTGTCCCAGGTTCTGGAACAAATCCACCAGTTGCAATACAGCCTTATTGGAAGCATTGAGTAACGGCCCGGGATAGAGGCCAATCCAGAACATGAAGAACATCAGTACGGCGATGATGCAAATCTCGCGCGTGTTCATGTCGGAAAGCCCCTTCCACTTCTGGTTGAGCGGGCCAAAGCAAACCTTTTGCATCATACCGAGCAGGAACACGCCGGTGATGACCAAGCCGATGGTTGCCAGCGAACTGACCAGCGGGACGATGGGGAATGCGCCTTTGAACACGAGAAATTCGCCCACAAAGCCGTTCAAGCCCGGGCAGCCCCAGCGACGAGAACATGGAGATGCCCAGCACCCCCGCGTAGATTGGCATGATCTTTCGCAGCCCGCCGTACTCTTCCAGTTTGCGCGTGTGGGTGCGTTCGTAGATGACGCCGACCAGAAAGAACAACGCCGCCGAGCTGATGCCGTGGTTGAACATCTGTAACATCGCCCCGTTAAGTGCGGCAGCTTTCTCATTGACGATGTCCGTCACGTTGGCTGCGGTGGCGACGGTCACGAAAATACCGAGCATCGCATAGCCCATATGGTTCACGGAGGAATATGCGACGAGCCGCTTGAAATCGGTCTGCGCCAGCGCGGCATAGGCGCCGAACACGATGCTGGCCAAGGCCAGCAATAACAACGCGTTGACGTGCGCCTGCACTTGATACGGAAAAATCGGCAATACGATCCGCAGGAAACCATAGACGCCCATCTTCAGCAGGATCGCGGCGAGGACCATGGAACCGCCCGTCGGTGCCTGGGTGTGGGCGTCCGGCAACCACGTGTGAAACGGCCAGATCGGCACTTTGATCGCAAAACCGAGAAAGGTGGCCCAAAACAGCAACGAGGCGAATTTCGTCGGATTGACCTGCATTCCAATATGCGTGTTAATACCCTCAACAAATTTTCCCAGCGCCACGGCCAGCTCGCCCGATGCGGCCTTCTGCCGCAGGTCAATAAAATCAAGGGAATTGGTCGCGAGATAGATGAACGCAAACGCCAGCAGCATTCCCACGCTGCCAGCCAGCGTGTAGAGAAAGAATTTGAAGGATGCATAGGTGCGGTCTTCCGCGCCCCAGATTCGGATGAGGAAGAACATCGGGATCAGGCCCAATTCCCAGAAGATGAACCAGTGGAAGAAATTGAGCGCGGTGAAAACGCCAAACATTCCCGTCTCGAGCAGGAGGAACAGCAGGAAAAACAACTTCACATTGCGCTCCTGTTTCCACGACGCCAGCAGCGCCAGCGGCATGATGATCGCCGTCAACAAAACCATCGTGATACTGAGGCCGTCCACGGCGAGGTGATAATCGATGTTCATGGCCGGAATCCACGCCGACCGCTCCTCGAACATCAGCCCGGCGTTCGGATCGAAATGGTGCCAGACGATGTGCGTCAGCAAGAGCGAGACGAGGGTGGCGAACAGCGCTACCATTTTGATTGCGCCCTTGCTGTCTTTCGGGAGCAACAGCACCAGCGCCGCGCCAACCAGCGGGGCAAACGTGATGAGCGACAAGATGGGCAGTGTCGTGTGGGGGCTCATGTGAAGAAGTAAACCAGCAACAAGATTGCCGCCCCGAGACTCAAGACACGGAAATAATTCTGTACGCGTCCGCTCTGCAACTTCGCGAGGACCTTCCCGCCCAGGCGCACGCTTTCGCAACTGGCGTCAAAGCCGCCGTTGATGAAAAATCCGTCCCCCACCCCGCTAAAGATCAAAGAGATCGCCGTCGCAATAAAGACGATCGCGTGTAAAAAGCCATCGACCACGAGTTTGTCGAACAGGCGACAAAACATGGCACACGCGGCTGTGAACGGAAAAACGGTCATTTCATAAAATTCGTCGATGTACCACTTGCGGTTTAGGAATGTGAACAGTCCTCCCAGGGTCACCGCCAATGGATCAGGGTCGGTGGCGTGTTCCATCGTTTTGCGCCCGTAGACCACCCAACCGAGGAAAATACCCAGCAGCCCGACGCCGATCGAGAGCCAGAGCACCATGTCGCTGTGTTCCGGCGCAGCTTCTTCCGGGGCGATGTAATGCTGAAAGAAACCGTGGCCGAAGCCCATAAACAACGCGAAGACGCTCAGGACCGCGATCGGCAGCCACATATTCCAGGGAACTTCACGGGGTTCGTCAGAATGGCTGTGCCCATGAGGATCATCGACTCGCCCGTGGGCTTCAGCGTGCTTACTGTGGGGATGTTCCTCGGGCCGGCCCCCACGCCAGCGACCGAAGAACACCATGAAAATCTGCCGCGTCATATAGAACGCCGTCAGGAATGCGGCAAACGTCGCCAGGCCCCAGGCGAACCGGTTGCGATGAAATGTAGCCAGCAGGATTTCGTCCTTGCTGAAAAAACCCGCTGTCAGTGGAAAGCCCGCCAGTGCCAGCGTGCCGATGACGTAACAGACGAAGGTGATCGGCATATACTTGCGCAATCCGCCCATTTTACGCATGTCCTGCTCATGGTTCGTGCCGATAATCACGCAACCGGAACCCAGGAACAATAACGCCTTGAAGAACGCGTGGGTTAGTAGATGAAATTGTCCGGCCACAAGATTGCCGGCGCCCAGGGCCATCATCATGAAGCCGAGCTGCGAACAGGTGGAATAGGCCAGTACGCGTTTGATGTCATTCTGCGCCACCGCAATCGTCGCTGAGAAGACCGCCGTAAAACAGCCGATCCACATCACAAAATCCATCACCCAGGCGCCCGGCTCCGCCGTGAACAAGGGGTACATGCGGCCCACCATGAACACGCCGGCAGCAACCATGGTTGCGGCGTGAATCAAAGCACTCACGGGCGTCGGGCCTTCCATCGCGTCCGGCAACCACACATGCAACGGGAATTGCGCGCTCTTGCCCATCGCGCCGATGAAGAGCAGAAAGGCGATGGTGCTCGCCGCGGACAACCCCCACCAGCCTGCCAGGTGGGCCAGGCTGCCGGCCTGCTGCAACGCTCCCGTGCCGTCCGTCGCGTACAAATTCAATGTGCCCGTCTTCCAGTACAGCATCAGTATGCCGAGGAAGAATCCAACGTCGCCGATGCGGGTGGTGATAAACGCTTTCTTCATGGCTGCCGCTGCCGCCGGCTTGAAATACCAAAAGCCGATGAGGAGGTAACTGCACAAGCCGACCAGTTCCCAACACATGAACAGGAGCAACAGATTATTGGATATGACCAGACCCAACATGGAAGCGGCGAAGAGCGACAGGAAACAGAAAAACCGGGTAAAATTCTCGTCATGGTCCATGTAACCCGTGGCGTTGACGAAAATCCAGAAGCCGACGAATGTCACCATGACTGCCATGCCCGCCGTCAGCGGATCAAGGATAAGCCCCAGATCGAGGCTGGTGGTGCCGAATTTGAACCAGGTGAAATTCCAGATCCCCGGCTGGACTTCCGGATGCTCGCCGCCCCCGAGTGTGGCGAAAAAGGCGCGCAGCGCAAAAATGCAGGACAAGCCCATCGCGCCAATGGTCAATGTTGCGGAGAGCTTTCGTTGCGGGCGCTTCAGGAGCGACTGGATGGCCGCGGCCACCAGCGGGAAAAACGGAATCAACCATTGTTGCCTGGCCAACTCGTCAATGTACCGGGCTTCGCTCATCTAGCCCTTTAAACTCCTCATCTCATCGAGGTCCACCGATCGGTAGTGCCTGTAGACTGCAATCACCAGGGCCAGGCCCACCGCCGATTCGGCGGCGGCGATGGAAATCGCGAAGATGGCGAATACCTGCGCCGTCAGCGACGCGAAGTACTTATAATGCCAGAACGCGACAAAATTCAGGATGCCCGCGTTGAACATGATCTCGATGCCCATCAAGACGATGATGGCATTCTTGCGCGCGAGTGCGCCGCACAGGCCGATGGCGAACAGGAACGCCGAGAGCATCAGGTAATGTTCCAAGGAGACGTTCATCGTTTGCGGATGACCTCTTCGATGGCGATGACCACTGCGCCAATGAGCGCCGCCGTCAGCAGCACGGCCAGCGCCTCAAACGGCACGACCCAGTCCACAACCAGCGCCCGGCCAAGGTCTCCCACCATCGCCGCATACGATATGTTGGCGGCTGCGGTCGGCAGCAATTGAGCCAACTCGTCCCTGCGAATAATCGCCCACAACAGGCCGGCAATAATGGCCGCGGTCCCCATGCCCGCCCACCATTTGCCGCCGAGCACTTCGCGCGGCCCTTCTTCGCCCGTAATGTGCCGGGTGAGCATGGTGGCCAGCGCGATCAGCACCGCGACCGCGCCGATGTAGATGAGGATCTGAATTCCTCCCAGGAATTCCGCGTGCAACAGGAAGTAATGACCGGCAATGCCGAAGAAGAAAAGGATAAGCGATAGCAAGCAGTGCATGACGTTGCGCAAGGAGATGGCCAGGATTGCGCCCATGACGGTGATTGCGGAAAGAATCCAGAAGGCGATTTCCATGGCAATCAGGAGGCGTACCGGTATTCCCGTTTTTCGACGTTCTCGGTGGCCGCGAGCTTGGAGAGCGTGATGAACCAAAGGACAAGCCACAACGTGGTCACGATCCAGGCGACGGGCCGTATGGTTATGTAATGCCACATTGCGACGGCGATGATGTTAACGATCGACATGGGCAGCAGCACCTTCCACGCAAAGCTCATCAACTGGTCGACCCGCACCCGCGGCCAGGTGCCGCGGATCCAAATGGTCAACACGATCATGCAACCCAGCTTGGAAAAGAACCAAAAGATGGAAATCAGGCCGCCCAGGAAACCGGGGCCGCTGCCGGGACCGTTGTAGCCGCCGAGGAACATGGTGACGGTGATGCCCGCCATGGCAATCGACGCGAGATACTCGCCGAGTTGGAAGAGCGCGAACTTGAAGCCGCTGTACTCGGTGTGATAGCCAGCGATGATTTCGGATTCCGCCTCGGGAATGTCAAAGGGCGTGCGCGCCGACTCCGCCATCGCGCCAATCGTGAAGAGCACAAATCCGACAAATCCCCACGGACGGAAAACGAACCAGTGCGAGACATTGACGATCCCGCCGCTCTGCGCCCTCGCGATGGCCAGGGTCGAGAGTGAGCCGGTGGCCATCACCACTGCTACTGCTGCCAGCACCATCGGAACTTCATAGGAAATGACCTGGGCCACCGCGCGCATCGCGCCGAGCAATGAAAACTTGTTGCGTGACGCCCAGCCGCCCATGAATAGCGCCAGCACGCTCGCGGTACTGATGGCGAAGGCAAACAGGAGGCCAATGTTGAGATTCACCGGGACCAATCCCACACCGATGGGCACCACCGAGAAAAGTAGTACCGATGGGATCACTGCGGCGACTGGCGCCAAGAAATGGACGAACTTGTCGGCGCTCCGCGGAACAATGTCTTCCTTGGTCAGCAATTTTACGCCGTCCGCGATCGGCTGGAGGAGGCCCCAACGGCCAACGCGATTCGGGCCGATGCGGTTCTGGATGCGACCGAGCGCCTTGCGTTCAACGAGCGTAGTGTAGGCAAAAATACCGGGGAACACGGCAACGACAAAGAGGATGGGAACCGCAATCGCCACCGCCAGGAGGAACCATTCCGGCGGGTTGGACAGGAAACCGGCAACGGGCTTCCCGATCCAGGGCAACCACCCCAGCAGGTACGACAGAAACTTCAATAATTGTGGCGCGACTTTGTAAACCTGGTCCATGCTTCGTCAGTCAGCCCGAATCGGGCGCGCTTCTTATAGGAAAACCCCCATCCCCTGTCAAACTTGCTTCCCCACGACCGCCGAACTGCGATGCCGCCCCTTACAACTTTCCTGCCTCCTGCATCAGCTTCTTGAGCATGTTGGCAGTTTCCGCTTCTCCTGGCAGGCAGAGTGACAAATCGGTCTCCGCACCCGTGGCAATCGCATCCGCATAGCCACGACAGTCGTAACCGCAGGCATGGCAATCGGTCTGTGCCATGGCGGCCATCAGCTTGTCGGCAATGGGCGTGTCCTTTGCCAAATCGAGCCGCTGCTGCATCCCGAGTCCCGGGTCGTGCCACGGCCAGCCACCCGCTGGCGCTTCGGCGGCGGGTGCAGCCTCGGTCACTGGCGCGGCTTCCGCTACCGCCGCTTCGGCGGTTGGAACTGCGGCTGCGGGAGCGACGCCCGCGCCACCAGAACCTCCGACGGCGGCGAGATATCCGCTGAGCCATTGGCGTTGTTCGGGCGTAAACGGTGCGTCATCTGGAATCGCGACTCTCGCCATCGGTGCAGGCGCTGACACGGGCTTCGGCGCTGCGGGAGCGGCCGGCTTGGGCGCTGGCGCCGCGGGTTTCGCCCCGGCCGGCGCAGCTTTCTTGGCTTTCTTTTCCGCCTCAATTTTCAGCTTCGCATCGACGGCGGAAGCCTCCGTCGGCTTGATCTTGTTATAGTATTCGTTGGACAGCAGCAACTGGGGCAAATGCTCGACGAGTTCATTGAAGCGCCCGTACTGCGACTTCTCGTAATTGTTGTCCATCTTGATCGCGTCGAACGGGCAGACCTCCACGCAAATCTGGCACTGCATGCAAACGCTGATGTCGATGTCGAACACCTTCGGGCGCTGCAGCGGTTTGCCCTTCTCGTCGCGGTCCATGACGATGTAAATGCACTGCGGCGGACATTCCACTTCGCAAATCTTGCAGGCCACGCAACGCATCGTGCCGATGGGATCTTTGTCCGCGTCGAACACGAGGAAGGGAAACGTGCGCGAATTTTCGGGAACCTGGACGCGCTCCTCGGGATACTGGACGGTCACGAGGCGTTCCTTGTCGAAATAACTACCCACGAAGTTGCGGGCGGTCACGACCATGCCTTCGAACAAACCTTTGCCAATAAAGCCCATTAGCGATCCACCTCCCCCAACACGATATCCACACTGCCCAGAATGACCACGACGTCAGCCACCTTGTGACCGATGCACATGTCTTCAAGAACCGTCAGGTTGACGAAGCTCGGCGGGCGCACATGGTAGCGGTACGGCTGTTTGCCGCCTTCGTCCGAAACGAGATAAAACCCCAGCTCGCCCTTCGGTCCCTCGATCCGGCCGTAACCATCGCCGGGCGGGATCTTGAAATTGCGCAACTTTACCTCGGGCGCGATGTGCGGGCCTTGTGGAATATCGCGTAGCGCCTGCTGCAAAATCTTGATGCTCTCGCGCATCTCCAGCACGCGAATGTAGTAACGGTCGTACACGTCGCCGATTTCACCCAGCGGCACGCGAAAATCAAGGCGTCCGTACACGCCGTATTTGTCCACCTTGCGAACATCGTACTCCACGCCGCTGGCACGGGCCATCGGGCCGCTGATGCCGGCGTTGATCGCCAATTCCTTCGGCAGAGTGCCGACGCGCTGCGTGCGGGCGAGCAGTACCTCATTGTTCGTGAGTAATTTCTCAAACTCATCCAAGAATCTGGGGAAACGGGTGGCAATATCCTTTGCCGTCGCCAGGTTTTCATCGGTCATGTTCACGCGCACGCCGCCGAACCGCATGTAATTGCACATCATGCGCGAGCCGCTGACGGCTTCGAATAGATCGAGGATCCGCTCGCGTTCGCGGAAGGCATAGAGCAAGGGCGTGCCCCAGGCGCCGAGGTCCTGCAACATGAAGCCGATCACACACGAGTGATTCAGCAGGCGCGTCAGTTCGGACATGATCACGCGGATATATTCGGCGCGGTCGGGGACCTTGATGCCCGCGAGCTTCTCGACGGCCAGCGCGTACGCCCAGTTGTTGGTCATGGAATTGAAATAATCGAGCCGGTCGGTGTACGGCATCGATCCCAGCCACGCCATGCGCTCGGCCAGTTGTTCGTGATTGCGATGCAGGTAGCCCATGACGGGCTTGAGCGCGACAACCGCTTCGCCGTCCAGCACGCAGTCCATGCGGAACACGCCGTGCGTGCTCGGGTGTTGCGGCCCGATGGAGACTTCCAGCGTCTGGGTCTCGATCACGCCGTCGGAACCCGGCGTCAACGTGTACGGCTTCTCATCTGTGAGCGGCTGGATCATTTCTTCTTCGCCCTCTCCAGTTCTTCCACCGCGGTTGGCGGCATGATTCCGCCCTCTTGAACGGCCCGTTGCAGCGTGTCATCGTGCGGGGTCGGTTCCCACTCGTAATCGGCCGGGGGCACGTAATCCTTGCGCATCGGGAAATCCGTGAACTCGTCCCACATCAGAATGCGCCGCAGATCAGGATGTCCGTCGAACTTCACACCATACAGATCGTAGGCCTCGCGTTCCTGGAATTCGCACGCGCGCCACAATGGCGTCAGGGACGGCACGCGGCATTGGCCAAGTTCGCGCGGCGCGCGCACCTTGAGCACGATGGGCCCCTGCTTCTGCGCGACCGAGTACAAATGATAGACGACCTCAATCTCGCCGGGCTTGTCGGCCTTGGTTGGGTAATCGACGGCGGTGACGCACGAACAGAAATCCATTTGAAAGCGTGGGTCTTCTTTGAGAAATTTCGCCACCGCGTAAATGTGCTCGCGATCCACGAGCAACGCGGGTTGCTGAGCCGCCGGTGTGGAGTTAATGATTTCCATCTTCGCGGCTGGCACGGCTTGCGTGGCGATCTCTTTGATTTTTTCGATCGCTTCCATTTAGCCCTTCTTCACGTCCTCCAACGTCACGTCGCGGTAATCGCGCGGCGGTTGCCAGACTTCGCGATTGGCCGGCGGTTGCAAATCATGTTCGCCGAATGCCGGGATCGGGTACTCGGCGGCGGCGTGCTTGTCGTACCACCGTGGTCGCTGGTCCTTCTCAAGATGCTGGTCCGCGATCTTGCGCTGCAAGGTCATGATCGCGTGGATCAACGCCTCCGGGCGTGGTGGACAGACCGGGAATGTGCACGTCCACGGGAATATACCGGTCGATCCCCTTCAAGACGTTGTAGCCGTCTTTGAACGGTCCGCCGGAGATCGCGCACGCGCCCATGGCGATGCAGTATTTCGGTTCCGGCATCTGGTTGTAGAGGCGGACAACCTGCGGCGCCATTTTTTTGGTGACCGTGCCCGCGACGATCATCAAGTCGGCCTGCCGCGGCGTCGCGCGGAAAACTTCGGCGCCGAACCTGGCCAAATCATATCGCGAAGCGGCGCTGGCGATCATCTCGATGGCGCAACACGCCAGGCCAAATTGCAGCGGCCAAATCGAGGATTTGCGGCCCCAATTATAAAGCTGTTCGAACGGGAGAACGAAAATCCCCTGTTTCTGAAGCTCGCTTTTTAGTCCTTCGTCAATTGCCATGGCAAAATCCTACGACTTCCAATCCAGGGCGCCCTTGGCCCACGCGTAGACGAGCCCTTCCACGAGCAACAATACGAAAATCATCATGGCAAGGAACGCTCCGAAGCTCAGCCCGCCAAACGCGACGGCCCACGGGTACAGGAACACTGTTTCGACCGCAAAAATGACATACATTAGCGCGTAGATGTAGTAACCGACCCGGAACTGCACCCACGCATCGCCCTTGGAGACCAAACCGCACTCATAGATCTCATTTTTTGACGGCGTGGGACGGCGCGGCGCGACCAGGCGCGCGATAATGAGCGGGGCCAGCGGAAAACCCACGGCGACCGCGAAAAACACGATGATAAACAGGTATTGGTTTGTGTATGAATCCATCACGTAACCGGTCAAAATGCTTCCAACCCTCCAACGCTTGTTCCAAATTTCACAATCTACGTAGCAGGATTGCCGAACCTTGTCAAGGCGGTGTCTACCACCGACTTGCAGAGACGAGCGCACCACGGTGAATTGGCCCAACCTGTGCTAGATTACAGCATCCGGGATGAAGAGAACGAGTACGATTGCAGCGCTGGCCGTGCTGGCTGCGGGGACGGGTTGCGCGTCCTATCAGACTTCCGGATCCCCACGGACGGCGTTGCCGCTGCCCTTGGATATCGAGCAGTATTATCGTTATCCGGCTATCGAGCCAACGGTGGGCATCCGCACCACGGAACGGCATGCAGATTATTCCGTACAGGAAGTCACCCTGTTGCCACCCGGCGCCGCTCAGCCCATTGAAATCATCTGGTACTCCCCAAAACTGCTGGAGCCGCGCCCCCTCATCTTGATTTCTCCCATCCGCGGCAGTGACACCATCGTCGTGGATGATTGCGCGAGGGTCTTCGCCAGCAGCGGCTATCATGCGGCTATCGTCAAGCGCGCCCATTCCAAATTCGATCCTGACGGCCCGCTCTCGCAGGTGGAAGATACCCTCCACGCCGCCGTGATCCGCCATCGCCAAGCCCTGGATTGGCTGCTCGAACAACCAGGCGTGGACGCAGGCCGTATCGCCAGCTTCGGAATCAGCTATGGCGCGATTATCGATGCGGCGCTGGCCGCCGTCGAGCCGCGCGTGAAGGTTCATGTCATCGACCTTGCCGGCGGTCCGCTGGCGGGCGTAATGCGATCCTCGGGCGAATTCGGTCTCCGCCGAGACTGGGATTGCATTCGTCGTGGCCATGATTTGACCAGCAAGCAGGTCTATAAAGACCTGGAGGATGTCATCCGCACCGACCCGGTCAAGTTGGCGCCCTACGTGGCGCGCGATGATGTCCTGATGCTGATCGCGCGTTTTGACCACTCCGTCCCGACCCGATATCAGATCAAGCTCTGGCACGCCCTGGGCAAACCGCGCGCGGACTTCGTTTTACTCGGACATTACACGTCAATCCTCGCGCTTCCCGCGCATCGCCTGAGCATCATGAGTTTCTTCGAAGAGAAATTCGCCAAATCGACGCCGTCCCCTGCCCCGAAAACCATCCAAGCGAAAAAGTAAAAGTAGCCGGCTACTTGAGCTTGCGGAAGGTCTCCACGGCGGGCTGGAAGAGACGCGCGTCAGCCAGGGGAACAGTTGCGGCGCAATTCAGCAGATTGTCCTTGGTGAGGATGAAGCACCTTTCCCGTCCGACCATAATGCCGACCAGCTTCCCATCGCTGGTCACCACGTAGTCGCCGGTATCGGCGCGGTAGGCGGGGTTCTCGAACCAGGAAGCAACGCCGCGGAGCGGACGTTTGACCACCAGATAACGCGGATCGGCCAGGTCAGGAGAGGTATCGACTTCAAAGCTCAGTCCCGTGGCGGTGCTCTTGAAGACTTGTAGCTTGCGCTGATCGGTTTGCAGGACTGCCTCGGGACCCGCCAATTCCATGGTGCTCAAGCCGGGTACCGCGCCGCTTAGTTCGGCAGCCACCACGTGCGGATCAGCGCGCAACGCGCAGGCGGGGGCCGATAGCGTGCCGGTCCACGGCGTGTCACCGGCTTTATCGACGGTATATTTTAGTTGGGTGATTTCACCAATATCGCTCAGGGCCCACCAGCGAAATCCGAACGTCTGATCGTTAGCGACGATGAACGAGCGTCCGCCCACATTGACGACCGGCGGGTAAGCCGCCGATTTGAAACGGGAGGTCGGAGACTCCGCAGAATCGCGCTTGCCAATTGCGACCAATAATTCCAGCCGCGCGCCTTTGACGGCCTTGAATGGGCCCGGGCCGCGGGCCTTGATGGACTCGATTTGATCGCCCAGCTTGGCCGTCTGCTGGCGCAACGCTTCCTGACCGGACTCAATCGTATTCAGGCTTTGCCCGATCTGATCGTTCTGCCCGGCCTTGATCAGTGTATCCAGACGCGACTGGAGTTCCTGTTGCCCTTTGGCGACATCGGAAACGGCCTGCATGAGGCGCGCCTTCTCATCCGCATTGAGGCCCTCTTGCAGGCTCTTGACGTCCTCCGCCAGCGCCGCAACGTTTTGTTGCATCGCCTGCTGTTCGTCGTGAACGCCGGTGACATTCGTTTGGATGGTCGCGGGCAGCGTGCGCGCGAACTCGTCCAGTCGTCCCAATGTCGAACTCATTTCCTGCTGCTCTTTGACGACGTCGCCCATCTGCGCTTCGACCCGGGTTTGTGAGGCGCGGACTTCTTCGCTCAACGTGGAAATGGTTGCCTGCTGGCTGGCCACCGTCTGGCCCAACTGTTGGGCGTGCTGCTCAAGTTGTGTTTTTTCCGTTTGGAGCGTGGCCTGCTGGGTCTGCAAACCGGCCAATTCCGTCTGGACCTTGGCGAGACTCTCCTTGGCCACATTGCCTTCCTGCTGGAGTTTGGTTTGCTCGGCAGTGGCGCGGGCGAGTTGGCTCGCCACTGTGGTCAGCGCCTGCTCGGTTTGTGTCTGTGCCTGTTCGACGCGTGCTTTCTCTTCTGCCAGCGCCTTGAGGTTGGCTTCCCGGGCGGCGAGGGTGGCGCTGGTCTCACTCAGGCGACCGCGAAGTTGTTCGTTTTCCGTGGTGGTTGTGTTGAGTTGGGCCAGGAGCCCTTGCTGCTCGTAGTCACGGTTCCATTCTTCCTGCTGCGCCTGCATCGCGGCGGCTGAAAACTCTTCATGGACCGCGGGCGGGGCGGAAGTGGCGAACTGCGTCTGCTTGCCGCCTGTGCCGATCACGAAGAGCAACAGGGAGCACACCAGAAAATCCAGCATGACGATCAGGATGGACGTCTTCATGATATTCCGTCCGCTACTCCATTTGGATGAGACGCTCCTTCAGCGGATACTGATACCAGATCCGCAGCGACACCGCCGAGAGGATGCCGACCACGGTGGAGGTGTAGGCGAAATGCCGGCTCATACCTGCATCCAGCGTAATCAGGATGAAGGCGAAGACTGTCAACGCCAGTCCGGTAAACAACGGTAGATCCAGGAAGACATCGAGGTTGTCCAGGCGCTTCAAGCGCAGCAAGGGCGTCGCCCGCTCGTCGTCTTCGACCTGCCGGATCTTGCCTCTCACAAAGAACCAGACGATTACGTGAATCGCCAGGGAGATCAGTACTACTGTTCCCGACAGGAAGGCACTGTCAGTTCTTTCGCCGACAGCGGGTGCGCTCGTGTCACCGGCGACCGCCGCGACCGCCGCTTGCTCCACGGCAGGACGCACTGCGAGCGACAGCAAATACGCCAGCACGGCCACGACCACTCCCACGGCCAAGGCTGAGAGCAAGAAATGAATTGGGCTGGGCGCGGCGAGCGTACTCCCCGGCCTGGCAATCAGCTTCTCCAGATATTGACCGGGCACGACCATGAGAACCAGCAGACCACAGAGAATCGCGATCAAGAGATATTTCAAGAATGGCACAATCGACCCGTACTGGTAACGGAGCGACTGGTATTTTTCCTGCATTGAATCCAACATCGATGGATGCGCTTTCCCCACCGGGCCCAAACTACGAGGCGTCAATTCGGGGTGCGCCGCTACGAACTGTAGTCCCGCCGCTCCTTTGCCGATGGCGGCGTACAACGTATCCAACCCCCTGGGTCCCTGGCGCATGATCAGATCGATACAGGCGGACGCGGTCTGCCGGCCGTTACGAGCGGCAACCGCCAGGACCTGGGCCAGCCGTTTCGAGGCGGCCGGGGCGCCGGAAGCCATTTTGGTCAGCACCTTCACCTGGTCGGCGCTGTCGGCCTGCCGCAGAATCGTTTCGAATTCTCCCCACGTGCGACAGTGCCTGGCCAATTCGAACATTGGCATGAAATTATCTTTGAATTTTTCCACCGCCAGCGCCGATTTCGGGTCGGCCTGCATGAGTTCCACGAGCGAGCTCAATTGTTGTGTAAGCGCCTCATTGATGGCGCCCGTGCGGCGCGCGGCTTTGACCAGCGTGATCGTGCCGGCGGCGGGTGGAAATACATTTGCCATGCCGAGGATGTTATTGAGCGAACCGGTAAAGGCATCTTGGTAACCCTCGAACCCGCCATCGCGGGCGACCTGGGCGATGTCCCCATACAAAACAGCGTCGGCTACAGTGCTGCCAGCCAGGCTCTCGAATGAGTTTCCGCCCACCAGCGTTGCCGCCCAGCCGGTGGCCTTGAGCCGGCTCACCGGCGTATTTTCCGCCGCTAATTGCGTAAAGACTTTTTGGCGAAGCTCAGTGGCCTGCTTTTTGTCCGGCAGATCATTCTCGATGACGTAATCGAGCAACAGCAACGCGACTCCGCTTCGTCCGGCGGCCCATTCGGCTTGCGCGGTGTTCACCAAGCTGATGTCCGGTAGTCGTTGGAATTTTGCGGCGGGAGTATCCTGGGGCGGGTCGGCCAACTGAACGACCGCAATGAGTGTCCCAAAAAGCAGCACCCCAAAACAGAATTTTAGCGCCTTCATACTGTACCTCGATTCACACAGCCTCCTTTTTCGAATCGTCCGCTGAAGCAACGATTAGGGTCAACCCCGCTAATATTCAGTTCTCCGCCCCAAGAATCAACCGTTATTTACGGGAATTTTTTGCCGACCCACTTGGCCGGCCGTCTCGACGACGCCTCTGGACATTACCTGGGGCGAAGGAATACTTGAAATTCCGTCTCGCGGAAGGCTATGAATGGCGATCATGCCCACTATTCATAACGTTGTGGACGAGGCAAAGTTCAACCCAGCGGCAAAGCTCCCCTACGAACTGAGGTTGCATGATTTTCAAATGGCTGTGCAGGATGTTTATGACTTCTTTTATGACGTAAACGCGCATCTGGCCAGGAAAGGACTGCAGCGACTGGACGATATGTTGCGCCCCGCAATCATGTCCGGTGTGCTATCAGACATGCTCACCGCGAGCCTGGCGAAGCATTCTCGCGTACTGGTCGAGAATGAGTACTTCAATGGCCATCCCGACCTCATTGTGCAAGGAGTCTATGCCGGCAATGCAGTCAAGGCTGGCGCCGACGGCATTGAGATCAAGACGACGCGAAAATCCGGGGGCGCGGTTGATACCCATGGCGCCCGAGAGCAATGGATGTGTGTTTTTGTTTACGATACCGACTCGGAAACAGAACCAGCCCGTGATCGCCACCCCATGACATTTACCGAGATTTATTTGGGTAAGGTTACGATCAAGGATTTTCGGAAGAATGCGCGAGGGGAATTGGGCACGCGGACTGCCACACTGCATCGCGAAGGCATCAAGAAGCTCCGGGAAAACTGGATCTACCGGCTCGAAAGACTTCCGTTAGGATGAAACCGCGCGAGCTTCGGTATGGCTCGGCCCGCGATGTCGAAATAGTGCCTGTCCTTTTCAATCCCAATACTGGCGTAGCCAATCGCCTCGGCCGCTGCCAAGGTGGATCCCGCGCCCGCAAAGGGATCCAACACGGTCCCCTCTCCCAAAGGCAGGAGTGCACGGACAATTTGACGGAGGAATGCCTGTGGCTTGAGGCTGGGATGAGGGGCCAGCAAGCGCTCATTCTTTCGCGTCGGCGATGAAGGAATGACATCGCCGAACGGCTTATCAGAAGCCGGACGCCGAAGTCCGCCTGTTTTCCATTTCCTCAAGTTGTCCTGGGCCCGGCCTTCCAGCGGTTTTCGGTATACCAGCCACGGTTCCCACATGGAACGCGGCATCACGCTCACATCACGAAACTCCTCATGCGCAGCTTTGGGGCGGTCCCCACCGCGCATGGTCATGACCAGTCTGATAATCTCACCGCGGCGTTCAAGGCCCGCATCCGCCAATGCTCCAGCCACGATGTAGGACAGAAGCGGATTGGAGGCGACAACGACATGCGCGCCCGGCACCAGTTTCGGCAGTAGCAGGCGTGTCCATACAAAGAAAAAGCTCCGCAATTCTTCAAGCTGTTGCGCTGTCAGAGTCGTGAAACGGGGCAACGGAGATCTCATGTGACCATCAAACGATGGCGGAATTCGCCAGACCCCTCCTTTCCCACTCCGAAGTTTTGATTGCTGCTCGGCGGTGTATTCATGCAGTCCATAGGGGGGATCTGTGAGGACAGCTTGAAAACTTTTATCCGCTTGTTGCTCCAGCCAATCAAAACAGTCGGCGTGAACTAGTTGAGCGCTTCCGATGTGCAAAGGGGGTTGCCAGGCTTCTTTGTGCGACAGACTTCGTTGAACTCCAAGTGTTCCTCCGCGGCGCACGCTATAAACGCCCCAATCCTGTCTCACGAAACTCTTCGGAGTATTCAGACGGAGATAGGAACGGACGGACGACGTAGGCGTCGGCCCAATGACCTGAGACACGCGTTCTTGGATCTGTTTGATCGAAAGAGGTTTTGAGCTAAGTGATAATACTTGAAGAATGGCATCGCGGACCCGCCCCGGTGCATACCTTGTTTCGGTCTCGCTCATGGCATGCATGTTAGACGTCCAGACGTCGCATGTCAAGTGAACTGCAATGCACGTGTCCGAGGCCATGGCGCGGTCAGTAATAGGTGATCGACCGTTCTTCGAGGGATTCCACTAGCGCGGGTTGGGTTTCCCCTTCTTTGATCCCCAGACCGATGACGATCCGCTTGGTCCAGTTTCCCGCGGAATCAAATTGGGCATACCGATAAGCGGTGGTTTGCGTGCCATTGACCCGACCGATGATGTTGCCTGCGGCATCATAGGTGAATTTCACCAATTCACGCACTTCCTTGCCGACTTCCGTAGACTCGGAGATGCGCCGGCCCTTGGGGTCGTACAGATACTTATGCGTCGCCGTTAGCGAGCCTTTGTTGTTGAAGTCGGATTTCTCGATGCGGTTGCCATTGCCGTCGTACTTGTAGATAAATTTGGCAGACAGCCTGGAGTAATCCTCCTCGCTGCCGGGAGGGGATGGCTTCTCGCCCCAATACTCAAACACGGTTTGGACATCGAAGTGCGCGTAGGCGTGACGGAGGTAGGCATCGGCGCCCACGACGACGGTCGCTACCAGATTGCCCTGCTCGTCGTAGGTCTCCGATTCGCCGGAGTGTAATTTATCCTGCATGGACGGCATGAGATTGCCATGGCTCACCTGATGGACTTTGCCCTTGAGCCCGTCGAAGTCGCGATCGGACTTCGGCGGCTGAGCCTGGGCCGCTACGGTGGCGAGGGCAGTGCATAGCACCAGCGCAGTTGATTTCTTCATTTGCAAGCGTCCTTTGTAGTCCAGATCGGCCCCGCTTACAAGTTTACGGCTTCAGCCGCCACAGCGCGGTATTCGTGGAGAATGGTTTCGAAAGCGATTGCCTGGGCTTGGATGCGCTTGCTGAGTGCGAAAAGATTCGGGGTTTCGACAGTGATATCGAACGGTTCGCTTGCACCTTTCGACAGCGGGCCAAGCGAGCCGGGAAACTTCTGGTTGATAATTCCGTTCTGCGCGGGATGGCCGTCGATCACGGCGTCGGTATTGATCGGGATGATGATGCTGGCCTGAAAGAGCGCGGGTTTCGCCAACCGTTCACTCAGGACCGCGCCGGTGGCATAGGCATAAACGCCAAACGACTCGTAGTCGCTGTGCCCGCTGATGAATCCGATGAACTCGTGCGCCCGTAACTCGCGCTCCATGACGATCACTTCTTCTTCTGTGCTATTGCGAAAGAATTCACGGTTCAAGTCTTTGCCAGCGCCGTTTTCCCGCGTCATGCGTTCGTAACCGACAGGGTTAACGCAGGGATAGATCGTCAGCGAATAGTTGGAGATGAGCTGCGGGCTCCGCGCAAAGCGGCGCGCCAACTCCAGCGCGGCGAGAATGCCATCCGCTTCATCGCCATGCACGCCGGCGACAAGACAGATCGGCACCTGCACGGCATACGGCGAAGGCGCCGGACGGCTGACGATTTTCAAGAGTTCGTATTCCCTCCTCTCGAAGTTCAACCGGCCGATTCCGCGAACATCAAACACGTCCTTCTCCAGGGCGCGAATGGCGGCGGCAAGGATGTTGTAATCTTTCCGCCGAGATGGGCCCAGGTTGCGAAACTCGGACTGAATTGTTGGGGGAAAATCCTGCAACGTGTGTTGAAAGTGCCCGTCCGCGAACATTTTGAGCACGCGCCATACTTCGTCGCGCTCCCCTTCCCCAATCATGAGCTCGACTTCACGCGCGACCAGGGCGAACTGTTCTGGCGTCAATTTCGTCACATCCGTATCGTTGCCAGATAGTTTGCCGGGGGCAAGCCCATTTGCTAGGCTTTTGGCACTATGAATAAAGTACGGTTGGGGATCATTGGCTGCGGCAGCATGAGCCGGTATCATGGACGGGTCTATACGACCCAGGTGCCGGAAGCGGAAGTTGTCGCGCTTTGCGACACGCACAAAGACAATCTCGATCGCTACCAGCGGGAAGTCTTCGATCCCATTAAGAAGAAGCCGCCAACCTTTGCTGATTATAAAAATATGCTGGCCGAGGTGGAATTGGACGCCGTGCTCATCGTCACGCCGCACAACCAGCACTTCGAACAGGTCAGCGCCGCCTTGGATGTCGGCTGTCACGTATTCGTGGAAAAGCCGATGGTGGTGAACGTCGAGCATGCTCGCCAACTCATCAAGCACGCGGCGAAAGCCAAACGCGTGTTGAGCGTCGCGTTTCCGGGGACGTTTTCACCGGAGTTTCAATACATCCATGCTCTGCTCAAGAGCGGCGCGATTGGAGAAGTGATCGCCGCGGATGCATTCGTGGCGCAAGCGTGGAAGCGGGCGACGAAAGGAACGTGGCGACAGGATCCGGAAGCGGCGGGCGGCGGGCAGGCGTACGACAGTGGTGCGCACGTGTTCAATGCGCTGCTTTACCTGACGGATCTTCGGCCACGCGAAGTGTTCGCCTGGACGGATAATCGCGGCGCGCCGGTCGATATCACCGGCAGCGTAAGCATTCGCTACGAGAACGGTGCGCTCGGGACAGCCCTGATCAATGGTGACTCGGTCGTTGGTTGGGAGGAAGGAGTGCGGATATCGACCACGGGCGGCGAGTTTCTGACGGGCGTTCATGGCGGACGACTTCAACAATGGGGCGCGGATGGGAAGTTGATACGGTACCCCGCGGTGCCCACGGTGCCGACGTTGCAGCGGTGGTTCATCGATTGCGTGCTCGGGAAAGCGGAAGATCCGGCGCCTGCTATTTGGGGTTTGCGGCAGGCCCTGTTAATGGAGGCGATCTATGAATCGGCGCGAACAGGGCAGCCGGCCAAGGTCGGAGCGGAATAAATAGCTTTGGTTGGTGCCGCAAATTGACGCGGCAGCGGGGGTTTGTTAATCTCTTGCCGTGGCCGATACGCTTGTCATCAACGAGATTTTTCACAGCATCCAGGGCGAGTCCTCGTTTGCGGGGTTGCCGTGCGTGTTTGTACGGCTGACCGCGTGCAATCTGCGCTGCACGTGGTGTGATACAACGTATTCGTTCCACGAGGGCGCGCCGATGAAACTCGGTGACGTGATCGTGAAAGTGCTGGAATACAACTGCCCGCTGGTTGAGATCACGGGTGGCGAGCCTTTGTTGCAGCCAAACGTTTTCCCCTTGATGGCGCGGCTTTGTGATCTGGGCAAAAGGGTGTTGCTGGAGACGAGCGGTTCGGTGGATGTGTCGCGCGTTGACCCGCGCGTGGTGAAGATCATGGACTTGAAATGCCCCGGCAGCGGCGAGGTCGGGAAGAACCTCTACGACAACATTCGACATCTCGACAAAAAGGATGAGGTGAAGTTCGTTCTTGCCGACCGCCAGGATTACGATTGGGCGAAGCAGATGATGGGCGAGTATCAGTTGGCAAACGTCTGTACCGTTTTATTTTCGCCCGTTTGGGGCGAGCTGACGCTCAAAACGCTTGCCGAATGGATTCTGGCGGATAGACTGCCCGTCCGCATGCAGACCCAGTGGCACAAACAGATTTGGGGGCCGGAAACCCGAGGAGTGTAAGCACCATGTCCCTACGCATCATCATCAAGTCCGCGCAAATTCGTGGTTGGATCGGTGAACGCAGCGGCCAGGCCGCGCGCCGTCGCAATACCGACGGTGATCTCGCCGTTCTCTTCGATGGCGACAAGGTCGATTACGAGAACCTGAGCGTTGATGAACTGGTCGAAGCCATGAAAGCCAATCAGCTTGTGCTGCTTGTCGACCAGGAAGCCGGCAAGACGTTTCACAAGTTCGTCCGACACGGCTAGGATGAAGCCGTTGTTGTGAAAGATCTGCTGCCACTTCTCAAGACCCGCGTCCCTGGCTTGAAGTCCCGCGCCCTCGCCAACCAACTCCGTCAGTATGAATCCCGCAACATTACTTTCGTGTCCGACCACTGGCCGATCTTTTGGGAGCGCGCGGCGGGCGCCAATGTGTGGGATGTCGATGGCAACCGCTATCTCGATCTGACGGCGGCGTTTGGCGTGGCAAGTGTCGGTCATGCCAACCCGCGCGTGGTAGCGGCCATCCAGGCGCAAGCGGGAAAGCTGTTGCATGCGATGGGCGACGTGCATCCGAACGAATTAAAATTGAAGCTGGCGCGGGAATTGGTGGCGCTGACGTTTGGGAGGTGGGACAAATCGGAAGCGCGCGTTGTCTTCGCGAATTCCGGCGCGGAGGCGGTGGAAATCGCGCTCAAAACAGCAGTGATCCACACCCGCCGGCCCGGCGTCATTGCGTTCGACGGCGCGTATCACGGACTCACCTACGGTGCGCTCGACACGACGTGGCGCGCGGACTTCCGTTCACATTTCACGGGGCAGCTGGGCCACTTCACCGCGCATGTTCCGTTTGGCCGTTTGCCGGATGTGGCGAATATTCAAGATTTCGGCGCAGTGATCGCCGAGCCGATCCAGGGACGCGGTGGGATTGTTGTTCCGCCGGATGATTTTCTCCCGAAGTTGCGGCGGTTTTGCGATGAACATGGGTTGCTATTAATTCTCGACGAGATCTACACGGGGTTTTGTCGGACGGGACGTTGGTTCGCTTGCGAACATTCGGGGGTGGTACCAGACATCGTTTGTGTGGGAAAGGCGATGGCGGGCGGCTTTCCGATTTCGGCGTGCATCGGTCGCGCGAAAGTCATGGATAGCTGGCCGGAATCGCAAGGCGAGGCCATTCATACCAGCACATTTCTTGGTAATCCGCTCGGTTGCGCGGCGGCCTTGGCGTCAATTGCAGAGATGAAGCGGCTCAAGTTGGCAGCCCGCAGTCGTGAACTGGGGAAATGGCTCGCAACGCGGTTGGCCCGCACCGGCAAGGTGCGTGGCCAGGGATTGATGCTCGGACTCGAGGTGGACAACGCGGTTCCCGTCGTTGAGAAGTTTTTGCAGCGTGGCGTTCTCGCCCTGCCCGAAGGCAGCCGCAATGAAGTCGTTGGCCTCACGCCCCCGCTGGTGATCACGAAACGGCAATTGGATTATTGCGTGGCTGCACTGGGTGATTTCGTTTCCCATGGATAAAGTTGCTTCAGACCTCCAACAACGGGTGCTCGCGCTGATCTCTCGCGGGGTTGGACAGCCGACCACGGATGAGGAGTTTGATCGGTTGGCGCGGGAGGTTTTTGCGTTTCAGTATGAGCGGTGCGCGGTGTATCGGGCTTATTGCGACCGTCGGAAGCAGACACCGCAGTCGGTGACGTACTGGAAGGAGATCCCGGCGACGCCGACGGGTGCGTTCAAGGATTTTGCGCTGACGTGTTTCCTGGTTGAGCAGGCCGTGGCGGAGTTTCATACGAGTGGGACGACGCGCGAGCAGTCGGGGAAACATTTTTTGGCCACGCTCGAACTTTACCATGCGGCGATCAAGCCAAACTTCGCGGCGCATTTGCTAGGTGGGCAGGAGGAGGGAAACAGGCGGGATGCCTGTTCAACAGGAGATGATGGCGGGCGAGACGCCCACCCCACTACGGTTAGCGGCAAGCGGAGCGCTTGCCCTACAATGACTTTGCCGATGATGATACTGATGCCGTCACCGGAGGAGGCGCCGCATTCGTCGTCGTCGCACATGATGGGCGTGGTGATGGAAGAGTTTGGCGGCGATGACAGCGCTTATTATGTTGAGGGCGGTCAGTTGCTTCTAGAGAAACTGGTGCACGACTTGTGTGAGGCGCAATGGGCGCACCAGCCTGTGTTCCTATTGGGGACGGCGTTTGCTTTTGTCCATTTGCTTGATCATCTGGAACGGCGGAATTTGAAATTCGAGATGGCAGAAGGCAGTCGCGCCATGGAAACGGGCGGGTTCAAGGGACGATCTCGCGAATTGTCGAAGGCGGAGCTTTACGGGCACTTCGAGCGTGTTCTGGGGATACCGACGTCGCACATCGTCAATGAATACGGCATGACGGAATTGAGCACGCAGTTTTATGATGCGACGCTGCGGGTTGGCAAGCGGACGGACGGCAAGGCGGTTCCGCCATGGGCGCGCGTGTTGGTCATAGACCCGAACACTGGCAGGGAGGCTGCTGATCATGAACGCGGCCTCATTCGAATCTTTGACCTGGCGAACCTGTGGAGTATGCTGTGTGTGCAGACGGAGGATTTGGGGATTGCCCGGATGAGCGACGTGGGCCTGGCGGAATTTGAAGTATTGGGGCGAGCGGCGGGCGCGGAAGTGCGCGGGTGCTCGTTGAATGCGGAGAGCTTGGGAATGTTGTAGGGCAACCGCGTCGGTTGCCGTTGATATGCAGAAGGCACGCGGGTTGCGTGCCCTACAAGAGGAATCGAAACGGCGGCAAGCGGAGCGCTTGCCCTACAAAGCGAAACAAAACAAATTCGAATGAGCGCAACTGTTGAATCGATTCGGGAGGCGGTCAGCCGGACCGGTGAAGCGCGCGAGCGGGTGCAGCAGCATCGCACCACGGACGCGGTCATCGCCGTTTTGACGCAGACGGCGAAGAACTGGCTCGACCCCAAGAGCCGGTGGCGACGGCAGGCCGTCGAATACGGCCCGCGACACATGGGATTTTCCGAAGCGATGGTGCAGGAAGCCATCGATCTCACCTTTGGGGCAATCCACTACGAGTCGCTCGGCGAACTGCTGGACCGCGAATTGGGGAACCGCCGCGTGCTCGACGAGTTCTGCCTGCGCGGGCGGGTGCAATCGCGGGCGATGGCGCCGCGTTTGCTGGTGCATTTTTTGGCGGGCAACGTCCCGATGCCGGGGATCGTCAGCATCTGCTGCGGCCTACTGCTGCGCACAGCCAACCTGGTGAAAGTCTCGCCGCGCGACCCGGTGTTCCCTTCCCTTTTCATCGAGTCGGTGCGCGAGGTGGACGCGGAACTGGCCGATTGCGCGGCATCGACCGATTGGTCGCGCGGCGAGTTGGCGCTGACGCAGACGGCGCTGGAAGATGCCGACGGGGTGATCGCGTACGGCGACGACCATACGATTTCCGCGTTGCGACAACTCGCGCCGGCGCAGGCGCGGTTTCTCGGTTACGGCCACAAGCTCAGCTTCGCGGTGGTCGGGAAGGAAGCGATGACCGAGGAGAACCTGCCGCAATTGGCGCAAGCGGCGGCGTTTGACGCATCGGTGTACGACCAGTTGGGTTGCCTCTCGCCGCATGTGTATTATGTGGAAGAACGCGGGCAGCTTGGTCCGCGAAAGTTTGCCGCGGCGCTGGCCGAGGCGATGGCTGTGTATCAAGCGCGCGTCCCGCGCGGGCAACTTTCCACCGAAGAAGCAGCGCAAGTCGCCAAATTCCGCTCAGGTTATGAATTTCGTGCTGCCTCGGACAAACGGTTCATCGTTTGGAGCAGTTCCACTGGCAATGACTGGACAGTGATCTACGATGACAGCCCGTCCTTCATCCCCTCCTGCCTCAACCGCGTCATTTTCGTCAAACCCACGGACGGCTATAAGCGTGTCCTCGATGCCATCCAGAAGATCGCCGCCAATGTCTCGACGGTGGGCGTCGCGCCGATGAACGAGCGGGCGGCGGGATTTGCGGGCGACCTCGCCCGGATGGGCATCCATCGCGTCTGCCCCATCGGCCAGATGCAACGCCCGCCCTTGTCCTGGCACCATGACGGCCGGGCGAATTTGGCGGACCTGGTGAGTTGGACGGACCTCGGTTAACACAGATTGTACAAACGTATTTTTGCGAACTCTGAGCTTGTTCACGGACTGACGCGTAAATTGTAAAGCGTGGCCCTTCCGATAGCCGCACGCCTCCAAATCATGTTCATGGCACCAGCACGCGGACCCGGTAGTACCGCGACGGTTTGTTGGTCGCGCCGCCAACATCGATCATGTTGGTCACGATCCCGAGGCCGTCGCCGCCGCTGAGAATGTTCGTCTGGCCGGTGCTCGTGAAGTTGTTCGATGAGTAGCTGCCATTGACCGTGCCTCTGGTGAACTCCAGCACGTTGGTGCGCGACGCGACGCCCGGATACCAGGTGTAGTCGCCGTTGGCCCCGAGGTAGATCACCTGGACGTTATTATTCGTCTTCACGATGGCGATGATGTGCAGGTACGCCGACGGGTCGGTGGGACTGAATCCCGCCAGGAACTTGTTGGAATTGCTCATACCGGTTCCGAACAAGTCAAGTCCGGGTGCGCCATTCGGGTTATTGGTGGAGCCGAAGTATTGGATCTGCCAGTTTTGCACCGTCGTCAGCACCGTGATGTAGTTCGGCGCGTTGGTCGTGCTGGTACCGCAGGGGCCGCTGGCCACCAGCGTGACTGAGTAGGTGCCGGCGTTGGTATAGGTGTAATACACGTAGCTGGTCATGACGTTGGTGGTAGTGCCGTCACCGAAATTCCAGAACCAGTTGGTGATCGTGCCGGTCGAGGTGTCGTAGAAGTACACCAACAGCGGTGCCAGGCCACTGGTTGGACTGGCGTAGAAGTTCGCCTGGGGGATGCAGCTTATGACGATAATGTAATTTGTCAGGGTGTTCGTGGCGTCGCCGCAGGGGCCGGAGACGATCAGGGTCACGGTGTTAGTGCCGGCGGCATACGTGTGGCTTACGCTGGGGGATGAGGTGTTGGTGGTAGTGCCGTCTCCGAAATTCCAGAACCAGTTGGTAATCGAGCCCGAGGAGGTGCTGAAGAAGTTCACCAACAGAGGTTCCGTACCAGTGGTCGGACTACCGTAGAAGCTTGCCGTGGGTATACAACTCCCGACGTTGATGGCATTCGTTTGGGTGATTGTGTTGGTGCCACAGCGGCTGATAACCGTCAGGGTCACCGAATAATTCCCCGCAGCGTACGTGTGCATTATTGTATTGGTAGTGATGTTGGCAGTGTTGCCATCGCCGAAATCCCAAAACCAATTCGTGACATTGCCCGTCGAAGTATCGTTGAAGGTCACCGTCAGCGGTTCGGTACCAGAGGTTGGAAAAGCGTAGAAGCTGGCCACGGGCGGCGGACAATTCGTGGACACCGCGGTGGCGATCTCAAAGGATTGGTCCATGCTAAGCCCGGAGTATGGATTGGAGGACGGATAAGACAGGGGGCTCCAGTCCGGGAAATTGGTCGTGCTGTTCCACGTCGCGTCGGTGTTAAAGTAGTCGTTGGTAATGCAGGTCTTCCACCCGAAAAACCCGTTGGTGGTAAATGCCGTCACGCTGAGCCAATAGATGGTGCCAGAATCCTGATAAAAGGCGTCGCAGTCCGGGATGGGGAAGTCGTACCGGTACACCTGAGTGTCGGTGGCGAAGACGGCCGGCTGACTCGGATCGAAGAACGTCTCGTCGGGGGAGACGGACGTCACGAAGGTGTTGCTGTACGTGCCCGGTGTGAAGAATTCCTGCCACAATTGCGTGCCGGGTTGATTGCCTCCGTCGTTCGACAAAGTCAACTGGAAGGTGACATTGCTGCCCACCACGTCGTCAAGCCATGAACCCCAGACGCTGATACCGGTGATGAGGCCGTTGCTGGTGCACAGGAAATTGTCCGCGATGACTGGCGAGCCGGTGCCATAGGTGGCCAACACGTCCACGCCCGAGTACGAGAGGTCGGGGTGCTTGACGAATTTGAAGACATTGGTTTCCGTCGCATTCTGCAGGACGGTCAACTCGCCGATCATGCCTTCACCGGCGTGGGGGAAGATGTGGCAGTGGAATAACCATCTCCCGACGGCCCCGCCGCAGGTCGAATCGTTACAGGGCAGGAGGGTCGGACCTGCGTTTGGATTTGGCCAGAGCGGAGATTCGTCACAGAACTTCGGGCGATCATCCAAGCGAACGCGGAAGACAAGGGTTTGCCCGCCATAGACGTTGATTGTGTCGACGAATTCATTGTAATCGTAGGTGTAGAGCGTGTTCGAAGTGCTGTTGTCGACGATCATTATCGGTTGGAGCGAGAACCCGTGGAGGTGGAACGGATGAGCCGGGGTTGTCTCGTTGCTGACGGAGAGCTGGAGCAGGTCGCCCACGTGCGCGTAGCGCGTGCTGTTGGTATGCGGTATCGACGTGAAATCTCCGTTGCCCATGTTCCCGTCGAGCTTGACGGGCTGGATGTTGTCAATCGAGGGCTGCACGTTCGCCTGGGTCAGGCTAATGACGGGGTTCGTGGTGCCCGGGAAATTGGGCCCCAAGGAAGCTGGATCGATGAGCGAATTGGTGGCGGGGCCAAGTTCCTCGACGAATTCACCGGCAGCGGCCAGTATCGGATCGCCATCCTCGGGCTCCGGATCACTTGCCGTCCCACTGATCTTGAAGAATGCGACCGGATAGTTGCTGGGGATGTTGGCGCTGCTACCCAGTGTGGCCGCGTCAAGAGAGAAAGGAGGATCGGGCAGAGGGTTGCCAACGAGCCGCAGGATGGCTCCGTTGGTGCCGGATGCATAGGTGAGGACGTTGGCACGATCTCCCGAGCCGATAACAATTTCGCCCTCCGCATATTGCGTATCCCAGTCTTCGTTGGTGCCTCCCTCCAGGCGCGCGTAATCCAGCAGGCCACCCTGTCCGCCAATGCGGACCATGTCGATTTGGTTGCCGCTGGCATCCAGCAACTTCAGATGGAAATGCCGGACAAGGGCCTCGTTCAGGAGCCGCAACCGGATCTTTTTGTTCGCCGGGACGGTAAACATTGGCGTTTGGCCTCCCGCTATGGCCAGAGGATGTTCGCCGTTCACCAGCACGACAGCACCGGGCTTCGACGCTGTCTGGCAGAGGGCTTTCGCACCGCCACCACCTCCGGCGTCATGGCAGTCTTCGACCCACTGATTAATGGTTTCGAACACGTTGGAGCCGCCGTTGATCCCCTGTCGGCCGACAGTGCCCATCGGGGAACCTGGGGCGAAGGCGTTGTTGGTGGCGTATTCGATGTCGCTCATGGCCAGGGTGTAGGTGACAGAATTCGAGGGGAGATAACCGTTGGAGATGAGGGTGCCCTCAACGTCGTTGGGGATAATAATGACGCCATACATCCCGGCGAAAGTCGTATTGCCGGGTTCCATATGCGAGTGGAACCAGAAGATACCGGGTCGGGGCGCAATGAATTGGTACGTGTAGGTTTGACCTTGCTTGACGCTATCCTGTGTGACGCTCGTGCCATCGCTGTCGTTATCCAGCTCGATGCCGTGCCAGTGGATGCTGGCACCTTCGGTCACGGACAAGGTGTTTTTGAAATGGCAAATGACCATCTGCCCGGGCGTCAGGTTCATCACCGGGACCGGGATGCCGGCTCCCTGCGGCCAACTCGGTTGTTTTTCGTCCCTGTAGACCATCGCCTGGACAATGTTGGTGACGAGGGCGGAACCGTTGGTGGTGACGATGGTTACCGGCAGGTTGGTGGCAGTCAGATAACATTCAAAGATCGTGGGGTCGGAGCTGATATTCGTGACAACGTTCATAGCCGCATGAGCCGTCGAAGCGAAGAGGCCGGTGAAGAGAATTGCGACCGCTACCACTACACACTGTATGCGCGCCTTCATGGTGTTACCCCCCATTCACGTTCTGCGCGTCTTTCAACGCTTTGACCAGGGCATCCACCCCGGATTGTTCGTCGTAGATCACCCCGAACCGCTTGGAGCGAACAACGCCCTTCTGATCAACGATAAAGATGACGTGGCGCGCGACGCCATTGCGAGCCCGCGCGGGATCCGTGTCGCGCACGTGGTAGGCATCAATGGTTTTGCTGCCGGTATCCGACAAGATCGGGATCGCAATCGCCTGCTTGTCGGCAAAGCATTTCAGTGTCTTGGCCGAATCATAGCTGATGCCGACCAGTTGCCCGCCTGAGGCTTCGATCTCCTTCACGTGCGCCTGGAGTTTGACCCACTGGAATTCGCAAGCGAGGCACCAGTCGGCGGAGCGGAAGAACACCAGCGCGACCGGGCCGTTCTTGAGGAGCGCATCGAGCGAGACTTCTTTTCCGTTTTGGTCGTTGAGTGTGAACGGTGGCGCGTGTTGTCCGATTCGCAGTCCGGTTTCATCGGGCAACGTTGCATCGGTTGCGCCCAAGTCGGTGGTAAAAAGTGTAGCCGCCAAGAAGCAGACCGCGTGTAGTGGCTTTATTCTCATACCTGTTTCTGACCATAGCGGAAACCAAAAACGCGAATCCGTGATGGCAGGGTGGAAACAGAGGCAGCATCGCAATGCTGCCGAAACGCCGGCGGGTTTGACCCGAGAGATTTAAGAGACATAAGTCACCAACCTCAGGAACGACCCCGAAACTCGCTTCTGCGCTTCCCAAAAGACCGCCGTTAGTACAGCAGAGCCAGGCGGCTTTGTCCAGCCTTTTTCAGTTGCGAGATACGACACTTTTTCATTCCAACCAACCTTGCTCTTGGAGAATCCGCTGGAAGCTTGGGGTGTCGAGCGAGAGTGGGGGGAGATAGGCGGCGACGGGCTCGCGTTTCCACCATGCGCCGTCGGTGCGGGAGTCGGTGAAATGGTAAAGGTACAACTCGGCGCGGACGAACTTCGGCGGCGTGCCGGGGAACGGATTGTTGGCGAGCAGGCCCAGCGTGCGCGAGTCGTTTGCCAGAAGTTTGGCGACGAGGTTCAGGATCCAGGGATGGTCGCGATAGTCTGACATCGCAGCGAACCACATTTGCCAGTCGAGTTTCCAGTGGTAGGGCGAGACGAAGCACGGGCGACGCCGCGGGTTGCCGGGTTTGCCCTTGAACTCGTATTCGCGCCACGAGGTGAGGTCGGTGGGAGTAGCGGTGTCGGTGCCTTCGATGATGATTTCGTAACGGTCGCGCGTGATGCTGCCAAACGCGCCGTAAGTATTGACCAGGTGGAACGGCTCGAAGCTGGCGTTCATCACCTGGTGGGGAGAGAATAGGTTGATGGCGGGCTGAACGCTCAATAGCAACACCAACGCGAGCAACAGCCAGACGGCGACGGGATGCGCAAGGGACGAGTCACTTGGTTCGATGTGCCGAAGGCGGACAATGCGGGCGAGGAGCGCGTCGTCGAAGCACGGGATGCAGAGCGCGATGGTGATGTAGTTGAGCCAGGATAGATTGCCGCTCACGATCAGCGTCAACTGGAAGTACACCAGCAACACGCCGGCGAGGGCGCGAACTTTTCGCCACGGCGCAAAGAGAAACCAGGGGACGATGAGTTCGACGAAATGGGTGAAGAGCACACAGGTCTTGAGCCACCAATGCGGTAGATGATGCAGGTACCAGCTCAGGGGATTGGGCAAGGGTTGCGTCTCGTAGTGGTAGTAGAGGCAGGTGAGGTCGCGCCAGCAGGAGTCGCCGCGGAGTTTAATCATGCCCGCGCCGAAGATGATGCGGAACAAGACCCACAACAGGAGATACAATACGATTCGCGGGGGTTTCGTGTTCGAGGAGCCGAGAAAGATCGCGAGGAAACCGCTCTCGAGCAGGATGTCCTCCCAGCCAAAGCCGTAGAAGACCTGGCCGACATTGACCAGTGAGAGGTACAGCAGCCACAGCAATGCCCAGATTGTCGCGGAAAGCAGCGTGTTCCATCGCTCCGAAAGGCCGGTGAGGGCGGAGACAGACAGTCCGATGCCGAACCAGATCGCCGCCGTGATGAGGCGGTCGGAGCAGTTCAGCCAGAAGAGACTTGGCGCGTCCCAAAACGTCGCGTGCCGCAGGAACAAGCGCACGGGCAGCAGGCCGTGTTCGCCAAGCAGGGGGATATATTGATTTGCGGCGATGAGGAATGCGATCAGGTAGATCGCGGCGAGCATCCGTTGAAAGCAGAGCCGCGTCAGCCAGTATGTCGATGGATTGCCGACTTCCGAACGCGCCACGGGAGTATCCTAGCGATTTGCAGCGCGATCGGCAAGTGCCGCACAGCGTCCGTGAGCTTCGGATCTGCGCGACTAGTTGACCAGTCGCATGGAGATACCCGCCTGCAGGATGAGCCGCCTGATTTGGTTACGGTCATTGACCTTGTCGATGGTGAACTGGAATGAAGCGAGGATTGGGTCGAGCGCCACCATGATGTCCTTGGAGGAGTCGTGGGGCAAAATGGCCTGTATCGCGAGGTTCCGTGTTCCATCCAGCGAAGTGAGGATCACCTGGGCGCGCTGACGATCATGGGGGTCCTCCCCGACGCGGACGATTCCCTCGACGCGCGGGGTGATGAACCACCAGATCTCATTGCTCCCCCAAAAGAGTCCGGCTTTGCGGACGAGTTTGACGGCATAGAGACGGAAATCCTCGCTCGACATCAAGGCGATCTGCGAAATGGGAAGAAGACGCGCGTCTTCCAATTCGATCTCGGCGGCGACGACATTGGTTCGCGCCACTTCAACATAGCGAGCGAGGGAAGAGCCAGCTTTCGCGTCCGCTTCGATCATATCGGACGATATCGAAGAATCCGTTAGCCCTTCGGGCAAGTAGGGAGGCATAAATTCAATTCCAAGATCGTCATTGGTCACGGCCACCGCCGCGCCGTCATCGACGGCGGCAATATAGATTGAGCCGGTCGTTCCGATGTCGAACGTGGCATAGCCGAGATTTACGAGTTGGAGGGAGGGAGGGGCCGTGAGCGCCCTTTTTTGGGGCAAGACGGCGAGGCGCTGCCGCTCGTCCGGAAAGAGGCCCAGAATTTTCTGAACCATGTAATACCGGAAGACACCGTGAACGATCACCGGCCCGGCCACGATGGCGAAAAGGCCGATGCCCGCGATCACCGCAACCGTCCAAATTGTGCTTCGTCTCATAGAACACATCTTAGCAGCGAAATGCGCCGTCGCCAAGGCTTCTGCCTTGGCGAGGCCGCCGGGCTAACAAGAGCGGAGGAATTTGCCTTGTCTTATGGGGGGGCTAACGGCTTGGAAGTTGGCTGAACCCATCCGCTCCAGAAGACATCTTTTTCATCCGGTATCCGGGGTCGCGCAACCGGTTAGCAGAAGCGCGGAAGACAGGAGCAGGAACAGAATAGACATTCGCATAGTGAACATCGCTGCGCCCTTTGACTTGAAATGACGTTTCCTTCGGTTGACGAACGAACCATCTTGCATTTCACTGTTGCATAAACGCTACCGGTGTCAACTCGTTGCGGGGATGTCGGCGATTGGCCGTCGCCGAGGCTGTACAAGAAATCTTACACAGGAGGACGGCGGTCATAGACCGCCGCTTCAGCAAAACGAGGAAACGACGGCAGGCGCAGCCCCTGCCCTACAAAAAACATGACAGATTACAAAGCACGCCGACAGAGCGGCGTGACTACAACACAGGCTGAGGCCTGTGACTACAGGATGATGCGGACGGCTGGGACAGCCGTCCCTACCTCGGAAGATGGCGGGCGAGACGCCCGACCTACTAAGGGCTCAGGCGGTGAGTTTGAGGAAATTGGAGAGGATCTTCTTTCCTTCCTGGGTGAGGATGGATTCGGGGTGGAATTGGACGCCCCAGATGGGGTGTGTTTTGTGGCGGATGCCCATGATTTCGCCTTCGGGTTTGGTTTCGGCGGTGATCTCCAAGGTGTCGGGGATGGTGTCGCGCTTGATGAGGAGGGAATGATAGCGCGTGGCGGTGAAAGGGTTGGGCAGGCCGGCGAAGAGGTCACGGCCGTTGTGGTAGATGGGCGAGGTTTTGCCGTGCATGAGGCGCTCGGCGCGGACGACTTCACCGCCGAAGACGTGGCCCATGCATTGGTGGCCGAGGCAGACGCCGAAGGTGGGGATGGTCGGGCCGAAGGTCTTGATGATGTCGTTCGAGAGACCCGATTCGCGCGGGGAGCATGGGCCGGGGGAAATGAGAATTCTGGCCGGTTTCATGGCGCGGACCTGTTCGATGGTGATCTCGTCATTGCGGAAGATTTTCATTTCCACCCCCAACTCGCCGAGGTATTGCACGAGGTTGTAGGTGAAGCTGTCGTAGTTGTCGATGACCAGCAACATGGCGCGATAAGCTACGCCACTTTCGCGCGGCGACCAAGTCAAAAACGGCGCGCTTTTGCACTTGCGGCGGTTGAATTCGTTGTGCAATGTACTGTTTGTGGATGCACCCCCACTTTATCCGGTCAGCCAGAGCCCAGCGCCGCCGCGTCGGCGGACAGGCTGGATCATCTACGCCCTCTTTATCACTTTCTTTCTTTTCCTGAGTGTCCTGGCCAACCTGGCGTTGTTTGGTTTCTTGTTTGGCAAAAGCCACGGGACCAGCTTCGCCGTGAACCAACGCAACCGTTACGAGGAGCAGTTTGTGGATGGCGATGAAGACGCGAAGGACAAGATAGCGGTGATCTACGTGACGGGGGTGATCAGTTCGTCGGAGGACGGCGACACCACCGAGGGCGGAATGGTGACGGACATCGAAGACCAGCTTCAGCAAGCCGTCGATGACAAGCATGTGAAGGCGGTGATCCTGCGGATCAATTCACCGGGCGGCGAAGTGGTTGCGTCGGACGAGATCTACCAGGCAGTCGTGGCGGCGCGCGATAAGAAGCCCGACATGCCGATCGTGGCGAGCATCGACACGGTGGGGGCCTCGGGCGCGTATTACATCGCGGTCGGCGCGGACTACATCATGGCCAACGAGTTGAGCATCACGGGCAGCATCGGGGTGATCATGGAAAGCTTTACGTACGGCGACCTGGCGGACAAGATCGGGATCAAGTTTTATACCTTCAAGTCGGGCAAGTATAAAGACATCATGAATCCGGCGCGCGAACCCACGGAAGACGAGAAGGCGCTGGTGCAGGGGTTGATCATGGAAGTGTACGATAAATTCGTCGGCATTGTGGCCGAGGAACGGAAGATGAAAGTGGAGGACCTGAAGAACGGGTTGGCGGACGGGCGGATTCTTTCGGGCAAGCAGGCGCTGGCGGCCGGTTTTGTGGATGGCGTGGGTTATTTTGAAGATGCCATCGATCAGGCCGAGGATTTGGCGAAGATCAAGAAGGCGCGGGTCATTCGCTACGCGGAACCATTTTCGATACGCAACCTGCTTCGGTTATGGGGCAAGAACGACAAGACGAAGCTTCAGATTCAATTGACGCCGAATCAGTTCAAGGTGCAGTCGGGGAAGCTGTATTTCCTCCCGTCATACATGTTCCAGTAAGCGCCACTAGGGTTTCGGCGGTTCTTTCAGTTGATCGATTTTTCCACCCCATGAAAGCACAGTCGCCAGGCCTTTTTCTTTTTCGGCGGCGGCTTTGTCGCCGGCCTTCATGTAGTACATCGAGAGGCTGGTGTGCGCGAGCATGTCGTTTGGATTGATCTTGATCGCGCGCTTGCCGGCTTCGATGGCCTCGGGGATTTTGCTGGCGCGCAGGTAGGCCATCCCGAGCGCATGCCACGCGTCGAAATAATCCGGGGCAAGTTCCACGGCCTTTCGATAACACGCGATGGCCTTCTCGTACTCTGCCATCGCGAACTCCGCCATTCCGTCGTCGTAATGTTCTTCCTTGGTCATGAATTCCTTTGTGACCGCACCTGGTTCAACTTTTCCCGTGTCACCGCCATGTCATCGGCTGTCAATTCCTCGCGTTGCAATTTCCGCTTGAGCCACCAGTCGGGATCGTAATGGCTATCGAGATCGTGGACCGGTTGGCCTGCGCCTTCAAGGTGGTCAAATTCACCCTGCTCCATCGCGACGCGGATCCGGTTGTCGGCGATAATTGGTATCGCGCCGAGCATTATTTCACCATGAACGCCATGATCGCGTCCACCAGACCGGGGATCGTATGCACTTTTGCTTCCACGGCGATCTCCAATCCTTTGTCGCGCGCCGCCTGCGACGTTTGTGGCCCAATGCTGGCAAACCGCAGTTGCGGAAATTTTGCACATAACCCGGGCACATCCAGGAGATTGCAAAAATTAATCACTGTCGATGAACTCGTGAATGTCACCAGATCAGCCCCTTCGCTGAGGAGCCGAGCCCGGTGGCCGTTGCGGTCTTCCGTATCGGGCACGGTCTGGTACGCATCCAGATCATCGACAATCGCGCCCAAATCTTCTAGGCCACGCGCCAGCCGCTGGTCGGCCAAATCGGCCCGCGGCAGAAGCATTTTCAGGTTCTCGCAACTCACCGACTTCTTGAACTCCGCCAGCAGCGCTTCGGTAGTAAACTCTTCGGGTTGCAGGTCCACTTCGAGATGCAATTCGCCGACTTTCTGGGCCGTCACCGCGCCGATAGTCGCGATTTTCACAGCGCCGATCCCGCGAATGTCCTTGTAGCGCGCGAAGAACGCGTGGAAGAAGGCGTCCACGCCGTTGGGGCTCGTAAAGACCAGCCAATCATAGACGCCGATGCCGGCGATTGCTTCGCGCAATGGCGCGACTTTCTTTGGCGGCTGGATGCGAATCGTCGGAATCTCCAGCACGTCAGCGCCGAGGTCGGTAAGCTGGCGCACCAACTCACTGGCCTGCTCGCGGCTGCGTGTCACGACGATCCGCTTGCCAAAGAGCGGTCGCCGCTCAAACCAATTCAGTTTTTCGCGCAACCGCGCCACCTCACCGATAACGGTGACTGCCGGCGGTTTGAAATCGGCCTTCGTGGCGACGCTGGCGATGGTCGCCAGCGTACCCTGGATCGTCTGTTGTTTCCCGGTGGTGCCCCAGCGCACCATCGCGACGGGTGTTTCCGATGGCGCACCGTGTCGCATTAATTCATCGGCAATCGTTCCGATCCGCTCCACACCCATCAAGATCACGCGTGTTCCGAAAAACTTCGCCACGGTTGCCCAATCCACGTCGGCTTCTTCCTTGGTCGGATCCTCGTGCCCCGTGATCACCATGAATGCCGTCGCCACGCCCCGATGGGTCACGGGAATGCCCGCATAAGCCGGCGCGGCGATCGAGGAACTGATGCCCGGCACGATTTCAAATTCGAGCCCGGCCTTTTGTAGTTCTTCGGCTTCTTCTCCGCCGCGACCAAAAACAAATGGATCGCCACCTTTCAAGCGTGTGACGACTTTGCCTTCACGGGCCTTCTCGACAAGCAGCGCGTTGATTTCATCCTGCGTCAGGGTGTGTTTCCTGGCCGTCTTCCCGACAAAAATCAATTCCGCATCCGCGCGCGCATCGCGAAGCAGCGAAGTATTGACAAGATTATCGTACAGAATCACGTCGGCCGCCCGGATGCATTCCACGCCACGCACGGTGATCAACCCAACGTCGCCTGGCCCGGCGCCTACCAGATAGACTTTGCCTTTGGTTTTCATCCGAGAACCTGTCTCTGGCCGCCCGCTCGCCGACCTCACGCGGATCACTCTTCGATCCGATGACCTCCGCTCGATGAACGTTCTTTCCGTCATGGACTCGAATGTCGCGCCCAGCATTCGCAAGCGTTCGCCTTCCACCGTCGCATAGGCTGCATAGGGTACCTGACAGCCGCCACCCAGCGCCTGGAGGAAGACGCGTTCAGCAGTTGTACAGGCGGACGCGTCAGCATCGTTGATGCGGGCCATGATCTCGCGCGTCAATGTGTCGGACTCCCGAACTTCACAGGCGATGGCCCCCTGCCCCACAGCTGGAATCATCCACTCGAAATCGATTTGTTGCCAATGGAGCCTGCCATAGGTTTTCCAGAGCCCAAGCCGACGTAGTCCGGCCGCCGCGAGAATGAGCGCATCCAGCGAACTGTTCTCCTCAAGCTTGCGCAATCGCGTTTCCACATTGCCGCGGATTTCCTCGACCTGCAGATCGGGCCGCTTGGCCAATAATTGTGCACGCCGGCGGATGCTGCTTGTTGCTACACGGGCTCCGTTCGGCAACTCTTCGATTGATCCGAAGTTCCTCGAGATAAACACGTCGTGCGCGTCTTCGCGCATTGGAATGGCGCCAATCATCAGGCCCTCTGGCAGAATTGTGGGCAAATCCTTCAGGCTGTGCACCGCGATGTGGATCTCGCTACGGAGAAGCTGGTCTTCAATCTCTTTCGTGAACAATCCCTTGCCGCCGCCGGCGGTGAGGGAGAGGTTTGTAAAATTATCACCGCTGGTGCTGATGGTCTTCGTTTCGACAGGAAGTGATGGACTGGCGTTTTGCAGCAGACTGCGGATGATTTCCACCTGCGCGAGAGCGAGCGGACTGCCCCGCGTGCCAATAATCAATGGCTTCATGACGCGTGGGTAGGAGCCGACTTTGAAAAACGAGCGGGGGTCGCACGGTTGCGGTAGCGCTCTTCCAGCGCGGCGCGATTGCCTTCCAACCAAACGGCGAAGCGCTGGAGGTGCTGGGCGATCAGGACCTGGCAGGCGGCGATCTCCCGTTCGCGGGCGGTCATGTTTTCCCGGGCAATTTGCTGGAGGTCGTCAATGTCATACAGGTATACGCTCTCCAATTCGCCGCAGGCCCGCTCGATATCGCGCGGCACGGCGATGTCGATGAGGAACAGCGGGCGCTGGCGCCGTGTTTTCATCAGCGGGATCAGCTTCTCCCTCGTGACGATCGGATGCGGTGCCGCCGTTGAACTGATGACAATATCGACCGCGGAAAATTCGGTCGGCCACTGGTCGTAGGAGATGGCGCGGCCTTGCAGTTGCGCGGCCAATGTTTCCGCGCGTTCAGGCGTGCGACTGCAAACCAGGATCGTGCCCGCGCCCCGGCTCTGCAAGGCGCGCGCGGTCGCCCCGCTCATTTCGCCCGTGCCGATGACCATCACCGTGCATTTGCCCAGCTTGCCGAAGATTTTCTCCGCAAGATCGACGGCGACGGTGCCGACGGAGGTGGAACCGCGCGTGATGGCGGTGCTGGAACGAATGTGCTTGGCCGCGGAGAAGGCTTTCTGAAAAAGACGATTGAGGACGACGCCGGTCGCACCCGCCTGTTGCGCGGCGTGATAGGCGTCTTTGACCTGGCCGAGAATCTCCGTCTCTCCCAGCACCATCGAGTCGAGCCCGCAGGCAACTTCGAGCAGATGCTGGATGCATTCACGGTCGTGGCGCTCGTAGAGGTATGCGTCGACCGAATCGGCGAGTTTGTGGTGTTCGTGAAGGAAGCGACGCGCCGCCAGCGCGGCCTCGGCGGCACTATTGGCCAGGCCGTAAATCTCGACACGGTTGCACGTGGAGAGAATTGCCGCCTCATGCAATGGCGCGGTGTCGAGCAGTGCGCGCGTTGCCTCGCCGAGCTTGTTTTCAGCAAAGGCCAGACGCTCGCGCACCTCCACAGGCGCGCTGCGATGATTCAAGCCGATGACGATCAGGTTCATGGTCCGAGGAGACTCACTCCCCAAAAGCCGGCGAGCATGAACACGAACGAGGCCATCGATGCCAACGCAACTTTTCGTCCGCGAAGCGTCCACAATCCGCGCGCCGCCACAAGCGCGCCGTACAGGATCCAGACCGATACCGCCCAAATGATTTTCGGGGTCGTCCAATGTCCGACGATGTGATACGAAATAAGGCCGCCGATCATCCCCGCTGTCAGCATCACAAAGCCCATGATCAAGAGGCGGATATTGATCAAGTCAAGTTGTTCAATGGACGGCAAAAGCAGAAAGGACGACGAGAGCCGGCGCCGCTTCAGTTGCCGCTCCTGGCGCAGGTACATCCCGCCGGTGACAAATGCCAACGCGAACGCGCCCGACGCAAGAATGGCGATGGCCGCATGAAACTCAATCCACGCGCTGCGGGTCGCCGGTTGCGGCTGCACAATATCAATGGGCAGAATTAATGCTGCCAGACAAATCAGCAACACCAGGGGCGCGGTAAACGCACCGAGGAACGAGACACGGTACGATGGGCCGATGAGCAGGAAAAACAATACCGCGGCCCACGCGATGAATGCCTGCGTTTCAAAGAGGTTCGTCAGTGGGCAACGCCCGACCTGTTGGCCCCGCAGGTAGAGGAAAATGGTGTGCAAGGCGAAGCCCGCCGCCATCGCCGCATAATTTATGCGTTGCAGCGTTGCGCCGCTGCCGCCGGCGCGCAGTCGGCGCAGTGTGAGAACGCAACTGACGGCGTAGAATGCCTGCGCGAGCCAGAGAAATGTTCGGTCGGTCAGCATTATTTCTTCTTTGCGCGGCGGGCCGCGCTCATCGTTTTCAGGAGCTGAGGATACTCGTCACCGAGAAAGTGTTCAAGATCGCGGCGCAGGCGTTTGGCGAAGGCGGGACTGGCCCCATCCGTGGAAATTGCGAGCGAAATTCCGCCACGGCGCACCAGCGACGGTACGAAGAAATTGCCCACGGCCGGTGATGTGATGCAGTTCACCAGCAGATCGCGGCGTTTCGCTTCCGCGCAGACGATTTCATTTACGGCGGAGTCATTCGTGGCGGCAATGACCAAACGCGCACCGTGAAGATCACCGCGGCGGTAGCGCCGTCGCACCCAGCGCACGCGTTTCGTTTGCGCGAGCCGGCACAAGGAGACGGTGGCTTGCGGGCTGACGATCGTCACCCTTGCCCCGGTTCGGAGCAACGTCCGAATTTTACGCGCGGCGACACTGCCCGCGCCAATGACGACAGCGGATTGATTGGTGAGATCAAGAAAAAGTGGGTAACGCATCTACAGAAATTGGTGGCGGAGGTGACGCAATCGTCACCCCCGCCGTCCGTTCATTGGAAGGGCTATAAGCCAGATTCTGTTATCGATAGCCATTTATCTATGCGACCTGTACCCGCAGCTCTCACCCGAATCGGTTCGGGACATCGACGCGGGCCGCGTCTCGCCGCCTATTTGGTCTTGCTCCCGATGAGGTTTTCCGTGCCGCCGACATTGCTATCGGCGCGGTGGGCTCTTACCCCGCCATTTCACCCTTACCCGCCCCAGAAGCTGAAGAGGCAGGCGGTTTGTTTTCTGTGGCACTGTCTGTCAACCCGACGTTACATCGAGCTGCCCTCGCTTGCGAAAGGCATCGCGCCCTAGGGAGTCTGGACTTTCCTCCACCCCGAAAACTTCGGGGCAGCGGCTATCCGCCCTTCCAAAAACTGATGTAAATCAAATAACAAATGCCGGCAGATTGCATCGACAATGCCGGGCCCCGTCACTCCGGTTGCCAATATAAGATACGCCCGCAGTAATCGCAACTGGTCAACGTGGTACCGTTCTTCGCATTGTGGACGAGTTGCGGCGGGATATTCAGGTGGCAACCACCGCAATTGCCATTGCGGATGGGAACAATCGCGAAGTCGCTCTTGCTGTGCATGAGTCGTTCGTAACGGTAGAGCGCCTCCGGGTCGGCTTCCTGCACGAGGTTCTGGCGCTCGGCTTGCAGCCGCGCCAATTCCTGTTCCACCATCGCGATGCGTTTCTGCAAGTCGGCGCGTTCCGCTTCGGCCTTCGCGGCGATTTCTTTCAGCACGGCCTGCTCCTGCTTGACGGCCGGCTGGAGTTGATCGCCCTTCTCCATTACTTCCAACTCATGCGTCTCGATCACGTCGATTTCCTGCTCGGCCTTGGCAATCTCCTTGAGTAACGCCTGGTACTCGGTGTTCGATTTGATCAGCGAGAGTTGGGTACGGTATTTTGCGATCTGCCCGCGCCTGGCTTCAACGTCGATTTCCAACTTTTTGCGATCGGCTTCGATATGTTTGGCCTGGTCGCGCAAGGAATCGAGGCGCGCGGACTCGGCTTTGAGGCTTTGCTCCGTGGCCGCGACCTGCTCGGGGATGCGGGTACGCTCCGCCTTGAGCTGGGCGATGCGACGGTCGCGATCCTGGAGTACCAACAGTTTTTCGAGGACTGGCAGCATGAAATCTTTTCCTATCATTAGTGTAAAGGGCCGCGCGCGGAGTGTCAACGTCGCGCCCGCGGCGATCTCCTCATCAATTGCTGCAACATACTTGCCCAGAATATCCGCTTCCAGATTGACAGGATCTCCGGTGCGGCGAGCCTGTAAATTCGTGGTCTTGCGCGTGTGCGGAATAATCCAGACGCGAAACCAAGTGCGCCGGACAGTGGCGACCGTCAGGCTGATTCCATCGATGGCGATGGAGCCTTTCTCAACGACGTACCGCATGACCGACGGCGGCGCTTCGATGTCCAGCACGTAGTCCCCGCCCTCGCGTTCGAAGCGGCGGACTTTTCCACGCGCGTCGACGTGTCCAAGCACAAAGTGACCATCGAGCCGCGCGTCCGCGCGAAGTGGGCGTTCGAGATTCACCAGGGAACCTTCGCGCACGAATGCGAGATTTGTCCGCTGAAGAGTTTCGTTGAGCACGTCGAACCTGAGCGCGCCTCGGCGCTTGGCGACCACGGTCAGACACGCTCCGTTGACGGCCAGGCTGTTTCCCATACGCAATAATTGGCCAATCTTAGGGGCGCGCACCGTCAATTCCGTCGAGCGTTTGCCGGAGCGAATGCGAATAACTCGGCCGGCCTCTTCAACGATTCCCGTGAACATACCCTAGACGATAGGGATGCGTCTGTTGAGTGTCGAGCAAAGTCTTCGCACATCCCGCCTTCGCACGAAACCGGGCTCGGCAGTCATCGCATTGGCAGCGCCGCAGGCCGCGCCAAAACGCACGGCATCCAGTATCGGCTGACCGCGCACCAATGCGACCGCAATACCGGCCAGCATCGCATCACCGGAGCCAATCGGGTTCTTTGTTTCCACTCGCGGTGGTGTGAAGGCCGATACCCGACTCCCGGGCGTCTCGCTCGCGTAAATCCTCCCGGGACCATCGCTGATCACCGCCCAGCGCGGGCCATGTCTCATTAATTTGCCCAGCGCAGGTAAATCGCCTTTTCGTCCTGCGCAATCAATACCGGTGGCCGCCGTCAATTCATCGCGATTTATCCGGACGAGAAAGGGCCGCCGTTTGAGCGCGTTCCGCAGTTGGGCTTTCTGCGCGTCGATTAGTACCCGCACCCCGCGACGCGCGGACTCGTCAACCAGACGTGCATAGAAATCATCACCGCAACCTTTCGGCACCGTTCCTGTCAGGACCACCAGGTCAGCCTCACGTACGTCCAGGGCAAATCCGCGCAACACTTCCCGGACTTCCACGGCAGTAAGCGCTCCCGCTTCTTCCACCAACTCTGTCGTCCTATCTTGAGAGAGCAGGGTCTGGCAAATCCGCGTTTCCGCATTCACGGGCACGACGCGCGCGTTCAATCGTTGCCGTTTCAACTGCGCCTTTAGCAACTGTCCACGCTTACCGCCGGCAACGGTCAAAAGTTTCACGTCCGCGCCGAGAATCGACGCGACACGAGCGACATTTACCCCTTTGCCGGCCGCGGTCTCGCTGACGCGCGCGGCGCGGTTGACCTTGCCGGGGACGATCTCGTCAAACACCAACGTCCGTTGCCAGGCAGGAGACAAGCCGACGATCAGGATCATCGCTTGATTCTCGCTTCCACGAGCATTTCATTCTTGCCGATCCGTCGCCATTTGCAGTTTTCCAACCGCACTGACTGTTTCACACTAACTGCTCCATCACCTCCAACCGCGCTGATCGCGTCACGTCCACCTATGACCATCGGTGCGTAGAACAGCGCGACTTTGTCCACCAACTGCGCATCGAAGAATGAACCCAGCAACTCTCCGCCACCTTCCACCAGCAAGCTCGTCACGTTTCGCTTTCCCAGTTTCTTTAGCGTCGCCGGCAAATCCACGCGGCCTTTCTTGTGGTTCACGACAACAATATCGATACCTAGTAGTACTAGGCATCGACGCCAACGAGCGGATGAGAGATTCGTTGTCAGGACAATAGTGCCTTTACGATGCGCGTCCGTGAAGAGCTTCGCCTTCATCGGCGTTCGACCCCGGGCATCCACAACCACCCGCAGGGGCTGTCGTCCGCGCACCCCGTGTCGCAGCGTCAGTTGCGGATCGTCGCGGATTACCGTGTTCGCGCCGACCATGATTGCGTCAACATAAGATCGGAGCTTGTGCGACTCCCGGCGCGCCATCTCGCTGGTAATCCACTTCGAATCACCCGTTCGCGTGGCAATCTTCCCATCGAGGCTCATCGCTGCCTTGGCGATCACGAATGGCATTCCTGTGGTGATCCATTTGTTGAACGCTTCATTCATCGCAACGGCTTCTTGAGCGAGCAATCCCGACTCGATACGAATCCCCGCTCGACGGAGAATCTTCAACCCCCGTCCATTGTGCTTCGGGTTTGGATCGAGCGCCGCGACAACCACGCGCTTTACGCCCGCCGCGATGATCGCCTCCGTGCAAGGCGGCGTCTTTCCCCACGTGGAACAGGGCTCCATTGTCACATACAACGTCGCGCCCCGCGCCTTCACACCGCGCAACGCAAATATTTCCGCATGCGGCCCGCCCGAGCGCTTGTGCCAGCCTTCCGCAAGAACACGCCCTTTGCGAACCAGGACCGCGCCAACAACGGGGTTCGGGCTCGTTTTTCCCAGTCCTCGCCGCGCCAGCGCCAGCGCCCGCTGCATCAATCGTTCGTCTTGCAGTGAGAAGCGTATCGTTCCGGGTTTCATTGAGCGGGAGGCAGCGGCGTAACCGTATCTGCATTCGCAAACGCCAACCGTATGTGTGGCCGTGTCATGAATATAATTAGCAACACGGGATAGGCGAGTCCCACGCATCCACCGATTACGCCTCCGATGGCCCCAGCGGCGAAGGGAGCCTGATGTCCCGGTTGTGACAGCAAGGGCAGGATCACATAGATGACATTGAAGACCATGCCAATCAAGCCTGCCACGATCGCATAAACTCCGTATCCGATCGATAGCGTTCGCGCCCAGGGTCTGAGGCGAAGCAACCCAATACCGGCGGCGAGCAACACAATGGCCGCGATCACCCCCAATATAGCCGCGGTGATCATCCAGATGCGGAACACGGGATTATCCTGCATTATTTTAAGAACCGGATTCTGGGATGCTCCAGGAGAAAACAGGGTCACCATAGACAAGGGCGTACACAAAATCCCGAGCGACCCGAAGATAATGTTCAAGACTCCAAACACGGTCACAGACGTTGGTCGTTGCATAGCGCTCCTCCCGTCGGCGGTTATTCTTTGACGCCGCCACCATAATAAGGTGCTTGAGGGTGTTCACAAGCCGAAAGCCAACAGGAAGCAATCAACGGCTTCCTAGTCTGCGCCCGAGAATAGAGCCTGGGAGTACTGCTTTGGGTCGAACGGTTGCAAATCGTCCACTTGCTCACCGAGGCCGATGAACTTCACGGGGATTTTGAGTTCGCGGGCGATGGCGACGACGATGCCGCCTTTGGCGGTCCCATCGAGCTTGGTCACGACAAGCCCCGTAACACCAAGCACCTCGTTGAATTCGCGGGCTTGATTCAAGGCGTTGGAACCTGTGGTGGAATCGAGCACGAGCAGGGTCTCATGCGGCGCGGCGGGCAGCTTTTTTTGCAAGGAACGGCGCATCTTCTTCATCTCTTCCATGAGATTCTTCTTCGTATGTAAGCGCCCGGCGGTGTCGATGATCAGGTAATCGACGTGGCGATTGATGGCGGCTTCCAGCGCGTCGTACGCGATCGCCGCGGAGTCGGCGCCGTATTGTCCCGCAACCACGTCACAACCGACGCGTTGCCCCCAAATCTTCAACTGTTCGATCGCTGCCGCTCGGAACGTGTCGCAGGCGGCCAGCAGCACTGTATTCCCCTGCCCTTTCAGCCAGTGAGCCAGTTTCGCGGTCGAGGTGGTTTTGCCGGTGCCATTCACGCCGGCCACGAGGATGACCGTCGGCGGGTGCGGTGCTTTGGCCAAGACACAGGCAGGGACGCCTGTGCCACCAACGGATGGAATTGAAAGTTCGCGTTCGATTTCCTGGCGAGCGATGGCAAAGACATCGACTTCGCCCGATTGCTTCGCGGCTTCCTTGGTTTGTTCGATAATCCTGGCGGCAGTGCTGACACCGATGTCCGTCGAGATCAGGACGGTTTCCAGCTCTTCGAGGGAATCGGCATCGAGTTTCGGCGCGCGGGTAACGATGCGCGTGATCTCGCCGGCAAGCTTTTGCTGCGTCTTGCGCAGTCCATCGCGAAATTTTTGGAAGAGACCTATCACGGTTTTACTGGCGCGCGGGCTTTCAACGCCTCGACACGTTCGTAAGGCAATTTGATTCTGCCCAGTAGCATGCCATCGCGCCCGAGGCCATGGCAGTCGCTGCCGCCGGTGGCGCAAACGCCGAGCGTTGCCGCCATTTTTTCGTAATGCGCAATCTGCGCGGGCGTATGGCGCGAATGCCACACTTCGATGCCACTCATCCCCTGATCGACCATTTCGTGAAGGCGTTTGTCGAGATAGTTCAAACCCGGGTGGGCGATCACGGCCACGCCGCCCGCGCGCTTGATATGGCCGATGGTTTCGGCGGCTTCCATACGATAGCGCTCCACGTATGCGGGCTTGCCGCGTTTCAGAAAACGGTTGAAGGCTTCCTCCACGCTGGAGACGAAGCCGCGTTTAACCAACGCCAGGGCCACGTGAGGGCGACCGACCGTGCCGCACGTAGAACACGCGTACACGTCTTCGACAGTCAGCGCGACGCCCAATTCGTTCAACTTCGCCACGAACTGCTCGACACGTTCCTTGCGTATGCGCGTGGCATGATTCAGGACCGCGCGCAGATTCTCATCGTGCCACGAATCGCCGAACAGGTACGCGAGCATGTGCAGTTCCTGCGTATCGATGCGGCTGGTGATTTCGACCCCGGGGATGACTTCGATGCCCAACTTCTGGCCGGCCGCGAGCGCCTCGGGAACGGCGTCGAGTGTATCGTGGTCGGTAACGGCAATCGCGGCGAAGCCAAGTTTGCCGGCGTTCTCGACGAGTTCGCGTGGCGTAAACGTCCCGTCGGAATAGCGCGTGTGCAGGTGCAAATCCGCGAAACGCTCCGGATTCGCCGCCGAACTCATTGCGCAGACGCGGCCGTGCGCGAGGGTCGGGTCAGATCGGCCTTCAGGCGGTCGAGAATCCCGTTGACGAACGCGCCCGATTCGCGCGTGGAAAATTTCTTGGCAATGTCGACCGCTTCATTGATGCTGACCACGGGCGGGATATCGTCTCGAAACAGCATCTCGTACATGGCCAGTCTCAGGATGTTGCGGTCGACGGCGGCGATGCGCGGCAAATCCCAATTATCCGTGTATTTGGCGATGCGTTCGTCGATAGCCGCGCGACGCTCGACCACGCCGTGAATGAGTTCCTCGGCGAATTTGCGCCCGTCTTCGGCGACTTCCGACTGCGTCTGCCAGAACAACGGCAACGCTTCCTCCAACGATCCGCCACTGATATCAAATTGATAGAGGAATTGAACGGCCAGCTCGCGGGCGATGCGGCGTTTTCCCGGCGGCTTTACAGGTTTTTCCATAGCCGTGCCATTTCAATGGCGGTCAGGGCCGCTTCCCGACCGCGGTTGTGTTTCTTGCCGAGGCAACGCACACGCGCCTGCCGGAGATTGTTCGCGGCAACGATCCCGAAGACCATCGGCACGCCGGTGCGAATCGCGACGTCCGTGAGGCCGTGGGCCACCGCGCTGCCGATGTGCCGGGCGTGACGCGTTTCGCCTTCCACCAAGACGCCAAGACCAATCACACAATCACATTTGTCGTTCCTGGCGAGCCTCGCGGCAGCCACAGTAACTTCGAAGGTGCCGGGGACACGCAGAACCTTGATGTCGCGCGTGTCCGCACCGGCTTTCGCCAGGGTGTCGACGCAATTCGCGAGCAATGCATCAGCCAGGCCGGTGTTGTACCGCGCAGCCGCGATGCCGAATCGCAGACCAGCGGCAGACAGGCGTCTTTCGATTTTCTTTCCACGCAGCATGGTTACAGGACGTGGCCCATTTTCGTCTTCTTGGTTTCTAGGTATTTGCTGTTGTGCGGCGTCGGCTCGGAGCGAATCGGCACTTGTTCGACAATCTGGAGGTTGAAGCCTTCCAACCCCACGACTTTTTTCGGATTGTTGGTCAGCAGGCGAATGCTGTGCAGGCCGAGATCGACCAGGATCTGCGCGCCGAGGCCGTACTCACGCAAGTCGGGCTTGAACCCGAGTTTTTCATTGGCCTCGACGGTATCGAGCCCTTTCTCCTGGAGCGCGTAAGCGTGGATTTTATTGGCGAAGCCGATGCCCCGCCCCTCCTGCCGCATGTAAACCAGAACGCCTTCACCCTCTTCGGCGATGCGTTTCAGGGCGTCATGCAGTTGCGGGCCGCAGTCGCACCGCAACGAGCCAAATACATCGCCCGTCAGGCATTCGCTGTGGACGCGCACCAGAACATTCTCTTTGCCGCGCACGTCACCCATCACCAGCGCGGCATGATGCTGGCCATCCACCAGCGAGCGATAGAGATGCAGTTTGAATTCGCCATAGGCTGTCGGCAGCAAGACCTCCTGCTCTTTCGCGACGAGTTTCTCGCGCACGCGGCGATACTCGATGAGATCGCGAATGGTGCAGGTTTTCAACCCAAATTGTTCACGGAACTTCATCAGGTCGGTCAGGCGCGCCATGGTGCCGTCTTCATTCAGGATCTCGCAAAGAACGGCGACGGGAAAGAGTCCCGCCATCTTCACCAGATCGACAGACGCCTCGGTGTGACCAGCGCGACGAAGGACGCCGCCTTCGCGGGCCTGGAGCGGAAAGATGTGACCCGGGGACACCAGATCTTTGGGAGCGGCGTTCGGATCAGCGAGGACACGAATACTGCGCGCGCGATCATGGGCGCTGATGCCCGTGGTGATGCCATCGCGCGCGTCGACGCTGACCATGAAATCGGTTTTGAAGCTCTCGCGGTTTTCGGCGACCATGCGGCCAATGCCGAGCGCCTTGAGACGCGACTCGGTCGTGGGCACGCAGATCAGACCGCGCCCGTGTTTCGTCATGAAATTGACAGCTTCCGGCGTGACTTTTTCGGCGGCCATGATGAGGTCGCCCTCATTCTCACGGTCTTCGTCGTCGGTGACGATGATCATGCGTCCCTGGCGGATATCTTCGAGGCACTCCGCTATCGAATTGAAGCGGACGGCCTGCGTATGAAATGGCTCGGTCATGACAACAACCTGAGGATACCAGCAACCGTCGCGGAAGGCAAACGCCGTGCGAGCCTCGGGGCTATCTCATAAATGGTGGGACAGGCCTCCGTGCCTGTCAAAATCCATCGACACAGGCAGGGACGCCTGTGCCACCGGAGATTTATGACGCCGTTTCTAGTCCTCGGCCTGTTCGAAGTAGACGCCTTTTACGTGAAGCAGGACCACCCAGAAGCGATAGAGGTCGATGCGCTTATCCAGGCGCGCATAGTTCTTCTCAATGAGGTCTTGAACGATCGTATCCATTTCCGCGTACTGCATGGCTGTCTTGATCGCGATGTCTTGCAGGTCGGCGGAAGCGGTGAGCGACCAGCGGCCATTGAGCGCGCCCAGCAGGAATTTTACAGTCCGTTGGTTCAAGCCCATTTTTTCCACGTGCTCGTATAAATCCTCTGGAAAACGCAAGTGATCCACAAAGCGTTCCGGCACGGCTGCGGGAAAGCAAACCTTGCCCACGTATGTCTTCTCGACAACCACGGCCTCCACTGGAATCGGGTCGCTCATATTTCGCCACGGTAGTAAGTTGCTTCGGGAGACTCAACCAAAATTGTTTGGGATGAGGCTGGCCGGGGCCAAAATCCGCTAGAACCTGACCAGCGGAACACAACCCAACACCTTGGGATCTACGGGCTAGTGCCACCCACGAAAGACCTCCGACTGCCAAATAGGTATTGACATTGCGGGCATTTTTGTGCTATTCGATCCCTAGAATTTACGGATAAACCCACTGTCGATACATGGGTGGGTGATTCGGTGGTGAGCGAAAACGGTTTAACAAGTCAGGGCGAGAAGAGAAACACGGCGAGTAAAGGAGTACGGGCATGAAAAGGTTCTCAAGCATCCTATTCCCCGCTTTATTCACGGCAGCGGTGTTGTTTGCGATCTCTGCACGGGGACAAAGCACCGACAATGCAGGCAATTACGGCACTATTGCCAGCAGCACGTGGACAAACGGCAGTAATGGCGGCACGGGCTACGGTCCATGGTCCTTCAACAACAGCGGCACCGTCGCCCAGAGCGGCGAGACCTTGAACGATTCCACCGCCAATGGCGCCGGCGGCCACGCCGGGATCAACTCAGGCAACGGCGCAGCCTGGGGCTTGTACGGCAATAACAGTCAGACCGCCTCTGCCGTCCGCCCGTTCTCGTCCGTACTCCAACTTGGCCAATCGTTCTCGATCGACTTTGAGAATGGCTTCCTCCAAAACGGCGGCACGGTCGGGCTCGGGTTGCAGGAAGCCAACGGCAATAATCGCGTCGAATTCTTTTTCGTCGGCGGCCAATCGGATTACACGCTGCAAACAACCAGCGGCGCGGATACCGGCATCGGCTTCACGGATACCGGCTTGCATTTGACGTTCACCCTCACGAGCGCGGACACGATGAATGTGTCGGTCACAGGATTGAATGGCAACGCCTCTAGCTACAGCACCAACAATATCTCGTTGGAAGGTGACGCGGGAGCCTCTATCGCGCAGGTGCGGCTGTTCAACTTCAACGCCGGCAATGGCACCTCCCAGAATGATTTCTACAACAATATGAGCCTGAGCGCGGTGCCTGAACCCTCCACGATCCTGATGGTCGGGGGAGGCTTGGCGGGCATGTTGATTTTGCGCCGGCGCAAATCCTGAGGCCAAATCAGTCGGTTGTTCGCTCTCGAGCCCCGCATTCTTGCGGGGCTCGCCTTTTCTAGACACAGACAAGAATGCCAGTTCCCACTGCTCCTCCCTGTGGACAGCTCTCTCATTCACGACTGAACCCCCCGACCGAATGGAGAGGCTCGCAGACGCTGTTTGGAAGGAAATTGGCTCCCCGGTTTGGACGATTTACGAACCTTGCGGTTTAAGCTCTTGAGATAGTTGTTTGGACTTAAGGCGACCAGGTGTGCTGAGTATGGAGCTGGGGTAAACCAAAAGTCTGTGCCGCTTGCTGGTTCCAATATTCCGTTGATGTATCATCACGATACGGGGTGGAACAACCTACGAAGGCTAGCACAAACAAGCTAAGAACCAACGTCCTCAGGATGCCGCGATTAGAGGCTGATGATGCTTTCGAGTCCACCGTTCTAGCGAAGCTACTCATCACCGCAGCATTAGACCCCTAGCCAGACCGCGAGGAAAGCAAAAAGGAGTCCCCGCTTTGGACGGTTTGCGTGCCTTGCGGGTTGCGGTCGGCTGGAGGTTAGGGTTTGCTCCCAATCGACTTATCGGAGGCATTCGTTGATGAATGAGGGAATAATTTCATAGTCTCCATATCAGGCAACCCCGCCTTGTCGTATTGGTAATCTTTGCCGGTAATGTCTTTCAAAGCGGTCGCCGCCTCCACTCGCAGCATCGGGTACTTGTCGTGCAAGGCGTCCTCCAACGCTGGCACTGCATTCGTGCTGCCAATCCACCCCGGTGCTTGTGCGATATGGAATCGTAGATTCCTGTCCTCTTCATTCTGAAGATGATCGATTAGAATGGGCACTGCGCGCTCGTCGCCCAAAAGCCCTAAGGTAACTACCGCGTCCAGCTTGCTAGGCTTGTAAAGCTCCTGCTGTTCGCCGTAAGTAAGAAGCTTCGTACACTTTGCCAGCAGCGCGTCATTATTGCTGGCAGCTTGGGCGTGTTGCTGAGACCACACCGCTTGTTGCGAACACACAAGGAAACTGAGAACCATCAATGTAGCGAATTTCATATATTTCACCTCTTCCCTGGGATTGTCCCCGCTTCACCTTCACCAATTTGTGATTAGACCTCTACTAGCGCGGCAAGGAAAGCACAAAAAGGAGTCGGCAGGCAGGACTCGAACCTACGTAAAGAGGCTGTTTCCCTGAAGAATCAGTGGGACGACGCAACAACATGGGTGCACGGATTTAGTGATAGTGGCAAGGCCTACAGCCCCAACCTAACGGAGACGACTTTAACAACAGAGATTTGCCGATACACGACAATCGGCCTCTTCGAGTTTCGCTTCGCTCCGGATGACGGGCTGAGGAGCACCCTGAATCCCCGCCGCGTGGGGGCACGCGGCCTACAACTACTGGGGAAGCACGCCGAGGGATTATCGGTAATTGATAATTCTGCTGGACTCGGTGATTCCGGATGGGTATAGTCGGGGAAACAGATGAACGTTGAACCCAGAGAAGGATTCGAGGAAGGCTCTCAAGCCCACTTCGCGAGGTTGCGAACACCCCTCACCCTAACCCTCTCCCCCAAGGGGAGAGGCGAAAGAATACGACGAGGAATCGCGACAGAATGTCGCCCTCACGGCAAGGAAGAAGACCCCCCCTATACGTTTCTGCGAAACGAACCCACCGATTTTATCTTGGAAAACAGCAGTTATCCAACATGGCCACAATGAGTTGCATAATAAAATGGCGACGGAAAACGGTGGGTTCGTTTTCCAGAACGAACCCACCGGGAGGGCCTTTTGAAGGGGTTGAAGGGCGGAAGTTGCGTGGTTTGGGGCGCAGATTCATGCTGCGTATTCCTAAATTGACACCCACTCACCCCGCCATTAACGTAACGCGCCATGCATAGTGCTGAAACGCTCAAACGCACGCCTTTGTACGCCTCGCACCTTGAGTGGGGCGCGAAAATGGTGCCGTTCGGCGGCTGGGAAATGCCTGTGCAATACTCGAGCATTCTCGCGGAACACGCGGCGGTGCGGGAGCGGGTCGGCCTCTTCGACATCTCGCACATGGGCGAATTCCTGGTCGCGGGGCCGAATGCGGAACGGGGGCTCAACCATTTGTTGACCAACGACGTGAGCAAACTCGCCGTCGGACAGGCCCAATACACCTTGATGTGCAACCACGAGGGCGGGATCGTGGATGACTTGATCGTGTATCGCCTTGAGCCAAGCGTCTTTCTTGTCATCGTGAACGCTGGCAATATCGAAGGCGATTTCGTGTGGATGAACGCGGAGGCGACGGTGTCGGCGGTGATCTCCAACCTGAGCGATCGGTTTGCAGCGTTGGCGCTCCAAGGTCCAGCTGCCAGCAAGTTCTTCGACTTTTCGGATACGCTTCCACATTTCCATGTGCAACGACGGCAGGTTTTCGGCAAGGAATGCTGGGTGGCCCGGACCGGTTACACCGGTGAGGATGGCTTTGAGCTTTTCTGCGAAGCGACTGACGCACCGCACTTATGGCGGATCCTATTGGCCGAGGGCGAACCATTTGGTATCCAGCCGTGTGGGCTTGGCGCCCGCGACACGCTGCGGCTGGAGATGTGTTATCCGCTTTACGGTAACGATCTTACCGAAAAGACCACGCCCCTGGAAGCAGGCCTCGGGAAGTTTGTCGCGTTCGAGAAAGACGCGTTCATCGGAAGTGACGTCCTCATGGAACAAAAGGCCGAAGGGGTGGATCGCAAACTCGTCGCGTTTACGATGACCGAGAAATCGCCACCGCCGCGACCGCACTACGCCATTCTGGCCAATGGCCGGAAGATCGGTGAAATCACCAGCGGCACGCAATCGCCCACCCTGGGTTGCGGCATCGGCATGGGCTACGTGGAAACCGCTGCCGCATCGGTGGGCGCCCCGATTGAGATTGAAATTCGCGGGAAGAAGTTCGCAGCGATGATCCAGAAGAAACCAATCCTGAAGAAAGGCCCATGAACGTTCCGAAAAATCTGAAATACGCGAAAACTCACGAATGGGTGCGAGTCGAGGGCGATGTCGCAGTGGTCGGCATCACCGATCATGCGCAGCATGAGTTAACGGATGTGGTGTACGTCGAGACGCCGGCGGTCGGCTCGCCCGTTGAGGCGGGCAAAGAATGTGCTGTCGTGGAGAGTGTGAAGGCCGCCAGCGATATCTATGCGCCCCTGTCGGGGGACATCGTTGCCGTAAATGAAGAACTCAGCAGCACGCCTGAATTGCTCAATCAAGACCCGTACGACAAGGGTTGGATGTTCAAAATCAAGATGAGCGATCCCAGCGAGCTTAACGACTTACTCAGTACTGACGACTACGCCCACCATATTGGCGCATGAACACGGGACACCCTGATCAGTTTGCGGATCGGCATATTGGCCCGAGCCCTGAAGACGTTCGGGAAATGCTCCGCGTCGTGGGATTCCCAGATCTCGATGCGATGATCGACGCGGCGGTGCCCCAGCAAATTCGCCGCGAGAAACCGCTCTCGCTTCCCGCAGCCCGTAGCGAGTCGGAGTTGCTCGCCGAACTAAAGGCCATCATGTCGCAGAACAAGGTGTGCCGCTCGTACATCGGCATGGGCTATTATGATTGCATCACGCCGCCCGTGATCCAGCGCAACATCCTGGAAAATCCTGGCTGGTACACGGCGTACACCCCCTATCAGGCCGAGATTTCACAGGGCCGGCTCGAAGCGCTGCTCAATTTCCAGACCATGGTCAGCGACCTTACGGGGATGGAAGTGGCCAATGCCTCCTTGCTCGATGAAGCGACGGCGGCTGCCGAGGCGATGACCATGTGCTACGGCTTGCAAGGTCGTGAAGATCGAAACATTTTCTTTGTCTCCGATACCTGCCACCCGCAAACCATCGCGGTAGTGCAAACACGCGCCCTGCCAATTGGAATCGAAGTTGTCGTTGGGGACTACGCGGGATTCTCGCTCGACGAAAAGGTCTTCGGGGTGCTGCTGCAATATCCCGCGACCGATGGCAGGATTCTTGATTACCAGCCGTTTATTCAGACAGGCGCATGGGCACAAGGCGCTGGCGGTCGTCGCGACTGACCTACTTGCCCTCACGCTTTTGAAGCCGCCGGGAGAATTTGGCGCGGACATTGCCGTGGGCAGCGCGCAACGCTTTGGGGTGCCGATGGGCTACGGCGGTCCGCACGCCGCATTCTTCGCCACGCGGGACGCGTACAAACGCCACATGCCCGGCCGACTCGTCGGCGTCTCGAAAGATGCACATGGAAATCCTGCCCTGCGTCTAGCGCTCCAGACGCGCGAGCAACACATCCGCCGCGAGAAGGCCACCAGCAACATCTGCACGGCCCAGGTGCTCCTCGCCGTCATGGCTTCGATGTACGCGGTTTATCATGGACCGGAGGGACTGAAGCGGATTGCCCGGCGGATCCATACGCTGGCCGCAGCCTTTGCGCGACCAGTGCAGGGCGAACTGCCGAAGGGGCCATTTTTCGATACACTGCCGTTTTCGCCGAGCGCCAAAGCCGCAGGGCCTGAATGCGCGCGAGCACTCCTGACGGTTCGTGGGGTGTGTCGTTCGATGAAACAACAACGAGCGGATGATTTGAACCGTCTTGCAGAGCGTAACATCGAGGCCGGCCTTTTGAACCAAGAGCTTGGCGCATTCGCGCGCACAACGTCGTTTCTCACGCATCAAGTCTTCCAGCGGTATCACACGGAGCACGAGATGCTCCGGTACATGAAGCGGCTCGAGGCGAAGGACCTCTCGCTCACGACCTCGATGATTCCGCTCGGTTCGTGCACGATGAAATTAAACGCGACAGCCGAGATGATTCCGTTGACATGGCCGGAGGTCGGCAGATTGCATCCATTTGCGCCCCGCGAACAGACCGAGGGGTATCAGACGTTATTCCGACAACTGGAAACCTGGTTGGCGGAGATCACTGGTTTCGCGGCTGTTTCATTGCAACCGAATGCTGGTTCGCAGGGCGAGTACGCCGGGCTGCTGGTCATCCGCGAGTATCAGAAGCAACGCGGCCAGGGCCACCGCAATATTTGCCTGATTCCCCTCTCCGCACATGGCACGAACCCGGCGAGCGCGGTGATGGCGGGCTTCCAGGTCGTCGCTGTCGCGTGCGATGCAGAAGGCAACATTGACGTTGCGGATCTACGCGCCAAGGCACGAGGCGCACCGCGATAATCTTGGCGCGCTCATGGCGACGTATCCCTCCACCCACGGCGTGTTCGAAGAAACCATCCAGGAGGTCTGCCGCATCGTTCACGACAACGGCGGGCAGGTCTACATGGACGGCGCAAACATGAACGCACAGGTTGGGTTATGCCGTCCCGGGGACATGGGCGCCGATGTCTGTCATCTTAATCTGCACAAGACCTTTTGTATCCCTCACGGCGGCGGCGGTCCAGGCATGGGGCCGATCGGTGTCGCGGGACACCTGGCTCCGTACTTGCCGAAGCATCCGCTGGGCGAGGTCGGCGGCCCGCAAGGTATCGGCCCGGTATCCGCGGCGCCATGGGGCAGCGCCAGCATTCTTACCATTCCGTGGATGTATATCGCGCTCATGGGCGGCGAAGGGCTCACCGACGCGACGAAAGTGGCGATCCTGAACGCCAACTACATTGCGAAGCGGCTCGAACCGCATTTCTCGACGCTTTACAAAGGGCACGGCAATCTTGTCGCGCACGAGTGCATCGTTGATTGCCGTCAATTCAAGGCCACCGCGAACGTGGAAGTCGAGGACATCGCGAAGCGGCTGATTGATTATGGATTTCATGCCCCAACGATGTCGTGGCCGGTGCCCGGTACGCTCATGATCGAGCCAACCGAAAGCGAGTCCAAAGCCGAACTCGACCGGTTTTGCGATGCCATGATCGCGATCCATGCCGAGATCAAAGCCATTGAGTCCGGTTCGATGGATCGCGCCGATAATCCGCTGAAAAACGCGCCGCATATGGCGCAAGTGGTGGTTGCCGAGAAATGGCAACATCCGTACAGCCGTGAGCAGGCGGCTTTCCCCGCGCCGTGGACACGCGAGCACAAGTTTTGGCCCTCCGTCGGTCGTGTAGATAATGTTTACGGTGATCGCCATGTCGTGTGCACCTGCTTGCCGGTCGAGGCTTATACGACCACAGGCGCAGAACCCAGTTAAATGAAAGCTTTCATGGTTACCACCTGTAAGCGCTTGCGGCCCAGATAATTTCATTTGCACTTCTTCCGGACGCGTGTATGATGTTTGAGTCATTTGGAGGTGCTGTGGCAAAGGCGAGGAAAGAGGTGGAGCTTGCGGTGCGCGTGGGCAACAAACCTGCCGCGTTAGGAGGCGTATTGGCTGCCGTCGCCAATCACGGCGTCAATGTACTCGCTTACTGCACGTACTCTGACGGTGACGATCTCATCGTTCTGCTGATTACCGACAACGCGCTAGCCGCCAAAGAGGCCCTGCAATCGGCGGGTTTTTCCTGTAAGGCCAATTCTGTCGTGCTCGTCGGCGCCTCGGACGAAGTTGGCGCGGCGGCCCGGATCGGCATGCATCTGGGCATGGCCGGGATCGAGATTCTCTACTCGTACGCTTCCTCGGCGGGTGGCGACCAGTTTGTCGCGGTTTTCAAGACCACGAATGATGAACACGCCATTCAAGCGCTGGAGGTTTGCCCACAGGCGCGGGCAGCGGCGTGAGAACCGGCGCAGTCTGTCGACCGTTCTAGCTACCCGTCCAAGTGTTGTTCGGAGGACGGTTGGTGGACATCGCGGAATTCGCGCTGGCATTCGTGGAAGTTCTGTTGGAACCGAACGGCCACCACCATTTTTTCTTCGGCGGTTTCTCCGGGGCTGGCGGGGGCGGCGGTTTGAGTTCCTGATCCGTCATCACTCGCTCGACACGGGGATACGTTTGCTCACCGCCTTGCACGACCACCGCGCCATCGGCTTCGGCAACGAGTTGCGGCGCGGAAAGCATATCGGAATATATGGCTCGCTTCACTACCTTCGCGTCAGGATCGACCTCGGCATAGCTGTGCGAGCGCGGGCCACTGCGAAACAACACGTGAAGGTGGCCGGCGCTGTCAATCATCGCCGTCGGGTCGCCCGTCGAGATGGTTTCACCGAGCGGAATCGTACCGTAGACCAATTCATGCGCGTCATCCTGCACGCTTGCGTACAGTGTTTCACTGTGCTCGGCGCGGCGTGAGAGAAGCGCATAGGTCCGGTAATCTTCATTGGTTTCGCCGGCGGCAACCGGCAGGCCAACGGTTTGTTTCCAGACCTCGCGGCCGCTGGTGATGGTGAACCTGACCGGTGTTGAAAGCGCATGCACGCCACCGCCATCGACCACCGCGCGTACGATAAAGGTGCCATGTTGCCGAAGATCGTAGTGCGGCAACAGATTCACCGTCACGTTCACGCTGTGTCCGGGCGCAATCTTCACGGGATCGAAAGTCAGCTGTTTGCCGATCGGTGAAATCGTCGCGCCGGCCTCGTCGCTGACCAGGAAATTGAGCCAGGACGTTTGGTTGTCATCCGCGAGCTCGATGGCGCGGCCGGAAAAGTTGTGCACGTTCGCCACCACGGGAATCGACTCGAAGAGCATCAGCGCGTCTCGCTCCATTGTGATTTGCACCGAGATCTGAGCTTGAGCCATCCGTGGCGCAACCATCGCAGCGAACAAGATGAAAATCATGGACCGACGCACAAGAAGAAGGCTAGCATGCTGACCGGGACCCGAACAAGGAAAATGCCGTGTCATCGACGTCTCTCCACGATAGCTTGGAGCGCAGTTCGCAGGGCTATATGATGGGCCGTGGCCCGTTGTTCCAAGGGAAAATGCACAGGGGTTTCGCTGCCAAGAATGTGGCCCGTGTAATTGAGAAACAGGTGATATGCCATCGGCCAACGGCGCCGGCGCTTCAACATCCCGACACTCGAGTCCCGACGAATCAGCCCAAATCCCGTTGCCTGGTTGCCATCGATCACCTTGTCGCGATTGATGGGAATCACCCGGCTGACGGCCTTCACAATGCGTTCGCCGATAAAAGGCGGTCCTTGGCGCAATTCGTAAAGATAGTATCCGGGGGCATCCACGTCTTCGTGTAAATCGAGCGAGAACAAGAAGCAATTGCCTTTCACCAGCCGTTTGATCAATCTCACTTCGGGACTGTCCGTGGCGTTGCGGAATTGGCGGTTGATGTCGTAGCGCTGTGCGTTGCTGCGCTGGTTGCGCTCCCAACCGTAGGGATTTATGCATGGTAATACGAACCAGTTCACGTCCCACCGCGCCCATTCGCCACTCTCCAACCAACGCAAAGCGCCGGCGACGCCCCCCGGTTCTTCGCCGTGAATTCCGGCGGTGAGGAGAACCGTTGGGGCATGCTTGGCAACCCTCCGTCGCAAACAAAAGAACGGGTATCCCCAGATTTCTCCGGCTTGTTGGACACGCCATTCAGCGACGCGGCAGAGCGCGCAGTCGCTGCACTATCTCGCTGTAATCTCGGACACGACCCACGGTCTTAACTTCTGGCTCAGAGCTCCCGTTGTGACAATCACGACGCCATCGCCTTGAGGAATTCCTTGTTCGTCTTGAACTTCGCGAGACCGGTAAGAAGTTTCTGCAGGGCCTCGACGGGCGGCGCGCCACTCAAAGCGCGGCGCAGACGCGTGATCGCCTCCAGGTCCTTCGGCGGCAGAAGCAATTCCTCGCGACGCGTTCCCGAAGCGTTGATGTCCACCGCGGGCCAGTAGCGTTGCTCGGCGATCTTCCGGTCAAGCACCAACTCCGAATTACCCGTGCCCTTGAACTCCTGGAAAATCAATTCATCCATCCGCGAGCCGGTTTCGATCAACGCGGTGGCGATGATCGTGAGCGAGCCGCCCTCCTCCGCTTTGCGGGCCGAGGCGAAGATGCGGCGCGGCTGTTCCATCGCGCGGGCATCGAGACCGCCGGTCATCGTGCGGCCGGTGGAACCGATGTAATTGTTAAACGCGCGAGCCAGGCGCGTGATCGAGTCGAGCACGATGAAGACGTCCCGGCCGAATTCGACCAGCCGCTTGGCGCGTTCAATGGCCATCTTGGCCGTGCGAACGTGCTCTTCAATGGTCTGGTCGTTGGTCGAGGCGATGACTTCGCCGCCCTTCACCGAGCGGCGGAAATCGGTGGTTTCCTCCGGACGCTCGTCCACCAGCAGCACCATCGTGTGAACGTCGGGATGATTGGTGATCACCGCATCGGCGATATGGTGCAGCAATGTCGTCTTGCCGGTGCGCGGCGCGGCGACGATCAGGCCGCGCGTGCCCTTGCCAAGCGGCGCGATGAGATCGAAGATGCGGGTGGTATAACGGTCCCCGACCGTTTCCAGGTTGAACCGTTCGTTCGGGTTGACGCTGGTGAGGTCGTCAAATTTCTTCAGGTTGGCCCACTTCTCCGGCGGCTGGCTGTTGATCTTGAAAATCTCGGCGAGTTGCGGGCTGCCTTTTTTGGGCGGCACGGCGCGCCCGTCGATTTCAAGACCCGGTCGCAATTTGAATTTGCGAATGATGTCCGGCGACACATAGATGTCGTTCGGGCTGATCTGGAAGTTGCGGGCCGGGTTGCGGAGGAATCCGAACCCTTTCTCGCCGACTTCGAGGACGCCCCGGACCTGGCCCTCGGTGGATTGTTGCGGTGGCGGCTGTGGTTGCGTTTGCGGCTGTTCTGTTTCGTTCACAGTGGTTGCTCTGCCCGCGTGGAACGCAGGCGTATGGTTTTCTTTGTCAGGTCGTGGACCGCTTTGATGTGGCGTACCGTGCGCGTATTGGCGCGCATCAGGATCGAATGGGTGACGGCGGTGTGGCCGATGAAGCGCACGCCCGGCAGCAACGGGCTGTCACTGATACCCGTGGCGCAGAACATGATGCCGTCCCCTCGCGCTAGGTCTTCCGCGTAATACACTTTGTTCAGTTCCTCTTCCGATCCTTCCTGGATCAACTGCTTTCGCTCGGCTTCGTCGCGTGGCCACATTCTCACCTGGATGTCACCGCCGAGGCACCGTAACGCCGTCGCCGCCAGGACCGCTTCCGGCGAACCCCCGACGCCCACGTACAAATCCGTGCCGCTATCGGACAGGCTCGGGGCAATGGCGCCGGCCACGTCCCCGTCGCCAATCATTCGCAATCGTGCCCCGACCTTGCGGATGCGCTTGACCAACTCCTCGTGCCGTGGCCGGTCCAGCATCGTAATGGTCAACTCATGCACGGGCGTACCCAGAATCTTCGCCACCAGGAGCACATTCTCCTCGATCGGCGCTCCCAGCTTCACCTGCTCGACTCCCGACTTGAGCATGTAATTTCGCACCCGCGGCCCGTACGCCAGCTTCTCCGAATAGAAGCTCGGCAAATTCCGCAGCGCCTTGCCCAACCCGTCGTACGCGCTGCCCGCCGCCAGCACCGAAATCACGTTCGGCAACCCCTTCGAAATGTTCGTGGTGCCGTCCACGGGATCCACCGCAATGTCCAACGGCACGACTCCGGGTTGCCACGTCCCGAGGTGTTCGCCGAGAAAAATCCCCGGTGCATCATCTTTGATGCCCTCACCGATTACGACTTCACCGCAACACGGGATCAGGTCAAACATCCCCCGTATCGCATCGCAAGCCGCCTGGTCCGCCGCATTCTTGTCGCCCTTCCCCATCCACTGGGAGGCATTCAACGCAGCAGCCTCCGTCGCGCGCACCAGATCGAACTCGATAATGCGCTCCAAATCGTGAATCGGCTTACGACTCAACTTCGCCATGAATGGGTGTAGCTTTATCGCCTATCGGGCTATTCCGCGTTCAGACTTGCGACAGAAGTCGATGAAATGTTCCAGCTCGTGGCTGGGCGGAAGTTCTGACTGTATCTTATCCAATGCATTGCTCACTGTCAACCCCGCTCGACACAATATCTTAAAGGCCTCCCGCAGCCCCCGCTGGGCCTCCTCCGACACCCCATTGCGCTCCATGCCGACCTTGTTGACCCCCCGCGTCTCCGCAGGGTTACCATCAGCCATCATGTACGGAGGCACATCCTGTACCACTTTCGCGCAGCCGCCGATGATCGACATGGTCCCAATCCGACAAAACTGATGGATCGCAGCCAGCCCGCCAACAATCGCAAAGTCTTCCACCACAACATGTCCCGCCAGAGTCCCGTTATTGCTGAAAATCACGTGGTTACCAACGATGCAGTCGTGGGCCACGTGCGAATATGACAGAAAATTGTTATGCGACCCGATCCGCGTATAAAGGCCGTCGCCCGTCGCCGTATGTACCGTCACATGCTCGCGAAAGACGTTGTCCGACCCGATTTCCAGGTAACATTTGCCCCCAGAATATTTCAAGTCCTGCGTCTTTAATCCGATGCTCGCAAACGGAAAAAACTCGCACCGCGCCCCAATCGTCGTCAACCCGTCCATCACCACATGCGAATACAGCCGGCATCCCTCTCCCAGTTTCACGTTCGCCCCCACGACACAATACGGCCCAATCTCGCAGCCCGCGCTGATCTGAGCGGCGGAATCGACAATCGCAGTAGGATGAACTTTGAACGAAGTCATGGGCAGATGCCCCACTCCCCGCCGCATTTGTACAACAACCCATTCATCAGGTCAATCCAAGGGTTTTGCTGCCGAGGTAGGGCGACCGTCCCGGTTGCCGCCCTCAAAAATGAATCGGCTTTCCCAAACGAACCCGATTGGACTCCCTCACTTTTCATCGCGTAACCCATTGTACCACCGATGGATAAATGCTGTTTTCTCAGGCGGACAAATCGGGTTCGTTTCGCAGAAACACATGTTTTTACGACTTCCTTCCCTCGCTGGTAGTGGCGCGGGCGTCCCGCCCGTGTCCTTCCGTCTTCGCGTTGAACAGGCGCCCCGCCTGTATCCTTCCGTATTCCCGATTCGTGCTCCCCCCTCTGGAGTGCTGCGACTCGTCGCAGCTTTGCCCTCCCGCCTGCTCGCCGTCGGTTTTGTAGGGTGCGATGCCTGTCGTTTAGGTATCGCGCCGCGCCGTTTATTAAAATATCGCCCTTCGCTGGAGCTTTGCCGCCCGCTTCTGCTCCTGCCTTCTGGATTCTGAACTCCGTATGTTCATCCGTTTTCCCGACTATACCCGCCCGGAATCACCCCGTCCAGCAAAATTATCGATTAACGATACAGCGGGCATATTCCCTTGTAGCTGTAGGCCGCGTGCCCCACGCGGCGGGGACTCGGGACGGGTGCTCGACTCTTAGTCTGTCATCCTGAGGGAAGCGGAACTCGAAGAGGCCGATCGTCGTGTATCGGCAAATCTCTGCTGTCGAAGCTGACCGCATTGAACTCTGGTTCCCGCACGACATGTATGCCAAGGAGATGGCCCGTACCATCGCCTACGGCAGTCTGCGAGACCAGATCCCGGCGTGAACGCATATGGTGATCGACGATTCACTTCAATTCTTTGGCTGACGATACCGAGGATGTTTCTGCCTCGCACCAGTTAATGGGGTAGGTGCCTGCCTCGACTCTCAACCACGTCGAAACCTCCATCGATTTAGGGAGCGCGAAGTTTCACGCGCAAGGGGGTGCCAGCACGATTTGCTGCCGTAAGCAATTCCACCTCTTCCGGCTTGACCGCTACTGTCACTGAACTCGTGCCCTGCATAAGTACTAGGACATTTTGCAGGATTGTCTGGGTGGTTTCTTGATGACTAGCGGGTTCGGAATATGTTGCTAGAATATCCACGCGGTCACAGGGTTTTATGATAACCCTCACCACTTGGATCTCATTATCGTTAATGACGTAGGTTCGCATACCTTCGGGAACGTCGCATGGGATCAAAGGCGGCTCTTCGGTATGGAGATCGGACACGCGGACTTGGTCCTTGGCTTTGAGTGGCAACAAGTTGAAATGACCCTCAGCCGGCTTGTAGTCTAGGAGTGCACCATCGGCGATCAAACCCTTGGGATATGGAATCAATGACAACATATCTTTGGTGATTTTAGTGCGGGCAGGTATGTCCCCCCGAGAGACAACCACAGGAAGCCAGTCGTTTGTGGCTTGGGCTTCCCGTGCGGCCTCCAACTCCAATTGTTTCTGCGATTCGATAGTCAATTGTCCAGACGGAGTCGATAGAGAATGGCCACGGACAAGCACCAAAATCCATACGCAGAGACCTAACAGAACTGTGATCAGGAAAATTACAAGCGTCAGTTTTCTGATCGCTATCATGGTCTTCAATTATGTTCTTGCAGATGGCTACAGTCAATCACCCGTGGCCAAGGTCAGCGCTTTACTATTTACAGATCTGCCACCCAAGCCACTCGCACCACAAGTAATTCTCCGCCCTCTGTGACTCTGTGGTTCAATCCGCGCCGCCTTCGTGCTCTTCGTGGCTTCGTGGTGAATCCCCTCACTCACCGGGAGACTCGCCCTCCACATGAATTCTGTCGGCGTCAGCTATCCACCACACTAAACATCACTTCCGCCTCGCTGACCACTTCACCGGCCACCTTGCAGACGCCTTTGGCCTTGGCAATCTTACCCCGTGCGCGGCTACCTTGGAATCCATACACTTCCCGGAGGTGCGGTCAGACCACACTCAGGGCACGAGGCGGACACGGTAGAAGAGCGAGGGGAAATTGGTGGCGGCGTTGGGATCGAGGTAGTTGGTGACTGCGCGGTGGTATTCGTGACGGTGAAGATGTCGGCGAAGCCATTCGTGTTGTAACTGCCAGCGCCCGTCCCGGCCGTGGATTGCAACGCGTTAGTCCGCCGAGCCCGTCATCCACGCGACCAGAAGATCGCTGCCAGCGCGCACCACGCTGGTGATGCGGAACGCCGAGGCGCCATTGGTGGGATCAGTACCGGCGAGGAACTCCTGCAGGTTGGACATTCCGTCGCCATCCGGATCGGCATTGGCCGCTGCCGGGTTGGTTGTGCTGCCAAAGTACTGAACCTGCCAGGCCTGGAACGCCGTCAACACCGTGATGTAATTCGGCTTGGTATTGGTGTTGACGCCACCGGGGCGGTGACCACCAGTTTCACGGTGTTCGTCCCGGCGGCGTACGTGTGGAGCACGGTGGTCGTCGTGACGTTGGTGGTGCGGCCATCGCCAAAATCCCAGATCGATTCGTGATACTCCCGGTCGATGCGTCCGTGAAGGTCACCGCCAGTGGCTCGGTGCCGTTCGTGGGACTGCCGCTAAAAATTGCCACCGGCGGCGGCCACCCCAGATTGGTAATGTTCAACGTGATGAATTCGACCGGCCACGCAAAAACATTGGTGTGGCCCGCCGTCAGCGAAGCGATCTTGTTCGAGACCCCGAGCAGGTCGCAACGGGTCAGGGCGTTGACCGTGACAGTCTGGTTGGACACCAACCCGGCCGCGACGGCCGCCGCGATGGTATTGGTGACGATCCGGCAGCGGATGACCGCGGTCGGCACCAGGTTTGGCTTCAACAGGAAATACTGGCTGACGAAATCGTTCGTCAGCGCGGACAGGGTGACGCCGTCGTAAATGCAGTAGTTGAACCTCGGGCTCGGGTAGGTAAACACAATCTTGGTGCTGTCCGCGACCATAACAGCCGCAGTCATCACGTCGGACCCGTCAAACGTGGTAATCATGTGTTGGGTGGACTGCGAAGTGTTGCCGTTGTCGAACTTGATGTTTGGCCGGTAGTCGTTGGTCAACACAAACGCGCTGCCACTCCACTTGAGCAGTTCGGTCGCGGGATGGATTTCGTATTTCCGTTCGCCGGTATGTTCGGAATACCAACGGAAGATCCCTCGCACGATGGTTTGCGAGCCGTTAAGCGAATCAATGGTCGTAAGCTGCGCGGCCGTGGCGTTGATCACTTCAGGGACAATTGGCGATTCGCCCTGGTTGCCACTGGTCGATCCCGTACCGTTGGTATCGATCCCCATATTGACATGGATGTCGCCGTCGGCAGCGAGCAAGAATGCCGGGAAAATGAACTGCCATGTACTGGTGCCGCCACCAACCGATGAATATTGCGCGTTCGCCAGGCTTGAAATCTGTACCGGATCGACTTCCCACAGGGAAGCCATGCGCGACACCTCGGCGAACGTGTTGGTGATGACGGTTTGTGCCGGCGCGCGCGACGGTAGAGCCAGCGAGGCAATACCGATGAAAGCAACGAACCAGCGGGGATTCAAGCGCGTTGGCATATTCGTAATTCGATCTGCGACCTGAAGGGAAGGATACTTGACCCGGTCTCGAAAGGAAAGCTGCAAAATGTCGGCGCTGCGGTCTCGAAGGGCTTCCAATTTCCAGACATCGCAACGACAACGAGTTCTGTCACTCCTTTGTGCCGGTAAACTTGAAGAAAAGTGATGTGCCGTCCCTTTTCTGCCAGTGGAAATTGCCACTCGCGGTCTTGCCGTCGACGCGGCCGCCCCAGCCAGCCAGGTCTGTCGTGTCATTTTGCTTGTCGGCCGCCCATTCGACGTCGGCATCTTCGGTCTCGTACCGGTACGGACCCGCTTTGAATCCGCGGGCGAGCATTGTGGTGGAGGTGAAGCGGCCCTCGGCGAAGATGAATTCGTCGTCGAATCCTTTCGCTCCCTTCTTGGCGGATTCCTCGTCAGGCGTGACTTTGACCTTCCACTTCGTGCCGTCCATGCGCTCTGCGCGCGCGGCTGCACCGGCCACCGTGAGAATCGCGGCCAGGCACAAGTAGAGCGGAAGTCTCATGATGCAAACATTACAAGGCGCGAAGACACGCGACAAGGGCAATCCTGTTGCCTCCCGCTCAGCGCCTTACCACTTACAGATCCCCACCCTTGATGATTCAATCGCCGTCTTCGTGTCCTTCGTGCTTCTACCCGTCCACCACGCTAAACATCACTTCCGCTTCGCTGACCACTTCGCCGGCCACTTTGCAGACGCCTTTGGCTTTGGCGATCTTGCCGCGGGCGCGGCCCATTTCGATTTCGATGATGAGTTGATCGCCGGGGCGAACGGGCTTGCGCCATTTCACGTTGTTGGCGCTCATGAAGTACGCGACCTTGCCGGCATTCTCGCCGGAGCGCAGCATCAACACGCCCGCGACCTGCGCCATCGCTTCCAACTGCAAAACACCGGGCATGATCGGATAACCGGGGAAATGTCCCTGAAAGAACGGCTCATTCATCGTCACGTTCTTGAGTCCGATGATTTTCTCTTCGCCCTCGATCTTGATGATACGGTCAACCAGCAAGAACGGATAGCGATGCGGCAGCACGTTCAGCAGTTGCACGATGTCCATCGCTTGTTCCATCGGCATGTCCGCCGTCATGGGCGGCGCGAACGAAACCGGCGCGGGCTGCTCTTTCTCCATCACCTTCGCCAGCGCCTTGGTCAGGGCCGCATTGCAGGAATGTCCCGGCCGAATGGTGATGATATGCGCCGCCAGCGGGCGTCCGAGCAATACGATATCGCCGAGCACGTCGAGAATCTTGTGTCGCACGAATTCATCGCGGAACCGCAACGGCTCGGTCGCGAGGATGCTCTCATTGCGGATCAACACTGCGTTCTCAAGGCTGCCGCCCTTGATCAATCCGTGATCAATGAGATGCTGAATCTCTTCGTAGAGCGCAAACGTCCGCGCAGGCGAAATCTGCGATTCAAATGTTTCCGGTTCGATGGCGAGACTCAGAAACTGCGCGTCGAGCCCGGGTTTACCGTAATGAATGGTGCAACTGATCCGCAACGTGTCGCTCGGCACCACCACCGCTAGCGAGTCGCCCACCTCGACATGCACCATCTCCTGCGGCCGAAAAATCTCGCGCTTGCCTTCCTGCGGCTGGATGCCCGCTTGCTTGACCAGCTTCACGTACGGCAGCGCGCTGCCGTCGCCCACGGGCGGTTCGCTCGCGTCCAGCTCGATAATCAGGTTGTCGATCCCGTACCCGTTCAGCGTCGCCAGCACGTGCTCGACGGTGTGAACGACCGTCCCGTTGGTGCCGATGGTCGTCCAGCGCGTCGTGTCGCCGATGTTGCGGATATTCGGGTCAATTTCAGGCCGTCCCTCGAGATCGACGCGAACAAACTTGATGCCATGATCCAGCGGCGCGGGTTTCCAGGTCATGTTGACCTGCGACCCCGTGTGGATGCCAATCCCCGAGAACGACACGGGATGTTTGATGGTCTGCTGCTGCTTCAGCATGTGGGTGCCCTTCTAACACGCTGCCCACCCATTGGCAAGCCAGCGGTTTTCTGTATAATCGGAGAGTTGCGCCATTGTGCGCCGGTGTCCGATGAGATTGCGTCCACTAATTCTTTTGCTGCCGCTCGCCATCGCTCCAGCGTTTGGAGACCCGATTCAGATTCAGGGCCTGGAGCAAAGCCAGATCGACACGAACCTGCCCGATGGCGGTCTGCCGCCGGCCATCGGCGTTAGAAACATCCAAATCTTCCGCGCCTCGCGCGACAAACCCGAACTGGCCGACGGCAAGGGCTGGACCTACAATCATCATATCGACATGGCCTGCTGGAAGGGCCGCTTGTACGTGGCGTGGAGTTCGGGCGAGAAGGACGAAGATACCTGGCCCTGGCGCGAAGTGTACAGCACATCCACGGATGGTTTCACTTGGTCGGCTCCGATCGAACTGTTCCCGCAAGGCGTGTCGAATCCGTTGCGCATGCATTTCTTTCACGCTCCGAACGGCCGGATGCTGGCCATCGCCGGGCTCCGCCGTGGCGAGGTCAAGCTGACCGACAAGAACCGCGACACGCTGGTCGTCCGCGAGATACTGGCCGATCACACGCTCGGCCCTTGGTTCACACTCCTGACGCCAACGCCTCTGGTTGGGAACGAGTTCTTCACGAATTCCGCCGACAAGGGTTTCGTCGAAGCGTGCAATCAACTACTTGCCAACCGCCCGTTCCTTGAGCAACAGGATTACGGCGCGCTGCTGGGCGACCGCCGCATGAAGTGGCATGAATCCAACGACAAGGACATGACATTGAAGGCGTTCTCCTTTTTCCACCGCAAAGATGGCGCGCTCGTCGGCATCTGCAAGAAAGGCTGGGTCACAATCTCGACGAACGATGGCGACGCGTGGTCGCCGCCGGTTATCCCGCAATCCCTGGTCACCGGCACCGGCAAATCTGGGGCCAACGCACCTCCGACAACCGGTACGCGCTGGTCTACAATCCCGACCATAAAAACCGCTTCCCGCTGGTCATGGTTACGAGCGACGATGGCGTCACGTTCCACGACATGCGGGTCGTTCACGGCGAATTGCCGCTTCAGCGCTATGTCGGCCTGAACAAGAACGTCGGCCCCCAATATGTTCGCGGCATCTCCGAATGGTCGAACGATGGCTCATGGAAAGACGATGCCCTGTGGGTCGCTTACAGCGTCAACAAAGAGGACATCTGGATCAGCCGCATCCCGCTTACAAACAGCGCCGACGCCTGGAACACATACAGTCCAAAATGGGCGCCCGTCAGTTTAACCAAAGCTCCCGAAGTGAGTCTGGAAGACCGCGACCCCCACGATTACGCCCGGGCGTTTCAAGTCTTCCCGGCAAGGATGAAAGTCACCATCTCATTTGACGTGTTCGCCAACCAGGTCGGTGACACGCCCCTCGAAATCGAATTACTCAGCGGATCGACCAACCGATGCCCCGTTCGCTGGGAATTGACGAAGAAAGACTTCACGAGCGATCGGCTGGCTTGCCGAATTGAAGCCAATGCCAGGACCGGCAAATTTACGCTGTTCAAATCGAGTGCGCCCGTCGCAAAAAATCAGCCATTGCCAGCGCCGACAGCCGCGTTTACCGGCATCTCCTTCCGCACGGCCCGCCACGACCAATCATCGACCGCGCGAAGGCATCTGTCACCAACGATTCACCAACCGCGCTGACCAGCTACACGATTCAACGGTTGGTGATTCAATGAGCGAATGGAATAGTCGTCATGGACGACTCAACCGCGCTGCTGTTGGCGCGGATCGTTGCCCAGTTTCTTGGAAATCGCTTGTGAAACCGATCACGCTTTCTTGCGGCGCAAGAAACACAGCACCACACCACCCAAACCCAGCATGACGAAGGTGGAAGGTTCGGGGACGGCGACCGGAGCGATATCAAATACAAACGCGCCAACCTGGCCCTCCTGGCCATTGACGAAATTCGTGCCGCTGCCATTAGAGGTGGTATAGACACCAGCAGCTCCATTCAGTGTGCCTTGCAGAATGCCGCCCGCGCCGGCGATCCCAGTTCCGATCACGGTGTAATTCGTAAGGCCCGGGGCCGTGCCAGGATCACCGATGGTCTGGGCCTGCACCCCGTTGGTGCCGCTGTTGCCAAACATAACATATCCACCCCTGCCGTTCCCGTCCCAGGCAGCGACCGCATAAAGCGTTACCGTATCACCCGCATTCAGACCGCTGAGGCTGAAGGCATGGTCAAGGCCGCTATTGCCATTGCCAAATGTATAGAACCCGGAAGCGGTCAAAGGCTCGGTAGCGCCCGAACCATTGTCATAAACACCAACGTGGTCGATGGAAAAGGTGTACGCGCCAACGTTGGTGCCTGCGCTCGGCGTATCGGCGAGAAAATTGCCGTTCACACCGGTATATCCCGCCGTGACTGGTCCACCCGAATGGGTGAAATCGAGTTGGAGGAAAGTGTCCGCCCGACTTGAACCAGCGGTTAGGACAAACGCAGCCAGTGCGGCCGCAATTGCGAAAAAAGACTTACCGAAAAAGTTCGAGAAGATCCCGCCAACTCGCTTCCAAGCAAACGTTTGCATACCATGGCCCTCCCACTGAGACTCGGTCTCTTGTTTAACTCGCCCGTACTTCGCTACACTGCTTCTCCAAAATCGATACTACAAATTTAGCACAAAAATGCAAGCGTTTTCAGCACCCAAAGCGCCGTGGTAACTAAGGCCGGGAAACCCGGAGACGGAGGAACCGGCAACCGCCGGGAGCCGCGGAGATTGGGACGCCGTCCATGACCGTGACTTGTTGCGACGGGCTGGTTCCGCCGCCGTAGGGGACAACGAGGCTGTTCCAGATTTCGTTCCAAGCCTTCAAGTCGCCGCTTACTTCGACATGGTAGGTGATGTCCGTGGCGCTCTTGAGCCTGGTGAACGTGAGGCTGAGATAGGTGCCATTCGATAGCGACGTCGTCGGCAGGCCTGCGGTCACAGCTTGGTGCGGGTCGAGGCCAAGTCCATACTTCAGAAGATTCGCTAGCCCATCGCCGGCAGGATTGGCGGTGTCACCGCCGATAGGGTCGTTGGCGTTGAGCGTGCTGAAATTTGTTTGACGCCACTGCTGGAGCGGCGTGAGCGGGCCGATGATGGTGAGAGCACCATTGCTGTTGGCAGCAACGTTGCCGGCGCCGTCAACCGCTTGGACCTGCCAGGTGTTGGTCCCGGTCGGGACAGAAGCCGCCGCTGCTTCGGTGCCCAGGCCAAAGACCTGAAATTCCCACAGCGAGTAGCCATACCCGGTGCCGCGCTGGACCCCCTGCATGCGGACGTACCCGCCGGCGCCGACAAGGCCTGTGAGGTCATTGGTGCCTCCCGTGCCGCCGGTCTTGTGATAGATCGTGTTCCAGCTTGGCATTATCGTTGGAAACTTGAATCAGGTATTCCTTCCCGTAGGCGGCTTCCCACATGAGGACAACTTCCTTGATCGAATAGGTCGCCCCCAGATCAACGGCGAACCACTCGGTGTCGGCGTTTGACACGGCAACCCAGTCACTGGACCAGCGCGTCGTCAGATCACCATCCACCGCGGCACCGGGAGTGCCGAAGCTCGTGGAACTGGCGTAGGCCGTCTGCCCAAGCGCGAGATTCTTGGTGGGCGACACATATGCACTCGGAGTGACCGTGACGACATTGGTCCCGTCAATCTGCAGAATATAATCGGCGACGCCGGTGCCGCTGTCCGTGGTTTGCTCCCAATAAAAGACCACGGCGTTGAGGGTGTTTACCGTCGTGCCGTCCGTCGGCAGCAAGGTAAGGAATGCTGTGGGCGGAACCACGTCATTGATCGTAAACGTGAAGGTCGGTGATGTAGTGACACCGCCGGCCCAATTGTAGGCGTCCACGTACCAAGTGTGGGCTCCATTGCCCAAAATGGTGCCGGTCAGCGAATAGGAGGTGCTATTATGGTTGCTGGCGACCAAAGTGTTGTCCACATAGAGTTCGTAGCGCGCGATGCCGGTATCCGGATCCGAACTGGGTTGCCACGTAAAGGTCGGGATGGCACCGGCGACGTTCTGGCCGTTGGTTGGCGTCAATAGCGTGAACGCCAGCGGCGCATTGGTGTCGGTCAGGCCGAACCCCTGAAATGCCGGAACCGTATTGAAAGAGCGGATCACCGGTCGTGGGCGGGACAGGTAATCCGGCTGCGATATTGGATCGGATTTGACTCAACTCCGCCGTGGTCGCCCCCAAATCGAATGGGAGATCCCACTTGTCAGGCTGGTTGTTCCAGTTCGCGGAGTCATCGTTGCCCACCTGATCCATCCCGCGCGGCAACTGCCACGGCGTCTTACCCGACGGCAAATGATCGCCAAACAGCGTCTCGGCAACCGCGGGGCCGCCTTCATCGCCGGGTCGATACACCACCATCAACGCGTCACTGAGCGCGGCCACGTTCGTCAACACATAGGGCCGCGGGAGCAAGCAGATGGTCGTGGTCGGGACGTTGTTGCTGCGGAACGCCTGGATGATGCCGTATTGCGGCGCGTCGTTGGTATCGTGCGGTGGTCCGATCGGATCATCCGGAAGATATGGGCTGTTATCGTCCCAATACGTGCCGTGCGTGTAGTAACTCTCGCCGACCACCACAATCGCGGCTGCCACATTGGTTCCGACAGGCGCGGCATTCTTGTAGACGGTGATGCCATCCTGGGCCGCGCGGGCGACAATCGCCTGGTAAATGGTCTTGCTGCCGAAGTCCGTGTTATGGAAATCGCTGCGCCACGTCACCATACACGAGGGATCGTCGGCACGCGGGCCGGCCACCACGATGGCGCTGCCGGGCTGGCAGACGGAGCGGCAGGACACCGTCGTTTTTCAGCAGCGTCAGGGATTCCACCGCTGTCTGATGCACCACCGCGACATTCTGCGGCGTGTGCCATGTCACGGTGCCGTTGACGTTGCTCCCGTACGGATCTTCGAAGATGCCCATGCGGAACTTGAGGTCGAGCACACGGCTGACAGCCTCATCAATACCACGGGCTTTCGGGCACATCCGTCTCAAACGTTCCCATCTGCGTTGGATCAGCGCCCCCCATGACGTTCAAACGGCCTCCTCCGCCTGGACCCAATCGCCGGGGGCAGCCAATCGGTGCAGATGACGCCGGTGTAATTCATATTGGTTCGCAGGTAGGCGATAATCGATGGATTGTCGCAGGCGCCGAAGCCTTGCGGCCCAAGCAGAATGCTCCGGCATAACCAGGCATAATGACGCTGGTGCCGGCTTCGATGGCCGCGTGCCACGGGCGCATGTGATAGTGAATGGTCGTTCCATCATAAACGATTCCGCTTTCGCCGCCGGCACCCTCACCGGGCCAATGCTTGGTGGTAATCATGATCGACTGCGGGTTATTACCGGCCCGCCCTGCAACCCGACGACCATCGCGCGAATGATTTTCCGGCCACCAGGTCGGCATCTTCACCGCCGCCTTCCTGGATCCGCGGATACAGCACCTTGGTGCCTACCTCGGCGAGTGGCGAAAGCGTGCCGCGATAACCGATGGCGACCGACTCGCGCCGTTGGACATCGGTGACGGCCCAGATTGAATTCAGGTCGCGCGTCGCCGCAAGACCCGGTTCGGTCGGGTACGTTGTCTTGTACCCGGCGACGGTGTCGCCGGGCGGAAAGGAAAGGAATTCCCAGGCGATTCGTGGCGGCCGCCAACTGATAGTTCAACAAATCGCTCGCTTGGAATCGACCAAAGGCGAAACCGGCATTTCGGATAAACCTGGGCATTGAAGAAGAGTTGCATGGCTTTCTCATGCAATGTCATTCGCGACAAGAGGTCGGCGACGCGCACAGCGGGCGGATTATGCCAGTCCTCATACGGCTCGATAATGCCGTCCCTGTTAAGGTCGCGCATGCCGTTGATGATTGGTGTGCCATCCGCCACCGTCGTTACATTTGGTAGGTAGACGCTGAACGTGCGGAGATCGGAACGACTCGTGACGTTCGAACCGTCAGTCGCAACGACGTACCATTTATATGTCCAGCGATCCGGCAGGTCCTGTTGGAGCCAGTACGTGGTGCCTGGCCGTGACTGTGACAACCAGCGTGTAGCGGTCAAGCAAACTTCCCGGAGCCATCCAGTCGTAGTCCGTGCGGCTAATGTTGAGATAAAGGTCGTACTTCACCGCCCCGGCTACCGACGCCCAAGTAAAGACGGGACGACGGGTGTCGTGATCATCGCTTGATCCAACGGCGCCACGAGCGGGAACGACCCGGTGACGGGTGGCGGCGCCGTGCCTGGTAGGGATCAGGAATCAGCGGGCTGAGGCCGTTGGTGTTCGAGGCGGCCACGTCGTAGACCTGGACATTCCAGGTGCTGCCGTCGAGTGCCAGCGTGGATACCAGATGGCCGGTGATGATCTGACCGGTATAGTCGATGGTGCTGAACTGGATGTCCGTGTTGGGCGCTGTCCCCGTGAATTGATTCTTGGCAATCGTGATCGTTGTGTTGGGCGGGAAAGTGTATTGGTAGGTTACCGGGACCGTCGGATTGCGACCGAAGGAGCGGTGATGCCCTCCGGCGAAATTGGCGTCACGCTGATCCGTGCCGGTGCAACATCCAATTTGGCGTAGGCCAGGCCTTGCACGGGAAACACCAGATTGATCGTCTGTTCGTGGTCGAAACGGCACGCTGTTTGTTGTCGTCGTCGTGTACTCAAGCAACGGATGTGCATGGCTCTCTCCGGCAAACGATGTCAGCGGATCGTACGCGTAGTTGCCGTTAAAGACATTCGTCGCGGGACTGAGCCGCAAGAAATTCACCGTCCCGCTCCCGCCGCTGTTGTACTGGGCATTGAGGTAGCTCACCAATGCGCTGCTCCCGCCGGCCCCGGTCACAATTGACGGAGGAGTCGTCACGCCCCCGGAAATGCTGATGGAGCCGTGGCCGTTCGTTGACACAGGGGTCAGATATCGCGCTTGGATCAACGTATTGCTGGGATCAGGCGCGCCGCTCACGTAGAAATCAGCGGCCAGAACGGTGTTCGTATTTCGCGAGGCCAGTCCGTATAAGTCAACCTGGAAGGGAACATTCGTCTGACCGGTAATGTCGTAGAGCCAGACTTGGAAATCGGCCGTGGCGAACTGCGCTCCGGCGGACAGTGTCGGGAGTTGGAACGGCAGGACAAGTACCGATCCTTGCCCGAAGCTCCCAACCCGCGGCCCCCAGTTGGGCCCGGGGGATCCAACGTAATTCGTGCCGCCACTGCCGTAAATCGTTCTGCCTGCTTGGTCCGCTCGTATCGACAAGGTCTGTCCGTGAACACAGGTTGCAAGCACAAGGTCAACCCGGCCACAAGTCCCAGAATGGTGTGCTCTTTCACAGAAATCCGTCCGGCTGCAAACGTTATCATTTCAGGCAGTTTTTTAAAAGCTTTTTCCGGGATTTCTCAATTTGCTTGGCTCGCCGGATGGCTAACCTCTGATTTAGCAGGCCTTTGAGATTGCAGGCGCCCGGGTCTTTGTGACACATAAGCCCCCATGAAACGATTGTTCCTTCTTTGCTCCCTGAGATTCTGTGCGATGATCTGTTCCCTGGCGCACGCCGCCGATTCGCCCTTCATCAAAATCGTCTCCAGCCTGCCACGCACAGGTAGCGCGACCGCGCGAAGCACCACGCTAGTCAATGGCATCCGCATGGCCATCGACGAAGCCGGGGGCAAGATCGGCGATTTCACTTTGCCTATGAAGACTGGGACGACGCTTCTCCCCAGCGTGGTCAACGGGACCCTGGCCGTTGAGGCGCCAGAACGCGCAGAAAGCCGTCCAAGACCCCGACATCATGGCCTACATCGGCACCGTACAACTCCGGTGCCGCGAAAATCTCCGATGCCGATTCTTAACGAAGCCTCCCTTCTGATGGTCAGCCCCGCCACACGTACCCCGGTCCTCACCAAACCCGGCTCGGTGAAGCCAATGAACCCGGTGTACCGCCCGTCTCAGGCAAAATCAATTTTTTCCGCGTTGTCCCCGCCGACGACATCCAGGGCGAAGTCGCCGCGCAATGGGCCAAGGAACTCGGCGTGAAGAAAGTCTTCGTTCTTCACGACCGCGAACTCTACGGCAAAGGCGTCGCGGACGTGTTCAAGCGGGCCTGCATCAAACTCGGCATTCACGTCGTCGGCTACGAAGGCATCGACCCGAAGGCGGGCGAATTATCGCTCCCTCGATGACGAAGGTCAAAAGCACTGACGCCGATTTGGTTTATTTCGGCGGCACCACCCAGACGAATGCGGGCCAGTTCGCTAAAGATTCCGTCGCCGTCGGCGCGAAGGTGAAGTTCATGGTCCCCGACGGCTGCCGCGAACAAGCCCTCATCGATTCCGCCGGGAATGACAACCTCGATGACCGTACCTACGTCACCTTTGGCGGCCTGCCCCCGAACGAACTCCAGGTCGCGGCAAGGACTTCTACGAGAACTATAAAAAGAAATACAACGCCGAGCCCGAAGCCTACGCCGTTTACGGCTACGAAGCCGCGCGCGTGGTGCTCGAAGGCCTCGAAACGCGCCGGGAAGAAAGACCGCGCCGCGATCACCGAAGCCATCACCAACCTCCGCAACTTTGACGGCGCCTCGGCAAGTGGTCCTTCGACCAAAACGGCGACACTTCTTTGAAGGTCATGGCGGTTGAAGAAATCAAAGACGGCAAATTCACGCCCGTAAAAATCGTGGGGATGTGAATATCATGGGTGAAGAACAACCAGATGTTCCAAGTAGAAAACTTTCGAGCAGAGATTCTGCGGGTCGGTCGGTCATTGATGCGCTTGTGGATGCGAAGATTGTTCAAAAGGACAAATTCGACGAAGCCGTCCGTATCGCAACTCAAGAGCTTGACGTGCGCAAGGCGCTCCGAGATTACTAGCAGCGCGTCGTAACGCGTACGCGAACCGTACACTGTAATTGACCCTGCACCCCCGCGTCGCTAGAGTCTCGCCGATATGTCCGGGTATGAATTTTCCTGCAACAACTGATCACGTGTGTCCAACGGAATTATCATCGCGTGGGATACCGGAGCAGCAGTCTTGATATTGCCGTGTCGATTTGTTATATTTTGCCAAGTCGATCAAGGAACTCGAGAAAGAACTCGCTGGCTTGACAGTAAAGCAACAGGATCGTCTGGCCGCGTATCTTGTCCACTTTCGGTATGAACGTGACCCGAAGCTTCGCAAAGAGTTGGCCAGCAGCGTCAATGACCGTGATCCTTCCCATTGGGTATCGCTCAACGAACTCGAATAGCGCTGGAAAGAATAACGCTTGCCCACCTATCGCGTCCTCATTACGCACGAGGTGCTTGGCATTCCGCTCCCGTCGTCTCAGCAAAGACGCTTGATTCTAGATTTCCTAAATCGCCTTGCGAACGACCGGATTCCAGACCGTGGATTATCAGGGCCAAGATGAACTTGGACGCCCACTACAAGTCAAAATCATCGGCCCTTATGCGCTAACCTACTGGGCTGACCATGCTACGCAGGAGCTCAAAGTCATCAAGATCGAGAAAGCGCATCGTTGATAGCTGGCTGCGAAGGCTCGCACCAATGTTCCCGAGCGTAACAGCCCCACGACTACAATTCAGATTGCGACGCTCGTAGCGCGCCGCTACAGTGGGCCGCATGTCCGGCAGTGAGATTTTCCTGCAACAACTGATCATCGGATTATCCAACGGGATGATCATCGCCCTCATCGCCCTGGGCTACACGATGGTCTACGGCATCATCGAGCTCATCAACTTCGCCCATGGCGACCTCTTCATGCTCGGCAGTTTCGCGGCGCTCACGCTGGTGGGACTTCTCGGCCTCGACCACCTCGCCGCAGGCGCACCGGGCATGTGGTTGGGTCTGTTCCTGATGCTGCTGATCGTGCCGGTCTTCTGCGGCGGCCTGAACTGGCTCGCGGACCGTTTCGCTTATCGACATCTCCGCGACTCCACCAAGCTGGCCCCGCTCGTCTCAGCGATTGGGCTCTCCTTCGTGTTCATGAATATCGGCCTGCTCTGGGGTGGCATCCCGATGAACGTTTTCGGGTTGGGACGCTCTGCCGCCTCCCCCAAGGATTTCCCGGCCCTACTCTCGAATTTCAATCTACTCGGCCAAAGCCCCATCGAGTTCACGGCCAAAGATCTCATGGTCTTCGTGGTGACGTTGCCGCTCATGATTCTGCTGACATGGTTCGTAAAAGGCACGCGCGCCGGCAAGGCTATGCGCGCGGTCGCGCAGGACCGGCTGGCGGCGCGATTGATGGGCATTCCCGTGGATCGCGTCATCGGCCAGACGTTTCTGATCGGTGGCGCGCTGGCGGGTGTCGCCAGCGTGGTGTCATCCGTCTACAACAACACGATCTACTTCCAGATGGGCTATCGCGCGGGCATGGACGCGTTTACCGCTGCGGTTCTCGGCGGAATCGGCAGCCTGCCGGGCGCGCTGCTGGGCGGACTGGTCATCGGCCTGGCGCGGGCCATGTGTGATCAATACCTGGAGACCCGCTGGACAAACGTGCTGGTCTTCACCGTTCTGATTCTGGTGCTCGTATTTCGGCCACAAGGACTGCTCGGTGCCCGCGCCAAGGAGAAAGTCTGATGCGAAGCGGACGCGAGTTCGTTTGTAGCCGCGAATCGCATTCGCGGCCCGCTCGCCACCGCGAAGAAGCTTCGCGGCTACAGTGGCGACATTCCACTTACAATGGATTCAACGGTATGAAGGAGACAATCATCTGATGGCCGTGCCGCGCCGCATCCCTTTTCATTGGTCGTTTCTTGTCGTCGCGGCACTGATTCCGCTCATCGAGTTGTTGCTCCCCGGACATCCACACATCGGCGATCTTCTGCGGCCGATCTTCATCATGGCAATGCTCGGACTCGGCTTGAATATTCTCACTGGCTTCACGGGCCAACTGAATCTCGGCGTCGCTGCGTTCATGGCCGTCGGCGCGTACAGCTACGCCATTCTGACCTGCGACATCTATCCTTTTCGCCTTGGCTTCTGGTCAGCGACAATGTTAACCGTTCTCGTGGGTTTGACGGTGGGACTGTTCCTCGGTTTGCCAACGATCCGTCTGCGCGGCGACTATCTTGCCCTTGTCACACTCGGCTTCGGCGAAATTGTCGAGGACGTCCTGAAGAACCTCGACTCCATCACCAAGGGCACCCAAGGCATCAATCCCCTGCCATCGCCGTCCTGGTTCGGCTACCATTTCCGCGCGGAGACCTACCAACCCTGGTACTACCTCTTTCTCGGGTTCCTCGCCGTGCTTGTGCTCCTGAACCGCAATCTCCAGCGCTCACGCGTCGGTCGCGCCTGGATTTCCATCCGCGAAGACGAGCTTGCCTCCTCGTGCATGGGTGTCAACCCGATGAAAATGAAGCTGCTGGCGTTTGCCCTCGGTGCAGCGCAATGCAGCCTCGCCGGCGCATTGTGGGCGAGCTATCTCGGGTCCAGCGGCGAGCCGGGCAATTACGACTTCCAGGTTTCGATCATCGCCTTGTGTATCGTGATCGTGGGCGGCACGGGCAATGTCGGCGGCGTCCTCCTCGGCGCCCTGGTGATCATGGGCTTCAATTCCATCGTGCTGGAAACCGTGACGAATTTTCTCAAAGCGCACCAGCTCATCAGCAGTTCAAATGTCTTCACCGCGCCGGGCAACTGGAAATACATGCTCTACGGACTGGCCCTCATCCTGATGATGCGCTTTCGACCCGAGGGCCTTCTGCCATCGCGTCAGTTCAAGGCGGAGATTCATCCACGCGAACCACAACTTCCCCCACCTTCATGAACATTCTCGAAATATCCGACCTCACCGTGCGTTTCGGCGGCCTCACGGCTGTCAACGCGGTGTCGCTCGATATTCCCGCAAAAGAGATCGTGTCGGTCATCGGTCCCAACGGCGCGGGCAAAACCACCCTCTTCAACGCCATCACGGGAATCTACGATCCCACCAGCGGTCGCATTTGCTTTAACGGCCAGGAAGCACGCCGCCCATTCCGCTGGACGACCGCACTGGCGCTGGCGCTCGTTGGTCTGGTTGCGGGTCTCAGTCTGGTGCTGATCGTGAACGTCGAACCGCTTTGGGACGCAGCCATCACGTCGAATTACGTTTATGAGCAGGCATTCCTCTGGTCGAAAGCATTCAGCGCCGCCTCCAGTTACTTCAGCGAAGCGCTGGGCCAACGATTCGCGATTCCGTTTCTGATCGGCGGCCTCATCGGACTGGCGGGCGCTTTTGCGATCTGGCAGCGGACGCGGCGTGCTCCGGAAGTGGCCGCGCGTGCCGGTATCGCGCGGACGTTTCAGAATATCCGTCTCTTCAATCAAATGACCGCGCTCGACAACGTGTTGCTCGGAATGGACAGCCAATTGCGCACCCGCGTTTGGCACGTGGCGCTACGTTTGCCATTATATTGGCGTGAGCGAGACGAATCGGCGCGGCAGGCGATGGACATCCTGCGCTTCGTCGATCTGGATCGAGAGGCCAATCAATTGGCGGAAAACCTTTCCTACGGCCATCAACGGCGCCTCGAAATCGCTCGCGCCCTGGCCATGCAACCTCGCCTCCTGCTGCTCGACGAACCCGCTGCGGGCATGAACCCTGCCGAGGCGCAGGAATTGATGAAACTGATCCATAACATTCGCGACCGCGGCATCACGGTGTTGCTTATCGAGCACCACATGCAGGTCGTGATGGGAATTTCCGACCACATCGCCGTTCTCGACCACGGGGAAAAAATCGCCGAGGGCACGCCGGAAACAGTGCGCAGCGACCCGAAGGTCATCGAAGCCTATCTGGGAAAGGCCCATGAAGACACTGCTACAACTTGAGAACGTTTATTCCGGATACGGTCTCATCGAGGTCCTAAAGGGGATTAACCTCAGCGTTGGCGAGGGCGAGATCGTCGCGGTGCTCGGGGCCAACGGTGCCGGGAAATCTACGATGCTCATGACGGTCAGCGGCATCAATCAGTGTCGGCAGGGACAGATTTCATTTGCGGATGCGCCAATTCAAAACCAGCCGCCTCATGAGATTGTGCGCCGTGGGATTTCGCAGGCCCCGGAAGGGCGTCGCATCTTCCCTCGGCTAACGGTGCGGGAAAACCTGGAAATGGGCGCGTTCCAGCGCGTTGCTGACAGGGCCTTGCGCGCGGATGTCGAGCAAGTGTTCGCGACGTTCCCGATTTTGAAAGAGCGGCAAACCCAACTCGGCGGCACGCTCAGTGGTGGCGAACAACAAATGCTGGCGATTTCGCGAGCGTTGATGGCCCGGCCGAAATTGCTGTTGCTCGACGAGCCATCGCTTGGCCTCGCGCCCATGATTGTGACGAAGATCTTCGATATCATCCGCGAGATCAACCGCCAGGGAACGACGATTCTGTTGGTCGAGCAGAACGCGAACATGGCATTGCATGTCGCGCAGCGCGGTTATGTGCTCGAGACAGGAAGAATTGTGTTGGAAGACACGGCAGAAAATCTGATAAAGAATGAGCAAGTGAAGAAATCGTATTTGGGAGGCTGAAGTAAGAATGAGCAAACCAACCGTGGCAATCATCGGCGCGTCGGCCGATCAGAACAAATTCAGCAACAAATCCATCCATGCGCATTTGCGGGCGGGCTACGACGTTTACCCCATCAACCCGAAGGAAGAAACGATCGAGGGCCTGAAATGCTACAAGTCCGTGGCCGAAATCCCCGTGGCGCTCAATCGCATCAGCCTGTACCTACCCGCGGCTGTCGGCATCAAGGTGCTCGACGACATCGCTAAAAAAGGCTGCGAGGAATTGTGGGTGAACCCCGGCGCCGATAGCCCCGAACTTATCGAGAAAGCGAAGGCGCTTGGCCTGAACGCCATCGTTGCCTGTTCTTTTACCGATGCCCTGACGCACTGAACCCGGCCGATCCCAGAAATCACCATGACAACAAGAACCGAACTTTCCATCATCCTGCCCAACCGCCCGGGCACCCTCGGCGATATTACCAACGCTCTGGCCAAGGCAAAAGTGAACCTGCTCGCCATCGATGCCTCCGGCGGCTTCGAGTACAACATCGTCCGTCTCGTGCCGGATAAAGCCCCGAAGGCGCGGGCCGTCTTGCGTCGCAAAGGTCTCGACGTGGGCGAAACGAAAGTGCTGTGCATTCCTGCCAAAGATCGGCCGGGTTCATTGGCGCGCATCGCGGATGCGCTTGGTGCCGCGAAAGTGAACATCGATTACTTGTACGCTACGGCAGGAAGCCTGCAATCGGAAGCGTTGATCGTCGCCCACGTCTCCGATGTTCGCAAGGCGATCAAGGCGCTGCGTCAATCTGCGGGTGACTGACCGATTGCACCAATCGAGCGGTTGAAAACCCTATCGTTTCAGGTTTGAGTGAACGTCAGCCGCGCAAAATTGATTGGACTGTGCCTCGTGATATTCGCGGGCGCACTCTGGCTGCACTGGCCCAGCGTCCAAGGCGGGTTCCTGACAGGGATGGACGACGACAAGTATCTGCAGCAGGCGGCGCGGTTGAACGGCCTGAGCTGGGACGCGGTCAAATGGGCGTTCACGGAGACGGAGCCCTATTACCATCCACTGCCGCGACTTTCGCACCTTCTGGACTATCAGATTTGGTGGACCAACGCGGCGGGACATCACGCGACCAGCGTAGTTTTACATGCCCTTAACGCGGCGCTCGTCTTCGGTTTCCTGTGGACGCTGTTGGGGGCGGCATCGTTGTCAACCAGCGAGCGGCTTGCAACGGCCTTCGGAGTCGCCACCGTCTTCGCGATCCACCCACTGCAAGTCGAGTCGGTGGCCTGGATGTCGGGACGAACGCAATTGCTCTGCACGACGTTCGGGATCGGCTGCCTTTGGGCTTACGTCTCCAGCGCGCGCCGATGGGTGGTGCGGACTTTGTTCGCCGGGGCACTGTTGAGCAAACCGATGGCGGTGACGTTGCCCTTCGTCATGCTGGCGATTGATTACTTTCCACTGCGACGGTTTGAACGACTCGGTTGGGTGCCGTTGCTCCGCGAGAAGGCGGCGTTGATCGCCCTTGCGTTGGCGATGGCGGCCGTCACCATTATCAGCGAGTCGCACACCGGCGGTCTGATGGTCCCATTGGCGGTGGTCCATTGGCCGCAACGCGTGTTTTTGGCAGTGCAGAGTCTTCTCTTTTACCCTTGGAAGCTGGTATGGCCCGCGTCGCTGGAGCCATTTTATCCGTTGCTTTCAGGCCCTTCATCACGGCTGTTGCCGGTCTTTCCGATGGCGTTGAGCGTCGCGGCCATAGTGGGACTGTGTATTTGGCGCGGGCAACGCACGCCAGCCTTGTTGGCTGGGCTTGGAGCCTATCTGGCGTTGGTTCTGCCTGTCTCGGGCCTGTTACAGACTGGTCTCCAAACGGTCGCGACGCGACACGCCTACCTGGCGATGCTGCCCCTGCTGCTGTTGTTGGGTGGCATGGTAGTTTGGGCGTGGCGGCGCAGCGCGACGATCAACCGTCTTGCACTGGGATGTCTGCTGGCAGGCGAACTTTGCTTTTTCGGATGGCGTACCCGGACCCTGACGCCCGTTTGGCGCAACGACGAAGTGCTCTTTAGGACCGTGCTCACGCACTTCCCGGACTTTGCTGTCGGGCACTACACCCTCGGGTTGGCCCTCGCGCAAGCCGGCAGGACCCAGGAGGCCATCGAAGAGTACGAGCAGGCGGTGCGAATTCTTCCCGATTACGCGGAAGCACACTGCAACCTGGGAATTGCCTTGGAGAAGCTAAACCGCGCGTCGGAGGCCATCGGGAACTACGAGGAGGCGCTGAGAATTTGGCCCGATTACGCCAACGCACACTATAATCTCGGCCTCGCCTTGATGCGATTGGGCGAGACACAGGCGGCGATCGCTCAGTGGGAACAAGCCGTACGAATTAGTCCCGATTTCGCTGAAGCACACTGTAATTTGGGAGCCGCCTTCGAAACGCTCGGCCGCACGCCGGAGGCCGTCGCGCAATACGAGCAGGCGCTGAAGCTCCGGCCAGGCTTCGCCGTGGCTCAAAACGGGCTGGCGCGACTGCAAGCCGGCCAGTAAGCGGCGGCCCGCAGGCATTAATTCGCCGCGTCCACCAGCTTTCGCGCGCGAGAGAACACGGCGTCGAACATCGGTTCGGTCAATTTGCCGGTGTTCGTGTTTTGTCGGCTCGGATGATAGGAAGCGATCAGCGCCGGCAGATTATGGCTGAACCGGTAGACGGCGTCGTGTGCGAACCGCGGCAGTGGCTTTGGCAACCTCACACCCTGCCGGCGCAACCCCTTCAGATAATTGTCGAAGGCAATCTTTCCCAGCACAATCACCACGCGCGCATTCTGGAGACGATTCAGCTCTTCATCGAGGTAAACGCTGCAGTTCTCAATCTCTCGGGGCAACGGTTTATTGTCCGGCGGCGCGCAGTGGCAGACCGCGGTGATGTAGGAACCGATGAGCTTCAAACCGTCATCGCGACGCTGCCAACTTGGTTGGTTCGCGAATCCAGCCTTGTGAAGCGCGCGGAACAGCCATCGCCCCGAGGAATCGCCAGTAAACATGCGCCCGGTGCGATTGGCCCCGTGCGCCGCGGGAGCCAGACCGATAATCAGCAGTCGCGCCCGTGGATCGCCCAAACTTGGTAACGCCCTGGCCCAATAATCCCAGTCGCGGAATTCGCGCTTCTTCTCGCGACCGATGCGTTCGCGATACGGTACGAGCCGCGAACAAAGCCGGCAGCGAATAATCCGCTGATTCAACTTGTCCTGCCAGTTCATGCGGATTCAGATCTTGTGCGCGATCCATTCCTCGCGAAATTGTTGGATGCGTTGTTGGGATTCAAAAAGCTGTTGAAAGCCGATCCGGCCGGACTCGATCGCCTTGGTCAGCGCCTCGTGTGCGGCAAGGATTTTTTCGGCAGTATGACAGACGAGTAACATGTCCGCCCCCGCCTGAAACGCCTCCGCCACGGCGTTCCCGAAGGAGCCCATCTCCAGGATCGCACCCATCTCCATGTCGTCCGTGAGGACGATTCCGGTAAAGCCAAGTTGCTTCCGCAACAAGTCGGTGATGATCGTCGGCGAGAGCGAAGCTGGTCGGGGCTTCTCCCCATCGAACGCAGGATAATGCCCGTGTCCAACCATAATCGCCGTCAGACGCCGCATGAGTCGGGCATATGGCACAACGTCTTCCTCCAACAGTTCCTCACGAGTGCGCGTAATGGTCGGCAACTTTTCATGCGAATCAAGCGTCGAGCCCCCGAGGCCTGGGAAATGCTTGGGACAGGCGGCGACGCCCTCGCGTTCCAGTCCCTCCAAAAACGCGCCCGCCCAACGGAACACTTCCTCGGCTGTCCTGCCCCAGCAACGCTCCCGTAGCGCGTTGTCTGTGTTGGCATCGAACAACTCGAGATCGAAAACCGGCGCGAAATCAATGTCGATGCCGAACTGATGCAACCAGCGTCCCGTCGTGCGCCCAAAATCCTCGGCCCTTTCGACATTACCCTCTTTCTTCACGTCGGCAATCGTCGGGGTTTCCCCGATGATATTGCGCAGGCGATTGACACGATTGTGCTCCTGGTCGATGGCTACGAGCGGACGATAGGAAAATTCCGTCCGTAGTGCGCGTCCGAGCGCGCGCAATCCGGTGGCCGTATCGATATTGCGGGCAAAGAGAACAACGCCTCCGGGCTGGATCGTGTTCAGCAGGCGGCGTATGTCGGCGGTCAACTCAGCGCCCGTGAACCCAATGAACAGGTGTTGCCCTACATGTGTATGTTCTAGATACGCCATGTGAATGTTTGATTTGGGCGCGGCCAGTCGCTCCGCGTCGCGCACACTTGTAGCATTGGAACAGAGAAATGGTCAAACATCCCGCAGAAAGCAAATATCAACCCTCTATGGTTGATGCACGGCTGCGGTTCGTTAGCGGACTAACCGCGACCAAACTTGATCGTTGGCGCCGGGTGCTCCTGGCAGGCCGCGTTGGTCGGGACATCGGTGGCGGCTGCGTTGGGTTTGACGTAGCCGTTTTGGATGAGCCACGCTTCCACTTCCTCGCCGCTCACGTCGGGAAGAATCTGGCCGTCGATTTCGAGCGTTGGCTGCAGGGGCTGGCCGCTTCTTGCCACCATCTCCTGGTAGTACTCGGCGTTGTTGATGACGTTGCGGTCGTCAAACGGAAGATCATACTTCCGCAGCACGGCCCGCACGCCATTGCTCCATCCGCAACTCGGTTTCAGCCACGCAGTAATTTTCGGTTTGCTCATAGAGTTCTCACATCCACACACCATTCTATGCACGAAGAACGGACAGAATGCAAGCGACGGACTTGCGGCACTTGTTTTATCTGCCTTCCATGGCCAGCCCGCGTGGCACCTAAGCTGCTTATTACGTGGGGGATGACTCTGCTCGGCGAGGTCCAAATTCTACTGGAGCGCACCTACGGCCCCACGGGGGTGAATTTCGAGGATTTTCTGCTCTGTCAGGGACGCAGCCGCGCGCTGTCGGAAATGGCGGGCCCCAGTGCCGCGCAGATTTCCGACTTGGGGCGCGTTTTTCTGCGAATTGTGGGGGGCAAGCTCCGCTTGGGAATCCATTATGATTCCAGCGTGATCGAATCACTGGAGAAGAATAATCCTGCCTGTGGATTGAACGATGAAAACATCCTGTCCTTCATGGTATTTCTCGAGGAACTCGACCATGCCGTTCATGCCGCGTTAAAATTCCGCGACGGCAAACTGGACATCCATAGCGAAGCCTTCGTGCGCGATCTCGAACTGCAAGCAAAGGTTGATACCTATCTGATTCTCCAAAAGTATTGCGCTTTTTTCAATAAACCGCAGCGGCTGACCGCTGCGGATCGGCGCTGGCTGAAAGCCTGCGTCTTTGATCGGGAACGTTCGGACCTGGAATCGCCGTTGCTCGCCGAGCGCTATCACGAGACGAATCGATTGGCGCGACGCTACGTGCGCCATCTCGACGGTCTCTCGCGCACTCGCCGCACGGCGGAAATCCGCCGCTTTCGCAAGCTTTCCTACGGCCAGAAGCGCGACCGTATTGCGGTTGCCAGCGCGCGTTGACGCGACACCAGTCGCGTATTGCAAGAAACTTCTGGCATTCTGCGCCGCATTTCATTAACAACTTGGTTGTATTCATGAACATTTTGCTGCGGCTTTTTACCTCCACGCTTGGAAAGAAGTTTTTGATGGCCATCACGGGCGCGGGGCTTTTCCTTTTCGTGATCGGCCATTTGGTGGGGAATCTGCAGATCTTCCTCGGTCCGGAATCGATCAACCGCTACGGCCATTTCCTCCAAACGACGCCGGAGATACTCTGGCCGGCCCGCATCGGGTTGCTGGCGTTCGTAATTATCCACATCTGGGCCTCGATTTCCCTGACGATCGAAAATCGCGCGGCGCGCACGACAGGGTATGAAGTGAAGGAATTGGTGGCCGCCAGCACCGCTTCGCGGACCATGATTTGGAGCGGTCTCATTATTTTCGCCTTCATCTGTTTCCACCTCGCGCATTACACCTTGCTGGTGGTTCACCCGGAGTATCGCAACCTGATGGACGCCCAGGGCCAACATGACATTTATCAGATGATGGTTCTTGGTTTCTCGAACTGCTGGGTGTCCGGGTTCTACGTCTTGAGTATCGGCCTGCTCTGTATTCATCTTGGTCACGGCACCAGCGCGATGTTTCAATCGCTCGGTTTGAAAAACGCCGCCTACGCCACTATGATTGACCGCCTGGCAAGGGCCGCGGCGCTCCTGATCTTTCTCGGTTACATCTCAATCCCCATCGCGGTACTGGCCGGAGTGGTGAAATAACATGAACCTCGACGCCAGAATTCCTCCAGGACCGCTCCCGCAGAAGTGGGACATGCACAAGGCCAGCATCAAGTTGGTTAACCCATCCAACAAACGCAAGTACGAGATCATTGTCGTCGGGACGGGGTTGGCCGGGGCTTCCGCGGCGGCCTCGCTCGCCGAACTGGGTTACAACGTCAAATCTCTTTGCATCCAGGACAGCCCGCGCCGCGCGCATAGCGTCGCCGCGCAAGGTGGCATTAACGCGGCGAAGAATTACCAGAACGACGGCGACAGCGTCTTTCGTCTCTTTTACGATACGATCAAGGGCGGCGACTTCCGCTCACGCGAAGCCAACGTTCATCGCCTCGCGCAAGTCAGCGTCAACATCATCGATCAGTGCGTCGCGCAAGGCGTGCCATTTGCCCGCGAATATGGCGGCGCTTTGGCGAACCGCTCCTTTGGCGGCGCGCAGGTTTCGCGGACGTTTTACGCGCGCGGTCAAACGGGCCAACAACTCCTGCTCGGTGCCTACCAGGCGCTGATGCGGCAGGTCGGGCTCGGGCAGGTCGAGTTGCTCCCCCGCTCCGAGATGCTCGAGTTGGTGGTCGTCAATGGTCATGCCAAAGGCATTGTGGTGCGGGACATGGTCACCGGTAAAATCTCATCGCATTCCGCCGATGCGGTCGTCCTGGCGACCGGCGGTTACGGTAACGCCTATTACCTTTCGACCTACGGCCGCGGCTCCAATGCCACCGCCATTTGGCGCGCCTACAAAAAGGGCGCGACGTTCGCCAATCCGTGCTTCACGCAGATCCATCCGACCTGTATCCCCGTCACCGGCGATTATCAATCGAAGCTCACCCTGATGAGCGAGTCGTTGCGCAACGACGGGCGCGTCTGGGTGCCGAAGAAAAAGGGCGACAAGCGTCCCCCGGGTGAAATTCCCGAAAGCGAACGCGATTATTACCTGGAGCGCAAGTATCCCAGCTATGGCAACCTCGCGCCCCGCGACATCGCCTCGCGCGCGGCCAAACAGGTCTGCGACGAAGGCCGCGGCGTTGGCGAGAGCGGTCTCGGCGTCTATCTGGATTTCGCCGACGCGATCCAGCGACTCGGCACCGACAAGATTCGTGAGCGTTACGGCAATCTGTTCGACATGTACCACGAGATCACCCACGAGGACGCCTACCACACGCCCATGCGCATTTTCCCAGCGATCCACTACACCATGGGCGGATTGTGGGTGGACTACAACTTGATGAGCAACTTGCCGGGCCTTTTCGTGATCGGGGAAGCGAATTTTTCCGACCACGGCGCGAACCGCCTCGGCGCCAGCGCGCTCATGCAGGGTTTGGCGGATGGTTATTTCGTGCTCCCCTACACCATCGGTGATTACCTCGCTTCGCAAAAACCGGGGTCGCGTCCAAAAGCGGACGCCGCCGAGTTCAAGCAGGCGGAACAAGCGACAAATGAACGTATCCAGAAGCTGCTGGCGATTCGCGGCCAGAAAACCGTGACGGATTTTCACAAGGAGTTGGGCAGGATTCTATGGACGCATTGTGGGATGGCGCGCAACGAAAAGAGCCTGAAGGAGGCCCTCACCCTGATTCCCGCGTTGCGTGATGAGTTCTGGAAAAACGTGAACGTGCCCGGCAGTGGCGAAGATCTCAATCAGTCGCTGGAACGCGCCGGCCGCGTGGCCGATTACCTCGAATTGGCGGAATTGCTCGTCTATGACGCGTTGATGCGCGATGAATCCTGCGGCTGCCATTTCCGCGAGGAACACCAGACGGCGGACGGCGAGTGCCAGCGCAACGATGAACAGTATGCCTACGTTGCGGCGTGGGAGTTCACCGGTGTCGGCAAGGCGCCCACGCTGAACAAGGAGCCGCTGGTTTACGAGGAAGTCCATTTGGCGCAGAGGAGTTACAAGTAATGAACGTCAAACTGCGAGTATGGCGGCAGAAAGATCCCAAAAGCGCCGGCGGTTTCGTCGCGTACGAGGCGAAGGACATCAATCCCCATATGTCATTCCTCGAAATGCTCGACGTGGTCAACGAGGATTTGACGAAACGCGGCGAGGAACCGATCGCGTTCGACCACGATTGCCGCGAAGGCATTTGCGGCATGTGCTCCTGCGTCATCAACGGCGAACCGCACGGCCCGGAGTACAAAGTCGCGACCTGCCAGACCTACATGCGCAGTTTCCACGACGGCGAAACCATCACTGTCGAGCCGTTCCGCGCGAAGGCGTTTCCCCTGATCAAGGATTTGGTCGTGGATCGCACCGCATTCGATCGCATCATCCAGGCGGGCGGGTTTATTTCCGTCTCGACCGGTTCGGCGCCCGACGGCAACACGATCCTCGTGCCGAAACCAGACGCCGACCTGGCGATGGACGCCGCAGCCTGCATCGGCTGTGGCGCGTGCGTGGCGGCGTGCAAGAACGCCAGCGCGATGTTGTTCGTCGCCGCCAAGGTTTCGCATTTGAATCTCCTGCCACAGGGCAAGCCCGAGAAAGATCGCCGCGTCCTGGCCATGGTCGACGCAGATGGACGAGGAAGGGTTTGGCGCCTGCACCGTCACCGGTTCGTGCGAAGCGGTTTGCCCGAAGGGAATCAGCCTGAATTTCATCGCGAAGATGAACCGCGATTATCTGGGGGCGGTGCTGCGTACGAGCGGGAAGAAAACGGTAATCGAGACGGCGTAGGCGCCGTCAATGTGTGGGTTTCGTGACCTTGCCGAGGATGCTCAGCATCAGCAGACCGCCCATCACGCCAAATGGCACCATGAAATAGAAATATACCCCCCAGCCGTGACGGTCGATCAGCCAACCCAATAAGAGACCAGCTAGGCTTCCGCCAAAATACTGGAAACTGTCGATCACACCGGACACGAACCCGGCCATCTTGCGTCCGCCAATGTCCATGGCTGCGGCTGTCCCGAGAATCGAATGCGTCGAGTTCGCCGTGAGCGAAATGAGAACAAAGAAGACAATCGTCGCGTTGGTCGTGTGAAACTGGGCGGCCAACAAGATGATCACCGATTCGATAAAATAGAGGACCGCTGCCACGGGTGCGCGGCGCCCTTTGAACATGGTGTCGGAAATATAACCAGACGCCCATGATCCGACGGAGGCGACGAACGGAATCCAAAAGGCCATCCAGTCAAATTGCCCCGAATGCCGAATGTCGAGACCGTATACCTTCGTCATGTATTTCGGAAACCATTGGTCAATCCCCTGGCGGACAGCGCCCGTGCACGCGTACGCCAGCGCGACAACCCATACCGTCGGCTTCGAGAGGATTGCCTTGACAACGGTCTCTATACTGGCGTGTACGTCAGTGGCCCCGGGAACGACAGCCGCTTCACCAGGCGTCGTATACCCGGCTTCTTCCGGGGTTTCCTTGACGGTCAACCACATTCCTACCGCGACAATCAAACAGATGATCGAGGGCGCCCAAAACAGCCAGCGCCAATGCAACGGCGCAAAATGAACCAAACCGAAACAAAGAGAACCGGCCAGCAATCCGGTCTCAAGTTTGAAGATGCCAAAACGCCCCAGATTGATCATGAACCCAAAAATACCGGCGAACCGGCCGCGCTCACGATGGGCAAACCAGGCCGTGTTGATCTTGATCATGCCCGGGGCGCCGAAGGACTGGATATAGCCGTTCACGCCCCAGATGGCGACGAATAGGCCCAGCATCCCAAAAAACGACGACGCGCCAAACAACAAGTTCATCGTCACTGTTCCCAGCGCACCGATCATCATCGCCTTCCGCCCGCCGAGCCGGTCCGTCAAAAGGCCGTTGATGATCTGGCCGAACGCGTAGGCCAGGAGATTCGCCGTGATAATCAATCCCATTTGGGATTCATTGAATCCGTACTGCGCGCTGATGTAGGGATTGGCGATCGAAAAATTATAACGGCACAGGTAATAGGAGGTATAAAGCAGCCCGAGAAATCCCCAATTCAAGCCGCGGCGAGCCCGGAAACCCTTGGGATACTCGAGGACGCTCGTATCAGAAAGGGTCGATGTCTGATCCATGAATTGCTTTTAGGTGAAACCGAAAACGCGAAACCGAGGCAAGACCGTAGCTGGACTGGCTCGCCAAAGTCAAAGAAAATTTCCTTTTGGCCTGTAGCGGAGAAAGATGCGGACCGCGGCGATTAGCGCCGGTTCCTGTTCAACAGCACGAGTTGGAGCAACTGCGCGGCCGCCGCAATCAACGCCGCTACGTAGGTCAGGGCCGCCGCGTTGAGAACGCGATTGACCCCCGGCATTTCGTCACGGGCAATGAGCCCGCTCTTTTGCAGAATCAACTTGGCGCGCGAACTGGCGTCGAACTCGACGGGAAGGGTAATCAACTGGAACAACACAATCACCGCGTACACGGCGATACCCAGAGTGATGAACATCGGAATCCGTGACCAGAAAGCGCCGAAGATGATCCAGGGCATCAAATGCGAGACAAACATGGTGGCCGGGACGATCGCCATCCGTATCTGTAAGGGAGCGTAGGCATGCTGGTGCTGGATCGCGTGGCCCGTTTCGTGCGCCGCAATGCCCAGCGCGGCAACCGAGCGGCCATCGTACACCGCCGGTGATAGTGCAAGCGTCTTCGTTCGTGGATCGTAATGGTCACCCAAAAAACTGTCTGTGCGGGTGATCTGAACGTCGTGGATGTTCGCGTCGTCCATCAATTCTGCGGCGGCTTCCGCGCCGGAGCGCCCCGAATGCGCCGGTATCCGCGAGTATTTATTCAGTGCCGCTCGCACACTGATTTGCGCGATAATTCCCGGCACCAGAATCAGAAACAAAAGTAAAATCCATAGTTCCATGCTCGCAATATCTCCAACGGCCACAAACTAGCGCATATGTTTCAAATTTCAAGTGCCTTGGGAAAACGCGCGAGATTGCGCGCGCCATTCCGCTGGACCACCGCGACATCTTCGAGCCGCACGCCCCCTACCCCCCAATAATACAGGCCCGGCTCAACGGTCACCACCTGGCCGGCGCGCAGCACTTCCGAGACCGCGCTGACGCGGGGTCGCTCGTGCACTTCCAGCCCAAGGCCGTGGCCCGTGCCGTGGAAGAAGCCCTGCATTCGCCCGCGCACGCGGCCGGTCTGGTAGCCTTCATCGACAAACAGCTTTTGGATGCTACCGTGAACCTCCTGGCCATTCACGCCGTCGCGCAGCTTGCGAAAGGCGAGCTGTTGGGCCATGCCGACCACCGCGTACATTTTCTTCACCGCTTCGCTGGCGCGCCCGCGGACGACCGTTCGCGTGATGTCACCGCAGTAGCCGTGTGTGTGTCGCGCGGAAAGATGTCGAGGATGATCGTTGTATGCGCGCGGAGCGGGCCGTGACCGCCTTCGTGCGGATCGCAGCCCTGGTTCCCGCAGGCGACGATGGTATGCGACGCGATGCCGCCCAGGCCGGCGATGGTCGCGTTGATGACGCCCTGGACATCCTCGGGACGTTAATTTCTTCCCACGCCAGTAGAGGAATCCACCCCGGCCGATCCGGCTCATCCGCAGCGCGTTCACGGCGGACTGCATCCCTTCTTCCGCGAGGTGCATCGCATCCGCCAGCCGGGCCACTTCCGTCGGTGTCTTGATCTCGCGCCCGGGGAAGAAGGGATCCGATTTCACCCTCAGGCGAATACCGCGCAATTGCTTTGCGAGGCCAATCGGAAAAGACATCGGCACTTCCACATTCCGAATGCGGTAGTCGCGAAGAACGCGGTTCAAGATATCACTGAAACGCGGTTGTTTGACGCCGGCCAGTTTCAATTGTTTCTGGTAGGCCGCGAAGGAAAGTACGCGGTCCACTTGGGCGTGTTTGCGCGCGCGGTCGATCTCCAGGTCGCTCATCACCGCATAAGTCCGGCCACGGACCTCGAACCAAATGAACGGATCCGGCACGAACAGACGCGTGGCATACAGCATATTCGCGTCCCGTTCGCTATCGGCCACCATCAACCGTGCGGTCATCGAATGCCTCCTGCTCCCAATCCCATGGACGGGGCGACCTCCAATGAAAAGTCGTTCGGTTTCCCGGACTGGAATTTATAGTACCCCAACGCCGCGATCATCGCCGCATTATCCGTGCATAATCCCGGCGGCGCGAGCAGCAATTGCAGGCCGTGCTCGGCGCACCCCGCCGTCAATGCCCTGCGAAAACGACCGTTCACGGAAACGCCCCCCGAGGCGCTCACGGTCCTGACGTGCCGTTCGGTCGCCGCCCGCACGGTCTTGCCAACCAGCACATCCACGACCGCCTCCTGAAAGCTGGCGCAGATATCCTCGACGCGTGTTTGCGGGTTTTTGCGCAGAAAATAGAGCACGGCGGTTTTCAGTCCGCTGAAGCTGAAGTTGTAGCTCGCGTCGCGCAGCATGCTCCGGGGAAATTCGATGGCGGCGGGATTCCCCTGTTCGGCGCGCTTCTCGACCTCTGGGCCGCCGGGATAACCCAATCCCAATAGCTTGGCAATTTTGTCAAACGCCTCGCCGGCGGCGTCATCGACGGTTTGCCCCAGGATCTCGTGTTCTCCAATGCCCGTCGCGTGCGCGAGAATGGTATGGCCGCCCGAGACAATGAGGGAAACCATGGGGAACGCCTCGCCGGCGGCATTTGCCATAATGGGCGAGTAAAGATGCGCTTCAAGGTGGTTGATGCCAACGAACGGCTTTCCGGTGGCGAACGCAATGCCTTTGGCGGTGTTCAGGCCGATCAGTAGCGACGAGGCCAGGCCGGGACCATACGTGGCTGCGATGGCGTCGATCTGTTCCAGGGAAGTTCCGGCTTCTGCCAGCGCCTCTTCGACCACGGAGCCGATCAAACGAAGATGGTTGCGCGATGCGAGTTCGGGTACTACGCCGCCATACGGACGATGCAGCGCGATTTGGGAACTGACGACGTTGGACAGGATCTCGCCGCCATTGCGTACAACTGCGGCGGAAGTCTCGTCGCAGGAGGTTTCGACACCGAGCACGTTCACAGTATTGCGACCCGCCAGCGTTCGTTCGACGCCTTTACTCCGTCGTTGCCGTGGCGGCGGCAGTGGTCGCGGTAGCCTTCACATTCTGTTTGGCAACCTTCGCCTGTTTGGCGAAGAGCTTGACGCCCTTGATCACGTCGATGGCCCGGTCCAACTGCACGTCCGCAATGGGCGCGGTCTTTTCCGTGCCATCCGTCTGCGGCAGGCTGGCCGTGGCGCGTTGCTCCTGCAGCTTGCGTTCATCCTCTTCGGAAATGGGCACCATGATGTCCGGGGTGACCCCATGCTCGTGAATGACCTTGTGGCTGGGCGTGTAGTATTTGGCCGTTGTCAGGCGCACCGCCGACCCATCCTTGAGTTGGAGAATGCTTTGGACCGAACCCTTGCCGAAGGTGGTCTCACCAACCAGCACCGCGCGCCGCAGATCTTGCAGCGCACCCGCCACGATTTCACTGCCGCTGGCGCTGCCGGCGTTGACGAGCAGCACGACAGGATAGGTCAATCGCTTCTTGCCGCGTTCCGAGCGGTACACGACCTTTTGGGCCGGATCGCGTCCTTCGGTGGACACAATCAATTCACCGGCCGGGATGAATTCACTGGCAATCCTCCGGGCGGATTCGAGCAGGCCACCGGGATTATTGCGCAAATCGATGATCAGGGCGTCCATCCCCTGCCCTTCGAGCTTGGTCAGCGCCTTCTCAAATTCGTCGGCCGTCGGGTCGTTGAATTGCGTGATCCGCACATAGCCGATGCCGTCCCCGAGGATCTTCGCGTCCTTGACGCTGTCCACCTTGATCTCGGCGCGCTCGATGGTGTAGTCCTTGACTTTGTCGCCGGGATCTTTGGCTTTGGAGCGGAACATGGTGATTGTGACCTTGGTGCCCGGGTCGCCGCGCAACTGCCGTACGGCATCCTGCAGGCCCATCTTCTCCGTGACCTTGCCGTTGATTTTGATAATGCGATCGCCGGGCAGCAGTCCGGCCTTGGCACCCGGGGTGTCCTCCATCGGCGTGACAACGGTGAGGAATCCTTCCTTGGACATGCTGATGACGATGCCGATGCCGCCAAACTTGCCTTCAGTGTCCTCCTTCATGTCCTCATACGCCTGCGGTTCCATGAACTGGCTGTGGGGATCGAGCGAGTTGACCATTCCCTTGAGCGCGCCATACGTCAGGTCCCGGTACGACACGGCATTGCCGTCCACGTACTCCTTGCGGACCAACTCCATGACCTGGGTCATGAGTTCCATCTGCGCGTACGGGTTGTCCTTGTCCTGTTTGGTGGAGGCTTCGGAATAAATCCGCGCGGCGATGGCCAGGTTGATTCCCAACCCCACGACAATCACCGCGACGGTAATGCGTTTCATGCTCATAAAATTTCTCGTAAAAGTTCCTCTACTTTGACCGCCGGCAAAGGCATTCGCTCAAATATCCTCGGCGCCGCGAACCTGCAACCCGCTTACCATACGGTGATAGTGAGGGTGAATCAAGCGTGCACTTCAATTGCCAGCCGGCGCGGGCGGAACGATGATAACGGAAGGCGGGGCGGCTTTCTCCCCTTGTTCCTCAGCGATCTCCATGGCTTCATCATTTCGGAACGTGATGACCTTGCGCCCGGTGGGTTCGCGCCGATAACTTACCACCTGCCGCAGTTCGCCACTGCCATCGTACGTCTGGGTATAATACGGCAGGTACTTGTATTCGGTATAAAACCACTGCTCTTCGTCGCCCTCCCGGGAGCGCAGTCGCGAGGTATGGTCCGGCTTGCCAAGACTGGCCCGCACCTCGGCTCGGGTCATGGTGAGGGCGATTTCGTGGCGCTCGATCATTTCACGATGCGCTTGCGCTTTCTCGCGGCGCGCGCGTAATTTCGCCACAAGGTCAGCGGGCGGCGCCTCCAATGCCTGCGCGTCCACCCAGCCTCTCGCAGGCCCGGTCGCAATGCGGGCCGCTACATAATGCTGGGTTTCACCCAGCCCGACAATCTCCACCACCTCTCCCGGCGCGAGGTACGCCAGGACGCTGCTCTGGTCGCGCGAAAACGTGAGCGGGGTGCGGTGCAGCGCCTTCAGGTGCAGGGCGGGTTGCTTCCACTCATCGAGGTAGATAACGTCATCATAGCGGATTTCGGCGGCCGGGAGCGCTGCCGTTCCGCACAGCAGGTACAACATCGCGAATGCTGATCTCCGACATCGCATGAAAAGGCCTTCGACTATTTGATCAGATCCAACGCCGCCTTGCGAAAGACAGCCATCTGGCGGGCTGTTCGCGTTTCGAGGTAGCAACGGAACACAGGCTCGGTGCCCGACGCGCGAAACATCGCCCAGCAACCGTCCTCAAGCAAGAATTTATACCCGTCCGTGGTGACAACGTCCCTGACCTTCTGCCCACCGAACTCATCCAGCCCGTTCTGGAATCGCTGGAGCAATTCTTCCTTCCGTTCCGGGGTCACGTGCAGGTTGATACGGTCGCTGACGATTCCGCCAGCCCACTTTTGAATTTCCTTTAAAATGCTGCCCAGTGCCCGGCCCTCATAAGCAACCAATTCCGCCATCAACAAGCACGCCAGAATCCCGTCCTTCTCCGGCACATGCCCTTTCACGCTCAGGCCGCCGCTTTCCTCGCCTCCGACAATAATCGGTTCGCTCTCCATCAGCGCGCCGATGTACTTGAAGCCCACGGGCGTCTCATGCACTTTGACCTTAAATTTCCGCGCCACCGCATCCACCAGGTGACTCGTCGCAACCGTCCGCACCACCGCGCCCGTCCAGTGGCGGTTCTTCACCAGATGGTAAAGCGCCAGGGCGAGAACCTGATTCGCATTGATGAACGTTCCCTCGCGGTCGATGATGGCGAAACGGTCGGCGTCCGGATCAAGTCCCAGTCCAAGCACCGCCTTCGATTTCTTCAAGCGCGCGAGCAGTTCGCCCAGATTTTCTCGAATCGGTTCGGGATGCCCGCTGCCAAAGAGAGGATCCACATACCCGTGCAGCGCCTCGACTTTCCAGCCGCTACCGGCAAGCAGTTCGTCGAGGTAACCGCGGCCCGTGCCGTACATCAAATCGACTACCGCTTTTTTTCGGTGCTTCTTGAGCGCAGAAAAATCGATGAGCTTGCGGAGTTGGGCGAAATACGCCGGTTGCGGATTAAACGTTTTTACGGCCCTGGCCTGTTGGCCAACCAGCAACGGCTGTTCGCCCAGTGCATTCGCCCTCTCCTCAATTGCCTTGGCCGTTTCGGGCAAACAGGGCGCGCCGTTCGATTCATTGAACTTCAGCCCATTCCATTCGGCGGGATTATGACTGGCGGTGATATTAATGCCGCCACTGGCCCGGTGAAGGCGAATCGCATGCGCGATAACCGGCGTCGGCGCGTCGCGATCCGTGAGCCAGACCTCAAAGCCGTACCCAGCGGCAATCGCGGCGCAACGGGTAGCAAAGGCGCGGGACAAAAAGCGTGTGTCGTGGCCGACAATCAACAGTTTCCTCGCGTTCGGCGGAGGGTTTTCGTCCAGGTATTGCGCAATCGCGTGCGCAGTCAGATCGACATTCCCAAACGTGAATGTGTCACTGATAATTCCCCGCCAACCCGATGTGCCAAACTTGATGACTGACATACTGGCGGAGATTATCGTGACTGTCCGCGTGCGTCTACACGAATGCGGGATTACACTTGTTCTTTCACCGAAAAGCGGTGGGTGGTATCGTGACGGCGGTAACAGGGTATGACGCAAGAATCCACCAACTCCCCGGCGGTTCCGATTGATCTTCTGTCCACGAAGGACGGTTACGATCTCTGGGCGGCGATCTACGACGAAGACGGTAATCCACTGATCGCCATCGAAGAACCGCAGGTGGATCGTCTACTCGGTGATGTTCGCGGGCTGGCCGTGGCGGACGTCGGCTGCGGGACGGGACGACACGCGATTCGTTTCGCGTCGGCGGGAGCGGCCGTCCATGCGCTGGATTTTTCCGCAGCGATGTTGGAACGGGCGCGAACGAAGGCGCAAGGGTTGAACATCACCTTTCACGCGCATGATCTGGCTCAACTGCTGCCTTTCGCAGACAAATCTTTCGACCGTGTCGTCTGCGGGTTGGTAATCGATCATATCGCCGATCTCCCCGGGTTATTCCGGGAGATGCACCGCATTTGCCGTCCCGCCGGCTTTGTCGTCGTCTCCGTCATGCACCCGGCCATGATGCTACGGGGCGTCCAGGCCCGCTTCCGCGATCCCGCCAGCGGACGGGAAATCCGCCCGGCCAGTTGCCCGCATCAGTTGAGTGACTACGTTATGGCAGCGGTTGGGGCCGGGTTTATCCTCGACCATTTGAGCGAACAGGCCGTCGATGAGGCGCTGGCAAGCCGTCTGGAGCGCGCGCAACGGTATCTGGGCTGGCCCCTGCTGTTCCTGATGCGACTTGTACCGGGGAGCAGGCAGGTTCCGCTCTAGAAGGGCTGCAGTCTTCCGCTGGACAATAGCGCCAGCAATCCCGCGCCGAGAACGAGTCGATAGATGATAAAGACCCAGGTAGTGTGACGCTTCAAGTAGTTCATCAGGAACGCGACCGCGGCATACCCGACGATGATGGCCACGACCGTTGCCACGACGAGGTTACGGCCGGCACCGGGCGCGCCGAGGAGTTCGTGACGGTGATGCAAGAATTCGAGGATTCCCGCGCCCAAGAAGGATGGCAGCGCCAAGAGGAACGAGAACCGCGCAGCCGTCTCACGCGTGAAGCCGACGAACAGGCCGCCGGTGATCGTGGAACCCGAGCGTGAAGCCCCGGGAATCAGCGCCAGGCATTGCGCCGCGCCCACAAGGATCGAATCCCTCCACGTGATGTCTTTCATCCCCCGCAGCTTTGTTCCGGCCGCGATACGGGAACGCTCCAGGTATTCGGCGACGATCAGCGCCAGTGCCAGCCCGATCTCGGCGAGGGCGATGACGTAGAGCGACCGCAGGCTGGTCTCCACATATTTTTTGAGGGCCAGTCCCAGCACCATGATCGGCACGGTTCCCACCACGATCATCCATCCCAGCCGTGCGTCATGGTCGTCCAATAAACGGCCCGTTTGCGCGCCGCGCAGCATCGCCGCAGCGATATGAACAAGATCCCGCCAAAAATACAGGAGCAAGGTGACGACAATGGCCAATTGGATCACCGCCGTGAAAGCCGTGCCGGGGTCGTCCCAGCCCAGGAAGGCGGAAACAATCCGGAGGTGCGCCGCGCTGCTGATCGGCAGGAATTCCGTCAACCCTTGGATGAGGCCGAACACGGTTGCCTGGAGCAAAGTCATTCGGGATGGTCTTTGGTGAGTGCAGCCAGTCGCTTTTGCGCTTCGGGGGCGAAAGCGACGCCGGGAGTCTCCTTCAAAAGGTCCTCATACGTGCCCTTGGCTCGTTTCCAGTTCTTCAGTTCCTCAAATGTTTGCCCGGCCTTGTAGCGCGCTTCCGCCGCACGGTCGGGATTGAAGTCAAACATCGTCACGACCGCCAGGTAAGAATCCAGGGCCCGCTCGGGCTGATTTTGCGCGCGCTGGCAATCCCCCAGCAAGGCGAGGCCCTCGGACACAGCGTCTTCCTGGGCGTCGGTCAGGAATTCGCGTCTCAACAACGGCGTAAGAAAACCGTAGAGTTGCTCGCCGGCTTTGGCGTAATCCTTCTGGTTAAAAAGCACGCGGGCGTACTTTACTTCCAGTCCCGCAGTCTGTTCCGCTTGCGGATAGAGCCGGGCAAATTGATCGAAGGCGGCCCGGGCCGACGGAAAATCATTCGCGCCGAGATAAGCGTCACCCAACTGGAGCATTGCCTCCTGCACCCACGGCAGGTCCAACCCCGCGTAGCGATCGACGATCGGCTTGAGCACGGCCACCGCTTCCGTGAAGGCCCCGGACTGAAGCGTCTTGGAAACCGATTCCAGCGCCGCCGGCTTGGCGACCTCGAGGCGAATGATGTCCGCCTTGTAGACCTTTAGTTCCCCGAGCGACGGCAACCGCACCATAACGCCATCGGCTTCCGCTCGCACGACCTCACCGGTGTGAACGAGGGTTTTCGTGACGATGATGTCCGCGCGGGAAATAACCGCGCCCACGACAATGAATATCGCGAGAAGGACAATACCAGCCCGTTCGTTCATTGGCCTAACTAAGCCGCGCAAACGTCTTCTGCAGGAGTTCGGTCGGCGAGGCGTTTTCGGCCCGCGCCTTCGAGTCGGCGATGAGCCTGGCCTCGAGGGCGTTCTTGGTGGGGCGCTGCTCCTGGTAGAATATGCCGAAGTAGCCGGGGAACGGCGTCATCGCCAGTTTATAGGCGGCGATTTCGTCGGTCACATTGTGGTCCGCGGGCACAAGATTGAACGCGCCGCCCTTGCGCGGGTTGGCCGCGTCGAAAGCTCCCGGGTAAAACTCCGTGCACTCGCTCAAACATTCAATGACCGAAAAACCGTCGTGTGCCATCGCCTTTTCCATCATTTCCATGACGTGATTTGGCAAATGCGCGTGGGTGCGAGCGATGAACGTTGCCCCGCAGGCGATGAGCTGCTTCATCGGGTTAATCGGCTGATCGACCGCGCCGGTTGGGTCGGTCTTCGATTTGAAACCAAGCGGCGACGTTGGCGAAGTCTGCTTCTTTGTCAGGCCGTAGACGAAGTTGTCCATGATGACATAGGTCATCTTGACGTTCTTGCGCGCGGCATGGTTGAGATGGTTGCCGCCGATGGAGAAAGCATCGCCATCGCCGCCGAACACGAACACATGCAGATCGGGCCGCATCATCGACACGCCCGTGGCAAACGGCGCCGCGCGTCCATGGAGGAAGTGCACGCCGTAGGCGTTCACGAAGTACGGGAAACGCGACGAGCAGCCGATGCCGGCGATGCTGGTGATCTTCTCATGCGGCAACTGCAATTTTTCCATCATCTTGAAATAGATGGAGAGAACGCTGAAGTCGCCGCAGCCAGGACACCACGTCGGGTGGTCGGCGACCAAATCCTTTTTCGTATATTTCGCGCGGTCGGTCAGTTTGATTTCTTGGGCTTGTAGATCTTTGGCTTCAGCAATCATGGATTTCCTTAAAAGGATCAGGCGCTAACGAGCGTGGGTTCGGGGGATTGTTTCAATTTTTCCTGCATGCCGTTCAAAATCTCGCGCACTTTGAACGGCAGGCCGTCGGTCTTGTTGATGCCGCGAATCTTATCGGTGCAATACCGCGCCCGTAAAAGCGCGGCGAGTTGGCCATAGCCGTAAAGTCCCTCGTCGTTGATTTCTACCACAAACACGTGGTTAAAACCCTCGAAGATCTCCCCGATACCGGGTTGCAGGGGCTGGATGTAACGGATATTGAGCGAGCTGACACTTTCACCGGCTGCGCGCGCCTTGTCCACGGCTTCACGAATCGGACCGTGCGACGAACCCCAGCCCACGAGCAGCACGTTGCCTTCCGTGGGGCCATAAGTCTCAGCCTTGGGCAGGCGCCCGGCGAGCACTTGCAACTTGCGGCGGCGTTTGGCCACCATCATCACGTGATTGGCGGGACGGCTGGCGGGATGCCCGGCTTCATCGTGCTCCAACCCGGTCACCACGGGATATTTGCCATCCACCATCGGTGTGCCCGGGGGCGCATGATGCGCGATGCCATCCGCCGCGTTTTCGTAAGGCTTGTAATTCGGTCCGCGCGCCGAGAAATCCGGGCTGATGTCCTGAGTCAGCTTCGCGAGATCCGGCATCTCCCAGGCCTCAAAACGTGTGGCTAATGCCTGATCGGAAAGGATGATCACGGGAGAACTGTAGTCCCGCGCCAATTTCGCCGCCTCCAGCGTGGTGTAGAAACAGTCCTCAACGGACGAAGGCGCGAGCACGATACGCGGCGAGTCACCGTGCCCGCCAAAACAGGCAATATTAAGATCGCTCTGCTCGACGCTGGTGGGCAAGCCCGTGCTGGGGCCGCCACGCTGGACGTCGATGATGACAATCGGCATTTCAGCCATCACGGCCCAGCCGAGCGCCTCGGTTTTCAGCGAAAGACCGGGGCCGGAGGTTCCAGTAAGCGAGAGATACCCAGAGTACGAGGCGCCGCAGGCCATGGCAATCGCGGCGAGTTCATCCTCGGCCTGCATAAAAATCCCGCCATACTTCGGCAGTTCCGCACGCAGAATTTCCATGATGCTGGACCAGGGCGTAATTGGGTAGCCGGCGCCAAAGCGAATGCCCGCGGCCAGCGCGCCGTAGGCGATGGCCTGGTTCCCATCCATGACAACCTGCTTGCGGGTGACCCGGTTGCTGGGGGCCACGAACTCGAAGGTATCGGCGACTTTGCCAATGTCGTAGCCATAGCCGGCGTTGAACGCACCGATGACATTGCGAATGACGTCGTCGCCCTTCCCTTTGTAGTAGGCCTGTAACATCGCCTCGAGCTTGGGCACGTCCAGGTCAAACATGCGCGCAATCAGCCCGAGCACGAACATGTTCTTGCCCTTGTCCTTCGCCGTGCCGCCGATGGCTTCGACCGTTTGTCCCGTGATGGGCACGCCGACCGCGCGATAGCGCTTCTCATTGGGATCGGGCTGCACGTTGTCGCTGTCATACAGAAGGATGCCGCCATCGCGCAACGTGCTGATGTGATCGACGTAAGAATGCTGGTAAAAAGCCACGAGGATGTCCACGTCATCACCCGCGCTCAATACTTCGCCTGTGCCCAGACGCACCTGATAAATGCTGGGACCGCCCGAAATCGTGGCGGGGATCGTCATGTAGGTGATGACTTCTTTGTCTGTGCGCCCCGCCAACCGAGCCAGAAAACCGCCGATAGCCTGGATACCGTCCTGCGAATTGCCAGCGAACCGAATTACCGCATCCTGGACCCTCCGTGTGCCTTGCGATCGCTGGTCGCCCGGCGCTACAGAAGAATCCACCACTTTTTCATTAATCATTTTTAATGTCCTTGCAAACTCCCTGAGACGAACGTTCCACCCCTAGCTATAATAATGCCACTCAAGGAATATTAACAAAGGACACCCCGCTGTCAACCTTCAGACCGTTTTGGCAGGCGGAAAAGCCATTGACCATGCAGAAAGGTTGCTATATTTTGGGGTGGTAACCAACAGAACTTACCATGGCTGAGAAAACCAGTAGCAATATCAATCGGCTCGCTAATGACTTCTACCAGAAGGCGCTGGCGGCGGCGGAACGCAAAAACCTCGATTATGCCATCGAGATGTTCATCCAGACTCTCAATATCGAGCCCAACTTTACCAAGGCGCGGCAGTATTTGCGGGCCACACAGATGAAGAAAACCGAGTCGGCCGGCGGTTTTAAGCGGATGCTTACCGGCGCCAAGCTGCAGCCGCTGCTGACCAAGGCCAAGGTCGTTCTCCAAAAAAACCCGAGCGAGGCCATGACCCTTGCCGAGCAGGCCCTGACGGAAGACCCGAAGAACTCCCAGGCCTTGTGGATTCTGGCGGAAGCCGCCGAAGTCGCCAAGCTTCCCGAGACGGTTGTCCAGACGCTGGAGACGTACACGCGATTGAATGCTCGCGACACGAAGGCACTGCATTGGCTCGCGCGCTCCTACAAGGAGACGGGCCAACATGAGCAGGCGCGCGAGACCTATGAACGCCTGGTCCAGATCAATCCCAACGATTTCGAGGCGCAGCAAGGCACCAAGGATTCGACTGCCGATGGCGCCATGGCCGGTGGCGGATGGGAAGAGAGCACCACCTCCTTCCGTGACAAGCTCAAAGACAAGGATGAATCCATCGCCTTGGAGCAACAATCTCGCATGGTCAGTTCCGAAGACATGCTGGAAAACCAGATCAAGGAACGGCTCGAGGCGCTGGCGAAAGATCCCGAGAGTCCGCTTATCCAGCGCGAACTGGGCAAACTTTACACGCAACGGGAGAACTTCGATGAAGCGCTGCGTTATTTGGAGGGATTATATGCGAAGGAGGGCGGCTCCGACCCCTCGCTGGAACGCGAAATTGGCGACACCAAGATCAAGCGCCTCGAATTCAAGATTAATGGGCAAAAAAAAGAACTCCAGAAGAAACCCGCCGACCCGGCGCTGACCAGCGAGATCGCCACCCTAGAAATCGAGCTCGACCAACTCAAACTCAGTGAAGCCGCACGTCTTGTCGAACGGTACCCGAACGATCTCATGTACCGCTACGAACTGGGTACACTGTACATGAAAATGGGGAATATTGAGGGCGCGGTCGAGCAACTGCAAAAATCACGCAACCAGCCGCAGCGTCGTGTTGCCTCCCTCAATCAACTTGGCCAGTGCTTCCAGCAAATGGGGCTTTCGGACATGGCCGTTGAGTCTTACAATGAGGCGATAGCCGAACTCCCGGTCATGGATGGGTTAAAGAAGGATCTGCTCTATAATCTGGGGAACGCCTACGAACTCATGGGCGACCCGGAGAAATCCCTGGCGGCGTTCAAGGAAATCGCCAAGGTCGATTTCAGTTATCGCGACGTGCGCGAAAAAATCATGCGCAAGCCTCCGTCGAAGCAGTAGCAACTCGGTGGCCTTCAATCAGTCGGTCAGGCGATGAACACCCAAAGAGCAACCTTTGCTCTATCGCTGGCGACATTGTGTCTCGTTGTCGCCCTCCTCGTCGTTGTCCTTCGTCAGGAATCCCGGCATGCCAACTCGACGGCTCCCCCGGAGATGGCGGACTCCGGGCTTACCGGGGGATCGAACCGTTTGGTACAGTCACTCCCGTCTTCCTGGAAATCTTCCCTTTCGGGCACGGCAGGCCAGATTTCCTCTGGTGGGACACCACGAGAGGATAGTCCCGTCGTTGTGCTACCGCCCACAAAGCCTGAGACCCAAACGGAGCCACCGGTCTCCCCCCCGCCGCAAGGGCAACCAACAGGCGCGGCCACTCCGGTTGTTGTGCAACTTTCCCAAAACGGCGCGACGATCTCTGGTAAAGTTCAGTGGCGGGGGGCTGCGCCGAAGCCCAGAATTATCAACTTCGACGCCGATCCGCATTGTGCGGCGATGCATCCCAACCCCGTTCCTGTAGGCGATGTCGTCGTCAACGACAACCAGACGCTACGCAATGTTTTTGTGTATGTGAAAGAAGGAATCGCGGGTCTGGCCTTTGAACCACCCAAAGCTGCGGTAACGCTCGACCAACGCGGTTGCCTGTACGAGCCGCGTGTCCTGGGAATCATGGTTCATCAGCCGCTGAAGATCGTGAACGATGACAATACGCTGCATAACATCCATGCGTTGCCCCGTCTCAACCGCGAATTCAATATCGGCCAGCCGAATGAGGGTATGCTCTCCATCCGCTCCTTTGATGTCCCGGAAATTATGATCCCGGTCAGATGCGACGTTCATCCCTGGATGAAGGCGTACATCGGCGTGCTCGATCACCCGTTTTTCAGTGTGACGGGAGACGACGGCTCCTTTCAAATCGTCGGCTTGCCGCCGGGCAGTTATGTTATTGGGCATGGCACGAGGTTTACGGCGTGCAGTCGCAGTCTGTGACGGTGGCGGACCAGGAATCGAAGGAAGTTGGCTTCGTTTTCGGCGAGTAACAGGATCCGGCGATCAGGCCGTGCCGAGTTTGCCCCAAAGATCCCGCAAATCGCGCAACCCGTCACTCTCCCCTTCGCTTCGATTCAAGAGGACAGCGGTCATCCCAACCGCTTCCGCGCCACCCACGTCCTCCATCTCGCTATCTCCCACGTGAACGGCTTGGTTCGCCGCGATACCAGCGGCGCGAAGCGCTGCATGAAAAATATCGGCGCTCGGTTTCTCGACGCCCACTTCACAGGAAACGGTGATGGAATCGAAGTAACGCGCCAACCCGATTCCGTCGAGCAAGGGACGCAGCCGCTCGTCCCAGTTGGAAATGACGCCCACGTGCAGGCCGCGCGAGCGGGCTTCGCGCAGCGTCTCTTCCACGTCCGGGAAAACCTGCCAGGCGTCGGCGCGCGCAAAGATTTCGAAGAGCTCCTCAAAACACGCCTGGTTGTCCTGGCGCAAGGTGCGGAAAACAACTTCGCGCCACCACTCCTTGCGGGAAACGGTCAATCCCGGTCGTTTCAGTGCGGCCCACGATTCGCGGAACGCGCATTCCATGTTCTCCGCCGTGACGGCCATTCCATGGCGATTGGCCGCCGAGGCATAGAGGACTCCCACCGATGGCCACGGACGCAGCAGCGTGCCGCCCACGTCGAAGAACAGGGCGCGCACGGGCTGCCGGCTCACTGCAATACCAACTCCTTCTCTGTTTTCGCCCGGGTCGGATGGGCAAACCCCAGCCGGTCCAGCGCTTCGCCAACGAGGAACAGCGAGCCGGTGATGACGATGGCTTCAGCCTTCTCGCGGCAGGCTTGCGTGTACGCTTCTGTCAAGCTCCCCACGATGGTGATTTTTAACCGGGGATTTGCGGCCATGCACCAACGCGCCAATTGGTCGGGATCGCACGTGCGCTCGCTCCGGACGGGCACGCAGAAAATGCGTTCGACCAGGGGCGCGAGGATCTGGCACATCTGGTCGTAGTTCTTGTCCCGTAACACGCCAAGGATCAGGGTCAGCTTCTGACCGGCGCAACGCTCCCGCAACGTTGCGGCAAGCCGCTCGGCGGCGGCGGCATTATGCGCCCCGTCGAGCACCACCGTGGGATGGCGATTGACGATTTGGAACCTTCCCGGCCAGGTCGTCTGCAACAGCCCTTCCGTGACTTGCTGGGGCGTGATCGACAACCCGGACGCTTCCAGCGCGGCGACTGCGGTAGCGCAGTTGATTGCCTGATGAGCGCCAAGCAAGGGGATCGTGACCGGGCCGTAATCACATTTTTTGCTGGTCAGTTGAACGCGTTGTCCGTGCTCATCCTCGTCGAGCCGCCTGGCATCCATGTCCTGACCGACAATGGTGAGCGGACAGTCTTGGGCTTTTGCCGTCGCCCGGATGACACGAAGAACCTCTTCCACGGCCGCCGCGGTAACGACTGGGACGCCTGGCTTAATGATGCCGCATTTCTCGGTCGCGATTTCGGGAAGCGTCTCACCAAGATACTGGGTGTGGTCAAAAGCGATGTTGGTGATGATGGAAGCAAGGGGTGTGACCACGTTCGTCGCATCGAGACGGCCACCCAGTCCTGTTTCCCAGACGACCACATCGATCTTCTGTTCGTGAAAATGCTGGAGGGCCATGGCCGTGACGGCTTCGAAGAACGTGGGCGCGTGAAACTCGGGGTGCGTGGCAACCGTTTCAAGAAGCGGCTTGATCTGTTGCACCAGCCGCACCACGTCGGCTTCGGCAATGACGTGACCGTTGATCTGAAACCGCTCGCAGAAAGATACGAGGTGCGGCGAGGTGTATAACCCGGTTTTATAGCTGGCCCTGGACAAGACCGCATGGAGCATCGCGGCCACACTCCCCTTCCCGTTCGTGCCCGCGATATGAATGAAGCGCAGCGAATGCTGCGGGTCGCCCATCAACCGCAACAAGTACTGCATCGTCTCCAACCCGAGCTTCTGCCCGAAGAGACGAATGCCGTAGAGATAATCGATGGTTTCCGGGTAGGTCATCAGCAGTACTTCTTCGCCTCGCGCTTCCGGCGAGGGTGATCCAAATAATTAGTCAGCCGCTTTGAACTTGCGCCCGCCGCGTCCTGAAAAATAATCGAGCAACTGCACGAGGGTTTGCTTGAGTTGCTTGCGATGTACGATGAGGTCGACCAGGCCGCGGTCGCGGAGGAATTCGCTGGTTTGGAAGCCTTCGGGCAGTTCCTGCTGCGTGGTTTCCTTGATCACGCGTGGTCCCGCAAAACCGATCAGCGCCTTTGGTTCGGCCACGATTACATCGCCGAGGGAGGCATAGCTGGCCATCACGCCGGCGGTGGTCGGATGTGTGAGGATCGAAATATATGGCAGTCCCGCCTTGGCGTGCAACGCGAGCGCGCCGCTCGTCTTGGCCAGTTGCATGAGGCTGAGAATGCCCTCGTACATGCGCGCGCCGCCGGAGGCGGAGACGATAATCACCGGAATCTTCAACTCGGTCGCCTTCTCAATGGCCCGCGTGATCTTTTCCCCGACCACGGAGCCCATGCTGGCGCCGAGGAAGCTGAAATCCATCACCGCCAGCGACGTATCGTGACCGTCGAGCTTGCAAAGCCCGATCATCACGGCGTCGTTCATGCCCGTCTGGCGCTGGTACGTGCGCAACCGCTCCGAGTAGGCCGCCACGCCCGTAAATTTCAGCATGTCCACGCTGGCCATGTCGGCATCCGACTCGCGGAACGTGCCTTCATCGGCCAGCATCGCGATGCGCTCGGGCGCCGTCATCGTGAAGTGGTAATCGCACTTGGCTGCAGACTTTCGCGTTGGCCGCGAGTTCCTTGCTGAAGATGATCTCGCCGCAAGTCTTGCATTTCACCCACAAGCCGCTCGGGATCTCGTGCTTCTTCGTCTTGGTTTCGGAAATCTTCGGCTTTTCTTTTTCTTCAAATACCGCCATGACGAACCTCCTCCTGCGACGGCCAGGGCCGCGATATCTTTTGCCACGCCAACCTTAAAACTGTAGCACAATTGCCCGGCATTGCACCAGTCGGAAAAACGGCGGTCCACTTCGTGTCGGGTAGGGCTGGGGCTTCAGCGCCGTAGGCCACCAGACGTAGGGCCAATCCTCTGCCTTGATTGCAAGACCAGCTCGTACTGGGTTCTCTGTTCACAGGTCGCGTAGACCAAGTGATTGCCGGAGCAATAGCTTGCTCCGAGACGCGTTCCAGTAAAATAGCGGCACAGCCACAACCCACGCAAAGATCAGAAAGCATAGGCAACCCCAAAAATCGGCGAGATGATGGTTGAGCAACCCCTCAAGTGAAGTATATCCGTTGAAGACGGACCAGAGAATCAGGAAAAGCCAGACAAGCGGATGGAATGTCATGATGACCCTGAGTCGCGTACCGTGACCGGATCGAAAAATCGCCCGTAGAGAACCGGGTTGAACGAATCGCGCCCTCGGATAACTCGCGAGATTGTGAAGCCATTGGAATCGACGGTTCCGAGAAAAGGAATCGAATCTCTGGGAGCGCCGAGCCAGTTGGGTCGCCCAACGAAGCGTTGCAAAGATTCAGGAATCTTGTGAATTGGAATCGCAGATTCGGTTCGATACACCAGATACGGCATCGCATTTCCTTCGGGCTTAACCAGTCATTTGACAGCACCCTTGTGTGACTGAGCATATCAAATCCCCTGCATCGGACAAACTGAATCGCGGCAAGAGCGGTTCCGGGCTGTCGGATACTTAGAATGTGAGTGACACGACCCGCCAGAAAACTGAATCACAAAATACTTGTGGGGGCTGTGAATGACGCTACATCCCCCCTTCAAGGCGCTCGTCCTATGAACGCACGCATTATTCTTGATAGCATTCCGCGCTATCGGAAGTTTGGCGCTGGTAGCCCGTCAGTTAGTTCGCTATCTTCTTGGTTGTGGCACCGGATGTGCGCCATCGTTCGATGTCCTCCTTCGGCCTCGACAAGCGATACCTCAATCTAGTCGCTGCATTCACGATTTTGCCTGTATGGGTTGGTTGGTTCGGAGTCAACGGATTCGTTATCATTTGGCAGCTTGTGCTCGTGACAGCGGTCGCCTTGCGTGACAGAGATCGACCCGATGTTAAAGGAGTGCTCCTGTTTGCTGCTTTTCTGGCGCACAGCACTGTATTTCTTTACGCGCCTATCGGACCTGCTGTATGTCGTCCTCTGGCGTGCGGTCATGAAAAGATTAGCAACTTCCAGTCGCCGGAATATTGGCGGAACATTAGAATGATGTGTCCATCCAGCGGCTCCCTTACACCCCTCTTGCCACGGCCAACGCGATCACATCTTTCGCTCCGGCTCCGCGCAACGCTTTGGCACAACTGTCCAGTGTAGCACCCGTCGTGAAAACATCGTCCAATAATACAAGGCTCTTGCCATTGAATGCTGTTTCGTCGCGCACGGCAAATGCGCCGCGCATATTTTTCGCCCGCGCCTCGGCACTGAGTTTCGTTTGTGTCGAGGTGTCTTTCACCCGGCGTAAACGTCGCTTTATGACCGGAACATTCAACGTCTTACCCAGCGCGTCCGCGAGGTATTCGGCCTGGTTGAACTCGCGCTGGCGTTGTTTGCGCGGATGCAATGGCACGGGAACGATCGCGTCAACTTCTCGCCAGTCGATCCAGCGGCGGGCGGCAACCTGCAACCAATCCACCAGATGCGGGCCAAAGTACATTTCGCGTTGATACTTGAACCGCAAGATGCAATCGCGCACGACGCCTTCGGCCCGGCACGCGGCGATGGCGCGCGAAAAATGGAAGCGCAAGTCCTGGCAATAACCGCAAACAAACGTTTCGCCCGTAACCGTGCCGGTGAACGGCGAAGCGCACTGCCGGCAAAACGGCGGCTCAATGGGTTTCGCCGAAGCCAGGCAATCCGGACAGACGATGCCCGGCTCGGTGTCGGAAAGCGGACAACCGCAGAAGGGACAGTTCCGCGGCCAGACTATGTCGAACGCGCGACGCCACCAGAGCTGGAAGGCCCCGGGGCGCGCAACGGTTTGAGCTTGGTCCGGCATAGCCACTCAACCAACACCAGCAGCACGGCGAGCACGGCCCACGACAGCCTGTCCTCAACAATCTGCCCGGCCCCCAGCCAGCGCGCGAATTCATTGGCCAGGACCCAGCCCGCGTGCAATCCGATGGGAAGATATAATGCCTTCGTCCGGACATAAGCCAATCCCAAAATGCAGCCGGCCAGAAACAGTGTCACGAACCCCACGAGGACATTCCGTTCGCCGAACGACCGCGACGCAATGCCGCCGAGGCACGTCAAGCCACTGCTCCAAGTGACCTGGTCCGCGGGAATGTTCACGCGATTCGGCTTCACGAAATGCAGCGCCGAATAAATCGCGCTCGCCAGAATCACGGCGACACAGACGTTCATTCCCCGTTGAAACGCGCCCTGCAAACCGCCACGGAAAAATGTTTCCTCGATCAATGCGACGACCACGCCAGTGAGCAAATAGCGCAGGATCGCTTCGACCATTTGGCCCGCGGACCTGTCGAGGTTCAACGAGCGTGTGCCCAGCAGGACCGTGATAGCGATCACCAAAGCCAGCGACCCGAGGCCGAGTACGAAGCCGACGAGAACGTGTTGCCACCAGCCGCGCGCTTTCACGTAGCCGACATCGCTCCACGAGCGAAACCCGGCGTAACGCAGCAGAGGCCACAGCCCGGCAAACGCGACAATCAAGAGGGCGCGGTCGAAAATACGATGAAAGGGTTGCCGGGCCAGCGAGCCGATGGCGGGAATCGACGCAGCCAACACCTGCAACATCCAAAACAACCACGGCGCCAGCAGCGCGCCAAGCAAGACGACGGCGATGGCATATACGCCAATGGCCTTGGACGTTCTCAATTACGATTCAGTCGGACGGTGGAGTTCCTGCGGCGTGAGGGCCTTGCGCCGCTGGATTTCGTTGTCCTGTTTCTCGGAGAGCGAGCCGGGTCCAATGATTTCGCTGAAGCGAATCGAACTGTGCGGAATCCAGTACACCTTCGCATCCTGCTCGACGGGCCATTCCTGGGGCAGACGAGATTCCAGGTCGGTATGCTCTTGAAATCGGCGGCCGCTGACGCGCAGCCCGGTTTCGTCCACATCAGTGATAATGCCGCGGACGATTTCGCGTGGCGTCTGGGGATGAAAACGGCGCAGAACAATCTTGATCCTCTGGTTAAGCAGTCCGGTAGTGTCCATGGGCTCCTCGATGATATGGCCTGGGATTCAACGACTGTGGCGGTTATTGCGGTGTGATATCGCCGTCCTCCAACTTCAACGCCTTCACTTTTGTCGATTGCCGATCGGTCGGGTCTTCCACAGGAGGCTGAGCGTCGGGAACCGTCACCCGATAGGCAGGACCTGGCGCGGAGTTGACATTCCCCCGGATGACGGCGGAATTATTGTTCGAATCGCCCCCGGGGAAGTAACGCTGCTCCAATTCTTCACTCACGCCCAACAGCTTCAAGCGCCGTCTTGCCTCCGCCACGGCCGCCAAATCAGTGCGCAGCACCGTGGGCCGAATGAAGATGATCAACTCCGTGCGCTGTTTGTTATTCGCCTGGCTCTTGAAAAGCTGGCCGAAGAACGGAATGTCGCCAAAAAACGGCATTTTCGTCGTCGTCAGTGATTTCGTTTGCTGGATCAATCCTCCCAGAACAATCGTGCTTTTGTCTTCCACCGCCAGCGACGATTTCGCTTCCCTCTTGAGAATCGTTGGGACGATCGTGCCGCCGATGTTGACGTTGGCGCCAAGGTCGTTGACTTTTTGTTCCACATCCATCCGCACGTATCCATCCGGATTGATCCGCGGGGTGACCTTCAACTCGATGGCGACATCCTCGTACTGGATGCTGGAGGTCACCCCGGCGGTCGCCAGTGTGCCCACGCCGCTGATGAGGGAGGACGATTGCGAGGTCGGAACGGGCACCGATTCGCCAACCAGTATGTCCGCCTCCTGATTATCCATCGTCTGGATGACGGGTGTCGAAAGCACCTTGCTGTTCGAAGTGCTGGCGAGCGCATGGATGACCGTATCGAGGTTCAAATTTCGAAACGTGGTGAAGTAGGTAAGGCCACCCGCGCCACTCGCCAAGGCCGCTGCGGTCGGCAGGTTGCTGCCAATCGCACTCATGGGCGACAACTGTACGGGAGTATTGCCATCCGTGCTGTTGCCGCCGGTCGTCGATACCTCGCCGGCCCGCGTTAGCCGGTTGAAGAGATCCACGCCGACATCCAGTTCATTGTTCAGCGTTACTTCGGCAATGACAACTTCGATCTGCACCTGCGCCACGGAGGTATCGATGCTCTTGACCAGTTCCGTGATCCGCGCCATGTCTTCCTTGGTCGCCATGACCAGCAGCGAATTGGTCCGCGGATCGGGCAGAATGCGTACGCCTTCGGCGTACTGCAGGAAACCGGTGTCCACGCCAGCGCCGGCCGAGCCTCCCGAGACGGGCGGCGGCGGAATGGCCGGCGGACGCGCTCCGGTTGTTGTGGTTCCCGGACTGCCCGTGGTGTGTCGTGCCGGCGCCGCCGGACTTGATCCCGTAATGAGCGAATTTATCAGCGAGGCGACGTCCTCGGCGGCGGCGTAGTTGAGTTCGATCACTTTCATCACCACATCGGGCTCGACCTTCGCGTCCAGTTCCGCAATCAGCCTGTCGAAAAATCCAAAATTGCTGGGCCGCGTCAGAATGAAAATCTTGTTCGTGCGCTCGTCGGCGGCCATGATGACCTTGCCTTCGACAACAGACTCCTCGCCGGGCGCCGCTCCCGGCTGTCCCGGCGTTCCCGGGCGGCGGATCAATCCCGCCGGCTGGGGCGGTTGACCGGGCTGACCGCCTACGGCAGCGTGCCCACCGGCCTGCTCGGCTTCCTGAATGATCGATTGTAAGCGCGCCATGACCTCAGAGGCTTTGGCGTGGGCCAAAACGTAGGAACGCATCTCCATGCGGAGCATCGATGGCTGGTCGACGTACGCAATGATCTCCATCATCTGTTTGATGTTGGCTGACGTTTCCGAAATGAGGATGCTATTGGACTTTTGCAGCGGCACCAACTGGCCGTAGGGGTGCAGGTATGGCTGCAACACCGCGACGACTTCCGCGGCCTCCGCAAATTTCAACGGGATGATTTGTGTCCCCAGCGTATCGGCTGGCGCTGTCGCGTGGCCAACGGGCAGGCCCTCGGTTTTGGCCGAGGTGATCTGCACGACTTTCAAAAATTTCTCGCCCAATGGGATGGCCGCGATGTTGTTGATGGCGAGCACGCTGTCGAGCGCCTGGAGCGCGTCGGTCCTGGTCAGTTTCGTCTGGCTCCGAAAATTGATTACGCCCGCGAGATTCGGCGCGGAGATGATCGACCGATTCGTCAGCCGCGCGTACCATTCGAGGATCGCGTTGATCGGAGCGCCTTGAAATTCGAAGTCGATTGTCGCTGTCTCGGGCGGCTCCGCGGCCCGCACCGTCGGCGGCGGAGGCGCCGACGGCGACGGCGGCGTGGGAATCTTGACGGGAGCCGTTGGGTTCGTAGGGTTCGGTTGCGGCGACGGCGCGGAACCCGGGGACGCAGTCGTCTGCGACGGCGGTATCTCCGTGATCTCCTGCGCAGGGGCGTTGCTGCCTGCGTCATCTTCTTCCGTTGGAACCGCATTAGATGGGACGGCATTAGGTCGGACGGTGGAAAGGGGCGGCGGCAGTGGCGGCCCGGACCTGGCGTCGGTGGCCGCTGCGGCATTGGTCGCCTCTTGGGCGCGCGCCGCCTCGTCCGATCCGGCGGCGCTCAGAAAAAACAGCGCCGTCGTCAGTCCCATCATCAAAAAGCGTATTCTCAATGGTCTCACTTATCCTCCCCGTCGAAACGGAATGCGACGAACTCCCGCTGGTAGCGGCGCGGGCGGTTGCCCGGGGATCCCCGGTTGCGGTTGGGGCTGCGCGCCCCCGGGCGGCGCCGCGCCAACCGAGGTCTTGCTCTCCATTGTCAGTGTGGCGACTTCCAATCCCTGTTTCAGCACCAGTTTTACCTGGCCCTTGTCCGCCTTCTCAATTTGTTGCACCGTCGCGTCCCCAATCGTCTCTCCTTCCGCCTTGAAATACGTGCGGTTGCCTTCCTTGTCGATGATAATTGCCAGCAGCGGTTGCGTCTCATCCAATTTCGCGATACCCACAAAATTGTAACGCGTGGAAAAAGGAGGTTGGGGAGTTGTATCGGCCGCGCCGGGCATGGCCCCAAATGGCGAGCGATCAACGATAATCTGGTATCGCGTGAAGTCGTGCGCCGTTTCAGCAGCGCGGGCGGACAATCCGGTCAGGCTCGTCGCCAGCGCGCACAGCAGCGCCGTGTTCCTTGCGGGATGTCGGCTCACGAGGTGGTATTCCCCAGTTTAAAGGCGCGCACCTGGATCTCGCAGCGCAAAATGCCCGGATTCTCGGGCCGCGGCGAAATCGTCAGTTGCTCGACGCTCATGAAACCCGCGCCCGTTTGCAGCGCGAAGAGAAACTTCACGAGCGATTCCGTCCTCGCCTCGATCGTGCACTGCACCGGCAGCACCCGATAGACGCCCTTCTCCTCTTCCGTCATCTGGCGCGTCGCATTGATTTGTACGCCCGAATTGGTCGCGACCTCCTGGATTTTTTTTACGACATCAGAGGTATACTGGAACTGCACGGTCTGTTGACCAAGTCCCCGTTTAAGTTCCTCGTACTCCTTGCGCCACTCTTCCTTGTGTTGAATTGTCGCTTGCATGCCGGCAAGCAGCGCTTTCTGGCTCTTCAGTTTGATGCCGGCCTCTTGCCAACTGTGGATCAACGGAATCACGAGCAAATAATTGATGCCCAATACGATGGCGGTGATGGTGACTGCCAACACCCTGCGTTCACGATTGGTGATCTTCATGGTCGCGGAGCCGCCCCTGGACCGCCGGCGGTTTTGAGAGTACAAGTCAGGTCAAACTTCGTCAAGCCGCCCACGTTGTCGCTGCGGCCCGCCGTGATTTTCGAGAACAAATCCGATTTCTGAAGCTCGGTTTGGAACTCCAGCGCGGTGCTTGCGGATGCCGCCTGTCCCTTGAGGGACACGGTCGAATCCTTCTTGAACGCGAATGAGTTCAATTGCATTTCCTTCGGCATGCGCAGCGTGATCTCGCGCAAGACCTCCAGCGCCGAGAATTTCGTATCGAGTTGGTTGCGCATCGCGATCAACTCGCCCTGCGTCTGGCGTGCGGCGGCAAAGTCCGCCTGTCGGCTCTTGATTTCCCTTCCGACCCGATTAAGTTGCGCGCTCTTCACCGCCAGGAGCGTCAGGAACACCGTCAGCGCCAGGACGTAAACGATTCCGACCGCAATCCCGCCGCGAATCAGCCGCTGCCTCAGGGCCTTGATCCGACGCTTCTGCCGCCACTCGTCCGGCAGGAGGTTCAAACGTCCCGCTTCGCCTGTTGTATACTGCAGGCACAAGCTCAGGCCCGCCGAGGGCACGGTGCCGTTGCTGAGGAAGGACGCTTGCGTTTTCAGGCCGTTCGCAACTTTTTTGGCAAACGCCTGCAACGCTTCGCCCGGCGCAAGGAAAGTGACTCCTCCGATCATTCGTTGCGGTTGTCCGGCCTCGGACGCGACAAAGGTGCGTTGCAGTTCTTCACGCAATATGGATTCGCCCTCCACTCCGAGCACCAGGGACCGCACGGCGAGGGGGACGACTCGCGAGTACACGATCACCTCCGCGGAAACCAAACCGAGAATCACCAGCACGTTCAAGCGGTCGTCCTGCGCCAGCAGGTTGCGACGGGCGAGCGCGTGGAACACGGCCAGCGCGTCAACAGAAACGATTTCGGGTTGTAACCCCGCCGCTTCCAGCGCTTCCACGCGTTCATTGACCTTGGCTTTGCGCGCGATGGCGACCAGCACTTGCGTCTGGCCGTCGGCGGCTTCCAAGGGCTCAAAACTATAAACAACCTCCTCCAACGGCAGGGGGTTGATGTTGTCGATCTGCAGATCGAGCATTTGCTTCAATTCGGCGGTGTCAGTCGCGGGCAGGCGGAGGATTTGGCAAATCACGTCTTCGCAACTCACGGCGGTAACGACGCGATGTTCGCGCGGGTCAAACCGCTGGCGAAGCACTTGCGCCGCGCTCTGCCACTGGGGCGGCGCGTCCTGCATCCCCGCGGGCGGCTCCGTGCTGGCGGAGGATTCCTGCAGTACGCTGACCCCGGCGCCCTCGGTGCGCGCGATGGTGAGTTCCAGGCTCGAGGCCCCAAACGCAACGGCCGCCCAATTACGAGCATGACCCAGACCGGCCAATTTACGCGGATTGAAACTGGCCCTCACGTTCCCTCCCGCATTTCACGCCACATGACAATCTGGACCACGGCCCCGGCCCGGTGCAGCGTGGCCAGGATGGTTCGTTTCACGCCGCCGACCTGACCGGTGGATTTCACCGTGAAAAAGGAGGACTTTACCGTGACGACGGCCTGCGCTGCTTGCGTATTCGCCGGATTGAGACTGCCGACCGCCGCGAAAAACTCGGCCGTAGTGCGGAATGGCATATCATCCTCCGTGCCCGGGATGCCGTCCGCGCCATCCCGATGGCTGATGACGGCCTGCACTTGCGTATCGTCGAGACCAAGCATCGTCTGTAAAACAATGGCCGACGCCGTATTCACATTGATGGTGCCGGACGTCATCGTGGTCAAAACCTCTGACAGCCCCGGCACCGCAGGATCAGTGTCCGTCGCCGGCGTTCCTTGATACAGTTCCGGTGTCACACCCCGAATTAGCAGCAATTCTTCGACCCGATCCATCGGCGCATTCTTCGCGCGGTAGGGTGGCGAAAGGCTCTCGTAATAATCGCTCTTTGCGCCGTTCAGCCGGGTCAGGTCGCCAGGGTCGATCCAGTCCAGGATCGAATCGACAATGACATCGCTATCCGACGGCTCGACCCCCAGCAAGCCACACAGGCGCTTGAGTTGCACGTCCGTCACGCGATTGATCGGGATCTTTGATTCTTCGTCAGTGACTTTCACATTGAAAGTTCCATCACCCAATTCATGGTCCACATACAGCAATTCATTGGTGGCCCAATCCTGGTTGAGTGCGTCAAACCCGGAATTGGTTGGCGACTGTGCGCCGAGGATCAACTGCATCCGCGCCACCTCGATGCCCGAGCGCGCCAACATTTCGGCCTTGAGCTCCTTGCGCGCATACGACGCCACCTGGGTTTCGACGTGCATTGTGAAAGCAAATCCACTGATCAGCAAGGACAAAACCAGCACGACCCACAAGACAATGACGATGGCGATGCCGCGGTCGTCGGTGAAACGCCCGGTTTCGTAGGCGCGTTCCTTCATCGCATTCCTCCCGGCAACGGGGGTGTTTGTGGGGAAGGCTGTTGTCCGCCATTATTGTTTTGCGATCCCGAAATATCCGAGCGGCGTTGAACCTCGTTGGTGCTCGAAAGCTGGGGCAGCCCGGGATTTGAACTATGGGCGATGAAATCAGCCACGGGAAGATCAATGGCGCGAGTCACGGTAACAGGCGGGATCTGGTCACCGGGCTGGCCGAAGACGACCGTGAATTCCATCGCGGAAGGAATGATGTTAACCTCCTCCCACTTGTCGTACCAGTCCCCATCGCGAGGGTCGAGGTAGCGGACAGAGAAAGCACTCACGTCCATCGATACCACGTGCGCCTGGAGATCCTGCCTGGAATTGTCCTTCACGCTCAAGGCGGGCTGGTTCACGATTGCCAGGTAGGTGCGCCGGTACTCGTCCTGCTCCAGGGAAATGATCACCCGCCGCATGCCGATGTCGGTGGCCTCGCTGGGCGGCAGAAACGTGTCCGAAGCCGTGACAAAGCTCACGCTGTCACCCAGGCCGGGGTTCTTGGCGCCGACGATCGCATACAAGTCGGGCGACGCGCTGAAATAAATGGCTGACTGCGCCAACTGCGTCAGCGTTTCCATGACCACCCGTTGCCGCTGGAATACCTCGGTGGCTTGGCCGCCACGCCGCCACGCCTTCAGGGACGCGCTCCAGATGCCGTACACGCCGATGATGACGAGACTGAGGATTGTCACGGCCAGCAGGACTTCAATCAGCGTGAAGCCCGCCCGCGCGCCATTTCGGTTATGGGACTGCATCTTCACCGTTGTTTGTCCGGCAAATACCTGTATTCAACCACGGAATCACTGGCGAGTTTGCCGCGTTCGTACCAGTAAACGGTGATCGTTTGTTTCCAGAGCCCTTCTGTGTCCGAACCCGTCCCTTCCAGCTTGCGCGTCCAGGAAAAACCCGGGTAATCCGGAAACTCACCTTCCTGGTCGAGAATGTCCGTGGGGCGCTCCGTGCGGAACTCGAAGCTTTTGTTCGCCAAGAGAATCTCGGAGGTGGAATAACTCTGCACCGAGCGCGCCGCCGCCAGGCATTGGCCCAGGGACGCGATGATGGCCACCATGCTGATCGCCAGCAGCGTGACCGCCAGGATCACTTCCAACAGCAGAAACCCGCCGGCGCGGCGGCGCGGCGCATTAGCATTTTGTTGGCGGCGAAACGTCATAGCTTCACGGTCCAAGGCGCTCCGTGGCACGTCACCGGATCGACCATGATCGCCAACCCACTCCCCTTCTCCGCGCCGTAAAATGTGACCGTGAACGCATCACAAGTCCCGTTTGGATAAAACGTGGCTTCCACCTGCCCCTTCTGTTCTGCCGGTTGGTCGCCAAGCTGGACGGATGCCACCCCGACCCGTGACGGGATTTCAATGGTCTTCAGAATCGCGCTCGACGATTCGACATCATCGTTGGTGCCCGTAAACTGCGTCAGCCAGATCATGCGCTTGTCGAGGTTGATATAGAACGCAACCTTTTGCTGGCGCAGTACGGCGTTCAACTTGGCGAACTGGCAACTGGTAATGACCGTTCGTCCGGTTGCGTTGAGCGTGGCGGCATTGTACGAGCGGATGAAACTGGGCACGGAAACGGCCATGATGATGGCGATGATGAACACGACGATGCTCAGCTCGATCAGCGAGAAACCGGCGTGCCGCCCTCGTCTATTGCCAATTGCCAATGTCGTCATCATCGCCTTCAATGCCGTTTGGACCGGGGGAATACAGGTCGTAACCGTTGGGGATCTTTACGCCCGGGTATTTATAGATGTAAGCGTGGCCCCACGGATCAAGACGGATGACCGGCGGGTCGAGATACGGGCCCTTCCAGTTCGGGAGAGCCGCCCCGCTCGGCTGCGTGATCAACGCCTGCAACCCCTGCTCTGTCGAGGGAAAGACGCCATTATCGAGTTCGTAGACACCGAGCGCTGTCTTGAAGGAGTCGATTTGGTTCTGCGTCGCGACCACCTTGGCCTTGGCGGATTGGCCTGACAATTTGACCACCGCCACGCTCACCAAAAAGCCGATGATCACGACGACCAGCAGAATTTCCAACAGCGTGAAACCGCTGCGCGAGTTGAGCTTGATCTTGTTCATAAACTACTCCTTGGGATTACTTGCCAATTCCTGACGTAATATCAAATACCGCCATGAGAATGCTGATCACGATGGAGCCGATGATCATCGCCATGAAGACGATGATCGCCGGTTCCATCAGAGTCGTAAAAACCTTCAGCATCCGCGAAAGTTCCGTGTCGTAGGTGTCCGCGATGTTCTTGAGCGCGGGCACCACTTCGCCGCTTTCCTCGCCGATCGCCAGCATGTCGATAATCAACGGCGGGAAAACTTTGCCGCGGCTCAGGGGTTGGCTGATGCTGGTGCCGTCGGTCACCTTTGTGCGCGCCTCGCGGATGGCGTTGCTGATCACCACGTTCGTCATCGTGTCTTCCACGATTTGCAGCGCATTGAGCACCGGCACGCCGTTTTCCAGGAGGGTGGCCAGCGTGCGCGCAAACTGGGCCAGCGCGTTGGCCATGATGATCTGGCCGAAGATGGGCAGTCGCAGCTTGAGCCCGTCAATCGCCAACCGTCCCTCCGGGGTGCGGGCGCGGATGCGATAAGTCGTCACCGCCCCGACGATCAAGAGGACGCCAATCCACCAATAACCCGTGAACGCATCGCTGATGTCGATCAGGATTCGCGTCGGCAGCGGCAGCGTGCGGCCCATCTCCTTGAACATCATGGCGAAGCGCGGAATCATCACCATCATGAAGAAACAGATCGCGCAAACGGCGACGCACATGACGATCAGCGGATACAACAGTGCGCTGACCACCTTCTCGCGCACCTCGGCCATCTGCTCCTGATGTTTCCCCAGGCGCAGCAGGACGTCGTCGAGGGCGCCGCTGGCTTCGCCGGCCCGGATCAGGTTCACGAAGAACCGCGAGAAAATCTTCGGGTGTTTCCCCAGCGAGTCCGACAGGCTTTCGCCCTGCACGATGCCGTTCCGCAAATCGCCAAGCACCGCCGCGAGCGCTTTCTTTTGCGTCCGCCGCTCGAGCGTGTCGAGCGCCTTGCTGAGCGACATGCCCGAACGCAGCAGGCTGGAAAGTTGTTGGGTGAACATCAGGATGTCGCGCGCCTTGACGCGACCGCGAAAACTCCTGGCGCCATTCTTGCCGCCGCCTCTTTTTCGGCGGAGTCCACCACCAACGGGAAGAAACCCAGTTTGCCAAGCTCGGCCAGCGCGGCGCGGCGGTCACCCGCCGCCAGGGACCCGTTGACCACCTCCCCCGCGCGTGTCTTGGCCTTGTATTGAAAAGTCGGCATGCGATTCGTCGTTACTTGGACACCGGGGAGCATACTTTGTTCCCCGTAGCGCTCAATTCAAAAAGCGGGGAGGATCTACCCACTTCCCCTTATGTGGCAGAGAGTTCTTCGTCTTCCTGGGTAACGCGCGCCACTTCCTCGACGGTCGTGATGCCCTGCTTGACCTTTTCCCAGCCGTCATCGCGCAGGGTCCTCATGCCCTGCGTGCAAGCCAGATGCTTGATGGCCGCTGACGAGGCCCGTTCGATAATGAGCGGACGCAGCGCCTCGCTCATGACGAGAATCTCATAGATGGCCGAGCGCCCCTTGAAGCCGGTAAAGCGGCAATCCTCACAGCCGCGGCCGCGGTAGAACTTGACCCTGCCGAGGTCTTCCATCGGGAAACCCACTTCGCGGAGAAGCTCGACATCGGGCTTGTACTCTTCCTTGCATGACTTGCAAAGCGTGCGAATCAGCCGCTGGGCCATGAGCGCCTCCACGGAGGAACTCACCAGGAAGGGTTCGATGCCCATGTCGATCAACCGCGTGATGGCGCCCGGCGCATCGTTGGTGTGCAGCGTGGAGAACACCAGGTGGCCCGTCAGCGCGGCGCGGATCGCGATTTCCGCCGTTTCGAGGTCGCGTACTTCACCGACCATGATGACATCGGGGTCCTGCCGCAAAATGTGGCGCAAGCCGCTGGCAAACGTCAGCCCGATTTCCGATTTCACGGAAATCTGGTTGACGCCCGGAAGTTCATATTCCACCGGTTCCTCGATCGTGATAATGCGCTGGTCAATCGAGTTGATCGTGCTGAGGAACGCGTAGAGCGAGGTGGACTTTCCCGAGCCGGTGGGGCCCGTCACCAGAATGATGCCGTGAGGCAGATCGATCAGCTTGCGGACGGTCTTCTCGTTGTCCTTGTTCAGTCCCAGGCTCTCGAGCCCGAGGAAGATGTTGCTGCGCGTCAGCAAACGCAAGCTGACGCTCTCGCCGTAGGCCGTCGGGATGGTCGACACGCGCACGTCGATCTCCGCGCCGCTGCTGCGGACATTGATACGGCCATCCTGCGGCAGGCGGCGCTCCGCAATGTCCATGTTCGCCATGACCTTGATGCGCGAGATGATCGCCGCCTGGAACCGTTTCAAATAAGCCGGCACCGGCGTCTGGTGCAACGCGCCGTCCACGCGATAACGGATGCGCAGATCGTTCTCCATCGGTTCCATGTGGATGTCCGTCGCGCGCTCCTTGTACGCTTCCCCGATGATTTGGTTCACGAACTTGACGACGCTCGCTTCCTGGTCCCCGCTTTCGAGGTCGTCCTTCGTGACCATCTCGATCTCGTCGATATCGAGCACGTTCTTCTGCAACAATTCATCGAGCGTCTCCGCGCCAACGCCGTAGTAGCGCTTCAGGGCCTTCGCGATGTCGGCCTCCGTGCATAACGCGAGCTGGACGCGGCACTGGGTGACCAGGCGGACCGCTTCGAGCATCGTCAGGTTGAACGGATCATGCGCCGCGACGATGAGCGTGCCGTTCTCCTGGCGCATCGGCATGACGTTGTGCTGGAAGACAACTTTCGTGGGAACTTTCGCCCGCGTCGCCGCGTCAATCTCTTTGTCGGTGATGCGGGTAAACGGCAAATGCAACGCCGTGGCCAGCGCCTCGAGCAATTTCTCCTCCGTGGCGACCCGGGACTTTACCAGTGTGGTGATCAGTGGTTGGGCCGCCGTCTGCTGGCTGGTGAGGACCTCGGAAATCTGCACGTCCGTAAAGAGCCCCGTCTGTTGCAGCAACTGGCGCAAATCAGCGGGTATCGTATCGGCAACGGCCATCGTCATGTTCATACCACGATATGAGACACCTCAATCCTTGTCAATGGCACAGGAAACTTACCATTTGTCAAAAAATCCTCCCCGCCAGCAACTTGCCGCGAAGACCATCGTCATGTATGCAGCCGGCGTGCCGTCGTCCGTCCGTTGTAGCCGCAGGCGCTGACCGCGGCCCTTGGCTGCGTTTACCCCCGCAGCCGACATAATCTCTCCAAAAAGGACGTGCAACTCTTTTTCTCGCTGCCAATCAGGTAGACGACGGAGTTCGAATGGTAACGGGCCTGCTACAGTGCGCGGTTGAATAGCTTCCCCCGTGGAGAAAACACATCGAGAGCAAATGGAGTCAGAGCAGCCCTTCGCGCACAAGCTCGTTCGCAAGCATTTGGGGTGAGACGATCTTCACGCCTTGGATGGTTTTGCCGAAGTACGCGCCAAAGTCGCGTTCGTCACCCGTGAGAAGATGTGTAGCGCGACCCGCAATCGCACCCGCAAGAATCGGAACGTCCTTGGGTGGCAATTTGATCTCAATCTTGGCGCTCAGGGCGGTGACGATTTCCAGTTTTCTCGTTAGCTTATCGAGTTCCGCTACAAAGGCAGGCTGCTTCAAGGCGAGGTTGCGACGGGCTTCTTCTACAGCGTAGGCATTGGTGATGCTCTCACCGTGTTGGGAGGCCAGATCAATCAATGCCCGAATGCGACTCTTCGGCTTCGATGCCGAAAAGAGAATGTTGGCGTCGAGAAACACCCTCATCGTTTTGTCTTAAGCCGATAACGACGAAGTGCTTGCTCGTTGTTGCGGTCAAATTCCGCGATCCGCTTGTCTGTATAAATCTCTACGGGGAACGTGACGCCAGAACGGATCAAAATACCCCGCGCTGTCTCCTCGGCGACAACCTGGCGGGCGTCTTTCAGGCCGAGCTTGTTCCGCATTTCCTTGGGCAGCGTCAGCGTCCCGCGCTCATTGATGTTAATGACTTTGGTCATGTAATCAGTATTTCACACTTTCTGAATTCGTGCAAGTCGTGGCTTGTGGATAAGTTTAAGAGCGGCATGAAGCGCTGTTGGCGGGCGATAACGAAAAGTGCGGGGCTGAACCCGCCTGCGCCAGTTGGCGCGACAGGGTACGGCGGACAGCCGGTGCAGAATCCAGCGCTTGAGAGGGTAAGCCGACCCTCTGCGCTGCCGCACCTTGGGTGGGGGAATACTGAATGGCGCCACCCAAAGGAAACGGAGCGGGCTGTTCGCCGCGCGGAGATTGAGGATCGAACCGGGCAACAGCATTTCTGTCATGAGTGCGGAGTTGACCCTGACGACGTACCTTTCACCCCTGCGTCTGAGCACATGACGCCGGCTATAGGCGGGATTGGGCGCTCAAGACGATACTTGTGAATGATCGTTTGCACTAGTGGTATGACATGCTTCATTTGCAGGGTCGTTGGTAGGGACGGCTCGCCGAGCCGTCCGCTATTCCACACCGGCACGGCGCGGTGGGCCACCGCGCCCTACCCATCGAATGAACTGTGTCACAGCACTAGTAAGATAGCCTGTGATGAAAGAAATCATCTTTGAAGTTCATGAAGCCGAGGAAGGCGGCTACAACGCGCGGGCCTTGGGCTATTCCATTTTCACGCAAGGTGAAGACATGGAGAACTTGCGAGCGATGGTCAAGGACGCGGTCGCCTGTCACTTTGACGAAAACGATCCCGAACGGCCCGGGATCATCCGCCTGCACTTCGTGCGGGATGAAGTCCTGACCGTATGAGTCCGTGTTGGTGGCACAGGCGTCCCTGCCTGTGGCGTCAAACTTGTCCGTGCCCTCCGGAAATTCGGCTACACGGTGTTGCGGCAAACCGGCTCGTATATCCGCTTAGCCACACAACAAGGCGGCGAACATCACCTCACCGTGCCGAACCACGATCCGATCAAGGTCGGCACACTTCACGGCATCCTCAAAGACCTGGCTGCACATCATCACGTAAGCGTCGATGACCTGCTGCGCGAGTTGGAGTTGTAGCAGCAGCGGCTTCCCCTCCTCGGCGGGGACAAAGGGGTGGGTGCTCCTTGTCCGCCGTAGCTTTAGCGAAGCGAGGATACCTCGATTCACAGATCGCCGCGCGCGGATTGAGGATTGAACTGGGCAACAGCATTTCTGTTACGAGTGCGGAGTTGACCACGGCTACTTTTGCGTCCTCTCTCCCTTTGAAAGTTGTGCGTCGAACGTTGGGTGTTGAACGTTCATCTGTCCAACATGCCCATGCTCCCCACCGCGTCCGGCAAGATTACTGCATTCCCGATATCGTTGTGCAGCACTGGCTGCGCGACACGGCGCGATGTGGTTTTGACAAGAAACATTAGAAAGTAGGACGACCACACTTTTCGCATACTTCCGATAGCACACTGATGACCTCACCACAAAACAGGCATCGAGTCGAATGAGCATCCAACTCAACTTTCAGGTCACGTTTCTCCACAATGTCGTAATGTCTTTGATCTGAATCCAGTCGGGATAGACTCGGTTGTTCGGACGCCAGCCTTGCGGAGAAGCTTGCAATTTTAACCCAATAAATTATCCAGCAAATCATGGCGGGGATTGCCAGGAGATGGCTTATCACACTAAAGATCGCCAATATACACATTGTCAGTCCGATGGCTCGGCCGGGGTTTTTCCCAATGATAATTCCCCGTTTATGGAATTCCCCTGCGAGGGACTTTGAGAGATTTTCAACCACGACGAATTGCCAGTACCAATTGAAAAGAGGTACGAAACACAGCCACACTTTGCCGGGATCCATGGTACGCACTTCTGAGGAGCATTGACGCAGAGCCGTTTGCAGAGTCAATAGGTAGAACACGGTGAGCACCAACAATCCCAGGACCATAAAAAATAAGAAAAACAGGAACTGGGTTTCAGCCAGCATCGCAATCCGAGAAGGCGAGACTTCCGGCCAGAAGCGGTTCATGGAGGAAGGTTATGAACTTGCAGGTTCACGGTCAAGACAGCAGTGGCGCGAAAGTCTCGCCCGTTAGGGGCAGTAGCTTCGCAATGAAGCGTTTTGAGAACCGACTTGTCCTACCACTCCCCATGCTGATGCCGGATGGAGAATTCCTGATAATGCGTCTTGGGCAGTTCGGCGACGAAACGGGAGGGGCGTTGGAAACCGCCGCTGTCGCCGCCGCTCATGCGGAAGAGCGGATAGGTGAGATACAATTCGTCCTTCGCGCGCGTGACCGCTACGTAGAACAATCGCCGCTCTTCCTCCAGGCCTTCGAGGTTGTCGAGCGAGCGGGCGAGCGGGAACATTCCATCGCACAGGCCGACCACGAACACGGCCTTCCACTCCTGCCCTTTCGCCTGGTGCACGGTGCTCAGGCGCACGTACTCCTGCTCGTTCGACGCCAACAACGAAGCGTCGTCGGCCTCGATGTTCGTCAACAGGGCCAACTGGCTCAGGAAATCGTCGAGGCTCTCAAATTGCATCCCGAACGAGGCGAGTTGATGCAGATCTTCCTCGCGCGTCCGCGCGTTTGGGTATTTCACCTTGAGATAGCTCGCGTAGAAGATGTCCACGACTTTCTCGATCATCTCGGCGGCCGCTTCGGCATTCCAGGCCGCGTATTTCATTCAACGCCTGTGCGGCCTTCTTCCAATCATCGACCGCCTTCTTCGGAATCGCATCGCTTGTGAGCAGCAACGGTTTGCCTTCGGCAAGCAGCGGATGAAATTTCTCCCAGAGTTTGTCGGCCGTCCTGGCGCCGACACCGGCCAGCAACTTGATGATCCGCTTGAACGCCATCTCGTCGTGAGGATTGACCGCCACCTTGAGGAAACTGCTCACGTCCTTCACGTGCGCCTGCTCGAAGAACCGCAGACCGCTGGTGATGACGTAGGGAATGTTCCGGCGCGTCAGCTCCATCTGCAATTCCATCGCGTGATAATGCGCGCGGTAAAGCACCGCGATCTCGTTGAGCGCCACGCCTTCGTCGCGCAATTCGAGGATGCGCTGGGCGACGAACAACGATTGCTGGTTGCCATCGGGGCAAGGGATCAGCCACGGTTTCACGCCCACCGTCGCGCACCGCCGTGAGGACCTTGGCGAACTGGTGGACATTGGCCTTGATCGCTTCGTTGGCCAGCTGGAGGATGCTCGGCACGCTGCGGTAATTGACTTCGATCTTGAACGTGCGCGCGCTCGGGTAACGCGACGGAAAACCGAGGATGTTGCGATAGTTCGCGCCACGCCAGGAATAAATCGACTGCGCATCGTCGCCCACGACCATCAAATTGCGATGAAGCATCGCGACGGCGTCGATCAACTCGGCCTGGATCTTGTTCGTGTCCTGGTATTCGTCCACCAGCACGTGCAGGAACTGTTCGCGGTAGCGCGCGGCGACCTCGCCCTGCTCTTGAAACAGTCGCAGCGTGTTCACCAGCAGGTCGTCATAGTCCATCGCATTGGCCTTGAGCTTGCGCTCGCGATAAACATCCCGCAACGTCTGGATGGGCCCGGCGAGATGCGAGAAATAATCGTACTGGTCAACCAAAACCTTCTCAATGGAGCGGTCGGTGTTCACCGCGAGCGAGTAGATGTCCGCGAGCACGTCGCCTTTCGGGAAGCGCTCCTGCTTCGTGTCGATGCCGGCCTCGGCGACACAGGCGTCGAGCATGTCCTTGGAATCTTCGCGGTCAAGGATGGTGAAATCGTTGCCGAAGCCGAGAAGCTTCGCATGGCGACGCAGAATGCGATTGCCGATGTGATGGAACGTCCCGCCCCAGATCGCGGAGATATCGGTAGGCAACAAACTTCTCGACGCGCCGCAGCATTTCCTTGGCGGCCTTGTTCGTGAATGTCAGCAAGAGGATGCGCCCCGGCGGCACGCCGTGCTCCACCAGCCACGCCACGCGGTACGTGAGCGTTCGCGTCTTGCCGCTGCCCGCGCCGGCAATGACCAGCATCGGGCCGGAGTTGACGCTGCCGTCAGCGCCCGTGGCCGTCACCGCCTCGAACTGCTGGTCGTTTAGTTCGGCGCGGTAATCAATGTGAAGGTCCCGCGCCCCGGGCGCGGGTTTCAGGATGTACTCTTGAGCCATCGGCTACTTCTTCCACGCCAACCCGAAAATGACCACGGCGACCAGGCTAAGAATTGCCAGCATTCCACCGGGCATGAACCGTCGTGTTTTGGCGTAGCGAATCGCGAAGATGCACCACGAGCAACGCCGCGATCACCAGCGCCACCCGCAGACTATCAGTCGAGCCGCGCCAGACGCCAAAGCCGCTCACCAGCAGGGCCAATCCCATCCCCACGCCCGCTATCAACGACGCCTTGCTGCCCACTTTGACAAATCCCATGATCCCCCCAAGAATCATGATCACACCGTAAATCCAGATCTCAATCGCCGTGTTTTGCATGGTTACCACCCTACCCGATGCACCCGGTATTTGTCCAGTGAAGCCCTGCAATTGGCATGAATCTTTCTGTACTTGCAGTGTTGGCCGGCTTTATACTAGAGTCCTGAGGTTGACTGTTGTAGCCAAACCGGCCTCGTAAACAAGGAGATGCAGCGATGCTTAAGAGCAAAAAGAACTGGTCGATTATTTTTACGGGCAGCCTGGTCGCTGTCACCCTGTCCCTGTGCGTTGTTCTGACCCACTCCGCCCGCGCCGCCGGCGGCACCCTGATTGCCCGCAGCCAACTGCGGCGGGTGGTGGATCCCTCGCCCCGCAGCGCGTTTGGTTCCGTGTTGGCGCAGATTGATGCGGCTGGAAACGAAACATTTCAGGTCAACGTCGGTGCATTAGGTTCGACCAACTGGGGTCCTTTTATTCGCCTGGAACCCATCGTTACTACCAATATCGCCGATACCTTGGCCTTGGCGCCTTTGGCCCGTACAAATGTCAAGAAGGGCACGTGGACACGCTCCTACGTTGGGACGGGTCAGGCACCTGCGGACATCCTTCCTTTCTTCGGAAACTTAACCGAACTCAGTAATACGGAAGTTGTCATTGCCCAACCCGGCTTTCCGAACGTGACAACGATCTTTACGAACATCATCGGTGGCGTGACCAATATTATCTCGGGCGTGACGAATATCGTTGGGAATGTGACCAACATCATCGATGGCATCGTGATCCCGAATCCCGGTCAAACGGGCACGATTTTTTCAGCCCTGTGGGCGCCTCTCTACGGGTTGACGGACAATCCGAGCGCGCTGAGCTATCATCGAAAGAGCAAGTTGGTCGCTGTTGGCGACGCCAGTCCGAACGCTGTCGCCACGGTCAATATCAGCTTCAATGGGAATACCGGCCGCTCGGTGATAAAGATCCAGGCATCGAACTTGACGCCCGGCCAGCAATACACCCTCTTTATTGCCGATGACACGAACCACGTCATGACGGTCATGATTCCAATCGACAACATGACGCAGAAAAATCTCGGTTCCAAGGCCACCTTCGTCCGCGATACCCAATTCGGCGATCCTCTCCCGCAGCAAGCCCGCGATATCGGTGACCTCTCGGGAAGGATCATCCAGATCCGGGATGGATTCGACACCGTCCACTTGCAGGGTGACATGCCCTAAAGATTGAAAAACGGCTCTCGCGAACGCGCTGCCAGTCTCTGGCGGCGCGTTTGCCGTTTAGGCCTCAAGCTGTTTCAAGTCGATACGACCGTCGTAGAGGGCCTTGCCGATGATGACGCCGGTGAGATTGGAATATTCCCTGGTCATGCTCTGGAGTTGACGAACATCCTCAAGACCACTCACACCGCCGCTGGCGATCACAAAGCATTTCACCGCGGCGCACACGCTCCGGATCGCCGCGTAATTCGGTCCCGTTAGCGTCCCGTCCGTGGCGATGTCCGTGAAAATGATGTGTTGCACCCCCAGCTCGTCGATTTGTCGGGCAAAATCCACCGCGGAGATCTCTGTGCGTTCCACCCAGCCTTTGACCGCCACAAAGCCATCCCGCGCATCGATACCCACGGCGATATGTGCGCCGAACTCTGTTGCGAGCGTCCGCACGAATTCAGGCGACTCGCATGCCCTGGTGCCAACGACCACGCGCGTGATGCCCATCTCCATGGCGTCTTCGATCTGCGCCCGCGTGCGCATCCCGCCGCCCAGTTGAACGGGAATCTGCACGGCCTTAAGAATTGCCTTCACGCTTTCCCAGTTGCGCGGCTCGCCTTCAAAGGCCCCATCGAGATCGACCACATGCAAATAGCGCGCGCCTTCCTCTTCCCAGCGCCTGGCAATAGCAACCGGATCGTCACTGTAGACGGTCATGGCATCGGCGCGCCCCTGTTGGAGACGAACCACCTTGCCGCCCTTCAGATCGATCGCCGGATAAACAAGAAAAGGTCGGCTCAAGTCCGCCCCTTCCCCAATCGCACAAAATTCCGCAACATCTTCAAGCCGACCGCTTGCGACTTTTCGGGATGAAACTGCGTGGCGAATACGTTTTCGGCCCATAGCATCGAGCAAAACTCGATGCCGTAGTCGGTCGTTCCGCAAACAACCGATGTATCCTTCGGTTTGCAGTAATAGCTGTGCACGAAATACACGTAGCTGTCGTCGGCCACATCCTTCAGGAGCGGGCAATCGCCCTGCTGAATTCGCAGTTCATTCCAGCCCATGTGCGGGACCTTAAGGCCATTGGCAGCGAATCGTGGAACCGTACCCGGAAAGAGCGCGAAACCTTTGACGCCCGGCGCTTCCTCGCTGGATTCGAAGAGCGCTTGGAATCCGAGACAGATGCCGAGAAACGGCCGCTTCGTCGCGATGAATTCGCGGATGGCCTCGACCAACCCGATCTTTTCCAGATTGGCCATGCAATCCCCGAACGCTCCCACCCCCGGGAGCACCAGCGCGTCTGCGGCCAGCACGGAGTTGCGGTCACTCACGATGCGCACATCGGCGCCGACCCGTGCCAGCGCCTTTTCGACGCTGCGCAGGTTGCCCATCCCGTAATCAACGAGTGCGATCATCCAGCCGAGGACAATATCGGAGATTTGCCCTTCCGGGCAAGTCCCGGCTCACGAAGGCGGGCGACGTGCGAGGAGACGGCTGATGGCGCGGTTGGGGGTTTCGACGAGCAATTCCCGCAGGAACGCGTCGGTTGTCATCGCGCGGGACTCGGAAAGACGGTTGCGAAGCGCCAGCGCGATGATGGTAATGATCGCTGCGGCGCCGTACGACACGCTATATTGGTTCCACTGCCACTTCGACCACCAGGCACCCCAACCCGCGAGCGCGTCCAGCAGCATACCCCAGAAAATCGGGAACACACCGGACACAAGGCTCGTCACCACGGTGTACAAGGCAAAGAAATGGCTGCGTCCCATCGGCGGCACCGTGGCCATGACGAGGCGTGTGTTGGCGAGGTTGAAAAGCGAAATGCTGATCCCCGCGGTGAACTGGATCAGGAGAATCGCCGCGAGATTGAAGGGCAGCACCCGCGCCGCCACCGAACACCAGCAACATAGGTGCAGGACAAAAATCAATGTGGCCAAGCCCAGGAGTGGACGACTTCCCACCCGGTCGATGAGATGGCCGGAACCCCACAGGCACACGGCGGACACCGCACTCGAGAGCACCATCATTCCCAGAATCAACGAGTCGGTTGCCGCGAACGAGTCCCGGAGCATGGGAATCCAAAACACGCCGGAGCCCGCCTGGGCAACCAGGAAAACAACATTGTAAACCAACAATCTGAAAAACGGCGGATGAAGCAGCATCTCCTTGTAGGGCGCGCGCTCCGAGTTCTCGGAAGAATGCGGCACTGGCACATCGGGAATGCGGCGCAGAAACCAGAGGCTCACGATCGCGGCCAGAAAACTCGCGAAGAACAGTAGCCCGTAGGCGAATCTCGCTTCCGGGCGTAGTAGATAAAACGCCGCGAGGATCATCGTGCCCAGCGTCGCGAGCGCGCTGGACATCTGGTCGCGCGAAACATAGCGGCCGCGCACTTCCTCCGGGATCCATTGCGTGACCCACGGCAAAAAACCGCACAACGAAATGCCGCGCGACGCGTTGTAGGCGAACAGCAGGAGCAACAACAGCGCGATGCGGGTGAGCGCATTGATCTTCCCGGGTAATAACGCCACGCCCGCCATGGCGAGTACGAACGCCGCCCGTAACGTCCAACCGCGCAGCACAAACGCCCGGTATCCCATGGTCTCGACAAACTGCGCCGCCGGGACTTGCAAAATGTTAAGCAACGCCGGCAGTGCCAGCACGATTCCCAGCACCGTGGCGGGCGCGCCAAGTTTCTTGAAATACAAGATCATCGGCGTGCTCAACACGATCGTATACGACATGGTGTTGAACACTTGGAAGAGATACGCATTCCCCACCCCAGCGGGCATTTTTACTTGCTCTTCGGCCTTTTTCTCCAGCATGTTTTTGCCTGTGGAAGGCGCACCATACAATGGCTGTGCGGTCCTCTGCAAACTTGCTTTTTACCACGGAGTCGTTACAATGCTAGCGTGTCTGACCTCTCGGCACCGAAGGTGTTGGAGGACCTGATCCAACAGGCCGAGCGCGCGAACGCCAGCGACATTCATCTACAGAAATGCGCCGGCGCAACCCAGGTCGCGTTTCGGCTGGACGGCATCGTCTCGCCCGTCTCGGACCTGCCCGCCGAGCTGGCCGACCATGTTTTTGGCCGCATCAAGTTCCTCGCGCGCCTCAAGACGTATCAGGATTCCCTGCCGCAGGACGGACGTATCGACAAGGCCGACGGCGGCGGCCGGCACGACATCCGCGTGGCGACCTATCCCACCGTCACCGGTGAGAAAATCGTCTTGCGATTATTCAGCGACTTCACCGCGCCGACTTTGCATGAGTTGAGTTTTCCCGAGGCGATTTGCGCGGAACTAGAGGCGTTTTTGCGACAAACCGCAGGCCTCTTGTTGTTGACGGGACAGCCGGTAGCGGTAAGACGACGACCATTTACGCCTGCCTGCGGCAGCTTCTCGATTTGGGCGGCCGCCACATCATTACCGTTGAAGATCCTGTCGAGCAGATCGTTGCCGGCGTGATGCAGACGGAAGTCAATGACGCGCGCGGCCTGACGTTTTCAAAGGCAGCGCGTCACCTGTTGCGCCAGGACCCGCAAGTCCTCGTCATCGGCGAAATCCGTGACGAAGAGACCGCCAACATCGCTGTACGAGCTGCGCTCACCGGGCATTTGGTGATCTCCACTCTGCACGCCGGCTCGTGCCGTGGCGTGTTCGAACGCCTGCTGGTGATGTGTCCTGATCGTTTCGCGGTGGCTTCCGTAATTGGTCTGGTGTTGAATCAGCGCCTGATCCGCCGACTCTGTCCGACCTGCCGCGGCGACGGGTGCGAGTCGTGCCTGCGAACCGGTTACAAGGGCCGCGCGCCGTTGGTCGAGTGCGTCAAGATGGATGAGCCGATGCGTGAGCGGCTGCGTGCCCATGAACTGGCGTCGATTGCGCCGTCCGGCTCCCTCGAAGCCGCCGGCCGCGCTTTGGTCGAACGTGGTATCACCAATGACGCAGAACTCCGAAGGGTACTCGGCACATGAAACTGGACGAATTCGCCTTTTTCAACCAGCAGTTGGCCGCGATGTTGCGGGACGGCATTCCGCTCGAAAGCGCCCTGGGCCAACTTTGCTCTTCCATGCGCCGCGGCGATCTGCGGGATGAACTCGAAAAACTCCGCGCCGACCTCGCCAATGGTGTCCCGATAAAACAAGCCCTCGCCGCGCGCAAGTTGCCGCCCTTCTACGTACAGATGATCCAGGTCGGCGTCCAAAGCAACGACCTGCCCGGTGTGCTGACGCTGGTGGCCGATTATTACCAACGCGCCAGCCTGATTGGCATGCGACTGAAGGGGCTGATGGTTTACCCACTGATCGTGCTGCTGGCCACGGTGGCGTTGTCGGTGTGGTTGACGTTCTTCGTCCACCAGTTCTATCACTCGTTCGCTGAGGACTTGACTGGCAACACGCTCGCGAAACTGCCGATAGTTGAGGTCACCTTGCTTTGGACACCCCTGATCCTCCTGCTGCTAATAACAGTCGCAGTTTTTATAGTGATAACCATTCCCTCTTTTCAGCGATCGCTTCAGTGGCGGGCCCCGGCATTTCACGAAGCCAGCCTGGCACGCATAGCCTTCGCGATGACCATGATGTTGAAAGGCGGATGCACGCTGGCAGATGCTATCGCTCTCGCACAGCAGATGGAGAACGGCAGCGCTGGCGGAAAGGAACTCGCTCGTCTGGCAGTCCCGGGTGGCAGGCAGGTCAGACTGCCTTTTCACGAATCGCAGACGATGGAGTTGTCATTCCCGGGGTTGTTTGTTTGGATCGTGGCGAGCGCGAGAGAGAACATGGCAGATGGCTTCCAGCGAGCAGCGGAAATTTACCAGGCACGGGCGCTCCAAAGAACCGAAATCCTATTGTATGCGGCCCTTCCGACGGCAGTGTTGATCCTTGGCGGCCTGCTCTGCGCCCAGTTGTACACCTTGATCGCTATGATCAGCCGTACTGTTGGCACCCTGGGGGGTTGATATGAATGAACATACATTTGCAAGCAGCCCTGAATTCCTGATTGCGACGCTCGTGCCACTCGCCTCCTGGGTTGTTTTCATTTGCCTGGTGTACTTTACCCTGCGCGCGCCCTTGCGACGACAGGGGCAGGCCTGTCTGTTCCTCGATTTACTGGAAAGCGGAATTCGTGAAGGTCACAGTCCCGAGCAAATCGTCGTGGAAATTGCCGATAGCGGCGATCATACCCTCGGTCGCCGTTTTCAAAAGTTGGCAGAATATCTTCGCGATGGGTTGCGCCTCGGTGAAGCACTCGCTCGTGTGCCGGGATTTCTGCCATCGCGGGTGGTCGCGATGCTGCAGACAGGGGAACACGCCAACACTTTCCCCGCGATCCTGGCGGCCTGCCGCAAAACGCTGACCACCGGCGCCTCGCGTTCGCTGAAACTCGTCAACTATATAATCATCCTGTTCGTCGTCCTCAGTCCAGCCGCCGTGGTCATTCCTTCCTTTATCGCCATCGTGATTCTTCCAAAGTTTCGCGAAATTACGGAAGACTTTGGCGGAACGTTTCCGCCGTTGTTCGAGTTTTTCTACGCACATCGCCTTCCTGGTTTATCGGCGCCCAGCTCGTCCTGCTGCTCATGCTTTGCGTGGTCGGCGCCATGTACGGACGGACGACATGGCTGTTGCGTTGGCTTAATCCGATTCTGAAACCAATGGCCGATCGCCTGGCTTGGAAGTTGCCTTGGCGGCGAAAGCAGTTGCTGAGGGATTTCTCGGCGACACTGGCCATCCTGCTGGACGCCAATCTACCGGAGTCGAAAGCCGTACAGCTCGCCGCGGCCAGCACCGATAATGACGTTTTTATTCGCCGCGGCGACGCGATCATGCGGAAGCTTCAACAGGGTGTGCCTTTGACGGATGCCATGGCTGTCTTGGATGATGGCGGCGAGTTCCGCTGGCGCTTGACCAATGCGGTCCATGGACAAACTGGTTTTCGCGCAGCGCTAGCTGGCTGGCACGAGGCGTTGGATGCGAAGGCATTTCAGCAGGAACAAGCGGCGTCGCAGATTGTCACCACGGTCCTGGTGATTCTCAATGGCGCCTTCGTCGGCCTGGTCGCCGTCGGCGTGTTTCAAGCGTTAACGTCCATCGTGTGGGAGCTGTCCCTATGGTGAAGCGAACTCGATACGAGTGCGGTTCGATGACCATCGAGTTGATGATGGCGTTGACCCTCATTGTGACGATCCTGCTGCCGTTGGGATTTTCGTTTGTGGACGAACAGCATGCTGCCGCGTCTATTACTGGCGCGCGGTCGCCATGGAAGCCGTCGATGGCGAAATGGAAGTCCTCGCCGCAGGCGAATGGCGGGCTTTTGCCGAAGGCACGACACCTTATACCGTCCACGCCGAATCGGCAAAATACCTGCCGCCGGGCAAGTTCACCCTGACGGTGCATGGGCCGCGTTTGCGGCTGGAGTGGCAACCGGACAAGTCCCGCTCCGGCGCGCGGTCGTGCGGGAGGCGGTCGGACAATGAAGTCGGAACGCGGTTTCTCGTTGCTCGAATGCCTCGTCTACATCGCGGTGTTCGCGGTGGTGCTCGACCTCTCCTTTGTCGCCTATTACCGATACGACCAACATACTCGCAGCCTTCGCCGCAACGCCGATGACATCGTGCGCGCGATGCGCGCTGGTGAGCGTTGGCGGGAAGACATTCGTGCCGCCATTGCTCCCCCGCACTCGATCGACAATGGCGTGGCGATTCCGCAACAATCGGGTGAGGTTGCGTATGTCTTCGTGGATGGCGCGGTCTGGCGACAGACAGGCGCAACACGGACGATTGTGCTCAAACAAGTGAAGACGTCCACCATCTCGGATGACCCGCGCCAGCGCGTCGACGCCTGGCGTTGGGAATTGGAACTCGCCAGTCCGCAAAAAATCGTCCTCGTGCGACCGCTGTTCACGTTCACCGCCGTTGCCCGGAGACCGTCATGAAAAACGAACGCGGCAGCGCCATGCTCGTGGTCTTGACGTTGACGATTCTGGTAGCGTCGCTGGTCGTCATCAACACTTTGGTACTGAGTCAGCTTCGCACGGAGTTGAAACGAATCGACCACCAACAGCAGAAGAAATTCACCCCGTTACGGTGAATAATCAGGCGGCGTCCTTTGACTGCTTCTTGCGGATGAGGGGTTCGCGCTTGCCTTCGACGACACCGCGGTTGATGGTGACTTCGGCGATGTCATCGCGCGAGGGGATCTCGTACATCAGGTCGAGCATCAGTTTTTCCAGCAACGATCGCAGGGCGCGCGCGCCGGTGCCCTTCTTGAGCGCGGCTTCCGCCAGCGCCTGCAGCGCGTCCTTGGTGAGATTCAGGTTCACGCCTTCCATCGCGAACAGCTTGCTGTACTGCTTGATCATCGCGTTCTTGGTCTCCGTGAGAATCGCGATCAGTTCGGGCTCGATCAGCTCATTGAGGACCGAGACGACGGGGAGGCGCCCGACGAACTCGGGGATCATCCCGAATTTCAACAGGTCTTCGGGCTCGACGTGCTCCGTGATGCTGGCGCGCTGGGCCAGCTTCGTCGTCTCGTCGGGTTTGGCAAATCCCAAGCGCATGGCCGCCGATACGTCGCTGGACGATCTTGTCCAAACCGATGAAGGCGCCGCCGCAGATGAAAAGAATGTGCTCGGTATTGACCTGGATGTATTCCTGATGCGGATGTTTGCGCCCGCCTTGCGGTGGGACGTTGCAAACCGTGCCTTCCAGGATTTTCAGCAGGGCCTGCTGCACGCCTTCGCCCGAAACATCGCGGGTGATGCTGGCGGAATCGCTTTTGCGCCCGATCTTGTCGATCTCGTCAATATAAACAATACCCAGTTCGGCGCGTTTGACATCATAATCGGCGCCCTGCAACAGTCGCAGAATGATATTCTCGACGTCTTCGCCGACGTAACCCGCTTCCGTCAATGTGGTGGCGTCGGCGATGCAGAATGGCACATCGAGGATCCGTGCGAGGGTGCGCGCGAGAAGCGTCTTACCCGAGCCCGTCGGCCCGATCAGCAAAATGTTGCTCTTCTCGATCTCGACGTTGCGATGTTCATCCAGCTTAACCGCGCCGTTGGCCGTCTTGTCAGAGCCGGTGTTGTCCTGCTGGATGCGCTTGTAATGATTGTGTACCGCCACCGCGATGGTCTTCTTGGCCTGCTCCTGCCCGATGACGTACTGGTCGAGTTGTCGCCGGATCTCGGCGGGCTTCGGGACAGCGAGGCGGAAACCGGCGGATGGCTTGGTCTTGGGGTGTCCCAGTTCCTTGTCGAGAATGCTCTTGCAGACCGTGATGCAGTTGTCGCAGATGTAAACGCCCGGGCCAGCGATGAGTTTCCGCACCTCGCCGTGGGTCTTCCCACAGAAGCTGCACATCGTCAGGTTCGTCGGGCGCGCCATGTGTTTTCCTAGGCGGCCTTCTCCGGTTTCTTCTCGACGTCACGGCGTGACTTCACAACCTCGTCGACGAGCCCATAATCCCGCGACTCGGCGGCGGACATGAAGAAATCGCGGTCTGTGTCTTTTGCGATCGTCTCGATCGGCTTGCCGGTGTGCAACGCGAGGATTTCATTGAGTCGGTCCCGCATCCGCAAAATCTCCTTCGCCTGGATGCTGATATCGGCGGCCTGTCCCTGGACGCCCCCCCACGGTTGGTGAATCATGATCCGCGCATTGGGCAGGGCAAAGCGTTTGCCTTTGGTGCCCGCGGCGAGCAGCACGGCGCCCATGCTCGCGGCCTGGCCAACGCAATAGGTGGTCACGTCGCATTTCACAAATTGGATCGTATCATAGATGGCCAGTCCCGAGGTGACGGAGCCGCCGGGCGAGTTGATGTAAAGGTTGATGTCCTTGGCCGGGTCCTCGGACTGGAGGTAAAGCATCTGCGCGATGATGACGTTGGCCACGTTGTCGTCAATCGGCGTGCCGACAAACACAATGCGGTCTTTCAGCAAGCGGGAATAGATGTCGTAGCCGCGTTCGCCGCGGCCCGTCTGCTCGACCACCATCGGTACCAGTAACTGAGCTTTGTCCATTTGCCTTCCTTTTGCCTTCCATACTAGCATTTCTTTTGCCGACTGCAATCCCCGCCGGTGTTGCCCTGCCCCACGGCCCTAGGATTCGGCAATTGTCTCGATTTTGGCGTTCGCCACAAGAAAATCTAGGGTCTTCCCGACCAGGATTTGTTCCTCGATTTCGCCGAATCCGTTCTTTTCGGCTAATTGCGCCTTCAGCTTTTCCGGTGTAGTCCGAGTGCGCTGGGCCATCTGCGCTATGCGCTGTTCCACTTCCGCCTCCTCGACCTTGATCTGTTCAGCTTCGGCGATGGCCCCGAGGATGAACGAGGTGCGGAGACGCTCCTTGGCGTTCTGGGTGGCGAACCCATAGATCTCATCCTTCTTCTCTTCGAGCTGCTCCTTCGTCGCCCCACGCAGGCTGTTTTCGCGAACGACGTCATAAATGATGCTGCGTGTTTCCTGCTTAACCAGTGACTCGGGCAACTCAAATTCAACCTTGCTCCGCAGGTGGTCGGCAATCTGGCGTCGCAATTCCGCCTCCTGCTGGCTCTCCACCTCGGTGAGGAGGCTCTTGCGGACTGCGTCTTTCAGCTTTTCCACATTGTCGAGGCCGACCTTCTTGGCGAACTCGTCGTTGACCTCCGGCAGCTTTTTCTCCTTGATCGCGATCACGTCCACGAAAAAGGTGGCCTTTTTTCCCGCCACGGCCTTTTGTGGAAAATCGGCCGGGAAATCGACAAGAACCTGGCGCTTCTCGCCGGCCTTGGCGCCGATAAGCTGGTCGCAAAAACCGGGCAGAAATGAATCCGCGGAGATCAGCAGCCAAAAGTCCTTGTTCTCACCCAGTTCCTTGGCATCCGCGACAAGTTCACTGATCGGTTTGCCGTCGGACACACCGGTGTAATTGATAACGGCGTAGTCGCCGGTCTGGATCGCGCGGTTTTCGATGGCGACGAACTCGACCTGCTGCTCCCGCAAGGAATCAATGGTCTTGTTGATCTCCTCTTCCTTCACCGCCACCGTTTTCTTTTTCAAAGGAATGCCCTTGTAGTCGGGAAGAGGAAACTCGGGCGCGGTGTCCACGGCGGCGGTGTAAACCAGCGCGCTGCCGTGTTTGTACTCGACGGACTCGATTTGCGGATAACCCACGACTTTCAACTTCTGCTCGCCGAGTGTTTCGCGATAGCTTTCGGGGATAAGCCGCTTGCGCAATTCCTCGTCGATCTGACCGGCGTATCGCTTCTCGACCATCGGCTCGGGCGCTTTGCCCGGGCGAAAGCCGGGGATCGCCGCGAACTTGCGGAATTCCTGTAAAATCTCGGCGCGTGTGCCGGCCACCCGTTCGGCTTCCACCTCGATGCGGAGCTTCTTGCGGCACGGCGCGGTGTTTTCAATCGTAACAGCCATTGGTAATGTCTTCTCCCAGTCTTTGAGGCGCTAACGGTATAGAAAAGCCTCGAAGCGTGCAACTCGCAAAATTGAGGGTTTTCCGATGGTCCAAAACCTGCAATTCTAAGATTTGTTCGAAGACAGCAGCCGAAAATCGGCTGATTTTGAAATGTTTTTGCCAAAATCCCTTCGAAATACGGCCGCTAGCACGCATGGCACTGACACTGCTAGATAACCACTCACCCTATACCATACCTCGTCGAAGGTGCTTCTCCACACCAATCGACTAACTGAAGCCGAGGACCCTAACCTCGGCTTCGCCTCTTTTAGGGAAGGCGTACGGAACCCCCCGAGCCACGTCAAATCCACGCCTTGCGGAAAAGCCACGCTTTGATGATCTGCGTGAGCCCCATGTAACAGACCAACGTGAGGGCCAGCAATGGCCAGTACAACCCCGGAAGGCGAACGAAGCCCAACGCGTGGGCCATCGGGGAAAACGGCAGCCACATGCCGAAACACATGATGATCACGGTGGTGGCGGTCAAAGGCCAACTGGCGCGGCTTTGGAGAAACGGGATCTTGTTCGTGCGGATGACGTGGATAATCAGCGTCTGCGTCATCAGCGATTCCACGAACCACCCGGTCTGGAACAGCGACGCCCGCGACGGGTCCCAACACTTGAAGACGTAGAGCATGATGAAATACGTCGTGTAGTCGAAAATCGAGCTGATCGGCCCGATGAAGAGAATGAACCGCTTGATCTGCCCGATCGCCCACGGACGCGGCTTGGCGATCTGTTCCGGGCCCACGTTATCGGTCGGGATCGGGACCTGCGAAAAGTCATAGAGCAGGTTGTTCGTCAGCACCTGCAACGGCGCCATGGGCAGGTATGGCAGGAACGCGCTGGCGCCGAGAACGCTGAACATGTTCCCGAAGTTCGAACTGGCGCCCATGCGGATGTAACGCAGAATGTTGACAAACACCTTCCGTCCTTCCAGCACCCCCTCTTCCAGCACCATCAGGCTCTTCTCCAGCAGAATGACGTCCGCCGATTCCTTGGCGATGTCCACCGCGGTGTCCACGGAAATGCCCACGTCCGCTGCCCGCAGCGCCGGCGCGTTGTTGATCCCGTCGCCGAGGAACCCGAGCACGTGTCCTTTGCTCTGCAGCGCCTTGATGATTCTTTGTTTGTGGGCCGGCGACAATCGCGCAAAAAGCGTCGTCTTCTCCGCCGCGTCTCCCAGTTCGGCATCCGACATGGCCTCCACCTGCTGGCCCAGCAGGATCGTGTCGGTGGACAGCCCGACCTCGTTGCAAATCTTGCGGCTAACCAGGTCGTTGTCGCCCGTCAGCACCTTCACCGTGACGCCGTGTTTTTGCAAAGCGGCGATAGCCGTGGCCGCCGTTTCCTTGGGCGGATCGAGGAATGCCACGTAGCCCTTCAGGACGAGATCGCATTCGTCGTCCTTGGAATAGGCTGCCCGCTTTTCCAGGTCCTTGTACGCGACCGCCAACACGCGAAAGCCGTCTGTGCTCAGGTCTTCATACTCTGCCTTCAAGTCCTGAATCAGGATCTCTTCCATCGGCACGACTTCCTCGTTGAGTTCGAATCGCGTACAACGGCCGAAAATAGCCTCGGGAGCGCCCTTGGTGAACAGGCGGTGGCCGTGCTCCGGCGTTTCGATGACCACCGACATCATCCGTCGCGAGAAATCGAAGGGAATTTCATCGACCATCTTGTGCTGTTCGACGGGCAACTCCGTGTGCGCGTCGACATGTTGGAGGATCGCGCGATCCAGCACGTTCTTTAACCCCGTCTGAAAATAACTGATCAGGTAGGCCGCTTCCAGCACACTGTCATTCTCATCGCCGGCCACGTCGCAATACTTTTCGAGAATCACGCGATCCAGCGTCAATGTGCCCGTCTTGTCCGTGCACAAAACGTCCATGGCGCCAAAGTTTTGGATGGAATGGAGCCGCTTCACGATGACTTTCTTGCGCGACATGGCGAGGGCCCCTTTCGTCAGGCAAACGGAGACGATCATGGGCAGCATTTCCGGCGTCAACCCCACTGCCACCGCCAGCGAGAAGAAGAACGCTTCCTTCCAGTCATGCTTCGTCAAGCCGTTGATCAGGAAAACCAACGGCACCATCACCATCATGAACTGAATCATCAACCAGGTGAACTTGTGGACGCCTTTGTCAAAACTGGTCTCCACCTGCTGACCGGTAATGCTGCTGGCCATGCTCCCAAAGTACGTGTGCACTCCCGTCGCCACCACCACCGCGCGCGCCGTACCGCTCTCCACGCTGGTGCCCAGGAAGCAAAGGTTGCGCAACTCCAACGGTTGACGACCGTCTTCTTTTTCCGGCGTATCGATCTTTTCCACCGGCAACGATTCGCCCGTCAAACTCGCCTGGATGATGAAGAGGTCTTTGCAGCTAATCAGTCGCACGTCCGCCGGAATCATGTCGCCGGCAGCCAGCTTGACCACATCGCCCGGCACCAACTCCTTCAATGGGATTTCCTTCGGCTGGCCGTCGCGGTTGACCGTGGCGGTGACGCTGATCATGGCTTTCAACTTCGCCGCCGCGATGTCCGCCCGCGACTCCTGCACAAATCGCAGCGAAACGCCCAGGATAACCATCGCCGCCATTACGCTGCCTCCGGCCAGGTCCCCCGTGGCAAACGTGACAATCGACAATATCGTCAGCAGAATCACCAGGGGATTTCGCACGGCTGTCCACAACCGCCACAACCACCCGTGCCGTTTCTCGCGGGCCACCTCGTTCGGGCCGTATTTGCCGAATCGCTCTTCCGCATCGAATTGGGTCAAGCCCGCCGCCGAGGTATTGAGGAGGGCGAAAACCTCGTCGGCATTCTTGTGGGAAGCCTCGATCAGCACCGGCGAGACACGAATCGCGCTCGCCTGCTTCTTCGAAGGCGTCGCCGGTCGCACGGCGTTCTGTTGTTCAGTTAAGGTCGGCATCTCTCGCCGTCGTTCGTGTTTCGGTTCTGGAATGGAATCAGGAAAAAAGCTCTTCAACTGAGACGTTCAATAAGTGCCCGTGGTTTCTACCAAGCCCCAAGAAATTTTGCACGGCCAAACTTCGTGAAAAGATCATTAAAACAAACTGTCGGCCCCCCACCCTTCACTGTAACTTCGCGAATCGAGATGAATATGCCACGTGGTCAAGTTCCGACATCTCGTTTCCATTCCAAGAATAACGCGTCGTGGTCCAGTTAGTAGTGTCGGTCGGGCTGCCATTCGAATCGCTCAAAAGAATAATACAATCCCCCAGCTCGCGAGAAATAATTTCAGGAAAACTCTTGGAGCCACCATCAAGTACAACTCTCGCAGTGGCACCGTCCCAATTAACGACTCGAATCCTGTACGCCGTTCCCGAAACCCACACAGTGATTAAAAGCGGATTGTCATCTCCGTTTGGATACATTGCAAGGAACGTGTCGGGGGTGTGAAACAGACTCACGCAATGACCCCGTGGGTCGACAATTCTTAGTTCGCGATCACTTAATTCGTCACTGCCAGAATGGCGCTCGTGGATTTCGCACCTAATATCAGTTGAATTGCCGTGTGGCCATGACGCAATCGCTACTTGACTACTATGCTGTTCATTTGGGGAAGAGCAGGAACAGCAAGTTAGAATAAGGCAAAAGCAAAGGATTTGCCTCGTTTCGGAAATGGGGGCAGTCCGGCACAATCTCATATTTGTAATTATCCTCTAGCCCTGCCGCTGATACCACGCGATTGTCTTGGCGATGCCTTCGGGAAAGTTCACCGTGGGTTTCCAGTCGAGAAGCCTTTCCGCCTTCGTAATGTCGGCCTGGCTGTGGAGGATGTCGCCGGGGCGCGCGGGATCGAACTTCGGTTTCACGTTTTTGCCGAGAATTTTGTTCACGGTGTCGACGAGATCCAAAAGCGAGATGCGTCCGCCGCAGGCGATATTGAAGGACTGGCCGAGCGCTTCCTTCGGCGCTTCGCAAGCGAGAAGGTTGGCGTGGATGACATTCTCGACATGGGAGAAATCGCGCGTCTGGCTGCCGTCGCCAAAGATGACTGGGGATTGGTCGCGCAAAATGGCCGTGATGAACCGCGGAATGACCGCCGCATACTGCGACTGCGGGTCCTGACGCGGGCCGAACACGTTAAAGTAGCGAAGCGAGACGGTTTCGAGTCCGTACAACCGCCAGAAGATGGCCGCGTAATACTCGCCCGTGATTTTGTGGACCGCGTAGGGCGAGAGCGGCGACGGCGGCATGTCTTCGCGCTTGGGCAGCGTGCGCGTGTCACCATACACGCTGGAGGACGACGTGAACACCACCCGTTTCACCCCCGCGTCGCGCGCCGCGACCAGCAGATTGACCGTGCCGGTAATATTGGCTTCGTTCGTCGCCAGTGGGTTTTCAACGGAGCGAGGAACACTGGGTATCGCGCCAAGGTGGAGGACATAACGCACATCCTTGACCGCCTGTTGGACCGATTTGATGTCACGCAAGTCGCCTTCGATGATTTCCGCCTGCGCAGCAAAGGACTGTACGTTCGCGCGCTTGCCGCTGGAAAAATTGTCGAACACCCGGACGCTGCGCCCCTGTCCAACCAGGTGCTCGGCGATGTTCGAGCCGATGAACCCCGCTCCTCCTGTGATCAAGTACTCCATTATTTCACCCACATTGGCGGTCTATTGCTTGATGGCTTGATTGTATGCCCGTTTACAGGACCACTGGACAGCGAAAAGAGATGCCACGCGGTATTGTCCGCTGCAATCTCGCCGAGGTTCGCCCGCGTCGCCGTGAAAAGCAGGTCGGGCACCTCGTCGCCCAGCAGCCGCAAGGGCACGCGGACAATCAAGTGGTTCTCGACGCTGATCACCTTGACGTTCTCGACGTTCACCCGTTTGCGATCGTCAAATACATGCACGCTGCCGAGCGGCGTGATGTTGATGTGCAGTTTGGGCAGGGTGGCAAAGTCGGAACCGCGTTTGAATCCGTACAGCAGTAAATGGACATTGGCCCGCTTTCCCAGCCGGTTTTGCAGTGTGACCTGCGCAATCAGGTCTTCACCCTGGCGCACGTAGGCGGTCTCTTCCAATTCCATCGCCGCCAGTTCCTCCAACGGCACATGTTCCGCGCCGGTTTTGTTGGACGCCTCGCTGTGGCTGAATCCAATGGCTTCGGTGCGAACCGCCTTCTTCCAGTTGATGACCGCATCGGCGGGCACCTCGGGCACGGGCAACACCTCGATGGTGGCGAAGATTTCATCGGCGCGCGCGAACGAGACCAGAAAATACTGGCGCGTCGTCAGTTGCGTGTGGTTTTGCAGGATGGCCTCGTACTTCTCCTGCGCCTGCTCCGGCGTCAACGGAAGCGTCAGCCAATCGCCGTCGTCCAGCAACTGTTGCGGTGGTTCGAGTTCCAGTTCGGGATGATAATGATAGGGAAACGGCCATCGACCAAAGTGAACAACGTAATAGTAAAGCTGCGGTGGCGGCTGTTCCGCCCCCAGTTCCAGCACCGCAAGGCGCGTGAAATTCGCCGCGGCGCGGTGGTCCGGATTGGTATCGGCGGGGTGTGTGACAAATATCTTCGTCGGACGAATCAGGCGGAATAGTTTGACGAAGTCGGCCACGACGTTTTCGGGCGTGTACGATTGTCCGTAACCAAACGCATCCGCATACGGCACCGCGTTGGTGTGCGTCGCGTCGCTGCGAAACGGAGGGACCTCGCCCCAATGGTCGCGCCAGATTTGCAGCGTTCCGTAGTCCGGGTACCCCAGGAAAGTCAGTTGGTCGCGGGTCAAGCCGAGCAGCGCCGTGGCGGCTGCCGCCTCGCGATTACGCAGTTCGCCGAACGCAATATATTGGCGGGAACTAAGGTGCAGCCGGAGTTTGTAGATCTTAAATGCGATTTGGTTGTGATCACCGCTGGTGAGATAAATCACGTGCACCTCCGCGCCGGCCGCGCACGCTTGCTGGATCAATCCACCCGCGCCGAGCACTTCGTCGTCAGGATGCGGCGCGACCACAATGATACGATCATCCGCCGTGATGGGTGGAAAAGGTTTTTGGGCAAGAACCGGCGCGGCAGCTGTGACCATCAGGAGTAGAATGACCGCGCCGCGGCGCATCTCACCTGCCGATGCTCTTGTACACGAAACCCAGCTCGGTCATCTTTTGCGGATCGTACAAGTTGCGGCCATCGAGCACGATCGGATGGTTCATCACCGAGCGCAGCTTGTCGAGGTCGAGCTGGCGGAATTCATCCCACTCCGTGCAAATGATGAGCGCGTCCGCTCCGGTCGCGACACCGTACGGATCGTCACAGAATTCGACACCAGGCAGGACCTCGCGCGCCTTTTCCATCGCCTTCGGGTCATAAGCGCGAATCTTTGCGCCTTCCTTCTGCAGCGGGCGGATGACTTCCAGCGACGGCGCCAGGCGCATATCGTCCGTGTTCGGCTTGAACGCCAGCCCCAGCACACCGATGGTTTTATCCTTCACGATCCACAAGGTGTCATGGACTTTCTTGAGAAAGCGTTCGATCTGGCTGGAATTGATCTGCTGGACTTCCTTGAGCAGCCGAAATTCATAGCCCAGCGCCTCGGCGATATGGACAAAGGCGCTGAGGTCCTTCGGGAAACAGGAACCGCCGTAGCCGAGGCCGGCGTTGAGAAACGCGCGTCCGATGCGTTTGTCCAGGCCCATGCCGTGAACGACGTCCGAAATGTTGGCGCCGCTGGCTTCGCAGATGACGGAGAGCGCGTTGGTATAGGAAATCTTCAGCGCGAGGAAAGAGTTGCAGGCATGCTTGATCAGTTCCGCGCTGTTGATGTCAGTCACGATGATCGGCGCGTTGAACGGCGTGTACACGTCCTTCATCTTCGCCACCGGTCGCGGGCCGCCCACACCGATCACCACCCGGTCCGGCTGCATCAGGTCCTGCACGGCGCAGCCCTCGCGCAGGAACTCGGGGTTGCTGATCACGTCGAAATCGACCTTGTGTTTGTTGTAGCGCTTGATGGTCTCCGCGACTTTTTCGCCGGTCTTGACGGGCACTGTGGATTTATCCACGATGATCTTGTATTCCGTCATGGTCGCCGCGATTTCGCGCGCCACCCGCTCGACGAAACTCATGTCCACGTCACCATTGGGCTTGGGCGGGGTGGGCACGGCGATGAAGATCACCTCGGAATTGTTCACGCCATCGGCGATCTGTCCCGTGAAGCGCAGCCGACCGTTGGTGACGTTGCGTTTCACCATCTCTTCGAGGCCCGGCTCGTAAATCGGGATCCCGCCGGCTTGCAGCGTTTCCACCTTTTTCAGGTCGTTATCGACACAGATCACCTGGTGTCCGACCTCGGCGAAGCAGGCGCCCGTCACGAGGCCGACGTAGCCGGTTCCAACAATGCTTATCTTAACCATAAATTTCTCACTCCCTCATCCGCTTAGTTCACTCTCAGGATATTGTTCGGGAACGCCTTGAGTGTCACGCTGAAGAACAATGTCATTTCATTTTTTTGCGTAGGCATGCCCGTCTCTTGGTGCCGCCCCAGGTAACGGAAACCGTAATCAATGAACCAGTCATGCGTTTCCTGTCGCAAGGTATATTCCTGCTCTTCCCACGTGCCGTCTTCCATGTCATAACGCTCGTAAATATGCGCGCTCCAGCGCCGGGTCAACCGATACGCGAGATCACCGGTGACGAGGTTGCTGTCATCCTTCAAATATCGTGTCCCCACGCCAAAAATCCAGCGGCCGGTATCGATGATGCGCATCTCGGTATTGAACTCCCGCAGCACGCCGGCATTCATATCGTAACGCGCAAACGTGTCCAACGACAGCCAGCGCCACGGCCGCAGCTCCATCGTCCCGAAAAAATCCGAAAAGTCAGCCTGTCCTTTGACCCTTTCGATCTCCCAGTCCGTCCAACCGGTGACGTCGACCAGGTTCCAGGCCTGGCCGTCACGCCGTGTCTGCAACGTTTGGCGTAACCCAAAGCGCAGTGTGTTTTCCCCGGTAATCGAGTCGATCGTGTTGTACGCCGGGAACTCCAGCGGCGAATAGCGCGTCACCGACAGCGAGTCGCCACCCCGCAGGGTCACGTCGCGCACGGAATCAAATTGGAAAAGATCATTGGTCGCCTGGTTGGGTCGCGGCACCCACTGGTAGTCCACAAACGGCTGCAAAATATGCCGCAGGCCATCCACGCGAAACCAGTCGTTGTGCGCATCGTCCCATTCCCGGGAGACCTTAAAAGAAGCTTCCGTGCCAAGATCATAGACGACACGCGTTACCCCGTCCTGCGTGGGATCGTCCTCGGTCGTCCGCGAGTAGTAGTCCCCGCGTATTCCCGCCCGCGGGATCACAGAAAGCCAGCCTCCCAGCATCTCCGGCATGACGATTTGGTGAAAGGTATCGGCGCGCACGGCGTTCCCAACAAAATTTGTGTTCGCCACGCTGCCTGTCACATTGGTGTTCCCCGGTACATTATGGTACTGGCCAACGCTGCTCTCCCCTTCATAAAAGAACGGCGTGCTGCCCAGCCGGGTCCGATCCACAGCCAACTTCGTTTCGGGCAGGCGCTCGACCCCGGCAAAGAACTCGTTGAATTGCGGGGTCGTCAGCAGCGACAGCGTATAGTCCGGCCCGCGCTTGGTGACATCGGCCACCGAGTCCGGCTCGCGGTTCTGGCGGAACTCGTCCGGAAAAAAGTCCTTGATCACATCGGAATCGCTCAACTTGTTGAGATCGACTGTGACGGTAACGTCATTGGTCAGGTACTGCTTGTGCTGCCACTCGCCGCGGTAGCGATTATGGTTGACGCTGCTCTCCCCGAACGAATTGTCTTTCGGCTCGGCGTCGTTCAAGTAATAACCCGTCAACAATCCCTGTCCCTCCGGGCCCATCTGGTACCGCATGTCCGCGCCGGTGCCAAAGCCGCGCCGCGTCCGCTCGTCCGCGTGGACGGTCACTTCGAGGTCCTTGGTCGGCTTCCAGGTGTAAGCCGACAAGAGGAAGAATCCCGACAGCGTATTATCCCCGACCGAGACGACAATGGGAGGCTGGCCGCCATTCAGCGAAAAAACGACAATCGGGAACCAGCAAACCGGCGTGTTTCCGAGTCGCAACGTGACATTGTAGAGCACCACGCGCGAGCCCGGCCAAATCTCCCCGTGGGTCGCTACGAAGCGGTAATCCGGTTTGTCATAATCACAGGTCGTGGCCGAACCGTGGGTGAAGACATAGTGATTGGTATTCGCCTGCTCGAGATTCTCCGTCCGCACATAGACCGGATCGACAAAGCCATCGGCTTGCGAAGCCTTCACGGCGCGCGTATCGAAGTTGTAGTAAAGCGACGGCGCAACCCATTCCTGGGCCGCTCGATTGAGCCGCACATGCCCGTTTGCCCACGCGTCCTTTGTTTCCGTGTTAAACTTCACGTGGTCGGCCTGGAGGGTGGCGTCTTTGTCGTGGATCACAACATGGCCGTCAGCAACATAGGTCTTCGAGTCCTTGTCGAACGTCATGGTTTCCGCGTCGATGGTCGAAGGCGGGCCCAGACTTTCGGCGGGCGCAGCCGTCGCCGAATCATCGGCGCGCGCGCCTGCCGTTAACGACAGGAGTGCCACGACCGACCAGCAGCAATTTCCCCCCTCTCCTCATAAAAGCGGGCGAACGCTAGCATACCGTCCAACTCACCAGCAAGGCGAAAGGCTTCTTGTTACCGAGCGCGGAAACCGCGCGATTTGCATCGGTGCGATTGGGAGTCGCAAACTTGCCGGTGTGTCGTTCGCCATCGTCAGTTTGCCAGACGAAAAATGCCCGAACATCCCTGATTTCGCGGTCCTTCAGAACTGCGCACGAACCCTGCTACTGATGAGCCGAATGAACAAGACAAGACCTTGTCCGTCCAGATTGGTCGAATGGGTTGAATTCTGTTGGTTGCTGGCGACCAACCCCACCTTCCAAGCCGCGCCCAACAAGCGCAAAGCGTACTTCGAGTATCGTCTCGCCAAAATCTACACCGCCCACTGCCCCTGAGCCTTCCCCGAACGTTTTTGCGGGCCTATCTGGCCGCCACGACTTCAATTTCCACCAGCGCGTCTTTTGGCAGGCGGGCGACCTGAATGGTGGATCGGGCGGGCGGCTCCCTGGTAAAAAACCCGGCGTATACTTCGTTCATGGCCCCAAAATTGTTCATGTCGCTGAGGAAGACGGTCGATTTCACCACGTTCTCAAAATCCAGGCCTTGCGATTTCAGCAGGCCGCGAATGTTCTCGAGAACGCGGGTCGCTTGTTCGGTGATTCCACCGGGGACAATGTTCCCGGTTGCCGGTTCGAGCGGGATTTGGCCCGCGCAAAACAACAAGTCCCCCGCCCAAACGGCTTGTGAATATGGTCCGACCGCTTTCGGCGCCGCGTCCGTCGCTACGATCTGTCGCTTCATGGAATAATCTCCGTTGCTTGTTGCGGTTCATCTTCCAAACGCCATGCCAGCCAGACGGCCATGCCCAGCAATACGGCGTCCTGCGCCAGCGCCGTGACGCCCACCTTTCGCGCATCGACGGTGCCGAAGCAGCCGCAACGAATGTCGTATCCATGAACCAGCGCCCAACTGATGGCGGCCAAAAACACAATCATCAGCGTCGTAATCACGAGCGCACTCGCGCGTTTCCAGATCCCGCAGACCAGCAGCCCGCCGGCAAGCAGTTCGATCCATGGCAAGGTGATGGCAACGAAGTTGGCAAGGGAACGCGGTGGCACATGGTAATTGGTCACATCCTGGGCGAAGGTCGCCAGGTCGGGGACATGCGAAAACTGCATCCCGTGAGCAGGGCTAACCTGGACGTTCCAGATTTTGGCAATCGCCGAAGCCAGAAAAATTCCGCCAAGAACAAGCCGCAGGATCAGATTGATCCACTTCACGGCTGATCTCCCGTATGAGTAAGCAGCCCCGCCGTGTGCCACTCGGTCCAGCCGTTGACCAGATGGCGCACATTGTGATAGCCAAGGTCGCGGAGTCGAACCATCAAACGCTCGCTTAACTCGCACTCTTTACCATCGCAATATGTGACGATCGGCACGTCGGGCATCAACATCGGGGCCAGTTTCGGGAAACGATCGTCAAACTCCTCCACCGGCAGGCTGAGGGCGCCGGCGATGTGCCCGGCGGCATAGTCGGCTGGCGAGCGGGCGTCGAAAAAGAAACCTGTCCCGCTCTTCCACAATTCCTCGGCCTCCGGAAGCGCCACCGTGTCCTGGGCCTTCGGTGGCTCGGGCGGTGGCGTAAGCAACGGGATGCGTCGCGCGGAAACCGCGTTCGCTCCCAGACCCAGCGCGGCGCCCGCGGCCACGATCGCCAGCGCCCGCTGGAAAGTGCGCCACATGCCCGCCCGGTTACCTTTTCAGAACGGTAAGCGTTACGGGGATGGTGACCTTCGGTTGGGTCGTGGTGTTCGTCTCAAAAGTGATCGTGCCCTGCGCCGATTGCTTCGGCACCTGCGAGAACTTGGCAACAATCACGTAGGACTTCCCGGCATCTTTTGTGACCAGATCAAGACTCAATTCCTTGATGTTGGTCGCCAGGTTTTTGATTTCCAACGTCAGATCGGGACGGGTGGCCGAGAGCTTGATCTCCCGCGCCGGCAGTGCCTCGGAATTCGTGGCCGAGGTATCCGTGATCGGCCAGTACAGGATGGGGGGATCCACGAGTACATCCCCCAAGAGCCGCCCGTTGAGGGTGACCACCGCCACGGGCTGGGCGACGCCCTCGATGGACACCTTTACGTTCTCGCTAAATTGTCGCGGCGTTCCCTCACTGGAGACGCCAATGATGATGTTCGCCGAATCGGCGTTCGTGCCTTCGACCGGTTCGATCCGGGTGGTCAACATTTTGTTGCTCGGCTCGGCTTTGCTGATCGCCAGTTTATTGCCGTCGGTCCGGCGCACCAGCACCGACACGTTCGTGCTCGTCCCCTGCCGAACATTGCCCAACTGGATACTTTGAGGTGACACATCGATAATCTGCCTAATCTCGATCTTGATGGAGAGGCTCACCTTCCCCGCCAGGGGGTCATTGGACGGTACCGTGATGTGTTTCTCAAGATGGCCCCGCTGGCCGGCGACCCGGACCGTGAAAACCAACTCGCCCTTTTCCCCGGGCTTGAGGGTGTCCGGCTTCACACTCGCGACCGTGCACCCGCAGGACGGCTGCGGCTTGTCGATCTTCAGTTCTCCCGCGCCTGTATTCTGGAAAGTGAAAGTCCCCGTGACGGAATCGACCAATCCGGTCGGGCCGAAGTCATAAACGGTCTTGTCGAATTGAAGTTTTGGCGGCGGTCCGGCGGGTGGTTTCGCCGCTTCTGCCGGCGCATTTGTATCCGCCGCGCGCGCGCTGCCGACTACCGCTACTGCCATCAATACTACTGCCAGGAATTCTCGCTTCATGGTGATTTCAATCTCTCCGTTTTTCGTTGACTCAAGCTGCTGGGGCCATCTTACGCGGGCACGCCTCTTCTGACAAGCGTAACTCTGCAAGCTCGTTTCCTTGAAAGAAGTTGCATTTGACGGGGCTCCGGTTGAAGATTTATCGAGATTTTTGACAGCAAACATGTTTCATCCACTCAATTTTTTCCCTTTCCCGCAATCCCTGGCCCTCCTCGCGTCGGCGATGGGCTCGGGCGGCCTCTCGGATGCGGAGTTGCTGGGGCGTTATCCGGCCATTGTCACCGCGGGTGCGGTATTGCTTTCTTTGGGGCTGATTTGCGACATCTACCTGTTCGTCCGCTTCGCGCGTACCCTGGCGATTCGCGAGCCAGCGGAGCAACCGTCTCTGCTCAAGATCGAAGCAAAGCCCTGGAGCGTGGATGACCTATTGTTCGCGATCGGGGCATTGATAATCACATGGGTGGTAGCCGAAGGGGCGGTCGCGGGGGCGTTCAAGCTCGCGCATGTGGAACAGGAGACCGCCCTTCCCTGGCTCCTCTTGCTTGAAATGCTGTTGCGGATCGTATTTCTTTTCGGCTTCGTTGCATTTTTCCGCCGGCGCGGCATCGATTGGCGGCTGGCGGTCGGCCTGCGGCGCAACTTGACGCTGCGCGCCGTGGCGTTCGGCGGAATCTTTTTTTTGGCAATGCTGCCTCCACTTGCCGTTGTTTTTCCTGTCAGCGCAAAAATTTGCCACGTCTTTGGCATCAAGGACACGCCGCAAGACGTTGCCGACCTGCTGGCCACTTCCGATTCCACCTTCGTGGTCGTCATCATCGTCGCCTTCGCCGTCGCCGTTGCGCCGGTGTTTGAGGAATTTTTCTTTCGCGGTTTCGCCTACCCGGCCCTCAAGCAGCGCTGGGGCACGTGCTGGGCGCTGGTGATCGTCTCCGCGGCATTCGCGGCGATTCATCTGCATGTGCCTTCTTTGGGGCCGCTCTTTGCCCTGGCGATCGGGCTCGGATTGTCTTACGAATACACGGGTTCCCTACTCGCCCCCATTACCGTGCACGCGCTGTTTAACGCCGTCAACGTGGGGATGCTCCTGTACATCCGCTCGCAATCATGAAACCCCTCCGGAAAAACCGCGCCACAGTTCACGATCTTGGCGAATTCGGTTTGATTCGCGAACTCCAGGGCGTCATCGGTCCGGCACGGGGTTCCGTGGTCCTCGGCATTGGCGACGACTGTGCCGTGCTGCGCGGCGACAATCCCGACAGGCATTTGCTGTACACCTGTGACCCGGTGGTGGAAGGCGTCCACTATCGACAAACCGATCCGCCGCGCCGGGTCGGCTGGAAGGCGATGGCCCGCAATCTCAGTGATATCGCAGCCATGGGCGGGGTGCCGCGTTGGGCCGTGGTGAGTATCGGCTTGCGGCGTAAGACAGGCGCGCGTTGGGTGAAAGAGCTGTATGCGGGACTGCGCGCGGCCGCCCGAAAGTTTGGCTGCCAAATTGTCGGCGGAGACACGACGCACGTGAAGCACGAACAGTTCGTGGTGGTTGCGCTCATCGGCGAAGTGGAACGTTCGCGAATGACGTTGCGTGGCGACGCAAAAATCGGGGACTCGGTGTTGGTGACCGGCACACTCGGCGGCTCGCGGCGCGGCAAGCACCTCACGTTTACACCGCGCCTCAAGGAAGCGCGGTGGCTGGTCAGCAATTTTCCCGTGCACGCGATGATGGACCTCAGCGACGGGTTGTCCAGCGACCTGCAGCGGCTGGTGGAAGCGAGCCGGCCCGGGACCGGCTTTGAAATCCACGCCGCGGAAATTCCCATCGCCCGCGCCGCCCGTGGAAACCTTCGTGCGGCCCTTGATGACGGCGAAGATTTCGAATTGCTCTTTACCATCGACCCGCGCCATGTTACGGCCCTGCGTCAGAAATGGGCGCGGAAATTTGCGCTGAAACTGACGGAGATTGGTCGCGTGGTTCGTTCGCGACGAAAGGTCACCCTCATCGCGTCCGATGGATCACGGAAGCTCCTTGTGCCGGCAGGTTATGATCACTTCGCAACACGTTGAGACGCGTAGCGTCGCGGAAACACTGGAGTTCGGCGGGCGGCTGGCCTTGGGACTCCAACCCGGCGACGTTGTCGCTCTCTCCGGCGAACTCGGCGCCGGAAAAACCGCGCTCGTGAAGGGCATCGCGCACGGACTCGGCATTACCGTGGAGGTCACCAGTCCCACGTTCACGCTGATCCATGAATACGGCGGCGGGCGGCTGGCGCTTTACCACATCGATCTCTATCGGCTCGACAGCGTGTCGCAAGCGCTGGCGATTGGCATCGAAGATTACCTGGACGGCTCCGGCGTGACTGTGATCGAGTGGCCGGAGCGGATTGCGTCACTATTGCCGCCGCACACGGTACGGATTCGGCTTGAATCAATTGATGAAAACACGCGGCGCATCGAAGTCACATGATTACTCTCGCCATCGATACATCGACACCGCGCGGCGCGGTCGCGCTCTTGCGCGATGACAAACCGCTGGCGGAAGGAACCTTCGACCGCTCTCAGCCGGGGCAGAACCTATTCGACATGGCCGCGCACCTTCTTGCGGCCAACCAACTCGTGGTGGACGATCTGGGCTTGCTCGCGGTGGGACTCGGGCCCGGCTCGTTCACGGGCATCCGCGTGGGCATCGCCGCCGCCAAGGGAATGGCCCTTCCCCGCAAACTGCCGATCAAAGGCGCGAGCAGTTTCGACGCGCTGGCGCTGACCGCGCTGCCGCAGATGCCGCGGGATTGTCCACAACTCTGCGTCTTGTGCGACGCGCGGCGGGATGAAATCTATTTTGCGTTATACGATCAACAAGGCCGTTGCGTGAAGAAATGCCAGATCGCCACGCTCGAGTCTGTCGCCGATGAGATTCATCATCCGATTTGGTTTGTCAGTTCCGAAATCGGGCGATACAAGGACGAGATAACCGCGTTGTTTGGCGGGTTCGCGTCGATTTGCGAGACGCCGGTTTTTCCGAGCGCGGCGGCCGTGGGCTGGCTGGCGTACCACCAGTATCGTGATCGGGGAAATCGCGGCGACGAAGAGTTGGAGCCGATTTACCTGCGGGCGACAGAATACAAAACAGTTTGAGAACGCGTCCTGGAATTTAACTGGAGTGTGGAGAAATACCTATGCCAAGGATTGACGATCACGAGATAACGGAAACGGGCCACAAAGCCCTCCACATTAATCTGGACGCCACCAAATACGGCACCTTCGCCGAGATTGGCGCGGGCCAGGAGGTCGGTCGCTGGTTCTTTCGCGTCGGCGGCGCGGCCGGCACTGTCGCCAAGACGATTTCGGCGTATGACAAGACCGTCAGTGACGCCATCTACGGCCCCGCCGAGCGTTATGTAAGCCGGAAACGACTCCAGCAGATGCTCGACTATGAGTACAACCTGCTGCTGGAGCGTCTGGACTCGGTCCGCGGCGACAAAACGAATTTTTTCGTCTTTGCCGATACCGTCGCCGCCCGCAGCTTCACGCACCGCGATGATTCGAATGGTTGGCTTGGCATCAAGTTCCAGGCGCAACCGCGGGCCGAGGCGTCACAAGTGCTGATTCACGTCCGTTTGCTGGATGAAGAAAACGTGCGCGAGCAGGAAGCGCTCGGCGTCATCGGCGTGAACCTCATCTACGGGGCGTTGTTCCAGCACGAGAACCCCCGCCTGCTCATTACTTCCCTCTTCGACCAGCTCAGCAAGAATCGCATCGAAGTGGACATGATCAAGTTTTCGGGACCCGGTTTCGCCAAGGTCGATAACCGGCTGATGAGCTTGCAACTGGTCGAGCAGGGGCTGACGGAGGCGGTGATGTTCACCACCGACGGCGAGGTGGTCCAGGCGTCGGAGGTACTCTACAAGAAACCCGTTCTGGTTGAGCGCGGCACTTTCCGTCCGGTCAACAACCTGCATGTGGACCTGCTCAAATGTTCCCAGCGCCAGTTCTTCGCGGATTCGCCGGAAAACCAGAATGCCGTTGTGCTGATGGAAATTACCATGCGCAACTTGCTCCAAAACGTGCAGGTACAGCCTATCGACTTCCTCGCTCGCGTGGATGTCATGGGCGCTATCGGACACACCGTCCTGGTCACCAGCCACCAGGAGTTTTACCATTTGGTAGATTATCTGCGGCGTACCACCAGCAGCCCCATCGGTATCGCCGTGGGAATGCCGACGGTGCAGGAATTAATCGACCCGCGGTATTATGCGACGCTGCCAGGCGGGGTTCTGGCGGCCCTGGGCCGGCTCTACAACGGCCCGGTAAAGCTTTACGTGTACCCGCGTCAAGGCGCGGAGCCCGGTACACTGGTCACCCTCGAAAACATGCCCGTCCCTGACGACCTGAAACCTCTGCATGAGTATTTACTGATCAACGATCTCATCGAAGACCTGCGGGGTATCAACACCGACTACCTCAAGATCCATTACAGCGACTTGTTGAAAGACATTCGCAGCGGCGACCCGGCCTGGGAAACCATGGTCCCCCCCGCCGTTGCCGAACTCATCAAATCCAAAAAACTCTTCGGCTACGACGGCGGGAACGAGGAGTGAGGCCAAACGTGCGGTCGGAGCGTGACCTAGACATGCTTGACCCGTTACTTACGCAATTTCCGCCCTCTTCTCACGGTTGCATTTCTCGCACAGGAGTTGAACGTTCCGCTTGGTGTTGGATCCACCTTTGGAGACCGGGATGATATGATCAAATTCGAGTTTCTCATTTGATTTACACTTGACGCATCTGCCCTCATCCCTGCGCCATACGGCATCCTTGACATCATCTGGAATGTAGCGATCTGTGCGGTTCTCACTTTCGCCTTGTTCATCGGCTCCATCCGAACCGACTTCTTGCGCCTCCAACCACTCTGCCTTCGCTGCACCCTTCTCAATCAGCAGCTTGGCGATCTCTCCTTTGTCGAAAATCAGCGCCCAGTCTAGGGCAGTCATGCCTGGTTTTAATTCATTCCTCTTGTTAACGTCAGCACCTTCGGCAATTAGCTTTTCAACGGTAGCCATGTCGTCACGAAACACCGCATCATGCAACGGAATACTATGAAATGATTCTGAGTCTATTGATATTGGTACGGCACCCAGTGCAACCAGTAGCCTCGCCATATCGCTGTTCTCGACAAGTAACGCCGTATTCAGTGCATCATTCAGATCAGCGCCTTCGGCAAGTAGCTTTTCAACCGCCGCCTTGTCACAGAGGATCATCGCGTCAATCATCTTGTCATTCAACCGGTCAGCCGCTGATGTGCTTTCAGCACCTTTGACCACCAGCAATTCAGCGATACCTTTCTTGTCATGAGCTAACGCAAGGTCAAGAGGGGTCATTCCCTTGTCATCCTTCGCATTAACGTCTGCACCTTTAGTGATCAGTAATGCGACCATGAGCCTGTCATCCTGCATGACCGCATCGTGCAACGTGAGCTTGTCTGCTCGCGCAAGAATACCGTCAATACCTTGAGAGTTTCGCGGGGCTCTAACCGCGCCCGTGTTGGGGATAACCGAAGGAGTATTGGTGGTGGCGTTGGTTTCAACGGGGGCGGTTGTGACCAGTGGAACTACTAACTCGGCTTGGCACTTTGGACACTGTGCGGTCATTCCAGCCCCCGCCTCATCAATCACGATATGCTGCCCGCACTTGTCGCAGTTGAACGAGATGTCCATTTAGATGTTCCTTTGATCTGGCCGCCACGCGCGCCAGTTTGACGTGTCACTCCCGGTCATGTATCGCCTCGAGAATCGCATTCTCGAAGGCTTCCTTCTTCAAGATGCAGGCAACTGCCCTATCGATTGCCAGATTAGAAAGCTTCATCGCATTAAGATCAGGTGCTGATTCCTTGGGCCGAAATTGAAATCTGTCAAGGAATCCGAGTAAGGCTGTTTTGTAGATCAGAGGCGCTAGATGGGTCAACGGCGGTCGCTTGTTGTTCTTAAACGGGAACAGATTTTCTGGCGAAACCGGATTCCCATGCATAAATTTGTTCCGCGCTTCGTATAAATCTCGATAAATTTTCACGACTAAATTCACTTTGTGGCATTTGCTGTCATAATGCACGTCGTGCTTACAGTCTCGCAGCTCCGCCTTTGACCAAGTCTGTTTTCCCAATAACTCCTTCACTTTGTCGAAGTTCACTTTGTTTTTAATTCCATCCACGGCTGGATGAGCCAGAATCTCGAACGCACTGATCCACAAGCCGATTCTGACGCCATAATCATGAATGCTTGGCAGGTTGCTTACCGGCATGGCAGCAGCGTGGTAGGCGACTTGCAACGAGCGAAATAAAACGGTTGCTTCACGTTCAAAGCGTCTCGTGCCAATGTAAAGATCGCTCCACGCCTCGATCAACCGATTAACCAACATCTCGTCCGGTTCTACACCGAGGCATTCAGTGCGTGGTAGACTGGGAGAAGTTTTGCCATGAATTTCCTTTGGGTAATCGAAATCATTCAAGGCCGGCGACATTGTCCAAACTCCTGTCCCATCTGGAGTGATCATAATTGGGTAGAAGTCGAAATAGTCACTGTAGAGCGTTCCGCGAACGTTCGGGCCACGGATGCTCTGTTGCTGTCCGAAGATCACGCAGGAAATAGCAAAGAGATTGCGGAAGCTCACAACCGCATCAATATGCCGGACTGTTTCCGGCGCATCCTCTCGAACAACCAACACGCTGGGGTGCCTCTGACTTCCCAACTGGTCGGTGAAATTCTCGACCAGACACCGCCTGAGCTGACTCGTTGCGACAATCTGCTGAACACGCGGATCGGAATGTGGTGCGATGGCCATGTACTCAGAATCAAATGGCTTTTTGCAGGTCAGGTTGTGCAAGATGTAACCCAACAACCACTGTTTTGCGGGGACGGTTGGGGCGCTCATTTGGTGGCGCTTTCCTTGACCAGCTCGTTTCGCTCTTTGATAGTCGGTAAGGCCTTGCCGATCTTCATGGTTTCGAGGCTGGCGGTGATGACGCTTTTGAGCAGGTTCAGGATGTATTGCGGGTCGTTATTCGCTGACATTTCCATATGACTTCGTGCCCCGCGACCATCGCGGCCATTCAATCTCTTTGACCGATAAAGTATCCTCGCTCACAGTGCTATCAAGCCTTTTCTCGGCTCCGAGACCGGTTTGCTGACTACGGGGGGCGGCCTGAAAAGACGGCGGCGAAGTGCCGCTCAGGGCACCGTCTGAAATCCCATCTGCTTGAAATGGCGATCGGTGGTCAGCGCGTGCTTCAGTTTCAGTTGCTGCATGGCCGCGAAACTCGTGCAGTCAGTGAAGGAAAACTCCTTGTCCGCGTAGCGAAAGAACAAGTGCCGCGCCTTCTCCGCGCGTTCGGGTGTGATCGGCTCCCATTGCAGCCGCGTGCTCCCTTCGATCTGTTTCCACCATGCCTCCGCCGCGGATAATCCCAGCCGAAATCGGATCAGGGTCAGCGTCTCGTCGATAACGTAGTCCGTCGTCACCAACACGCCCTTCTGTTCCAACCAGCGGTCACGCGCGGCGCTCGCCCGGGTGTGAGACGGATCGGCCGCATCCGCGCAGGCCATCCAACCCGCCGTATCGACGAACAGACGTTTCATTTGCCGTATAACACGGCGTCGTGGTCGCGAGCGCTCAGCCCATCCCGCGATTTGCCCACAGCTGGCGCCCGGTACAGCGAATCCTCATCGAGCTTGTCTTGCGGAATCGACGCCGCGTCCACGGGAACAATCTCAAACGCGGGCCGGCTCCGATACAGCACCGTGAACCGCGCGCCCTTTTTCACGCGGCTCACAACATCCGGCAGCAGCCGCCGCAATTCCTTCGCATTGATCAGTATGCTCATGGTCGATCTCTCAAGTTCATCTTAAGATGAACTTAGCTGGCTTAAATGTCAAGAACGCATGTTGTAAAAGTTGGGACAAGCCTCTGCGCCTGCCAGAAATGGTCTACGCAGATAAGGACGGCTGGATACCCTCGTCGGACTCGGGCATCCAGCCCTACAATCCCGGACAACGGAGCGGCGCGGTCGGGAGACCTGCGCCGAACGAGGGCGAAACGACGGCAGGCAGGATGCCTGCCTTACAATTTGGCAGCGAACACATCGCACCCCTACCCCTTCATCCCGGTCATGGTGACGCCCTGGATGAAGTATTTCTGGGCGAAAAAGAAGATGATGATGACGGGGGTGATCATGAGCAACGCACCGGCCATGAGCATGCTGGTGGTTACGCTCGTTTCCACATTGAAGGCGTACAGGCCCAGCGCGAGCGGATAGAGGCGCTGGTCCTGCAGATAAATCAGCGGGCTCATGAATTCGTTCCAGCTGGCCATGAACGTGAAAATCGCGATCGCCGCGAGCGTCGGCTTCACCAGCGGCAGCATGATGTGCCAGTACACGCGCCAGAAGCCGCAGCCGTCGATTTTGGACGCGTCTTCCAGGTCACGCGGGATGCCTTTCAGGAATTGACGAAGCAGGAAGACATTGAACGCGCCCGCAAAAAAACTGATGACCCACAACGGATACAGCGTGTTGTACCAACCCAGCGCGCGGACGATGAGAAAGAGCGGGATCATCGTTACCTGTTGCGGCACCATCATCGTCCCCAGCATGAGTGCGAAACAGAAGTTACGTCCCGGCCATTGTAATCGCGCGAAGCTGTACGCCACCAGCGAGGAACTCAGCAATGTGCCGACCACGTTCAGGATCACAATGAACAAGCTCGTCGCCATATAACGCCAAAATGGCAGATGCTCCAGTGCCAGGCGGTAGTTGCGGAGCATCTTGGTCCACCACGCGCCGGCCTGGGTGTTGCGGTCAATTTCTATCGTGACCTTGATCTCGTTGGGACCGCTCACCGGGCTCGGGCCGATTTCCCGCAAAAGTCTCCATGACCGAACCTTGTTCGTTCTGTCATCCGGGCCGGGCTCCTGCCAGGTACCGATGCTCCAACTGGTAAAGTCGGCCAGATCGTACGTCCGCTCAGCCCGGTACTTCTTGCCAAGCTTCTCGATGTACATGGTCAGGGGATGCCACGTGTCGTCATTGCGGAGATAAAGTTGCAGGCGATAAAGACGGGCGATGGGGAAACTCGTCTGGAAGGTTTGCGAGAGCAGCACCGTATCGCCGCGCGTGAAGTCGTAGCGCAACTCGGCGTGCGGCTCGCTTTTGTCATCCACTTGGACGAGCTTCGCCTCGGCGGTGCCACCGACCTGCCAATCCGTGGAGACTTTGTCGGCGGCGACGAGCTGGTCCTCCTGCAAATCGTACGAGCGGGCGCGCAACTGGCCAATCAGGAGCGCGCGGCGGATCTGGCCCAGAACATCGTTCACCATCGCCACATCGACGCGTTGCGTCGCCTCGGCAATGAGCGAACTGGAGTCCCAGATCGTCACGGGCATCGTGTTCTGCAACGTCTGGAAAGCCCCGCGCGCAGCCTGTTTGATGGCGGCGGCGCGATCGATCTCCGGTCGGCCAGGCATAGTCCATCTTTTCCACGTGCGCTTCCAACACTGGCAAAAGCTGGTCCAGATGTTTGCCCGTCAAATCATCATAGTAGCGCGTGTCGATGTACGGCGACTTGACCTGGGGGATCGGGCGTTGCGGCCAGAGGGTCATTTTCTGAACGAACATTTCCCGGTCCACTTTGATCGATGTGGTCGCCATCCACAGAAGCGGCCAGGCGAAGACCAGGGAACCAACGATCAAGAGCGCATAGATCCAGACGCCCCGGCAAAACTCGACGAAGCGGTAAAAACCAGCGCTACGCGGTTGGACGGTCGGCTCGTTCATCCTTCCTCGTAATAGACCCAGCGGTCCTGGAGTTTGAGTTGAATGACCGTCAACCCGAACACGATCAGGAACAGCACCCAGGCCATCGCGGCGGCGTAGCCCATTTGGAGGTAGCGAAACGCGCAATTGAACAACTGGTAGGCGTAGTACAGCGTCGAGTTCACGGGTCCGCCCTGGGTCATGATGAAGGCTTGGATGAAAATCTGGATCGTGCCGATCATGCCCATGATGAGGTTGAAGAAAATGTAGGGGGACAACAGCGGCAGCGTGATGTGGACAAACTGCTGCCAGGTTCCGGCCCCATCGAGCGACGCGGCTTCGTAGTAACTTTCACTGATGCTTTTCAGTCCCGCGAGCCAGATGATCATGCCCCCGCCCGCGCCCCACAAGCCCATCAGAATCAGCGCGGGTTTGCTGGTGCTTTCATCCTGCAACCAGTTCGGGCCATGAATGCCGATGGAAGCCAGCGCGTTGTTCAGCAGGCCGCCGTTCGGATTGAAAATCCAAATCCACAAAATGCTCGAGGCCACCAGCGGCACGATCGATGGCAGATAGAAAAACGTCCGCCACACGGCCACGCCGCGCACTTTCAGGTTGAGCAACAGCGCGATCCCGAGGCCCAGCGCCATCCCCAGCGGAATTCCCATCATCATGTAGAGGGTGTTCCACGCGGATTTCCAAAACAGCGGATCTTTCGTGAGCAGCCAGCCGTAATTATTCAGGCCAATGAGCCGCGCCGGGTGCAAAATATCGTAATCACAAAAACTGATGACGATCGAAAACAAAATCGGCCCGCCGGTGAAGACGATGAAACCGAAAATCCACGGCAACGCGCAGAGCCAGCCGCCCTTCCACTGCGAACGAAAATAAGCGCTTTGTAAACCTTCGACGTCGCCGCCGCGCTTGGCCAGCGTACCCCCGCCCACCGCGCGCAGGGCATTCCCAACGCGCCGACGCAGGTTCGCTTTTGTATCCCAGTAATAGATACCCACCGCCGCGCCGATCAGGAGTGCGGCGTACAAGGCAAAGAAGATATTCCAATTGATGGGGACACCGCGAGGCGGACTGAGAACCAGATCAAGCTCGTGCTGGACGGTGCGCGTGCCATAGTCCAGCGCTTGCTGCGGGGTCAGCTTGTGGTACAACGCATCCTCAGTGCGGTCCCGCTGTTGGTTCCAAAGCAACTGGCCCACGGGTGTAACCGGTCGGTACGGCTGACCTTCCAACAAATCGTTAAACACCTGCACTGCCGCGGCGACCTTGGGATCCATTCCCGGTTCATGTACGATGTATTTGTCGAAAAGCCAGGCGTTGATCTTTTTGTTGGCATTTTGTGTCGGCACGAAGACGCGGCCCTGGCTGGCCATCGACAGTCGCTGGCTTTCCGCCATGATTTCCTGGGCCCGGGGGCTCACGAGAAAACGAATGAGTTCCCACCCGGCTGCTTTGTTTTTCGCGGTCGACGGGATCGAATAGCACCAGCCGCTGACCCACGAACAAACTTTGCTGCCCGCGGCGAGTTGGCGGGCCGGGATGGGCGGGCGGGCCATGCCGTAATTCAGGTTGCGCCCGAACTGGGCAACGTTGTCGGTGATCTGCCAAAAGCCATCGATTTTCATGGCGACCTTGCCCGTGATAAAGGGATCGAGGTCGCCGGTCTGGAACGTCGATTGAAAGGCGTTCACTTTTTCCGCGCCGCCCAGGCTGTCGTCGAGCTTCGTCATCCAGGTGAGCGCCTCGACGATTTTCGGATCGTTCAACGTGCAGACTTTGCCGTCGGGGCTCATAAACCGCCCGCCGTTCATCCAGGCGTAGATGTAGAGCCAGGAATTCCCGTAGTTTGGCGCGAAACCCAGGCGCGTGATGTGGCCCTGCGCGTCGTGCTCGGTGAGTTTGACCGCCATTTCCTCCATCTCTTCCCACGTTTTCGGCGGACGCGCCTCCCCTTTTTCATCGACGAACCCCGCGCGCTTGAGCAGGTCTTTGTTGTAGAACAGCGCGCGGTTGTCCACCTTTTCGGGAATGCCGTACAGGCCCTGCTGGCCTGTAAGCGGATTGCGGTAGAGCACCTCGTCCCAGCACGAGTCGTAAAAATCCTCGGCGTGAACCGCGTCCGGTCGTCCGCTGGCGCGATCCTTCGCGACGAATTCGTCCAGTGGATAGAAGGCGCCACGGGTGGCCCATTCCGTCACCGCGTAACGATCGAAGACAATCACGTCGGGCGGCATTCCTCCGGCCACACTGACGAGGAAGCGGGTCGGGTCCTCGGTTTGACCGCGCGAGGCGCTTTGGCCGCTGACGAGACGGTAACGGGGCTGGGAAGGATCTTTCGCATGAGCCTGATCGCTTTCCTCCTCAAACACGCGGATGGCGTCATCGAGCGCATCGGCGACAGGTCCGCCTCCCCGGGCCACGAAACTGATTTCGGTGACGCCGGCCTCCGGGGCCTTTGCGGAACGGGATGGCGCCAAAAACCACAGGGCGGTCAGGATCACTGCGGATAGAAGGGCGACTTTCCAAATACTCATGATGTCGGGCTGCGTGCGGATTCTTATCGAAACGATTTCACAAGTCAAGCCACGCAGGGCGGGGCCACGAATTGCACTAAGCAGACACGAAGAACACGAAGTAGGATGAAAGGCGGGGAGGCTTTCGCCGTGGCAAGTCTTTATGACGGACAAGACGGCGCAATCCGGTCCCGCAACTTCCGCGGACAAACTCGCTGGCATTGCCGCCCCCCGTCACCAGCCACGCTGACGAACGCGGCGACCCCAGAAGTAGCCATCTCGCCCGCTACGAATTCGCCATCCGCCCAGTCCGACGTCTGGCAGAAGAACACTCCGTCGCTGAACGGCATCAATTACCACTGGTAATTCAGGGGTTCCGCAGCCACTGGCGATTTGCCAAATAAGGAGTAAGTTATGTGCGTGCTAACCAAGATAATGCTGCCCTTCAGAAAGATCGGCCCGTGGGCAATGGCGGGCGCGTGTGCTTTGCTGGCGCTGGGCTGCGGGACGGTTGCGAGAGACCTGGTGATGACGAATCCCAAGGTCGAAAGGATCCTCACCGACCCGCCGATGGATCGCACCGTCACCCACACGGGACACCTTGAATACATCGGGGACGACGACAATCGCATTACCGTTTTGTACGTCACCGGCACGCCTTACGAAATGGGATACGAGCACGGGTTGCTGCTCGGGGCGCAGGTGCGCGCGACGATCAAGGACGTGCAGACGGGCGCGGACAAGCTGCTACCGAAGGTGATGCGCAACTCGAAATTGATCTCCACCAAGGATGAGGAACACATCGTTAACGAATTCCTCGACCGCGCCTGGAAGATGATGGCGCGCTATTCGCCGAAGGAAGACCTCGAAGAAATGGAAGGCCTGGCGGCGGGCAGCGGCATTCCGCTGGATGTGATCCACCGCATGCACGCGCTTCCCGATGTCGGCGAAACGAGTTGCAGCGGTCTCGTGGCGAAAGGTTGCGCCACGCAGGATGGGCACAGTTATCAACTTCGCATCCTCGACTACGGCGCGAACTTCAACCTGCAGCGCCGCCCGTTGATCACGGTCTATCGCCCGACAACCGAGAATGCCAACGCGTACGTTACGATCGGCTGGATCGGTTTCGTCGGCGCGGTGTCCGGCATGAACGCGCAAGGCGTGGCGCTGAGTGAAATGGGCTTTGGCAATCCCCCGGGCGAAACGCTGGCGGGCATACCGATGCCGTTTCTGTTGAAGAATGTGCTGCGTTACGCGGACACTGCCGGAGATGGCGCGGCGATCATTCGCGCCGCGCGGCGGACGAATTCGTATGTTTATTTCCTCGGCGACAGACATAACGACCCGATCGGCATGGTGACTTCGGCCCAGCGGTGCCTGGCCTATCGCGCCAACGAACGCGAGGAGTTGGAGGTCGATGGCCAGACCATGCCGCAGTTCCGCGATATCGTGTACGGCGGGCACTACGAGGACAGACAGGAGAAGCTCGTAAGCGAGATGCAAGGGAAAATTAATGTCAGCACCATTCAGGAATTGGCGAAGCGCATCGCGATGAAATCCAACCTGCAAACTGTGATTTACGATTTGACCGCTGACAAGATCTGGGTAGCCAACCGAAAAGACAATGTGCGCGCGGCCGATCGCCCATACGTCGAGTTCTCACTGGCCGATGCCTGGGGCAAGTCGGAGGGGCATGCGCCGACGAACTCCGCACCCGTGACTGCCAGGGCCAATTGACATTCGGGCGTGACCGGATAGCCACGCACGAACGATGAAGGGTCTACGAATTGCACGAAGTAGACACGAAGAACACGACCCTCTCAACACCCGGAGAAACACCTACCCGCCATACTGACCCGAACCCTGGCTCAATTGAATAATAAATAGACCTGACCCTAACTCCGTTTCCGCAACTTCCATTCGTCCTGTCTTCCATCAATACATGGCACTACCACGCATCGTGCTTCACCTTTTCTACCGCTTGTTCGCGATCGCCGTCTGGAGCGACCGTGGGGAGTTGATGAAGGGGCTAGAGCGCTGAGAGTGTGGATTGTCGAGACTGCTGGGGTTCATACTATCGCTTGCATTGGCGGCCACCGTGTCTGGCGATGGTTTCGAGTCCGCCTCATCACACCACGCGCCGCAGCACGCGCACGCGCTCCCGGCCCTCGCGGCCGGCAAAGGCCACCTCGGGCACATAATCATCCACGATTTCGTAGCCCTCGGCAAAGAGGGCGGTCAGATCAGCCACGCTGAAAGGGTACGGAGGGCCTTCCTCACCCGGATCGAGGTCCGGATTGATGAACCACACTCCGATCAGCAAGCCCCCGTGCCGCAGCGTCAGGTCGATGCCGCGCCGGTAATCGGCGCGCAGCGCGGGTGGCAATGCGCTCATGCAGGTATGCTCGAGCACCACATCATAGGCGCCGCGCATCTCCGGCGGCGGATCAAACAAACTCCCCGTCACGAAGCGCTCTGCCAGTTGCGGATACCGTGCGCGCGCCTCCGCGACGGCAGTCGGCGCGATGTCCAGCCCTGTCGCGTCCAACCCTTGCTCGACCGCCAGCGCCACCTCATGCCCGCGGCCGCAGCCCGGCACCAGCGCTCGCCCACGCACCACATGACGCTCCAGATACTGCTTCATTGCCGGTGCCGGTGCGCCCTTATCCCAGAACACCTCGCCTTTCCGGTACATTTCATCCCAGTTCATGTCGGTTGAATCGATTGTCATTTATGCGTACGCGACTGCGGGACCGCGACTAGGCAGACGGACCGGATTCTCCACGTCATTGCGCACAAATGCGACCAAAATTTGGTGGCATGACATTCCCGCTCCCTCGTCATCGCGACGAAAGAGAGTTGGAAAATTCGTATGCTATCCATGGGGGGCGGGTTTTGCTAAACTCATTCGGGATGGTTCCGCAATCGTATTATCGCTGCTGGGTGGAGGTTGACCTCGATGCGCTTCGCCACAACGTCGCCGCGATCCGCCGCCGGGTCGGGCCGAAGGTGAAACTGATGGCGGTGGTCAAGGCCGACGCCTACGGCCACGGTCTTGGGCAGGTCGGCAGCACGCTCATGCAATGCGGTGTTGATGCCTTTGGCGTCGCGAATCTCTCCGAAGCGTTGCTGCTGCGGCAAATCGGCGGCAGTGGCTGGCCGATCCTGTTTTTCGGTTCGGCGCTGCCCTTTGAAGTCGCGACGATGGTCGAGCAGAACATCACGCCGACAATTTCGACACCTGAGGAAGCCCGGTTATTCGATGAAGAAGCGCGGCGTCGGGACAAGAAGGTGGGTGTCCATGTCGAAATCGATACGGGCATGGGACGCGTCGGTTTCTGGCATGAGAACGCCGTGGAGCAGATTTTGCAGTTGGCCGCCCTGCCGCATCTGCGAATCGAGGGGCTCTACACGCATTTCCCCTCGGCAGACGAAAACCCCGACGAAACGCGTCGCGAACTCGCGCTCTTTCTGAAGATCGTCGAGACGCTCAAGAGCCAGGGGTTGGAGATTCCCCTGCTTCATGCGGCGAACTCCGCGGCGACGCTGGAGTTTCCCGAAGCCCGGCTCGCGATGGTGCGGCCCGGACTTCTCCTTTACGGAATTTGCGCGCAACAACAGCACGCCGGCGAATTTCGTCCCCTGCTCTCGTTCAAGGCGCGCGTCGCTTATGTAAAAGATGTGGCGGCCGGCCGCACGATCAGCTACGGCCAGACGTTTATCGCCGAGAAATCGATGCGCATCGCCACGGTCACAGCCGGGTACGCGGACGGATTCAGCCGGCATTTGTCGAACAAGGCGGAAGTGCTCGTGGGCGGAAGGCGTTGTCCCGTGATCGGTCGCGTCACGATGGACCAGATCATGGTGGACGTGACGCAAATTTCAGAAGTGCAGTGTGGTGATGAAGTCGTCTTTGTCGGCGACCAGAATGGTGCGGGCATCACGGCCAGCGAAGTGGCCGGTTGGGAAGACACGATTCCCTGGGAAGTGCTCTGCGGCATCACCAAGACCGCCCGCGTCCCCCGCATCTACCGCGGCGCCGCGGCCGCGTGAGCGCGTTTCCGCGCTGCAGAGAAGTGGACGTCGATGCTTCCGTGGACGCAGCTTGTGTTTCGCCGATTCCCAAAGCGCATCGAGTTCCGCCAGCGTGCAATCCTCCAATCGACGGCCACTGGCGTGAACGGCCTTCTCAATTGCCTGGAATCGCTTCACGAATTTCGCCGTGCTGCGGTTCAACAGTTCCTCCGCCTGGAGATTTTCAAAGCGGGCGAGGTTGACAACCGCAAACAGCAGATCGCCGACTTCTTCCTCGAATTCTTTGCGGCCCTTCGATGCCATCGCGCTTTTTACTTCGTGTAACTCCTCCTCGACTTTGGCGAGAACGTCTTTGACGTGCTTCCAGTCGAACCCAACGCGCGCGACTTTGCGTTGCACCTTGTCGGCTTTCAACAGCGCGGGCAGATGTTTCGGCAGGTCCTCCAGATGCACGATACTCGCCGAGCTTTTCTCCGACTTCTTGATCGCCTCCCATTGTTGGAGCACTTCCGCGCTGTTGCGGGCCTTTGTCGTGCCGAAGACGTGTGGATGGCGGCGCACCAGCTTGTCATTGATGGATTTTGCTACGGCGTCGAAATCAAATTTGCCAGCTTCACTGGCCATCTGGGCATGGAAGACGACCTGTAGGAGAAGATCACCAAGCTCATCCTTAAACGCTTCTGTATCTCCAGCATCCAGGGCATCGAGCGCTTCGTAGCATTCTTCAATGAGATTGTGACGAATGGACTGGTGGGTTTGCTCGCGGTCCCATGGACAACCGCCGGGACCACGGAGGCGCGCCATGATCTGGAGAAGTTTCGCTGTGTTCCTGGTTTGGGTCGCCATGAGCGCTTTAGAATAAGGGCGGGAGGTAGTCATGGCAAAGAAAATTGGGTTGCGGGTGCGTCAGGCACCCCCCTTCAAGTCCAAAAATGCAACGAGCCGGGTGATAATCCACCCGGCTCGCCGAATTCATCGAAAAGCTTCGCAACCCTTAACCGCGCGAACGGCTACCGCTTGGGAAGGCCAATACCTTCTCTTCTTCTTCTGTCAGAGCGGTTTCGCGAAGCGGCGCTGCCTGCTCTTTGCGCCGCAGATCCCAAAGTCGCTCCAGCTCCGCCTCCAAGGCGGAAATGCGATGGGTGCCAACGGTAGGGAAATCATCCCCCGCATTGGCCAGGCGGCTGCGCAGAATCTGTAGCTCATCAGTCACTTGCGCGATTTTCTCCAGCAACGTAGGTTCCTTGACGGGGCGCGCGACCCGCACCACACGGCGCAATGGAGATGACCGACGGGTTTTTTTCATGGTCTTTTGGCGAGTTTTCATTTTATTTAGTGCATCAGACACCGTGTTTATAGCAGTTGTTCAAATGAAAACAAGCTATTTTCGGGCCTTTCTTGAAGAATCACATCGTAAGTCTTTAATAACATTATGTTTACAGATGTAACGAGAGAGTGGTAACCGCGTTACAATAGTGGTTACCGAGACAAAAAGCCCCTACGAAATAAGTCGGTGATTGAGTAGTTTCTCGCCATCGAATACAAAATACCCGCGAAACTTCTTCCGCTCCAGCAACAACGGCAGCCAATGCGCGTCGTCCTCCCACATCTCATCATAGGGAATCGACCCCACATCCGTCCACATCGGCGTCGCCTCCAACGTCTCGCAAAGCTCCCCTTCACAACCACTAGCAGCAAACACCGCCACATGCAGCTTATAGCCATCCAAGAATTGGAAAAATAGTTCGCCGATCTGCTCCAACCCCGTCGGCGTCACCCCCACCTCTTCCTCAGTTTCGCGAATCGCCGACTCCAGCGCCGTCTCCCCCTTCTCCAACCGACCACCCGGCCCGTTGATCTTCCCCGCCCCCAGCCCCCGCTTCTTCCGAATCAACAAAATCTCCCCAGCCCGCATGATGAAACACAGGTTCGCGTACTCCGTCGGCTTCCACGCCGCCCAATCGATCCGTTCCACCTGCCATTCCGTCTCGTTCACGCCTTCCCCCCATGAATCGTCTGGAAATTCCCCTCTTCACAAGCGCGCACGAACCCCTCCGTCACCGACTTCAGGTCCTCCCACCGCGACCGTATCCGCTCCGCCTCGGCTTTCGAAATGTCGTTGTCCACCGCCGCGTTCGCGATCACCGACAGCATCTCCGCGAACTCCTGCACCACCCGGTTCGTCGCCGGCACCACCGTATACGATTTCGTACGCCCCACCTTCGGGTTCTTGATGAAAAACCCATCCACCCGCGTACAAATCCATTCCACGATCCGCACGTCCCCGGTCGAATTCACCAGGCCTGCGATCCGATCCAGTGGATTGGTCGCCCCGCTCCCCTGCTCCGGCGCCTCCGCCCACTTGTACACCATCGAAACGGACAACCCCATCTCCTCCGCGATCTGTTTCGGATTATGCGTCTGGAACACTTCCCGCAAAAGTTCATAAGATTTCATACCGCCGCCCATCATTACCACAAACCCCCGCTTTGTAAACGGCGCGGTGCCGACCCAAATTCCCAAATGGAGGGACGCGCGGGGCCTGTCCTGAGTGAAGTCGAAGGATCGCGTCCGTTCTTTCAATGTTCCCCCTGAAAGTAGGAGGGACGTCACCGTCGCGGCCTCCCGTGACTTCGTTTTTCTCCAAACGAACCCGATTCAGTTTTTGCGCCTTCCAGTCGTAACACCCTTCAGTATCAACTTGTTACATCGCAACATCGCCTCACCATAAATCGGGTTCGTTTCGCAGAAACGCATGTTTTGCAGCCTTCTTGTTCTGAGACCCCGTCGCATGACGGAGTGTCCTTCCTTCCCGATTCGTGTTCCCCTTTGGAGTGCTGCGACTCGTCGCAGCTTTGTCCTTTCGCTTGCTTGCCGTTTAGGTAACGCGCCGCGCCGTTCATTAGACCTGGCCTCGACGATAGTGGCGCGGGCGTCCCGCCCGCGTTTCCCGACTTCGAGTTGAACAGGCAGCCTGCCCTCCACAGCATCCTCGCGACGGAGGGTCCCGCCTATACCCTTTCGCCGCCGCGCCGCGTACAGCGGCGCAGTCGCGCCATAGCTCGCAGAGCGACGGCGGATCCTCTCTCCCCTTGAAAGTTGGGCGTTTAACGTTGGAAGTTGCATGTTCGTTCCCCTCAGTATACCCGCCCCACCCCACCACGTCCAGCAAACTTATCGATTTACGATACGCGCACGGCATCCATTTCTTGGTGTACCCGCCTCGCTCTGTCGAGGCGTTGGTCGCGCCAGGCCAAATCAAACCGCTATAGGAAAGCCTTGCTTTCGGAAAACGAGCAGCGTAGAAGCCTGCCAGGCGAAGAATTCTAAATTTGATCTGCGGCTCAAAGCGGTAAGGAGCGGGCGAGCATGAATATGACTGGCGAGCACATCCGACTGCGACTGACGCTTTTTTCCCATATCCTCTTTTTGGCATTTGCGGGAGTGACCCTTGCCCAGGATGTGACCATCACCAATTTGGCCGAGTTGACCAAGATGGCCTTCAGCGCGAACTATAGCCTCTATCTGCCGTGGACGCCGTGGCAGTGGCGGGCGTACCCAACGGACAACGGCGAGCCGTGGTGGATTGATTGCTCGCAAGTCACCTGCGCGGACTTGCTATCCACGTCCACGAATTCCTGCGCGACACTCCAGATGCATGGGGTAACGGTTACGTCCGTGGTTTTGACCAAGAACGTTCTGACGGGCGAAACGTTGGTACAATCAGGATGCTCGACGGATGTAATCGCGAGCATTGAGGCACCGAGTGGCTACGAGCCCGGCACGCAACTGGGCTACAATGCCTGGGTCTGGCGGGAATGGCAGCAAGTGACGAATTGCCTCGATTGCTGGGGTTTAACTGCCGATGAGATTCCGCCCCCATTGTCACACTCAAGACGAGACTGGCCGATGCCGTTCAGTATTCGACCTACGCTAGCAATGAAGAAGCTGAGGCCGAGGCAGCAGCAGCGGCATGGACGTTGTCTGCATTGAGCTTCGCAGGCGGCGGCAGAATGATGTTCATGGCGATGGACGATGATATTCCCTGCACGATCACTGATGAAAGCAGCGGCTTCCAGATCACCGACATCGAGCAAGATGGTTCGGGCAACACTTTCCTGACATGGACCTCGTGTTCCGACCACGTCTACGGCATATTTTCCTCAGCCGATTTGAGCAACTGGGTCGGGGTGACCGCGATGTGGGGTGAAGACCTCTCAACCACATGGGAAGATACGAATACGGCGAGCGGCGTTACCAGCCAATTCTATAAAGTTGTCCGAATCCCGCCCGCCGAGGGCTACAATGGCGACGCCATCCCTAGCGGTTGGGCCGTTGACAATAGGCTGAATCCCCTCGATCCGAATCTGGACTCAGAAGACCCGGACAACGATTTCTGGTCGAACCTCGGGGAGTACCAGAAGGGAACTGATCCGAATAATCCCGCCAGTTTGGCACCCTATAGTTTTACCATCAATGGCGGTGCCGATGTGGTGACCAACGCACAAGTGCAACTCGGATTCCCGGGGCTGGTTGCTGATCACGTGATCATTTCCGAATCCATCACAATGACCAACGGTGTCACGAACTCGTTTGCCTCGCCGTTCACCTATACGCTGCTGAACACCAACGACGGTCTGCATAGCATCTACCTTCAGTTGCTCAAGAATTCTGGCACGCTGAGTCCGGTGTTTGGGCAGACGATCGAGTTGGATACGCATCCTCCCACGATTTCGATTGGCTCGCCCAGCAACGGGGTGACGGTCGTCACGCGGCGCATTAACATTCAGGGATTTGCCGCCGACGCGGCAACAAACGCTCCGGCGTTGGACACCAACCGCTGGCTGCAAGTCACCGTGAATGGTGATTTCGTAAACGGCCGCGACACCAACGGCAACTGGTGGGCCGGGCTGGAAGACTTGGTGGCCGGCACCAATACCTTCACGGCGGTGGCCGCCGACCATGCCGGGTTCACCGTGACCAACTCCGTGTGGCTCATCTACGATCCGACTTCGGCGACAAACCTTCCTGTCTTCACGGTGGATGTGACCAACACGATAGTGGTCGGCTCCAACGCGACAACCATTGCTGTCTCCGGTGGAATCGACAACGACAATGCGACCATTCAAATTGATGTGTTGGATGCCATGGACAACACCATTACCAACTCCACCGTCAATGCAGCTGTGCACGGCACGAACTGGTGGGGTGAAGTGCCCATCGTGCCCGGCAGTAACATCGTGGTTGTCTCCGCGCGGAATTCCGGCTCGATTGCCGCCACAAACAGCTTTACGATCATTCAAAACACAAGTGTCTTCTTGGAAATCGACAGCCCGGTGGCCGGTACGGACGTGAATGCCACGAATGTGACGGTGACAGGCTTCGCGAGCACGAACTTCACCGGCACTATCACGGTCAATGGCCAAACGGCTTCGACGACGAGCGGGTCCGGCGGCATAACGTTTAGTGCGACAGTATCGCTCAATAACATCGATGCCAATGTCATCGAGGTACAGGCCATCGATACTGACGGCAGTGCGGCGACCGCACGGGAGGTAGTTTACGGGTATGAGGTGGTGCAGTATTGGGAGAACTTGCCGGATGATTGGAGGGATGTGGATACCAGTTGTTGGTTTGTCCAGAACTATCCGCACTCGCATCCCTACCGGGGCGAAGGCGCGAGTGAGTTATATTGGAGTGGACCGGGAAACCAGTTCCTAAACCCTCTTAACTATGACACTGACTATTCGTTGGATGGCGATTGTCTCGCCTCCCCTAACTGCAACAATCACCAGATGTCCTTTACCTGGGACCCGAACGGATGGTCCATGGACGGCCTCGGCTGGTATCAAAGCGAAGTCTGGAGCGACGGCCACCATTTGGATGCGGGATACTATCAGGAGTTCAGCAATTGCCCGACCAACGTTGATTGCGCAGGGTCCCAGATCAGCGGCTGTTGCGTCGACGCTCAGGAACACTCGTTGGGCGGCGGGCACTGGCAAGGGGCACTGACCTTCATCAAGCATTGGCCGGTCGACGAAGAGCAAACGGTGATCCTGCATTTCGATAACATGCTCTACTACTTGCCGCCGTTTCCCTTCGACACCTGGGACAGTGACCCGAATCAAATCACGTTCTGGGGGCAACCGGGCCTGATCTACTCGACCAATGATTACGGGTGGTACGTCACAACCAATATTGGTTTTGTGGTGAAGATCAAGACCAACACGCGCTATACGATTACGGAAAACGACTTCACCTACCCGACGATTACCGCCACCAGCGTCGAGCAGTGGCCCAATGCCCAATCCACCTCCACTGCACAGAATAGCGTCCACATTCTCTACTTCGCTGGAATCGGGAATCTTTCCGTCTCGGTTGACGGGCCGACGAACGTATTATATTTGTGCAACCAATCGCAGCAAACGAACGTCCTACTCACGGCACGCGCCAAGACGAGCACCGGAGAGCTTTACACGGTCGGGACGTACACGTGGTCAGTAATTGCCGGAGCCAGCCTCGTCCAGATAACGAGCACCAACAACGTCGCCACGATCACGCCCAAGGCGCCCAGCATAAACGCAGGGGATGTGCAGATAACCATGACGTTCACGACTCCCTACAACGTCACGCTCACAACAACCAACAGCCTAACGGTGCTCATGCCGGCGGGAATTCAATTGGTAAGCTGGGCGCCCGGCGATCTTTCGAGCGGGGTTGGATTCACAAACGCATGCGTCTACCAAATAGTGAATCAACTGCCCGATCACGGGGCACTCCGGGTGAAAGGGATAAATGTCCACGAGGACTTTCCAACACCTGCTCCGGCACCGTGCTCGAACTTCACGCGCGACGCCCCCACTGATGCGAACGGCCGGGTTCATGACGAGTTCCAAGTCGACACGTACTGCGCTGATCAGCTTGATTTTACCATGATTCAGAGATTAACAGTCGATTGCGTAACTAATTGCCACAACGTTGTTTGTACGCATGCGCACGGCATCGCGGTGGGCGATTTCGGCACATGCCAATAATTGGAGCGCCCATGAATCATTCCTTTCGAAAAACATTGCTGACAGCGATTATTGTTTTGACGAGCACAAACAATCGGATTTCAGCCCAGGACGGCAACCAACCCCCGATTGACCTATCCCGTAAATTGTCGGAATTCCGCACCGTGAAGCCCAATTGGGCCATTGGGCTTATGGTCTTACTGGATAGGAGCGGTATTCCGTACCTGTTCGAATTGGATACGCTTACGTACCAAGATATGTCGGTGAGAGACAAGCTCGGCCTGTTCCGTGCCCCTTCCGAAGAGCAGAAACGACGGATAGAAAAGTGGGCCACCGCGTTCAAAGTCGATCTCAAGGATGTCACCATCGAGCAGGCGATAAAGGAGATCCTGAAAGATCAGCCGCGCTATACATACGAGATAATCGGTGGCGGCCGGTGCCTACACGTTTTCGCGCACGGCATTCAAGAGCGAAAAGATTGGCCGTTGAATCAACCCGTGCCGGAATTCTCCATCAACCAAGAGCAGATCAATCAAGGGTGGTATCGAAAAGTCCTCGGAGTATTCCTGATGAAGTATCAGGTTCACATCGGTGAATTTAGAGGACAAGAGTTCGTTCAGAAGCTGCAACCGCGCTCGTTTCGCAATATTACCCTGCGAGAGTTACTGACCGAGCTTGCCATCACCTGCCGGATGGGATGGATCGTTGAGCCATTTCCAGAAGAGGAGATCCGTTTCCGTGACACACACAACAAGGAGTATTACGAACGGGGCTACGACATCGGGCGACCGGGCACGAACGGCTGGTATCAGATTCATTTTTCATTCCTGAATGAACCGCCGAAGTGATCAGTACCGGAAAAGGGGTCAGTCCCGCACAATCGCATATTTCTAGCCAGCGCTCAATTTCCGATCGAAGATCCAACGCCAAGCCCGCGAGACGCGAAGCAATCCGCAAACGTTCCCCACTAGGCTTTTGTCCGACCTCAAAATCCGCATTCATCCGATGGAAAAGGGATTCAATTACGGCAACATTCAGGCGGAATGCAGAAAGGCAGATTACCAATGGATTTTAGAGCAATTTCCCGCGACGAATTTGACAAACTCTTTCCCGCCAGACCTTTACTTGAATCGTATACCGGGGATCTGGTCGAGTGGTTCGCGAACGAAGACAATACTATCATGGGCGCCATCGATCATGAGCAGACGGGTACCTGGAGTTACGTCGTAATGAAACGGAATCCGCAGGGAGCGTTGCGAGTCGTGGAGATAAACGAGAATATGGTCAGCCACTCCGCAGCCAGGACCGAGCTGTTTAACAAAATGGAACAGGCTGAAAACAAGCAGCTCGATTCTCCCTCGCGGACAAGCAGAAGTTAAGATAGTTTTTGCGACGACACGCATCCGCGAGACGCAAAGCAATCCCCAATCCTCTCTCCTCTGTGAAGTGGCCGTTGTCCCCTGCAAGGCGCGCCACGAGTTCGCCACACGAAATGTGGTAGTGTGTCATTTTGAGTAGACCCGTTCCGCCGTGATTTGTAGGGCAAGCGGCCCGCTTGCCGTCGTTCATCGACGTGGCAGGCGGGCCGCCTGCCCTACAATGCAGAAGCGTCTCGGCTCAAATTGATACACTACCCGAAATGTCTTGTAATCCCATAGGCACAGGCCTATAAGTACGGTATCACTTCGTTTTGGAGGCCGCTTCCCCACTCCAACTCGTGCTGTGGCGCAGCGCTGGAAATACGTTCCGAGTTGACCGGTGAGGCATTTGATCAATGAAGCAACGGGAGTTCTCTAAACAACGGCAATTTTGTGCGTCGGCAAAACCACTGATTCTCGGGGCACTTTTTACCATTGCACGCGTCTCAGTACTGCTTCTTTTCGTAATAGCTGTAAAGACCGCTGAAGGTCAGGTGCTAAACGGCACCGTGCCGACAGTGGTGACGCAGTTGAATCTACAGCCGCTGGGTCGGCTCGCAAGCACGAATCGGTTAAATCTGGCCATTGGACTGCCGTTACGCAATCAGGCGGCGCTTAACGCCTTCCTCCAGCAGGTTTCCGATCCAACAAGTCCTAATTTTCGTCATTATCTAACGCCAGAACAGTTTGCGGAGAACTTTGGTCCAACCGAAAAGGATTACGCGACGCTGGTCGCCTTCGTAACCTCTCAAGGTTTCATCGTGAGCACTCGCCACCCGAACCGAGTCCTTCTCAGTGTCACCGCGTCAGTGGCGGATATTGAGAAAGCTCTCCATGTAACGATGCGGGTCTACCAGCACCCGACGGAACCGCGCACGTTCTACGCGCCGGACGTCGAGCCGTCGGTTGCCGCGGGGATTTCGATCCTCGGCATTAGCGGCCTGAGTAATTTCAGCGTGCCGCAGCCGCTTGTCAAAATTCGATCGGCTGGCCAGCCACAAGCGCAGCCGAGCAGTGGTTCCGGGCCTGGCGGCGAATACATGGGAAACGATTTCCGGGCGGCGTACGTGCCGGGTTCATCCCTGAACGGCTTGGGGCAGATTGTCGGGCTGCTACAGTTTGATGGTTATACGGCGGCTGACATTACCTACTACGAGAGCGTGAACGGACTCCCCAGTGTCCCGCTATCAAATGTGTTGCTGGACGGATTTAGCGGTACGCCCACCGGGAATGGCGGCGAAGTCGAGGTGTCTTTGGACATTGAAATGGCAATCTCCATGGCGCCAGGGCTGTCCCAAGTCATCATTTACGAGGCGGGGCCTTCGGGTAACTGGCACGACGTTCTGAACCGGATCGTCACCGACAATCTGGCCAAACAAATAAGCTGTTCGTGGTATAGCCCGGGTCAGCCGGCGGGACCCGGTTGCCGATCAGATTTTTCAGCAGATGGCGGCGCAGGGCCAGACGTTTTTTGCCGCCTCGGGCGACTACGATGCCTACACCGGCTTGATCCCCTTTCCTGACGACTCGCCCTACATCACGGAAGTTGGCGGAACCACATTGACCACGACCGGTCCGGGCGGCGCCTTCGTTTCGGAGACCGTTTGGAATTGGGGCAACGGTATCGGGAGCGCCGGCGGGATCAGCACCCAATACCCCATCCCGGCCTGGCAGACAAACGTGAGCATGACCGCCAACCACGGCTCGACGACCCACCACAACATTCCCGATGTCGCATTGACGGCGGACAACGTGTATGTCCGCGCTGACGGCGGAAACCTGGATGTTGGCGGCACGAGTTGCGCATCGCCGCTGTGGGCCGGCTTCACAGCCCTCGTCAATCAACAAGCCGCCAGCCAGGGCGCTGCGCCGGTCGGGTTTCTCAACCCGGTGGTCTACACGCTGGGCCTTGGATCAAGGTACGCCACGAGCTTTCACGATACGATCACCGGTAACAATACTTCCGGCAAAAGTCCCGTGAACTTTAATGCGGTTGCCGGTTATGACCTTTGTACGGGCTGGGGCACTCCCGCGGGGATAAATTTAATCAACGCCCTGCTGTCCGCGAATCTGAGCCCGCTCCTCACTGTCGTTGGAACGACGGTAACTGGCGGAAATGGGAACGGAGCGATCGATCCGGATGAGTGCAATTTTCTCTCTGTGTCGATTCAGAATTTCGGCAATGGCACCGCCAACGTCGTGAATGTCACGTTAAGCACCACCACGCCCGGCGTGACCATTCTTCAGCCGACATCGACGTATCCGAGCCTCGTGCCAACCGCCACTGCCTCCAACACAATTCCTTTCCAGATCACCACGTCGCCATCCTTCGTCTGCGGTGCTCCCGTCGCGCTCAGTCTGGCGGTCACCTTCAACACCGGCTCGAGTACGCTCAATTACACGATCCCGAGCAGCAGTGTCTACGCCATCACGCAAACGAACGGCGCCAGCATCGTGCCGGGCGTTACCGATACCGGGAATCATTGCGACGACTGCTGCACCACGATTGGCCTGCCATTCGCCTACCCGTTTTATGGACAGTCCTATTCCAACGTAACGCTGAGTTCCAACGGAAACCTCCAATTCACTGGCAGCAACGCCACTCCCAAGAATGTCTGTCTACCGGCCTACGGGGTTGACCAAAGTATCTTCCCGCAATGGCAGGATTTACGGACCGACGGCAGCGGCAACGGGGTCTTCACCTCGACCACAGGCGTTGCGCCAAACCGCGTTTTCAACATCGAGTGGCGTGCCGTGTACTACAGCGGCGGCGTGTCCACGTCGACGGTCAATTTCGAAGTGTGCCTCTACGAGAACCAGCAACGCTTCGATATCATTTACGGCAACCTGAACGGCAACGGCAGTAGCGGCACGGTCGGCGTTCAAAACAATACCAATGACTTCAGCCAATTTGAGTGCAGCAGCGGTGTTCTCGCTAATGGACTACAACTTACCTTCCAGGTCCCGCCCTGCGCGGACGGCGGCGGCCAATGCCAAACCGGACTGCTGGGTTACTGGACGTTTGATGAAGGTAGCGGAAGCACGGCGAACGATTTTTCGGGTAACACGAACACGGGCGCCATTCTCAACCTGCTCGCCAATCCCATATCGTGGGTCGGCGGCGTCTTCGGCGGAGCCTTGCACTTTGATGGTCAGACCGAGGTGATCATTTCAAATTCTCCTTCCCTCAATCCCTTCAGCGGCATCACCATCTCAGCCTGGGTCAACGCCAGTTCTTGGGGCAGCGGCGGCCACGCGCCACGCATCCTGGAAAAAGGCAATTCGGATAACCAGTACGCCCTGCTTTCCGCAACGACCGGCCAGCTGGAGTTCCTGCTGCCCGGCGTCAGCAACGGTGTTTTGCTCGCGAGCGCCCCATCAGCCGGGAGTTGGCATTACCTGGCAGGCACCTTTAACGGATCATCGATGATCCTGTACATCGATGGCCAGATCGCCGCTCTACAACCCGCCAGTGGCGTCCTGGCCATTACGCCCGACCTCTTGGCCATCGGGAGCGCCCCCTCCGGCAATGTCTCCAGCATATTTAGCGGCGCCTTGGATGACGTGCGGGTCTGCGGACGTGCGCTCTCGTCCTCCGAAATTACGCAATTGTACAACACCGATACCATCGGCGATGGCATCCCCAATTGGTGGCGTCAACAGTACTTCGGGACGGGATCGTCCACCGGTTCGACCTCCTGCGCCACGTGCGACTTCGATGGCACCGGCCAGAATAATCTCTTCAAGTATATCGCGGGCCTTGACCCGACCAACCCCTCGTCGGCTTTTGGGCTCAACATTACCTTGATTTCGACAAACTTCAATGTAACCGGTGGCCTCTCCGCATATTACCCGTTCACTGGGAATTTGACCAATGATGCCTCGGGCAATGGGCATACCGGGATTGCTGTTGGCGGCATTACGCTTACCAACGACAGATTTGGCAATCCGAATAGCGCGTTGCATTGTGACGGTACGAGTGGATACATTCGTGTCCCGACGGAATTGACCACCGGCAATCCGTTTACCTGGTCAATATGGTTTCGGCCGGGATTTACGGCCACAAACCTGCCAGTTGATCTAATTAGCCAGGGAGGCAACCCCGGACAAAACGGGACCACGCCTGCCATTTTCATGAACGATACCTATAGCGGGTTTCCTGGGCAGATTGAGTTCTACATCTATGGCACGGCCGGGGGTCTCTACCTTCTCTCACAAGTGAGGGCCCAATGGGACTCCAATGCATGGTATCATGTGGCCGTGACCAGTGATGCATCGGGTAACCGCTGTCTGTATGTCAATGGCACTTGCGAGAACTCAGACACTGGCGAGCAATTTGGACAAAGTCAGCCGGATTTCTATATCGGGGCGGACGCTTCCTACGGCAACGAATACTTCCCCGGCGATATCGACGACGTTCGGGTCTACAACCGCGCACTCTCGGAGCAAGAGATTCAACAGTTGTACGCCGGCGCATCTGTCAGTCAACCCAGCGTGCAGTTCGGCCCGGTGCCGGCGGGGCGCACTTACACCCCTCAGTTCAGCACGGACCTGGTCAGCGACATCTGGCTGCCGCTCACGACGTTTACAGGTCCGGTAACGAATGGCAACCAGGTGTCCATCACGGATACAAACGCGACACAACCCGCGAAATTCTATCGCATCGACATCTCAATACCTTGATCGCGCGGGTGGATCGTTCCCTACCCAGCCGGATACGTTGCTTTGACGGCCCGTGAGCCAACGCGTGAATCCAAGGCTCTGCTTGTCTACTTCACCGGCTGGAAGTCTTTGTGCCCGGTCTGCCAAAGGACAAAGGCGAACTGGCCCGCGAAGTTTTTGAAGGTGACACTCTTCTCCTCCGTGAAATGGCCGTTGTCGTAGTTCACCTTCATCAGGACCGGATTGCTCGAGGACGTTGCCGCCTGCAAGGCCGCCACGAATTTGCCAGGTTCCCACGCCGTGACGCGGGGATCATTCCAGCCGCCCACACCCATCACCGCAGGGTACTTCACGCCTTTCTCGACGTGCTGGACGCCGTCCATCTCAAACAGCGCCTGGCATTCAACGGGGTCTTTCACGGTGCCAAATTCCGGCGTATTGACCGGTCCATTGGGCGAGAACTCCAGCCGCATCGCGTTCGCACACCCGACATTGCAAACCGCGGCAGCAAATAAATCTGGGCGTTCCGTGATGGCCCGGCTGATGAGGATTCCGCCGGCGCTGGTGCCGGTTCCGGCGAGCTTCTGGGGACTGGTATACCCCTTCTTCACGAGGTACTCCGCGCAGGAAATGAAGTCCTTCCAGGTATTCGGCTTGGTCGTCTTGTAACCGGCCTTGTACCATGCCTCGCCCTTTTCGCTGCCGCCCCGCGGATGTGCAGTCGCCAGCACCACCCCGTGGGTGGCCACCGAATTCAGAATACTAAAGTGCGGAGTTATACTGATCCCATAAGCGCCGTAGCCGGTGAGAATGCAGCAGTTCGATCCGTCCATCGGGATGCCCTTCTTGTGAATGATGGAGAGCGGGATCATGGTCCCGTCGTGTCCGGGCACCTCGACTTCCTCGGAGACCAGGTTCTCGAAACCCGGATACGAGACGTCCGTGTTGAAAATGCTCTTTGCGAACGTGTCCTTGTGCGCGTCGAAATCATAGATCGCCAACGGTGAGATCCAGGAGCTGATATACACCAGGCAACGGTCCGTTCTCCAATCCGGACAACTGACGCTCAGGGTCCCCGACGCCGGGAGCTTGATCTCGGTGGTCTTGCCGTTGCTCAGGTCATACTTCACGAGGCGGCCGACAACCCCGTTGGAGTACACGACGAGAAGATAGTGCCGGCTCTTCGTGATGTGCTGGATGGAGTCCGCCCCCTCGGGAATCACGGTCTCGGCGTGGTCCCAGTCCGGATGCTTCGCGCTCGTCCGCACCACCTTGTACTTGGGTGCGTCGGTATGGGTCACCGCGTAAACATAATCCCCATGGAACTCGAATCCCCGCACCAGATTGTCCGAGGGCTTGCACAGCACATCCCACTTGATCTTCTTGTTCTTCAACTCGGAGACGGGAGCATAATACAACCGCATCTCGTTTTGCACGGTTCCCACGGAACCGACGATGTAGCTTGGATACGATTCGTCAATCGAAGCACCCGGCATCTCCTTGGCGGTGATCCCCAGTTCAGGGTCGCTCTCGTTGCTGAACATATCGACGTCGGTCGCGACCTCGGTGCCGAGCTTGTGCACCTTGGTTTTGCGGTTCAGTTCGATTTCGAGGCTCTTGATGTCTGCAACCTTGCCCGCGTCATAGAATAAAGACTTGCTGTCCTTCATCCAACCGTAGGGCCCATAGGAAGGGTAGATGCTCTCCGGCAGCAAGGTTCCCCGGTCCACATCCAACACCCGGATCTCTGACCATTCAGCGCCGCCTGAAGAAAACCCCATGGCGATGTATTTCCCGTCCCACGAAGGGACAATGCTTTGGATGGTCGTGATCACACCGGCTTTATACGTGCCGGGATCAAAGAGCAGTTTTTCCGTCCCGTTCCAACCTTGACGAAAATAGAGTTTGCCCACGTTTTCGCCACCGAGCGTCTTTTTGTAAAAAACCCGCCCATGCTCATACTGGATGTCCGCGTAAGCCGCAGGTTTGAGTTTGTCCAACGCCAGCCATTCCTGCACCAGCGCATCCCTTCCCGGGATCTTTGCGAGCAGGCCATCCGTCAATTCCGCCTGGGCCTTGAACCAGGCTTCGACATCCTTGTCCTTCATGTCCTCCAGCCAGCGATAAGGATCATTGTACGTCTTCCCGAAATAGGTGTCCGAGACATCGACGGTTTTCGTCGGTGGATAGTTCAACTGGGCGCGGCACGGCACGGCAACCAGGACTGGAAGGACGAGGGATAGTAATTTACTTTTGACGTTTCGCGAGCAAGACAGATTTGGTTTGGCTAAAAAACTCATGGTTCAAGAATATGTGGATCAGGTTTCGGAGTTGTCAAGGCGCTTTCCCTCAGGGTGTGGTCATCGCTTCGAGCGTCTTCTTCCACTGGGCGGCCTGGTCGGGCCGGCCCGTGGCTTCGTAGAGTTGCACCAGTCGCCGAACGGCCTCCTTGAGCCATGGTTTATTGTCGACGGGAAAGCGCCACTGCTCCAAGGGATTGCCGGCAAAGGCAATCTTGTCTTCACGCTGCTTCAGCCCCTCGTACCCCGAGAGTAGGAGTGGTTCGGCTTCAGCATATTTTTTCTGACCCAGCAAACTGCCGCCCAAAATGCTCCGCGCATTGAATGTCCGCCAGTCGTCCGGAAGCTTCTTCTCGTAAGTGGTCAAACACTCGCGAGCCGTCGGTTCGGCCTCGGAAAATTTCCCGCGGCCAAGGAGTGAGAACGTGAATTCGGCCAACGCGCGAGCCAGCGCAGGATCATCGGCGGGGAACCGGACACGCAGGAAATTGACCGCCTCCAGACGACGGGCTTGCGCGGCATCCACATCTCCCGCAGCCTCCGCCGCCATTGCGCCATAATCGGTTGAAGCACCGAACTCGCTAATGAACTGCTTCATGGAAGGGTTCTGCTCCACTAACTGGCGGTAGATGCCCGTGGCCCGGTCAGACAACATGAGCGCCTCGGGCCACTGTTTGAGATGTCCGCGCAGATAGGCGACCGCCGCGCACCCGAATGCCACGTCGCGTTTGGTCCACATCAAGCTAGGGCGCAGCAGTAGGGCCTCTGAATCCCGCGGGCGTGATGGTAACCAGATCGCTGGGATACGTTGTTCCATGTCTGCCACCAGCGCCCTTCGCAGGTCGGTGGCGCGGGACAACATGGCCAGCGCGGCGGCGTGATCATCCGTCAGGTGGTAAGCTTGCCAGTAACCTTGCCATTGCAGACTCGTGGCCAGATCGCGGCGGAACTCCGCTGACTGCGGGAACTCCTTCACCAGTTGCTCTCGAATAGCCAGTGCCCGCACGGTTGCCGCGCGGCTGCCGGCGTCGTCTGAACCCCAAGTGCTCTCCCACAGCGCCATCGAGAGGTCGGATCGGGCCAGCGGATCGCTGGGAGCTTCGGCCACCAGAGCCTCAAATATCGCAACCGCCGTTCTCGTGGCTTTTTGGAAATCGGCGATATGACGGCCACTCCATGAATACGAGATATACGTCCAGCCAAGGTCCGACCGTAGCGCCCGGTTTTCCGGATGTTCCCGGACCAATGCCTCTTGGATAGCGAATGCAGATTCGAAAGCAGGTTTGACGACCGCGGCGTAGTCGGCGCCGTTGCCCGCAGCGGTGAAACCATATTTGACATACAGCCGTGCCAGCTCGGCCCGCGGCGCAGGGTCGGCGGATGGCCGATCGAGAAATGGCTTGTACCGGTCAATGGCGGCGCGCATCAGTTTCTCGCGCAGGGGCTGCATTCCCGGCAGGTCATACAGATCCTCGTCCGAAACTGCCAGGAGGTCGCCCACCGCTGCGCGGGCCTGATCAAAGTTCTCCTGGGCCAGATGTTGAGCCGCTTCCGCGACACGACGTTGTCTCTCCGATCGTATGAACCCAATGGTCGTGCCAATCACACCCAGGATCAGCACCGCAATCACGGCACCGCCCGCCGCAAACGCCAGTTTGTGACGGCGAAACGCTTTCTGGAACCGGTACGCGGTCGAGGGCGGACGGGCCGTGACCGGTTCGTTGTCGAGATAGCGCTGCACGTCCATCGCCAGCCCGTTGGCCGTCTCGTATCGGCGGGTGCGGTCCTTCTCCAAACACTTCATCACAATCCAGTCCAGATCGCCGCGCACCAGAGTGGATGAGCTTGGGCGCGCTCGGTCCCGCGTTGTCTTCGCGGTGGCCGTCAGTTCGGCTGCGGCCAGCGTGCTCAGGCGCGTCGACGGGCGCGCCGGTTCCTTCTCGCGGATGGTCCGGCGCATGGCGTCGACGCCGGATTCGACCAGCTCGTCGGCGTCGAATGGCGGTCTTGCCGGTCAGCAATTCGTACAGCAGCACGCCCAGGCTGTAGATGTCGCTGCGGGTGTCGATGTCCAGGCCGCTCATTTCCGCCTGCTCGGGACTCATGTAGGCCGGCGTGCCGATGAACTGCTCGAACTGCGTGAAGAGCGTCTTGTCCGTCAGCGGCTGGTCGGTGGCCTTGGCGATGCCGAAATCGATCACCTTGGGCACCGGCACGCCGTCGTGGAGCGTGACCAGGATGTTCGAGGGCTTGATGTCGCGGTGGATGATGCCCTTCTGGTGCGCATGCTGGATGGCGTGGCAGACCTGGATGAAAAGTTCCAGCCGCTCGCGCGGTGGACAGATTGTTCTGGTCGCAGTAATCGGTGATCGTGATGCCGCGCACCAGTTCCATGACGAAGTAAGGCCGGCCCGTGTCGGTCGCGCCGGCATCGAGCACCTTGGCGATGTTGGGATGGTCCATCATGGCCAGCGCCTGCCGCTCGGCCTCGAAGCGGGCGATGACCTGTTTGGTGTCCATGCCCAGCTTGATGACCTTGAGGGCCACGCGGCGGCGGACCGGCTCCTCCTGCTCGGCCATATAGACCACGCCGCAACCGCCTTCGCCGATTTTCTGCAGCAACTTGTAGCGGCCAAGGCGGTCACCGGCCTTCTCGGTAAGAGGCTCAACCAACGGCACAGCCGTCGAAGGCGACGATTTGACGGTTACATTCGGATCGAGGGAGGCGCCAGCCTGCTCGTGCGTCTGTAGCAGCACTTCGACGCGTTGGAGCAGCGCCGCATCCCCCGCGCACGCACCCTTCAGGCAGGCAGCACGTTCCTCCCGCGTCGCAAACTGCAACACGGCGTTGACGATTTGCTCTTCGCGTGATGGCTGATCGGCCATTGACCCAAACTCTCACCACAGGCTATCACGAAATTCCGGGTCAGAAAAAGAACTAAAGCCGCCGTGTCAACTCTCAGACAACCAGGTTGCCGTGTTTATCCGCGATCGTGATTGTCGCCTTCGTGCCGGAATTGAATTCCAGGAAATCGGCCTCGATCCCATCGCTGAAAATCACGCCGTAGTCCGGCATCTGCGATACCAGCGTCATCGGCTCGTCCGCCGTTATCTTTCCAAACACCAGCGAGACGGCCGTCGCCTTGCTCGGAAATGGCTCGCGCACACTGAAGCGCAAATACGGCGCATCCCACGCGAGGCCGCGGCGCTCAGGAACTCGCAGCGGGGTTTCCGCCACCTGCGACGCAATTCCCAAAGCGCCGGTCAGCACACTGCTGAACCAACCCGTCGACCCGAGCCCCGTGGATACGATGATCCCGCTGGACGATTGAATCTCTTGCCGCTTGCCAACCCGAATGGAATAACGGGCCGACGTGTGCGAACGCGGACCGATGAAGAGATCATTCACCCCGTACAATGACTGCCCGTTATTCAAAGTCGCCTGGGCCATGGTCACTTGCTTGATCGAGCGGCGATTCGCCCAGACATCCGGGAGGATTTTCGCCAAATCTTCAGCGACAAATGGCAGCAGAACACCGTCCCAGCGTGATGGGTCCGGATTGACTCCGATGACCGCTTGCCCGGCCAGGTACTTCACCGTATTGGCCACCAGCCCGTCCTGGCCGAGCACGACCACCGTGTCACCTTCGCCAAAGACGAAGTTGGGCAGAAACGATCGATGAACCACCTGGACCCGCCCCACTCGCTTGAGCTGCTCCTCGGCTAGTCGCATGACCTTGTGGTAGCAGTTGTGTTCCGCGAGGTAGTCCGAGAAGTCCGCCCCGAGGTGTTCAACATAAAACTGCGCCTGTGAGAGCGTGTTGAAGCGAACCACCAGATCGTCGATCCGCGTGTTGCGCACGATCAGGACAATCTTATGTTCCGTCAATCGCTCCATGTCAGTTCTTCGCCTTCCGGTCGAGCAGTTCGCGGAGCAATTCGGGAGAAATATTCAGTTCCCCAATCTTCTGCGCGCCCTCCGCCAGTTCGCGAAACGCCAGCGCCACCAATTGACCCGGATCCATCCCGACGCTTGCCAGCGCCTGCAACACTTTCGGGTCCGCTCCGCCGAATGCCTTCATCGCTGCCGCGACTCCATAGGCCTTGGCGTCGGCTTCTTGTCGCGTGTTCTCGGTTGCCAGCAGGACCAGGTCCTTGTTTTTCTCTTCGAGAGAAATCCGACCCGCCATGTCCTCCTGCAGCATTTTCCGCCGCTTTTCCTGCACCGCGCGCTCGGCGTCCATCTGGGCTTCGCGGATTTGCCGCCGTTTATTCTCCACGGCGATCTCCGTGTTCAATTCATTCTCCTTGATTCCACGCTCGTGCTCCACGGAAGCATTGCGACGCGCGTAGATCGCGTCATCCGCTCCGCGCAACAACAGCTCCCGCGCCTCCGCCTCCAACGCGCGCGCGGTCTCCGGCGTCGGTTTGATCGCCAGGACCGCCAACCCGAGAATCGCCAGCCCCAGGGAGGCAATTTCATTGGATTCGCCCAGGCCGGCAACCACTCGTTGCACCAGCCGGTCTGACGCGCGGAGGGCCTCGCTTAACGGAAGCGTTTGCAACTCGGCCCGCATCAGGACCTGCACCACGTTGACCACGCGCAACGGCAGCTTCTCGCGATCTTCGGATACGTAATCATCGCCCGCGGGCTGCAACGTGAAGTCGATCATCCCGGCGGTCTGCTTCGGATCAGCGATCCGATACGTGACCTGCCCCTGGATGGTGATGGTCTGGAAGTCCGCCGTCACCTCATTGAAGATAAACGGCACATCCACGCTGGCCATCGGCACCACCACCAGCGAAGTCGTCGGCGCGTAATAGAAGAAGGACAACCCGGCACCTTCCCGCACCAATTGGCCATTGCGGTATTGGAGTAGGTAGTTCGTGGGTGGGACTTTGATGAACTTGATCGCAAACATATTCATGCCCTCCGTTGATGGTTACAGTTCGAAGTTAAATCCACGCCGCCTCAGTTGTTGGTATCGCTTTTCGTCAAATCGATACAGGCGCGCCGCGCGATGAGCGACGTCCTGTTCGATCTCATCCAATTCGACGAGCAGTCCCATGCTCAGGATCTTTTTACGAAAGTTCCGCTTGTCGAATTCCTGTTCCAAAATCGCTTCGTACAAATGCTGGATGTGCGACAGGGTGAACTTCGGCGGGAGCAACTCAAAGCCCACCGGCTCGTACCGCACCTTCCCCTTCAGACGTTCCAACGCCACCGTCAGGATGCGATCGTGGTCGAACGCCAGTGTTGGCAGGTCGGAAACCCCAAACCAGGCCGCCGCCCGCGCATCGGTGGCGGCGCGGATCCGATAATCGCCCAATTTGACCAGCCCATAGTAGGCAATGCTGACCACCCGCTCGCGTGGGTCCCGTCCCAGCTCGCCGAAGCTGTACAGTTGCTCGAGATAGACCCGGGTAATCCCGGTTTCTTCTTGAAGCTCGCGAAGTGCCGCCTCTTCCAAAGTCTCGTCGATATGCACGAATCCCCCCGGGAGAGCCCACTTCCCGGCATAGGGCGCCAGGCCCCTCTGGACGAGGAGCACCTTCAGTTCTCCTTCATCAAAGCCAAAGACGACACAATCCACTGTCACTGCCGCTCGGGGAAACTCGTAGGTGTATGTCATAGTGTTATCCTGACACTAAGATAGTGTCCGCTTAACACTATGTCAACTACAATTTACGATTTTTGTCATTATAAACAACCCGCCGATTTATAAATGACGCTGCCTGGGTGTTCTGTTCTATTAGGGTCAAATGAGCGTCTACAAACCCAGCGCGGGCCTTGCCCGGGAAGTGCTTGACGCCTCCACAGCGCACGCGCCATCATCCCGGAGCGAAGGGCCACCATGAGACGCGTCTGCCCAAAATGCGATGTCCCACTTTTTATCCTCCACTTCAAGGATATCGAAATCGATTTTTGCCACCATTGCCGCGGACTGTGGCTTGAGGCCGGCGAATTGGAAGCGCTGATGAAACAAACGGGCGCGAACACCCACGATCCCCTGTTAAAGTTCCAGCAGCAAAGCGGCATTCAGCCCAGCGGCCGTCCCCATCTCTGTCCGCGCTGCGATGCCGCATTGCACGAGATTCAGGTGGAACACGCAGGCGCGCCACGCCTGACGCTCGACAAATGCCCGCGCGGGCACGGGTTATGGTTCGACGCCGATGAACTCCAGCAGCTTCTCTCGATGTTCCCGCCGGAGAGCGGCACGGGAAAAACGATCGATTATTTGAACGAACTCTTCACTACGAAATCAAAACTCTAAACAAACACGGAGACAACACATGGGTATCGGAATTATCGCACTGATTCTTGTCGGCTTGATAGTGGTCGTCCTCGCATGGATCGCCGGCGCCTACAACGGCCTCGTCCGCCTGCGCAACCAGTTGGAAAACGCCTGGGCGCAGATCGATGTCCAACTCAAGCGGCGGCACGATCTGATCCCCAATCTGGTCGAGACCGTCAAAGGTTACGCCACGCACGAACGCGAGACGCTGGAGAAGGTCATCCAGGCGCGCAACATGGCGGTCAGCGCCACCTCCGTCGGTGACCGCGCCGAGGCCGAAAACGTTCTCACGGGCGCGTTAAAATCCCTGTTCGCTGTCGCCGAAGCCTATCCCGACCTCAAGGCGAACTCGGAATTCATGCGACTCCAAGAAGAGCTCACGTCAACCGAGAACAAAGTGGCCTTCGCCCGCCAGTTCTACAACGATTCCGTGATGACCTACAACACGCACATCGAAGTCTTCCCGACGAACTTCATCGCGACCATGTTCAACTTCGGACGCCGCGAGTTCTTCGAGGTCAAGGCCGAGGACGAGCGCGAGGCCCCGAAAGTAAGCTTTTGATCTCCTCTCCCCTCCGGGGGACAGGAACAAGCCTCATGTTACGCAGACAATCAGGTCGCCTTTTAATTTCCTCTCCCCTCCGGGGGAGAGGATCAAGGTGAGGGGTTTTCATGTGCATCGCTAAGCGTCCCCAACCGTAATATGTGGGAACAAATTCAAGCCAAGTTTACCCCGACTCTGAGGTCGGGGCGCCGACGTTCAGCCACTGCCTAATATGTGGGAACAAATAATAGCCAATCGCCGCCGTTCCGCGGTGCTCATCACAGGAATGGCAGTGATTCTCCTGCTGATCGGCTATACCGGCGGCGAACTGCTCGCCCGCAACGCCGGGCTGATCGGCTTGCTCGTCGCCCTGCTTCTCTGGGGCGGGATGATGCTCGTCTACTTCACCAGCGCCGAATCCATCCTCATGGCCGGCGCATACGCGCGAGAACTGCAAAAAGAAGATAGCCCCGAATTGTTCAACATCGTCGATGAAATGCGGCTCGCCTCCGGCCTGGACTTCATGCCGCGCATCTTCCTCATCGACGATCCCGCGCCCAACGCCTTCGCCGTCGGTCGCAAACCGGAGACCAGTTCCATCACCGTCACCACCGGCCTGATGTATCGCCTCAACCGCGACGAACTCCAGGGCGTCATCGCCCACGAGATCGGCCACCTCAAGAACCGCGACGTGCAATTCATGACGCTCGCCGCCGTCATGCTTGGCTCCATCGTCATCCTCTCCGAAATCGTCCGCCGCTCGCTCTGGTACGGCGGACGCGGCCGCAGTCGCTCCGATTCCCGTAGCGGCAATAGCGAAAGCCAAGCGCAAATCGTCATCCTAGTCGTCGGCCTGCTCTTCGCAATCCTCGGCCCGATCATGGCGCAACTGCTCTACTTCGCCTGCTCTCGCAAACGCGAGTACCTCGCCGACGCCAGCGGCGCGCAGTTCACCCGCTACCCCGAAGGCCTCGCGTCAGCTCTCGAAAAAATTTCCCAGGCGCACGTCCCGCTCAGTTTTGCCAGCAAAGCCACCGCGCCGATGTTCATCGTGAATCCCTTGAGCGCCGCCAGCGGTGATGGCGAGGAAGCCGACAGCGTCTTCTCTTCACACCCACCCACCAGCGAACGCATTCGCATCCTGCGCGGCATGACCGGCGCATTGTTCACCGCCTACGAATCCGCTTACCGCAAAGCAAAGGGCGGTTCGCTCATCGGTTCGCGCTCCTTGCAATCCGCGCCAACAGAACCCATCCGCGCGCCCTCAAATGAAGGTCCGATTCAATCCCGGCAAGATGCCCACGACGTTGCCCGCCGCGCGTCCGGTTACATGCGCTTAAAATGCAACTGCGGCCTGGAGATTTCCGTGCCAGAAGGCTACGAGCAGGACTCCATCCGCTGCATCCGTTGCGGCAGCATCCTCCCCATCCCTTCCGCCGCCACCACTCCGCCCCCACCCCCGGCGGCAACGTCCGTCGTACCACCTGCAATCCCACTGGTCCCACTGCAGTTCCACCGCACCGGCACCGGCTGGGAATCCTTCCGCTGCGCCTGCGGCAGCACCGTCCAACTCAGCCCCGCCTTCGACGCCCCCCAAATCCGCTGCAACAAATGCGGTCGCACCATCCAAATCACCTAAATGATGAAATTAATGGATTGGTGGCACAGGCCTCCGTGCCTGTGTCCTGTTGTTCCAAATGTGCCACGCCGTTGTAGGCCGCGTGCCCCCACGCGGCGAAGATTTGGGTCTTTCAAAAACCAACTCAGTCTCCGCTAATCCTCGTCGACTGCTTCGGAATATGAAATTCCAGCCTCGGGATATTTGGCGATCAGTTGATCCAACTCAGGCAGTCGCTTTATCGACCACTGATTGCTAAGAGCGTAGGTTGTTCCGTTTACGAAAATCAGTTCGCCCTCATCAAGGAAGTAGCGCTTCGTCTCATATGGGCTTCCATTTGATTTTTTCATTGCCGATAGCTTGATCCGAAATTCCTCGGGCGTACATCGGCCGTCAACTTTCACGAACTTTCTCTCCGGGATGATTTCTAGGATTTCTTCGAATGTAATGCCTTGTTGGATTAGCTCACGGATAACGAGCAAGAATAATCTACGCTTCCATTGGTTTGGAAACCTTTTGCCCTTAATAATTAGATCATACCGGGTAAAGTCTGGTCCGCCCTGTGACTGTCGCTTCTCAGCCTCCTTCTTTCGCACCTGGACTTGGTACTCAGCGGCTTCAGGCAATGGAATGATCTGTTGGATATCCAGTAGTGTCCGGTCGCCCGATGAGTAGGGGCGAAGGCGCACACACCGAATATCAATGTCACGCTGATTGAGCCAAAGCACGGAGGTTGTGACCTCCTTCGAAAACTCGCCGGACACCAAAATGATGCGCGTATCCTGAGCGAACTCGTGCTCATTTGGTTCCTCCCAATCCAGAAATCTCAGGATCAACTCCTGCGCGTCCGCATCTGTCCCACCAAGCCGATGCAAATAATCGGTGTGCGCCTCAACTGCTTGCGCAAATGTCAGCGTACTGACCATAGCAGCATACCGGATCGCCTGTAGATCCAAGTGGCCACCATCTTCTGTCCGTTTGAGTTCTACGACTACTACGTTGGCCTGCTTGTCTAGGCAGAGCAAATCAATGCGCCGTTTAGAATCCTCCCACTCACCGTACTCTTCCGAGAGCACGTATGTATCCGGAGCGATTGCTGCGATGTGCGCCCTAAGGATTCGCTGGAGATCGTTGCGTTCCCGGATACCTTGTGCCGAGAAACTTGTTACGGAGAGAGGTATCAGCGATTCCTTCGTTATCTCGTAAATCGCCATAGTGGTTTATGATTCTACAGACAAAGTACACTGAGTCAACCTTGCGCTTCCGCTTCAGGTAGCTTCAATGCTAGGTTTCTCACATGCGCGTCGCAACACCACCGACCAAACCCGTCCTGATCTTCGACGGCGACTGCAATTTCTGCCGTCGCTGGATCTCTCGGTGGCAACAGAGCACCGGTGATCGTGTCGAATATATCCCCTTCCAAGACCCGACTGTCGCGGCGCGTTTTTCCGAACTGACTCGTGAGCAATGCACGGAGGCGGTGCAATTCGTCGACACGGATGGCCACATCTACTCCGCTGCCGAAGGGGTCTTCCGCACGCTGGCGGTCGCGCCTTGCAAACGATGGCCGTTGTGGTGCTATCAACAAATACCCGGCGTTGCATCAATTACCGAGGGGCTCTACCGCTTCGTCGCTAAACACCGCACCGGGTTTTCCTTCCTGACACGCCTTCTCTGGGGCCAACACGTCGAACAGCCCACACACTTTCTCACGCGTTGGCTCTTTCTCCGACTGATGGGGATCATTTACTTTATCGCCTTCATTTCCCTCTGGGTGCAAATCGACGGACTTCTCGGTAGCAAAGGCATCACGCCCGCAACGCAGTACATGGAAGCCGTCCACAACTGGTCGCGCGCGCATAACGTTTGGGACGCCCTCTCTCTCGCCCCGACACTTTGCTGGTTCAGCGCCAGCGACAGATTTTTGCATTTTCTATGCGGTGGCGGCGCGGTGTTGGCCGTGCTGGTAATTCTCGGAATCGCAACCGCCCCCTCGCTGGCGCTGCTGTGGCTGTTCTATTTATCCTTGTGCGTTGTCGGCGAACCGTTCCTGAACTTCCAGTGGGACGCGCTGCTCTTGGAAACAGGCTTGCTGGCAATCTTCTTCGCGCCACGACAACTGCTGCCCAGCTTGGCCCGCGAAGCGCCGCCATCGCGCACTGCGCTCTGGCTGCTGCGTTGGTTGCTCTTTCGGCTAATGTTCGCCTCAGGCGTGGTCAAGCTCGCGACAGGTGACAAGACGTGGCACAGCCTCACCGCGCTGACCTTCCACTACGAAACGCAGCCGCTGCCGACCTGGATCGGGTGGTATGCGCACCAGCTTCCCCTGTGGTTCCAAAAGTTTTCTTGCGGATTTCTCTTCGCGGTCGAGCTGGCTGTCCCGTTCCTGATCTTCGCCCCGCGCCGACTGCGGTTTTTCGCCTGCGGCGCGATTGTCACACTGATGGCGCTGATCGCGATGACGGGGAATTATTGCTTCTTCAATCTCCTGGCCCTCGCGCTCTGCGTGCTACTAATGGACGATGCGGCATTGCGTCGGTTCGCCCCGTCGCCTTGGCGAACCCTGACAGCCAATCCTCGCTGTTGGCGATGTCCCTGTTGGATCACCGCGCCTGTAGCAGCGCTAGTGCTCCTGGTCACAGTGATGACACTGGCGGGGTCCTTCCGCGAACCAATTTCATGGCCCAGCCCCATGGTGAGTCTCTACCGCACGCTGGCCCCACTGCGGAGCTTCAACGGCTACGGCCTGTTCGCCATGATGACGACGTCCCGCCCCGAAATCATCATCGAAGGCAGCAACGACGGTCAGACGTGGTCGGCCTACGAATTCAAGTACAAGCCCGGAGATCCGACCCGACGACCCGCCTTCGTCGCGCCCCACCAGCCCCGGCTCGATTGGCAAATGTGGTTCGAGGCCCTCAACGTCTTGAACCCGCACCGCGAACCCAGCTCGTGGTTCATCAACTTTTGCGCCCGGCTCCTGCAAGGCCAGCCGGAGGTCCTCGCGCTCCTGAAAACCGACCCCTTCCCCAACGCCCCGCCGCGCTACCTCCGCGCGACCGAGTACGATTATCACTTCACCGACTTCGCCACCCGCCGCAAGACCGGCGCCTGGTGGCGACGGGAATTGATCGGCCCGTATTGCCCGGTACTGTCATTACCCGCAACTCCCGCCCAATGACGGCACCGTCAGTTTCGCAAAGGTTCGCAACGCTTCCATCGCTTCGGGACGCACAATGATTGGCGGTCGCGCCGCGCACAGTAACGCGACCGCCTCCTCCACGGACGCAGCCCGTTTGCTGGCCAACAAATAAGAACCAACCACGGCAGCGCTGCGCGAGTAACCAATCTTGCAATGGACGTACACCTTCCCCTTCCCCGCATGCTCCGTGATGAACGTCACGGCTTCGCGCAACTGTTGCGGCGTCGGCCCGGTGAGATCGAGAACGGGAAGATTGCAATAGACTACCGCCAAAAATGGTCGCGCCTCGGAAAACTCGCACGTTAAATCCAGCACCGCTGTCGCACCGACAGCGGCCGCTTCCGTATCGCTCAATTGTCGTCCGATAAACAGGCCCGGCACAACTTCGTCCCAGGGCCGGCATTGCCGCCGGTAGTACACCAGCGACAACCATTGCCCGACCACGACCGGGCCGAGCAGTAATTTTGTGCTCAAGGGCAGACCACCGTTCTCCTTCCGAAACACAGCCGGGCCGATCCCGAAATACCCGGTCGCCACCAGCGCCAGCGCAAGTGCCGGCCACAGCAACCACGGCCAAAGAACACCCGTTCCCGCCAGCACCAAGCTTCCAACGGAGTAATAACTCCCCACCCGGTAATTCGGCGTGACGGGCAAACAGGCCGGCGTTTCGCGAAACGAGTAGAAGCAGACCACTGCCAAGCCAAGACCACCGAGTACGTCCACAACCTGGTGTTGCCACGTCAACAAAGTCGACACGGCAATCAATACGAACCACAGTTTCACCACCCACTGCCACATTCCTCGCGTGTGCCGCACGTACACAGTACGCAGGATCAACCACAGCGCGATATGCAACGACGGAAACAGATTGTGCGGCTGGTCAAACGCCCGCAACAACCCAAACATTGCGCCCAGCGCCCCCGAAACCGGCGGACGTGGAAACCCAATACGTAGCGGCATCGCCACAAAGAAGATACCGGCCACGAGGATCGCGCAGGCGATCCGTCGCCCAAGGACTTCAAGCTCGCGGCGATCGCTGCACACCCAGAAGGAACCAAGAAAGAACAGGTCGATCGACCAATACGGCACGATCATTACCGGCACAAACGGGATCCGCATTTCCCAATCATAAAACCACGTGCCCACCTGGGCGCGCTGTGACGCCAGCCAGTTACTCACGCCATACACCACGACGAACAGCAGCACGCAACCGACCATCCAAACGAACCGGGCTACTTTCGTCGGGCGACCGACACCGTGAAGATGCCCCATTGATCGCTCTCCTGAAGAAGTTTCTCGAAGCCGGCCGTCTTCACCAATTCGTCCATCTCCGTCTGTGTCCGCCGCCGCATGATCCACGGCTGGCCCTCGCGATTGGTCAACACCCGCGCGATGAATTCCACCTGCGGATGCCACGGCTGGTTGGTGTAAATGAGAAAGCCGCCCGGTTCGATGGCGTCAGCCAGTCCGCGCAATGAGTTCATGACCGGTTCATTCGACGGGAACAGTTCGTATAAGCCCGAGACGATGGCGATGGTTGGCTTCGGTGTCACCCCCGCCAGCGAGGCGCGGTCAAACGCATCGCCCTGCACCACAATCACGTCTTTCAGGGACATCTCCTCCGCCAGCCGTTGCGCCGCCTCAAGGTTCTCCGTTTTGTAATCGCGCAACAACGCGCTGATCGGAATGTCCGGCAGCGCCCGCATCGTCTCCAGGACATACCGTCCCGCGCCCGCGGCGATGTCGAGGATGCGGACCGGTCGCCCTGCCTCGTGGACTCGCCGAATGGTCTCGCGCAATATTTTTTCCAGGTTCACCTTCCGTTGCCGAATCCCCCGCCAACCGATGCTGTTGAGGTATTGCCGGTCGATGAGCCGTCCCAGCGGGGTGGTCCCGCGCGGCTGATTCTCGTAGACGTAGTCGAGCATGACACCGGAATCGAAGCCGGCCCGACAGCCCAGGCGAATACCACTGCTCAATCGCCCCATCGTTCTCATCATGAGCTTGACGGGCAAGAACTGCAGCCCGCGAGTTGCGACAAGTCGATCGTACTCCGCCTGGGTATAACGTGTCGTATCGCCCGGTAGGCTTGGCTGTCGAAATCGCTCGAGGATGAACTCGCGCGCTTTGGCAATCGGCAGGTGGCGGTCTTTCTCATGGAAGATGCAGTGGTAGAAGCCCGGGTAGACTTCCATCTGCTTGACCGGCGACGAGAGTCGCTCAAAGAACTCTTGCTGCGCCGAAAGTTTCACCACCCAATCGCTGCCGGCCCCCAGCAGCAGCGTCGGTGTAGCGATCGCGCCGGCATCGGCGACCAATCGCGTGCCGGCATCGTGCAAGTCGAGGAGGATATTAACGGCTATCTGGCGAAAAATGAGTTTGTCCGCCGCATACGCGATTGCCTGCAGCGGATCATGCGTGAGCATCTTCCCCTTTACGTAACTCTTTACGTAGCCATGGCCGAGCAGCTTCTGCCGCAGCCGCAGGAACGGAACCGCCAGGGGAACGTAAAGCTTCACACGAAACGCCGGTACGGCCAGGATCATTCCTCGGATCGGCGGCGCGTAATCATGCACCCACGCCGCGGCAATGACTCCGCCGACGCTGTGCGCCATCACCATCATATCGCGCACGGCAATGTTGTATTCTTTGGAGACATGTCGGACGAACGCGTCCATGTCCTTTACCAAAACCCCCAGGTTGTCGGCGGACCCGCGCTCCCCGGGCGAGCGCCCATGTCCGCGCGCGTCCCATGCAAACACAGCCACATCGTCAAGCGCCAACGCGTCCACGGTTTCCTGCCACCGCGCAGAGTGTTCGTGGCCACGATGGAAAAGCAGGAGCGCTTTCTTCGCCTTCTTTCCCGGCAGCCACGTCCGATAAAACAAATCGACGCCGTCCCAACTCGGCGACGTGTGTTCAGTGTGGTGCATGCTTCGCCTCCATGGCTAGTATTGCACCGCGCAAATCGTCGGCAATCGCTTCAGGTTCTGCATCCGCATACGTCCGCGGTGCGCCGATTGTCAGCCGCAGCCGACAGGGTCGTGGCCAGCGCACGCCTTTCGGCAGAGCCGCGTGACATCCATCCAGCCGGCACGGGAGCACGGGCACCGATGTGCCTGCCAGCAACCAGCCAATACCGGGACGGAATTTGCCGACCGTGCCGTCGAGACTGCGGGTGCCTTCGGGAAACAGGACCATGATATTGCCGTTGTTGGCGAGCAGGTGCCGGCAGAGTTCCAGGCTTTGGCGAGCATGCACCTGCCGTTCGAACGGCAACGCGTTCACCAGAATCGCCGCCGCGGCCACGCGTGGGGCGGTGACGAAGAAATAGTCGCGCGCGGCTGCCGGGAATGCGCGGTGGAGCTTGCGCAATGGGAGGGCCGACAGCAGACACAGCGCATCCAGATGGCTGGCGTGGTTCGCGACCATGACGAACGAGCCTGTGGCCGGTAAATGTTCGCTGCCCGTAATTTCGAGACGATGGTAGAGTTTCAACCACCCGCGCATCATCAATGCCGCCAGCGACCGCACTGTGTAGACCAGCATATCGGGTTCGCGCGGAAATCGCCGCAAGCGCTCGATCATGGGCTGGTCGAGATCACTGGCTGGTTCGTAGCGCCACGTTTCCATGGTCACCAAATCCGATAGCAATAGTCCACCATGTGCAGGAACAGGGGTGCGACATAAATGAGGCTGTCGATCCGATCAAGGACTCCTCCATGACCGGGAATTGCCGCGCCCATGTCTTTGATGCCTATGTCGCGTTTGATGACGCTGATGGACAAGTCCCCAAGTTGACCGCCGACACCGACAATGAGACCCGTCAATACAAGTTGCACGGTCCCGAAATGCGGGAATGAGAACCGTAACACCCATGGCAACACCAGTGAGACGCCGAGCGCGCCGAGCGCCCCTTCCCAGGTCTTATTTGGACTGATGTTGCCGCGCAACGTGTGCCGTCCAAAAAGCTTTCCACAGGTAAACGCCGCCACGTCGTTCAATTCCGTGGCAAAGATCACGTAGAGCAGGTAGCCGTAGGGATGATCGGAGTTTGCCAGAAACCCGAGATGGCCAAACATCCAACCGATGTAAATGAAACCCACGATGGCTTGCGACATCCTTTGGAGTTGACCTTGCACCTGGTTGCGAATGATAGGGATAATCAAAATCATCGCGATGGCGAACACCGGCAGGGTCATGAACAATCCGTACCAGCCGGGCCCCCGGTCGCCACCCGGCGGCCGCGGAAGCAACGAAACAATGGCAACCGCGAAGATCGCGACGTACATCGCACCGGTCATCCACCAGTCCCGATACAACCCCGTCGCGCGCGCGTATTCCTTGAATCCGCCCATCGCCAGCAGCCAAACCAACACGATCGTCGTCACGCGCCCGACGCACACACACCCCAGAACCATCGGCGCCATCAGCAACCAACTCCGATACGTCGCCCAAACCGATTGCAGGTCCTTCTTCAACACCAGCGTCAGGAATACCAGCAGGACACCCCCCACAACCAATGCCCCGGCGGTGATGATGCAGTAAAGGCGAAATACGGGATCATGTAGCGCGAAGGTTGCGTTCATCGCTTCAGGTCCTTCGCACGCAGCGCGTCGAAGATTCGTGTCAACCGGACGGCGATGGTCTCCACACATCCGGCAATCACGACGAGACACGTCCAGTCCAGGACGGTTGGCCCGCCGTATCGGCCCCGCCAAACAAATGCCAGCCAGGCGCCAATGTGCAGTGCCACCATCCGCCATGGCTTGGCCATCACGCCGCTGAACTCGCGCTGCACTCCCACTGCCTGCCCAAACATTCCCACGTAGGCTGTCAGCACCGCAAAAATCGCCGCCCAGTAGCCCAGGAAAACATTGCCGAATCCGCTATGCGCCACTCCAACAAAGATCAACACATCCGACACGCGATCCGGCAGATCATTCAGGATCTCCCCGCGCCAACTGGCTTTGCCGCCGGCCAAGGCAACCATCCCATCCAGCATGTTACACCAGAGCCGTAGGTAACAGAACACCGGCCCGATTATCAGCAGCCACGGGTATGCGCTCGAACGCCAAAAACACACCGCCGCCACTGCCGCGGCAACCACTGAGAGATAGGAGATTTGATCGGGATGAACATTATGGCTCACACACCAATGTGTGGGGCCGTGCGCGAACCTTCGAAACATATCGGCAATCGGTCGTCGAGAAGTTGGTTGATATTGCGTCATGACTACGGGTCGTCCTCAACGTCCCGGCGTTGCGCGCCAGACTATCGCCGTGCCAAAACCTCAAGCAAGGCAAAAGTCCCTGGGCTCTTCCGGCTTGCCTTCGGGCTGCACCCCTCGTAAGAATTCAAACGGAGGCGTTCGTGCGGTATAGCGAATTGATCCAACTTTACTTCGAGCGTTCGAATGCGCTCCAGGCGTATTGGACCCTTTACGTTGTCGTGATCGGCGGCCTGCTGGCGTTCTCGTCTCTCCGCAAGCAACGGGACTTTTTTACGACCACCCTGGTTACGGTGCTCTTCGCTTTTTTTGCCTACAAGAACCTCGATGCCATTCACGACACGACGCTACAGCGATTCGCCACCCTGGACGCAATCAAGCAGGCTTCTACCACAGGATCAGACACACCCGATATGAAGGTACGTGAGGCACTTGAGCCTACGTTAACGCCGCCGGCTTACGACGGCGTCCGCAGGTTCCATGTCACCAGCGATTTGCTCACGATTATCACCCTCTGGGCGATGGAGCGCCGTCGCGCAAAGAATGCCGCGTAGTTAGTGCCCACACCGCGGCGTTTCCGTCTCCGGCCGGCCCGCGTTCAGGAAATCCAGCGCTTTCTGGTAACTGCGCCGCTCGAGGTAATGACGCAGCATCGGAGGCGCATCGGCGCCAAGTTGTTGTTGTAATTCCGTCACGCGCGCCAGCGTCGCGGCCACCACAGCCTTGTTTTTATCGGCTGCGGCGCGCATGAATTTGGCGAGCGCGTCCCGTAGCTCCTGTTCAACCGTCGTCATTGACCGCATTCCTTGGAGGGTCCCATTCGTGGAATGTTATGCGGAGCCAGCCGTCACCTCAAGGGAAAGATACTGCCTGTCGAATCCATCAGCTTTTCTCTTGTCGCAAGACAGCGTGGAGATTTAGCTGGGCTGGAGGGCCTGTTGCACGGCTTGATCGTAGATCGTTTGCCCGTCCGCGCCGAAGTGCGCCACAAATCCCGAGCGGAAAGCTGCCTGCTGGACCGGCGATGAATTCACGATATACGACTTCAAGTACACCACGAACTGGTCCATGGTCACGTGGTACAGCTTCATTTCGCCACCCCATTGATAACCAGGCTGATAGTAGCTATCGGCGTCTTGATTCGTGTATTGCTGCGTCTGCGTGTCTGGGTCGAAGTGTATTCCACTGCGGAATCCGGCACGTAAGACGAATCCGGCGCGTAGTACGGTGCTGAATCGTCATACCCGTAGTCAGGGTAAGAGTAATACGGGACGCCGTACGCAAAGACGACCACGCCGCGCCCACGACCAAAACCATGCTCGAAAAGCCCTCCGCGGAAAACACGCCGATCACCAAAATCGCCCCGCTGACCAAACGTTCTCCGGTCACCTGGACCCCTATCGCCGACAACACCCGGATGCCCAAAGCTTCGCGGATCAACCATCATGTGACCCGGCATCGGGACATTAACTCTTGGGCCAGGACCACCATGGAACGAAGGAGCGGGAGCCCGTTCGACAGAACCGCCATTTCCGAAGCTCTCTCTCGCACCATTGACCGAACCACCTCTGGCTCCCATTTGCGCGTACGCCGAAGTTCCGACCAAAAGCATCCCCAGCACCACATCCAAAATCGCCCGTTTCATATCTCTACACCTTCTTTCTCCAACAAGTAAGACGCTCGAACGCCCCACTTTGTTTCAACATAAATGGCTGGACGCGAACAATGGTTTTTGCCATCATTATGCATGCCCATGGAAGCAGGAGGGTTGCATTGAACCGCAAGGCATTCACCTTGATCGAGTTGCTGGTCGTGATTGCGATCATCGGCGTTCTGGCTGCGTTGCTGCTGCCGGTCCTGGGGATGGCCAAGGCGAAGGCGGCTGCCGCTCAATGTTGTTCCAACCTCCACCAGATTCACGTTGCCATGAGCCTCTACGCCGACGAGCACGGCGAGATGTTTCCTTGCTCGGGAGATATGATCCCTTGGGATCAAACCGACTCGACGACGGGACTACCGAGCTGGATGCAGCAGATCTTCCCCTACACCAAGAGCAAGGTAATCTATCATTGTCCTCTCGATACGCGTTCCGCTTTCAGTTACTTCAACGGCGCGCGTGCCGCATACGTCGCCGCGGGTACAAATCACTTCGTCTCCGTCGACCGCCGACGCATTGTCTATCCCCAAGCTTACGTGCTGTCGGGGGACACGGGCGGCCAACGGGCGAGCGGCAGCAGTTTCCAGCCGGTCGATGCCGACAAGGATGATTTCACGCAGAACTGCGTGGGAGGCCCGACCGGCGGCGCTGGGGTATGGATGGATTGGCAACGCCATGGCGCCGGCCAGAACCTGCTCTTCGCCGATGGACACGTCCAATGGTATGGCGGCTACATCGCCAGCGATATGACTTTCCGCTACGACACGATGAGCGCCTGGTAGTAAGCTTCCACGACAACACGATTGCGGCTTCGCTAGCCGCACGGTAATTTGTTCCTTCGCTGATTGACTTGAAGCTCTTCTTGCGGCACTCTGCGCTTCGGTAGTATTCGCGAGTCAGGAAGAACAAGATGCGATGAAGTCTTCGCTGCTCACCATCACTCTGGCTGCCCTCTTCTTCAGCACCCAACGAGGCCTGTGCGCGGACCCATATTCTTTTCCGGGTTTCTATCTGCCGCCAGGTCTGCTCACCCGGACAAATGAGGCACCGGCGGGCGTCATGGACAGTGCGGACGCCTACAGGCTTGACGGGGACGATGCTCAATTCATGGTTGCCGGCAATACTAATAATGACGGAGTCGTGCCACCGCGGGAACGACAAATGTATTTACTGCCCTACCAGGCGCAGAACTGGCCGCAGAAATACCTGGAATGGCTTTGGAAAGACCCGATTAATCTCGTCACGCGGCCGGTGTATTGGGGCAGTGAGGAGTGGCAGACGTTCGGCATCGAGGTTGGCATTACCGGTGCGTTGTTCCCCCTGGACAACACCGTGCGCGACTTTGTCCGCGACAATCCATCCCCGTCACTCGACGACGGCCTGAATACCGTTCGCTCAATTACCGGCGGCGGCACCTACTACTTCGCCGCGAGCGCTGCGATCTTTGGCTCCGGGCTGGCCGTGCAAAATGAGAAACTGGCAGACTCCGGTTTCCTGGCGTTCGAATCGGTCGCCTACGCCGGTGGTTTGGAAGAAGGAATTAAGTTCCTGACGGGACGGAAACGGCCGGATTCAGCCAGAAACCAGTTTCAGTTTGATGGACCCAGCGGAGGAGCATTCAATTCATCGTTCGTTTCGGGAGAATCGACTGTGGCCTTTGCATTCGCTTCCAGTGTCAGTGAAGTTTGGCACAATCCCTGGGTGACCTGGCCCTTGTACGCGTTCGCCGGCGCTGTCGGTGCTCAACGCATTACCGATAACAAACACTGGCTCAGCGACGTTGTTGGCGGCGCGTTCCTTGGCGATGCCGTCGGCAAAAACATCGTCCACTTCCATTATCGCCGCAACACGGACGGTGTCCTTCAGCCCTACGTCACTCGCGATGCGGTGGGCCTGCAAATGGTCTTGCGGTTTTGAACTGTATTTGCCGGGCGTTCGGCTAGAATGACCGCCATGTGGCAGCTTTCTTTACCGTGGTGGGAATTCATCGTCCGCGCCCTGATCGTTTACGGGTTCCTCATCGTGCTGCTGCGCCTGACCGGCAAACGGCAGGTCGGCCAACTCGCGCCGTTCGACCTCGTCCTGCTGCTCGTTCTCAGCAACGCCGTGCAGAATGCCATGAATGGCGGGGACAACTCCGTGCTGGCCGGCGTCCTCTCGGCTTGCACGCTTGTGCTCGTCAATTACCTGGTCGGTCGCGCCGCCTATCGGAACAAGCGAGTAGAGGCCCTTATTGAAGGCCGTCCCGAAGTCCTCATTCATAACGGCCGTCTGTATGAAGAAGTTCTGGTGCGCGAGAAGCTGACGCACCACGAATTGAGCGCCGCCTTGCGCGCCGCCGGTTGCATCAATGTCGAAGATGTGCACTATGCCATGCTGGAGAACAACGGCCAGATCAGCGTCGTCGCCAAGAAGGACGTGGCGGCGACGACGGTCACTCCGCGCCCCTGAAGTGGTCCTGCTTGTCCTTGAAAAGCACGTTGAACGTCGTCAAGGAACCGTACGACCGCGTGATGTACTGCTGGAATTCCACTTTGTCGGCATCGCTTAGTTTCTCATGGCTGTTGATCTTTTGCTCCAGCACGCGCAGGTTGTTGCGGAGCATCACGACCTTGTGGAAGAACACATCCAGCGGCACTTCCTTGGCCTGCAAGCCCGTGTCTGCGGGATGAAGCGCCAGCCGCCCGCCATGCCACCGGCTTCCCAGTTGCTCCACTACGTCTCCCGGCCTCTCCACGCCGAGTTCACCGAGCAAGACGCGCGTCACCTTCTCGACGAATTGCTCCAGCGGCATGTCCAGTCCGCTGACGGATGTCCGGGCTTCAGCGGCTTCGAGGTCGCTCGTTTCGGGCGCAATGGTTCGCGTCGCATCGTTAAACCGAATCTCCGCCATGTTCTCCGTGACGGATTTGACCGTGCCCATCCCGTGATGGGGATGCTTGACCTTCATCCCCACGTGCAATTCCTGAGTTTTCATAGAAATGTTTCCTACTTCGCGCTTCCCCTGAGTTTGCGATAGCGGCGGATGAGTGTATTCGTGGAACTATCGTGTTTCAGTGGCATTTCGGTCGCGGGTTGTAGTTCGGGTGTAATGCGCCGCGCCAATACCTTCCCTAATTCCACTCCCCACTGGTCAAAAGAATCGACGTTCCAAATCACGCCCTGCGTATAGACCGCGTGCTCATACAGCGCCACGAGTTTGCCCAGCACTTCAGGCGTTAACAGCTCGATCAGGATCGTGTTCGAAGGACGGTTGCCTTCGAAGACCCGATGTGGCGCCAGCCAATCCGGCGTTCCCTCGGCCTTGACCTCCGCCGCCGTCTTTCCAAATGCCAGGGCCTCGCTTTGGGCCAACAGGTTCGACATCAACAAATCGTGATGCTCGCCCAGCGGGTTCAGCGCCCGACCGAAACCGATGAAATCGCAGGGAATCAATTTTGTCCCCTGATGGATGAGTTGGTAGAACGAATGCTGCCCGTTCGTGCCTGGTTCTCCCCAGAAGATCGCGCCGGTTTGGTAATCCACCCGCCCGCCTTCGAGCGTGACGGATTTGCCGTTGCTCTCCATCGTCAACTGCTGCAGGTACGCCGGAAATCGCTTCAGATACTGGTCGTATGGCAGAACCGCAATCGTCTGCGAGCCAAAGAAGTTGTTGTACCACACGCCGAGCAGGCCGAGGAGCGCCGGAGGTTCCTGGCGAACGGTGTGGTGCGAAAATGTTCGTCCATCGCGTGGAAGCCCGCGAGCATGGCGCGAAAGTTCTCCGGTCCGATGGCGAGCATCGTTGAAAGACCGATCGCCGAGTCCATCGAATAGCGCCCGCCCACCCAGTCCCAAAACCCAAACATATTGGCGGTGTCGATCCCGAACTTCGCCACCTCCGGACCGTTGGTCGATACCGCCACGAAATGCTTCGCCACCGCTTTTTCGTCGCCCAATTGTTTCAACGCCCACTCGCGGGCCGAGTGCGCGTTGGTCATCGTTTCCTGCGTCGTAAACGTTTTCGACGACACGATGAACAGCGTCTCCTCCGCCTTGAGGTCGCGTGTCGCCTCGGCAAAATCCGTGCCGTCCACGTTCGAGACAAACCGAAAAACAAGCTCGCGCTGGCTGTAGTGGCGCAACGCCTCGTACGCCATTACCGGCCCGAGGTCCGATCCTCCAATCCCGATATTGATTACATTGCGGATGCGCTTGCCAGTATGCCCCTTCCAGGCGCCGCTGCGAACACGATTGGCGAAATCAGCCATCCGGTCCAGGACTTCGTGCACTTTCGGCACCACATTCTCGCCATCCACCAGAATCGACTGATCATGTGGCGCCCGCAGTGCCACGTGCAATACCGCGCGCTTCTCCGTCACGTTGATCTTCTCGCCGCGAAACATCGCCTCGATGCGCGCTCGCAAACCGCATTCCTCCGCGAGAGCGATGAGCAGCCGAATGGTTTCTTCGTTGATGCGATTCTTCGAGTAATCGAGGTAAATCCCGGCATCCTCAATGACCAGGCGCTCGCCGCGCTTCGGGTCAGCGGCGAAAAACTGCCGCAAGTGAATGTCCTTGATCTCCTGGTGATGCGCGGCGAGCGCGCGCCATGCCGGCCGTTGCGTAAGGGAAAGTGGGTTCGTTGCCATGTAGATGTTGTACCGGTAATTTATGCTGGAGAAAAGCTTAACCGCACACACTCTCTCTCAACCAATCCACTCACGCCGCTTCCTTGAGCAGCGCATCCAGGTCCAGTGGATGGGTAAACATCGCCACGCCGCCGTCAGGTGAACGCGGCCATTGCTCTTTGGGGCGGTCCCAATAAAGTTCCACGCCGTTGCCATCCGGGTCGCGCAGGTAGAGCGCCTCGCTCACGCCGTGGTCGGAAGCGCCTTCGAGGGAAATCCCCGCTTTCGCAAGTCGCCGCAGCGCATCCGCCAGAAGGGCACGCGTGGGATAGAGAATGGCGAGGTGATACAATCCGGTCGTGCCTGGTTCAGGCGGTGATCCGCCTTCACTTTCCCACGTGTTCAGGCCGATATGATGGTGATAATCGCCCGCCGAGATAAACGCCACGCTGTTCCCGTGGCGCTGCGTCACTTCAAAACCGAGTACATCCCGATAAAACGCCAACGACCGTTCGAGGTCGGCCACCTTGAGATGCACGTGACCGATTTTTACCCCGGAATCAATGGCTCGTGATGAATTCAATTTACTTTGCGGATGCTTCCCGGGCGGCCTTTAACAATTCGGCGCCGCTCAGGCGCACCTTGTAATCAGGATCCCAATGCGCGAAGGCGATCCGTCCATCCTTGCCCACAATGTACACGGCCGTACCGGAACCAGAAATGCCCGTCATGTTGCGCGGTCAGCGGAACACCAAAGCTCTTGTACTTTTCTGCCGTCGCGTCGTCCAGGCCATAAGCGAGGCCAAAAGCTCCCGTAGCTTGCATGTCCGCGTCGGAGAGGAGCGTATACGTCAGGTGGTCGTCATCCATGGTGGCGCGGAGAGCTGAAGCCCGGTCCGGGCAGATGGCGAGAATGCGATACCCCAGGGCGAGCAAATCTTTCTCGGCCTTCTGCACGTCCGCCAGATGTGCGTTGCAGTACGGACACCATCCGCCACGATAAAAAATAATGACCGTCGGCTGGGCCTCCGTTTCCGCCCTCAAGGCGAAATTCTTCCCATCGACAGTTTTGAGTGTGACATCTGGCACCGGAACACCCTTGGCCAGCGGTTGCACTTTCTCCGGCGCCATCGGTAGCTCAGCGCGCCCCGTCAAAGGCAGCAGCGCCAATGCGGCCGACACGACAATGAATGCACGGCGGGTTACGGTAATCATAATCTTCAGATGGTACAGAAATCTTTCGCGATTCCCAGTATAAAAAGCTCGCTGACTTTGCCGCAGTGCTTCTTCTCCGGGCAAATACCGCGAAGCGCTGCATCGACCACGAACTGGTAAAGGTTTACCCACACTTGTCCCGCAGCAAGCGGTAGGCTGCAAAATCGTCAACCGGTGGCACATTACGAATTTGTAATGAAGATTTCCGGTGATATGACTGCTTTACGTAACCCCTTCATATCACGATTGAAGCATTTGCAGCGAGGGGTTGCGAAATGCGCCAATGGCAAGGTGTTTGCATTTACGGGTTGAAAATGTGCAGCACAATTGGTATCTGGGTGTTGTCTTTAGACAGGGACTAGCGGAGGTGTCGGTGGCGGCGCGAGGCGGTCCCGAAGAAGCGGATGGGCACACATTCCTAACCAATACCATGGAGGCATCACCAGAAATGAAACGGTTAACAAGAATCAAGATCGGCGGCTTCACATTGATTGAGCTGCTGGTCGTCATCGCAATTATCGGGATCCTGGCGGCCATGCTGCTGCCGGCGCTTAACCAGGCCCGCGAAAAGGCGCGTCGCGCCAATTGCTTGAGCAATCTCAAGCAGATCGGCTTGGGCATCGCCATGTATGCCGATAACTACAACGGTCGTGTGCCCCTGGATAATTTGAGCACCCCCAATCTGGGCGCTTCTTTTAACCTGTTGAGCAACACGATCACATCCGCAAAGATCTTCACCTGCCCGAGCGACAGTTCCCGGAAGCTGACGGCAAGCTATCCGCTGGACACTTCAATCTCGGCCAATAGCAACATCAGCTACGCTTACTGCCCCTTCATCATCTGGCAGGATCAACCGGATTCGATCCTCGCGTTGGATCGCATGGCGGACACCACGCCCACCACCTATACCAAGGGCGCCAAGTGGCTCGTCAGCGGCAGTGGCGTTGGTATGCCCGCGCCTCACAAAGATGCCGGCGGCAACGTTCTGTACAACGACGGACACGTGTCTTGGAATAACAGCCTGTCGGCCCTGGTGGGCACGAACAGCCAGGCAGCGGTTGTCTCCGCGGATTAATACCAGTATTCTCACGAAAGAACCCCGACGCTCCGGTGTCGGGGTTCTTTTTTTGCTAACAGTTGGCCATCATCACCACCGACTGTCGTGTTCTGTGCGTTTGATGAAGGTTCTTGATACTACGCTGACAATTTGCTTTCATACAGACCTTCCAAGACACCGATCGGTTGCCCAAACATAAACCACTAAACTCGGAGGCCACAGTGATGAACGGTTTACTCGCAGGTGGAGTCGGGTTCTTTCTGATCATTGAACTGGCAATCGTCTTTATTATGATTGCCGGGATGTGGAAAGTTTTCACGAAGGCCGGGCAACCGGGCTGGGCGGTGTTAATTCCGATTTATAACGCCTATGTGCTCCTGCAGGTCGCCGGGAAGCCCGGCTGGTGGCTGATCCTGATGCTGATCCCCATCGTCAACATCATCGTGGGAATCCTGGCCATCGCCGGCGTGGCGGCCAATTTCGGAAAAGGGGCTGGCTTTGTCCTGGGCCTCATCTTCCTGCCCTTCATTTTTTACCCGATTCTCGGTTTCGGTGACGCGGTCTATCAAGGCGGGTAGACCCTACGCGGCGTACCGGGCCTGTGGGTATCATCGAGCAAAGGTGCGGGGGCTCCTATACGGCGCAGCTTTCGCCGTCGGACGTTGGACGGAACGGGCCAGTCGAATGAGCTGGCTGACTTTGCGGATTTTCTCCTCAAAGCTTTCCTTGGCCAATCTTTGTCGCATTCCTAGCTTCATGTGGTCGGCAGCTTTAGTTTATGCCGTCGGAGAATTTTTTCCAGCAGAATTTTGTCCAGATCACCTTGCTGAAGCATTTGTTCGATGCGAGCGAGGTCTTTGTAGCGTCCAACGCTCGCGGCAATAGCCACGATGTGCTCCGCGCGGAACACTTTCGACGGCACGCCTTCGAATTCGACCGCGCGCGCCTCGCGAACCGCCTCTTCCGTAAGACCATGAGCGGCGAGAAACCGGACGGGGAAACCGTGCGCCGTAAGGTGGTCACCTTCGAGCTTCCAGCCTTCCGCCTGCAATTGGGCGTAGATGGCCGGTATTCCAGCGCTGAGACTCTTGTCGACGGGGGTGTAAAACAAATCTGCGTCGTACGTCGTAAATGGCTCAACGTAATAAATCGCCGCCAGTGCGCCGCCCAACGCATAATCTTCGATCAATCCTGTCTCGACCAGTTTGTTTGCGGCGCGCAGAATCTCCGCCAACGGAATGGATGAAGAATCAGGCATGCGCAATTCCGATTCGGTAGATGCTTTATGCCTTCGTGTAAACTTCCGAGCCCTTGTCGACGAACTCCTTCGACTTTGCTTCCATGCCCTTCTTCAGCGCCTCTTCCTCGGCGATCCCCTGCTCCTCTGCGTACTTCCGCACGTCTTCGGTGATCTTCATCGAACAGAAGTGCGGACCGCACATGCTGCAGAAGTGGGCAAGCTTGGCGCCCTCGGCAGGCAACGTCTCATCATGGAACTCGCGCGCGGTGTCGGGGTCGAGACTGAGGTTGAATTGGTCTTCCCAGCGGAATTCAAAGCGCGCTTTGCTCAGCGCATCGTCGCGCGACTTCGCGCCGGGGTGACCCTTCGCGAGATCGGCGGCATGCGCGGCGATTTTGTACGCAATGACGCCATCTTTGACGTCTTTCTTGTTAGGCAGGCCGAGATGTTCCTTCGGGGTGACATAGCAAAGCATGGCGCAACCGTACCAGCCGATCATCGCCGCGCCGATGGCGCTGGTGATGTGGTCGTAACCGGGTGCGATATCGGTCGTGAGCGGCCCCAAGGTGTAGAACGGCGCTTCGGCGCACCATTCGAGCTGCTTTTCCATGTTCTCTTTGATGAGGTGCATGGGAATGTGCCCCGGGCCTTCGTTCATGACCTGACAACCATGTTCCCACGCGATTTTGGTCAACTCCCCCTGGGTCTTTAGCTCGCCAAACTGCGCTTCGTCGTTGGCATCGGCAATCGAACCCGGCCGCAGGCCGTCACCGAGGCTGAAGCTTACGTCGTATGCCGCCATGATCTCGCAAATCTCCGCGAACCGTGTGTAGAGGAAGCTCTCCTGGTGATGCGCGAGGCACCACTTGGCCATGATCGACCCACCACGGCTAACAATGCCGGTGACGCGCCTGGCCGTCATCGGGATATAGCGGAGCAACACGCCTGCGTGAACCGTGAAATAATCGACGCCCTGCTCGCATTGCTCGATGAGCGTGTCGCGGTACACTTCCCACGTCAATTCTTCCGCTTTGCCATTGACCTTCTCCAACGCCTGATAGATGGGTACGGTGCCAATGGGCACGGGGCTGTTGCGGATGATCCACTCTCGCGTTTCGTGGATATTCTTGCCCGTCGAGAGGTCCATGACGGTGTCCGCCCCCCACTTCGTCGCCCAACGCATCTTCTCGACCTCTTCCTCAATCGAACTGGCCACGGCGCTGTTGCCGATGTTGGCGTTGATCTTCACGAGGAAGTTGCGGCCGATGATCATCGGCTCGCTCTCGGGATGATTGATGTTGGCGGGAATAATCGCGCGTCCGCGGGCGACCTCACTACGGACAAACTCGGGTTCCAAGCCTTCGCGAAGGGCGATAAATTCCATTTCGGGAGTGACGGTCCCCTGCCGCGCGTAATGCAGTTGGGTAACAATCTTCCCGGGTTTCGCGCGCAACGACTGGCGTCGCAACGTCGTGGGAATCTCGGCGTCGCTACGGCCCGCGATGGGTCGGTACGAGGATTCAATTTTCGTCACGTCCCCGCGACCGAGAATCCATTCAGTGCGCAGCGCAGGAAGTCCCTGGGCCACGTCCCCGTGAAAATCAGGATCGCTCCACGGGCCGCTGGTATCATATACGCGCACCGGTTCATTGACTTCGACGCGCCCGGTGTGACTCACGGTTGGCGACAACTCGATCTCGCGCAATGGAACCCGGATCGTCGGGTGAAGTTTGCCGTCCAAAAAAACCTTCTTTGATTTCGGCAGGATATCCGTGCTGTGCCCTTCCCCATTCCCATTCTTGGGTGCAATCATGTTTCACTCCTTTTACCCCGAAAGCCTTCGGGGCCAAACAAAAAAAGCCGACTCTGAATCCAGGAGTCGGCCTTGCGCTATGTTTCCCTACGCCGGCATTACCCGGGTCAGGTTCCATGGGTCTCCCGCCTCGTGCGGAATCTCAGCCCCGAAAGGCTCCCCAAACGAATCTGCCTAAATTATCAATTGAACGACTTGCCGCAGCCGCAACTCGAATGCACGTTCGGGTTCTTGATCTTGAACCCCGACCCTTGCAGGCTGTCCACGTAATCGATCTCGCTACCCTTGAGAAAATTCATGCTCATCGGATCGATCACGACCTCGACGCCGTCCTGCGCCACCACTTCGTCCTCGGCCTTCTTCTCATCGAACGCCATGCCGTATTCCATGCCGGAGCAACCACCCGCATCCACGTACACACGCAAAGCTTTCCCCGGCGCGCCTTGATCGGCTTGCAGTGTCTTAATATGCTTCCTGGCGTTCTCTGTCAGTGTAATCATGTTGTTCTCCATCGGAATGTAACAAGCCCGTCACCGGAAGTCAAACCCGATGGCCATAGCAGTGGTTCATCTAAAATCAAACTACCTCCAAGGCGCCATTCAAAGTCATTCATCGAACACTAGTTGTCCGCAATGACCACAACAGCCCGTCGCGACAGCACTCTTTTCAGCGTCATCCGTCAGGAATTTGTAGCATGACGGACATCTCAACCAAAATCTATTTCTGAATCTGCGAACAGCTATCCAGTATGCGAGCAGTATTAAGCCGAGGACAACAACGGCCATACCGAAAACCCACAGCATTCCAACTCGAAAATCTGCCATAACCTCGGCGGGATCATTTCGGAAGCGCGGATCCAGTCTTTCTACACCACACAGTTCTAATAGCCAAATAAGGAGAACAAAAACGAAGGCCATGATGAACCCACCATAAAGGGCCCAAATGATATTTCGCGGGAGGCGGTTTGACTGGTGCTCGGCTGCAGTCTTCAGCGAAATAAACTCTTCCCTTGTCATCGCAGTTTCCCTCACTCAATCACCGCCGCGCCGTAACCCACCACCCGCGCAAAATCGCCATTGACGTCGCCGCTCGTGCGGTAGTCGAGCAATTCGGCGCGTTTCGCCCCGAGCTTCTTGGCGGCGTGGAGCACAATATACGTGGCTGCCACCCCGCACATCGATACTTCCACATCGATCACGTGGTCCATCAACGCCTCTTCATCCAATTTCACCAGCGCGTCCAACACCAATTTGTCTTTAATGTGCGAGGTTTCCTGATCCTCGTAGTGATTGAGGTCGGTCGACGCAAGCAGCAGGACGGGCCTCCCGAATTCCTGTATCGTTTGGGTTATGGCTGCGCCAATCTCCCGCAGGTTGCGGCGTCCGCCACCCTCCGGCCAGCCACCACCGATGAGCAGCGGCACAATTCGCACGTTGGGATTGGCGCGCAAAAGCATGGGAACCTGCACCTCAAGGGAATGCTCGCCACCATGGGCGCGCAGGTCGTCGGCAAGTAATTCGCAATTGTCCAGCAGCGCGGCGGCCAGCGGCTCGGCAATCGGCACGTCACCCGTGGGTGTGTGCCACGAACCGGAGCCATACACGGCATACTCACTGCCAATGCCGTGATGATTCGGGCCGACGAGAATAACGCGGTCGGGGATTTCCACCTGGGAATAGACGAAACCAGCCGTGCGGCCCGAATACGTCCAACCCGCGTGCGGACAAACGACCGCAATCGCGCGGCGTTTGGAAGCCGACAGAGGGATGAGCGCCTGGAGAGCCGTATCGACCTCCGATGCGGTCTCCGGGTAGAATTGCCCTGCTACTGCGGGTGGACGGACCATAATTTACCCTTCTGGCCACCACGAACCTAAGCTACCACGATCCGGATTGATTCCGCAAGAACGCTCAACACCCGATCCAGTTGCGTGTGACTGATGCAATACGGCGGCATAAGAACGATCGTGTTGCCAATCGGTCGCGTCAGGACGCCGCGCCGGCGCATCTCCGCGCACACACGAATGCCCATTTTGTCCGCCAGCGGGAACGGTTCTTTCGTGGTTACGTCCTTGAACAATTCCACGGCGCCGATCATCCCCAGATGACGTACATCTCCGACATGCGGAAGCGTACGCAATGCCTCAAGCCCTCCCCGCAACTGCTCGCAAAACGGGTGCAGCTTCTCCAAGGTTCGTTCCTCCTCGAAGACCCGCAAGTTCGCCAGCGCCGCCGCGCAGCCGAGTTGGTTGCCGGTGTAACTGTGACCGTGAAAAAACGTCTTGAACTCACTGTAGTCACCGAGGAACGCGGCGAATATTTCTTCCGTGGTCAGCGTCGCCGCCAGCGGTAGATAACCGCCCGTCAATCCCTTCGCTACCGCCATCAAATCGGGCGTCACTTCTTCATGCTCGCAGGCAAACATCTTTCCGGTGCGCCCAAAACCCGTCATGACCTCATCCACGATCAGCAGCGCCCCGTTTTTCGTGCAGAAAGCGCGCAATTCTTTCAACAAGCCGCCCGGCCACAACTTCATCCCGGCCGCCCCCTGAATCAGTGGCTCGATTGCGACCGCCGCCAGCGTGCCGTCCGCCGCACTCCGTAATCCTGCCATGTCTTTCACGCGGACTACATCGAACAGCAACGGCTTGAACGCCGCCTGAAACAGGTCGATCCCGCCCAAGCTGACCGCGCCGAGCGTGTCACCGTGATAGGCATCGGCGAACGCCACAAACTTGGTGCGTTGCGGTTCTCGCCGGTGCTGCCAGTACTGCAACGCCATCTTGATGGCGACTTCCATTGCGGTCGAACCGTCGTCCGAATAAAATACGCGCGTCAACCCGCCCGGCGCGACGTTGATCAACTTCTCCGCCAACTGGCTGGCCGGCACATTCGAAAGCCCGAGAAACGACGAGTGGGCGATTTGGTCGAGCTGATCCTTAATCGCTTGTGTAATCGCAAGATGACGGTGACCATGCAGGTTCGTCCAGATCGAAGAGTTGGCATCGATATATTCGCGCCCGTTCGTGTCCCGCAGCGTCGCGCCTTCCCCCGCCTCGATAATGACCGGCTCCTCCGCCAGCCAATCCTTCATCTGCGTAAACGGGTGCCAGAGGTAACGATGGTCTTTGTCAGCGAGCGAGGTCACCAAACTCCTTCAAAAACTGTTCGATGTCCGCCTGTTGATGCGCCGCCGTCACGGTCACACGCAAGCGCGCTTTGCCCTTGGGCACGGTCGGGAAGCGGATTGCAGGAACAAAAATACCGCGCTCTTGTAACTGGCGTGAGATTTCGACCGCCGCGCCTTCTTCGCCGATAATGATCGGGATGATCGGGCTGCGCGACTCATTCGCCATACCGGCCGCCGACAAGCCGTTCTTCATGGCGCTCACGTTCCGCCAGAGCTGATCACGGCGCTGGTGGCCGTCCTCGCTCATCACGAAATCAACCGCCGCCGCCGCCGCTGCGCACACCGACGGCGGCAACGCCGTCGAGTAGATCAGGCTGCGCGCGCGATTCCGTAAAAAGTCGATGAGCACCTGCGAACCCACCACAAAGCCTCCAGCGCAACCAAGCGCCTTGCTGAGCGTGCCAAGCATGATGTCGACCCGGTCCTCGACGCCGACGGCTTCCGCGATGCCCCGACGATTACTGGCGTATAATCCCGTCGCATGCGCTTCATCGATCATCAACCACGCGCCGTATTTCTCTTTCAAGGCAACGATTTCAGCCAATGGCGCAAGATCGCCGTCCATCGAGAACACCGTCTCGGTCACGATCAGCTTGCGGCGAATCGCGTCGCCCTGCTGCAGGATGGCTTCCAGTTTCGCGAGATTCTTGTGCGGATACACGCGAATCGTCGCACCGCTCTGCCGCGCGCCATCGATAATGCTGGCGTGGTTGAGTTTGTCCAGGATGACCATGTCACCTTCGCCAACCAGCGCGGCGATGGCGCCGATATTGGCTGCATAACCGCTGCTAAAAACAATCGCCGCTTCCCGGGCCTTGAACGCGGCGAGTTTGCGCTCCAGGTCTTCGTATGGTTGCAGGTTGCCACAGACAAGGCGCGAGGCGCCCGCGCCGACCCCGTACTTTTCAATCGCCGCCACCGCAGCCCGTTTCAACGCGGGATCGTTCGCCAGTCCGAGGTAATCGTTGCTGGAGAAGTTGAGCAGTTCGCGGCCGTCGAGCACAATGCGCGGACCTTGCGCGGAGGTGATCGTCCGCAGGCTCCGGTAGAGGCCCTCCGCACGAGACTTGTCGAGTTCAGCGCCGAGTTGGTCATTCAGGTTTGACATTCGCAGGCGCGGAGTCTTTCGGCGCGGTCGGCAACGGTTTGTAGATGACAATGGCGTGCGAGTCGGTGCGGTAACGGAGCCCCGCACTCTCGGTCACGTACTTCAATACGTCGGCGAACGGGATGTTGTGCAGATTCAAGGTGACCTTCGCGGCCTTCGACGACTCGGGAGCTTGCCACACAATGTTGACCGGGGTCTTGTCCGTCGAAGCCTTTTCGCTCTCCGTTCGCAGAAACTCGATGACATCCGTCACGGGCGCATCGCGCACGTTCAACTCACGGATCACCGTGTCATCCAGCTTGTGCCGCAAGTCCGAGGAGGAATCTTGCTGGCGCTTTTTTTCCTGGATCTCGTCCAATAACTGTTTGACCATCGGCTGCTTCGGGTCCTGGGCCAGGATTTTGTTGCATTGCTGCTCGGCTTCGTCGTACAGCCCCATCCGCGCCAGCAGGATTGCACCCTGCAACATCTCTCCCATTTGTTCATCGCTGAGTTTTGCCGCATTGGCTGTCGTTGGCGCTGTCTGCCCGGACACCCGCGTGCCGCTTCCCACGAAACAGATCGCCGTCACCAGTCCGCCACAGCACCAACCCCGCACACTATTTGGTTTCATCGAAAAGCACCTCTCCCCCCACCATTGAAAAGCTCACCGCTTTGTTTGCGAACACAATCGCCTCATACGGATCGCCGCCCGCTCCCTCCAATGGCGCCGCGATCAAATCCGCCCACGCACCCGGCGTGATCCTCCCCAGTTTCCCGACCTGGTTCAACGCTTTCGCCGCGTTCACCGTCGCCAGTTCCAACAACTCCTGCGACGACAGGCGCGGGAAGACCTGCGCCATCTGCTGCATTTCCTCCAGCATATTCAGGGAATCGTTGCTCGCCAGACTGTCCGTGCCCAGGCAGACATTGATCCCCTGGTCCTTCATGATCTGGAAAAAGGGCATATCGCGATGAAAGAACCGATGCGTCTTCGGGCAGTGCACCACATGCGTGCCGGTCTGTCGGAGCAGCGTAATGTCCAATGGCGTGAGACAATTCGCATGCGCCGCGATACAGCCTGGCCCCAGCACACCATACTCGGACAACAATTGAACCGGTCCGGCCCGTTTGCAGTCGCTCATGTCGCGACCGGCGCGCAGAAAGTAATCGTACATTTGTCCCGTACCCCGTCGAATCATCTCATCCTCTTCCTCCGATTCCGCAACATGCGTCGTCAGGGGAATATTCCGACCGCGCGCGTACTGTGCGGACAACCGGTACAGCTCCCCACTCGCCGTGTACGGGGCGTGCGGCGAAAGCCCGAAGCCCTCGCGCACGTCCGGGTGCGCGGCGATGAATTCCAGCGCGCCGTCCGCCACGGCTTTGGCCTCGTCCGTCCGGTTGAGGTCAATGAGTTCGAGGCACCACCACACCCGCAACTTCGTTGGCGGGACCTGGTCGATCAACCGGGGAAACGACTCGATATTCACCACCGTTGTTGTCCCGGACCGCGCCAACATCTCGAGCCCGCGTGGAATGGCCCCGACAAATTCCTTCTCCGGGTGCAATTGTTTCGCCGCGACCAATTGCAGGATCCATCCGGTGAAGCTGCCGCGCCATTCGACCTCGCCGCGCAGCCGGGTGTAATCGAGATGGCAATGGGCATTGATCAGGCCGGGCGCAAGCACGCGTTCGCCCAGGTCACGGATGTCGCCGGTGTGCGCCGCACGAATGTCCGAAGTCTTGCCAACGGCTGCAATCTTGCCGCCGTCCACCACCACCGCGCCGTCTTCAATCGGCGGTTGGTCCATCGGTAGTATGTAGCGAGCGCGAATAATCATGTCTTCATTTTTCCTTGTCGCACGGCACCCGAATTCGCTCAATCGACCGAGCGTGGCCGGAGTTCTCGTCCACCTCGACGATCACGCCGCACAGGATGACGTCGCCTTCCGCAACCTCCATCTTCTGCGGCAACTGGGTCAGGAATCGGCGCAGCACCGCATCGAACGTCCCGCCCCAGTACCGAGTCATGGGGACCGCACATGCCGACGTCCGAAATATAGGCCGTGCCTTTCGGCAGAATCCGCTCGTCGGCGGTGGCAACATGCGTATGGGTCCCCACCACGGCGCTCACCTTGCCATCCAAAAACCTGCCCATCGCAATCTTCTCACTCGTGGCCTCCGCGTGCAAGTCCACGAGAATGATCTTCGTCTGTTGCCGCAGACGCGCGACTTCCATCTCAGCCGCGCGAAATGGGCAATCGGTATTCGGCATAAACACGCGACCGATAAGATTGATCACGCCGACCGATGGCAGACCCTCTCGTTGCACCACGGTCGACCCCCGCCCGGGAACCGATGCGGGAAAATTGAGCGGGCGCAGCAGGCGCGGCTCGCGGTCAATGACCTCGTAGACTTCCTTCTGGTCCCACACGTGGTCGCCCGACGTGATCACTTCCACGCCGCTGGCCAGCAGCGCATCCACGGTCGACGCCGTGAGACCCGCGCCATGCGCGCTGTTTTCGCCGTTGGCGATTATGAAATCGATGTTCCGCTCCTCCTGCAGCCGCGGCACGAGCGTTGCGACCGCTCGTCGGCCGGGTTTGCCGACGACATCGCCAATGAAAAGAATCCTCACTTGGCGTACTCCACCGCGCGCATTTCGCGCACGACAATGACCTTGATTTGACCCGGGTACTGCAATTCCTGCTCGATTTTCTTGCTGATGTTGCGTGCTAACTGCATGGCTTCATCGTCCGTGACGCTGTTGGGCTGTACAAACACACGGATCTCGCGCCCGGCCTGTAGTGCGTAACTTTTGTCCACACCGGGAAAGGCGTTCGCCACGGCCTCCAGTTTCTCCAGCCGTTGCAGGTACAGTTCCATGCTTTCGCTCCGCGCGCCGGGACGCGACGCGCTGATCGCGTCGGCGGCGCTCGCGAGAACACCGTACGTCGTGAGCGGCTCCACTTCATGGTGATGGCAAGCCACGCCTTGCCACACTTCTTCCGGTTCCCCGTACTTCTTGAGGAATTCCGCGCCAATCGCGGCATGGGAGCCCTCGACTTCGTGATCGACTGCCTTGCCGATATCATGGAACAGGCCGACCCGTTTGGCGATCTGCTGGTTCAAACCCAGCTCTGCGGCCAGCATGCCTTCGATCCCGGCAACTTCGACCGAGTGATCGAGCACGTTTTGCGCGAAGCTGTGGCGGAACTTGAGCCGTCCGAGAAGCTTCATCACCTCGGGATGTACTTTCTGCAGCCCGACGCGCAGCACCGCATCCTCGCCCGCCTTGTGAATCAGTGTTTCCAATTCCTCGCTGACCTTTGCCACTTCCTCCTCGATTCGCGCGGGATTGATGCGTCCATCCAGGACCAGCCGCTCCAGGGTCTGCCGGGCCAGTTCGCGGCGCACCGGGTCAAAACCGCTGAGTACGACGGCTTGCGGCGTATCATCGATGAGCACGTTGATTCCCGTGGCCGACTCGAACGCGCGGATGTTGCGGCCTTCGCGTCCAATGATGCGCCCCTTCATCTCTTCGCTCGGGAGCGTGACGGTGCAACTCGTGACCGTCTGTACGTGATTGGACGCGCAACGCTCAATCGCGATGGTAATGGTCTGCTTGGCCTCGCGTTCGGCCTGCAGCTTGGCCTCTTCCAGGATGCGCCGGGTCATCGCGGCGGCTTCCGCGTGAACGTCTTCCTGCAATTGCGCGAGTAGCACTCGCTTGGCCTCCACGGCGCTCAGGCCCGCCACGCGCTGCAGTTCCTGTTGGGTCAGCCGCTTCAATTCATCAATTTCCCCCTGGATCTTGTGAAGTTCCTTTTCGCGATCGACAACGAGCGCTTCCTTTTTGGTGACTTCCTCGGTTTTCCGGTCAAGGAGATCGACCTTGCGATCCAGGTTCGACTCGCGCTGCATGACGCGTTTCTCCATCTCGCCCAGTTCCTGTCGTCGATCCTTGGTTTCGCGGTCGAACTGCTCGCGTGTCTTGAAGGCTTCATCCTGGGCTTTGGCCCGCGCGTCACGAAGCATGTCTTCCACTTCCTTCCGTGCCGCTTCGAGAATCCCGCCGGCCGCCTTGGTGTCCGCTTGCGTCTTCGCCCGGCTCAGGAACCAGCCAATCGCAAGGCCCGCAACCAAGGCAACGACGAAACCGATGATGGTTGCAATCATTTTGGGTTACCCCTGATTTTAATCACTCTTTTTTCCGTCACAATCAAGTCCACGCGGGCGTCATGCGCCTCGGTCGGGACCTCGCTCAATACCTGAAAATCGTACACCAGGGCAATCTTCACCCCACGCACGTCTCGCAGAAGGCGGTCGAAATACCCTCTCCCGCGACCCAATCGATTTCCTGCTTCGTCGAACGCCAACCCCGGCACCAACGCGGCGTCGATTTGATCGCCGCCAAGGGGTCTTACCGCCTCGGGTCTGGGTTCCAGAATTCCAAATTGTCCGGTCATCAGGTCCAGCGCAAAGTCGCGCAGTTCGGAGGCGACGTACCGTTCCTTCGCTCCGTCATACCACGGAACACATACTTGCCGGCCCATCGCCAGTAGCTGCTGGATCAGCCCGCGTGTGTCCACTTCCGTTGCTTTCGAGATGTAGATCAACGACCGCGTTGCCCTGGCGAACTCATCCAGTACGGACAATCGCTCCCAAATGGCGGCGCTGCTTGACCCGCACCTCGCTGGCGCCCAGCACGGCCAGGCGAGCCCGCATTTGCCGGCGCAGTTCTTCCTTCGTCGCCGCCAGCGTCATTCGCGGCCTCCGTGCTGCTTGAGAAGCTGCTTCCATTTCTCCATCCGCTCGCGCACCTTGACCTCAAATCCCTGGTCACTCGGCTCGTAATACTTGCGATGCTCGGGCAGGTGTTCTTGTTCGACAACATGCCCCTCGAAATCATGCGCGTACTTGTATCCCTTGCCGTGACCGAGCCGCTCGGCGCCCTTGTAGTGCGTGTCCTTGAGGTGCTCGGGCACAGGAAGCGTGCGTCCCTCTTCCACGTCGGCCTTCGCGCTCCAGATCCCTTTGGCGCTGGCGTTCGACTTCGGCGCGGTCGCGCAATATACCGTCGCTTCCGCCAGCGGCAACTCGCCTTCCGGCCAGCCGATGAATTCCACCGCGTGATGCGCCGCGACGGCCAGGACCAACGCCTGCGGGTCGGCCAAACCGATGTCCTCCGCCGCCAGGATCGTGATGCGCCGCGCGATAAATCGCGGGTCTTCACCCGCGACGACCATCTTTGCGAGCCAGTACAAGGCCGCATCGGGATCGCTGCCCCGCATCGACTTGATGAACGCCGAGATGGTGTCGTAATGCTCGTCCTCATCCCCGTCGTACACCACGGCCTTCTTCTGGATCGATTCCTCGGCGATCGCCTTCGTGATATGCCCCGATGGGGTCGTGAGCGCGCCGATTTCCAGCGAGTTCAGTGCTTTGCGCGCATCGCCATCACTCGCCGTCGCCAGGAAATCGAGGGCTTCGGCGTCCACCTTCAACTTCCTCTCGCCCAAGCCGCGTTCCTTGTCGGTAAGCGCGCGTTTCAATAATTCCTTGATGTCCGCGGGCGTGAGGGGTTTGAGCTGAAAAATCTGCGAGCGGGAAACGAGCGGCGAGTTCACATAAAAAAACGGATTGTGCGTCGTCGCGCCGATGAGCCGCACCGTGCCGTTCTCGACATCGGGCAGCAATATGTCCTGTTGCGCTTTGTTAAAGCGGTGAATCTCGTCGATAAAGAGGATCGTCCGTTGACCGGTGTTGGCGAGCCGGTTCGCGGCGGTTGCGATGACCCGGCGGATATCAGCCACGTTCGACTCAACGCCGCTGAGCCGCTCGAACTTGCTCTTGGTCGCGTTGGCGATGACTTGCGCGAGGGAGGTCTTGCCCGTGCCCGGCGGCCCGTAAAGAATGATCGAACTGATGCGGTCGGCGGTGATGGCGCGCCAGAGCAGTTTGCCTTCGCCGAGAATGTGCCGCTGGCCAGCAAAGTCTTCCAGGGTCCGCGGTCGCATCCGCGTGGCCAGCGGCGCGTTGGCGCGGTCTGCCGCCCCTGCCGTGGGGGCGGGTTCCGCGGATTGGCTGGAGAATAGGTTCTCGGTCATGGTCACCCATCTGACCCGGCGTCGCAACCGTGTGGAATCTGTGACGTTGACCGACAGGAGCCGAACGCCTCGCGCGGGAGGGGCCAAAAACGAAATACCCCGCCGTAATGCCGTTTAAACGATATCTTTTGAACCCCTAACTAATAGGGGGCTCTGTCGGCTGCTTCGTGCTTCCAATGAAGGCATGCAGTCCACAACCGAACTCCGAGCTCCGTCAATGACGGTATTGGCTCAAAGAATCCTCGTTTATCACGAACATGGCAGGGTATTTCGAAAAACTTGCTTTGGCAAAGAACACCGGCGACCACTGTCGCCCACACGAACCTTTAGTAATCTGGTTCTGCATTGATTTCAAGTAATTTCCAGTCACAATCATGTATCGTCGCCTGGTAACCCCGCACATGTACATCAACTCTCGCGAATCTCACACTTCAATGTCTGCAATAATGAACGCTTCAACTGCTCGTGCGCCCCGTTGATCTCGGCGTCGGTCAGCGTTCTATCCGGCGCACGAAACGTCAACGAGTACGCCATTGATTTCTTGCCCGTTGGTATTGAACTCCCCCGATAAATATCAAAAAGTTCGACCCGTTCCAAGAATTTATTTGGATTTTTCGCAATCGCCGCGGCAACGTCACCATGTTGGACGCCCTCCTCGACGACCAACGCCATGTCCCGCACTACTGCCGGGAACTTCGGGAGGTCGTGAAAGGTTCGCTCGCCTTCTTTCGTTGCCAGGAGATGATCCAACTCGATTTCCGCCACGTGTACCGCGTCGCGAAGATCGAGTTTTTTTGCCTGGGCAGGTGAGATTTGCTTGATCTCGGCGTTGACCGAAACGCCGAGCGTCCCCTCCAGTTCCTCCAACGCTCCCTTCACATCGTAATAATCCAGTTTCGCGTCCCGCACGCCCGTCTCCCAGGACTGAGGTTCGCGCCGTCCCGTCACCGCCAGGGCCAGCCGCAAGGATTCCTTGCCATCCGCGGCGAACACCCGTCCGATTTCGAAAAGCCTCACGTCGTACTCGTGCCGCGACACGTTCGTTCGCAAGTTCGCCAGCAACCCCGGCACGAGCGACGAGCGTAGCGCCTGTTGATCGGCATTCAAGGGATTCTGCAGTTTCAGATGGCCCTGCTCGCCCAGCGTCTGGTTCTGCGCCTCGTGAAACCCCAGCGCGGCCAGAATCTGCCGCACCCGCGCACGCGCATTCCATTGCGCATCGAATCTTGACACGGCGGCGGTGGCCGGTTGCATTTTGGCGGGGATCTTTTCCACGCCGTGAATGCGGCACACTTCCTCGATCAAATCTGCTTCACGTTCCAGGTCCACTCGGAACGTGGGCACTTCGACTTCGCAGCCATTTGCGTCTGAGGCGACAACATTCAATGACAACCCTGCGAAAATCTTTTTCACCGTCTCCGATGGCACTTCAATTCCCAGCAGGCGATTCACCTGCGCGTAGCGACAGCGCACACGCCGTTTTTCGATCGGCTTCGCCAAAGTGTCGATGATTCCGCGCGCGATTTGTCCGCCGGCCAGTTGCTGGATCAACTGCGCGGCACGATTACTTGCCCAGATCACCTGCCCGATGTCGGCGCCGCGTTCAAAGCGATAGCTCGAATCGCTGGACAAACCGCATTGCCGGGACGTTTTGCGGATGCTCGACGGCAGGAACCACGCGCTCTCCAATAACACATCGGTCGTCTGGTCATTGATTTCGCTCTCTTTGCCGCCCATGATCCCGGCCAGCGCCACGGCCCGTTTGGCGTCGGCAATCACCAGCATGTCGGGAGCCAGCTCGTGCTGGGTCCCATCGATGGCCACGAACCGCTCGCCCTTGGACGCACGACGCACGACGATGCGCTGCTCTCCCAGCAATTTGTGATCAAATGCATGCAGCGGGTGACCGCATTCGAGCAGGACGTAGTTCGTCACGTCGACGACGTTGTTCACCGAACGCAGACCGACTTTCTCCAGGATTTGTTTCAGCCACGGCGGGCTCCGCCCGATTTTCACGCCCTGGATCACCCGTGCCGTGTAACGCGGACATAAATCGGGCGCTTCGACCGTCACCGAGGTGAGCTTTTCGACTGGTCCACCAGCTTCGGGAACGACGACCTCTGGCAGCTTGAGCGGGTTGCCGGTGAGCGCGGAAATCTCGCGCGCGATCCCGATGACGCTCAGCCAGTCGGGGCGGTTTGGCGTAACCTCGATGTCAAACACCGTATCGGCGCCGCCCAGCGCATCGCTGAGCTTTATCCCCACGGCCGTCTCGGCCGGCAGGATTAACAAACCGTCTTCACCCTTCGGCAAGCCCAACTCCTCCGCCGAGCACAGCATGCCTTGTGACTCAATGCCGCGCAGTTTCGCTTCTTTGATCGTCATGCCGTTGGGCAAGGTCACTCCGGGCAGGGCAAGCGGCACTTTGTCACCCACCTTGTAGTTCTTCGCGCCGCAAACAATCTGGCGTTCCCCCTGGCCGTCGCTGACGCGACACACGGAGAGTTTGTCGGCGTTCGCATGCTTCTCGCTGGAGAGAATCTGGCAGACAACGACCTCCTGCAACGCCCCTCCGCCAATGGTCACAACTTCCTCGACTTCAATCCCCGCAAATGTCAGCCTTTCCGCCAACTCGGTCGGCGACCAGGCAAACTCGACGTACTGCTTCAGCCAGTTGTAGGTGAATTTCATCTCAGCCCGCCAATGTAACGATTCGCACTTCGGGCGTCTAGCTTTTAGGGAGCGGTCACTATTTCGAATTCCGGTTGACAGGCGATGTGAGGTGTTGCTTCGTAGCGGTAATTATGCTGTAATGCGCCCGTAATCAAGAGTTGTTTACTTTCGCCAACTAAGGAGGGGGTTTTTGTTCGTCTGTTTGTGCCAGCGTGCGTATTAATCCGCTCAAGGAGCGGAAGCGCCCAGCCTGAACCCGCACATGCATAACGGAACCACATCGAGCAAAGTGATTTCGACGGTCGAAATGAAACGGCCGGGAACCCGACAGTTTGAGCCAGCGAATGTCCAACCGCTTGGCGTTAAATCGCGCACGTCGGTCTCGCTGGTTCTGCCGATGTTCAACGAAGCGCTGTGCGTGGATCAGACGCTCACGACTGCCCTCCAAATTCTCGAGCAGAACTTCACCGACTTTGAAATTGTCGTCGCGGACGACGCCAGTACGGACGATTCCGCCGCACTTGTCCAGAAATGGACCGCTCGCGACCCGCGCATTCGCCTGGTCAGACTTCCGCGCAACGAGCGATTTGGGGGTGCGTTGCGCGCCGGGCTGTCAGCGGCGCAGAATGGTTTCCTGATTTACACGGACTTCGATCTACAGATTGGTTTGAGCTGCCTTCCCCTTCTGGTCCATGAATCCCAGTATGCGGATGTTTTGACGGGTTATGCGGAGGACTGCGAGAAACACGCCAATTGGCGTTCCAAAGTGGTCTCGAAGACGTACAATTTTCTCGTGCGCACACTCTTCGGCCTGAAGCTGCGCGACATCAATTTCGGCCTCAAGGCGCTGCCCCGGTCTGTCTGGGAATTGTTGGAGTTGCGCTCCCGCAGCCCGTTTGTGGACGCGGAGTTGTTCGTGCAAGCCAGGCGCATGGGCTTCACCATCCGTGAAGTGGCGGTCCCGTTTTCAATGCGCACCATCGGCAGCTCACACATGCGACGCTGGGATATTATCGCGCGGACGCTGCTGGATATGGTGCGATGCCGCGTCGCCCCACCCGCCCTGCGTGATCCTGGTTCGAGGTTGGTGACCCCCGCGCGGCGAATGTAGCGCGAACGCAAAAGCACCAGTGAGATTTTGTCATGCGTCGACCAGTTCAGGTTGACAACCCGGAGTTCAAAACTGCTCCAGGAATCTCACATCATTTTCCGTAAATAAACGGATGTCGTTGATGCTCCACATGATCATGGCGAGGCGTTCGATGCCGAAGCCGAAGGCCCAGCCGGTGTATTCGTCGTCGGGGTAGCCGACGGCTTTGAAGACGTTGGGGTCAACCATGCCGCAGCCGGCGATCTCAATCCATTCCTTGCCACGGGCGCGGAAATGCGGCGTGCTGAGGTCGATCTCGAAGCTCGGTTCGGTATAAGGAAAGAAATGCGGACGGAACCGCACCTTCGTCTCGGGGTCAAGCAGTTGCTGGAAGAAGAACTCCACAGTGCCCTTGAGGTCGGCGACGGTAACGTTCTTGTCGACGTACAAGCCTTCGATCTGGTGGAAGGTCGGGCTGTGCGTGGCGTCGAGTTCATCGCGGCGGAACACGCGCCCCGGCGCGACGATGCGAATCGGCGGCTTTTGCTTCATCATCGTGCGAATTTGCACCGGCGAAGTGTGCGTGCGCAACAAGTACCGGCCGAGCTTCGGGTCCGGCGGCATCGCTTGCGGATCGATATAAAACGTGTCCTGCATGTCGCGCGCGGGATGGTCCGCAGGCGTGTTCAACGCGTCGAAGCAATGCCACTCGTCTTCGATCTCCGGGCCATCCTCCACCGCGAATCCCATGCGGCGAAATATCGCGACCGCCTGCTCGAAGACTTGCGTCAGCGGATGCAGATGGCCGAGATGATGACGCCGCCCCGGCAACGTCATGTCGATCGCCGGACCGGACGCGACAACTTTCGCTTCCAATTCCTCGCGCTTCGCCGCGATTGCCGCGGTCAACGTGTTCTTGATCTCGTTGGCGAGTTTACCGATGCGCGGCTTCTCTTCCCTCGGGAGCTTGCCCAGTTGCTCCAGCGCGACTGACACCACGCCGCTACGCCCAAGGTATTTGGCCTTGATCTGGTCGAGCGCGGGCAGTTCGGAGCACGCTGCGAGCGCGGCTTCTGCTTCGGCGCGGGCGGACTGAAGTTGTTGTTCGAGTTCCGTCATGGATGCGGCGAAACGGTAACGAAAGCCTGCGCAACACGCAAGCCGAACATCGGACGATCGATTTGTTCGCAAGCGGCTGTTTACTCAACGTCGAACTCGACGGGTTGGCCGCTGGCGGAATCGCTGCTCACCCAGACGCGATACCGTCCCGGCTCGGTCACGCGTTTCATCTCGCCGTTATGGAAAGCGAGCGCATCGGTGGATAGGACAAACTCCACGTCCTGGCTCTGGCCTTCATCGAGGGTGATTCTTTGAAAGCCCTTCAGTTCCCGCACGGGCCGTGAAATGCTCGCCACGAGATCGCGGACATAGAGTTGCGCCACCTCAGTGCCGGGCCGACCACCCGTATTGGCGATACGCGCCGTGACATGGACCGACTCGCCAAGCTTGATATGTTGCGGATCGACCCGAATGTTGGTGTACTCGAATTGCGTGTAACTCAAGCCGTAGCCGAACGGAAACAGGGGCGCAGCTACCAGGTCATTGTACCCGGAGAGGTACACATGCCGGGTCGCACTGGGCAGTCTCAGCGGATCCAACCACGGACGGCCCGTGCTCTTGTGGTTGTAGTAAATCGGCACCTGGCCGGTGGTGCGTGGCCAAGAAATCGGCAGTTTTCCCGACGGTGAGTATTCGCCAAAAAGCACGTCGGCGATGGCTGGTCCGCCCATCGTGCCCGGATCCCAAGCCATCAGTACCGCCGGCGCCGCGTCGAGCAACTCGTCCAGCTCCAGCGGACGCCCAGCCATCAGTACAATTACTAATGGCGTCCCGGTGGCTTTCACAGACTTGATCAAATCCAATTGCGCGCTCGAAAGATTGAGATGGGCGCGACTCGCCGCCTCACCGGATTGGGTGGCATTCTCCCCTACAAACATGACGGCGACCGCCGACTCCTTCGCGGCGCGGACAGCCTCGTCGATTCCGCTGCAGTTTGTGCTCAGGCAATTCTCAACCCCGACCGCGTAGTTGATGCGAGCGGTCTTCCCGACGGCGTCACGGATGGCTTGCAAGGCGGTGCGCGCTTCTTTGCCGTCGCCATGGCCAGGCCAGGTACCCAATTGATCCCGCCCGCTGTCGGCGAGCGGGCCAATCACGGCAATGGACGGTACGTCCTTCCACAGCGGAAGTGTGCGGTTCTCATTTTTCAGCAACACCATGCTCTCTCGCGCAAACTCGCGGGCGACATCCAGATGCCCTTTGCTTAGCAAAACCTCGTCGGGGTTCGGTCGCGCAAACGGTTTATCGAACAAACCCAATTCCCATTTCAGCCGCAAGACGCGGCGCACCGAATCGTCGACGGCTTGCATTGGCACCTTACCCTCGGTGACCAGCGCTTCGAGATTCGAGCGATAGGTGGAGGTGAACATCTCGACATCCACGCCCGCCAAGAACGCCATCCGTGCGGCGTCCTTGTCGTCCGCGCAAAGTCCATGCGTCACCAACTCATGAACGGCATCGGCATCGCTAATGACCACGCCCTTGAACTTCCATTCGTCTCGCAAAACCTGGCGTAATAGGAATGCGTTGCCCGCCACCGGTACGCCATTGAGTTCTTCAAAGGCGCTCATGATGGTTGCCACACCCGCGTTCACGCAGGCTTCGAATGGAGGCAGATAAACATCGCGCAAGGTGCGCTCGGACATATCCACCGTATTGTAATCGCGACCGCCTTCAGCGGCGCCATACGCCGCATAATGCTTTGCGCAGGCGGCAATATGCTCCGGGTCACTGAGATCCTTCCCCTGAAAGCCGCGCACCATGGCCGCGCCGAGCGTGCTGTCAAGATACGGGTCTTCGCCAGCGCCCTCGGCGATCCGTCCCCAACGCGGGTCGCGCGCGATATCGACCATCGGCGCATACGTCCAACGAATCCATTCGGAAGCCGCCTCGCGCGCGGCAATACGGGCCGCCTCCTCGGTCAGTTTCGGGTTCCATGCCGCGGCTTGTCCAAGCGGGATCGGAAAAATCGTGCGATACCCGTGAATCACGTCGTAGGCGACCAACAGCGGGATTCCCAACCGGGATTGTTCGACCGCCACGTGCTGGAGATCATTGCTCATCGGGCGAGCCCCGGCGATCACCGAACCAATGCTGCCCTCGCGAACGGATGCCTCCGAGTCCGAGCGATAGACCTGCCCCTGGGACAATTGGCCGATTTTTTCCTTGAGAGTCATCTGGCCAAGCAATTCGTCCAAACGTTTCTCGGTCATGCCGCTCCAGCGCGTAGTGGTCGCTGGCTTCGAAGAACTTGAGACCGGCTTTGCGGGAGAAGTTTGTGTTTGGGCAAATCCCGGGACAGACACGGTTAGAAACGAGACGAGAATTCCGGAGAGAGTGAAAGTTCGCATTAGGGGTGGAAGAATAATGCGAACGTTTGCACTAGGCAAGAAAAGCCTTGGTTGCTGCCAAGACCTGATCGACCGTCACCAATTTCATGCACTCCATGCGGACTTTGTTCGTGCACTGGTCCTTAAGGCAGGGAGAACAAGGAATGTCGGCGCGCAAGACAACATGCTCCTTGCCGTACGGCCCGGTGAGCGCCGGGTCACTCGCCCCAAAGATACCGACGACAGGCGTGCCGACGGCTGCGGCCACGTGCATGGGGCCGCTATCATTCGTAATGACGACGGCGCAACGGCGATAAAGTCCGGCAAGTTGAAAGAGGTCGGTCTCCCCGGCGGAGTTGCGGCAACCTTGCGCGATCTTCTCGATTTCCTCGCGTTCCCCGGCAGAACCGGTAAGCACCACGCGCTCGCGAGGCAGACGGCGAATGAGTTCGGCGAACTTGTCGTTCCCCCAGAGTTTGGTGACCCAACGCGCCGATGGATTCACCCCAATCAGGCCCTCGCATTTGACGTCCGAGGAGACTCCCAGGGGAAATTCAATGGGAGTTGAATCGCATCCAAGATGTCGCGCGGCGCAAAGATAGCGCTCAACGGCATGAATGCGCGGGACTTTGACGATTTCATTGTAGAAGAACCGTGCACCCTCGCGGGCATCGCCCAGGCCGATGCGGCGAGGCGCCCGGGTCGCCCAACTCATCAGACCACTTCGAAGCAGACCCTGCAGATCAACGACCACGTCGAAGCGCTTGCCCCGCAGCGCGCCAAGGAACGCAGTGAAGGCCGGAAGTTGCCACGGCGAACGGAAGCGCTGCCGTTCGAACGGCAGGAGTTCGTCAATGACCGGACAATGCTCGAGCAGCGAAGTGAGAGACTCGTTAATCAGCCACGTGATGTGCGCTTCCGGAAATTTCCGGCGGATCAGGTTGACGGTCGGCAGCGCGTGGACCACGTCGCCGAGCGAGCTGGGCTTGATGATGAGAATCCGCATGCGGGCGGATAGTAAACCGCGGAGGCACACGAAGAAACACGAATTATTTCAACGACCGTGTTCGATGCGTTCCGCCAGCGACTCCGGCAGGCCGGCGGAGCGAATCTTCTTTTGCGTCATCCCGATGTCGTAATCGACCCGGCGCAATTCGATGATATTGGCAATGAGATCAAAGATGACATAGGCGGACTTGGGATTGCGGTCACGCGGCTGGCCGACGGAACCGACATTGACAAAGTATTTGCGGCCCACCTCGATCTTGATTTTCGAATAGAGGCCGCCCTGGAGGCCGGTCGGCCCGCGGACGAATGCGACCGGTACGTGTGTGTGACCGTTGAAACAAACCGGGGTGTGCTGGTAGTTGAAGCTCGCCTGGGCTGAAAGCCGGTCGAAGACGTAGGCCCATCTCTCGGGCAAATCGAGAGTCGCGTGGACGATGGTAAACGACTCGATGTTGCGCACGTATTTGAGGTCGCGCAACCAGGTCTTGTCCTCGGGGCTCAATTGTCCGCGCGTCCAGCGAATCGCCTCGGCGGCCATGGCATTGAAACCCACCAGATCCAGGTCGGACGCGCAGTATTCGTCGTGATTACCCATAATGACGGGGCAATCGAGGCCGCGGATGATGTCGAGGCATTCCTTGGGGTTCGGGCCGTATCCGACGATGTCACCGAGGCAAACGTAATGCGTGCATTTTTGCTCCTGCGCATCCTTCAGGACAGCCTCGAGTCCTTCGAGATTGCCATGGATATCGCTCAGGATGGCGTAGCGGAGTTCTGTCTTGGCCGTCGTCATGGTAGCGGTGGAGGAAATAAACGCTGGTCGTCGGGAATATGCAATTGGGTTTCCAGGTCGCGGATTTCGCGTTCGATGACACTCCAAGACTGCTGGACTTTTGTGTGGTCGAGGAACCACAGGCGCTTCCATTCTTCGTAAGCCGCCATTGGTTGGCCGCACTTCTCCAGCGCGCGCGGGTAAAAGCGCGCGACGAACTGCGGCGCATCGGGAAAACTGGCGGCCTTGCGGAAGTACTCGGCCGCCTTGCAGAACGCCTCCTGGCACGGCGGTTTGTCGCAGTCCTTGCTCAGTTTTTCGTAATACAACCAGCCCATGGTAAAATACAGATCATAGCGATTCGGGATATTTTCGATGCCGCGTTCCAGGAACTCGCGGGCCTTTTCATGCCATTCACGCTCGCGTTTGATCCCTTCGGCCTTGGTGCGGTTTTTCGGGTCGGAGAGCACTCCGTAGCCGATGTTCCATGCCATGTGCCATTGGCCAAGGTCCCAAAACATCACGGCCTGCGGCTGCAGCGCAGCCACGGCCTCGATGTTGCCGTACTGGCGGAGCCACTCTTTCTTTTCCCAGTAACCATGGCCGTTGATCCACAAAAAGTCCGCGACTACACCCCGCATTCCCGCGAGCAGCGCAATCGCGAGGTTCTGGCCGATCGCATCACGGAGTTTGATCGAAACCCGGGCCCCGCCATACTTCAATAGCCTTCGCTCCGCGCGGACAGAGTTCTCCAGCGGCAAGAAGACCAAACCGATTGCCACGAGAAGGATGAAACTGAGGATTTTGTTGCGCATGCGCCTAAATCTCACGTCGGCTGAAAATCAGGTGGGCAGCGACGACAATGAATAGCATTCGCCCGAGTCCGTAAACGATGAGCTGGCTGACGTGCGTCCACGGCACGAGATTACCGAGATTGATGTCGTCAGCCAGGCTAAACAATCCGAAGTCCGGTACAATCGCCAGCACCGCCATGGCCAGCCGATGGCTGCCCCACATCTCGACGGCCGTCCCGCGCAACATTCCCGCAATGTAAATCATAAACGGCACCGCCACGTTAAAGACCAGGGACGTTGAGAAGGTCGACACGAGCAATGTAATCGACGCCACCAGTACCGCCTTCACCAGGTCCGCTACCACCGCCTTCACCAAATTCATATCGAGCACCGCAATTTTAAGTTGCTGGATCTGCCGGTTGGCTTCCTCGGTGGCATCGTGGGTCTCGCCAAGGTAGGTCTGGCTCAACTCGCGGATCATGCCCTGTTCCTTGACCCACAGCACCGCGCTGAACATCAAAGACATGGCCACGATGCTCAACACCAGCAGCAGCACGCTGCCGTAAAACTTACCGAGCAAAAACTCGAAGCGCCGCACCGGTTTGGCCAGGATCGTGTAGATCGTCCGGTTCTCCACCTCACTCGGCAACAACTGCGCGGTTCCTACGATCGCAATCAAAGTGCTGATGACCGAAATGACGCCGAGGCAAGTATCCTTGATGACCTTGATTTGCTCCTGTTCACCAAGATTGTACTGCGCGAAAAAAATCGCCAGCGCGATGAACACCAAACCGATGACCAGCAGAAAGATAAACACTTTCTGCCGGATCGCCTCGGTCAACGTGTTCACGCCAATCACGCTGACGCGTTTCAGGGAAAACCCGACCCGCTCGTGTTCGTGGCTTACCGATGGTGCGGCGACAGCAGTAACTTCAGTCATGATGTCCCATCCCGCGTTCATCTTTCTTGAGTGCTTCCAGAAACAACGTTTCCAGCGTCGTCTGCGGATGCTCCACCGACACGATCGACGCGCCAGCAGTTCGCACGGCCTCCTCGACCCGCGCCCGAGCAGACTCCGGCAAATCTTGCACGGTAATGCTCAGCCGCCGTTGATCGCTGATGAGCGACTGGACATCGCCTTCCAAGATCATCTGTCCGAGGTTCAGCACACCGATGCGGTCACACACGTCCTGCACCTGGGCGAGCAAATGGGAACTGAGCAAAACCGTTTTGCCCATGCCCTTCAACCGCAGAATCAGGTCGCGAATGTCCCGGCTGCCAATGGGATCCACGCCGGCGGTTGGTTCGTCAAGCAACAGGAGCTTGGGATCGTGAATGAGCGCCTGGGCCAACCCGATGCGCTGCAACATGCCCTTCGAATAGCCCGAGAGTCGCACGGTCCCGGGCCCGAGCCAGGCCGACCAGATCCAGCAACTCCCCGATGCGCTTTTTCAGCGACGCGCCTCCCATGCCGCAGAGTTCCCCGTAAAACACCAGCGTCTCGGCGCCGGTCAGGTATCGATAGAAATAGGGGTTCTCGGGAAGAAACCCAACATGCAACCGCGATACCACCTTGTCGCAGGGGATGTCAAAAAGCCAGGCGCTCCCCTCGGTTGGCGAGATCAGGTCGAGGATCAGCTTCAGCGTCGTGCTCTTGCCCGAGCCGTTGGGCCCGAGCAGGCCGTAGACTTCGCCCTCGTGCACGCGCAAGTTGAGCTTGTCCAGCGCCAGCAGCCGGCCCTTGTGCCAGCCCAAATCGTATTTCTTGGTCAGTTGTTCTGTTCGAATCGCGTCCATCAGTATCGTATGTCGAAGCCGCGGAATTCTTCCGCGGCCTCTCTCCAATTCACGTCCGTATTGCGAATGTGGCTGCCAAGCTGGCTGGCATGCACCGCTTGCAGGAACGCCTTGACCTCTTCCTCCACGCCCTCGGCCACCAGCTCCACACGCCCGTCATCCAGGTTACGGACATATCCCGTCAGTTCATATCCACAAGCGATTTCGCGCGCGGTGTAACGAAACCCGACCCCTTGCACCCTGCCCGTGTAAAAGACCGTCGCACGCTTCCGCATAAACTCAAGCTGTCAGACTATCGACAAACTGCAACCCAGTCAAGCGAAGGGCAGAGTAATGGGATACCACCCATCCGATTGTGAGCTTGCTTCGCAACGGGCGTTAGCGGTAAAGTAGGCTTGTTACCCCGGAAGGAGCATTTATGGCACTATTCGGCGGAATGTTCGGCAGCGGCGGGCAGAAGCATCCGAATCTTGACCAGCTTTCGCTGGCCATCCACAATACCCTCAACGTGCACCTCACACCGCCCGGCGATGACGTGTTGCTCGTGGTCGACGCCATGACCCACCTCGACATCATCGGCTTCCAGAATGCCCATAACGTCGAAGGCCTGCAAGAGTTGTTCCGGGCGAAATCGCTGCGCTCGACCATCGATCCATCGGCCCAAACACTCACGCTGACCATCGCCACGCCGGAGGAAATCGACCTGGAATTGAAGGCCGAGCATGGCGCCGTCAAGGTGTTGCATGTCGGTGGACATCGTGCGAGCACCGGCCTGATCAAATCGTTTGGCCCCGCCCCTGAACCGGTCAAGATGGCCGCACCGTCCGCGCCGCCGGCAGCCCTTCCCGAAGCTCCGGCCGCCGCCGTGCCGCCTGCGTTCGAGCATCTCGAAGCGGTGGAACGCCTGTGTCCGGTGATCGTCGATACGTTCGTCAAGCACGGGCAGTTGACCACGGCGGACAAGGAAGTGCTGAAAAAAATCAAGCCGGTTGATTACACCCTCGAAGCGCGACTGGTGGCGCTGGAGCGCTGGAAAACGGAACTTTCACGCCGCTCGCGCGGGATTCATGTCCAGCAGACCGGATCGACCTCGCTCCTTTCCGGTGGCGCCGACAGCGAGCGCAAATCCGAAGACGCCTTGTTCCGGCGGTTCGACATGTTGCTGCACTGGCTTGGCAAATTGATCAAGGCACTTGAACACAAAGGGTTCAAATTCCAGGGCAAGCCCGTTTGGCTCCCGCACTAGCGACCATCTTGGGAAGATGGTCGGGACGGTCCCGACATCCGTCGGGACGACCTCCCCGAAAGCTTTCGGGGCGCGCGAACTTCACACCGCTCCGATTCGCCCCGCAATCAGCCAGTCAATATACCGACGGCTCTTCTTCCGTTTGATCTCTTGCTCTCGCTTGCGTGCAGCCGACAAATTCGGAAATTGCTCCGTGTAGGCCAACTGATAGGGCCGATGATGACGCGTGGATTTGCTCTTTCCGGAATTGTGCTCGATGAACCTGCGTTGCGGGTCGGTCGAACAGCCGACGTAGTACCAGTCGTCATTTACGCTACAGAGTACATACACATATACGGCGGTATCCTGCATTCGACCATCTTGAGAAGATGGTCGGGACGGCGGGATTTGAACCCGCGACCTCTTGGTCCCGAACCAAGCGCGCTAGCCAAACTGCGCTACGTCCCGACTGTGGGTGACTCGTTACTTAATCACACTTTCTGGCGGTGACGCAAGTACTCAATCACCATCGGCAGGATCGAGATAAAAATGATCGCCACTTCCACAATGCCAAAGTGCGCCTTCACAAATTCCAATTGCCCGAACCAGTAACCGCCAAACAGCAGCAACCCCACCCACAAGACTCCCCCCACAAAATTATAGGCGCTGAACCTCAGGTACGTCATGTGCCCCACGCCCGCCACGAACGGCGCGAACGTTCGCACAATCGGCACGAACCGCGTGATAATGATCGTCTCGCCGCCATATTTTTCGTAGAAGGCGTGCGTCTTGTCGAGGTACTCCTTCTTCACGATTCGCGGGAACTTCGCCGCCAGCTTGTCACCAAAAAGCCGGCCGACCGAGTAATTCACTGTGTTTCCCCCAATGGCAGCCGCGCAAAGCAATCCACACAGCCACGCCACGCTTAACGGGCTGCCTGCCGCCGCCGCCAGCGCTCCCGCGGCAAACAGGAGCGAATCGCCCGGCAAGAACGGCGTCACTACCAGTCCCGTCTCACAAAAAATGATGAGGAACAAAATCGTGTAGGTCCAGGCCGTCCCATGCGTCTGCATCGCGTCATTCAGATGCTTGTCCAGATGCAGGAACAGATCGGCGAATTGGTGAATCCATTGCATAAAAGGCCGCTACGTGTAGCACACCGCCCCGGGCTTGTCAGCCCCGAAGATTATCGCGCGCTTTTCCGCCGCGCGAACCCACCCAACTTCATAGCTCGTTGCCGTGCGGGAGATTCTACTCTGTGGCTCGCCAGCCGACAATTTCTCCGTCGGGCAGGCGCACGGAATTCGCCTGGTTGAGCGCCGCATCGCTCGGCCAGGAATAACCGCCCTCAAGATGCAACAGGGTCGTTTGGTTCGTGGCAATCACCACGGGCACGATGACGGTTCCGTAACCATTGGCGTTGGCGACGATCCGGTACTTCCCGGCGGGCAAATGCACTCGCGATGCTTCCTTCATCATGGTACCGCGATCGTTATGGACGGTTTGGAGGATTTTCCCGTCCTCGGATAGGATTTTGTAATCCGAATAATGCTGGCGGTGCTCAAAGTCACCCACGCCGGGCGATGTAACCGCATACGCCGAGAAAACCACGAGTGTGCCGTTGACGCCGGTACCGGAGATTTGGGGAGCCGCCCAACCGGATTGAGGACCAGCCTGTGTTGATTGGCGCAGCCCGACCAGAAGACCGTAGCGCTTGCAAGAACGAGGTAAGCACATAGATTTTTCATAACACCGCCTATTTACTACAAGTCCGCAACCAATGAAAGCTTCTGTATTCGAGAAACACTGTGAGTCCCGCATAATCGAAAACACTTGTCGGCGAGAATTCGACAAGCGTATAAGTGAATCGGTTTACAGGCTGGACGGAGTGAGCTTATGAGAACGATGAATACTTGTTTTGCAGTCGGGGCGATTTCTTTGTTCCTGGCGTCTACGACCACAGTCGTCCGAGGCCCAGGTCCAACTCGTCCGCCTCTCGGTGATGAAGGTGCAGAAATATAACAAGAAGGGCGACTCGACCATGGCCGTGCGCGGGGATCCCGCCTCGGCTCATTACACCATCAGCATCCAAAACGCCGGCAACAAGCCGTTGAAAAGCCTCCGCGTAGAATGGAAAACCCTGGCGCAAACCCCGGACAAAAAATACACCGCGCCCCAGGGAGAAAAGACCGTGGACGTCGAAATCGGCAAGACGTACGAGTTCGATACTGACAGCGCGGACGGCAAAGCCCTGGGCTATTCCGTCCAGGTGTTTTCCGAGGACAAAGTAATTGCCTCAGCCACCGAACCGCCGGACATCAAAGCCCAGATCGAGAAAGCCACCGCCTCGGGCGCCAAGTCTCCATAAACGCGCAGGAGACACACCTCCTGTGCGTTAGAATGGGCCCTCGCCCACTCCACTTTTCGCAACCGCTCGTTCCGTCAACTATCTTGCGGGATTAAGGCGCCGGCTTCGCGGCTGCTTCTATCACCGTGTATGTGTGCCCGGCAATGGTCATCGAGCCGGTGAGGATGTTGCTGGTTGCATTGGTCGATACGACGTAAGTGACGGTTCCCTTGCCAACACCGTTCGTCCCCCCGGTGATCGTGATAAACCCACTATTGCTGAACGCCGACCACGTGCAATCGCTAAAGTTCGGGGTCACCTTCACCGTCTTCGTGCCGCCGGTGGCCTTGAGCTTGCCGGCTTTGGGACTCAGCTTGAAGGTGCATCCCCCGGCAGCCTGATTGACCGTGAACGTCTGGCCGGCAATCGTTATCGTTCCGACCAGGGCCGTCGTGTTTGTGTTGCCGGCAACAGTGAACTCAACCTTGCCATTGCCCGTGCCGTTGGTGCCGGCAATAATCGTGATGAAACCGTCATTGCTGACCGCCGTCCAGATGCAGCTCGTGCCCACGGCTTTAATGCTGACGCTCTTCTTACCGCCTTTGTCTGTCAGTGTGATGCTGGTCGGGCTCAGCGTAAACGTGCACTCGCCCTGAACCGCCGCTCCCGCTTGGTTCACCGTGAACGTGTTTCCTGCGATGGTCATCGTGCCGATGAGAGCATTGGTGCTGCTATTAGCGGCGACTGTATAATGGACCGTTCCGTTGCCGGAGCCGCTGCTGCCAGAAGTGATCGTGATAAAGCTGTCGTTGTTCGTAGCTGTCCACGTACAGCCGTTGGACGCGATGACGCTGACGGTACCGTTTCCGCCTGACGCCGTAAACGTGCCGCTGCTCGCGCCAAGTTCAAACGTGCAACCGCCACCACCGCCACCGCCGCCAATGCCACCGGCCGGAATGAGTTTAAAGACCGTGCCGCCACTGCCGTTTGCTCCCCCGTCATCCGTCGTGCCGTACAAAGCCCCGCCGCTCGATATAAAACCGTCTGGTGCAGTGCCATCCGTGCAGTTCGTGAGGCTACAGAAGTCATACACATGCGTCAGCGTTCCTGACGTGGTCAGGGTGAAGATCAGCCCCTGACTGTTTGTTCCCCCATCTTGCGTTACACCGTAATAGGCGCCTGCGCTATCGGTAATGGGCTCCAACCCAGGCGTAGAACCGTCCATCACGCCATTGGTTCCGCTAAACTGATAGAACGTGGTCAGCGTCCCCTGCGGCGTCATCTCGAACGCCGTGCCAAAGCCATTGGATCCCCCGTTCGCGGTGGTGCCGATAAAATTCGCGCCGTTCTTCGCAAGGATGACAGGTTCGCTGCCGTTCGTGCCGTCAAATGTATGGAGCGGTGTGAGAACGCCACCGGCGGTAATCTGGAACACCGTGCCCGTGGTGAACGTTTCCCCGTTGAAGCTCGTGCCGATAAAATTAGCGCCGTCCGCCAGTGTTACTATGGGAAACGAGCCGTCGGCAACGCCATTTGTCCCGCTAAACTGACGGATGGTAGTGAGTGTTCCCGCGGGCGTAATCGTGTAAATTGTGCCGTCGTTGTTCGTCCCCCCTAATACCGTGTTGCCGATAAACGAGGAGCCAGACGGTAGAAGAAGTTCCGGCCCGGAACCGTCGGCCACGCCATTTGTCCCGCTAAACTGATGGAGGATGGTGAAAGTTCCTGCCGACGTGATGGTGAAGATCGTACCATGATTGTTCGTTCCCCCGGCAGTCGTCACGCCGTAAAAAAGACCGCCACTCTCCAGGTTCAAGAACGGAGAAGTACCGTCGGCCACGCCCAGATCTCCGCTAAATTGATGGAGTGTGCTCAAAGTGCCCTCCGGCGTGAGCTTGAATATCGTCCCGAAGTCATTGGTGCCACCGGATGAGGTTGCACCATAAAAATTGCCGTCGTTACCCAGGATGAGGTGACTGGGATTACTGCCATCAGTACAGATATCGCCAATGTTGGTAATGCTGCAGAAACTGTAGAGCGTGGTCAGTGTCTGCGCGTAGGCGCCGCCAACACCTGCCGCCACAGCCAAGGTCATAACCGCAAAAATTCGAGTGATTTTCATAAGATTCTTCCCCTTTGTTCTGTTTTTTACCCAGCCGCGGGTCTTCTACGCCATCTTCCTTATGAATGACAAGTTTAATCTCTTCAGCGCTATGCTCGACTGGGGCTAGGACAAGCACCTACTTTCCATGAGATCCATGCGGCTACCGGCTCAATCATCAGGTTTTCCAGTATTTCCGCACAAACTTGAAAAACCGTATCGTGTCGCGAAACGGATGGATGTGGCTGGCGTGCCCTTTTTCGTAGATGGTACTGATCGGCATGCTGATGATGCGGTGGCCGGCGCGGGCCGCCTGGACGAGCATTTCGGTTTCGGTCTCGAAGCGCGCCGTCGAGAGCCGCAAATCCTTCAGAACACTTCGTCGCAGCAAACGATAGCCACATTGACTATCGGGAATGCGCTGGCGGGCCAACTTGCTGGTGACCCATGAAGTGAACTGGTTGGTGAGTCGACGCACGATGGGCATACCTGCGGTATCGCCCATGCGATTGCCGATGACAATATCTGCTTGTTCGCGGCCCGCCATTTCAACAAACCTGGTAATTTCGGCCGGATCATGCTGGCCGTCCGCATCAAGCAGCACGGCAAACTCGGCTTCCGAACGTCCGAAATAGTCGAGGGCCGTGGCAATCGCCCCGCCCTTCCCGCGGTTCTGCTCGTGGTGGAGAATCCGCGCGCCGGCCTTTTCCGCGACGGCTGCCGTGCCATCGTTCGAGCCGTCATCGATTACGATGACTTCGTCCACGTGCGGGCACGCCCGGGCGACAACTTCACCGACCCGTGCCGCTTCGTTATGGGCGGGGATTAACGCGATGACCCGACGGATCATGCGCCCGTCTTGTCCTGTCGTCGCGAGATCTTTTCAGCACTTTCCGCTCCGCTACGACCAGGATTCACAGCCACGGGATCAGCCGCGGACGTACCGAAAGCGGTAGCCGTCGCCAACGCGCGGTCGGATTCGATGTCCCAGAGATCGTGGAAAAGGAACCATTGCTCACTATGCTGGCGAATGACGCGCTCCAGGGCCACGGCAACCTGCCGCATGATGTCGTCCACGCTGTGCCGGGATTTATCAGCCCAGATGGGTTCATCAACAATATACGCGAACGTGTCGTCGGGCAGTCGAATCATGAAGGTCGGCAACAGCGGCGCCCCGGTCGCCAGCGCGAGCTTGGCGGGGCCTTCTGGCAACCGCGCCGGGCGACCGAAAAACTCGACGGTGCGATTCGCCGCCGAAAAGTCGCGATCGCCGATCACGCCCACGATTTCGTTGCGGCGCAGCGCCGCAATGCACTCGCGGGCGGCGCGGCCAAAGGGAATCGGATGGATCCCGCGGGACATGCGATATTGCTGGTAAAGGTTATTCAGCTTTGGATCGGGCACCCAGAGCGCCACGGCATTGAACTTGTAGCCCAGGGCGGCCAGCGCCGCGGCGCCCAGTTCCCAGTTGCCCAGATGCGCGCTGACAAAGAGGACCCCCTTGCCTTGCTGCAACAAGCCGTCCAGCACGGTCGGCAGATTGCCGTAATGGACAACGCGGTCCATGCGCTGGCGGTCACAGCGGAGGAACTTGAAAAAATCGACAAGGTACTTGGCGAAGTTCAAGAAGTTCTCGCGCGCCAGGGAATGCAGGGCGCGCTGGGACAAGGCCACGCCGCTACTCGTCTGGATTTGCTTGAGGTTGGAGATAACGCACTGGCGGCCGCGCTCATCGAACACGACGTAGAGGTCCGCCACGCGGCGGGCGACACCGTAGCTCAGGCGGCGTGGTAGCAGCCGGGCCAGCACTTCGGCGAGCTTGAGCCAGTAGTACTTCATGCGGCAACAGCGGATTTTGTGGCCAGAAGCTGCAGGATTTCCTGGGCCGCGCGATCGGAGGCCCGGGGACGGCCCAGCGCTGCGGCGGCCTCGCGCATGGTCCAGAGCTTGCGCGGATCGCGGAGAAACTCATCGACGAACAACATCACGTCGTTGGCGTCCTGCGCTTCCACCGCGACGTTTTGCGAAAGCAGATATTCCGTGTTTTTCGCTTCCTGTCCGGGAATCGGGTTGATGATGATCATCGGCAGCTTCTTCACCAGCGCCTCGGCCGTCGTGATGCCGCCGGGTTTGGTAATGATCATCTCCGCGATTTCCATCAACTCGTTGATATTTTCGACGAACCCAAAAATCTTCGTCGTATGGCGCAGCTTGGGGCCTTTGCGCGCCAGCCGGTCCTGAAGCTCCTCGTTCTTGCCGGTGACAACAATAATGTCGAACGGCTGCGGGAGTTTGTTCAGCTTGCGAATCACCGATTTCATCGGCCCGAGGCCAAGGCTGCCGCCCATCACGAGAATTTTCGGCAGGTCCGGCTTCAGGCCGAGATTCTTGATCACGGTGGCCTTGTCAACCGGCTGTTGGAAACGCTCGTTGGTCGGGATGCCGAAGGCTTTTACGCGTTCGGGAAGCACGCCCTGCCCGATCAATTTCTGGCGAGTCTCTTCGCTGGGGGCCACATACAAATCGACATTCGGGTCCGCCCAGTAACGATGCGCCACGAAGTCGGTCAGCACACCCACGAGCAAAGGTTTTTTGTGTCCCGTGGCGCGTTTCCACGAGGCCATCACTCCGCAGGCAAACGCCTGCGTACATACAATGGCATCCGGAGCGAATTCCTTCAGCAGTTTTTGCAACTTGCGCGAATTGCCGCGATTCAACAATTCACGGATTCTCGCCGTGCGCACCTTGAACTCCGGGTTGTCGTACATCCACTCCCAGATTTCCGGCGCTGTCTTCAGCGCCGCCAGGTACGCCCGCAAGGTCACTTTCGAGAGAACAGGGTTGGCATGGCTGAAGGAATCGAGCAACATCGATTCCAGCGGCACGTCGAGTCCGCGCATGGCCGATTCAACCGCCACCGCAGCCGAGTAATGACCCGAATGCTTCGTCAAGTAGAGGAATAAAATTCGCCTCGTCATCAGGATAACACCCGTGTACCATACAAAAGGGTGCGAACACGGGTCAATCAAACTATTTACCCGTTGGGCGAGCGCTGGACGGGATCCAATTGGTCGGGTAGTATTCATAACGCCCCGATTGAATGGCGCAAAAACAAAACCCATGACTGATATGAACACGATCGATTTGCGGGAGCGCTATCTCGATCTGATGAAAAAGACCCTGTCTTTTTCATTGTGGAAGAATCCAGGAATCCCGCTCGAAGAGTTGAATCTTCGTCGTCGGTACCCGTTTGTCGTGCGCGCAATGATTAACGCAACAGCCCAATTGGCCCGCTGGGCGGGATTGGAAGTCGTTCGAAGACCCGCCAGCGAGAACGCGAAGGAGGAAGGGCGGATTTGGCCGGTGCTCGCGGACACCATGGTTGGCCAGAAGCGGCTGGACAATCTTCAATTTTGCGTTGAAACCGTGCTCCACGACGGAATTCCCGGGGACCTGATTGAAACCGGCGTCTGGCGGGGAGGATCCTGTATTTTTATGCGATCCATCCTGCTGGCCTACGCGGTTTCGGATCGGCGGGTCTTCGTGGCGGATTCCTTCAAAGGACTGCCCAAGCCCGATAAGGAAAAGTATCCACAGGACGGACCGGACAAACTCTTCACCGTTTCCTATCTGGCTGTTTCCCGGGAGGAAGTCGAACGCAACTTCGCGAAATACGGCCTCCTGGACAAGCAGGTCGTCTTCCTGGAAGGCTGGTTCAAGGACACATTGCCAACCGCTCCCATCGAGAAGCTCTCGGTAATGCGGCTGGATGGTGATATGTATCAATCCACCATGGACGTACTGACCCATTTATATCCGAAATTATCCGTCGGCGGGTTCTGCGTCATTGACGATTACGGGCTTCCCGGCTGTCGACTGGCCATCGATGATTTTCGCAAGCAACAAGGAATCAAGGTTCCGCTTCAGCATGTCGACTGGACCGGCGCGTTTTGGCGGAAGGAGCGGTAGATGCAATGGGATCGTCCATTTCGCCGGCGGGCGATCAGGCGACAATGACTGCCGCAAACGACCCGAGGGAAATCCGCAGTCGTTCCCTGACCCGTTGCCCATTATGCGAAAGCGCAAGCAAGAACATGTACACTGATTTGTCTGACCGTTTTTTTGGCGCGCCCGGCCGTTGGAATTTCAAGCGTTGCCTGAATTCCACTTGCGGTTTGTGGTGGCTCGATCCCATGCCCCTGGCGGAGGATCTACCGAAAGCGTATGAGACCTACTGCACGCATACCGACGAGTTGTCTTCGCCCAGCGTGCGTCGCCGGCTCGAACGTGTAGCCTTGCGCACGGCATTGTCTCTCATGGGGATCGATCGAGAACGGGAACGATCACGATCCTTGTATCTGGACCAGACACCCGCCGGCCGACTGCTGGAAATCGGCTGCGGCGCGGGCGCGAGGCTCGCCCGGTTGCGAGACCGCGGTTGGGACGTGTGCGGCCAGGAGGTGGATTCGCTCGCGGCGGAAGTCGCGCGGAAGACGTATAATCTGCTCGTCGTGGTCGCTCCGGTGGAAGACGCCGGCTTTACCGAGAACAGCTTCGACGCAGTAGCAATGAATCATGTCATCGAACATGTCCCTGACCCGGTTGGATTGTTAACCGAGAGCTACCGACTCCTTCGTGCGGGGGGAGACCTCATCGTTGTCACGCCGAATGTGGATAGTTACCTGCACCGTCGCTTTGGCGCGAATTGGCGGGCACTCGATCCGCCCCGTCATTTGCATCTATTCTGCCGCCGAACACTGACCCAGGCAGCGGAACGCGCCGGGTTTCGTGATGTGCACTGCCGGACGAGCGCGGCCAATGCGTTCAGCGTCGCCGCGGGCAGTTTGTTCCTACGGCACAATCGGCCGGCCAATAGCCCCGGGATACAAGGCGTCGGGCTCTGGTGGCAATTGCGCGCCCGTCTGGCATATGCAGCGAACCCATTTTCTGGTGAAGAATGCGTCCTACACGCAAGGAAACCATGAACAACGCCCTGCCGGTCACCATCGTCATTGTCAGTTACAACTGCCGCCCGGCGTTGCAGGCGTGCCTGCTCAAACTGACTGCGGAAGGCGACACACCGCCTATTTTCGTCGTCGATAACGCCTCGACCGACGATACGGCCGAGATGATCGCGCGTGATTTTCCCGAGGTCCAACTTCTTCAAAACACCGGAAACTACGGTTTTGCCGCGGCTTGCAACCAGGGGATCCGGGCGTCCGCCTCGGATTTCATCCTGTTATTGAACCCTGACACCCTGCTGAAGCGGGCGGCATTGCAAAAACTTACGGACACCATGCGGGCGCAGCCGGACATCGGCGCTTGCGGGCCGCGCGTGCTCAATACCGACGGCTCCCTGCAACCGTCCTGTCGCCGATTCCCAACACTCGGGGCGATGATTTGCGACGAACTGGGGCTGGGCCGTTTGTTTGCGCGCAGCCGACGCCTGGCCAAGTATCGAATGCACGGCTGGGAACACGATGAAACCCGCGAGGTTGATCAACTGATGGGTTCCTGCCTGCTCCTGCGCCGCCAGGCGCTTGAACACATCGGCCTTCTCGACGAGCGGTTCTTCCTTTATTTCGAGGAAGTGGATTTGTGCCGACGGCTGCACCAAACCGGCTGGCGCGTCGTGTTTGTCGCGAACGCCACCGTCACGCATCTTGGCGGCGAGAGCAGCAAGATCGATCCACGCAATGCCCTCGGCCATCGCTACCGCAGCCTGTTTGCCTTCTATCGCAAACACTATCCCCCCTGGCAACTGCCGGTTCTGCGGTTCTTTGTCCAAGTTGCCGCGTTTACTCGCGTGATGTTTGGTCAGCGTGACTACTGGTCGATCGCCAAGTACGCCTGGAAACTGTGAAGGTCCTTTTTCTCACGCAAACCAGCGCGCTTGGTCCCTCCAGCCGCTACCGCGTTTATCAGTTGCTGCCCTGGTTGCAGAAGCTCGGCATCGCCGGCGAAGTCTCACCCGCGATTGACGACGCGCTCTATCGCGGCCTCTACCTCGATTCGAGAGGGCGCGCCTCCCGCCGCGCGGCTTTTTTGGCCGCCTGGCGACAACGGCGTGACGACCTGCGGCGTGTGGACGAATTTGATGCGGTGTTCGTGCAAAAAGGGGTCTTCCCGGGTTTGTACTCCGGCTTTGAACGAAAAATAGCCGCGCGCAAACCGGTCGTCTTCGATTTCGACGACGCGATCTGGTTGCCGCGTGTCGGGGGTTCACGGGTGTTGCGTGCGTTGCACCGTGAGGCTGCCGTGCAAGATATCCTGCGACGTGCAGCGGCGGTTATCGCGGGCAACAATTTTCTGGCCGATTACGCGACCCGCTTCAATCGTCGCGTAACCATCGTGCCCAGTTCGATTGACCTTGCGGCTTATAGATCCGCCGCAAACTCGGATGTGGTCGGCTGGATCGGCAGTCGCACCACCCTGCCTTATCTCAAACCTTTAAAGGCGGTTTTTGAGACGCTGGGCATCAAACCACGCATCGTCGCGTCCGGCGATCCGACGCAGCTTGGCTTCGCAACCGAGTTCCGTCCCTGGCGGCTCGAAACGGAAATGGAGGAGTTGGCGCAATTCGGCGTTGGTATCGCACCCTTGCCAGACGCGCCCTGGGAGCACGGCAAATGCGGCGTGAAAATTCTTCAATACATGGCCTGCGGTATCCCTGTGGTCGCGTCCCCGGTCGGTGTAAATGCCCAAATCCTCGCGCATGGCGTGAACGGTTTTCTGGCAAGGAACACGGAAGAGTGGACAATTGCCCTGCGCACCTTGATTGCCGATCCGGGCCAGCGACAACGGTTCGGCGCCGCCGGACGCGAAGCCGTTGAAAAGAGTTTCACCGTTCAGGGCGCCGCAACGGCTGTCAATTCCGTGTTGCGTTCCCTGGTTTGAAACAGTCCGCCGGCCAGCACGCAGACAAAGGGCATCACGTACAAGCTGAATCTCAAGTCCGCATACGCCAACGCGTGGATCAGCATCACATACACGATGAGCGCCAGCATCAGCACCGTCTCAAGATCCCACGGCCAGCGCCGCCGCAAGCCAATTCCCAGCGCCGCCAAATAGGCGAGCTGGATGAGGACCGAGCCAAACTCTTCCCGCCGTTTCGCTGCGAGGAACCAGAAGCGACCGCACTTGCGAAGGCAAATCTCCGCGGCCTTTAGCGGATCCCGGATGATCTGCTGCCAGGCGGCCGCATAGAACACATGGTCAAGTTCGACAACCGACGCGCTGGGATGTTGCAGTTTTATCTCCTCCACGGCCTGCACCCACATCGCTTTGCCCGGTCCCTCCCACAGCCCGAGTGTCGGCTGATAATTCCCGATAAACGTCGTGACACCACCTTGCTCAGTGGCGACAGGAAGAAAGGCGCCGTGCGTCACGATCTCGTTGCGCCAGGTCCACGGAGCAATCAGGACGACCATGCCGGCCAACAACGCGGCGACGCGGGCGAGCGGCACGCGATGCAGGAACACCAGCGCCAGGACGACAAGCGGCCATGCCAGTAATGTGGGTTTGCACAAGTTCACCAAGGCGAGGAAACCACCAGCCGCCAGCCACGCCCAGGTCTTGCCATTGCGCAGGGCCACCAATTGCAAGGCCACGTAACTCACCAACAATGTCGTCGCCACGACTTCCTTGCCGATAAACGCCACGCGCCAGATCGCGAAGGGGTAAATTGCCCACAAGGCTGCTGCCTTCCAATTTCGGTGCGCCAGCAAAAACACCAGGCCGCACGTCACGGTGTCCAACAGCGCCTGTAAAAACTTCGCCATCGCCGGCGAACCCGCCACCGCCAGGAACACGGGATAGACGGGGCCACGGGTGACGTCGTCATAGTGTCCCTCGCGGATCGTTTGCGCGATCGAACCATAACCGTCGCCGTCTTCCCGCAGGTGCCAGCGTTGTTGCAGGATTGGAAACAAGCCGAAGGCAAACACCAGGCGCGCAGCGAGCGCGACGAGGAGACAGATCCATAACGGTCGTAAGGCAAGTGGCCGCATCGAAAAATGGTGGGCGTGACAGGACTCGAACCTGTGACCTTTCGGGTGTGATCCGAACGTTCTAGCCAACTGAACTACACGCCCTTCACAAGCGGGCCGCAGACTATCAGCCACTGCCGGGGTTTTCAAGTCTTGAAGTCGATGGCCCTGGAATCGTAAGCTTCAACTCCACTTCATGCAAGCGGATCACAGCAAAACGAACCCCTCTTTTTTCTGGCTGTTCGGGCTCGTCGCAATCACGGTCGCCAATACAACCGCTTTCTGGCTGCTGTTGGGATATCGATATTCACCCGAGACCTACAGCGCGCGGCCGCTCATTCGCGGTACAGTCGAGTTTGTTTGGTGCGCCCTGGGCCTCGTGACTGCGGTTGTCTGTGTGGTTTGGTTGCCCCGGCAGCGCGTCCTGTGGCGACGGATCTTATGGTCGTCAATTCCCCTGAGTGTTGTCTCGGCTTTCATCCTGATCAAAATTGCGGCCGGCGTTTCACTTCAGTGTTATGACATGCTCCTTTTTTGCACCGTGTTCGGTTACGCGATCGCAGCATGGTCCAAATGGGGAACAGGCCGCCCGAGCCGGGCGGCAAAGTTTCTGGGCGCGGGCGTGTGGATCAGCGTGCTACTGCTGGCCGTCTTTTATTTCTGGCAACAGGTGCACTACTGGAACAACCTGGCCTTGGGTTATGCGGACTGCGGCGAACACGCCAGTTTGTTCTACAACACCATCTGCAATCCCCATGAATTGTTCCTGGGCGTCAATCCCACAAAAACCATGTTTTGGGACCATTTTTTTCCCGGCCTGGTGGTGTTCACGCCACTTTGGTTGCTCTGGCCGAGCCTGAAAATGATCATTGCGCTGCAGATTGTTTGCATCCTTGGCGTGAGTCTGCCGCTTTATTGGATCGGCCGCCAGGTTTTCCAGGAGAAGACTGCCGCGGTCTTGCTGGTGATTGCGTGGCTCGTGTATCCGTCAACCTCACAATACATTTACAACGCGTCGTATGGATTTCACTTCGGGAACATTTGCCTGCCGCTGTACTTTGTGGCGCTGGCCTGCTGGTTGAGCGGACGCCCTCGCTGGGCATTGGCAATGGCCATCTGGGCAATGCTGATCAAGGAGGAAGCCGCCATCCCCATCGGGATGTTCGGTCTTTATTTGGCCTTCTTCGAGCGCCGGCGGGCCGCCGGCGTTGCGCTGACCGTGTTTGCCTTCGGATTTTTTCTACTCGTAACCACCTTCGTCATTCCCTCGATGAAATTGGGGAATTACGTGCAGTTGCGGTTTTTTTCGGATTTGGGCAATACCACCTGGGAAATCTTCCTCTCGCCCATGACCAGACCTCGCGTATTTTGGGGAAGGCTTTTCGAAGCGCGTTCGTTCTATTTCGCAGTCGCGCTCCTGGCGCCCCTGCTGTTCTATCCGTTGCGAAGGCCGTCGATCCTGTTTGTCGGCTCCCTCACGTTCCTGTTCGACTGTTTGAATCCAACACTGAAGAGTATCTGCTATCACTATCAGGCGGCCCTTTTGCCGGTCGTGTTTTGGGCATTGGTGTCCTCCCTGCAGCACACCGAAACCCGGGCCCGCCAAGCGGTGCTGTGGGGAATTATTGCCTCGGGCGCCATGCTGTCCATCTTTTTCGGAAACGCCTTCTGGAGCAAAGATACGCTGACGATCAATCTCTGGCCGGGACGCCTTGGGCTCGTCCAGCGTTTCGGCGAGCAAATCGATCCGCACGGCTCGTTGTTCGCCACGCAGCGCGTCGCCGCGCATTTTATCAAGCAACATCACCTCTATCTCGACCGTCCCGTGCCCAACGAGATCGACTACGCGCTTCTTGATTTGCGCGATTCCTGGCGGGGCGCAACGGACGAGCTTACCTGGCTGCAGGGACTCCGCGATACCCAGCATGAGGTTGAAGCCAACCCGCGTCTCCATCTGGCGGCGGTCGAGGATGGATTGCTGCTTTACGCGCGCTCCGGCGCGACATTGGACGCGCAGAAACTCGTCGAACGAGACAAATTGCCCGCGGCCACCATCCCTTCACCGATGGATTTGGGCAACGGCGTCCACGTTGTCGGGATTACACAAGGCGCGCTGCCGGGGCTGCCGGAAGCCGGGATGGATCGCGTTGGCATGACGGCATTTTTTGCCATCGCCCGGCAAACCAATATCGATGTCGCCGTGCGTTGTGTCGCTCATCTGGGAAGCAATCCTGCGAACGGTGAAAACTATACAACGGAATTCCAACCGCTCGGACAAGGTGTCTGGCCCATTGCACGGTGGCAAACGAATCGATACTATGCGGAGACGTTTATCATCGCGATGCCCGCGGGAGTGGAAGCTGAGATCTCGTCCTACGGTTTCTCGGCAGTGCCGCTTTCCCCCTAACCAACAAAAAAGAACACGGATTCAAGCCTTGCGCAGGACCGAATCGCGTTTCCAGTTCACGTTGTCGCACTCCGGGTAATCGAGGGTGTAGTGGAGACCGCGGGATTCTTTGCGCTGTAGCGCGCTCTCGATGATCAATTCGGCGACCAGCGCCAGGTTGCGCAACTCGATCAGGTCGGGTGTCACCTTGTAGTCCCAATAGAATTGATTGATCTCGCGCTGCAAGTTCTGGATGCGGGAACGCGCTCGCAACAGCCGCTTGTCCGTGCGCACGATGCCGACGTAATCCCACATGAGACGCCGAATCTCCCCCCAGTTGTGCGTGACAACCACCAGCTCATCGGCGTCCGCCGCGTCGCCGCTTTCCCACGGAAGCGGCGCGGTGCGCGGGGTCTCCAGAACCGCGTGCTGGCGCAGGGCGACTTCCGCCGCACGGTGGCCCACGACCAGCGCTTCCAGGAGCGAATTGCTCGCCAAACGATTGGCGCCGTGCAGACCGGTGCAGCCTACTTCCCCTGCCGCGAGCAGTCCCACCAATTCGGTTTCGCCATCGACGTTCGTCACCACGCCGCCGCATTGGTAATGCGTGGCGGGCACAACTGGGAGCGGCCGCTTCGTCATGTCATAGCCGTACTCGAGGCATTTGGCGTAAATGTTTGGGAACCGTTTCTTCACGAACTCCGGATCTTTTTGCGTGATGTCGAGGAAAACGCAGTCCGCGCCCGATTTTTTCATCTCGGCGTCGATGGCGCGGGCGACGATGTCGCGTGGCGCGAGATCGGCCATTGCGTGATAGCGTTTCATGAATGCTTCGCCATCATTGCCCCGCAAGACAGCCCCTTCCCCGCGCACCGCTTCGCTGATGAGAAACGATTTCGCCTTGGGATCGTAAAGACAGGTGGGATGGAACTGGATGAACTCCATGTCCGAAACGCTTACCCCAGCACGGTACGCCATGGCCACGCCGTCGCCACTCGCGATGTCGGGATTGGTCGTGTAGAGGTACACCTTGCCCGAACCGCCGGTCGCCAGCAGCGTGATCTTGGCGGTGAACACCTCGACCACGCCCCGTTTTTTGTCCAGGGCGTAGCAACCAAGGCACTGGTTCAGACCGCTCACCCCCAACTTCTGGGTCGTGATGAGGTCGACCGCCAGCGATTCCTCAAGGACGGTGATGTTCTGGTGCCGGGCTACTTGTGCGAGCAATGCCCGCTCGATCTCACGCCCGGTAATGTCGCCGGCGTGCAGGATACGCCGCCGCGTGTGCCCGCCTTCGCGTCCCAGATCATACTGGCCGCGTTGGTTCTCTTTCTCGGTGAATTTCACGCCGAAATCGATCAACTCGCGGACCAGCGCCGGCCCTTCGCTGACGATGGTGCGGACCACGTCTTCCTTGCACAGGCCGGCCCCCGCTTCGAGGGTATCGCGCACGTGCAACTCCAGCGAGTCGTCCTTAGCCATCACGGCGGCGATGCCCCCTTGGGCATAGTTCGTATTGCTGTCCGCGCGCTGCTTTTTGGTGATAATCGCGACCGTACCGAGCGCCGCCACTTTCAAGGCGTACGTCAGCCCCGCAATGCCGCTGCCGATGACCAGAAAATCGTATTTGCGTTGTGAATCGCCCGCCATGACTTGCCCAAACCGAATCTATCGCCTACTTTGGGCATCATTACTACACCAATATGCGGTAGGAACCAAAATGAAACCTCGCTTTGAGTTTATGTTCGACCAGGCCCAGGCTGACCCCGAGTTACAAGCGGCATCGCCGCTCGGAGGTTCAGATGCTGAATTTCTGGATGCCTATTCCCATGCCGTGGCGGCGACGGCGGAGGAGGTAAGCCCTGCGGTCGTGAAAATCGACGTGCAGCAGCGTGGCCGTAATGGACGACTGGCGCGAGCCGGCAGTGGCTCTGGCTTTATCTTCACCCCGGACGGCTTCACTCTCACAAACAGCCACGTCGTGCATGACGCGGCGCGCTTGGAAGTCGCCCTGACGGATGGTCGCACCGTCGATGGCACTTTGATCGGTGATGATCCCGACACCGACCTCGCAGTGGTCCGCATCGATGCGCCCGATCTCGCGCCGGTGACGCTCGGCAGTTCCGCTTCCTTGCGCGTCGGACAGGTCGCCATCGCCATCGGCAATCCTTACGGTTTCCAGTGCACGGTCACGGCGGGAATCGTCAGTGCATTGGGACGATCCTTTCGCTCGCAATCGGGACGGCTCATCGACAACATGATCCAAACGGACGCGGCGCTCAATCCGGGCAATTCCGGCGGACCGTTGGTGAATTCGCGCGGCGAGGTCATTGGCGTGAATACCGCCGTGATCCTGCCCGCGCAGGGTCTCTGCTTTGCCGTTTCCGTGGATACCGCAAAGTATGTTCTCGGCTTCCTCATGCGCGATGGGGAGATTCATCGCGCCTATCTCGGCGTTGCGGGCCAGAACATCGACCTGCATCGCCGGCTCGTGCGCTTTCACCAATTGGCGAAGCCGACCGGCGTCCTGGTCATCTCTGTTGAAAAGGACAGTCCCGCTGCGGCAGCCAAACTGGAAGAAGGCGACGTGATCGTTGCGTTGGAAGACAAACCCATCGCGACCATTGATGACCTGCATCGGCTGTTGGCGATGGAGAAAATCGGCGCGAAGAGTCGCTTGACGGTTCTGCGTCGTGCGCAAAAGCTCGACGTGGAAATCGTCCCGCAAGACTCCAAACGGAAAGACTGAAGACGATGCAGGCGATCCGCGTTCACCAGGTTGGCGGGCCCGAGGTCATGAAGCTGGAGGAAGTGCCCGACCCGAAGCCGGGTCCCGGGCACGTCTTGGTTCGTCTGCACGCCGTCGGCGTGAATCCTCTCGATGCCTACGTTCGCGCCGGCACTTACGCGATCAATCCCACACTACCTTTCACACCCGGCTCGGATGGCGCGGGCGTCGTGGAAGCGGTCGGGGATGGCGTAAAAGAATGGAAGGCCGGCGACCGGGTGTACGTCTTTGGGACCGCCAGCGGCATTCGTGAAGGCGCGTACGCCCAGCTCGCGGTCTGTAACACATCGCAGGTCCATTCCTTGTCCGAAAACGCCACCTTCACCCAGGGCGCGGCCATTGGGACGCCTTACAGCACGGCCTATCGCGCGCTTTTCCAAAAAGCTCGGGCTATTCCCGGCGAGACCGTCTTTATTCACGGCGCCAGTGGCGGCGTCGGTATCGCGGCGGTACAATTGGCTGTCGCGCGCGGGTTGCGTGTCATTGGCACGGCAAGCAGTGGACGCGGGCAAGATGTGGTGAAACAACAGGGCGCTTCCCAGGTCCTTGACCATCATGCTCCGGATTATCTGGCGCAGCTGACAGCCCTCACCGATGGTCGCGGTCCGGAAGTGATTTTAGAAATGATGGCGAACGTCAATCTCGTCAAGGACCTCACCGTCCTCGCGCCCCATGGTCGCATCGTCATCATCGGCAACCGCGGCGCGCTTGAGTTCAATCCGCGCGCCACCATGCAACGGGACGCGGTGATCCTCGGCATGATGATACCCAACGCTTCCGAAACCGAGCTCGCCAGCATCCACGCCGCCTTGGTGGCCGGTCTGGCCAACGGCTCCTTGAAGCCGGTCATCAACCAGGAGCTTCCGCTCAAAGACGCGCCCCGCGCCCATGAATTACTCATGCAGCCCGGCGCCTACGGCAAAATTGTGCTGGTACCCGTAGAAGTGGTCTTCTAAACCTTTAGTGGCACCCCGAAAGCTTTCGGGGCCTGTGTGGACGGATTTTGACAGGCACGGAGGCCTGTCCCACCATTTGTGGGATGATTCTTAGTGTTAGCTAATAGTTGTGGCTTTACGATTGCGCTGAGGAACGACGACACCCCTCACCCAACCCTCTCCCCCAAGGGGAGAGGAGGACACTGTAGCCGCCGGCGCTGACCGCGGCCCCTCACCATGGCCTTTTCTCCAAGGACGAGGGGACTATGAAAGCGGGTTAGCCTTTTCCTCTCCCTTCCGGGTAGGGCGAGCGTCCCGCTTGCCGTCGTCGCAGCGTTTTCCTCTCCCCTCCGGGGGAGAGGATGAAGGTGAGGGGATCGACGGCAAGTCTACAGAACCAAATTATCGATGAGCCGGGTCTTGCCGACATATGCGGCGATGAGGGCGATGTTGGCGTGTTGGACATCGTTGACGGGTTCGAGTGATTCGGCGTCGACGATCTGCGCGTAGTCAAGGCGCGCGGAGGGCGCCAACTGCACGGTGCGCGACATGGCGGCTGCGAGTCGGTGCACGTTGCGTTCACCATCCTGGAAAAGATCTCGCGCGATGTTGAGCGCTTTCCAGAGCACGGTGGCTTCGGCGCGCTCGCCTCCCGAAAGCCGTTGATTGCGACTGCTCAGGGCGAGGCCATCGGTTTCACGAACCGTCGGGACGCCGACCACTTCAATCGCAAACCGAAGGTCGCGTACCATTCGTTGAACAATCTTCAGTTGCTGGTAATCCTTCTCGCCAAAGAGCGCACGGTCGGGCTGAACGATATTGAAAAGCTTCGCCACCACGGTGCATACGCCGCGAAAATGACCCGGACGCCGCTCCCCTTCCAATCGTCGCGAGAGAAGGCTTTCTTCGACATAGGTAAAATACAATAATCCGTCATTGGCATCTTCATCGACCGCAGTGACGCCAGGATACATCTCATCGTCGGAAGGCGCGAAGACGACCTCCACCTCTTCGCGCTCGCACAATCGTGCATCGGCCTCCAGATCGCGCGGGTAATGCACGAAATCCTCGCGCGGCCCAAACTGCGTCGGGTTCACGTACACGCTGACCACGACCGCCGCCCCCTGCTCCCGCGCCCGCCGCATCAGCGCAACGTGCCCTTCGTGCAACGCCCCCATCGTCGGCACAAACGCCACGCGCCGCCCCGCCCGCTTCATGGCAGTCGATGCCGCCTGCATTTCCCGTACGGTTCGGATGATCTCCATGGGTTGCGGGCAAAATAGCGCCCGTCGGTGACTGCGTCACGGATAAAATCAGAAACGGTTAAGGTTCGACGCTTGATTAATGAACCGCAGTGCCTGCGCCTAAAGTGACAACCAGCGTTGCGATCGGGGCATTACCGATCCGTTCGAGGACTGAATGAGCACAAGGTTTGTTTGGTTCTGGCAACCTTGCGGCTCGCGTGCGGAATGTCACGCCCCCGTCGGGCTTCACTTTTGCCGTTGCTTGGTTGCTGGCATCGGCACGGCGACCGGGCGCAGACCTAAACGGAGGTCACTGCGTCCCGCCCGTTGCTTTTTAGGCTGGCATCCGCCGCCCGTTCCGGGGAGGTTTCCGGTGGCGGACAAGATCGACTTTTCCTGCGAGAAATGCGGTCAGCAAATGAGCATTGACGCGGCGCAATCCGGTGCCGTGATTGACTGCCCCCGCTGCCACGGGCAAGTCCTGATTCCGCCCGCACCCATTGAAGGTTACGCAAGGCCGTTAGTACGCGAGGATTGGAAGTCCAAGGCTGGCGGCAACGCAACGGTGATTGTGCATGATGTCCGCATCTCGTGGGGCAACGCCTTCGACATCGTGGCGAAGTTTTCCATTTGCGGCGCTCTTTGGGCGCTGGTGTTTTGGATAGTCTCGTGGGCGATAGCGGCAATCCTTAGACCGTGACCGCCGCCTGCGTCCCGCGCCACTGTTGCATCCCCGTGGCCGGAAACCAGACAACCGGACAGAAACCGGCGGCATCGACGAGAATCCAACCGGCGGAAAAACCCTTAGAAAACGCATGCCGGCATTAGAGAGGACGACAGGACAATTTTCGGGTATAATGCTCCATTGTGCTGACTAAACATCGTAGGTAATCGTGCTTTATGACGGAATCGTACATTCAGCAGCTCCTGGCGGAACGCATCGGGGGGAAGACGTTCGGCAAGGGCACGGCCATCTATAAATTTGAGAAGATCAAGCGGGCGAAACGCGCGGCGCTGGAGGCGCATCCGCATGGCGAGTTGATCGACCTCGGCGTGGGCGAGCCGGACGAAATGGCGTTCCCGCTCAGCGTGCGCGCGCTGTGCGAGGAAGCGCAGAAACCCGAAAACCGCGGCTACGCCGACAATGGCGGGCCCGAGTTCCGGCGCGCCGCGGCGCAATGGATGGAGCGCGTGTTCGGGGTGGCGGGACTCGATCCCGAGTCGGAGATCACGCACAGCATCGGCAGCAAAGCCGCGTTGTCGGTCTTGCCGGCGACGTTGATCAATCCCGGCGACGTGGCAATCATGACGGTGCCGGGTTATCCGGTATTCGGCACGCACGCGCAATGGTACGGCGGTGAGGTCCACAACCTGAAGCTGACGGCGGAGAACGATTTTCTTCCCGATCTGGACTCGATCCCGCGCGACGTGCTCAAGCGCGCCAAGGCCATCGTCCTGAATTACCCGAACAATCCGACCGGCGCGAGCGCGACGACGGAATTCTTCGCGCGAGTCGTTGATTTCGCGCACAAGAACAAGCTTGTCATTATTTCCGACGCGGCGTACGGCGCGCTCGTTTTTGAAGGCAAGCCGCTGTCGATTCTCTCCGTGCCCGGCGCAAGGGAAGTCGCCATCGAACTGCACTCGATGAGCAAAGCCTTTAACATGACGGGATGGCGGCTCGGGTTTGTCTGCGGCAATCCCCTGCTCGTTTCGGCCTACGGCAATGTGAAAGACAACAGCGACAGCGGGCAGTTTTTGGCGATCCAGAAGGCTTGCGCGGCGACGCTGGCGCATCCCGATATTACCGCCAAGATCGCTGCCAAGTATTCCCGCCGCATGGATTTGCTGGTCGCGTGCCTCCGTAAATCTGGTTTTGACGCCACGAAACCGCACGGCTCGTTCTTTCTTTACGTGCGCGCGCCGAAAGCGGTCGCCGATGGCGATGGCAACCGCACGGTATTCCAGTCCGCGGAAGATGTGTCGCAATGGTTGATCACGCAGAAACTGATTTCGACGGTGCCCTGGGACGATGCCGGGCCCTACTTGCGTTTCTCCGTGACTTTCGTCGCGAAGGGAATCACCGATGAACGGCGCGTGGTCGGGGAAATCGAGAAGCGGTTCACGGGACTGGAGTTTGAGTTTTAACGGCGATGAATGCGTCCGTCTAATCCGATTCACCAACCGAGATGGTCAGCTCGTACGTGGAGGAGTTTTAGATGCGTTTATTGGAAACTCTGCCCGGCTTCGGGGAACTGGCCGGATTCGACGTTGTGTTTGTACGCCGCAAACGCCTTGCGCATCTCCTCGGCCAGGTTCGCGTAACGCTTCACGTGTTTCGGCGTGAACCAGGTGAAGAGCCCGAGCATGTCGTTACTCACCAGGATTTGCCCGTCGCAATGCGCCCCCGCACCAATCCCAATCGTTGGCACGCTCACCGACTTCGTCACCTGTTCCACCAGGTTGGCGACTGTCCCCTCGACAACCATCGCGAACGCGCCCGCTTTTTCCAGCGCCTGGGCATCACGCAAAAGCCTTTCCGCCGATTGGGGCGTGCGCCCCTGTATTTTGTAGCCGCCCGTTTCGAGAATGGATTGCGGCAGCAAACCGATGTGACCGAGCACGGGAATGCCCGAAGCCACGAGCGCTCGGGCTTGTTCGGCAACCGACTCGCCGCCTTCCATCTTTACCGCTTCGGCGCCGGCTTGAATCAGGCGCCCAGCATTCTCCAGCGCCGCGTCGACATTCGCGTAACTCAGAAACGGCATGTCCGCGACGACCAGGGCATTTGGCCTGGCCCGCGCCACCGCTTTCGTGTGATGAATCATGTCTTCCATCGTGACCGGCAACGTATTCTCATAGCCCAGCACCGCCATGCCGACTGAATCGCCAACCAGGATAAGATGGACTCCCACTTCGTCCATGATTTTCGCCGTGAAGAAATCATAAGCGGTCAGCGCCGCAATCTTTTCGCCGCGTTGCTTCATTGCACGCAAACTGTGGATGTTGATTTTACGCTCGTTCATGATGCGTTCACCAATCCTGTTGCACGAATTTAACCTCTCCCTTCCCTCCCGGCAACTCCCGTAAGAGCGTCCGCACCGTCTTGCCGGTGCCCTTCACAATCAGGTGGGGACGGATCTTCGAAAGCGGCAGAAGCACGAACCGCCGCTCCGCCATCCGCGGATGCGGCACCATCAATTCCTGCTCACGGATTTCCTCCTCGCCGAAGTAGAGAATATCGATATCGATCGTGCGCGCGGCGTTTTTCGGCAGGTCGCGGTCGCGTCCGTGCGCGACTTCGTACGCCTGGATCTTTTCCAACAATGCCTTCGGCGTGCCTGCAAATTCGATTTCCATCACGGCATTGAGAAACTTTGGTGAATTTGGCGGGCAATTGAGCGGTTCCGTTTCGTACAACGGTGAGGCGACATGCCATCCATCCGGCGACAGGCTCAATGCATACGCTTTGGCCTGCTGCAAATACTTCAGCCGGTCGCCAAGGTTCGAGCCGAAAGCCAGTCCGACCTTCATGGTTGCGCGCCGGCAGGCGGCTTGGGCTTAACGACAATCTCCCGTCCCATGATGGTCCACACCAGATTGGCTTGCTGGCAAATCTCGTCCAACAATCGCTTCGCGGTGATGTTCTTGCGGTGCACGGTTACTTTGTGCAGCGCTGGCGTGGGAACAACCGCTGGCACGCTGCGGGTCGCGCCCGTTGCTGTCGGTTGCACTGAGTACGTCATCGGGTACGAGATGACGTGCATGAACTTGAAATGCCGGGGATCATACGAGGTACTGGTTTCGTCCCAATATTTCAGGGCATCCTCGGCCTTCACATTTTCCAGGTCGACTTCTGGAATGACGGACCGATTCAGGGCCGTCCGTATTTCCGAGGCGCGCGGGCTGGACGAGGGCATTTCGCTTCTCCCCAGCTGCGAGCACGACGAGAAAACACCGATCACCAGGCAACCAAGGATCAGTTCTCGTTTCACGGTTAGCGAAGCCCCAACACGTCCTGCATGTCGTAGAGGCCGGGTTTTTGTTTGACGGCCCATTTCGCGGCGCGGAGCGCCCCGCGCGCAAACGTCTCACGACTGCTGGCACGATGCGTCAATTCAAGGCGTTCGCCTGGCGTACCGAACATGACCGTGTGATCGCCGATGGCATCCCCGATGCGCAACGCATGAGCGGGCACATCCCTGCCGCGGACCTGTTTCAGGATTTCCTGCAAACGCTTCGCCGTGCCGCTCGGGGCGTCTTTCTTGGCGGTGTGATGGGTTTCGACAACTTCGACCTCCCATTCGTTGCCAACGATTTCCGCCACTTTTTGCGTCATCCAAAACAATGTGTTCACGCCTGTGCTGAAGTTGGCCGACCAGACGACGGGAATCGCTTTCAACACACCAAGCAACATCTTCTTCTCATCATCGCCATGACCCGTGGTGCCGATCACGAGCGCCTTCTTATGGTCCGCGGCCAGTTTGGCGACCGCAGCGGTTGCCTCACGCACGGAAAAGTCGATAATCGCATCTGCGCCGCGCGATGACCCTCGCGAGATCGTCGCCTTGATCAATCTCGGCAACGACTTGCAGTTCTGGATCTTCCGCCGCGCAAGTGATGAGCGAACGTCCCATGCGGCCTTTGGCGCCGCAGATGATGACTTTGACGGGGCTCACGCTTTCACCAAGCCGAGAGCCAACAGCGTCTTCTTCAATTGCGCGCGATTCGCGTCGCCCATGGGCACCAGCGGCAGCCGATATGTTTCTTCGCACAGGCCCATCATGGCCATGGCGGCCTTGAGTGGAATTGGGCTCGTTTCGCAAAACAGGTCTTTGAAGAGCGGAAACAGTTTCGTGTGGATGCGACCAGCCCGTTCAAAATCCCCCTTCAACGCGGCATGCGTCATCTCCGTGACCTCACGCGGGATCATGTTCGAAGCCACGCTGATCACGCCCACCGCTCCCACGCTCATCAACGGCAGCGTTAGGGAATCATCTCCCGAAAGAATGCAAAAATCACGGTCAACAAGTGTACGCAATTGGCTGACGCGATCCACGATGCCTGTCGCCTCTTTCAATCCGACGATATGCTTCGGCAAATCACTTCGCAGCCGCGCAATCGTGTCGTTCGCGATGTCCACGCCGCAGCGTCCGGGAATGTTGTACAGGATGAGCGGAATGTCCGCCTGCTCCGCAATCGCGCGAAAGTGGGCGTAGAGTCCCGCCTGTGTCGGTTTGTTGTAATACGGCGCGACCTGCAGCGACGCGTCCGCCCCGACTTTCTTGGCGTATTGCGTCATGAAAATCGCCTCGGCGGTCGAGTTCGATCCGGTACCCGCAATGACCGCACAGCGTTTCGCCGCAAACTTCACGACGAGTTCGATGACGTGGTTGTGTTCCTCGTGGTCTAACGTGGGCGATTCGCCCGTCGTCCCGCAAGGGAACGAGACCATCGATGCCGGCGGCGATCTGCTGTTCGACAAGCTGTCGCAGCCGCGGCTCGTCGATCTTCCCGTCTTTGGTGAACGGCGTGATTAAGGCCGTATGAGTACCCGTAAACATAGCGGGGTTATCCTAGGCCAAGCTGGGGGTTTTTCAAGTGCTAACCTGCCGCGGCGACGCGAAGGCTGCGCTGGCGCTCGGTTCAACGCTGTGTCGCCGCGACTCGTCAGTGACGACCGGAGGATCACGCCGTAAACCTGACTGCGCGAAATCTTGACGCGGCGCACTGGGTCGAGCGGATTCTCAGTGCGCAATCGTGCAATGGTCATCAAACCGATCCAAATCGGCCAGGTGCACGCCAGCCGCAATCGGACCTCAGAACGCGGGATCCGCATGGTGTACTGCCAGCCGGCATCCAGATGCGCTACCGCCGCATCCAGCCACCGCATGTAGATCGGACGAATTGTCTCAAAGTAATGGGGATCCAGCAATCCGGCCGGCCAACTCACCGGAAGATAACAGCGACCGATGCGCAGGTCTTTCGGGATGTCGCGCAACACGTTCACGAGTTGCAACCCCTTGCCAAAACGCACCCCCAGGGCAGACATTTCCTCTATATTCCAATCGCTGACCGCAGGAAGATGCGCGACACACATCTTTGTCCAGAATTCCCCAACACATCCCGCCACCATGTAGGTGTAACGATCCAACTCATCGTCGTCGGCAAGTGCGACGATGTGTTTCTCCGACTCGCCGGGAAAACGTTGGAGATCGAAGATCTGGCCGCCGACAATAATTCTCAGCAATTCCCGGATTCGGTGGCCATCCGCTTCCTCCAACTGTCCCAGCGCCCCAACGCAATCCTCCAACCGTTTCAGCAGTTGTTTTTCGCCGGCAGAAGTTTGTTGGCCCGCGATCTCACCCAATTCCGGCAGATGGGTGAGATTCTGAAGCTGTTGCAGCGCATTGATGCGCTTCGCGCGCGGCACCGCTTTCGTGTCCGCAATCGTGTCGGTCGCCCGCGCCAACAGGTAGGCGAGCGAAATCTGCGGTCGAATCTCCTTCGGCAACACGCGCAACGTGAGATAAAACGAGCGCGACACGTCTGCGCAGCAACGGACCGATCAATTCAGCTTGCGTGGTACTCATCTACGATTGCGCGCCACGATAAGCCTGCGCGATTCCCGCTGCAAGACAACAAGACAATCTTGTGGTTTCGCGCATCGTATCCGATAGTCAATTCATGCCAACCGAGACGGGTATTTGCGCGGGATGTTGTCTGCTTCTAACGTTGTTTGCAGTGGGCGCCTTTGCGGATTCCCCGACGATCGCCCGCGATCACGAAGTACCCGGCGCATTGGTGGACTCCGGTGCCGACGAATGGCGCGCCAGCGTGGGAAATCCTGCCGCAAGAAGCCGGCCCCGGCGAAGTGATTCTCTCAAAGCGCAACGAACTCGGCCTGCTCTCCAATTTCGCGCCGACGCCGTTCACCTTTCACGGAAAGAGATATGCCAGCCTCGAGGGATTCTGGCAAATGATGAAATATCCCGAGGACGCCAACGATCCGCGTGCAACCTTTCCGGGGTTGGAATGGAAATTCACGCGTGAAGAGGTCGGGCAACTCACGGCATTCGACGCGAAACATGCGGGCTCGGCGGCCGACGCGAACATGAAAAAGATGGGCATTACGTGGATCACTTTTGAAGGCAAGCGTATGGAACCTAGGTCCGCAACGTCAGACGAGCACTACAAATTGATCGTGGAAGCGACCCGCGAAAAGGTTCGACAGAATCCCGAAGTGCAGAAAGTTTTGCTGGCGACAGGCGATCTCGATATTGAAGCCCGATCATCATCAAGAATCCGACGCTCCCGCCGCCTGGCGCTACTACGAAATCCTCACGACCATCCGCACCGAATTGCAGAAGCAGACAAACGCCCTTCACTCCCGCTGAAACGTTCCAACCAGCTCCGTTTCCGCGATGATATGTCCCTTCATCGCGGCATCAAGTTGCTGACGCGTCACGCGCGGCGCCAGCTTTAGTTCCGTATCCAATGCATACAGACCGAAAATGATAATGGTGCACGCCGTGCCCCCGCGGCGGACACGGACCGCCGTAGCCCACCTTCCCGAAATCGTTGACACCCTGCTTGGCACCCGGCAGCTTTCCGACAGCAGTCCGGAGACGGCAAGGACCTGCCATCCTGCCGGTTTCTTGAGATGGTGACCAAGCTGCCACGACAACATCATCTTTCATCCGAATCCCAAGCGGCAGTTCTGTCGTGTCCCCTGGAGTATTGTAAATCAACCAATGCACCCACGTTCCGCCCGGCGCATCGGGATCGTCGCAGATCAGCGCAAAGCTCTTTGTTCCCGCCGGTGCGCCTTCCCATTTGAGTTCAGGCGACACATCTCCACCCTCGCACGAATGCTTGGCGGGTATCGGTTGGCTGTTTCGAAAGCTCGGACTGGTCAATGTGAATTGTGGCATGGCTGCCTCCTTCCCTTCTCCGCGCGCCCAGACGCACACGCTCAGAAGTATCGCGGTTACGAAGATGGTCGCTCTCATGACTTCTTCATTTTCCACGCAATTATTGTCCTCCGCAAGTTTTGCTTGCAAATCGGACGGAAATCCGTATACTTCGGGCAGCATCAGGAATGACCCCGATATGGATTGGGGCCTGCCAACCGAGGCGGGAGCGCCTACGGTGGCTTGCTCAGGGCAGTCAGCCTTGAACGATGTGCGAGCGGCAAATGGCCGTTCGAACAATAAGCTCCGCGCAACCGCGCTTCGCTTGATGCGAGACGCGGTTTTTGTTTGTCCTGATGCGTGAACCGAAAGGAATTACGCATCATGTACGTTACAGCAACACAACCAACAGTCGCAGTCGTCCAACACGAAACCAGCCGCACTTCGACACCCGCAGACGACGCTTCAAAGCCAACGGCCACGTCCCTCAGAGCCACTTTTATGGAGCAACAAGGCGCGGGCCGCCTTGAGGAATTGGCCGAAACACTGGATTTCCCGTTGGACTTCCAGATCTGAACGAACCGCAAACGCAGTCCGGGCCGCCGCTTGTTTTGCGGCAGCCCGGCTGCTAATGTATCGCCCTTGGTTTTCACATGAGCGAACGCACGGATAGAACCAAACTGCTGAAGTCGTTGCTGGATGAACGCATCCTCGTGCTCGACGGCGCGATGGGGACGATGATCCAGGAGCGAGAGAAAACCGGACTGCTTACCGAGGACGACTTCGGCGGCCCTGCCTTGCAAGGTTGTAACGAAATACTCGTGCTCAGGCGTCCAGACATTATTCGCAACATTCACCGCGAATATTATGCGTCCGGCGCGGACATTGTTGAAACCGACACCTTTGGCAGCACGCCGCTGGTCCTTGCGGAGTACAATCTTGCGGACAAATGTCACGAGATCAATGTCGCCGCCGCCAAAATCGCTCGCCAGGCTGCCGCGGAATTTTCCACGCCGAACAAACCGCGTTTCGTTGCCGCATCCATCGGGCCGACCACAAAAGCCATCACCGTCACGGGTGGCGTGACATTCGATGGGTTGATCGAGAATTTCTACCAGCAGGTTCGTGGGCTCGCCGAGGGCGGCGCGGACATTCTGCTCGTTGAGACCTGCCAGGATACGCGAAACATTAAGGCCGCTCTCATCGGCATCCAGAAAGCATTCGATGAATTGGGCTACCAACTGCCGATTATGGTTTCGGGCACGATCGAGCCGACTGGGACCATGCTTGCCGGACAAGCGGCGGATGCACTCGTCGCCTCGCTTCAGCATGTTGATTTGCTCAGCATCGGGTTGAACTGCGCGACGGGTCCGGAATTCATGACGGACCACCTCCGCACGATCAGTCAAATGGCCAACACGCGCGTTTCGTGTTACCCAAATGCCGGGTTGCCCAATGACGACGGCCTGTATCTCGAAACACCGACCTCGCTCGCGTCGGCCATCGAGCGCTTTGTCAAAAACGGCTGGCTCAATATCGTCGGCGGGTGTTGCGGCACGACGCCGGCGCACATCAAAGCCATCGCGCAGATGGTCGAGGGCAAGGACCCGCGCAAGTTCCGCGCGCAACGCAAATCATGGTACAGCGGCATCGAACTCGTCGAAGCGACCGACGACAACCGTCCGCTCATCGTTGGCGAACGCACCAACGAAGTCGGCTCGCGCGCGTTCAAGAGGTTGATTACCGACGAAAAATTCGAGGAAGCGACGGAGATCGCGCGCGCCCAGGTCAAGAGCGGCGCGCATATCATCGACATCAACCTCGAAAACACCGACCGCGACGAATTGACGGACATCGACCGCTTTTACGAGAAGGTCATTCACAAGGTCAAAGTGCCGTTCATGATCGACTCGACGAATTACAAGTCGGTCGAGCGGGCGCTGACGTATTGCCTCGGCAAGAGCATCATCAACTCCATCAACTTCGAGGACGGCGAGGAAAAATTCCACAAGGTGTTGCCGCTGGTGAAGAAATTCGGCGCGGCAATCGTCATCGGCTCGATTGACGAGGACAAGCAGCAGGCGCAGGCCATCACGCGCGAACGCAAACTCGCCATCGCCCAGCGTGCCCGCGATTATTGCGTCGCCCACGGCATCGCCGAGGAAGACATCATTTTCGACCCGCTCGTGTTTCCCTGCGCCACCGGCGACGAGAACTACATCGGCAGCGCCGTCGAGACCATCGAGGGCGTGCGGCTGATCAAGGCCGCGTTGCCGCGCTGCAAAACCATTCTCGGTGTGAGCAACGTCAGCTTCGGTCTGCCGCCCGCGGCGCGCGAGGTCATCAATTCCGTGTTCCTCTATCACGCGACCAAGGCGGGGCTCGATCTCGCCATCGTCAACGCCGAAAAACTCGAACGCTACGCCACCATCCCCGAAAAGGAACGGAAGTTCGTCGAGGATCTGTTGTGGAATTACCCATTTGAAGGTCTCGACACGCCGCGTGATTACCGCGAGCAGACCAAGGAACAGCGCGCGGCGATCAACCAGCATCACATCGCGGCGATCAATGAGCATTTCCGCACCGCCGAGAGCCGCGTGAAGAAAAAGACCTCCGATCTGCCGCTCGACGGACGGCTGGCGAATTACATTCTCGAAGGCTCGAAGGAAGGGCTCATTCCCGATCTCGATTTGAAACTCAAGGAAGCCGCGCCGCTGGACATCATCAACGGCCCGCTCATGGACGGGATGAAGGAGGTCGGCCGCCTGTTCAACGCCAACGAGTTGATCGTCGCGGAAGTGCTGCAAAGCGCCGAGGCGATGAAGGCCGCCGTCGCGCACCTCGAACAATTCATGGAGAAGAAAGCCGACTCGACGAAGGGCAAGGTCCTGCTCGCCACCGTCAAGGGCGACGTGCATGACATCGGCAAGAACCTCGTCGAGATTATTCTCTCGAACAACGGCTTCAACGTCATCAATCTCGGCATCAAGATAGCGCCCGAAGAACTGATCAAGGCCTATCGCGAGCACAAGCCTGACGCCATCGGTTTGTCGGGCCTGTTGGTAAAAAGCGCGCAGCAAATGGTCATCACCGCGGGTGACCTCAAAAACGCGGGCATCACCGTGCCGTTGCTGGTGGGTGGCGCGGCGTTGAGCGACAAGTTCACGCGCAGCCGGATTTCGCCGAGCTACGAGCGCGTCGTGGTGTACTGCAAAGACGCGATGACGGGCCTGTCGATCATGAACCGATTGATGGACCCCGCCGAGCGCGACAAGGTGATGACGGAACACAAGCCCGTCGCCGTCGCCGCCGTGGTGGAAAAGGTGGAGGAATATCCCGAGACGACCAAGCGCAGTTCACGCGTGCGCATCGTGCCGCCGTTGCCGGCGCCCTACCCCGAGCGCAAGGTGCGCGATGTGCCGCAACTTCGCGAGATTTGGGAATACATCAACCCGCAGATGCTCTACGTCCGCCATCTCGGTTTCAAATCCAACTACGAGAAAGCGCTCGCCGCCCGCGACCCGAAAGCGCTGGAGCTGCACAACCTCGTCGAGGACGTTCAAGCCGAAGCCGCCAAGTTCATGAAGGTGAAAGCCGTGTGGCAGTTTTTCGAGGCGGAAGCGGATGGGAATTCAATCAAGCTGTATTCATCAGTGAGGGCGGGCGTCCCGCCCGCCGGTCGATTGAAGACAATCACGGGCGAGACGCCCGCGCCAATACACACCTTCCGCTTCCACCGCCAGCGCAAGCCCGATGGCTTGTGCCTGTCCGACTATGTTATGCCTTCGTATAACGGGCCTCCGGCGAGAAACGGGCTGACAGCGTCGCTCTCTTCGTCGTTGGCGCGGGCACGGGAATCCGCCAACGCGCCGAGGAATACAAGGCGAAGGGCGAATACCTGAAATCGCACGCGCTACAAGCGCTCGCCATCGAGACCGCCGAAGGCTGCGCCGAGTGGCTGCATCGCCGCATCCGCGAGGACTGGGGTTTCCCCGATCCCACCGATATGACGATGATCAACCGTTTCACGACCAAATACCAAGGCCGGCGCTACAGCTTCGGCTACCCCGCCTGTCCCGCGTTGGAAGACCAAGCCGGGATCTGGAAACTGCTAAAGCCGGAGGAGATTGGCGTGCAATTGACCGAAGGCTTCATGATGGACCCGGAGGCCAGCGTGAGCGCGCTGGTTTTTCATCATCCGGATTGCGCGTATTTTGGTGTGGGTGATGTGAGCGACTTACAGGAGTAAGGACAAGTGTCGCTGCAAGAGCCGCGTCGTGCCCCATCTCGGAATTGCTCGACGATCTCAGAATGACGACCTTCCTGACTGACTATGCGATACATGGTACTACCATGTATCATTGCTTCACTGACAGCTGATTTTATGCGTCGACGTACGGTGAGACAGTTTGTTGCCTACTAGTACTAGGCATCAGGGGGACGCCGGTGTCGCAGTCTCCTGCTTGACGATTCGGCGAGCCTGGTCCCGACGACGGCGGTTGCTCTCTTTCTTCTGCTTCCGCCTTGCCGCCCGGTAGGTGGTCGCAATTTGCGATCACCTCTTGCCTGACAACTTGATTAACTGACTTGTTTCGCTTAGTCTTTTCGCAGTGAGCAAGAGGGCCAACACTAAGAACGCAGAAAGATTGGGCGGCGGCAACTTGTCCGAAGGAGCCCGAATGGAGATCGTTGCCGAAGCTGCCCGGATGCTTGACCGAGAAGAAGCGTTGTACGTTCGGACGAAGATCGCTAACGCGAAGCAGGCCGCGAATAAAGGCCGGGTGGTTGCTCACGAGGAGGTAAAGCGTCGGTTCGTGAAATGAAGATCGTCTAGAGTGAGCCGGCGGTCACCGACCTCTACGCACCAAGTTTGAGAAAGTCTTTGGCCATTTGGTCGAATTGAGCCTCATCCTCTGATTTAAGTCGCGCGACCGCGTCCAAAACTGGATACACGGGTTCGGCTTTGACAAATCCCGGAACAATCTGCCCTGCGAGATTCCCCACGCCCTGCGAAAGGATTCCAAAAACCTTTCCGCTTTCCACTGAAAAGACAGGTCCGCCGCTGTTCCCGTGAGTAGCCGTGACGTCCAATTGAAAACCACCCAAATTGGTAACCGGCACTCCTGGCGACGGAATTATCGAGCTTATCATTCCCTTCGTGAAGGAACTCGTAACCGTCCCGAGCTCATCCATCAGATGCGTTCCCAGTGGGAATCCACAAATGCCGATTTCTAATCCTTCGTCCAGATTCTCGTAATCCTCCACTTCAAGAAACGGGAAGCCCGATTGAAAATACTCGTGTTTGCTGGATACCTTGACCAGCCCAATGTCTCTATTGGCGTTCGCCACACAGCATTCCATCGGTGTCGGGAAAGTGATTAGCCGTGTTGAGGATTCCTCGGGCGCATAAAAAACTGCATAGAAGTATGCGCCTTCTACCACACCCATCTTGTCAGCTTTGCCCTTGTTACGTGGATCAGCTTCGGCCTGTGCAATCTGCTCTGGAATTGATTTGGCCATAAATGCATTTATAACGTGAGCACAAGTCACAATTATGCCGGAGGCATCGATGCAGAAACCACTGCCAATAATCTCATAAGGGCGCTTCTTGTTGTCGAAATCCACCAAACCGAGCGCGACAGTCGCTCGTTTGACCTTCTTGAATACTTCCTTCTGGTTCATGTCAATCCAACGCCTTCGCTTCTTTGATGATTACCTTCCCCGCAACGAACGGTTCAAAAAGCACCAATTCAACCCACCCAGCTCGCGCGTGCCAGATGATGCCCTTAAAGCCATTAGACAAGCAATAGTTGTAATACCGCTCGCTGTGAGATTTTTTGCCATGTGGCGATTCACGAATTGCACGCGCATTCTCAGGAATCTCGATATCAACAAAATCGTTAGAGGTCAGCCCAACCAGATCACACGACAAAAGATGCGTATACGTGTGACCATGCCGCGTCTTGGAGAATTGAAGCGCGGCAGCTTCATCCATAGCAAAGTACATTCCGGGACCGAGTTTCTGGTTGCTGTGATCACTTGGGCGCGTCAGAGGTTGACCAGCTCCAATAGGATCGTGTCCGGAGTTTACAAGTCGATAAACGACCATAACGCCTCCTCTCGCATATCGGTACAATTCTATGGGATTGATTCTCCTGTAGCAAGTTCGGGCTGGAGCTGTGGCAAGCGCCACCACACTTGCAATCGCCGTTCGCGGTCATTAGACTTCCACGCATGACCATGAAGAACGCATCCTTGATGTTGCGTCGATTTGTCGTCGCGTATGCATTCGTTCTTGTGCTGGTCGTGCTCGCGACGGCTTGCTCGCAGAGCGATGCGCCCAAACAGGCCGAAACGGCGGGGCCGCAGTCACCGCCTGCGGCTACAACTACCTCGGCGGCGCAACCAGCTACCGCTGCTACATCAGCTCAACCCACGACCGTTGCGTCCACTCAACCGGTGGCAGCTACGCCCACTCCACCAGAAGCTGCTGTGACCGGGTTGAAAATTGAAGATACCAAAGTTGGCACGGGTGACGAGGCCACGACGGGCAAGCTTGTGTCAGTCCAGTACACGGGCTGGCTCACTAACGGCAAAAAGTTTGACTCGTCCAGGGACCGCGGACAGCCGTTCACCTTCCAACTGGGCGGCGGCCAGGTCATCGAGGGGTGGGACCAGGGTATTGTGGGAATGAAGGTGGGCGGCATTCGCAAACTGACCATTCCACCCGAGCTGGGCTACGGCGTCGTCAGCGGCGCGGGTGGCGTGATTCCCCACAATGCCACGCTGGTGTTTGAGGTGGAACTGCTGGGAGTGAATTAGGAATGGATCGAGCCCTTTATTCATTGGCCCTTTGTCTCATCGTCCTCGCTTCGGCGTGCGAGAAGCAGGAGGCACCCGATTCGAACGCACCGGCGGCATCACCGCGGGCCGTCGTTGCGCCCGCACAACCAGGAGCTACTGTGACTGAATTGCAAAAGGAAGATTCTAAAATCGGGACAGGTGACGAAGCCGTTGCCGGGAAGCGCGTGACGGTCCATTATACGGGCTGGCTCACCGACGGCACAAAGTTTGATTCGTCCAAGGACCGCGGACAGCCGTTCACCTTCCAACTAGGTGGCGGCCAGGTCATCAAAGGCTGGGACCAGGGCGTTGCGGGAATGAAGGTGGGCGGCATTCGCAAGCTCACCATTCCGTCCGATCTGGGTTACGGCGCAAGGGGCGCGGGCGGCGTGATCCCCCCGAATGCCACGCTGGTATTCGAAGTCGAACTGCTGGGCGTGAATTAGGCACGGGGAAAAAGGATGTTCGGCGCCGGTTTCTGCTCCGCAGGTCTCGTCGAACTCGGCTCCCTGACCGCGCCGTTCACTGGAGACCTTCGGTCGAAAACAGTGCGGGATCGGAAGACCCTCGCACAACCCGGAATGGCAGGCGGAGCGCCTGCCCTACAATACGGAGATGTCTGCATGCCCGACTGGGAATTATTGCCGAAGGAGGAAGCGCCGCGACCGATAGAAACCCCTCCACGGATTGAGTCGCCACAGTCCGGTTACCGGAAGAAGCGGCTCGTGCTCGCGTTCGCGGTCGCGGCGATTTCGGATATCTGCGCGGTGGCCGTCGCTTTTGCGCCGCCGTTGCAATGGCTGCTCGACGTGGTCACGGCCTTTCTCCTCTTCCTCATCCTCGGCCGGCAATGGCTGATCCTCCCCGGGTTGATCGCCGAAGCGATCCCGGGCATCGCCGTGTTTCCGTTCTGGGTGCTGGTCGTCGCCTCCATCGCTGTCTGGGGAAAGATCACCAAACAGCCGAGCCAGGAATCGCGCTAGCGTGTCGCGAGACTCCGGATCTGCACGTTGCGATAGCGGATCACGGTATCATTCGTATCATTGTACGCGCCCAGTCCCACGAGCATTTCGTTCGTAGGGACACCGGGGATTTCGGGTAGCTTTATGTCCTTGATGATCGGCTCGTCGTTTACGGTGGCGCTGACCAAGCCGTTTTGAAAGCGAAGATAGAACGTATTGGTCTCACTGTTGAGCGTGACTGGCTTGGAAATTTGTCTCGTGCTCCAGCCTGCCGCGAAGCTGGCAACATCGCCTTCATCCCTATTCCGCTTGATGCGAAAACCATACCATCCGAGATACCCGAACTGCGGCAGCCCCATGACCACGCCAGCCTGAAAGGACGTTCGTCGAGCTTTGCACAACCTCGAATGTGCCGCGCACTTCAAACTCGGTACCAACCCGCGCGCGCGAGTAAACAATGTGCCCATTCTGGTCGGATCGAACCACCAGCGAGCCGTCCGGCATTGCCGTGCAGTGCCCGCGTCCAACCGTCCAACCGGTCAGACCCTCTCCTGTTGGGAGAAAATCAACCCACTTGCCCGACTGCAAGCGCTGTTCCGTCGTCAACGTGTTCAATCGCTCATGCACGAACGATTGTGTTCGTTCGTCGGTGTTTGTCGCGGAGTTCAATTCCGTGTAAATCCGCAACGCTTCCTCGATGTTTCCGTTGTGGCTCGCGGATTCGGCAGCCTCAATCTGTTTTCCCACCGGACTGGTGCGAGCGGCCACTTCCAAAGGCATGAGCACCATGTCACGGCCCCAGCCCGGGAAATTTCCCGGCACCGGCTGCCAGTTAATCGCTTGCAATTGCGTTCGGGCCACATCGTATTTCCCGGCGAGGTACGCAACAATGGAGTAGGCGCTCCGCCACCCATCGTGCTCTTTGGCCCGTGAAGGCTCCGCAATATAGCCTTCATACATCTCCTGCAGATGCGGCCAGATATCCTCGCGCCCGTAGATGTGCTGACCGGGCGGTAATTCGAGATCGGTCTCCACATCAGAAATCGAGTCAAAGAGCTTGCGAGGAACGTCCGTATCATAGCGCCGGGTATTGGCGGCAGCGACCCCTAGGGCCAGCATGGAATCAAGATCCCCGTACCAGCGTGGGCGAAGTCCCATACGGAGGCTGTTCCAAGCCCCAAAAAAGTCAATCTGAAGGGCGACCGTGCGATCGAACCACAAGCGCATCTCCTTGATTCCGGAGTCGCCCTGGCAAACGCTCATCATTTGGCTGGCGGCGTAAGGAAGATCGGGCCGGAGCTCCCAAGCTTTGGAGATGCTTGCGCGAGCCTTCTCTATGTGGTCGTGAAAATCCTTCCAGCCTTCCTGAGTCACCGTGTCCGCAAAACCGTGTCCACGCGCCTTCCATGCGGCCTCGATTTCGTATTCGCCTTCGAGCATGAGCGCCAACCATTGGAAGCGATCTCCTCCGGCAGTTTCGACAATCGACGGAAGCGCCGCCCCGCTGCGCTCGATAAATCCATTCCCCCAGCCCCCGATCAGGATATCCGCAAATTCCGCTTGATCCTCCGGCTGGATACTGCCGTCCTGCAAGGCGTCCTTGAGCAATCGTTTCGCCGAATAATCCAGTTCGGCCACACGGTGTGAGTCGCGATGCAAATTGGCCAAATCGGTAGCCAGCATCACGGTTGCGTAAAACCGGGGATACGCCTTGTAATGGGAATGCTCATAGCCTTTCAGCGCGCGGTCAAATCGTCGCACCGCTTCCTGCATCTCGATCTCATTGGCACCGGTCAGTGATAATACCAGCGGATCGTCGCACGCGGGGTTGGCCGCCAGTTTGTCGCACATCTCCACAACCGATTGATTGTTTGTTTGGAGCGGGCCTCCAAAACCAGTATCAATCCAGGTCTTGATCATTTGCAAGGCTTCTGCGTCATACGCCGAATTGCGGTCGCCGTACTTCTCGTAGGGCTCCAGGTACTGGCGGATGCGAAACTCCTTCTTCTTTACCGCCATCTTCGCCGCCGTCAGGGTATTGGTGGTCCACCGGACGGGCTTGCTGGCTTCCTCCAAAGCCGATGATGCCCTCCCCGGCCGTTCCACAGCCGCGACCGCTTGCCGCACGGCGGGTGAAAGGCCGTGGACGCGATACAAGATCAGGAATCCAAATACCGCCAGGATAACCACGCCCCCGAGAACGACCCCGATCATCATCAACGTCGGAATCAGGTTCGATTCTGATTTTGGAAGCGGAGTTGGCGCAGGGCCAGCCCCCGGCATTTCCCGCTGCAATACGGTATCGAGCGGCTGCCATTCGGCCATGCCCTGGCACCAGACCAGCTCTGAACCTGTCAACTCCCCGGCTTTACGACGACGACACAACTCCTCCAGCGGGAAAGCGCCTACAGTCTGACCCTGTTGATGCAGGTGATAGTCCATCGGCTCCAGCGTGGCTGATACTCCCAGAAGTCGCATACCGTTGGCAAGCCCAACGCAGGTTTGGGGAATGTCCTGATCTGGCGTTACGCGATGGACGCCTCGACAAAGCAAGGCGGCAGGCCAGAAATAGATTTCGCTCCTATATCGATAATCAATACTTTTACGGGGACGAGGCGCGACAAGGCGGTTATGCTTGGCCGGTTCTTTGACATCCGCCTTCGCGAAGGCTTCCGCCGCCGCTAATGCTCTGCCGGAGCAATGGGATTGACCGCTACAACTTGCGGCTTCCCCTTTATCCCGCCATCGGTTATGCCTGCGTCCACCGATATGAGAATTGAGCATGTGGGCTTCAACGTCGCCGAGCCCGTTGCCATGGCGCATTGGTATACCGAACACTTGCAGATGCGCGTGGTGCGAGTATCCGGCCCGCCGTGGCATGCGCATTTTCTTGTCGACGCGGAAAACCAGTCGATGATTGAGATTTACTACAACGCGAAAGCGCCAGTGCCCGCGTACGCTAAAATGGATCCATTGGTGATGCACCTCGCATTCGCCGTGGACGACGTACGAGCGACCCGCGCACGATTGTTATTGGCCGGAGCAACCGCCGAAGGCGAAGTGGACACCAATCCCCTCGGTGATAACCTCGCCATGCTTCGCGACCCGTGGGGTTTCGCTGTTCAACTGGTGAAGCGCGCGGTGCCGATGCCCGGGCCGAAGTAACTTTACAAGGCCTCTTCGCAAAACCCTCTTCGGTTGCCTTTCGGACGAAGATTCGGTACAACACCCTCGTGGTTCATCTGGTGAGGCTACTGCGGGCAGAATCAAACAAACCGACACAAACGATAATACCAACGGAAAAGGAGACACCGTCATGGGAATGATCAAAGAGTTCAAGGAATTTGCGATGCGCGGCAGCGTGGTCGACCTGGCGGTCGGTGTGATCATCGGCGGCGCCTTTGGCAAGATCGTCACCTCGGCGGTCAACGACATCATCATGCCGCCGATTGGCAAAGCGATGGGCAACGTTAATTTCAGCGACTTGTTCATTAACCTCGATAGCAGCAAGGGGCCATACAAATCGCTGGCCGACGCCAAAGCGGCCGGCGTGGCAGTAATCGCGTACGGCTCATTTATCAATACGGTGATCGACTTTCTTATCGTGGCGCTGTGCATTTTTTTGGTCATCAAAGCCATGAACACCTTGCAGCACAAACAAGCCGCGGACCCCACGCCTGCGCCGTCCACCAAATTATGTGAGTACTGTCTGTTGGACATTCCGCTCAAAGCCACACGCTGCCCGCACTGCACGTCGCAGGTCAAATAGCTAAGACGGAGCAAGTCGCCATAATCGCACTTTGCGGCTACAATTGGCAGCATGGCCAAAGCGAATCCTGACGATGAATTTGCGCAACGGCTGGCGACCAGCCTGCAGGATGGCACGTTTGTGCGACTTGTATTTTCCGGGCCAGTCCAAGGAGAAGGCGCGCCGGAGAAGGTACTGGGAAGATTGGTCACGTTGAAGGGCGGTCCGCATCTCTCGCTCACCTATCGGCACGCAACCCACGACGTCACCAAGAACTTACCGGTGGGCGAAGTGGCCGGTTGGGCGAAGGAACAGGTCAGCGCGCATTTTCGCAGCGCACTCCTCAGCACCACGAAGCGGGACTGGCAACTATTCGTGACCGGGTCGGGCGTCGCGAAACTGACGACTCACAAACCGTCTTCAACGGCAGCGCCTTCACGCGCGCACGATCGTCCGCGGGAAACAATCCTGGACGATTCAGCGCGCGATTGGCTCGACGGATTGGGGGTGGTCAATGACCGAGGGCAGGTGCGTCCCGCGATGGCGGACAAATACGCGCAGATCAACCATTACCTGGAGATTTTTACGCACCTCGCGAAGGATTGCGGATGGACGGAGAGCCGTGACAGGCTAACTATTGCGGACATGGGCTGCGGCAAGGGCTATTTGACGTTTGGTTTGTGGCACTTGTTCGCGCGTTTTTGGAAACGACCGGTCCGGGTAATTGGCGTGGAGGCGCGGCCGGAGCTTGTCGGGTCGGCCAACGCGCTCGCCCGAAAGATCAGCGCGGAAGGTTTGGAATTCATGGCAGGCACGATTGAAAGCGTCACCTTGCCGAAAATCGATGCGCTGATTGCCCTGCACGCGTGCGACACAGCCACGGACAATGCGATCCGCCGTGGCATCGAGTTGGGTGCACAGCTAATTATTGTAGCGCCATGCTGTCACCAGGAAGTGCGTCCGCAGATGGGCCGTCCCGCGCCGCTGGCGCCGGTGCTGGAACACGGCCTGATGGCTGAACGCATGGCGGAATGGTCCACCGACGGCCTGCGCGCGCTGTTCCTGGAATGGGCCGGGTACCAAACGAAGATGATTGAATTCGTGTCGACCGAACATACGCCCAAGAACCTGATGATTGCTGCGGTGCGGCGCGCGGAGCCGTTCACGTCAACAGCCGCTCGCGACCGGATCGATCGGTTCAAGGAATTCTTCGGAATCAAACACCACTCTTTGGATTCGCTGCTAACACATGGACTGGGAGAAAGTTGACTGGAAGGCGCTGGAGCGACTGCGCACGGCGTTTCTTGATGGCACCGCTGGCGCGAAGGATTACTGGCACGCCGAGAGCGACCTGGAAAGTTACGACCAGACGTTCGGCCAGCGGATTCGTTGGAAGTGGGACTACGTCCTCAATGAATTGAAGCAACGCGGCTGGTCGCCGCCAGCAACTGCGGGTGAAGTCATCGACTGGGGTTGTGGCAGCGGAATCGCCACGCGCTCGTTTCTGGAGCATTTCGGGCCGGATTCCTCAACTACGTATCACTTTTGGGACCGCTCGCCCTTGGCCATGGAATTCGCCGCGCACAAAGCGCGCGAGGTTTTTCCAGATATCAAGGTGTGGCTGGAACGACCACCCGAACGCATGTCCGGCACGCTTCTGATCAGCCACGTGCTCACCGAATTCGCCGACGCTCAACTCGATGAACTGCTCGTCTTGGCCACTCACGCGACGTCAGTAATTTGGGTCGAACCTGGGACTTACGACGCGAGCCGTAAGTTGATTGCGGTCAGGGAACGGCTGCGGAGCATGTTCCAGGTCGTATCGCCCTGTACGCATCAGGCTGCGTGCGGCATGTTGACGCCGGAGAATGAGCGGCATTGGTGCCACCACTTCGCTCCGTCCCCGCCCGAGGTGTTTATGGATGGCCATTGGGCGCGGTTCGCGAAAATCGCTGGCGTGGATCTTCGCAGCCTGCCCTTGAGTTTCCTTGTGCTGGATAAACGACCCGCGCCGCAACCTGGCAAAGTCCGCGTCATCGGTCGGCCCCGGGTTTACAAGGCCCACGCGCTTTTGTTGGGATGCGACAGCAGCGGCGTGCGAGATTATCGGCAAACCAAACGCGAACAATCGGACGAGTTCCGGCGCTTGAAGAAGGGCCGGTTTTCGACCTATTTCACAAATCCTGGCAAGGCATGACCGGAGCGAGAGTGACCTCACGCAAAAAGAAGAACCCCCGCGCAACCCGTGTTGCCGGGGGTTCTTGTTTGGGAATATTGCCTACTTTGCGATTACGTTCGATGCCTTGGGACCCTTCGGCGAATCGACCAACTCAAATTCGACCGCCTGGCCTTCCTCCAAATTTTTGAAGCCGTTACCGGAAATGCTCGTGTAATGCACGAACACATCCGCCCCGCCTTCCTGTTGAATGAACCCGAAACCCTTTTTCGTATCGAACCACTTCACTTTGCCAGATGCCATATGCTTCTCCATTCGCCTTTCTTCGTTCAGTCCCGTATGGCAGAGCGCCGTTCCAAAACCTTCGGACCGGCGGTGCATTTCCGAAGACTTCAGGCGAAGTATAGAAAAAGCGCCGACCTTGTCAACGCCGGAATTGGAGCCAATCTCACCACGTCAGAGCCACATTCACTCAAGCTCGTATTCCACTGGGCCAACAAACGTTACGGCGCAAAACCACGCATTTTTGCGGATAAAAACCCGCTTCTAAAATTCCCTCTTTTTATCACCACAACAAAATCGTTCATGGCCCCACTCATTTTTACGAATTTGGTGCAAATACGCCATTTTTATGCCCTGATCGCGATGCCCCTCGCACATACGAGCGCCAATGATTGGCACTTCAGTTGCTTTTCAACTAGTCCAACTTATGGACCTTCACAATCAGCCTGATTTGGCGGTGCGGCCTTCCGACACCATCGAATTCAAAGCGCTCCTGCTCGTCGATGACGACAAACAGTTGGCCACCGCCCTCCAATGGATCTTGGCGGACGAGAACTTCCTGGTCGATGTCGCCCACGACGGCGAGGAAGCCCTCGTCAAAGTGAAGGCCAACGAGTATGACGCTGTGGTCTGTGACGTTATGATGCCGAAGTTGCGCGGCGATGAATTCTACCTCCAAGCCCGCGAACTGCGCCCCATTCTGGCGGACCGTTTCATTTTCATTACGGGCTTCGCCGCGGAAGCAAAGATCAATTTGTTCCTGACGCAGACCGACTCCAAATATCTCGTCAAGCCCTTCCCCATTCAGCACCTCATCAACTGCCTCAAGCAACTGCTCGACTAAGCAGCTTCACGCGGCCGCGCCCGGCGGAATTCGCCTGAACTAGAGCCAGCGCACGATTCGCTCCACGACTTCCTTGCTGCAATCGCTTCCCAGCCCCACGCGGACCCGCTCACGCGCTTGCTCGCGATCATAGGCCACGTCATACTTCTCAACGTGCCAGTCCTTGCCGTCCGTTTCATCGAGGATCAGAAACTCGGGACGGCGTTGGGGATTGGTCGGAAAACCTACCGAGCCCGTGCCGATCCAACCCAGGTCGCCCGGCCGCAAATGAATCGGATGCGCATCGATCCCCTCGGTTTGGTGAGTGGTCATCGGCACCAGCACGACCGCCTTCTCTCCCTCGGTCAGTTCCGCCCGCATCTTATGGGTGTGCCCGTAGAAACAGACGCGACCCTTATTGTACCGCAGGCAGGCCAACTCACTTTTCGAGTTCTGCGGCCAGCGGTGATAGCCTCCGCTGCTCGGATCCGCCAGCGAATCGTGCGTCAACCAAATCACATCATTCGCGACCGACGTCAGATGGCCCGACGCCAGGAAATTCTTGGCCACCGGATTGGACTCGAATAGTTTCCTCGTCCACTCGAGCGTCTGGAGGGCTTCCGCGCTGTAACCCGCCGGCTCGAAATCCCCGCGAACCACCAATTCATGGTTCCCCAACACCCACGCCATGCTGCCGCGCTGTGCCAGCGGCAAAAGCCGTTCCAGGCATTCCAGCGGGTTTGGGCCATAACCGACAAGGTCCCCAACAAAGAGATACGCCTCCACCCCGCGGGCGCGTCCCGCCTCCAGCACCGCGTCCAGTGCCACCACGTTCCCATGAACATCCCCAAAAACAAGGTATCGCATCGTTCAAATCCCGCGCGCAGCCAATAACGCCGCACCCACAACCACCACCGTATCTCCCAGCTTCGCCGGGACGACCTGAAAATTCCGTCGGTACGGTTCAAATACCAAACGTCTGGCGATCTCTCGCACGGGTCCCAGGAATTTCTCCCCGGCCCGCGCTACGCCGCCACCGACTACGACAATGTCCGGATTGAGCAACGTGATCGCATTGGCAAGAGCGACTCCATAATACTTCGCCGATTGCGCCAGCGTGGTCTTGCCGCGCTCGATGGACAAACCCGACGACAATTCTTCCAGGATGCGCCACCGACCGCCGACGAAGAATCGCATATGGCCGATTTCTGTCGCTCCGAAGCGCCCATTGCGGATGACCCCGTCAACCACAAACCCGCCGCCAATCCCGGTGCCGACATTCGAGTATAACACAGCCCGTCTCCCCTTACCCGCACCGATCAGCGCCTCCGCCAGCCCCGCCGCGTTCGTATCATTCTCGATGATCGTCGGAAGTTTGAAGCGTTGCACAAACCACCGCCGCAAGGGAAACCCGTCCCAACCCTTGATATGAAACGAGCGGACGATCTGCCCGTGCGAGGAATCAACCGGCCCACCAAAGCCAACCCCGATCGCCTTCACTCGATGCGCGGCGAGCAATGGAGGAATCACTATTTCCAGTTGCTTGAGAATCCCGCGCGCCCCGTCGCGTCGCACCACGGCGACACGTACCAGTTGCACGATGCTCCCCTTACGGTCGCACACGCCAACTTGCAACTTGGTCCCGCCGATTTCTACGCTGAGAAGCATAAAGATGCGCACGATTCTACCCGCCCCCGTAAATAAACCCCATCGTAAAAAATAGTTGCACACCAACCCCCGATTGTGGGAAAATTTCAGCTTAACCTCAAAGGAGCGTGACCCATGGCTGGCTACGTCTTGCTGTTTCAATACACCGACAAAGGAATCCGCAACGTTGTGGATACGATTAAACGGGCTGCTGCCGCCAAGGAAGCGGCAGGCCAATTCGGTATCCGGATCATCGAGTTCCTCTGGACCATGGGCCAATACGACGGCGTCATCCTCGCCGAAGCCCCCAGCGAAGAAGCCATCGCCGCCTTCTCTGCCAGCACCTCCTCCGTGGGCCACTTCAAAACCCAGATCCTCCGCGCCTTCCGCACCAGCGAATTTGACTCAGTCCTCGCCTCCTTCGACCAGTAGGCAAAAGTTGCCCCAAAACCTGTTGCCGGGCATGTGCGCCTGTGCCGTCGCTTGCCGTCTCCAAATTGTAGGGGGAAGGCACCGCCTTCCGTCTCCGCCCTAATTCCCCAAGCCTGTCATCCTGAGCGAAGCGAAGGATCTCTGTCGTGCTCCGGTCGTTCCCAAAGCACTCCGGTCTCACCTTTTCGTCGCGCTTCCCGTCATCCCCCACCACAATCACCGCCCGCGTCGGCGTAATGTTGTACCGTGGCCTATACAAATTGTTCCCCTCCTTGGAGGGGTAGGGGTGGGTATTTTTGCTCTCAAATCTCTAGTTTCCGATCCTCCTCCGCCCTTCCCCCTTCTCATACCCCAATCCTACCCAACATCCCAAAACCGCATGAGCACAGTTTGGAAGCTTTTTGAGAGTTTGGAAGCTCTTCTACCGGACGCCTGTAAACATTGATCTATCTGGAGATCAATTTGCGAGGAAGAGGATAAAAGTGGTATCATCTCGAGTGCGCCGGGTCCCGCTCGTGTCAAAAATCGTGGTTAAACTTCTTGAGGCGTTCTTTCTCCACCGCTTGCTTTGCGGTTTCTGCATCTTTGACGGCCTGGTCGTGCGCTTTATCCCAGCAAAAGTAGCTAAACAATACGCCTCCTCCATATCCGATCATGACGGTGGCCTTTGCCAAGCCATCGTGACGTACATACTCCCCTTCTCCGCCTCCCTTGAAATGCGCCCAAGCCGTAGTACCGCCGTTTGCTTTAAAGAATGTATCTATTTGACCCTGAGTTACCGGATCTCTACAGACGTACGATATGCGTAAACACTTTCCTTTTACAAAGTCCGCAGTTACGTGCACATCATCCTTCCAGTACCCGATTGTCTTATCGGACCCGGGGGTTGCCGTATCCGCAGGCTGTGGCTTTCCATAACGCGTTTCGCACTGTTTTTCCGTCGCGTCGAGCCAAGCGTAAGAAACTTGCGCCGAGCAAACCAACGTCAGTGCAATCAAGACCGCGCGTTTCACAGTCAGCTATTAGCAATCCCAAGCAAGTTTGGCAAGCATACTGAATAGCCGGTAGTCCCCGAATTTCAAATTTTCTTCCAGACCTTCCACACAATCACGCAAAGAATTACAGGGGAAAGTAGTAGCAGGCAGAAGAATAAATACGCAAAAAGATGACCGATCCCGCTACTGTGACTGGCAGTAGCGTAGTAGTGAAATGTTTCCACGTTCGTGTTCATTCCTTCCCTCTGGCCTTCTTAATCCCGTATGCCACGCCCACCTTAACCGTATGCATTATTGGGGTCAACCCAGTCATTGGGATCAAGTCAGTACTCTGGACATGGGGAAAGGTGGTCAGGCAGGGGTAAACTGTGCTCGTGCGAGCGCTGCCTCAAACACACCGAGAAGCTGTTTCTTCTGACGAACTACTGGTTGGCTCGGGTCGAGTTTCTTTTCTAGCGACAATCCCGACCGTGCTTCTGAGAGTCGAAGAAGACGTTCACCACTGACCAATTTGATCAGTTCCACTTCAATTTTGTCGCCGTCTGCCATAGCTCTATTTTCCACCAAAATCATAGAATTGCAACATGCGGTTTACGTTTTCGGGAGACGCTTCTCCGAGCGAATTGTGCATCCTACGGGCTGCCTGCTCAAAATCCGCCTCCGTAAAACTGGCAATGCTCTCCGGTGGATGCAAACTACCGACCGCCGCAGCCTCCAGGATCTCGTGGTACAGCGTCACAGACAATTCTTCAGCGACAAGCTGGGAGCGGATCTGAAGACGGAACTCCGTGCCCGTGATTCTCGTCTGCGCGGCAGCTTCACGTCCGAGTGCGTCCACCAGTGGCTCGTCAGTGAGACGGATCTCGGCAATCCTGAATCCGCCAACCAGTTGGAGATTGTTGAATGCTCCCAGATCCACCATGGCCACCCTCTTCGTGTGACGGGGATTACTTCAGCAATTTCTTCCACCGCTTGATCTGTGCCGCCACATTGTGCGGCGACGGCGCGCCGATAGCAGTGCGGGCCGCTAGCGCGCGGCGGACATCGAATACTTTGCCGGCGGCGAGGCCGTACTTCTTGGCCGCGAGTTTGGGCAACGAGATGTGCGTCTTTTCCGCCTCGGCGCAGAGCGTGCCGACGGCGTGATGGGCTTCGCGGAACGGCATCCCCTCCTCTACTAGAAAATCGACAAGGTCGGTCGCGAGCATCATCGGGTCGCTCGCGGCGGCTTCGCATTTGACGTGATTGACATGAATGTGCTGCAGCATTTCCGCCACGATATGCAGCGTGGAGAGTAAAATATCAGCCGACTTGAACAGCGGCTGCTTGTCCTCCTGCAAGTCGCGGTTATAGGTCAACGGCAGCGATTTCAGGAGCGTCAACGCCTGCACCAGGTTGCCGTAAAGTCGCGCCGTCTTGCCGCGCGCCAACTCGGCGATATCAGGATTCTTCTTCTGCGGCATAAGCGATGAACCGGTCGTGTAGGCGTCGGCAATCGTGATGAATCCGAACTCCGCGCTCGACCAGAGAATCAGGTCTTCCGCCAACCGCGATAAATGCGCGCCCGTGAGCGCCGCCGCCGCGTGAAATTCCACGATGAAATCGCGGTCGCCCACAGCGTCCATCGAATTTTGCGTGACACCCGCGAAGCCCAGCAGCTTGGCGACGTAATCGCGGTCGAGTTTGAGCGTGCTGCCGGCAATCGCGCCGGACCCGAGCGGGCAGACATTCGCGCGCTTGGCGCAATCGGCAAAACGTCCGGCGTCGCGTTCCAACATCTCCACGTAGGCGAGAAGGTGGTGCGCGAGCAACACCGGCTGGGCCCGCTGCAAATGCGTATAGCCGGGAATGACCGTGTCGCACTCCTTCTCCGCGAAGGCGACAAGCGCGCCCTGCAAGTGTTGGATTTCGTGATCGGCACTGCGGATCGCCGACATCAGCCAGAGGCGCATGTCCGTCGCAATCTGGTCATTGCGGCTGCGACCCGTGTGCAGCTTCTTGCCCGCGGCACCAATCTTGCGAATCAGCGCCGCTTCGATGTTCATGTGAACATCTTCGCAGTCGCAATCCCACTGGAACTTGCCCGAATCGATCTCGCGTTCAATAGCGCGCAAGCCGTGCTCGATCTTCCACGCCTCGGCTTTCGTGATCAGGCCGACTTTTGCCAGCCCTTTCGCGTGCGCGATGGAGCCGGCGATGTCCTGCTTGTACAATCGCCAATCGAAGCTGACGCTCTCCGTGTAAGCCTTGACGGCTGCTGCGGGCCCGGTCGAAAAGCGGCCGCCCCAGGTTCGTTGACTCGATTTGCTCATATCGGGAAACTGATTGTGTTGAAACGCGGATGAGAATCAAGACATTTGCCCGTGCGCGAAAACGGGGTTTCCGGGTTGTTACGCGCGTCCCCTCTGCGTTAAGCTGAAAGCCCGGCAACGGACGCCATGGAAAAACCAGCCTTTGATCGCCCCGATACCACCAGTTCGCTGGTGGAAGGAACGGCGCCCCTACCCCGCCGCTGGATGATCCCGTTCGCGTTGCTCCTGACGGTTTTCGCCATCAACTTCGCCGCCATGCCCGCGCTTTGGTTTCCCGGCGACCCCTATGCGTGGCGTCAGGAAACACTCAGCCTCTTGCGCAGCGGTACCTTGCACGTGGACGCGCATTCCGCCGAGCAGTCAGGGGAGCGCGGCCAGTATTTCGTATTCAATCCCCAAAACGGACAGTGGTACAGCAAGTATGGCTTCATGAACTCGCTGATGGCGCTGCCACCGATGAAAGCGGAGCAGTTGCTGACCGGCCGTCTTCCCCACCAGGGCGAATTTCCCGATCTCTTGATTTTCAATCTGTACAACATTCTTCTGAGCCTGGTGATCTGCGCGTTGCTGTATCGGATTACCGGCTGGTACACGCAACGCTCCTGGATCCGAATCGTGTACGTGCTGTCAACATTCTATGCGACGTTCTTTTGGTACTATCAGCGGGCCCAAACCTCCGAGATCGTCGAGGTTTTGGATTTCACGGCGACTTTCTACTTCCTCATGATCTACCTGCGCGGGCTGCGAAGTTCGCCAGGGCAACCAGACGGGAAATCCCGGCTGGCCCTGTTGCTGGCGTGGCTGTTTGTGGCGGCGCTGCTCTTCACGCGGGTTCTCTTCGGACTGCTTATTCCGACGATCTGGCTTGCCGTAATCTACGCGACCGCCGTATTGGAAGCGAAACAACGCTCGCGGATCCTCTTGCGCCAGGGAGTTTACTTACTGATGCCCGTCGCCGCGATGCTCGCGGCTCTCGCCTGGGTCAATCAGGTGAAATTCGGATCCCCGTGGCTGACCGGCTACCACCAGTGGCGCGCCGCTGACCACTGGCCGACCGGGCGCTGGCAGGATGGAATCTGGGGGATATTCTTCGACCCGCAAGGAAGCATGTTCCTGCATTTCCCCATTCTCATGTTCGGCCTGCTGGGACTCCGGGAGTTTTATCGCCGCTACAAACTGGACGCCGTCGTCCTCTTCTTGCTGCCATCTGCGCTGTTCTTCGTCTTGACCAAAACACCCGTATGGCGTGGCGAATGGAGCTACGGTCCCCGGCTGGTGATTTTCATGCTGCCCGTGCTGTCGCTCCCTTTCCTGTTATACATGGAATGGCTCGCCAGCACGCCGCTTAATCGAATCAAGTGGGCGTTGATCGCAGTGACCGTGATGGGATTGGGCTATTCGACCTATCTGCAGTACCAGGTGAATCGACTGGACTATTTCACGATGTATCAGGCCACCGAACCGACCTCCGGGGCCTGGACCCGTGAGATGGCGCAGTATTTCCTGGGACATCAAATGGGCGTGTTCAACAGCGATCTGATCCGCCACCGCAATGACCTGGACAGCCTGGCGTATGTCGCCGATCTGAAAGCGCGTGGCGTAAGCGACCAGCGGCTGCGGGAGTACAAGGACCTGCTCCGCGCGCTCGCCGCTCAAGAAAACTTCTATTGGAAACGCCCGCTCACGATTCCATTGCCAGCGCCATCCGCCCCGTAGCGCGTTGCTGACGGCCTAGTTGCCGCCGTTGCCGCCACCCTGGGGAGGCGAGCCACTGCGCGGCGGCATCAGTTGCTGCATGTTGGCCATCATCATTTCCTGCATGCTGCCGTACAGCTTGTAGTCGGTTGGCGGATCGAAAAGCGCGGCGTCAGGCGCCGACATCTTGATGTCGCGGAAGTGGGTCGTGATGGTCGCGCCCCCGTTCTGCATTTCGCTCTTGAGCGGGAAGTCATTCATATCGGTGGCATTCCACACGATAATCTCATGCTCTTTGCCGTCATCGCTGGTAATCGTGACCTTGTTCTTGACGCAGGGATGACCATCCACGGTTTCCTTGCCGATCGGGGTCTTCTCAATCTTCGGCTCCTTCGCCTCGGTCTTGTCCGTCGGCTGCAAGTCTGACGGAGTGATTTGGCAGTACGCCTTAAGCCCCGGATAGATCAGGTACGCCACCTTCTTGTCGCCCCGATAAATGCTGATCGTGCGATCCATGCCCATCTGCTTCATCTGGGCGAGGACCTGGGGCGACATGATTATGCCTTTCGCGGAAGTCATGTCCGTCTCCGTGCGCACATTACCCTGGAGGACCGCATAGGACGATTCCATCTGCATCGGCTCGGGGCGCGATTTGTCCTCGATCGTCACTTCCGCCGTGGCCGTGAACGTCTGGTTCTTCCCGAAAATTTTCGCCATCTGGCCGTTGCCGAAATCGCGCCCGCCAAACATCCGTTGTCCGAAGACCACCGGGGTCGCCAGGCACGCCGCCGCCACCATCAATGTACAAACCCGCAATAACTTCATGTCTCGTTCTCCTTTGTTGATGACGCCGACCGTAACAAGCGCGCAGCCGTCACAACAACAAAAAAATCGCCCCATACCGCGTCCTTGAGTACCATCGTCCCCGTGAAACCCGATATCCGCGCCATTCTCTTCGATCTCGACGGGACGCTGGCCGACTCGCTCGCCGATTTGGCCAACGCCACCAATTGGGCGCTGACACAACTCGGTTGCGCCACGCATCCGCTGGAAAGGTATCGCTACTTCGTTGGCGACGGCGCGCGCGCGCTGTGCGCCCGCGCCCTGCCCGCGGACAAGCAGAACCTGGTGGATGAAGCCCTGCGCCTCATGCGGGAGCGCTACGACGCGCATTGTTTTGATATGACGCAGCTTTATCCGGGTATTCCCGAACTGATTTCCGCCCTCAACGAACGCCGTCTCAAACTGGCGGTGCTTTCCAATAAACCGAACGTCTTCACGAAACGCATGATCGCGCACTACTTCAATCCGTCCCCCTTCGCCATCGTGCGCGGCCAACTCCCCGATGTGCCGTTGAAACCGGATCCGACCGCCGCATTGCAAATCGCGCAGGAACTCGGCGTGCCGCCCGCGCAATGGCTCTACCTCGGCGACACAAACACCGACATGCACACCGCCCGCGCCGCCGGCATGCACGCGGTCGGTGTACTCTGGGGATTTCGCGACCGGCAAGAGTTGGTCGAGAACGGCGCCGAGCATATCGTGGCGCGACCCGAAGAAGTTTTGGACCTGCTGTAAACCACATTCGCGACGCAGAAAAAAGAAATGCGGGAAGCGCAATCACGCCCCGCCGACTTCGTGCTCGTCAGATCCGCGGCGCGCCGGAACGGGAAGAAAAAAGGGCGCCTCGCTTGCGCAAGGCGCCCTTCGCGTAATTATTCTCTTACGGTTGTGCCAGTGCTAGCGACGACCGCGACCGCCGCCACCAAAGTCACGTTTCCCGCCGCCGCCACCACCGCCACGACCGCCACCGCCGAATCCACCGCCACCGCCGCCGCCAAAGTCGCCGCGGGGACGTTCCTCACGGGGACGGGCTTCGTTGACGGTGAGTGCGCGGCCGTCCAGTTCCTTGCCGTTAAAATCAGTGACGGCTTTGTTGGCTTCTTCTTGCGTGCCCATCTGCACGAACGCAAATCCGCGGGACTTGCCCGTAAATTTGTCCATGATGAGCTCGCAACTCGTGACATTGCCCGCCTGCTTGAACAGGTCGAGAATATCGCCTTCGGTCGTGTTAAACGACAGGTTGCCCACGAACAGCTTGGTTGCCATAAGGGTTTAGTAATTTCCTTCTGCTGCGGTAGGAGGCTTCAGTGACTGTTCCCGCTCGTCGGGTTTCGGACTGCCACCAGGCAAACAAGGCGTGACTGACATTCCACCAATCTCACTGCGCTCTTCTTCCATATGCTAGCTGAAAAAACTATACGCAAAACCTTCCAATTGGCAACAAGAATTTTTCAGCGTCGCCAGGCGCGATTTCACAGCACCAGCGTCCCAAATCGCCAACATCTTGATCAATAAACTCACAAGCCAAGGCCGCAAATGGGTTCGTTTTCCGAAAACGAAGCCATTCAAACAATTGAACTTCCGGGTCCTAAGTCCCTGCCCTTCGGAAGGATGGGCCAAAAACGGCACGGCAGCAAAATGGGTTCGTTTCGCAGAAACACATGTTTGGGAACCATCTCCCCCGCTGTAGCCGAGTCGGATGGAGCCGAGCCTGCGAGACGCCGCTGTCGTCTGCGGCAAGCCGAGCGAAGCGAGACGCACCAGCGATGTTTCTGGTGCAACTGATACGCGCCGAGTGTTTGCTGACGGCGCAACCAAGGGCGCCGACCGCGGTCCGCACGAGATCAGCGCCTTCTCCTGACCATCTTCTCAAAGAACTATGCGCACCATATCAACCCCACCGCCCCTTGTCGAGCAGGATTATCGCTTTACGATATCCAAAGCTTGTAGGGCAAGCTGAGTCAGACGAAACGCAACCTCGTCGTGCTGCGGTCGCAACGGCCCGCCTGCCGTTGTCGGCGTCACGCAAATTCTAGCCGGCTCGCTCCGTCAAGGCACCGGGTGAAGTCCGTTCCCCTCCTCGGAGGGGATTAAGGGGTGGGTGCCTCGCGAGAAGCAGACGCACGCTTGCGTTTGAGGAGCGGCCACAGCAGCAGGGCACCGACGACCGTAAGCAGCAGCGGGGAAGGCTCCGGCACAAACTCGAAGGTGAAACCGATCGCCCTATCCCGCATCAACCAATTTGTCCGATGTTGAGGGCCCGTTGCCCAAAGGGTTGTTTTCTGGGAAAGCGGTTGGTTGGTGAACGCTCTGGTCATCGGATGGTAAAGGACACCAGAAGTGTGACGATCAGCGTGACCGTTACGGCGGTGGGTGGGGTCCACCAGTGCTTGAGGAGAATCTTCACGTTCTGGATGGCGGCGATCAACCAGTCCTGAATCTGCACCCGCCAGAGTCGCCGCCAGCGAGCGCGTTTGAAACCGTGATGGTTGGCGGCATCGGCGAAACTAACTTCGGCCAGGTGTTGTCGGCGGCGGCGGTCGCGCCGCGAGGCGGCGCTGTGCGCCTGTTGGCGAGCGCGGTCCAACAGGGCCTGCTGTTGGTGCCGGTGAATCGTGCGTCCGTACGTCACCGCGCGGGTGCACTGGGCGCGCAACGCACAGGCTGCGCAGACGGCTTTGGGTAATTGATATTCCCACGTGCGCTTGAGCGGATGCAATCGGCGGGGTTTCATCGTCTGGCCGGCCGGACAGCGGTAGGTGTTGGTGCGCGGATCGTAGGTGAAGGCGCTGTCCGGGAAGATGCCGTCACTGCGGGCATGATGTTGTTTGGCGCGGGCGTCCCCCAGGTGCGTACGGATGGCGCGTTGCTGACAGGCCACGAAGTTTTCGGTGGTGCCGTACTTGGAGTCGGCCACGGCGGTCTGGGCCCGTTGTCCGGTGTTGGTGTCGTGTTGTTCGACCAGTGGCAGGAGGCGTTTGTTTTCCGCGATGCTGCCGGTAGTGGTTTCCACCGCCGTGATCACCCCGTGGGCATCATCGACGGCGCGGTGATGGTGGTAGCGAGGGCGTGGCGGTTGGGTGCCTTTGCGTACAACGGTCGCATCCGGATCGGTCGTGGAGACGACCCGGTCATTGACCGCTTCGTAACTGGCCGGGGTGGTGACCTCATCGAGTTTGCTTGCCGTGGCCTGATACGCTGCCTTCAAGGCCGTGATCAATGCGGGAGCGCCGGTCACGACAGAATCGCAGGAAGCGTTGGCCTCATTGAGGCTGCTGTCGACGTGAATCTTCGTCCCGTCCACCAGTCCGACGGCCACGCATTGACCCACCGTGCGCACAAAGAACTTCTCAAAGGCCTCCGTTCCCCAGCGTGCCCGGGCTTTCGACAACACACTGTGATGCGGAATCACCGCATCCAGTTCGTACCCTAGGAACCACAAGTAATCCAGTCGCTCCGGGATGATGCGCATCAGCTCTCGTTCGCTGGCGACATTGTCCCAGAACAACAGAAACATCATCTTCAGAATCACCGCCGGGTCGACCGACTCGTTGCCGTTCGTGCCGTACCGCTCCGCCACCTCGGCCCGTACGAAATCGAAGTCGATCCCCTCTCGGATACGCCGCAACGGATTCTCAGGCCGCACCCGCTGATCCAGGTCAATCTGGTAACTGAACAACTCCTTCTGCGGTTGTTGGCTGCCCATCATGCCGACGTATCCTCCTCGACATTCTTTCTACCCCATCCCCTTAAAAACCGGAAGGAGAAAGTCATTTGGGCAACAGGCCCTTGAGACGTGACCCCTATTCTCTCTTTTGAGACCTGACCCCTATTTTCTTTTCCATTCACGGGGAGCACTACATGAACGGTTCGACGGGGAGCTGGAAATAGCTCGACTTGTACACTGTTTCTCGTTACAATCCTTCAATGATAAGCGCGCCACACATGAAGGCCAAATCGTTTCTACTGCCGCTCTCTGTTCTCACATTGCTAGTGTTTTCAGCCGTTTCCACCCATTCGCAAACCGTTATCACCTTCGACGATATACCAGTCTCCTACCCTGCATCGCCCAAACTTATAAACGGGTACCAAGGACTTAACTGGACCAATTTCTATATTCAAAATGCGATTGCTGCCGAACAGAACGTTGGTCCAATGGGTTATTACTATGGAACGGTCTCGGCTTCCAACGTAGCCTTTAACGACGGTGTCCATATTGCTGAAATGGATGCCATTAGCACGAATTTTGACTTCTTGAGCGCATATCTCACCGGCGCTTGGAACAGCAACCTGAATATCCAAGTACAGGGATTCAGCGGAGCGACGCTGCTCTACAATACAACAGTCGTCGCCAGCGCGACAAGCCCAACTCTGTTCACTTTCAATTATCTGGACATTGATCGTTTAAGGTTCAATTCGTTTGGCGGTCAAAGCGCGGGGTTTACGAGCGGTAGTGGGGAACAGTTTGCCATGGATAATCTTACACTAGAATTCGTTCCCGAGCCTTCTTCGCTGACGCTGGCCACCTTGGCTGTCGTAGCGCTGTGGGGATTTAGTAGACGCAAGCGTATTTGAAGCGAAGCCCGCGCTGTTCCTCAAAACTTTGCGACAAGCCATGCCTTCGGCAAACTGTCATACCTCTTGGCAAACCGTGGTGACAGCGCTCGAGCTTGATCGATAACAAATTGCCACGACGCCAGCATGTAGCGGTCAGATTTCCATCGGAAAGGGGTCAGTTCGTTTTTTTTATCATGGAGACAGGCATCAGGGATCGCACCGAATCATTGCAACAATTCTCCCCTCGCTCAACGATAATGTTCGCGCAGGAAGCGACCGTTGCTCAGTCGCTTGCCGAACTTCCCGATCGCCAAGCTCAGTAATTTTTGGTCGATTTCTACGACGATTGTTCTTACTCTTCGCCCTCATGTCCCGGAACTTCTCTCTCGTTCGCACCCTGCTCTTGCTTATGAATCTAACCGCCGGAGTCGCCTTGGGGCTTGAAACCAGTCAATCATCTGCCGACCACGGAGAATGCCTCGTCTATATCGGGACGCGTGCCAGCGCGAAGAGCAAAGGCATTTATATGTGCCGCTTAAATGTCGCCACGGGCACGTTGTCTTCACTCGAGGTCGCTGCGGAAACAACCGATCCCGCGTTCCTGGCCATTCATCCCAACCATCGTTTCCTCTACGCCGTCCGTGAGAATGGTGGATTTAACGGCACGTCCAACGGCGCGGTCAACGCTTTTTCGATCGAGCCGGTGACGGGAAAACTGGCGCTGCTGAACCAACAAAACTCCGGCGGTCAAGGTCCTTGTCACCTCGCAGTGGACGGATCGGGCCAATGTGTTCTCGCGGCACATTATGGCAGCGGCAGCGTGGCCGCGTTCCCGATTCGGGCGGATGGTTCGCTGGGCGCCGTGACCGCCTTGCTCCAGCACCACGGTTCCGGCTTCAATCCGAAACGACAAGCAGGTCCACATGCGCACTCGGTTGCATTCGATGTCGCTAATCGCCGCGCCTTCTGTGCCGATCTCGGACTGGACAAAATTTTCATCTACCAGCTGGAACCGACAACAGCCGCGCTCACTCCCAACGATCCGCCCTTTGCTTCGCTCGCTCCCGGTGCCGGTCCCCGCCATTTCGCGGTCCACCCCGATGGCCGCCATCTGTACGTCATCAACGAATTAAATAACACCATCAGCGCCTTCGATTATGACGCGTCGCATGGCATTCTCAAAGAATCGCAGACCGTCTCCACCCTGCCCGAAAACTTTGCGGCTCCGAACACCGCAGCCGAGATCGCCATCCACCCCAGCGGCAAATTCCTCTACGGCTCGAATCGCGGGCACGACAGCCTCGTCGTTTATGCTGTGGATGAAAGCACCGGTAAACTGACTCTTCTCGAGCACCAATCGACGCTGGGCAAAACCCCGCGATCTTTTGGGATCGACCCGACCGGCAACTTCCTGCTGGCTGCCAATCAGGAATCGAACAACATCATCGTTTTCCGCATCGATCCCAAAACTGGCCGCCTCACACCCACCGGCCAGGCCCTTGAAGTGCCAGTCCCTGTTTGCGTGACCTTCCTACCATCGTCCTGATTTTGTTTCGCTCGACACCCTTCGCCGAATCCCGCGCCCAATTTGATTGACTTTGCCTCCCGGCGAGTGTCCTACTGCCCTTCGGAACTGCGATTGCGAGTCGTGATTCCGTTGTGTGGTGGTGAGGGTTCGATGAAATGGGCGAGGCGAGCATCTGTATCCTTGCGGGCCGGTTTCCGCTGATGGCTTGTTAGATTACGTTCCCTCCCGCCGAATCTTTCTTTACCTCACTCCGCAGCCAACTAATTACCCGCATTCAGCAACCGGGCGTGGTTACAGATCGGCGGCACGAGGTCTATGCATACGTCACTACTCTTTCGAAATTGTGGCCTGTGTTCCCGCGAGGGCAACGCAAGCCACCAGGCAGAAACACAAACCAACCAGACGCCCCGAAGGCTTTCGGGGCAGAAAAGGAAGTTCCGTCATGACAACATCCAGGAAATCCGCACTCCTCTCAACCTTCGCAACATTGCTCAGTCTCGTTGTGCTCGCCCTGCCACAGACCGCATCGGCCTTCAGCGCCGCCGGCGACTTTTCCACCGCCAGTAACCCCAATGGCGCGTGGAGCTATGGCTGGTCGTTGGGTCTCGGCTCGGCCTTTACTCCGGATACGAGCAATACAACGGCATACTCCGGCACCAGCCTCAGTGGTTGGTTGGGCGACCAGCACCCCGATGGCATTCCGTACATCCTGTACAATGGGACGGCGAATCCGATCACCCTCTCATCCACGACCTATCAACCCGGGCAACTCGCCGAACAACCCGGCGAAAGCAACCAGTACTGTATCGTCCGCTGGACGGCCCCCTCCTCGGGCGCATTCACGATTGGGGCCGCGTTTTCCGGCCTCAGTTCCTTGGGCAATTCCGTGGATGTCCATATCCTGCTCGATGGTTCCACGATATTTGCTGCAACCCTGGATCATAGCTCGACGAATTATACGGGACTGCAGAATGTTACGGTCGGAGACACCATTGACTTTGCGGTCGGGAATGGAGGCAATGGCCCGGAAGAAGATTCTACCGCTCTGTCCGCCACGATCGTGCCGGAACCAACCACTTTGAGCCTGCTCGCCATGAGTCTGGCCAGCCTGCTCTCGTTTCATTTCCTGAAGCGGAAATAACTTCAAAAAAAGAACTTCATAACAAACCAATCACCCGTAGATCCAAACTCCAAAAGAAAACTGCCATGACAACATTCAAAAAGTCCTCGCTCATCTCAACCTTCGCAACCCTGCTCAGCCTCGGTGTGCTCGCCCTGCCACGAACCGCATCGGCCTTCAATGCTGCCGGGGATTTTTCCGCCACCAGCAACCCCAATGGCGCGTGGAGCTACGGCTGGTCGTATGGTGTCGGCGGGGCCTTTCATCTGGATGTTACAAATTCATTGGCCTTCAGTTCCACGCCCCTGAGCGGCTGGTTGGGCAACGAAAGCGGTTCGTTCATCCCCTACGTACTGCATAACGGGACGTTCCAACCCGGTGACCTATGTCGCAACGACCTATCAACCCGGACAGCTGGCCCTGCAATCCGGTGACAGCAATGAGGTCGGTATTGTCCGCTGGACGGCGCCCGCCTCGGGGACGTTTACGATTGCCGCCACCTTTTCCGGCCTCAGCGCGCGCGGTGATTCCGCGGATGTGCATATTCTCTACGATGGCACTTCGCTGTTCAATTCGACCGTGATCGGCAGCCCGGCCCCAGCGTCCTTTTCGGGGCTTCAGAGCGTCCTTGCGGGGGATACCATTGATTTTGTGGTCGGCAGTAGCGATGGCAATCCCAATGAAGACACCACCGGTCTTTCCGCCACGATTGTCCCGGAACCCGGCACCCTCGGACTTGTCGGGATGGGCTTCGGCTGTCTGCTCTCGCTCTGTTTCCTAAAGCGGAAATAACCACCAGAACAAACAATCAATTCGTCACCGGGAGTGTTCGACCGCGCAATCGCCATCGCTTGTGCGCCGCCCAGCCCGATGCTACCATGCCTGTATGAAAATTTTCGCGCTTCTCGCGGCATCGTTACTGACACAAACCATGACCACCCGCGCGCAGTCCCTCTACAAAATCTACAAAATCCCCGTCAAAGACATCGACCACAAGGACACTTCGCTGGCCGCCTACGGGGGCAAGGTGCTCCTTATCGTCAACGTGGCTTCCAAGTGCGGCTTTACTCCGCAATACACCGCCCTCCAGTCCGTCTACGAGAAATACAAGGACAAGGGCCTCGTTATTCTCGGGTTCCCCTGCAACCAGTTTGGCTCGCAGGAGCCGGGCACGGACGAAGAGATCAAGCTGTTCTGTTCCAACAAATACAACGTCACTTTCCCGCTGTTCGACAAGATCGACGTGAATGGCCCCAATCGCCATCCGCTCTACACGGCGTTGGCGGGCAAAGACTCGCCGTTTCCCGGCGACATCAAATGGAATTTCACCAAGTTCCTCATCGGCCGCGACGGCGCCATCCTCAAACGGTTTGACTCGGCAACAACCCCAGATTCGCCCGAAGTAACGACCGCGATTGAAACCGCTGCTCGCCGCGAAATAGTGCCAGAAATTATTTCTTCTTCGCCTTTTTCAGCACCGCCGCGCGCGTTCGCAGGCGCAGGGCATTCAATCGGATGAAACCCGGTGGCGTCGGTCTGGTTGTAGGCCCCTTTGTCGGCTTCCATCGTCGCGATGAACGGGTTGTACAGCGAGAGCGGGCTCTTGCGTCCGGCGGTAATGACGTTGCCCTTATAGAGCTTCAAACGCACAGTGCCGCTGACGTTCTTTTGGCTTTCAGTGACGAGGGCCTGCAGCGCTTCGCGCTCGGGGCTGAACCAGAATCCGTAGTACACCAGCTCCGCGTAGCGCGGGATGAGCGAGTCGCGCAAGTGCATGACTTCGCGGTCCATCGTCAGCGTTTCCACCTGGCGATGGGCAAAATGCAGAATGGTCCCGCCGGGCGTTTCGTACACGCCACGGGATTTCATGCCGACGAAGCGGTTCTCCACGAGGTCCACGCGGCCAATGCCGTGTTTGCCGCCGAGCTTGTTCAGCGTGCGCATGACGTTGGCGGGTGAAAGCCGTTTGCCGTTGACCGCCACGCAATTACCGGATTCAAACTCCAACTCGACGTACTCCGGCTTGTCGGGCGCATCCTCGGGCGAGACGCTGAGTTTGAACATGTCCGCGGGCGGTTCGGCCCACGGGTCTTCGAGGATGCCGCTCTCGAAGGAAATGTGCAGGAGGTTGCGGTCCATCGAGTACGGTTTCTTGGCGCTGGCCTCGACCTTGATGCCGTTCTTGGCACAGTACTCGAGCATCTCGGTACGGCCCTTGAATTGGGCCTGGTATTCGGGCAAACGCCACGGCGCGATGATTTTCAGATCCGGCGCGAGCGCCGCGTAGGTCAACTCGAAGCGACACTGGTCGTTGCCTTTCCCCGTCGCGCCATGCGCCACGGTGTCCGCCTTTTCTTTGCGGGCGATCTCAACCTGCGCCTTGGCAATCAGCGGACGCGCGATGCTGGTGCCGAGATAATACTGATTCTCGTAGATCGCGCTGGCCTGGATCATCGGGAAAATGAAATCGCGGGCGAACTCCTCGACGAGGTCGAGTGCGTAGTATTTGCTCGCACCGGTGGCCTTCGCCTTTTTATCGAGGCCGGCCAGTTCTTCCTCCTGCCCGATGTCGGCGCAGAAGGCGACGACTTCGCAGCGATAGGTCTCCTTCAACCAATGCAAAATGACCGAGGTATCCAACCCGCCCGAGTATGCGACGACAATTTTCATGAGACTGCACGTTGTAAGGCCGTTGGCCGCAAAAATCACGAAAAATCTCGACTCACCCGCTGGCTTCGCCTACCAAGACCCCATGATTCGTCGCTGCCTCTCGTGGCTGGCTGTCGCGCTGGCTCTCGGCGTCACGCTGGCATTGATGTGGGGACCGATGCGCAACGAAACCGCCACCACCGACGAAACCGTCTTCCTCGGCGCCGGCTATTCCTACTGGCAGGGCCACCGTTACTACCTCAACGTGGAGCACCCGCCGCTCATGCAACTCTGGAGCGCGCTGCCCTTGCAGTTCCTCAACGTGAATCCGCCCACCCACGCGGCAACCTATTTTGATGGAGCATCCTTTTCAAATCTGGCCTACACATGGAGGTACCGGCCCGAATCCGAGGAGAACCTCCCGCCCACGCTGAAGTCCTTCTACCATTATCCCGCCATCGAGGCGGGGTTGTTCGGGCGCCAGTTGGTGTACGCCGCACAAAACGACGCGAACAAACTTGCTTTTCTGGGGTCGATTCATGCAAGCGCTGGTCATGTTGGCGACGGGACTGCTCGTGTTCTTGTGGGCCAGGTCGCTCAGCAATAACACCGGCGGACTACTCGCCATGGTAGCGTGGTGCTTCAATCCCCTGGCCCTTGCCTATGGGCACTTGATCATCACCGACCCGGGCATTGCCCTGATGCTGCCCTTGACTGTCTGGATGTTTTCACGGTTCCTCGAAACGCCCCGACCGCGAACGGCGCTCCTGGCCGGAATTGCCTTCGCTGCCGCACTGCTCACGAAGTATACCGCCGTCATTCTGATCCCGATCTTTGTCGCGCTCGCGGCGGTCGCGTGGTGGCGGCAAAAACGTTCCGCTCACCAGCCATCGGCACGAAATGTTTTCAGCAATGTGCTGCTCCTCTTCGCCGTCACTTGGGGAATAGTTCTGTTATTGTACGTCCCACATTTATCGCCGCCGCCACTGATCTCGCCGGAAGACGCAGATCGCCTTCAAGTTCCGGGCTTGGTTCACAAGTTTTCGCTTGGCGCTGATACCGCGAGATTTCTTCAAGGGATTCACCATCATGTTCATCCATGTGTTTAGCGGCCATAAAGCCTATCTGCTCGGTCAATGGTCGGAAAAAGGTTGGTGGTACTACTATCCGGTCGCCATCCTGGTCAAGACGCCGGTTGCGCTCCTGCTGCTTTTCGTTTCGGCTATTGCGCTGGCGCTACGGCGAATCCGGCAGTGGACCTTCGCCGAAACTGCTCCATTGATCGCGGTCGCCGTCTACCTGGCCTGCGCCATTCCCAACAAGGCCGACATCGGCATCCGCCATGTTCTGCCGATCTACCCGCTGCTCGCCGTGGTGGCCGGGACCGAATTCGCCCGCTTGAAACCACGGCAGCAACTGATCGGTTGGATCCTCGCGGCGTGGCTGGTGGTGACCGCCTTTCAAGCCCATTCCGATTACATCGCCTATTTCAACGAACTTGTCGGCGGCTCCGCCAACGGACAAAACTATCTGCTGGATTCCAATTTCGACTGGGGCCAGAATGGCAAACTTCTAAAAAAGTGGGTGGAAAAGAGCCGCCCCACGCGCATTTATCTCGATTACTTCGGCACGGGCATGGCGATCGAGTACCTGCATATTCCGAATGAACGCGTCAAGGCGGCGGAAATCCGCAATCTGGCCGACAGCTATCTGGTCGTTTCCGCGACGCATCTCATGGCGCCCGACTACGACTGGTTCCGCGCGACCCATGCGCCCGTGGAACGGATCGGCTATACACTGTTCGTGTATTCGTTGGGCGCATCACCGAACCATCCCGCTCAATGAGCGGCAGCACTCCCCGATCGTTGGCACGTGCGCAACCTCAAGGCCTATTGAGGCTTGCGCGCAACACACAGGAGCGAGACGCCGAAGGGAAGCCTGCCGCGCAATAAAAACGGCTTTTCCGCCGCAAAGATTTTCCGGGGCAGTTCGTTGCGCCAGCCGCGATGCGACATGGAGAAGTCGGATTTCATCTCCTGGCCGGCCCGGGCGCGGTTCAATCCCAGCCAGCGGTAGGCCAATCGTATCGCCGCAACGGGCGGGAACAGGAATGTGTTGAAGTAACTGATCTGCTCAATGTCGAAACCCGCGGCGCGCAGGACGGTTGACAGTCCTGCCGAGTTGTACCGGCGAAAATGATGACTGACGATGTCCTGCCGTCCCCAGAGGAACTGAAAAGCAGGAACCGTCACGAAAAGCCAGCCTTGTGGTTTCAACACGCGAAACAACTCGCGCGCTCCCAGGCCGTCATCACTCAGATGTTCGATCACGTCGAAGGCGACCGCCGCATCGAACCCGCTGTCGCGAAACGGCAGGCGCATCCCGTCCGCCGCGACGAGATAGTCGAGCTTCTGCGCCGCGCAAAACTGCAGCGCCTCAAAGGTAAAATCGGTCGAGGCCAGGCGGCCGAATTGCGACAGCATTGGCCGCATCCCCCCGGGTCCGCAGCCGATGTCCAGGATCAGGCGTTGCCGGTTGGGTTGAAGATGGCGGGCGAGGATTGCTTCCAGGATTTCCGCGCGGGCGCGATACCACCAGTGTTCCCGTTGGATCGCGGCGTACTCAGTGTAATAGGCGGCCTGCAAGTCAGTCGCTGTTGATGCGTTCCCCGACGACGTAAAACGGGCGCTGTTTTACTTCATCGTAGATGCGCGCGATGTATTCGCCGACGATGCCGATTAAGACCAGTTGCACGCCGCCGAGAAGCATCACGGCGATCATGAGGGACGTTCCAGCCCGGCGGATTCGTGCCCAGCGCGATTTTCGCATACAGCGCATAACCCGTATAGAGGAGGCACATCAGAAAAGCGGTCAGCCCCAGCCAGAAGGCCATGCGCAATGGCACATACGAAAAGGAAAGAAATCCGTCAAACGCCAGCTTCAGCAGTCGGGTGAATGTGTACTTGGGCTCGCCCGCGTGACGCGCGTCGCGTTCGTACTCCAGGCCGCATTGCTGGAAACCGATCCACGAGCGCAGGCCGCGGATGAAACGGTTGCGTTCCGGCATCTTCTTCATGATGTCCACCACCTGCCGGTCCACCAGCGAAAAATCGCCCGCGTCGATGGGGATATCCAGGTCCGCCATGCCGTGAAGCAAACGGTAAAACAGAACATACGCCGCTCTCTTCAAGGCGGCCTCTTTGCGCTTCTTGCGGACGGCATAGACCACTTGAAAGCCCTGCCGCCAGCGCTCGATCAACTGCGGAATGACCTCCGGCGGGTCCTGGAGATCGCTGTCCATCGCAACCACCGCCTGTCCCCGCGAGTGATCCAGGCCCGCCGACAACGCGGCCTGATGGCCGAAGTTGCGCGAGAGAAACAGCGCCCGCACGCTCTGGTCTTCCGCCGCCAGTTTGCGGATGAGCGCCCGGGACTCGTCGCGGCTGCCGTCATCGACAAAAACGATTTCGTACGGCTCCTTGAGCGGCTTCAGGACGGTCGTGAGCCGACGGTACAATTCAGGCAGGTTCTCCTGTTCGTTGTAAACCGGAATCACGACGGAATAACGTGGCGCTTCCACAAGTGGAGGCAGTGTAGGCAAACCCGGCCGCTTTTCCATGAAAAAATGCGTTGCATTGCCCGTGCCGTTCCGCAAAAACTCCCGCCATGCAGAAACCCCCAGTAATTTGGGTCGCCGCCGGCTTGCTTGTCGTGATGGCGGCGTTGATGATTGTGGCCGCCCGACAAGACAGCGCAACGGTGGACGAGACAACGACTCTTAGCGCGGGCTACACCTATTGGAAGGGCTATCGCTACAAGATCCAGCCGGAACACCCGCCGCTGTCGCAGATGCTGCCCGCCGTTCCATTGCTGTTTATGGACATCGGGTATTCCGATAACGCGCGCGCCTTATTGGACGGACGGGCCGGCTACCCTTGGACACGTCCGTGGTTCGGCCCGATCCGCGCATGGCAGGATTATTTTCCTGGGGGGCGGGACAACTGGTATTACTGGGCGTTGCCGGAGAGCCAGATGTTCGGCCAGATGTTCGTGTACGATGGGAAGAATGACGGCGATAGCCTGTTGTTCGCCGGCCGCTGCGTGCAAATCCTTCTCACCCTCGCTGTAGGGGTGTTGATCTTCTTCTGGGTGCGGCAAGTGACCGCTAATGACTTCGCCGCCCTGTCCGCCCTGGCGCTGTGGGTCTTCAACCCGAACGCTCTCGCTAACGGTCACCTCGTCACCACCGATATTGGCGTCACCCTGGCGATGTCCGCCGCCATTTTTCTTTTCGCCCGCTTTCTCGAGTCCCCGACGAACCGGAACATGGCGCTCTGCGGTGCGGTCACAGGCGTGGCGCTGATGATGAAATTCACCGCCATCACCCTCGCGCCGATTTACGTCGTGTTGACCGCGCTATCCTGGAAGAAACTGGGCGCGGCAAAAGTCAACGTCGCCAAAATGGCGGCCATCGGTTTTGCCGCGACCTGGGCTGTCGTGCTTCTTGTAAATTTTCCGCGCTGGCTGCCCGCGCCGGAGATGCCCGAAGCCCAGGCCACGGCGCTCGGGGTGCCGGGATGGTTTCAGGGTTTTCGTCCGTTGCTGATTCCGCCCGATTTCTTCAAGGGGCTCGCGCTCACCCTGGGGCACTCGAAGACAGGGCACGAAGGTTATCTGCTCGGGGAATGGTCCCAGCAAGGCTGGTGGTATTATTACCCGGTCGCGCTTTTCCTGAAGTCACCGCTGGCGTTCAGCGCCCTGCTCGTCACGGCCATCGTCGTATTTCTCAAGAACCGCGCGCAATCTCGCCCGCTGGAGTGGGCCGCTTGGGCAAGCGCGGCGCTCTACCTCCTCGCGGCAATGACGAGCAAAGTGAACATTGGGGTCCGTCATTTGCTCCCCATGCTTCCCCTGCTGACCGTCGGCATTGGTTGCGCCATCCCGCACCTGAAACAATGGCTCGTCGGCGTACTGGTTGCCTGGCAAGCCGTCATCTGCCTCGCTTGCGCGCCGCTGTACCTGCAGTTCTTCAGCGAAGCCGTGGGTGGTGCGAATAACGGTTACCGTTATCTGATCGATTCGAACTATGATTGGGGACAGGACGCGAAGCGGCTGAAGGCATTCCTCGACGAACGTCACATCGGCCAGATCTATCTCGATTATTTCGGCACGCAGTTCTCCATCGAACACCTGAAGATCCCCAACACGCGCATTGACGCCGAAAAGGCGCGCCAGATCGTACAAGGCTGGTTGGTGGTATCCGCCTCGGAGTTGATGCGGCCCGAATGGGCCTGGCTGCGGGAAACGCGCCAGCCGACGGCGCGAGTGGCCGACACGCTCTTCGTGTATCAGTTTCCTTGAGGCAGTCCTCAAGTGCCTTCCATCTCGACCGGTTTGGCGAACGGCTCCATCTCGGTGATCGGTTTGCCGAAGGCAACTTTTGGATACGCGTTCGACATGGTGTCGATCATGACCTGCAATAAGAAAGGCGCGCCGGGGTCCTGCCACATCGCGTCCACGGCTTCCCCGACCTTCGCCGGCCTCCTCCACCGTGGCGGCGGCGATCCCGTAGGCCCGCGCGACCTGCGTGAAATCCGGCGCGGAGTAGCCCCAGAACGTGGATTGGTAGCGTTCCCCAAAATAGCTTTGCTGAAACTGGCGCACCATCCCGTGGCAACGGTTGTTCAGGATCACCAGTTTCAACGGCAGCTTGTTACGCACCACCGTCTGCAATTCTTGAAGATTCAATTGAAACCCGCCGTCACCCGCAATCATTACCACCGCGCGGCCGGGACAGGCCAACGCGGTGCCGATGGCCGCCGGCAATCCGAAGCCCATCGCTCCCATCCCGCCCGAGGTCAGGAAGAGTTGGTGCGTATCCAGTTCCAGGGATTGCGCGGCCCACATTTGATGCTGGCCCACGTCGGCCACGTACGCCGCGGCGGCCCGCGAGCGCGCCGATAGCTGATGCATGAAGACATTCGGATTGATGCCGGGCATGTCCTGCAATTCCCGCGTGTCCGGCCACGCGGACTTCAGTTTGCTGATCTGCTTCATCCAATCGGCATGCTCGGGAAATTCCCGATGCGCGGCCAACGACAGCGCCGCTGGCAGGAAGGCCTGCAAATCGCTCACGATGGCGCGGCAGCCTTTGACGCGGTTATTCATCTCCGCCACATCGCAGTCCACGTGCACGATCGTGCGGTTGCCTTTGAAGGCTTCGGTCAATGCGCCGGTCTGACGCACATCCAGGCGGCTGCCCAACACCAGCAGGTAATCCGCTTCCGCGAGGGCGAAATTCGCCCAGCGGTTGCCGTAGCTACCGATCATCCCAACCCGTTGCGGGTGCTGGTACGGCAGCGCATCCATGGCCAGAAGTGAATTGACCACGGGCACGCGCACCCGGTCGACAAATCCACGGAGCACCTCCGTCGCGCGCGCCGCGCGAATTCCGCCGCCCACGAGAATCAACGGGCGCTGCGCCGCAGCCAATTCACCGAGCATCTGCTCGATGGCTGCGGCATCGGGCGCGATCGACGGCGTGGGCATCACACGAACCGGGGATTCTGTCGAGATCTGCACGCTCTGCACGTCCATCGGGATGTCGAGCAGTACCGGCCCTGGTCGTCCCGATTGCGCCAGAAGGAACGCCTCGATCAGGCGGCCAGGGATTTCCTCGGGGACCTGAACGCGCCAGGCCGCTTTGGTGAGAGGTGTAGCGATGGGTACGATGTCCGTTTCCTGAAAGCCAAGTTGCCGAACCGCGCGCTGGCCTTTTTGTTCGCTACGGGTGACCTGTCCGGTGATGAATACCGTCGGCGATGAGTCGAAGTACGCACTGCCGATGCCCGTTAGCAGGTTCGTCGCCCCCGGTCCGCTGGTGGCCATCGCCACGCCCGGCACGCCGGTCACGCGGCCCACGGCGTCCGCGGCAAAAGCCGCCGCCTGCTCGTGGTGAACGCTGATCAACTGGATGTTGCCCTGGACATGAATCGAATCCACGAATTGGGTAATCATTCCGCCCACGAGCTCAAAAACCTGGCGAACCCCCTGCGCATGGAGAAATTCAGCGACGTAATCGGAAACTTTAATCGTCCTCATGTCAGCCCCCACCATACCAGCCCGGCCTTAAGGACTCAACCTTTCCGAAAGTTCGGTAGTGCCCTAATTTGAAATTAACAAGGAGAGAAGACGGCCATGTGTCATGGCATTGATTGCGAGAACAACTAGGATAATTACGAAAGAAATCAGCCAACCGCGAGCATACTCCCGTAAATCAAGACGCTTTTCACCCATCAAAATCGCTCCATAGCGCCGCCACCACAAAACCATTATGACTGGAAAGGCGAGGAAGCACAGAATACTTACAAGCAAATGCATTGGCTATTTCTGTGCCTTGCTCGCAATGGCGACCCGCACAGCGGTTTGTGGTGATTCGACAGGGGGAAGCTCCGAAACGGTAATGTAGCGCGTTGTGTTGCCATCCTTGAAGCTCCACGCATAGCACCATTTGGCTTTGGGATGCTCTAACAGGGCAAACTTCTCAACGATACCTTCCCACACGACTTTATCCCCGAACATCTCACCCACCGGCATGGATTGATCACATAGAGCCTTGCACTTGTGGGCTGTCTCCACGGCATCCTTGTAAATTTTGATGCGCTCGTTCACGCTTCAATCATATCCACAAGCTTGCATACCGTCCACGGAGAATTGGAGGGACGCGCTCCGTCGCGTCCGCTGTCGTCAACGATCACGGACGGCCACGATGGAGCGTGGCCCTCCAGATTAGGACACTGCCGAAAGTTCGCGGCGATACACCGGCAGAAGATCCGGATGCGCGCGGAACCATTCTACGGTTGCCGCGAAACCTTGGGGGAAACTGTAGCGCGGCGCCCACCCGAGTTGCTTACAAATCCTTCGATTGTCCGCCACCCAGACGCTCGTGTCCCACGAGCGAGCGGGCATCGTTCCCCAACACGGCTCGGCGGAAATCTCCAGCACCTGCCGGGCGACGGCCACGGCCTCGCGTACGGTGGTTTGGATGCCCGCGCCCACGTTGTAAATGGCGCCGGGTTCCTGTCCGGGATGCGTTGCGGCCAGTAGATAGGCCTCCACCACGTCGTCGACATGGACGAAATCGCGCGCGGTTTCCGGGCCTACGAGCGGCGGCAATTTTCCCTGCAACCCACGAACAATCAGCGTCGACACCAGGCGCGTGGGGTCTTCGTAGGGCCCATACACGGAATACAATCGCAGCGTGGGCAGGTGAATGTGTTGGTGACGCGCGGTCTGGCGGCAAAAAAGTGTGCCGGCGGCCTTGCTGGCCGCGTACGGACTATTTGGTTCGAGTACTTCCGTCTCGGCGGGAGGGTGATCCTTGAAACCATATTCGGATGACGAACCGGTGTTGACGAAAGCCTCGAAGCCGGTTTTCAGACACGCCTGTACCAGGTTGATCGTCCCATGGATGTTGGTCTGCACCATCTGCTGCACGTCGGTTTGCGAAGAGAACGCCCCGTACACCGCCAGGTGAAACACCCAGTCCGGGACGGATCTGGTCGATGACGCATGTCACCGCTTCGATGTCGTGCAGTTGCACCTCGTGGAGACGGATTTCACTCACGGATCGCCTTGATGCGCCACGGCTGGTAACCCGCGCGGACCAACAGGTGCACTTCATGGCCGTCACGAAGCAGCCGTGCCGCCAGGTTGGCCCCGACGAATCCTGTTCCCCCGGTGACGATGACCCGTTTCATTTTCCTGGCGCGACGAGACACAGATGCGTCCGTCCCGTGGATCAAGCGGACGTGTCACGCTTCTCCGCCTTGGCTTCGTCTTTCGGGCGCGGGTCGTTCAGGATGCTCTCCACGATATAGGCCGGCCGCCGTTTGACCTCGTCATAGATGTGCGCCATGTAGGACCCGATGATGCTCAGGCTCAGCAATTGGACGCCGCCCAGGAACGAGATGAAACAGAACAACATCGTAAAACCGCGCGGCGCGATGTCCGGGAAAAAGAGCCGCAAGACCACCTGCACCACAATCGCCAAGAACGAAAACCCCACGGTCGCCAGACCCAGCCAGATAATGATATCCAGCGGCGCATAGGAGAATGAGAGAATCGCCTTGCGCGCCCACCCGAAATTCTTCAACAACGAGTTCGTGGTTCGCCCAAACATTCTTTCGGGTCGAACGTAAGGCACCCCGGTCTGGGTGAACCCAACCCACGAGCGCAGCCCGCGAATCAAGCGATTGTTTTCGGGAAGCTCATTGATCGCGTTGACCACGCGGCGGTCGAGTAGCGAGAAATCGCCGGCATCCAGGGGCATCGGCACGTAAGAAGCCGCGCGGAAAAGCCGGTAAAAGGCCTTGTAGGCGACCTGGAGGAACCGCGTCGCCACCCGCTTGACGCGCACGCCATAAACCACGTCGATATCCCGCCCGCCATTTTTCAGCCAGCGCTTCAATCAATTCCGGGGGATCCTGCAGATCGCCGTCCAGCAGCACCACCGCATCCCCCGTCGCGATGCGCATCCCGCTCGTGAACGCGCTCTGCGCCCCGAAGTTGCGGCTGTGGTTGATGACGACGACCCGCGGGTCGCGCCCCGCGAGTTCCGCGAGCACCTCCCGCGCGTTGTCCGGGCTGTTGTCGTTGACGAAGATAATCTCGTAATCGACGTCGAGCTTCTGAAACACGGCGGTCAGCCGTTGGTGCATGATCGGGACCGCCGGCGCGTCTCGATAACAGATCACGACGGCGCTGATCTTGCCCGGCTGTGGACGCGGTTTCGTTTGGCTCAAGACGTCTTCACCATTTCTTGAGGAAACCGTCCAGCGTCTGTTGGACATAATCGATCATTGGATCGGTCATCATCGGGTGTACCCCAATAAAAAAGGTGTCTTCCATCACCTTGCAGGCTTGCGGATAATCGTGCGGATTGCCCAGGTGCGCGTACGGACGGTGAAAGAGAATGTTGCCCGAAAAATAATTCCGCGTCTGAATTTTTTTGGATTCGAGGTGGTTCACAAAGTCGGCGCGGGCGAACTTTTTCGTCGTAAGTGTGATCGGGAACCCAAACCAACTGACGTCAGCGCGCGGGTCGGCGGTACTGGTACGAATCAAGGACGGGTACTTCGTGCAAATTTCCTGGAACGCGGCGTAAATGCGTTTGCGGGCGGATTTGATGAAGTCGAGCTTCTTGAGTTGGACCAACCCGATGGCGCCTTGCAGGTCTAGCGGCTTCAAGTTGTAGCCAATTTCTTCGTAGATGTACTTGTGGTCTAGAATGCCCTCGTAATTCGGGGCCAGCCACCGGTCAAATCGCTTCCCGCAGGTTCCTGCGAGCAACAAATTCGCCGACCCGATGCAATAGCAATCTCGACCCCACCAGGCGATACTCCGCACAACGCGAGCCAGGACTTCGTCGTCCATGCTGACCAGACCGCCTTCGCCGGTGGTGATATGGTGCGAGGGATAGAAACTATGGCTGGACATCAGGCCGAAGGACCCCAGCGGTTTGCCGCGCCAGGTGCTGCCCAGCGCGTCGCAATTGTCCTCGAGCAACAAAAGATTTCGTTCCTGGCAAATCTTCACCACACGATCCATATCGGGCGGGTTCCCGAGCACGTGTGAAAACATTACGGCTTTGGTCTTCTCCGTGATGGCCTTTTCGAACAAATCGAGATCCAGGTTCAAAGTGCCGGGTTCGATGTCCACGAAACGGGGGGTAAAGCCGCATTGCAGCATGGGCGCCACGGTCGTCGGGAAGCAAACCACCGGCGTAATGACCTCAATGTCCTTGAATCCGTAGGTGTGTGTGGACTTCAGGGCGGCGAGCATCAACAGGTTCGCTGAGCTGCCGGAATTGCACATGATCGAGTGTTTCCTTCCCAGCTCCCTGGAAATGGCGTGCTCGAAGCGGGCGACGTTTTCCCCCGAGCTCAACCACTTCCCGCGCAAAATCGTATAGATCGCGGCTTCAATCTCTTCATTGGTCCAGGTGGGACCGGAGTATTGAATCTGCGTCTCGCCGGGCACAAAGTTTTCGTTATCCAACCCGCGCATGGATGAAATCGGCAGAGCGCCGGCCACCAGTTCCTGAACAGACTTTCGAATTTCCGTATCCGTCAACATGAAATCTTCCCTTTAATCGCCGAGAAATCGCCTGGCTCCGCTGCCGTCAATCCAAACTGCGAATGCGCCGATCCGTGCGCTCCACCGACTGCGGCAGTGTGCACACGGAAACAATTCTGTTCAAGGCAAAATGCAGCCTTGCCGACGGCGTCCGCTGACCGTATAGAGTGCGGCCACGACCATGACCGGAATGCTGGCAGCCTTCGGCAGTTTCGCGGTATACGTGCTTGCGCACTGGGCGGCGTGTCATCTGCGTTCGTGGCCGCGTCCATCGCGATTGCTCAACCTGCTCTGGCTGGCATTTCTACCGGTTTACCTGGTGGTCTTTCTCGTCCTGTCCCGCAACTACCCGCGGCTGGCCGTCGACCTGCGGACTACGAACGGCGTGATCGATCTTCTGAACGGCCTGCTCATCGAGGTGCTGCTGCTCATCGGTTACACCGCGTTCTTCTTCCTGCTGGAGCGCGGCCTGTCCTTGCGGGTGACTATTGAGATCAGCCGGGCACCGCAGGGCAGAATGAAGCTCGCGGAAATCATGCGGGTCTATTCCTACGACTACATCCTCGAAAAGCGGCTCGGACAGATCCTCACGATGGGCTATTGGCGCAAGGATGGCGAAAACTTCGTCAGTACCGATAAGGGCCGGCGCTTCGCGGCCGCCAACAAACTGGTATGGAAACTCCTGCGAATCGGCCAGGAATGACAAGATGCTGAGTGGCATTCTCACGGCCTTCCTGTGCCTGGCGCTGTTTATTCTGGCGGTCGTGGGGCGGTTTCATTTCCCGCCGGTCGGGCATCGTCTCCAGGTAATGATCGGCATCTGGACGCTGCTTCTACCAGTGTATGTGGCCCTATATTTCGGTGTCCGCGCCGCATTGCCCGCGTGGCTGGGCTGCCCGCTGCCGTGGCAGGACCCGAAAGGATTGGCGGCATTTCTCAATGGTGCGCTGCTCTACGCACTGCTTTTTTTCGCGTGGTGCTATTGCTACTTCTGCGCCGATCACTCGCTGTCCGTTCTTTACATGATGGCCCTCGAAGATACCCCGGCCAGGCGAATGACCTTGGACGACCTTAAAAAGGCTTTCCCCTACGAGAAGTTGTTAGGCCAGCGGCTGCTGGATCTGCAGAACAACGGTTTTGTCGTGGCTGAGGGCGAAGTCTTCTCGCTCACCAAAAAGGGCCGGCGAAATGCCAGGATTGCCGGCGGACTCAAGCGGTTCCTACGCCTGGAACCGGGTGGCTGAAGCTACGGGATTTGCGGCACGGCAGCCGAACCTTTGCGATAAGGCGCCCAGCCGAGTTCGCCAACGATCCTGGGTTCAGCCAGGCGGGTATAAGCATAACCAAAAATGTTGATCTTCTCCGGCAGAATCTGCGGTCCGCGCCCAGGGATCCGCACGCCACCGAGCAGGAGATTCTGCGCGAATTCGAACGGCGGCGCCGAGGTCGCCTGCCACACGATGGCCACCTCGGACGCGGCGGTGGCCGGCAGTTGATACGGACACTCGAACCGCCGATCAATGATGCCGAAACTCACCCGTTCATCGGCCAGCGCCGTCAAGGTGTGTGATTGCGAAAACCATGACAGACCGTACTTATAGCCGGCCTGCTCGATCTCCTTCGCCGTTTCTTTGTAGTCGACCAACTGGTCGGGTATCTTCAGCATCGCCTGCTGGCTCAACAGAGAAATAAGCACGGTGAGTCCGAGGACGATGGCGCGAACACGCCGCTTCGCCTCCCAGTCGTCGGCCAACCGAATGCCGAGCCACACCAACCCCACGATGCCGGCCGGCAAAAGATATCGTCGGATGCTGTAGTAGGAGCCCCCTGCCGTCGCCGACAGGACGATGATACCGGCATCCACCAACGGGATCATGGCCAGCAGAAATAGCGGCAGGTTCTTCTCCCGGTACGTCTTGACGGCCATCTGAAGGATGAAGCCGATGATCAGGCAGGCCGCGATGATGCCCACCGTGTCGGCGGGTTGTTGCGGAAAACTTTCCCAGTTCTCCAGATGGTTGAGGTAATGCACACTCGAATCGCTGCGGCTCAACGGGTCGGCGTTGACATAGGTGGGGATGCACCGAAAAATCATGTACCAGTTCTGAGCCATCATCTCCGGTGTGGCGAATTTAAGGAACCGAGCCGTGTCCGGCACCCGCCCTTCGTGGCTGAAGTAACCAAGTTTGTAGAGCAGTTCCGGACTGTACCCAACCAGGAAAGCCAGGGCCGTAAAAACCGCGATCTTCGAGGGGATGACCTTTTTCAGATACTCCCGCCCCTGCTCCATCATCAGCAACGACAGGCCGATGGCCGCCCATACGACCACGACTTGTTTGTGGGCGTACCAGAACCAGCCCATCAACAGCCCGACAAAGATCGGCAGCAGGCTGCGGGGACCACGTTTCAACATCGTTACCGTCAGCCAAACGAACCCGCCGATGTACAGTGCCGCCTGCGAATACGTCGAGCTCAGCGGTTCGGTGCAATACAGCAAAAAATGCGGCATTCCGACGGCTAGCGCCGCGCCAGCCGCAATCATTGCCCGGCGTCCAACGTGCACCCCGACATAGGCCGTCAACAAGCTTACGCCCGCCGCCCAGAACAACAAGCTGACGAATCCCGACAATGGAATCGAGGCCCCAAATAGTTTGAACAGCAACGCCGTTAGGAAGTCCACCGGACCAATGCCGCCATAGTCCGCTCCCCAATTGTAGAGCGGAAAGTCGCCCCGCATGATCTGCTTGGCCATCAGATGACACACCGCGAGGTCCGACTGGAAGTAGAGGTCGTACCGGAACAAAAACGGGAGATGGACGAGGATATTCAACCCGCCAAACAGGGTCGCCAGTCCCCAAAGCTGCTTGCGAGAGATCGGATTCGTCGCCATCGCTCACCTCACCTGTTGGAGGACGAACACGTTGTTCTCATGGAACACCGTGCGAAACCGCTGCTGCAACGACGGATTCTCATTGAACAGTTTCACCAATTGCATCTGACCGATCGCTTCGTAGGCACGCCAGTTCCCGTCGAGAATGATGAAGTCGTAGTTCGTCAGCGCTTCTGGTTTCTTGTCGATAACCAACAAGGAGTACGCGGAATCGACCCTCGGCTGGTTGGAGAACTGGGCCAACATTGGCGTGGGACACAATACCGCGGCATTCGACGGAACCGCTCCGACCACGTGCTCCAGCGTGGCCTGATAGGGCTTGGGTTGATATTCCTCTGCGCGGTACCAGAATTGTATGCCCACCAATGATAACGCCACCATCGCCGCCGGCAAACCCAGTAGCAGCTTGTCGGCGTACCGGGGAAACCAGTTGCTGAGACGTTTGATACCGAACAAACTTGTCACCAGCAGCGTCGAGCCCAGGATGATGTTGTAGTGCCAAGGCATAACGGTGAACGCGGTGTTGGGCACGAACATATTGAGCAGGAGATTGGGCAATGACAATACGATGGCTGGGGACAGGAACGGCAAGATGTATAATACGGGCAGAAACAGTTTGCTCAAGTAGCTGACTTTTTGATCCGTGAAGACCACTTGCATCACAAAGCCTGGCCGAGTGAGGAAGGTATGAAAGATTTCGCCATAGGTCTTTCCGTACGCACCCAAATGATACGCTGCCTCCCAGACCGGCGCGCCCAAGCCAGCGAAGACGTGGCGGAGGAGGAAAATAGCAAATCCCAGGTACAACACGCTGAAAAGAACAGGCGTTACCACCCACTGCGATGAACGCCGTTCGAGAAGCGCGTACACCCCAAACGCCGCCGTGGTTAGCGTCAGGCTCTCCTTGCCGAAGCACGTCAGAACCATCCCGATAACGAAACCGCGAAAACGTCCCGTGACAAAGTAATACGTGGCCAACATCATAAACGGCAGACCGAACTGATCGTCGTGAATCTGATTCACGTGTTGTGACACGATGGTTGGGAAGACCAGGAATGCAATCCCGGCGAGAAGCGCGGCCCGGTCATTCTGTAACACGTGCTTCGCCAACAAATAGAACGGCCACGCCGCAATAGTCAGCATGAACGATTGGAAGAACAGCAACGCATAAAAAGACCGCCAAACGGCGAACAATGGCAGTCCGGCCAAAACCACCCAGTTGACATGGCAGCCGAGCAGACAGCCCGGTGCAAAGTACACAGGAAGAAACTGTCCACGCATGGCGCCGGCAAAAGCGTAAGAGAAGACCGTCAGGTCGTTGGTGTCACCGTTGAAGTAATGATACTTCAACCATGCCATGCCGAAGAACACAATCATCGCGATGCCGATGCACGACTTCATGGCCAGATCGGTAACCGCGCGCCGGGGCAACGCTGATTCCGCGGAGACGGTCATGGGTTCGACCGCTTCGGCTCTTTCGTCGCGGTAAAGATCCATGAATACAGAAAATACCGGTCCACCACCGGCCGCAAGCCCTCCTTCAACAAGGTATCACGCACAATCCCGTGGTTGCGGATGAAAAAGTGTTGTGTCTCCCGTTCCTCTTCCAGACATTCTGAGAAAGCCTTGAATGTCCTGGAAACAAACCCCAACATCTTTGCCCCGGCTTCAACTGCGCGAAATACCTGATATTGCCCCGGCTCCATGATGAACACGAGTCCGCTAGGCTTCAAGATACGGCCAATCTCGCGGCAGGCCTGCTGGTAGGCAGGGATGCCCTGCAAATGATGTAAGACGCCGTAGACAAACACGACATCAAACATTTCCGACTCGAAATCGATCTTCTCGGCGCGGCAAACCCGCACATCGGCCTTGACGGTTGCCGGGATGTTCTTGATCAAGTCCGCGTCCGGTTCGATCGCATACAGGTTCGTATAACCGCGTTCCGTGAAATACTGGAGAAAAGGCCCGGAACCGCAGCCAAGGTCGAGAATTCTCTTGTTCCGGTCGGTCACCATCTCGAGCAGGCGGGAACGCTTCAGAACCATGTCCCGATGCAGGTGCGCCGGACGACTCTTGATCAGCACCACCGAATTGGCGTTCCACTGCTCTGTGTTCACGGCATCTGGTGTTGTCATGTAGTTTTCTCTGGTTGATTCCGACCGATTATATCGACGCTCATACCCGTCGCAAATGCCGGGCTTTTGACGGACCTTTCCCTAGTGATCAGTATATCAGTCCTCGGGCTCGTGGCAAGCACCACGCACGACAGGCATCGCGGGAATGTCTTGACGAGCCATATGATACTCGCAGACATATCCTCCCAATAACGCAGCACCACCGCGTTTGTAGTCACTCCCGGTCAGCGCCTGCCATTCGGACCAACTGCACTCGACCAGCCATCGATTGCTTAGGGGTCCACACGACAGACGCAATCCCCCAACGCTGTAGATACTTGACTTGTCTGACGGAGGCCCACAGAATCGCTGCCGGAGAAGCGAGCACTCCGCCGGTTGCCAAACGTTATGGGTGTGCCATTACAGCGTTCATTTCCGTCTTCGATGGCGATGAGATCCCTGTGCGTCAGAGTAGCCCAGCCGTTGTCCCGACTCAGCGCCCGTGACTTCTGCGCAGTAGAAACATAAACCCAGGGGATTAATCCCCAACAAAAACCAGGAGAAATAACATGAAGGCAATTCAATCCACATGGCTGTCCGCAGCGGCAATGGTTCTGTTCACGGTTTTAACGGCAACGAAGATTACAGCGACCCCCCTAGCTGGTCCCATCGTTAATCCAGCCAACGGTCACAGCTATTACCTGTTGGATAACAGCAACTGGACCGACGCCCAATCCCAGGCGCTGACCTTGGGAGGAAACCTGGTGACCATCAACGACGCCGCCGAAGGCACCTGGGTGACCCAGCAGTTCGCTGACTACAATGGCGTGCAGCGCAATCTCTGGATCGGACTGAATGCCATTTCACTCGATGGCAGCGTTGCCGCCAATTATTCCTGGGTCGATGGCGAGTCATCGAGCTATCGGAACTGGGCCGGCGGTGAACCCAACACGCCCACCACCGATGACTACGTCCAGATTATCGGTATCGCCGCGAATCCGTCTTTTGGGTTGTGGAACAACACGTCAAACGATCCTGCCAGCGGTTACGGAAGCAGCTCCCCCATACCCAACTTCGGCGTTGTCGAGGTCGTCCCGGAGCCGGCCACTTGGCTGTTGGTATCGCTTGGTGGCTTGCTGCTTTGTCGTTTTGGCTCCCGTCGCCGCGCCGCCTAGAAGCAAGCGGCAGGACGACAGGCCTTTGTGGTGGGCTGGGTCCGCATGTGCTGGTTATAGAGCACCACTGCTGCCTTGAGTATTTCAGCTAGAGCAGGCACGCCTTGAGGGTTTCTTGAAGACCAGTGGGAAGGGCTGAGTTCTGCGAGTCTATAAGGCAGGAGTTGTTTCCTGCAAGCCGGTGCGTGAGGTGGTATTGGTTCGATTGCGCCAATTGGATTTGTTTGATATGCGGACAATGCGGCAACGCGACCGCGCACCAGCGACAATCTCTCTTGTTCAAACTCGCGAGGCCCGATATACTGTTTGGCTCGTAACCACATGACCCCGACAGCCTACACGGAGATTCAACGGTGCCGCCTGTGCGGCAATCAACATTTGGAGGAAGTTCTCACGCTGGGCACGCAGGCTTTGACCGGTGTGTTCCCCAAGTCTCGCGAGGAACGGGTCACGGCTGGTCCGTTGATTCTCGTCAAGTGTTCCGAGGAAGGCCCAGCGCCCGGTTGCGGGCTGTTGCAGTTGAAACATTCCTTCAATCCGGACGAAATGTATCGGGGCCACTACGGCTACCGATCCGGATTGAACCAGATGATGACGCGGCACCTCCAACACATCGCCAACATGATTGCCGACCTGGTTTCCTTGAAGGCGGGAGACGTGGTGCTCGATATCGGCAGCAACGACGCCACCCTGCTCAAGGCGTATCCAAACGCCGGACTTTCCCTGACCGGCATCGACCCCAGCGCCGTTAATTTCCGCCAATATTACCCTGACAACGTGGCGCTGGTGACCGATTTCTTCAGTGCGGCCGCCTACCGCAGCGTCATGAATGAACGCAAGGCCCGTGTGGTCACCTCCATCGCGATGTTTTACGATTTGGAATCGCCCTTGCGCTTCGTCGAGGAAATCAAGGCGATTCTGGCGGATGACGGCGTTTGGGTCTTCGAACAAAGCTACATGCCGCTCATGCTGGAACGCAACGCCTACGACACCGTTTGCCATGAACATCTCGAATACTATGGCTTGCGGCAGATCAAATGGATCACCGATCGGGTCGGTTTCAAGATCCTGGACGTGGAGGTCAACAACGTCAACGGCGGCAGTTTTCGGGTGACCGTGGCGCATCAACACTCTTCCTACCAGCCGGTGCACAATCGTTGGGAGAAGCTTCTTCAGCAGGAAAAAGAAAATGGGCTGCACACGCCGGCCCCCTATCAGATGTTCAAGGAAAGGGTCTTCCGGCACCGTGATGAATTGACTCGTACAATTCGCGACATTCAAAAGCGCGGAGAAAATATCCTCGGGTACGGCGCTTCGACAAAAGGCAATGTCATCCTGCAGTTTTGCGAGTTCACCGAGCGCGATATACCGGCCCTGGCGGAACGCAATCCGGAAAAATATGGCTGTTTCACACCGGGGACGCTGCTGCCCATCATTTCCGAACAACAGGCCCGCGACCGTCACCCCAATTACTTTCTCGCCCTGCCCTGGCATTTCCGACCGGAATTCATCAACCGTGAAAGTGCTTTCCTGCGAGGCGGCGGAAAGCTGCTGTTTCCGTTGCCGAAGGTCGAAATTGTCAGCTCATGAAGACCGCCGTGATCACCGGCAGTGCCGGACAGGATGGCGTCTATCTGTCGAAGCACCTCGAGCACCTCGGGTACAGGGTCATCGGCATCAATCGTGGATCCAATCTCGTCGATATCTTTGTTCCCGACCGGGTCTTTGCGTTTCTCCAGGAAAACCAGCCCGATGAAATCTATCATCTCGCCGCCGTCCATCATTCGTCGCAGGAAAAGCTAACGGACGACCTCGATGTCTTTCGCCGCAGCAATGAAGTTCACGCGCTGGCGACCGCCAATCTGCTCGAGGGGATGACGCGGCTCTGCCCGAAGGCCCGGCTGTTCTTTGCCGCGTCCTGCCATGTTTTCGGCTCACCGTCCACTCCGGTCCAGGATGAAATGACTCCCATGAAACCGGAGGGGATCTACGGCATTACGAAGCTGGCGGGCCTGCAACTCTGCCAATACTACCGTCGCCAACACAAAGTCTTCGCCTGCGCCGGTATTCTCTATAATCACGAATCTCCCTTGCGCACGGCGAATTTTGTTTCGAAGAAGATCGTCGCGGCCGGGGTGGCGATCCGACAACATCGGCAAAACAAATTGGTCCTGGGGGATCTGGACGCGCAAATCGATTGGGGTTTTGCCGGCGACTACGTGGACGCGATGCACCGGGTCTTGCAATTGCCGGCGGCCGGGGACTTCGTGATTTCCAGCGGGCAGCAACACCGGGTCCGTGATTTTGCGGAAGAAGCGTTTGGGCTGCTGGGGCTCGACTTGCAAGAGCACGTGACAGTCGATCCCCTGTTACTGCGGCGGACGAATGGCGTGAGCCTGTTTGGCAACAACGCGAAATTGCGGCAATCGACGGGCTGGCAACCTCGGACGGATTTTCAAACCCTGGTTCGGATGATGGTCAGCGCAGAACAGGAGACCCACCCCGAGAAATGAAACCGTTGCTCTTCATCCCGACCTACAACGAACGCGAGAACGTCCAGCGTATCTACGAGATGATCAAGGCCCTGAACCTCGACCTGGATCTGTTGTTTCTCGACGACAATTCCCCGGATGGCACCGGCCAGATCCTGGATGCCATTGCCGCCCGGGATGGACGCGTTTCCGTCATCCACCGCGGCGGCAAACTCGGTATCGGCAGCGCGCACCTGGCCGCCATTCGCTGGGCTTATGAGAAACAATATCCAGTCTTGATCAGCATGGACTGCGACCTGACGCATCCGCCCGATCACCTCCCGCAGTTCCTGGAACACGCCGATGATTTTGACGTGGTATTGGGCTCCCGTTTCATGCGCGAAGACAGCCTGACCGAATGGAACGTGTTCCGGAAATTTCTTACGCACCTCGGTCACTTCCTGACTCGTCACGTTCTCCGTGTCCCCTACGACGCGACCGGCGCCTTCCGTCTTTACCGGCTGGATCGGATCAACCCCGGTGTTTTCAAGCTCGTGGAGTCCCAGGGCTACTCGTTTTTCTTTGAAAGTCTCTATGTCCTTTGCCTGAGTGGGGTCCGCGTCAAGGAAATCCCCATTTCACTGCCGATCCGCACTCATGGCCAATCCAAAATGCGCCTGAGTGATATCCTGGCCAGCCTGCGGCGGTTGATCGAGTTGTATTCTCGATCGTTCCACTACAAAAACGAGTTGCGCAAACTCAAGCAAGCGGAGGCGGCCAATGCCTGAAGTTCGCGGGAAAAACTGGGACCAATACTGGGTCGATAGCGCCAAGAGCAAGGGCTTGTTCGAGATCATCGCCAAGTTCTATCGGCGGTTTATCATCTCCCCGACCGTCAAACACTACTTTCACAAGTATTTCTCTGACGAGCCGGGCCGGGTCTACCTGCACGCCGGCTGTGGCAGCAGCGAGTCCGACAACCGCATCGACTTTCACCAAGCCCGGTTTCTGATGATGGACATTTCGCCGGAGGCGCTGAAGATTGCCCGTCACAAAACGAAACTCAAGAACGCTTTTTTCGTGTGTGGGGATATTTACCATCCGCCCTTCAAAACCGGCGCGATTGACGGGCTTTGGAATCTCGGGGTGATGGAGCACTTTTACGAACCCGAGATCGTAAAAATCCTTCAGGCGTTGGCGCGCGTGCTCAAACCGGGCGGCCAATGTCTCATCTTCTGGCCGCCCAAGTACGGCCTGTCGGTGATCGTGCTGACCTCTTTTCTCGGGGTGGTGAACAAGTTCCGCAAGCAACCGCTCATCCTCTATCCGGACGAGGTGAGCCGATTCTCCTCCAAGCCATGGGCCCAGCAATTGGCATCCCCGGCCGACCTGAAGGTGAAGAGAACTCACTTCGGCCCGCGCGACGCGTTCACCTACGTCATCATGGTCACCGAGAAACCCGCTTCAACGATCGGGGGGCGCTGACGGCGACAGCCGCGTGTAACGCGCCCGCAGACTTTCGAACTGCCGCAGTTTGAGCAGTTTCAGGTGATGCGCGAGATAGCGAAGGACCAGCCACAAGATCTTCAAGCCATAGATGATGCTTTGTCCCAGGCTGGCGGATGAGGCCTCGGGAAAATAGCGCGTGGGCACGGGAATCTCGGAGATGCGGTAACCCGCCGCCACCACTTGCGCGATGATGTCCTGGTCAAAAATGAATCCGTCCGAATTCATCGAGTAGTTCACGGTCTCCAACACCTCGCGGCGAAAGGCGCGGTAACCGGTGTGGAATTCGGACAACCGCAACCCGAAAGCGAAGTTCTCCACCCCGGTGAGAAACCGATTGGCGTAATATTTCCACCACGGCATCCCCTGTTGCAAGGCGGTGCCCTCCTTCAATCGCGAGCCGAGAACCACGTCCGCCTCGCCACTGACCAGCGGCGCGATGATTTGCGGCACGAGCCGCGGGTCGTATTGATAATCGGGATGGACCATCACGATGATGTCCGCGCCGGCCTTCAGGGCCTCCGCGTAACAGGTTTTCTGGTTCGCCCCGTATCCATAGTTGCGGTCGTGAACAAAAACCTCCAGTTGCAAATCGCGGGCAATCTGTAACGTTTCGTCCGTCGAGCCATCATCGACCAGAATCACCGCGCTGACCGTGTCCTTCGGAAGCTCCTCATAGGTCATCCGCAAGGTGCGCCCGGCATTGTAGGCCGGCATGACGACGATGACTTTCGGCTTCATGACACCTTCCGGGGACGGGCGACCGCGACAAACTGATACCCGAACATTGTCTTCCAAAGTCGCGCCAGCCACGCGTTTATTCCGTGCAAGCACCGCAGCCACCAGCCGTGATAGCGCGACGGCACCATGAGCAGCAGCGGCGCGGGCGTGACCACCAGTTCTTCCACGGTCAGACCAGCTTGGGCGAGGAATCGTTTAAAGGAAGCGAGCGTGAAGAACCGCAGATGGGTATGGTCGAGGATGCCGCGGTCCATGTACTCGAAGCGGCCGCAAAGAATGTTAAGCCGCACAAACAGATGGACAAAGTTAGGCACCGAGACAATCACTTTCCCAGACGGACTGAGTAAGCGATTGAAACCCATGAACACTTCCAACGGATTCCTCAAATGCTCCAGGATATCTCCATACACAATGACATCGAATTGTCCCGTCAACTGTGGCAACTCCCGATCCAGGTCCGCGACGATCATCTGGTGACACTTTCCTTCGGCGGCAGCCGCCAGCTCGGGGTTTCCCTCGATGCAGGTCACCTCAAACTTCCGCTCCGTGAAGCGTTGCGCCAGCGCGCCCTGCGCGGAGCCGACGTCCAACAGTCGCCGCCCATTCCCCTCGCCCACGCGCTCCAGAATCCGCGCATGGCTCGAATACGGATCGTTCTCCTTGGGTTGGTACCGCAACGCATTCGTTTCCGACACAAGAAAATCAAAAGGCCGCAACACGCATCCAAAGTCAAGCACGAACCTCCCTTCCGGTGCCTGCGGTTGACTTCCCCGGGGCGCTTCGCTAGTCTTGCCATCCATGATAATCAGTCTGCGCGCGTGTCTGCTTGAGGAGAATCGATGAAAGGCGTCATTCTGGCCGGTGGCTTGGGGACACGGCTGCATCCGCTTACCAAGATCACCAACAAGCATCTTCTGCCGCTCTACAACAAGCCGATGATTTTCTACCCGATCCAAACGCTGGTGGACGCGGGCGTGCGCGACCTGCTCATCGTCACCGGCGGCAACAACGCGGGCGATTTTCTGCGGCTGCTCGGCAACGGCAGCGCGTTCAACCTGCCGCACGTCAACTACACCTACCAGGAGGGCGAAGGCGGCATCGCCGATGCCTTGCGGCTGGCCGAGCATTTCGCTGCCGGTGAAAAACTGATCGTCATGCTGGGCGACAATGTCATCGAGAAAGACATTCGCCGGGGTGTCGCGGCGTTCCGCAAACAGAAGCGCGGAGCGCGCGTTTACCTGAAGGAAGTCGCCAACCCACGGGCGTACGGCGTGGCTGATTTGCGCGGGGACCGCATCGTCAGCATCGTCGAAAAACCGAAGCAGCCGAAGTCCAAGTACGCTGTCATCGGCATCTACATGTATGATCCGCACGTGTTTGAGATCATCCGCACGCTGAAACCGTCCGGCCGTGGGGAACTGGAGATCACGGACGTCAACAACGCCTACTTGCGTCGGGGCGAGCTCCACTACGATATTCTCGATGGCTGGTGGGCGGATGCCGGCGCCTCGCACCAGAAGCTGTTGGAGACCGGGGTGCAGGTCGCGCGCCAACAGGGGATTGCGTTGTGACGCGAGTGCTCGTGACCGGTGGCGCGGGTTTTATCGGTTCCCACTTCGTCAAATTCGCGCTGCGGGCGCATCCCGACTGGCACATCGTCAATCTCGACAAGCTCAGCTACGCGGGCAATCTCGAAAACCTCACCAATCTTCCGGACGCCACGCGCCACCAGTTCGTGAAAGGTGATATCGCCGACCATGAAGTCGTCGCGCGCCTCTGGAGCCAGGGCATCGATATTGTCGTCAACTTCGCCGCGGAAACGCATGTCGACCGCTCGATCCTCTGGGCTGACGATTTTATCAAAACCGATGTCCTCGGCGCTTTCACGCTTCTGGAAGCCGCTCGCGAATTTGGGGTGAAGAAGTTTATCCAAATATCCACGGACGAAGTCTACGGCAGCATCGCCAGCGGCAGCTTCACCGAAAACTCGCCGCTGAACCCGCGCAATCCCTACTCGGCCAGCAAAGCCGGCGCGGACCGCCTCGCCTTCGCTTATTTCACGACGCACGATGTGCCCGTCACCATCACGCGCTGCTCGAACAACTTTGGCCCCAACCAATATCCCGAGAAATTCATCCCGTTGTTCATCACCAACGCGCTTGAAGACCGGCCGCTCCCGTTGTATGGGGACGGGCGGAATGTGCGCGACTGGATTTACGTCGAGGACCACTGCGCCGCGATTGATTTTCTTATTGCCCACGGCAGGTCCGGTGAAACCTACAACATCGCCGGCGGCAACGAAGTCGAGAACATCGAGATCGCCCACCGCATTGTTCACAAACTTGGCAAGGCCGAGTCGCTCATCCAGTTGGTCAAAGACCGTCCGGGCCATGACCGTCGGTACTCGCTGGACGCCGGCGCCCTCGCCGCGCTCGGCTGGCAGCCGCAACGCGATTTCACGGGCGCGCTCGACGCGACGATTGACTGGTACGTACAGAACGAGTCATGGTGGCGAAAGATCAAGAGCGGCGACTTCAAGAAATACTACGCCGCGCAGTACGGCACGCGGCTGTGAAAGTCCTGCTTACCGGCGCCACGGGGTTCATTGGCTCTCACGTCGCGCGCGCGCTCGTACGCGAAGGCCACGAAGTCCACGCGCTGGTTCGCGAGCAGTCAAATCTTGGGCGCATCGAAGACCTCACTTCGTCGCTGGGCCTGATCAAAGGCGATCTGCTCGATTCAGCTTTTGTCCTCCGGCCCTCGGCTTTCAATCTTGGCCTCCACCTCGCGTGGCACGTCGAGCCGGGCAATTACCTGCACCAGCCACAGAAAAAGGATTGGGTTGCAGCGAGCCTCCGCCTGGCCAGCGCACTCCGTGATGGAGGCTGTCGGCGCTTCGTCGCGACCGGAACCTCTTTTGAGTATGCGCCCAGTGATTTACCGCAACGTGAATCAAGCCCGACCAAGCCCTCCACGGCCTACGGGCAAGCCAAACTGGAGCTTTTCGAGGCGCTCCAGTCCATCGACATCGAGCTGGCGTGGTTGCGCCCGTTTTATCTTTACGGGCCGGATGAGGATCGGCGACGGCTGGTACCCGTTGTCATCAATTCCTTGTTGCGCGGTCAGGAAACCAAGCTGGTCCCGGGCGAGCGCGTGCGCGATTATCTGCACATTGAAGACGTGGCCAGCGCGATCTGCACAGTTGCCGGGAGCCGGATCACGGGCCCTGTCAACATCGCCAGCGGGATCCCCGTCACGGTGCGCGAGATCGCGGTGAAGATCGGCGAAGCACTCAATCGGATCGATCTGCTCAAGTTCGGCGCCCTCCCCTATGCGGTGAGCGAACCGATATACTTGCTCGCCGACAACACGAAACTTCGCGAAGGCACCGGCTGGAAACCGCGGTACCCGCTCGAAGAGGGATTACGCCAGACGATCGAATGGTGGAAGAGCCGCTAACGAACCGAACGTCGGACACTGAAAACCGTGAAACCGATGCCCAGGAGCAGCGTCGCAACGCTGATTACTCCGGCCATTGCGTAAACTCGGGGGGGTTGATAGCGCAGCGTAATCGTATGACTGCCGGCAGGTAACTCAACACCCATCAAGCCGCAACTGACTTGCAGTACTTCCGCCGGTTGGCCGTCCACTTCCGCGCGCCAGAACGGGTAGTAGCTTTCCGCGACAACCGCAAGACAATTTGATGGCGTGGTCAGTTGGATGCGTACCAACTGCGAATTCTCCCGCGTGAGTTGAACATCGCTCAAGGAGACGGGAACCCCTTCATGGAGAGGTGGAAACGGGGTGCTGTCTTCCCCGTAGGTTTTTTCGTACTTTTGCGCGGTCGCGTCCGTCACCGCGTTGACGCTCGGCTCTTTCGCTTGAACCAGCGGCCAGTTTCTCGTGGATAGCGCGAGCGCGAGCGGCGCCGATTTGTGCACGTCACCCGCGTAAAGACATGCCCGCGCGTAGGCCGTGACATAAGGCCGGGCCGTGTCGTTCCGGAAAACAAGAAAATCCGCATTCGTCAATACCGCCGTATAATTGCGGCCCAGATCGTCCAGGATCGATTGCGGTTGGGGAGCCCCGGGGTTTTCCAAATCAAAAACGACATAGCGCGCTCCCATTAAGTTCAGGAAGGCACGGTTCATTGTGACCCGGCGGTCCGCTGACTGCACAATCGCCTGCTGATTCAATAGTCCGGTTCCGATCGGACACATCCAATTGTAGAACGCTTCGTACACTTGCGGTTTGCCGCCCCACATCGGCCCCAACAGATGGAAATACCGGCCGGAAAGCGAATACGTCTTTACCCAATCTTTGTCTGGCTGGAGCGACTGATAGGCTGCCTGCAGATTCTCCAGCGTGTGAGCGGGAACGCCGTTGTCTTTCACGGGCCGCTCGTACGGCCAGTAGTCGAGAAGCATCAGCACACCGAGGGCGGCCACGATCTTCGGAACATGAGTGCGCCATTTCTCGCCAACCAGCACGTCGGTCACGAAAAATCCCATCAGCATCGCCCCCCAAAACATCGCGGGGCTGTCGTAGAACACAAACGGGGCGCGAATATCCTTGAAGTAGGGTAAGTCCGCCAAAAGCTTGAAGCCCGGCAGGAAAAGGAAAACCGCCAGGGCCACGGCCGCGGTCACCGCTTTCCGCGCGGTTGTCAGTTTTTGACGGTAAAAGAACACCAGAAACGTCGCGGCGACCAGCACCCACACCAGCGCCGTCCCGGACATTTCCTGTGACGACAGCACATCCCATGTGATCCAGTTCGCAGTCCACACACTATTCAGTCCCGTGGCAAACATGACGCTCGCCAGCAACGACGCGATAAAAAACCAAAACGTTCTGCGATCCGCGCGCCGTTTGTTCCACAGCACGGTCACTGCAATCGCGAGCAGGAGGACGAGTCCCGCATATTTTTCCGGCGAATCGGCGCCAAGCGACATCACCCGCCGCACCTGATCATACTCCGTCTGGCTCCTGATGCCTCTCGCGTTGGCGCGCGTGAACACGACATTCGTTGCGTTACTGGTGAACGCACCGTCGCGATCCACCAACCCGAGCAGGCTCTTGAACGAATACGTCTTCTGCCATTCCGTCAGCGGATCGCCCACGAACAACTTCACGTCCCCGGATTCGACAAAACCCGGCGCCAACACCCATGCGCCCAGCGCCAACCCCAGCGCCGCCAGCAACCCGCAGGTCCGGGCCGTCGGCTGCCATTGCTTGCGGCGCGGCCACAGCCAGTACAACGCGTACGCGAAGAGGAAGAGAAAGTTGATGAACGCCTGTTTATTATCGGTCCACCACGCCAGCACCGCCACGAGGGCGCACAGAAACGTGGTGGAAAACTTGTTCGCCTCGAGCGCGCGTGACAGCGTCAGCCACAATAGCGGAATGAATGGGAAGAACAGGATAATGGTGATGTGCTCGGCGCCCGCCGCGCGGATGATTTGCTCGGGATGCAGCATGAAAGCGAAGGCGGCCAGGACTGCGGCCCATTCGTTCTTCATGAAATGCCGCGCACAAAAATACATGGCGATCGCACCCGCCAGGATCGCTGTCAGCGCCGTGAATTTGCCCGCCGTTATCAGGTCGGTAAATGTCGAGAACAGGATCCACGGAATGAGATAGAAGCCGCGGGCGTAATTGAGGCCATAGCTCGATCCGCTCATGTACCAGGGCGTCCACCACGGCAGCAGATGATGGTTAGTGATTTCCTGTTTGATGTCCCAGACGCGGGAAGCGGAGGCGCTCAACTCGTTTTTGCCCATCCCCAGCGGCAACCAATGCGCGCCAAGATACGCCACGTATGCGAATGCGAGGACGAGAACAATCCAGAGTCCGAGGCGCGACTTCATTTGGATTTGCCGGCGGCCCTTTCCAAAAACTGCAGCGAATGGTGCGCCATTTCCTTCCACGAGAATTGCCGGGCCCAACTCCGGGCGGCCGCACCCATCTTCTCGCGCAACGCCGCATCCGCGAGCAAAAGTGACATCTTGTCCTGCAAGGCCTCGACATCACCATGGGGCACGAGGATTCCTGTTTCTCCATCCCGGACCGACTCGCGCAAACCGGGCGAATCGCTGGCCACCGTCGGCGTGCCGCACGCAGCAGCTTCAATGACCCCCAGGCCCCACCCTTCAATGGTGGATGTCTGGGCGCCAATCCAGGCAATCTGCAGGAGTTCCCTCTTGCGATCTTCGCTCACGAATCCGCAGAACTCGACGGATTTCTCCGCTCCCAAGGAAGCCGTCAGGCTGCGCAACTCTGTCTCGTAGTCGCCGGTCCCCACGACGAAAAGGTGGATATCGGGAAATCGTGCTCGTAATTTCGCTGTGGCATTAATGATCAGATCCACTCGCTTGTACCGTTTCAGCCGGCCAATGTAGACCAGGCTGGGATACGGCGTCTTCCCGGCTTGCGGATCGGGTTTGAGTAATTGTTCGTTGAAACCCGGGTAAATGATCTCGATGCGCTCCCGGGGAATGCCGCGTTCCAGCAAGTCCTCGGCGGTGGTTTTCGAGAGCGCCCAAAACAGAGAATGTCGGTAGACCCAGGGAATCGGCTGCTCCAGGGCATAGGCGTAGGCGGCCATCAACCACGGCAATTCGGCGAACGCCGTCTTGCCGAAAAGGTGCGGAATCATGACGGCCGTGGGTGTGGACCGGACAAAAACCGGGACAAAGCAGGGCACTTTGCTGATGTATTCGAGCATGACGTTGTACTGGCGGGGGCCAAGGGCCCGGATTTTCAGGGGCGCCCACCAATTGAAAATGTACTCGTTCGGCCCGCGAACCACGCGGATGCCATCCAGCACCTCCTCGCGCGGCGCTCCGGCATATCCCGCGCACAACAAATCCACCTGATTTCCGTCAGCGACCCAGTATTTGGCGGTCTGGTGGACCACTTCCTCCAGGCCACCGGCGAGCGGATTTTTGATGTCGCGATGGTTGATGACTAAAATGCGCATGCCGATAGGTCGGGATGTTGGATGGTGGCTGTGCGGGAGCTGTCACCTGGCGGACGCTTGGGCCTTTAATAATTTAACGTCGAAGTCGACCATCATTCCCACCAGTTCGCGGAAACTGGTGCGCGGCTTCCAACCGAGTTTGGCATGGGCTTTCGCGGAATCGGCCACGACATGCTCGACTTCCGCGAGTCGCATCAATTGCGGGTCGATGTGGACGAACTTTTCCCAGTTCAGGCCAACGTGTTCAAAGGCTTCCCGCAAGAAATCGCGCAAACTATGCGCCTTCCCTTGGCCGATCACAAAATCTTCCGGCGAGGACTGCTGGAGCATCAACCACATCGCCTCGATGTAGTCGCCCGCAAACCCCCAATCACGTTCCACGTCCAGATTCCCCAGCACGAGCGTCTGGCTTTGCCCGAGGGCGATCGAGGCCGCGCCGTGCGTGACCTTGCGGGTAACAAAATCAAGACCGCGGCGCGGGGATTCGTGGTTGAAGAGAATGCCCGAGGCAGCGAACATGCCGTAGCTTTCCCGATAGTTCACCGTGACGAAGTGGCCATAGGTCTTCGAAACGCCATAGGGGCTCCGTGGATAAAACGGGGTCAATTCATTTTGGGGGGATTCACGGACCTTGCCAAACATCTCGCTGCTGGAGGCCTGATAGAACTTGACCTTGGGGTTGGTGCTGCGGATCGCCTCCAGCAGGCGGCTGACCCCCAGCGCATTGATCTCCCCGGTGAGGATCGGCTCGGCCCAACTGCGGAACACGGAAGACTGGGACGCCAGGTTGTAAATCTCATCGGGCCCGAATTTCCGCAACACACCCGTCAGCGAAACCTGGTCGAGCACATCCCCTTCATAGAGTTGCAGACGGTCCTGGATGTGGGCGATGCGCTCATGCCGCTCCGTCCGCGCCCGTCGAATGATGCCGGCGACCTCGTAACCTTTGGCCAAAAGAAATTCGGCCAAGTACGATCCATCCTGTCCGGCAATACCCGTGATTAGAGCCCTCGGCATAGCGGTAGCGGCGGATGATACCGGGCCGTCTGCGTCGAAGCAAGCCGTGAAAATCTACAGCGCCGGGAGGGGTCGTGGGCTAATAGATTGCTGCTACTCGCTAGGGTTCGCTGATCGGAGCCCACCTCGTCACCAGTTTCTTTTGAGAATCAAAACCCTCTACGTATTCCCATGTCCTGCCGGTTGAAACATCGAGCTTGAAAACTCCCTGTAATGACACAGCGCCTGCACCAGTGGACGAGAGATATGTACCAGTGAACAAAACATACCGTTGTGAGATTGCTACGGTTGCGGTGCTTTTCTCGGTCTGAGCATAGACAATGGCGGCCATAAGAAGACAGCCGCCTATTATTGCAGCGGAAACGACTGTAGTGGTGATTTTCATGGCCCAAGACTAGCGCCTTGGGAAGCAAGTTCCTAGTAGTTTGTGGCTTCCTCAATCAGCTTCTCGACAGTCCACGGCCCGTCTGTGATCTCCGCGCCATGAGCCGGTGTTGTGCCTAGCGTGTTGTGAACTTTTCAGAAGTTGAACACGGCCACAAACAGGCTGATAGCAGCCTTGTGGTTCTGTAGTTTCCTTGACCGGCCAAGACCTAGGCGAGCAAACCGCTTGTTAAAACGTCTGACGGTCAAATTCGTGCGTTCCGGCTAATTTTGACTCAAGACCTTTGCGCGTAATAGACTACATATACACACTAAATCGCGCCTTGCGGCTCATATTGGGTGGTGCTACACTTTGATTGTGCAAGCCCATTTCAACGAGGAAAAGACCACTCAGGCGGCGGCCCTGCTCCTGACACTTCGCGGGGACAAGATGAGCTACATGAAGCTGATAAAGCTTCTCTACATCGTTGACCGTGAAGCCATCCGACGATGGGGTTTCCCAGTCACAGGCGATGCCTACTTTTCGATGAAACACGGCCCGGTTTTGAGTGGTGTCTTGGACTTGGTGAACGAAAGCCCTGATGATGCTTCATATTGGCATCAATACATCAGCGAGCCAACCGCCGGGAAAGAATTGTCGCTAACAAAGGCCGCCTCGACGGAAATGCTCTCTCAGGCCGAAATTGACCTGATAACGGAAATTTTCAAGTCCTACGGAAAGTACACGCGGTGGACGCTGCGAGACGTAACGCACACATTTCCAGAGTGGCAGAATCCCGGCGCTGGACATCAAGAGATCAGTTACCAAGAGATTTTGACGGCTGTTGGCAGGTCGCCCGATGAGGCAGAAGAGATAGCCGACGAAATCGAGAACGCGAACTTTGTGAACAATCTCTTGCAATGCAGGCGCTAGGTCGTGCCAAATGCGGGTGACACTTTTCTGGCGCAACCAAGCAGCAGTAGTAAGCCCCATCTATACGTGGTCATTTCCAGCCCCGAAAAGCACGAAGGGAAAGTTATCCACGTAAATCTGACCAGCAAGAAGGAGTGGTCAGATTGCTCATGTGTCTTGCAGCCCGGAGATCATCCGTTTGTTTCAAAGGAGACTGTGGTGAATTATGCTTCTGCAACAATGTGCTTGGCCGTTCATATTGACCAGGCCATGGGGCCGACATTTTATCCACGCGCCCTTTTCCCGAACGCTCCAGTTTCGGATGAGGTGCTTGAACGCATTCAGCTCGGAGCCTTGGATTCTCCCCATTTCCCTTCTGGCTTCAAGCCAGTTATCGAGCTTGAGATTTCGGGAACTGAAGAACGCCTCTAACATAATATTACCGGATACGGCCACACGTCCCCGGTAGACACGCAAAAGTGTTAGATCAAATGCCCGCATCTACCGGAAAGGGTGCCTTCAAAGGTTGTTTTTCGTTGATAATCTTGAGCCATTGACATACCGGCAATTTCGCCATACCTGGGCATTGTTCGGTTCGGGCTACTTCGGGCAACGCCAGCCATCGACTCACTCTCCGAGCAACAATCTATTAGATCACGACCCCGGCGAGCGGTTAAGCCTACGGATGGAGGGCCTCGACGCATTTCTTGTCACCTCTTCAGGCTTTCCCGGTACTTATACGGTGATATGATGACAACCCGAACAATGTCTGCGGTAGCGAACAGCGACGTGCAACTGGTGGAATGGAGCCTGACAGGCGACCGCGACGCCTTTCGGAAGATCGTCGAGCGGTATCAATCCCTGGTCTGCTCGATCACCTACAATGCGACGGGCAGCCTGACCCTGAGCGAAGACCTCGCCCAGGAAACCTTTGTTGCGGCGTGGAAGCAGCTTTCCGAACTGCGCGAGCCCGCGCAACTCCGCGCCTGGTTGTGTGGAATCACTCGTTTCCTGGTCGGCAAACAACTCCGCCGACAGGGCCGTGAGCCCATTCACGCCGCGGAATCCGAGGAGGCGATTCAGGAATTCCCATCCCCCGATCCCTCACCGTCGGCGCAAGCCGTCAGCCGTGAGGAAGAGGCGATTCTCTGGCGCGCGCTGGAACAGATTCCCGATGCGTACCGTGAGCCCTTGATTCTGTTTTACCGCGAACAACAGTCGGTCGAACGCGTCGCGGCGGAGTTGGAATTGAGCGAGGATGCCGTGAAGCAACGGCTTTCGCGCGGCCGAAAGCTGCTGCACGAAGAAGTGATCGCGTTCGTGGAAGGAACCTTGAGCCGGACGGCGCCGGGCCAGGCATTTTCGGGCGCCGTGCTGGCGGCGCTGCCACTGACAACGGTTTCGGTGGCCACCGCAACCGCCGGCGCGACCGCGAAGGGCTCCGCAGCGGCGAAGTTGGGTTTTTGGGGCGCATGGCTCGCGCCCCTCATCGGCATCGTTGGCGGAATCACGGCCCATTGGTTGGTCGTTCGCGCGTCCCCGACCGAAGCCGAACGCCGGGTCAAAAAGATTGCGTTCACCACTCTTTGGGTTTTCGTGCTGGTCTGGGGCGTCATCGGGCAGTTTGTCATGAATGCCCTGCGCCAGCATTTGCAGTGGAGTGACCGGACGTTCTTTCTGGCGATGGCGGGCTACTGGTGGTTCTACACTGTCTTTGCAGCCACATTGACCATTGTGATGATGCGTCGGCTTCTGGCTATCCGTCGCGAGAGCGAGAAAACCGTCGAAATTCCCCGGCCCGCCGCAGTACCGTTAACGTCAGGCACAAGCGCGATGGTGTTGGCCGGCACCTATCTGGCCTTTTTTTCGTGGCTGGTCTGGGTGGCCTGGCAGGTGCATGACCTGGGCTCAGCCGGAATCATTACAGGATTAATGGTCGGGCTGGGTTTCTGGAAGTTCTTCAGTCTTCGGAAACTAACCGGAATCGCGGCCATGCGAGCCGTCGCCGGTCACCTAACCTTGGCTTGGGGAGCAGTCTTGGTGATCTTGAACCTGCGCCTGGACGTATGGATGGCGACCGCGCATGGATGCAGTCTTGCCGAAATACACTCTCTGCTACCGACGTGGGTAATTCCCTTGCTCACGTTGGCCCTGGCGCTCTGGACTGGATTGGTCCTGGCCCTGACGAAACCAACGCGTCGTACCTAGCGATTCCCGTTTAGATTTGCCCCACGCCGCTATCCACGAAGAGTACGCGCCTCACAGAGGCGCGGCTACACCGTGTTTAGATCTGCGCCGCACCGCCATCCACGAAGAGTTCGATGCCGTTGATATAGCTGCTGTCGTCGGACGCGAGGAAGACGACCGCCTTGGCGATCTCATCGGGTGTGCCGACGCGGCCCGCTGGCGTGGTGGCGGCGGTCTGCGCCTTGAACTGCTCGATCTGCTCGTCGCTCAGGCCCAGTTCGTTCTTGTAGCCGGGCGTGATGATGGTGCCGGGACTGACGACGTTCACGCGGATTTTGTGGTCTTTCAGATCGACCGACCAGGTCCGCGCGAACGAGCGCAACGCCGCCTTGGTTGCGGCATAAACGCCGAAGGCCGGGAAGCCCTTGATCGAGACCATCGACCCGTTGATCACGATGGTCGCGCCCTCGGGCATCAGTGGCAGCGCCTTCTGCACGGTAAAGAGCGTGCCCTTCACGTTGACACCGAATGTTTTGTCGAAGTGCGCTTCCGTGATCTGCCCCAGCGGCATAAACTCGCCGAGGCCGGCGTTGGCAAAGAGCACGTCGAGCCGGCCTTTTTGCTCCTTGATTGTCCCGAAGAGCCGGTCAAGGTCCGCGAGATTGGAGATGTCACCGCGCACCGCGGTGACATTGCGGCCAATCTCTTTCACGGCAGCGTCCAGTTCCGGTTGACGGCGACCCGTGATAAAGACGTGCGCGCCTTCTGCAACGAAGCGCTTGGCCGTGGCCAAACCGAGGCCGCTGTTGCCACCTGTGATCACCGCAACCTTGTTCGTGAGCTTTTTTGTCGGCGCATCGTTTGCCATCGTATTCCTCCACCACTTTCGATGACGGTCAGCGGGAAACGATTCCGCAGCCGCGAAGGATTCTAGTTAGGGCGGCGCGGATGGCCAGAGCCTTCCCCGGGCCGACTCAATGCCACGCACCACTTCATCGGCTTTCGGCGGTGCGCTGGTGTATGTGGTGGCGGACAAGCTCACCCGTATATCGGTAATTGATATTTTTGCTGGACACGCGTGATGGCGTGGGGTATGGTGCGAGCGTGAATGACGGAGCCCACTTCGCGAGGACGGTTCCTTCTTCGCCAAGGCTTCCGCCATCGCACTTCGAGCTTCCGTCTTCGCCAAGGCTACTACGGACGAGATGGCGAACAAGACGGCGCGACCAAGCCGCTGTACGCAGCTTGGGGGCCCCTATACGATTCTGCGAAACGAACCCACCGGTTCGGCGGACTGTTTTTTGTGTATCACCGGTATTGTCAGTTACTTATGTCGTTTGCAGGGCCGGTTTGCAGGTGGGTTCGTTTTGGAAAACGAACCCACCGCAGGGGTGTTTTTTGGGTCGTTTTCATCAGAAAGTGGGTTCGATTTTATGAATTTGGCACTCCAAGTTGAACCGTTCAAGTGCTCGCGAAAAGGCGAACCGCGGCCTTGCTGGCGTTTGAATGGGTGCCATTCTTGTGTTGTCGCAGACTCAATAAAAGAGGCACAAGCCGGCACGGAAGGCGTGGGTGCTTACGTTGTAGTCCAGCAAGTTTTGGCCAAAGCCGGTGAAGTATTGCACTTGAATTGACGGGTTGAACTTACGCAAGACCGGCAAACCAACCAGATTAAATCGCAAATCGAACAGCAGGCCGACATGCGAGCCTTCATCGCCGACGAGGAGTTTATTGGACACCTGGATTCTCTCCCCGGAATTTGGATCGAGCCAGGTCAGGGCGCTGATCAGATCGGCATACCCGCGGAAGTCGGCAATATCCGGATTGTTGTCGCCCACGCGGAAGTAGACCCACGCGCGCGGTTGAAGGGAGAACTGTAAATTCCAGGGCAGGTCAAACGTGGCCTTGGGCTGGAGATAAAACGTATTGAAGCTGCGCTCCAGGGTGCCGCCACGGCCATTCGATTCATGTTCGACACCGCCTTGCAGGTCGAGTTGAAAGAAGCCCTTCTGAAAAAGGTCAGGATAATAAAGGAACATCGACGGTTTGTAACTGGTGTCGAAGAAGGACGGATTCTTCGAGAAGGCGTTCCAAAACGAAGTTTGCGTATAGGCAAAGTAGAAATGCGTGAGAGGATTCCAGTTGTCCTTGAAGTCAAGGACCTTGTATTTCACGCTAACCTGAAATTCAGCAGCGGGGGTGGTGCCGGCAATGAAGTAAATCGGCTCGTAAAAGAACAGATGACTGGCGAAAAACTCCCGCGTGTCGGAATTGGAAGCCGTCGGGGGTGCTGCTTGCGTTGAGGTTGAGGTGGGCGGCAGATCCGTGGCCACGACTGGCGCGACAACGCCCTGCCCCACCAGAATCAGCACTTGATTATAGTTGTCTATATCGAGTGTGACCTGACCACTGCTGGTTAACGGAAGGTCCAACAGGTATTCCTCTTTAACGAAGCCGCCGGGCGGAATCGTTGCCGCCAGTGGACTGCTGTTGGTGTTTAAGAGGAGAACTGTTTCCAGCGAGATGGATTGTGCCGTAAGTGTGCAGTTAAGACTCGGGGCGAAAGTTCGATGGATAGAATTGGATGAATTGTTCATGCAGTAGAGCCAAAGACTGCCCCGACCGCCCGCGGTGAGAGGTCCGGATGGCGCAGGGAAGACGGCCGTGACATCCTGCGCCCGAACGGAGGCCACGTTTGCCATGAGGAAGACCGAAACAAACCAGAGTGATCCAGCGCCGCCCCCAATGAACGTCCTCGCCAGTCTCAGAAGACGTTTCATTGAGCAGGGTTGCCGCCGTATATAGGAATTGTCCTTCGTGAATTCATGGGCATCAGCAATTCATGCGCACCGTGAGCCAAGCATGACTGTTCTCCTATGCAGATTGCAAATCAAATACTCCTGCAGCCATGCATAAAATAACCGGGCGCGACTTCACAAGTGTGCCATTCAAGGAGAATACCACGGAACGATGTGGTGTCATCCTGAGTTTCACCTTATCCCCCGTCTTGATTTCCCCTCGGAAAAAATCCTGGTCGAAGGCCCGCTTTTGGATTGGTGATAATGCCACTTTTTTCCCAGACGTTTTCGATGGGTTGTCGTATAATCGAAGCAGAACTGGAACCACAACTTTTTCACGGAAAAGGAGGCGACGGTATGGCGAGCATCGTATGGTTTGATATCGGAGCGGACAATGTGGAGCGGGCAAAGACGTTTTACGGGTCGTTGTTCGGCTGGAAAATGGACAAGATGCCGGGGCCGAAGGAATACTGGCACATGGACACGGGCGGCAGTAACGACTCGCCCGACGGCGCGATCATGAAGCGGCAGGACCCACACCAGGGCATTACCAACTACATCAGCGTGCCGTCGGTGGATGAATACACCGCCAAGGTCCAGAAACTCGGCGGGAAAGTTTTTATGCCCAAGACAGCGGTGCCACAAATGGGTTACTTCGCCGTCTGCCAGGACACAGAGAACAACGTGTTCGCGCTCTGGGAGATGAACGAAGGCGCGAAGTAAGCAACTTGTGGTAGCCGGCACGATTCCTCACTCGTGACCGTTGATGGCCGGCGCGATCACGCTGGGGGAATGCCCGGTGTTGGATCGAGAGTTCGAAAGGGAAATCGTCAAGCAACTTGGTGACGGACGGCGTCCCGAAGAACTGGTGGTTTTGGTGTGCCAACGGGCCGGTCTGAAATGGGACGCAGCGAAGGCCGAGATCCTTCGAGCACAGAGCCGTTATCAAGACATTATCTCGCGGCGGCGGCGCTGGGTCATACTCCTCTTGTGGGGGGCCTATCTTTCTTTGGCCAGCCTTCGGCGTGATCGGCAATCTTGTGGCCTTTCTGATTGATCCTGCGGAATATTTGAAACATTCGATCCGGCACCCGGAAGGACATCCGCTGCTTGGCACGGCAATACTGATATTCGGCGGCGGTTTGGTGGGAATCTTTCGTAGAACAAAATCGTCATGATCTCTGCCGGTGTTGCTGGCAGAGATGTTGCGTGTTCCTTCCGCCTTCCTCTCGGCTCCGTTCCCATCCCCTCTCGGCAAATCACCTACTAGAAAGCCGTCTTCCCACCGATTGTGCCGGGAGTGCTCCTTGTCGTAATACATGGGTCGTGAGAACTGATCCAGCTCACGCGCCGGGCAAGGTCCCATTGCCAGGGCGACGGGAAAAGGGACAAAGCACATTCAGGAGGTTAGGGTATGTCGAAAGAAAACAAGAAGAGATCATTACGGGTCGGTCTTGCGCTGATCGCTGCCACAGTCCTCATCGCGATCACCAATGCGCGCGCGATCAACGACTACTGTTCCAGGGCCATTTTTACGGGCCTCAAGTCAGTCATTGATTCCCAGTCCACCGGCGAGCGTTTGTAAGGCGGGAATCCTCCAGATTCCCTGATCGCCTGCAGGATTCCTGGTTACACGACCGCTGCTGCCCGGGCGTCGCCTTTGCGGGCCGCTTTGACAGGCTCGGTGCGCAGGTAACTGCGTACGATCCGCTCAATTTCAGAAATGTTGAACGGCTTGCTCAGCCAGCGCGCGCCGGTTTGTTCCAGGAAAGTTCGTGAACCCGGGCTCACGGTGTCGCCGGTCACGAAGATGATGCGATCCAACATGTGCGGATAATGTTCGCGGATGGCAGCGTGAAGCCTTTCGCCGCTCATTTCGGGCATGCAGAGGTCGGAAATAATGAGATCGTATTCCTGGGACGCAATACGATTGAGTGCCTTCGCGCCATTGGACGCGGTTTCGATGCGATAGCCACTGTTCGCGAGTACTTCCTGCAATACCTCGACAATGCCCGGCTCATCGTCCACGATCAACAGCCGGCGTTGCGGCGCCTCGGGATCCAATTCGCGCTCGTCTCCCGCGTTGTCTCCTCCATTCACTGAATCGTGACAGATCACCACCGGCAATTCGGCGATGAACCGCGCGCCTTTGCCGACTTCGCTCTCGACCCAGATCTTGCCTTTGTGCTCTTCCATAATGCTGTAGCAAATTGACAGGCCCAGGCCGGTCCCCTTCCCCGGCCCCTTGGTCGTAAAAAATGGATCAAAAATCCGGTCGAGAATTTGCAGCGGAATACCGGGACCGCTGTCGGCCACGGCAATGCGAATCTTGTCGCCCCGCTTCTCCGTCGTCACCTCTATCACGCGTTTGCCAAGATGGTTGTCCAGCGCTTGGATCGCATTGGTCATCAGGTTGGCCAGTACCTGCTCAATCTGGTCGGCATCTGCATTCGTCACCGGCAGGTCGGGCGCGAGCCGCCGCAGCACCTGGACATTCGCGCTGTGGACCTGGATTTCACGGGTTTCCAAGGCCTCGCCGACCAGGCGATTTACATCAATGACGGACATGTGCGGCTCACGCGGGCGCGCAAAGGTCAGCAGGTTGCGGACAATCTTCGCGGCGCGCTCGCTCTCGCGAAGGATCTTCAGCAAATCCTTGCGCACCTTTTCGTCGATGGCCTTGTATTTTGACAGGATTTGCGCGTAGCCCATCACCACGGCGAGCGGATTGTTCAATTCGTGCGCGACGCCCGCGACCAATTGCCCGAGCGCCGAAAGTTTTTCCGCCTGCCGCAACTGTTGCTCCATTTTCTTGCGCCCGGTGATTTCGCGGGCATTCATTTGCATCACGGCCCGCTGATGGTAATCCACGAGCGTGGCGCTGCCTTCGCAAAGCATTTGCTCGCCCTGCCCCCGCACGAGATGAAACTCGCCCGCGCTGTCGAACAATCGTTCCACAACTTTTTTATTTTCCAGGAGACTCGCGCTGCGCGGCTGTAATTTCGGGCAAAGATCCTGGAGCGAGCGCCCGATGAGCTTGTCGGCGGCGCGTCCCGCCAATTCCGTCGCGGCGGGATTGGCTTCCACGATGTCCAGGCTCGCGAGATCCACCAGGAAGATGGCATCGCTGGCCGAATCAAAAAGCAGCCGATACTTCTGTTCGGAAACGCTGATCTCCTGCTCGAGCAAGCGGCGATGGGCGGCGCCCGTATTGAGTTCGTTGGTCAACGTCTCGTTGCGCGTCCGCGCTTCTTCCAGTGTCAGGATGAACATTCCCATCGCGATACACAAGGCAAGCGCCGCTGACGCGAGATAAGCCGCCGTCATCAAACCGGGCCACGCGGAATTATGGAAGGGGAAAGTCAGCAATGGCAGGGGCCACAGCAAGAAACCGGTCGTCAATAATTTTGCACCGCGCGGACATTGTTTTCGGCTGACCACGCCCGCGTAGCCACTCGCGATCGCCAGGAACAAAAACACGGGCATGGTGATCCAGAGGCGGTTCAGCAATTGGTAGACAGCGACGCAACTCCAGACGAGTATTACCGCCAGTCCCAGCCCGAGTTCGCGATTGGTGCGCTTCTGGCCGGTCAATTGAAAACTTCCCCAGAGCAGGCACAGGGCACTGATACCAATGCAGGCGGAACGCAACGCCTGGACCAGGGACAACCCGGACCATTCCCCCAATCCGAATGCCGCCGCCAGATACAGGGAATAGTAGAGCCAGGCCACAGCCCAGGACTGGAAATAGGATTTGCGGGCCTGTAGGTTGAGATACGCAAACACACTGATGACAACCCACGTACTGAGAATGGCCAGAAGAAGCGCCACTTTCAAGCCGTCGGCCGGAAAGGCCGCATTCACGAACGTGATCACGTCCGCTGGTAGATTGTCGCTCATGTTTGTTATTGCGCGATCTCTCTAAGTCCCGCTGGCAACCGATGTCCGCGCCTCTGTAACCTTCAGAAAGCACGAAACTTGCCACGGAAAAGGCTGTCAGGAGGATCCCTGAGGATTCCCACCCCTTCTGGGCCAAGTGGTTGCAAAAGTGCTAAAGATTCGCATCAGGTGCCCAAAATTGGCTGGCCAAGGGTTTATTGGGAGGGATGTGCGCCACCGTTGACGCCCTACCGCTCACTGCTATAATCCGCCACCAATATGAATTTTCCCCTCACCACTTCCGCCGCGCTCTCTCAAAAGCAACCCGCCGCGGTTCTCTTTGCGTTTGAGAAGGAACGCCTCGTTGGGCCTGCGGCCTTCCGCAACCTGCTCGCCCGCGTTGGCCCCAGGGAATTTCGCGGTGCGGAGCGGCAACTTTTTCTTCTGCACACCGCTGGCAAACTCGCACCGCAACGGATCTTGCTGGTCGGCCTCGGCCCGCGCGACCACTTCACCCTCGAAACCATTCGACGGGCGATGGGACTTGCGGCAAAAAAACTTCGCGACTCCGGTATCGAACGGGCCGCTGTACAAGTGAGCGACAACCTCGGCGCGGATTCCCTGGCCGCCATTGTCGAGGCAACAATCCTCGCCATGTATAAGTTCCGTCAGTTCAAGCCGCACGATGATAATGACGCAACCGACCTTGGCTCGCTCACACTCTGTATTCCCCCGCGCGCTGACCTGAAGGCAGCGAAGCGCATCGTCGCCGAAGCGCAAATTGTGGCGGAGGCCACAAACTATGCCCGCGAAATCGGCAACCTGCCCGGCAATGTAGTGACACCGCGCGTGCTCGCCGATTATGCCCGCGCGCTCGCGAAGGAATCGGACCTGACCTGCACGATCCTCGCGAAGAAAGAATTGGAGAAAGGCGGCTTCGGCGGATTGCTCGCGGTCGGCGGTGGCAGCGCGAACGAACCGCACTTAATCGTCCTGGAATATAATGGCGCCGCAGGGACAGCCGCAAAGGCCCCTCCCATCGCGCTCGTCGGCAAGGCGATCACCTTCGACTCCGGCGGCATCTCGATCAAACCGTCGGACAAGATGGACGAGATGAAGTTCGACAAGTGCGGCGGCGTGGCCGTCCTCGCGATTCTCAAAGCCGTCGCCCGGTTGAAACTGCCGGTCCACATCCTCGGCGTAATCTCTTCCGCGGAAAACATGCCCAGCTCGACGAGCTATCGTCCGGGCGACATCGTGACCAGTTATCGCGGTACGGACAAGCGCGGCGTGACCATCGAAGTCCTCAACACCGACGCGGAAGGCCGCATCGTACTCGGGGATGCACTTGGTCTACGCGCGGCAGCGGGGCGCGAAGACGATCATTGATTTCGCGACGCTCACGGGCGCCTGCGTGGTCGCCCTCGGCAGCTTTGCCGCTGGCTTGCTGGGCAACGACGAGGCCCTGCAGGATAAGATTCGAGCCTCGGGCCAGCGCACGGGCGACCGCGTCTGGCCGCTGCCGCTCTGGCAGGAATACAAGGACAAGATCAAGAGCGACGTCGCCGACATCAAGAACACGGGCGGTCGTTACGGCGGGGCGATTACCGCCGCCGCGTTTCTCGCGAAGTATGTCGGGGATACATCCTGGGCGCATCTCGACATTGCGGGGACGGCGTGGACGACCGACGATCTGCCGTATTTGGCGAAAGGAGCGACGGGATTTGGCGTGCGGCTAGTGGTTGACCTGCTCCGTCGTTGGAGTTGACGCGCGCACCGAGGTACGCCCTTTCCACGCGCCGACGACCAGAATCACCACGACCGCGACGCTGAGCGAAAAAAATCCGACAACCAAAACATTTTCCTTAAATTTTCGGCTCGGATTCATATAATGCATCTTAGGCGAGCGCCGTGACGAACACAATCACTCAAATCGACATCGCTGGCGTCCAGAAACTCAAAAGCGGCAAGGTGCGCGAGGTCTTCGATCTTGGCGACGCACTCTTGTTTGTCGCCACGGACCGCATCAGCGCCTTCGATGTGATCCTGCCCAATCCGATTCCCGAAAAAGGTCGTGTCCTGACAGCCCTCAGCGAGTTCTGGTTCGGCAAGACCAGGCACATCGTCGAGAACCATTTCATCACCTCTGATCTTGTAGGGCAAGCGCACCGCTTGCCATCATTGGCGGCAGCGGGGCCCGCTGCCCTACAAAACTTGACGGGCCGTTCGATGCTCGTGCGCAAATGCCAACCTCTGCCTGTTGAATGCGTCGTCCGCGGTTATCTCGCGGGTTCCGGCCTGAAGGAGTACAAACAAACCCGCATGGTCGGCGGCCATCGCCTGCCAGAAGGCCTGGTCGAATCGAGTCCACTTCCCCAACCGATTTTCACGCCCGCCACGAAGGCCGAAACGGGCCACGACGAGAATATCGACTTCGACGGCTGCGTCAAAATCATCGGCAAGCCGCTCGCCGAAAAAGTGCGCGACATTTCCCTGGCGCTGTACAGCTTCGCCCGCGATCACGCCGCCCAGCGCGGCATCATCATCGCCGACACAAAATTCGAATTCGGCCTCATTTCTCCGGTCACCCCGAGCTTGTCGAGGGGTCTCTCCCCAAACGACGAGATGCTTCGACAAGCTCAGCATGACATGCAAGGGGAACCGCGACTTGTCCTTATCGACGAAGCCCTCACACCCGACAGCTCGCGGTTCTGGCCCGCCGACGCGTACGCCCCGGGCAAACCGCAGCCGAGCTTCGACAAACAGTTCGTCCGCGATTATCTCGAAACGCTGGATTGGGACAAGACCGCCCCCGGCCCCGTACTCCCCGACGACGTGGTCCGCAAGACCACCGAAAAATACCTCGAAGCCCTCACCCGTCTGACAGCTTGAAGCTCGGTTGCCGACAATGATTTTTCCGGTTGTAGCCGCGCTTCCGTGAAGCGCGAGTCGTTCAACCTTCAGGACTTGTCGAACCGCCTCTGTCTCACTACACTCTCCAGCATGGCAAAGAAAGCGACTGTCGCGACGACCAAACCACCTTATGGCAAGGTTCGCTGCAAATACCGGCAGTCCACAGTGAAAAAGCGGCTTGAGGCGTTGTTCCTCGACAATGTCGGAAGAATTCTCAGCCGTGAACAGATTCTCCAAGCAGCGAAAGATCCCAAGACAGGAGCAGAGCCGGAGAACTGGCATCAGCGGTTATCGGAACTGCGAACCGATGACGGCTATACGATTCTGTCGTGGCGCAACCGGGGCGACCTCAAGGTTCAGGAATACCTGATGCCACATACGAAGAAACGGCGGCAGGCAGCCCGCCGCGTACGACCGTCAGATGTCGCTTGGATCGCTGTATTGAAGCGAGCCGACTACTGCTGCGAATGGTCGGAGGCGGCAGAGATATGTGGTTTGAAAGAAGGTGAAATTGACCCTGTGGGCGGCGGGCGAGTGAAGCTAACTCCTGATCATCGACGGCCACACGCCATCAACCCGAAGGTTGCCCGAAACGATCCTAATGAATGGCAGGCCCTCTGTGGTCGCCATCAAGTCGTAAAGAAACACTATTGGGATAACCTAACTGGCAAGCTCAATACGTACGCGGTGGTACAGGCAGCTCCATCTCAAGAAAAGAAGATGGTCTTTCGATTCCTATTGGAGTATTTTGGCTACGAGATGTCCAAGGCCGGTAACATTAGACGAAAGATTGCGAAATGATTGCCCCCCACGTGCGCGCGCAGCCAAAAAAGCCTCGGTTTGACAGCCTCATTTCCAGAGCCCTACAAATTGATGGATTGGCCCTGCTCCCGCCGATGGACGTGTTGGATAGTTTGTTGCTATTGAAAACGGCGGGGATACGAGCACAGGCCGTTATCCTGGATCCTTGGTACAATAAAGGATTCGGCGGCGTACGCGACGACTACGATGCGTTCATATTAACGTTGCTGGCGGAGGCCGCGACGGTGGGTGACCACGTGTTCCTCTGGGGGTTCCCGGAAATCGTGGCGCGTTACGTGGAGCGCATTCCCCAGCCGCTACAACTCGTCGCGTGGTTGACTTGGTACTACAAGAATAACCCATCCGTCATTCGCGGCTGGCGCTCCAGTCAGAATGCCTGCCTACATTTGTCCCATCCCGGCGCCCGGTTGTATCCAGAGCATTTTCTGAATGACGCCCAGCTTGAGAAGCAGCGCGAAGGAAAGTTGCGTTACATACCGGGCCCCACCAGTGTTATCGAGGACTCGCTCCTGGTCGGATTTGTGGGGCGCAGCGAACAAACGGGGCATCCAGCGCAGAAGCCAGTCGGTGTCTTTGACAAACTGATCCGAATGACCACGCGCGAAGGGGATTTAATCATTGATCCCATGTGTGGCTCCGGCACGGCTGGCGAAGCGGCCCAACGGGTAAACCGCCGCGCCATCTTGGCCGATATTTCTGAGGAATACGTCCAGTTGGTAGAACGGCGTTTGGAGCTACCGCGGTTAGGCGCCAAAGCATCCCCAAAACCGAGGAGCCAGCGCCGCACGCCGGTCCCGGTGAAACCGGTGCAGCACAGTCTCCTTTGATAGCATGGGTGGCCACTCCAACCTGACGAAACTCCGCGGCTTCTCCGGCAATAGCGGCAAAGCCATCATCCCCCTCACCGTCCGCGAAATCCTCGACGAACAAATTGCCAAGAAGCTGGCGTGACAAATAATCCTGACAAAGAAGGAAAGCAAAATTGGACGGCTGATAAGCACATCCGCGCTTTTCAGGACGTGTTGGAGGCATACGAGAAAGATCATCCCAATTGGCGAATTGAAGTTCTTGTATCATTTATAAAACGTGCACTTTTCGGACTTCGACAGCAGATCGAGGATCGCAATAACAAAGATGTAACATGGAACTCGCCATTTACTGAATTTCAATATCCGGTGCAGTGGGATTGGAGTGTAAAAGATGTAAAGCTCAGCCAACTCATCACGGGTAAATTTACCGAACAGAATACCTGCGATGCTAAAACGGCGCAAAAAACTTTATTGGAAATCATGGTAGGGCACTTGAACACGTTAGCACTTCAAGGCTTTACAAATCACGTGTGGCTCGAAAAACGAGGTGATGTTTACTCGGTATTTTTGCCACCTAAACTTCACTTCGAACCGCAAGCTATAAAAACCAAAAGCCAACGGCAAGAGTTGCTAGAAGAATTCTCTCACCCATTCTCCATTGGTGCAGCCTCCATAGATTTCGGAACTGCTGAATTGCAACACGGTAAACGCATATCCAAGCGTGCTGCAAGCCAGCTAGCCAAGATTAACAAGCTGATTGCCAAACAAATTCGCTTTAGCTGCGATATAAACAACCACCATATGGAAATGTCTTTGGTGTTTCAAGTTCACCCATTGACAATCGATTACGAAAAGCAAAGAGCGTTTCATCGCATAACCGTCGGGTTATTCATCCCGCCGAAAGTGATAGGAAATGATATTGTCACAACGACTCCATCGGATTGGCCTCTAGGCGATATAGAAATGAGATGCTTCGGGGTTCACATGAACGCCTTCTTATTGTTCCGATTGATGGATCACATATTCGTGCAGCCGTACAAGATGGTTTATTTTTAAAGGTCATCAGGTTAGCTTGGGAAAAAGCCACTTTGCTGTGAGCGGCGATCGTCATAATGTGTGGCTGCATCATGGCAGTATCACCACACCCCATCACTCACTCGCCAGCAACTGATACCCAATCCCGGCTCTGGATCAACTACGGCATCGTCACTTCCACAACCCGCCGTGTGCAGTTGGTCGCGGCGACGTTGAAGGCTGCCACGCGGTACATGTAGGTGACTGCGGACGCGACGCTGTTGTCGGTGTAATTGGTGCTACTGCGGTCCACTTCGGCGATGACTTCAAAGCTGCCGATACTGTTGCCGTCTTTTTCGGCGCGTTCAATGACGAAACCTTGTTCATTGTCCGAACCGTCAGCCCAATTCAATTCGACAACACCTGGATCCGCCACCTGCGCGGACAACTTGACGGGCGCTTTCGGCGCGGTGACGAGGTTCGTACCGATCTGTTGGACCGCTGCCAGGAAATTGGGTAGTGTATCATTTTGCTCGAAGCCCATTTCGCGTAACTTGTAGGGCAAGTTTACCGCGTTTCACGTGGCGGCTCGCTTGCCGTCGTTTATGGACATGGCAGGCGGGCCGCCTGCCCTACAATGCAGAAACACATCGACGAAGCCTGAATTCAAACTGACACACTACCGGAAATTGACACGCCCATGATTGGCCCAGTTCGCTCAGTCGTTGGGCAGATCAATTGATGTAGTGGAGAATGTTCGGCTCGGCGAAATCGATCTCCTGGACCGCGGCGAACTGCTGCGCGGCGGTGGGAACGGGCACGCCCCCGGACAACACCACGAGATATTCGCCCCGATGCGCATCCAGCGTGCGCAGGATGCGCGCGCCCAATTCATCGACAATTTGATCCTGGCGGTGATGCGAAACGCCGCTGCGGAAACGGACGATCAACTGGCCCGCCACATAATTCGGGCGACCGACATCGTCATGCGCCGGGATATCGCGGGCGGACGCATAGACCATCGGCTTATCGCGAAGGGGATTGCCCTGGTCGCCATTGCCATCGGTGTTCTCCTGGCGTAGCGCGAGCGCTGAGTCGCGTTCGGGAGATTTTCTGTTGTCCCCGAGCAGGGCATGTTGGAGACGGTCAAACATCAGCGCCGACGACCGGTTCCCCGATTCGCCCTGTCCGAAACCGCGCGTCCGCGTCAAGATGACGAGCAGCAGCAGCACGGACGCGCCGTACACCACGATGCGCCGGATTACAGATGGGTTATGAAGGAATCCCATTGGCTTTCGAGTGTGTTGAGGTTCATCTTCAACTGCGCTTCCAGCAATGTTTCCGGTTGAACTTTTTCCGCGGCATGCGCGGCGCGGTAGTTCTCGATGTCCCGATACGACCTGATGTAATCGAAGAAGCGACCGCGGAATTCGTCCTGCATCAGCATGTACACCAGCGCCCAACTCTCCGCGTAGGCCAACTCGATGTTCCCCTCGCCCAGGGCGAAAAATCCCGAGGTATCGCGGTGGTTCAACAGTGTTTGCAGCGGCAGTAGTTGACCGGCCTTGCGCGCGCGCGTAATGCGGTCAGCCAACGTCGCGTGGTAATGGCCGATCTCGGGGGTCTCACAGTATTGGGCGAGACCTTCCGTGAGCCAGGTCGGTTCCAGGCCGAAGCGCGAGTGCACGTGATACGCATGAAAAAGCTGGTGGGCGCCTTCATGGCGGATGAGCCGCTCGTTCATCGACTTCGCCTCGGACGTGATGTCGGACCGCAACGCGGCGAGTTGCGGGCCCGCGTCGGCGAAATTGCTGAGGTGGCGGCTGCGCTCGTCGAGGCGAACTTGCGCGTCCGTATAACGGGATGTCCCCAACTGGTTGAGCAGGGCGAGCCGGTTCTCGCCGGAAGAGAAAAAGCCCGCGCTATTGACGAAAGACGGCGCGGTGCGCAACGCGTACTTTCGGAAGGGTTCCTCGGAGCCAAAAAATACGACGTGGACATCTTGCAGGTCGCCGTCCTGCTTGATCAGCGGGGCAAAGCGTTGGTGAAGTTGTTCGCGCAGGTCGGCCAGCACGAGGAGAATCTTCTGCACTTCGCCAAAGGATTCGTCGGTAACGACCGTGTAGGGCGGGGACTTGACGAAATGGAACTCGGGAAACTCGGCGCTGAAACGCACGTCGCGCGGCGTTACTTCAAAAGCCGCCGCCGGGAGAGTTTCGACCGTGAGAACATCGCTGCGCCGATAGGACTCGACGACAAAGCCGGAGTATCCGAAGCCGTCTCGAAAGCGGATGGTGGAAGGAGTTTCGGAGACGATGCGGCCCTCGAGCAGGCGGCCATTACGCAATTTCAGGCGATGGGTCGGGCGTTCGTCGGCCAGTTCGGCTTCCAGCGCGGACTTGCGGGCCAGTTCCTCCACGCTGAGCGGGCCCACGCTATCGCGGGTCGTCGCGGTGATCACTGTGTGGTGTTCGTCGATCGGTATCGCGGTGCGGGTGGTTTCCTGTTCCGTGTCCGTTGAGGCCTGACCACAGCCGAAAAGCAGGAAGACCACGCAGGCCAGGAACAGGAGGCGGCGCGGCGAGCACACTGGGTGCAAAGCAAAGCCCAGCGCTTGGTAACCGGGATCCATTCCTTTGCTGTAAATAGCACCAAATATGCCCGTGCCCACGCGCACAAATCTGTGCACCGTCGCTTTTGCTGTTGACCGATGTGGCAGGCCACTTTACATTCTAACGACGAGAAGATTCTCCGTTGCACCGGGATTGGGCCTGTATCCGCAGGAGGCACGAATGAGTGATCGAAAAACAATACTAACATGCACGTTGTCTGTCGCGTTTCTGATACCAGCCCTTCTCAGTTTTGCTCAGGTTCCCGATGCGGGAAACGGGCCCACGCTCAAGATCCGCACCATCCGCCAGCAACTTGTTGCCGCCCCGGATTATCGATCGCTCATCATGGGCGCCGGGAGCCGTTCGACCACCCTGAGTGAAAAATGGCTGAGGATTGAGACGGAATTTGACAGCACACCCGAGTGGGCTGACGACGTGCAAGTGAAGTATTACGTACTGCTGGGCTCCGGCAGGGACACACGGATGTTTGTCGGTGACGTGACCTACGTAAATGTTGCGAAGGGACCGCGGCACGTTTCGGCGATGTTCATGCATCCCAACACCGTCCAGCGCTACGGCAATGGGGATGTCCAATCCGTCGCCGTCCAGATTTTCCACCGGGGCCAACTGATCGACCAGGATAGCGCACCGGCCTCGCGCCAGCGTTGGTGGGAAGGCTACACGCCGGTCCCCGGCTACCTGCTCACGCCCCAGCAAACACCGTGGTCGATTATCTCCTACGATCGCTATGAGGCCCTCAAACCGACGCCGTAATCAGCAAACGAATACACACGACTCATGTTAGGTTCCGAGCGAATTTTGGCGCTGGATATTGGCGCTTCGACAGTCAAGGTTGGCGAGTTTCAGGCATCCAAGGGCCATGGGCTGCGCCTCACGAATTTTAATTTCGCCGATCTTGGCATCGACCCCGAGCACGAAGAGAACCGTAAGGCGCTGATCGTTTCCACCGTGCGCAATATCGTGCACGAAAAGAACATCAAGGCCACCAATGTTATTTTCAGCGTCTCCGGCCAGTCGGTCTTTACGCGTTTTGTCAAACTGCCGCCCGTTGACGAGTCGAAGGTCGTGCAAATCATCCAGTACGAAGCGCAGCAGAATGTCCCCTTCCCGATCGACGAAGTCATCTGGGACTACCAGTTGCTCGGCAAGAACCCGCAAGGCGAGCTGGAGGTCGTGCTCCTGGCGATCAAGAGCGACATTATCGAGGACCTGACCGAAGGCGTCGAGTCCTGCGGGTTGCGTACGGAAATGGTGGACGTGGCGCCGATGGCGTTATACAACGCGGTCCGCTACAACTATGGCGACCTGGAAGGTTGCACCATGGTCGTCGATCTCGGCGCGCGCACAACCAATCTTCTGTTTTTGGAACAACACCGGGTCTTTTCGCGTTCCATTCCCATCGCCGGCAATGCGATCACCCAAAGTATCGCGGCGGAGTTTAGCGTCCCGTTCCTCGAAGCCGAGCACATGAAAAAGGCCCAAGGATTCGTCGCGCTGGGTGGCGCCTACGAAGAGCCGGAGAGCGAAACGCAAGCGCGGGTCAGCAAAATCATCCGCAATGTAATGACCCGGCTGCACGCCGAGATTGCCCGTTCGATCAATTTCTATAAAGGTCAACAGGGCGGCAGCTCGCCCGCGCGCGTGCTGCTCTCCGGCGGAAGCTCGATCATCCCCTACACGGACCGTTTCTTTAAGGAGAAAATCCAGACCGAGATTGAATACTTCAATCCCTTTCGCAACGTGGAGATCGACCCACATATTCCGCGGGAGGAACTGGCCCGTTCCGCCCATTTCTTTGGCGAAGTCGTCGGCTTGGGGCTGCGCAAGCACACCGAATGCCCCATCGAGGTCGATCTCCTCCCCAACTCCGTCCGTAACCGCCAACAAATGGGACACAAGCGCCCCTACCTGGCCGCGGCGGGAGTCTGCGTCCTGCTTATCCCGCTGTGTTGGTTGGGTTACACGCAAAAGACCATGAACCTGACGAGGCGCCAATTGGATGTCGCGACGGATAAGGTCAACAATCTCAACGATCTCAGCCAAAAACTGGCCCGTGAGCAGAGTCAGCTCGCCGAACTCAACGGCAAGGCGGACCAGATCGTAGCGCTGGTCCATCAACGCTCGCTCTGGCCGGAATTGCTCCAGGACCTCAACGAGCGTCTCGGCTCCAATATTTGGATCGTCTCGCTTACGCCACAGGCAGAAACGGCTTCCAGCGGCCCGGCAGCCGCGCCACCGTCCTCGCGTGGTGGCCGTGGTCGCACGCGCCCCGGGGCCGAAGATAGTGACGCAGAAAATCCCAGCCCAAGCAGCTCTTCGTCCGCCGGCAATCCCAGGACCATTGGCGAACTCCGCATTGAAGGCGCGGGAATCCATTCCCCGGAGAATCCCGAGCGGGACATTCAATTAGTCGAAGATTTCAAACAGAGCCTGAGCCAATCGACAAATTTTTATGACAAAGCCGGCGTGGTGATCGACGTGCCGCCCAATCCGATGTTGCAGGGCCAAACCTTTACCTTCACGGTGCGAGCCAAACTCGCAAAACCACTCCCGATGTGACATGAACGCCAAGTGGCTCAAACAACATGCCATGCTCGTCGCGTTTGTCGCGGCGTTCGTTATCGTGCTCGGCGTGGTCATCTGGCTCCAGCACGAAGCCTCGGGCAAGAAGGCGGAAATCGATGCCGCCCTGGAAGAGCAGATGTCGCAACTTAACCATCTGCTCCAGACCAAACCCGCTCCGACGCCCGCGAATATTGACATCCTGAAGCAGGATCGGGCGCAGGTTAACCAGTTGTATCAGGAACTTCTGGCCAAGGTCACCCAAAGCCGGATTCACACGCCGCCAGATTTGCGGCCGGTTGCCTTCCTGCAAATGATGGCCTCCCAGTTGGCTAAATTGCGCCAGGCGGCCGATGCTGCGCGGCGTCAAAATCGTGGAAGGATTTGCCTTTCGGATTTAATCGTTACGCCGGTTCGCCGCCGGCCATCCCAGCCCGCAATCTTTCCGAAGAGGACACCAAGCGCGTCGTGACCTTGTTGGTGAAACAACTTCGCGCGATCGAAAAGATCAGTACTTTGCTGATCGAAAGCCACGTGGATGACATCAACGTGATTCGCCGCTCGGAAGTCGAGCCGACCGGTGGCCCCGACACGCTGGATGTGCCCATCGTCAACGATCCCAACGCGCTCTATCAAGTGTTGCCATTTGAATTTCAGTTCGATTGCACGCCAGAGGCGCTCCGTGACTTTCTCAATGGTGTCACGAAATCCGATTGGTTTTTTGCGGTCCGCAAGGTGCAGGTCACCGGCGAATCGCCCCCGCCGGATAAGGCACCGGCGCCGCCCACCGGCGGGGCCGCCGCGGCGGCCACGCTTTCCACGCCAAAACGCACCCGCCTGTCGGTGGTAGTGCGGATTGATTTGATCGAATTTCCCAGCAAGCCAACGGGCAAACCTGAAGCGGGAAGGCCCGAAATGGGAAAGCCGGATGCGTAATCGGCGCAGGCTGAAGGATTCGACATGGATTTTCTGAAGAAACATTACGAGAAGATCACGCTGGCCGCCGCGCTGGTCCTGCTGATCGTCTCGGCAGTTTTTCTTTCCTTGAAAGTCAGCGCGCTCAGTACGGAACTCAATGAAGCACCCCGTCGCGCGCCCAAACCCGAGACTCACAGCGCACATTCCCTTGCAAGCCTACTCGACCGCGATCCAACTATTGGCGGATCCACCCCTGTGGACGACGAACGAACCACCGCGCATTTTTTCCCAACAGGCGTACGTAGAGCGCAAGACGAACTTCATCGATATTACGGGCGCAACGAACGGTCTCCCCATCCTCATTGCCGTCGTCCACAAACCGTTCACCCTGCTTTTCAAGACGTACTCCTACGATGCCGACAAAAAAGAGGGGTATAATTTCCAGCTTAATTTCCAGTTTCGCGCCCACTCCTTTTTTATTCGGTCGGTCGGGGACGCCATCAAGGACCGTTACGAGGACACGGGCTACAAAGTCGTGAAGTTCGAGAAAAAATCAAGGACCGTGGACGACCCGGCCCTTGGCGGGAAACACGATATTGATGTCTCGGAGTTGACGGTGCAGCATCCCGGGAACAACCCGAAGGCCCTCGTTTTGGGACAGGCTGGCGTGGAAGAGGAGCCGGTGGCCCAGGTCCGCTGTGATGTCGCCAGCCAGACCCGGGAGTACCGCCGCGGGCAACTGATCCAGTGCACCGGAAAGACTTACAAAGTCGTTGACATCGATCTGAAGCAGATGGTAATCAATGACCAGCAGACAGGAGAGCCGCACATCATCAAATCCCAAGAGAAGTAGTCCGCCCTGCGTACGAATCTCATGGACTACCGATTTATGCTTTGAGAAGATGTGCCCGTGGCGCCTCGAGCGAGTGAGAACGGAATGGAGACATCGTCTATGACAAGAAGAATCTTATTGGTACTGCTCGCGAGCGGTGCGGCCTTGATCGCGTCTACGAATCTGCCGGCGGCTACAGCAACTTCCTCCCCCAGTTCAACGACCCCGGAACAGGCTGCCCGAGAAGAGGTTGTCCGCCGCCAGGAGGCCCAGATCACTGCGCGGAAGTTGATCGATCAGGGAGAGAAGCTTTACTACAGCGGCAAATACGAAGAGGCCGCCGCCAAGCTGGAAGAAGCCATCAAAATTCTCCCGCGTGCGCAAGCCACGGAAATCGATTATTCGCGCGCGGTACAAAGCCTGACCACTTGTTACTCGCGCCTCGCGGATGCCGCTTTCCAAGCGGGCGATTACACGAAGGCCCGCCAAATGGCCCAAAAGGCCTTGGAATACGATCCCAAGAACCGCGCCGCGGAGAACGTCATCGTCAAAACCAGAAAGCTCGAATCAACACCCAAGGTTGCCGCTTCAGGGCAGTCCCCGGCTTCTACCGCCACCAGCTCTTCTACCGGTCCTGAGCCTGATAAGACGCCCGAATTCCTGGCCAGAAAAGACCAGATCAAGAAGCTCTTCCGCGAAGGCAAGATTTTGATGAATTCCGGGCAATACGACGAGGCCGAACGACGTTTCCAGCAGATTCTTCTGCTTGACCCCTATAATGCGGATGCTTCCGCCCTCCTCAAATCCCTCGACAAGACGCGCACCGACATCGGGATAGGTGCCGCCGACACATCGCGCACGCATCTTCTCTGGCAGGTCACGGACGCCTGGGTCCCGCCAACCAGTCACGAATTGCAGGCCCCTGTGCCTGAAAGAGACAACGGAGTCATCGGTCGTGAAGCCGTGCGCCAGCAGGGAATCCTGAAGAAACTGAACGAGATCATTGTCCCTGAAATCAACTACCGCGAGGCGGTGGTCAGTGACGTCATCACCTTTCTCAGCGACGAAAGCCGGCGGCTTGATCCGGAGAAGGTGGGCGTAAATATCGTTTTGGGCGGCGGTATTGTGACCCCGGGCGCCCCGGCAGCCGCTCCCGCCCCCGCGCCCGCGGCTCCCGGCGCGGCGCCGGAAGCCGCCCAACCGGCTGGCGCCGGAAATGCCGGTGAGATCGAAGGCCGCAAAATTACACTTTCTTTGCGCAATGTGCCGCTGATCGATGCGCTGAAATACGTGACGACGCTCGCCAATTTGAAGTACCGGGTCGAGCCCAGCGCTGTCATCGTGCTGCCCATTGACGCCGCCCCGGGCGATCTCGTCACGCGCTCCTATAGCGTCGAACCAGGCGCGTTCAAAACCGTGCTCTCCGGGCCACCCGCAGCCGCTGCAGCGACCAGCCAGTCGGAATATCGTGCCCTTGGCGTTGGTAATACCACTGTCTCGGTCGGTGACATCAAAGCCATCTTCACCGAGGCCGGCGTTCCTTTCCCGCCGGGATCCAGTCTGGTTTATAACGACCGTACCAGCACCATCATTATTCGCAACACACCCGAGAACCTGGAGATTTTTGAGCGCGTGCTCAACGCCTACAGCATCGCTCCCAAGCAGGTCGAGATCGATGCGAAGTTCGTGGAAATCTCACAGACCGACCTGGACGAACTTGGATTCGACTGGCAGGTTGGCACCAAGACGTTGGGCAGCTTCGACGCCACCGGCGGCAACGGCGGCGAGGCATTCCCGCCGGGTAGCGGCGCTCTTTCAAGTCCGAGTGAGGATATAACGTCCGGCCTTCGTGGTCCCAGTACCATTCAGGCCAACGCCATCGATGCCCTACTGGCGGGAGCGGGCTTTGGCACCGTCACCTCACCGCAGTCCACCGTGGGAACCATTCGCGGTATCCTGACCAACCCGCAGTTCCAGGTCATGATCAATGCCCTGGCCCAAAAGCAAAGCGCGGACACTCTCTCCTCGCCCAAGGTAACCACGATCAGCGGCGCGCAGGCGCAAATCCGCGTCATTCAAGAATTCATTTATCCGACGGAGTTTCAACCACCCCAGGTTGTCGCCGCAGGCGGCGGTACGGCCGGCGGCGGCGCGGTGGGTGTGACTCCATCCACGCCGGGCAGCTTCAAGACGCGTGAAGTGGGTGTGCTCCTGAATGTCACCCCCACCGTGGGTGCGGATGGGCGCACGATCAACCTTACCTTGGTCCCGGAAGTTTCCCAGTTCCTGGGCTTTATCAATTATGGCGGCCCGATTGCCATTGGCGCGGGCAACAATGTTGTCACCACCTTTAACGACATCAAGCAGCCGCTCTTCTCCAGTGAAAACCTGACCACCAGCATCCTGATCTATGACGGCCAAACGGTGGTGCTCGGCGGGCTCATCACGGAAAATCTCCAAAAAATCGATGATAAAGTCCCGTTCCTTGGTGATCTGCCGATTGTCGGTCGTTTGTTCCAGAGCAAGACCACATCTCGATCCAAGCGTAACCTGCTCATTTTCGTCACAGCGCGGCTGATCGATCCAGCCGGCAACCCGATCAATCGTTCGCCGATAACTTCCGCCGCCCGCTAGTTGGCGATCACGTACGAACGACCCGGCTCCAGGCCTCGGCTTGGACCGTGTTGTTTTATCTCCGGCGACATGATACGTTCACGGGGCATGGCCGAAACCGTCCTTCTTTATGACGCCTACTCGCTGATTTATCGCGCATTCTTCGCCATTCGCGTCCTTACGGGCCCGGACGGCGCGCCCGTCAACGCCATCTTCGGCCTGACCAAGATGCTCAAGAAAATGATTGTGGACCACAATCCGTCCCACCACGCCGCTGTCTTTGACCTTGGCGCCCCGCAAAAGCGGCTTACGCTGTTACCGAGTTACAAGGCGCAACGCCCCCCTACCCCCCCCGATCTCGACAGGCAGCTTCCCGCAATCCGCGAGATTCTCCAGGCTCTACGCATCCCGATCGTAGAATTGGAAGGCGACGAGGCGGATGACATAATTGCCACTCTTGCCGTGCAAGCGGCGAACACCGACCGCAGCGTGTTGATTGCCAGCAACGACAAGGATTTTATGCAAATCATCGGGCCGCGTATCCGCCTTCTTCGACCGGATGGCAAAGAGACCATTATCGTCGATCCCGAGGGCGTCAAGGCGCGCTTCGGCGTCACCCCCGGACAGATGGTTGATTTGCTCAGCTTGTTGGGCGATTCGGTCGATAACATCCCCGGTGTGCCTGGTGTTGGCGAGAAAACCGCTGCCCAATTGCTGCAAGCGTATGGCACCTTGGACGATTTGTTGGCCCGCGCCTCCGAGATTGTCAGACCAAAGATTCGCGAGGCTCTGCTGGCGTCGGCGGAGAGACTGCGGATCAATCGACAGTTGATCGCCCTCCAAACCGATCTTTCGCTTCCCGGTGACCTGGAGACTTTGAAGGTTCAGCCGCCGGATTCCGCGGCCCTTGCCGTCCTCTATCGCCGATTCGGGTTCAAATCCCTGCTGGCGGAGTTGACAGGACCATCCGCCCCGAGTGAGCCGGATCTCTTCGCGGCAAAATGAAGCGGCGGTCCCGCTTGCGCAAGACCGCCGCCCGCTGCTCAAATTCCCGCAGCCTAACTGCCCAGCGAACCGATAACGCTGATCAGCGGCATGAACATCGCAATGACGATGGTGCCGACGACGACGGCCAGGAAGACAATCATGATCGGCTCCAGCAAGGAAGTGATTGCCGTCACCGCATTGTCCACTTCATCATCATAAACGTCCGCCACCTTCATGAGCATGTCGGGCAGGGCGCCGGTTTCCTCGCCAACGTCCACCATGCTGATCACCATCGGCGGGAATACTCCCGAAGCCTCCAGCGGCTGCACAATGCGTTCGCCCTCTTTCACGGCATCGTGGACCTGCGAGACCGCCTTCGCAATCACGGCGTTGCCCGAGGTTTCTCGCACGATGTTGAGCGCCTGCAGAATCGGCACGCCGCTGGCGATCAGTGTCCCCAAGGTGCGGGTAAAACGGGCGATGCCCACCTTGCGGATCAATTGCCCGAACATCGGGGCGTTCAGTTTGATCTTGTCCAGGTAGAACCGTCCCTTCTCGGTCTTGCCGATCATCTTGATCGCAACCACCAACCCGGCAATGCTGCCGGCAACCAGGAAAAATTGATGCTGTACGATCTGACTGACCTTCAGGACGAACAAGGTCAGACCCGGTAGCGGCTTGCCTTCGAGCAGGTCGGTAAAGATTTCCTGGAACTTGGGAACGATGACGACCATCAAGAACGACACGATTGCCAGCGCCACGAAAATGACGACCGCCGGGTAGACCATCGCCGCAATGACCTTGTTCTTGATCTTCTGGGCCTTTTCCTGGAAGTCGGCAAGACGACCCAGCGTGACATCGAGTACACCGCCCGCTTCACCGGCGCGCACCATGTTGACGTAGAGGCGGTTGAACACCTTCGGATGCTGTGCCAACGCCTCGCTGAACGTGCTGCCGGCTTCAACGCTCTCGGCGATCTGTTGCAACGTGTGCTTGAGCGTCGCGTTCTTTTCTCCCTTGCGCAGTACTTCGAGACCGCGCAGCAACGGCAAACCCGCGTCGATTAGTGTGGCGAGCTGTCGTGTAAAGGACGACAAGAGTTTGGTTTTGACGCCACTACTACCAGGAAACTTGAGCTGAAGGGAGAAGCCCTTCTTGGCGCCGGATTTGCCTCCCCGGCGCAGCGGATCCGGGTGTTTTGGCGCCCTTTTTCGCCGGTACCTTGTCCGTCTCGGCAACGTTTGTCGGGAAGTAGCCCATTTCCCGAATGCGGCTCACCGCCGATGTTGTGTTCTCGCTCTCCAGAACGCCGCTGATTTCCTTGCCCCGCGTATCCAACGCTACATAGCTGAACTTTGGCATGACCATCCTCCGCGCTTTTCACCCACGGCCCGGTGGGCGTCGGCGCTGTTATGTGTACTTGAGTACCTCTTCCACGGTTGTCTCTCCATCGAGTACGGTGCGGATGCCGTCTTCCCGCAACGTCCTCATTCCCAACTCCAGGGCGCGGGCCCGAAGGACACCCGCCGGCGCGCGCATGTTGATCAATTCACGAATCGGTTCCGACATGACGAGCAACTCGAACAGGCCTTTCCGGCCTTTGTATCCCGTCTCGTTGCATTCCATGCAGCCTTTGCCGTAATAAAATGGACGCCCTTGTGTATCTTCCTTTGTCAGTCCCAACTCCGACAATACCGCCTCGGTCGGTTCATAAGCAATCCGGCACTTCTTGCAACTGGTTCGCACCAGACGCTGGGCGAGGACGCCCTGCAATGTCGAACTGATGAGAAATGGCTCGACCCCCATGTCAATCATGCGCGTGACCGCGCCGGACGCATCGTTGGTATGCAGGGTCGTAAACACCAAATGACCTGTGAGCGAGGCTTGAATCGAAATCTGCGCGGTCTCCAAATCGCGCATTTCACCGACCATGATGATATCGGGGTCCTGGCGGAGAAAAGCGCGGAGTGCCCGCGCGAACGTCAGGCCGATCGCTTCGTTGATCGGCACTTGCATGATGCCCTCAATGTCATATTCCACGGGGTCTTCCGAGGTAAGCAGTTTCATATCGATGGTATTGATGCGTTTCAGGCAGGAATACAACGTCGTCGTCTTTCCGGATCCTGTTGGCCCGGTGACGATGAAAATGCCATTGGGCGCCTTGATGACTTCCGTCGTTTGCTCGAAGATATCATTCGGCATACCCAGGCTTTCGAGCGAAAGATTGACCACCGTGCGGTCCAGGACGCGCAGCACCACGGATTCACCGTACTGCGTCGGCAATGTCGAAACACGCAGGTCCACCTGCTTGCCGGCGATGTTGAGCTGGATACGCCCGTCCTGCGGCAGGCGGCGTTCGGCAATGTTCAGGTTGGACATGACTTTGATGCGCGAAATTACCGGTAGTGCCAAATGTTTGGGTGGCGGCGCCATTTCATACAGGGCGCCGTCGACCCGGTAGCGGATCTTGAATTCGTCTTCAAACGGTTCAAAGTGAATATCGCTGGCCCGGTCCTGGATCGCCTGGAACAGGATCAGGTTTACGAACCGCACGATGGGCGCCTGGCTCGCCAATTCCTCCAGCGCCGCGGTCCCGCCCGTTTTCGTCGCGGTCTCGACAACTTCCGCGGAAGCGAGTTGCGATTCCATGTCTTCCAGCACATCTTTCAGGGACTCGCTCTCTTCGCCGAAGAAACGAAGGATCGTCGACTCGATTTGTTTCGAGGGCGCGACGGCCAGTTGCACGTCTTTGCCGAGGATGAAGGAAAGCTCGCCGACAAGCTGCGGATTGTAGGGATCCATCACCGCCACCGTGACGGTGTTTCCAGCGATGGCGACCGGCACCGCGCTATACATGCGCGCCACGCTGGAAGGCATAATGCGCAGCACCGCCTTGTCAATGTCGATGTCCTCGAGGCTCAGGTATTCCAGGTTCAGGTGCTCGGCCACGGCGCGGAGCAACTGTTCTTCGCTGACCAGGCCAAAATCGATGATGACCTGCGAGAGCGGTTTGCCGGTACGCTCGTGCTCCTCCTGCAACTCGCGAAATTGCTCGGGGCCGACGAGATTGCGCTCGCGAAGCAGTTCGGAAAGTATTGCGCCTTCGCCTTCGAACATGGTTTACCTCTTCCCGCCTTCGCCCTGCAGCTTGGAGACAATGGCCTGTGGATCTTGCGCGATAGTGATCAAATCGCCGTAGCTGATCAGCCCGCGCTCGTACAGGCTCATGAGGTTCGAATCCAGTGTCATCATCCCGTACTTGGCCCCGGTCTGGATATCCGACGTGATGCGAAAGGTCTTATTGTCGCGAATCAGCGCCTGAATCGATGGGGTCGTAATCATGATCTCGAAGCACGCCACCCGCCCCTTCCCGTCCGCCCGCACCAGCAGCACCTGCGAAATCACGGCGATGATGGACGAGGCCAATTGCGTGCGGATTTGCTCCTGTTGGTCCGTCGGAAAGGCATCGACAATGCGGTCCACCGTGCGCGCCGCGCCCGTCGTGTGCAGCGTGGCGAAGACCAAATGGCCCGTTTCCGCCGCGGTGATGGCCGCTTCCATCGTTTCCAGATCGCGCATTTCACCAACGAGAATGCAGTCCGGATCCTGGCGCAAGCCGCGCCGCAACGCTTCGGCAAAGTCGGGCACATCGACTCCCACCTCGCGCTGCGTAACGATGCTTTTCTTGTGCGGATGGTAATATTCGACCGGGTCCTCAATGGTGATGATGTGACAGTCTTCCTCCGTGTTGATGATGTCGATCATCGAAGCCAGCGTCGTGGTTTTGCCGGAGCCGGTCGGACCGGTGACCAGGACAAGTCCGCGCGGGCGAAATAAAATGTCCTTCACCGAGGGCGGCAGGCCGATCTGCTCGAGCGACATGAGCTTGCTGGGGATCTGGCGCAATACCATGCCGAAATTGCCGCGCTCCTTGAAAACACTGACGCGAAACCGCGCCATTTCGCCGAAAGCAAACCCGTAATCCGTGCCACCCTGCTCGCGCACCTTCTGGATATGGGCCTCGGAGGTGATTGCTTTCATGAGGTTTTCGGTGTCCTCCGGCTGCAGCGTCGGCAGGTCCATGTGCACCAGCTTGCCATGCAACCGAATGACCGGGGGCACGCCCACGCGAATATGCAAATCCGAACCGCCCTCGTCGACCATCACCTGCAATAGATCTTCCATTTGCGCTGCCATAAGCAACTCTCTCCGTTCTTCAACCTGTTTATCGGGCCAGGTGCATCTTACCCTTCATCGCCCGCCGTGATGGAAATGACCTCTTCGGGCGTGGTGATGCCCGCCATGATTTTGCGAACCCCGTCCTCGCGCAATGTCCGCATCCCCAACTCTCGGGCGCGCGCGCGAATGACGTTCGAGGGCACTTTTTCGTAAATCAGCCGCCGCACTTCATCGTCGACCGAAAAAATCTCGTAAATACCCATGCGTCCGCGGTAGCCCGTCCTCGAGCATTCATTACAACCGTTGCCGCGCACCATGGTGGCGTTCTTCATCTCGTCGGGATTCAGTTTGAGCACTTCCATCTCATAGTCAGTCGGCATGTAGGGAACGCGGCACTTTGGGCAGACTTTGCGAATGAGCCGCTGCGCCATGATCGCCTTGACCGCGGAGGCGACCAGGAACGGCTTCACGCCCATGTCGACGATACGCGTCACAGCCGAGGGCGCGTCGTTCGTGTGCAGCGTCGAAAACACCAGGTGACCCGTCAGCGCCGCCTGCACGGCGATGTTCGCCGTTTCCAAATCGCGAATTTCACCGATCATGATCACGTTCGGCGCCTGGCGCAGGATCGAGCGCAAGGCGGCGGCGAACGTCAGGTTGATGTCCGCATTGACCTGCACCTGGTTGATGCCGCCGAGTTGGTATTCCACCGGGTCTTCGACGGTAATAATCTTGCGGTCGGGCTTGTTGATTTCATTCAAGCAGCCATACAGCGTGGTGGTCTTGCCGGAGCCGGTGGGGCCCGTCACCAGGAAAACGCCGTCGGGCATATTGATGATCTTGGACATCGTCTCCTGATCGTCGCTGAAAAACCCAAGGTCGCCCAGCCCGAGCAGCAGGCTGGTCTTGTCGAGAATACGCATGACGATGCTTTCCCCGTGATTGGTGGGCAGACAGGATACGCGCAGATCCAGCGTGCGGCCCATCACCGGAATCTGGATACGACCGTCCTGAGGAACGCGCTTCTCGGCGATACTCATGTTGGACATGATCTTGAGGCGACTGATAATCGAGGCCTGCAACCGCTTCGGGGGGTTGTCCACTTCTTGCAGCACGCCGTCGATGCGATACCGCACGCGCAGCCGCTTTTCCAGCGGCTCTATGTGAATATCGCTCGCCCGGTTCCGATAGGCCTCCATGATCACCAAACCGACGAGTTTGATGATGGGCGCGTCCGCGTCCGTTTCGGCGATGTCTTCGAGCTTCGTCTGGGCCGCCTTGTTCGTCGGCAGGCCGAAGTCCACTTCGCCTTCGGTAATCTCCTGCAGCATGTTCTCGACGGTATCGTCGGCGCTGCCGTAATAGCGGGTGATGGAGTTCTCGATGTCGGTCTTGGTGGCGATGACCGGCTCCACGTTCATCCGCAGGATGTAGCGCAGGCTGTCCACCGTATCGACATCCATCGGGTCACTGATGGCGACCGTGAGCGTGTTCTCGTGTTTACCAACGGGGACAATCTTGTAGCGGCGGGCAACGTGCTTCGGTACGAGGGCGATAATGTCGTCGGGAACGCGGTATTCCGCGAGTTCGATCATGTCCATGTTGAACTGGCTGGCCAGCGCCTTGGACACGTCTTTTTGGCTGACGCGACCCATGAGGATGAGCGCATCGACAATCCCCACCTCTTCCGCTTTGGACCGTTCCTTCGCCTTCAGGATGTCTTCGTGCGAAACGAGCCCAACGTCGCGGAGAATCTCAACAATATATTCGTCTTGAGCCGGCATATCCTTCTCGAGACTGCAGCGGTTCCCTCGAACAGTACTGCCTGCGCCCCGACCCGTCAAGATGTCGGATCGTCACAACCCACGAACCGTAAATAGGTTGAGCAGCCATTTAACTACTCTCCAATTTCTTTTGCAGGATTTCACCGACAAGTTGCGGATTCGCCTTCCCCTTGCTCAACTTCATGACCTGCCCCTTCAGGAAGTTGATCGCTCCTTCGTTCCCCGCCCGGAAGTCTGCCACGGATTTGGGGTTCTTGGCAATTGCTTCGTTTACGAATCCCTCCAGCGCACCGGTATCGCTAACCTGGACCAGTCCCTTCTCCTTCACAATCAGGCCGGGGCTTTTTCCGCTGTCGAACATCTCCACAAACACTTCCTTGCCGATCTTGCCGCTAATCTGTCCGCCATCGATCAATGCCACCAGTTCGGCGAGCTGTTCCGGTTGGATGGCGCACTCGCCAATCGTCCTTTTCGCTTCAGCAAGTTTACCAAGCAACTCCGTCATGACCCAGTTCGAAATTGCCTTTGGATTCTTCGATCTCGCCGCCGCGTTCTCATAGTAACCCGCCAGGGCCGCGTCTGCAACCAACACGCCGGCATCGTACTCCGGCAGGCCGTATTGCTTGATAAAACGCTGCCGCTTCGCCTCTGGCAATTCGGGCAACAACTTCCTTAACTCTTCAATCATTTCATCATCGACCACCACCGGCATCAGGTCTGGATCGGGGAAATAGCGGTAGTCGTGGGCGTATTCCTTCGTGCGCATCACGAAGGTCCGGCCCGCCGCGTCGTCCCAACGCCGCGTTTCCTGGGAAATCTTTTCGCCCTTCTGCAGGGCCGCCGTCTGGCGGTGGATCTCATACGCCAGGGCGCGCCGCACCCCCGAGATTGTGTTCATGTTCTTGATTTCGACCTTCTCGCCAAGCTCTTTCTGGCCGACCGGCCGCACCGACACATTGGAGTCGCACCGCATTTGGCCCTTTTCCATGTCGCAATCGCTGATCCCGCCGCTGATAAGGATTTCCTTGAGCGCGGTAATATAGGCGAACGCTTCATCGGGCGAGTTCATGTCGGGTTCGCTCACGATCTCCATGAGTGGCAGGCCAGCGCGGTTGAAATCCACGCCACTGGTGGTCTCAAAGTGCGTGTTTTTGGCAACATCCTCCTCAAGATGCGCCCTCGTAACGCCGATGGCCTTCGTCTTTCCGTCATCCAGCTTGATCGCCACCGTGCCTCCCGTGCAGAGCGGCAAATCATACTGCGAAATCTGGTAGTTCTTTGGCATGTCGGGATAAAAGTAACTCTTTCGGTCCCACTTGCTAAACCCGGTAACTTTACTTCCAATCATTAGACCCGTCAGGAGCGTTTTGCTCACAGCTTCTTCATTAATGACGGGCAACACCCCGGGATACCCGAGACAGACGGGACATACCTGGGTGTTCGGCGGCGCACCAAACTCCGTGGTGCAGCCACAGAACATCTTGCTCTTGGTCTTGAGCTGCACGTGAACTTCCAACCCTATGACCGCTTCGTATTGCATAACACTATAAATTCGGCCGCGCCTTATGCCAATCGGTTGCCTGCTCGTAGGCGTGCGCTACGCGCAGAACCGTCTCCTCACGGCCTGAATCGCCCAGAACCTGCAAGCCGATGGGAAGGCGCGGATTGCTCGTAAAGCCACAGGGTAGGCTCACGCCGCAGATACCCGCCAGGTTCGCGCCGATCGTGAAAATGTCGCTGAGGTACATTTTGAGGGGATCGTCCGTCTTTTCACCAATGCGGAAGGCCACTTCCGGTGATGTTGGCGTCACGATGGCATCGCATCGCTCAAACTCTTTCGTAAAATCCTTGCGAATGAGTGTCCGCACTTTCTGTGCGCGCACATAATATTCATCGTGGTAGCCCGCGCTCAACGCATAGGTGCCGAGGATGATCCGTCGCTTCACCTCGGGCCCAAATCCCGCGCCGCGCGTCTTGCCATACATATCGATGACATCCTCGCCCGCAACACGCGCCCCGTATCGCACCCCATCGAACCGCGCCAAGTTCGCACTCGCCTCCGCCGTCGCGATCAAATAATATACCGCTACCGCGTAATCGGTGTGCGGCAGGGAAATCTCGACCACCTCCGCACCCAACTCCTGCAACTTCTTGATCGCCGTGCGCACGGCTGCTTCCACTTCGCGATTCATGCCGTCAATAAAATACTCCTTCGGCAACCCGATGCGCAGCCCCTTCACGCCCTTCCCCAGCACCGTTGTGTAATCGGGCACCGGCCATGGGACACTCGTTGAGTCCTGCAAATCGCGACCCGCCAGCACCCGCAGCATCAATGCACTGTCGGCGACATCCTTCGTGAACGGCCCGACCTGGTCCAGCGACGATGCGAATGCCACAAGCCCGTAGCGTGAGACACGACCATAGGTCGGTTTGAACCCCACGCAACCGCAGAGCGATGCCGGCTGACGAATCGATCCGCCTGTGTCGCTGCCAAGCGCCGCAAACGCCTCATCCGCCGCTACCGCTGCCGCGCTGCCGCCGCTGGAACCGCCCGGGAATCCGCTCCAGGTCCCATGGATTGTGCGTGATGCCCCAACTCGAGTTCTCCGTGGAACTTCCCATCGCAAACTCGTCCATGTTGGTGCGTCCCAGCAGAATCGCGCCCGCCTCGCGCAACCGCTGCACCACAAAGGCGTCGTACACCGAGGTGTGCCCCTTGAGAATTTTGGAGGCACACGTGCAGGGTTGACCTTCGACGTTGATCACATCCTTGATGGCGATGGGGACGCCGCCCAGAAGCTTGCCATTTTTCGCGATGCCGCTGCGATCGATCGCGTCAGCCTGCGCGAGCGCGTCCTCAGCATTAAGCCACAGGTAGGCTTTCAGCTTGCTGTCGACGGACTGAATACGGTCGAGCAACGATTGCGTCGCCTCGCGGGCGGACACCTCGCCGCGCCGCAACTTCTCGCGGAGTTGATGGATCGTCAGCGTGTGCAGGCTCATTCGACAATCTTCGGGACAATGAACAAGTCACGGGCCTGCTCCGGCGCGTTCTTGAGTACCGTGGCGCGGTCAATCGACGGCCGCACCTCGTCGGGACGGACAATATTCATCAGCGGCGTGGCGTGCGCGGTAGGTTCCACTTCCGAGACATCCAGTTCATTGAGCTTGGCAACATACGCCAGGATGTCTTTGAGCTGCGCGGAGATCTTCTGTTTCTCCGCGTCGGTCAGGTGCAGGCGCGCCAAATGGGCCACATATCCCACGTCAAACTGGTCGGTATCATTCGCCATATCAGCAAGCTATCATAACGATGAGCGGCTGGATTCCTCAAGTAAAATGCTCGCCGTCAAGATCAACCAAGCTTCTTGCCATAGAGGATCGTGTACAGGATGTCGCCGGAGCCATCGGGCTTGCGGAGACGTGGTTCGCGCCGTAGTTCCGCAAAACCCAATTGCTCAAAGAAGTGGCGCGCCGGCGCGTTCTCCGCGCTCACGCCCGCATGCACCCCGCGCACACCCGCGGCGCGGGCCCGTTCGCAAAACGCCGCCACCAGCTGTTGCCCCAACTGTTGACCGCGGAAGCCTTTCCGAAGATTTACATGCAAATGCGCCGGATAATCGTCAAGCGTCGGGCCGGTCCGATGCCCACTTTTCAGCCACAGCCCGAGATTGACGCGCAGAAGACGCACGGTCTGCGGATGCCACAGCGTACCTCGCAATAACGCTTTGACGAAAACTCACCGGGACGATCCGCCATTTCATCGTGCTCAGAAACCGTTTTGTGTCGAGGCATCCGGTGAGGTAACCGACCACTTCGCCGTCGTTGTCCGCGATAAACGTCGATTGCGGCTCAAACTGTGTATAGTAGTTCGTCAGCAAATCGGCGAAGACTTCCCGGTCCGGGAAAAAACTCTCCACTGGCTGTCCGGCATCGGCCGTGTCAGCGCAGATTTGGCGCACGGCGGCGCGGTCGCGCGCTTCGTAGGGGCGGACGTGCACGTCGGTGCCCATGGGTGCGACATATCGCACGCCCGATGTTCCCTTGTCCAGTCCAGCGTTGCCTTTTTGCCGACCGTACTGGACAATCCGCTTTCTATGAAACCGATGGCGAAGCTCGCGTATGCTGTTTTGCTCAGTTTACCCACTCTCTGTGCTGCGGATCCGGGCAATGTGATCTCGTGGCACAGCAACTCGCTCAATGAACTCACGTTCACGTGCGAAACGGCGGTCGTTAAGCTGGAATTGGTGGACGCAAACGTGGCGCGTGTACGCATGGAGCCCATCGGGTTTGCTTTCAGCACGAACGCCTCGTTTACCGTGGTCAAACAGTGGGCGCGTCCCCCCATCTCCGTGGTCGACGGCGCCTCCCTGACCGTTACCGACTTCCGGTCTTCGAGTGGAGGTAACGAAAAACCCGTTTCACCTGACTTTTCGCAAGCCGGACGGGACCGTCTGGCTCGATGGCGCCAGTTCCGCCGCATTCTCTGCTTCCGAGAACGACCTGTTGACCAATCGCAGCGCCACCTTCCAGATGGCACCTGGAGAACAGTTTTATGGACTCGGGTTGGTACTGGGACAGCCGCTGAGCTATCGCGGTCAGATCCGGTCCCTGTACAATGACCGCGCCCGCTTCCAGTTCGGCGCGATGACCGACATGGCGGTGCCATTCGTCCTCTCGTCGAAAGGTTACGGGCTCTTCTTGGACAACACGTTCTCACAACTGTGGGATTTCATTTGCACCGATGGCACAAACTGGCGCGCAACGGTCACCGGCGGGGAATTAGATTACTACTTCATCGGCGCCGACGGGCTCGCCGATGCGCTCGACCGTTACACGCAGATCACGGGACGGTCGCCATTGCCGCCGCGCTGGGCGCTCGGGTACATGCAGTCCCGCTACGGCTACCGCAACTGGTCGCAGATGTATGCCGCGCGCGATGCCTTCCGCTCCAACGACCTCCCCTGCGACACGTTGATTCTGGACCTCTACTGGTGGGGACGGGCCAACCAAATGGGCGCGCTGACATGGAACCCGACGAACTTTCCGGATGCCTCCAGCAATCTCACCGCGCTCGCGGCTTCGGGCATCAAGGTCATCAACATTCACGAGGAATACGTCAACCGCGACAATCCACCCGCGAAAGCCAATTTCGACCAGGCGGCCGCGCAGCATTATCTCGTCTCCACCAATGAAGAGATGACCGCGCCCAGCCTGCTGGAAAGCGAAGGCTTCTTCGACACGGCCGGGTATGTCGACTTTCTCAACCCCGACGCGCGCCGCTGGTGGTTCACCAAAATCAAACCCCTCGTCGACGACGGCATCGCGGGCTTCTGGACCGACCTCGGCGAGCCGGAGCAGGACCGGCGCTCCGATTATCTTTATGGCGGACGCCGCGAGTCGGAAATCCACAACGTGTACAATCTGCTGTGGCACCAGGCGCTGGCGGATGGATTCGCGACATATTATCCGAACAGGCGTCTCTACATCCTCAGTCGCTCCGGTTTTCGCCGGCGACCAGCGCTTCGGCGTCGGACATTGGACCAACGACACGCGCTCGAACTGGCAAACGCTCGCCGCTCACCTGAACGCGCTGTGCAATTATGGGTTGTCGGGCATGAGTTATTTTGGCAGCGACATTGGCGGATTCACCGGCCAGCCGAGCCCGGAGTTGTATGTCCGCTGGTTTCAGTTCGGCGCCTTCTGCCCCGTGTTCCGCGCCCACGGCGTGGATCGGAAACCCACCGCGCCCTACGAATTCGGCCCGCAGGTGCTGGAGCGCTGCCGCACCATGCTGAAACTGCGGTATCGGTTGCTGCCGTATATTTACACGACGGCGCGGGAGACCTTCGACACGGGGATGCCGATGTGTCGCGCCTTGCCGCTGGCTTTCCCACACGATACGAACGTCGTCCTCAACGGAACGCAATTCATGTTCGGGCCGAACATCCTGGTCGCGCCCGTCACCACCCAGGACATGACCTCACGTTCCATCTACCTCCCCTCCGGATCCTGGATCGACCTGTGGAGCGGACAATCCGTCACCGGGCCGGTGACGACCAACTGGCCCGCGCCGCTGACACAAATCCCGGCCTTTTATCGTGACAACTCCATCACGCCGCTCGGTCCGGACGTCGCCTCGAGCCAGTTCGACGATGGCTCTCAGCCGCGGACTGCGTATTTATTGCAGCACGACGGCGGTGGGTACGGTTTACGACGATGACGGTGCGTCCAATGGCTATCGCAAGAACGAATCCGCCACCACCAAGGTTCAAGCGACATCCTCGCGCAACAACGTCTCCATCAACATCGCCGGCGCCGTCGGCACCTACGCTGGTCAACCGACCCAACGCGCGTGGAACATCGAACTCTTCTGCACAAATCCCGTCACCAGCGTCACCGCCGATGGCGCTTCTCTCAAGAACCTCGCCAACCAAAGCACCTCGGCAACTGCCCTGTCCGGTTACGTTACCGACACCGCGGCAAAACTCCTACACATCAACCTGCCTTCCGCGCCAATAGCGCAATCGCACACCGTCTCCATTCATCTGACCGATTGAACCGCGCGCCGTAATAATAAATGCGGTAAACCGAATGACCGCATTGTCAATAGTCAATGACTGACCCTTTCAACTAATGTTACGGAGTTTTTAAGTATATTTTGAATATATCAGGGAAGTGGGTCCCTTCCCATGGCAAGGAATTTCCGCTCACATTAATTTCGATCTCACATTTCCCTGTGTCGTACCTTAATAACAACAATTCGACATACTGTTTGTCCAACTCGAATTCCATTTCGGCGACAATTGAATCGGAAGGATCGACAGGAAACGGAAATTCTAACTCACCAAGATTTATTACTGTGCTAGGTATCTTCCGGATAAATACTTCGTGAATCTACCTTCGGCGAATTGCTGTTGTACATACGAGACAGACAGGCCCGAGCTGATCAGTAGAGTCGCCGTCAGTCGCGCCTCGACTGAGGTAAGTCCCAGGTTGTTTTTACTTGTGGTCATCTCTTTGAAATGGAATGGGGTCAGGTCTCATTATCAAACAATTCGTCCCTATCGTCTGAAAAATCGCCTGTCGATTGATACCTCACCCTTCCCTTCTGCCACTCGCCCCGTTTTCGGTCAATTCTATAATGAATAGCTGACCGGTATCGGCGCATCTGGGCATTGCCCGGGAGAATGGATGACCGCGCCTTTTATGCCGTTGGTAGGGGCCGACCGCCGGGCGGCCCGTTCGCCCAAACAACGCGGCGCGCCCGGCGGTCGCGCCCCACCTCCAGTCGATGGCGCTAATCGCATTATTCTCGCAATCCGCGTTACGGATTTGTACCCGCACGGTAGTGTCTTAATTAGCCGCATCACTCATCGTTCGTGTTTTGTAGCCGAAGCGTAAGCTTCGGTGGCAGCAATGCGGATTCCCGAAGCTTACGCTTCGGCTACAGTTGGCGGATGCAAATCAAGACATCGCCACCCTCCCACCTTGCTTGACGCTCACAGTGCGTTGTAGTAGCCTGCGCCGCGAAACCATGATGAGTCTGCACAAGAAAATTGCCATCGTTCTGCTCAGCGTGATGGCGTTTGCCTTCGTCATGCCGGGGGAAGGTTCTGCGGCCTTGATCTGGCGTCGGGGCGAAGGGTGGACCTGGGAGCACGAGGGCATTACCACCGGGACGAATCCGGCCGACCAACTCAAGCTCGCGCAGGATCTGGAAGCCAAAAAACAGTACCGCAACGCGATCCCCGCTTATCGCCGCGTCGTCAGTCGCTGGCCGCTGTCCGCCTCGGCGCAGGACGCGCGGCTTGGGCTGGCCGAATGCTACGGCGCGATTGGCTACCATTACAAAGCGTTTCAGGTCTATCAGGAGCTCGTCAAAAAGAACCCCAATACACTCCACTTCAATACGGTGCTGCAACGACAATTCGAAATCGGCAATCTCTTTCTCGCGGGGGAACGTCAAAAAGCCTGGGGTATCCGCTGGTTTCCTTCCCTCGACCGCGCCGTGGAGGTCTACGAGCAGGTCGTGAAGAATGGCCCGTACAGCGATGTCGCCCCCGAATCGCAGTTCCGTATCGGGCTGGCGTACGAGAAACAGCATGATTACCTCGCCGCCGTTCATGCCTACGAGAAACTACTGGAACGCTACCCGAAAATGCCGCTCGCGGAGGCGGCGCAATTCCAAATCGGCTGGGAGTACAAGCGCGAGTCAGCGCGCTCCGAATACGATCAGAACGCCGCGAACCAGGCGATTGCCGCGTTCACCGATTTCCTGCTGCGCTACCCGAAAAGCGACAAGGTTGCGCTCGCGGAGAAATATCAAATTGAGCTGAAGGGCGAGCAGGCCCGGGGACTGTTCCATATCGGCCAGTTCTACGAGAAGAACCGTCAATACAGGTCGGCGCTCATCTACTACAGCGACGTCATCGAAAAGAATCCCGAGTCCAACTGGGCCGCGCAGGCGAAGGACAAAGTCGCCAAGCTCTCGCCGCTTGCCGCGGAGAAGACCGCCACGCCATGAGCCGCCGCGCCTCGCTTGCCGTGGCGATGATGTTCGCCTGTCTCTTCACTTTTGGCTGCGCGGGCTATCACGTTGGCCCCGTAACGAAGCGGAACTTCAACTCGATCGCCGTCCCGGTATTCCGCAACATCACGCTCCGCCCACAACTCGAAGCGCAGATCAGCAACGCCATCATCCAGCGGCTGCAGCAGGACGGTTCCCTGCGCATCGAAACCGAGCCCCGCGCCGACGTGGTGCTCAAGGGCACGATCATTAAATACCAACGCGAAGCGTTGCGCTCCCTGCGCACGGACACCGGCGTGCCCCGCGAGTACGAAATCATTATCACCGTACGCGTCGAAGCCACCGATCGCCGCACGGGTGAGACGGTCTTGAAATCCACCGAGGTGCAGGGCAGGTCCGATGTCTTTATCGGGGAAGATCAGACGAGCTCGGAAGAACAAGCCTTGCCGCTGGTTGCCGACGACATCGCCAAGCGCGTCACGGGGCTGTTGGTGGAGAACTGGCAGTGAGCAATGTTGTGCGAGGATCTCCCAGCCAACCGGGATTCTAGCAGGTTGCTAAAAAAAGCCTTTCGGGTTGTAGGCCGCTTCTGCGAAGCGGCGAAATCCTTGGGAAACTCGCCGACTCACAGAGTCGGCCTACAACACGGACGGTCAATTCGCTCCGTCTTTGGCAACCTGCTAGAGCCTATGCGGTCAACTCACACGACGGGGACGGAGAGCCGAGTCCGACGAAATCTGCCAAGCAGAAACCGACACCGAACACAGGGTTTGTCAGGCCTTCTTGGCCGCTACGGTTCTCAGGTGGACGGAAAGCCGCGACTTCTTCCGCGAAGCATTATTGCGATGGATCACCCGGGTCTTGGCCGCCTTGTCGAGCGCGGAACTCAGCAGCCGATACACCGCATTCGCGTCTTCCGTTTTCTTGGCCGCCACGGCCGTAAGAAACTTCTTTTCCAGGGTGTGCAGCCGGGATTTAATCGACTTGTTTTGCGCCCCCCGGCGGAGGCTGGCGCGCGCTTGTTTCGCTGCGGAACGTGTGTTGGCCATGATAAATGATCCGATGAGTCGGCTGTGTCGTTGTTCGTTGGACGGCGCGTCATTTTACGTGCCGACCCGTAAAAGTCAACGGGGAAAATCGTGCGCCTCCTGAAGCTGTTGCTCGGCATTCTGCTCCTGCCGGCCTGCGCGGCCCTCACCCTGACCGCGGTGCGCCTCGGCGGGCAGGTGTCCTTTGCTTCCCACCCCATGACCAACCCGGCCTTGTGGGCCTTTGCCGGGGGGTACGCACTCTGGCTGGCGGTGTTCGTATTTCTTCCCAAACCCATGCGCACCTATGTGCTGGGACACGAGCTGACCCACGCGATCTGGGCCTTGATGATGGGCGCGCGGGTCGGCGGTTTGAAAGTGAAAAAGACCGGGGGCCAGGTGCGCACGAGCAAAACGAATTGGTTCATCGCGCTCGCGCCTTACTTTTTCCCGTTTTACGCCATGTTGTTCATCGGCGCGTTTTTCATTGCCTACGCCATCTGGAATCTCAGCGCGTACCTCTGGATGCTGTTCTTCCTCGTGGGCCTGGGCTGGAGTTTCCACGTCACCTTCACGCTGATGATGTTGCTGACCGTGAAGCAGCCCGACATCGAATCCCAAGGCGTGCTCTTCTCCGTGGTCATCATTTACTGCATGAACCTGCTGACGATGGCGCTCACGGTCGCCGCGCTCTCGCGCTCGGTGACGTTCGCGGCGCTGGCCCAGTCGCTGGCCGCGGATCTCGTCGTCGCCTACGGCTGGACGCTCGACAAGCTGGTGGTCTTGTGGCATGGTGCGTCCGCTTTCATGGGCCATACACAACAGCGCTGACGCATTCGCCGAACAAGACATGAATCTCACCGAAATTTTGGGCGCCGAGCAAATCGTCCCGCGCCTCGCCGCCACGGACCGCTGGGCCGTGATCGACCAACTTATCGACGTGCTGGCGCGGACGCACAAAATCCGCGCGGAGGACAGCGAGGCGATACGCAAAGCGGTCAAGGACCGCGAGACGAGCAAGAGCACCGGGATCGGCTACGGGATCGCCCTGCCCCACGCGAGCGTCGCGTGCATCCCGGAGGTGGTCGCCGCCTTCGGCCGGGCCCACGGGGTGGACTTCCAGGCGCTCGACAACCAGCCCGTCACGATGTGCCTGCTCTTTCTCACGCCCCAGGGCCAGTTCCAGAAAAACCTCCTGTTACTCTCCAGCGTCGCCCGCTTCCTCAGCAACAAGGAGAACCGCCAGAAACTGGAAACCGCTGGCTCCGTCGAGGAAATCCTCGCCATCTTCCGTTCCGACGCCTAAGCTCCGGCCTCATGTCATCCGCGCCCGATATCCTCGCCAACGCTATCGAGCTTGCGCTACGTTTCGCCGTCGGGCCCGAAAACGCCGGCCCCGCCATGATTCGTCCCTGCGCCGATCCGAAATTCGGCGATTACCAGGCGAACGGCGTAATGGCGATCGCCAGGCGTCTCGGTCAGAACCCTCGGGCGCTCGCCGAGAAGATCATTGCCGAACTCCAGCTTGCCGATGTCAGCGAACCGCCAACCGTCGCCGGCGCAGGCTTCATTAACTTTCGTCTCAAGTCGTCTTTCGTCGCGCAGCAAATCGCCGCGGCCACGAACGATGAGCGCCTTGGCGTACCCACCGTTGCGCAACCGAAAACGGTTGTCATCGACTTCAGCTCCCCGAACGTCGCCAAGCCCATGCACGTGGGCCATGTCCGTTCCACGATCATTGGGGATTGTCTCGCCCGTGTCCTGCGATTTCTTGGCCACCGGGTCATCACCGATAACCATCTCGGCGATTGGGGCACTCAATTCGGCATGCTCATCGTCGGTTGGAAACGGTTCCGCGACGATGAGGCGTTGCAGCGGGATGCAATTACTGAATTGGAGCGGCTTTACAAGTACGTCAACGACCATAAAGAACTGCGCGATGATGCGAAGGCCGAATTGGTGGAGCTGCAGCAAGGCGATGCCGAAAACCACGAGATTTGGCAAAAGATTATCGACCTGTCGATGCAGGAGTTCGGCAAAACCTACCAACGCCTCGGCGTGACTTTCGATCACACACTCGGCGAGAGCTTCTACAACCCGATGCTGAAGGATGTGGTCGAACAATTGAAGCAACGCAATCTCGCCCGCGAAAGCGAAGGCGCGATGTGTATCTTCTTTGACGATGATCCGGAGCTGAAGAACGCTTCACCGCTGCTCATCCAGAAAGCGGATGGCGCGTTCCTGTACGGCACGACCGATATGGCAACGCTCAAATATCGTATCGACCAATGGCATCCTGACGAAATCATTTACGTGACGGACGCGCGGCAACAACTGCATTTCAAACAAGTGTTCGCCGCGGCGCGGAAGTGGTGGCCAAAGTCACCTGACCTGCGCCATGTCTATTTCGGCTCGATTCTCGGTGAAGACGGCAAGCCTCTCAAGACTCGGGACGGCACGCCGGTTAAACTGTCCGACCTGCTCGATGAAGCCGAAGAGCGCGCCCTGGCGGTTGTAACGGAGAAGAACCCTGATTTGTCAGCGGAAGAGCGCCAGCAGATCGCCCGCGCGGTCGGTATCGGCGCGGTGAAGTACGCGGACCTCTCCCAGAACCGCACGACGGATTATGTGTTTAGCTGGCAAAAAATGCTCGCCATGAACGGCAATACCGCGCCCTACATGCAATACGCGTATGTCCGCGTGCAAAGCATCTTTCGCAAGGCCGGCGTTACGAACATCGACTCGGCACAAGTGACGCTCGAACACGCTGCCGAACTCGATCTGGCCAAGCACATCCTGCGCTTCCCCGAAACCTTGCACGCGGTCGCGGAGGACGACAAACCCAACTGGCTCACCGGCTACCTCTACGACCTCACCGGAAAGTTCAGCGCCTTCTACGAGAACTGTCCCGTGCTCCAGTCCGAAGAACCAACGCGCTCATCCCGCCTCCTGCTCTGCCGCCTGACGGCGGATGTTATCAAGCGCGGCCTGAATCTTTTGGGCATTGAAGTCATCGAACAGATGTGAGCAATACCCCTCGACACATTCGCAAAGTCCGACTACCGTAAGGGGTGGCGACAGTTGAAGACAGGTTTTGCAAAGGAGTAATTTGGTTATGACTGGCATTGAAGCTCTTCACGTATCTGACGAGGTGCAATTCGGACGCGACTGCGAAGCAACGCAAATCCCCAGCGGCGCGCGCATCGTCGTCCCGCAGGGCACGACGGCGTACGTCGGGCAAACACTCGGCGGTAACGTCACGCTGCAAGTGTCCACGCTCGGCTTGGTACAGGTGGCTGGGCGGAACCTCGATGCGCTGCTCAAGGACGGCGTGCCCGTCGCGGAATCCACCGCGGCTTCCTCTGCCGCGGCGGAGAAACCCGCCGGTCCCGCCGACGAGAAGGCGCTCTGGGAAGCGATGAAGCAATGTTACGATCCCGAGATCCCCTGCAACGTCGTCGACCTCGGCTTGATCTACAACGTCAAAACGACACCGCTACCTTCCACGCGGAGCCGGGTCGATGTGAAGATGAGCCTGACGGCCATGGGCTGCGGGATGGGACCGGCTATTGCGGCGCAAGTGCGTGATCGTTTGCTGGACGTGCCGGGCGTCGAGGAAGCCGATGTCCAGATCGTCTGGGACCCGCCTTGGAACCAAAGCATGATCACCGACGACGGCAAGAAACGCCTCGGGCTTTGGTAATCGCTGGAAAAGCTCAGTGCCTGACCGCCGTCAGCTCCTGGCTTGCTGCCCACACAATCGCGCTCCTCACCGCTCGACCGCACGGATTATAGCGACGCCAAGCGACCGTGTAACAGGGTTGAAATTAGGATCGACGGTTTTTGACTTGATGCCACCCAAGCGCTGATGCACAATCGGCGTTGGAGTCAACACGATGCCCTATCTCGTGCGGAAAAAACTCGACGGTTCGGCGGCGGACCGCTGGGAGATTACGGACAAGACCCTCACCTTTGGCCGGGGCGAAGACGCGGACGTGCTGATCAAGGATGAGCGGATGTCCCGCCAGCATTTCGCGATCACTTCTCGCGACAGCAAGTATTTCGTGCGCGACCTTAATTCCACCAACGGCACCTACGTGAACAACGAACGAATCACCGAGTGGGAATTAAAACCCAACGACCGCATCCGCGGCGGCCAGACCGTGTTTGTCTTCGAGTTGGAGAAACCGAAAGGCGTCGCCACGGTGATCGGCGAGATGGCGGCGGGAGGCAAGGGCTACAAGACGTTGCTCGGTGAGATCGCCAAGGAAGCGAAGTAGTTCGCCCCTGCATCTGCCGGAAATCCCCACAATCGTCGGAAGGTTTTTCTTCCGTCCACACTTCTATTTGACGCGTTTCGCGTCACCCCAGAGATCCTCGAGGCTGTAACGCTGGCGAAGTTCCGGATGAAAGATGTGCACGAGAACGTCGTTGAAATCCATGACGATCCAGCGGCTGGGCGGATAGCCGTCGCGGTGCCGCGGACGCATCCCCTCGTCGCGAAGGCGGCGGGCAATTTCGTCGGCGATGGCTTTCAGGTGCGGCTCGGAGGTGCCAGTGCAAATCAGGAAGAAGTCGGCAACGCTGGAAACGCCGCGCACGTCCAGAATGATCGCGTCTTCCGCCTTTTTGCCAAGGGCGATTTCGCGGCAGAGCTTCGCCAATTTTTCGGAAGTGAACCGGCTATTGCCCTTCACTGATATAGCCTTCGCCTCCGAATATATGCATGCACCGCATCGGACACAAGATACCGTATGGATCGCCCGCTGGCAACTCTTGCGCGAATTTCACGCGAAGCAATATCACACGCATGCCCGCGCAACACGTGTTGCCGTAACCGCCGCCGCGTGACCGCGTCCAGCCGGGGATCGATCACCGGTTTTGGGTCGAATCCCGGTCGCGGCACGGTAACGAACGTGCAAAGTGTGACCAGCCGCCGGACCTCCCGCCAGAGGTGCAACTCCCGCAACGAGTCCGCGCCGATGATGAAATAAAAACTCGCGCGCGGTTCTCGTCGTCGCAATTCCGTCAAGGTGTCCACCGAGTACGATTTGCCGCCGCGCCTGATTTCGATATCGTCGACCTCGAAACAAGCATTGTCGCGGATCGCCAGCGCGATCATCTGCAATCGGTCCCGTTCGCTTGCCAGTTTGTCGACTATCTTGTGCGGCGGCGTGGCCGACGGGATGAACTTCACGAGATCGAGCTTCAACTGCTCCATGGCGTCCTGCGCAACGAGAAGATGTCCGAGGTGAATCGGATTGAAAGTGCCGCCAAGAACACCAATGCGCTTGTGCCGTTTCATGTGAAAGTCTGCATGCGCCAGGATGATATAATCCGCAGCCCGCGGAACGCAACGCATTTGCGATTCGGTCGCACAAACTTGCGCCTGCACTCCATTCTTGCGCGTCGTTTTACGGCCACTATACTCGCCGCGGTGATGACATCTCAACCCAGGCCCGTTTCCCGCGCGAAGCGTTTCCGTTTTCTTCTCGAGACAATGGCCATGCGGTCCGCGACCGCCGTTTTCCCCCGTTTGCCTCATCGTTTGCTCGTGGCTTTTAGCCGGGTCGCCGGCACTTGCGCCTATTACCTCTTGGGCCACCCGCGCCGCATCGCGCTGGCCAATCTCACCGTCGCCTATGGCGACACCAAATCGGAAGCGGACAAGCGACAGATCGCCCGCGCCTCCTTCCAGAATTTCGCGCTGACAATGTTCCGCTTGTTCTGGTCGCCGCGATTGAAGCGCGGCGGACTGGAACAAGCCGTCGAAGTCGATCCGGCATCCCTGGAACTTATCCGTCGACTGCAGGGCGAGGGCAAGGGGATCATCTTTCTGACCATGCATTATGGGGACTGGGAATTGATGGGGCTCGCCACGGGCCTGCTTGGCTTTCCCTCCACCATCGTCACCGAACGCATGCGCAACGCCGGACTGGAATCGGTTTTCACCCAACTTCGCGCCCAAACCGGCCACCGCATCATCTCCCAGCAATTCGCCGTCACAAAACTTCTGAAGGCGCTCAAACGTGGTGAAAACATCGCGCTGCTCATCGACTTCAACGCCCTGCGCGACTCGGGCGGCGTGTGGGTGGATTTCTTCGGGCTGCCCGTGTACAACACGGCCGCCCCGGCTGCCTTGGCGCTGCACACGGGCGCGCCGCTGGTATTCGCGGTGCCCCATCCCCTGCCCGACGGGCGAATGCGATTTACGTACGAACAATTGGTCACCGACGCTGCCGTCACGGATGACCGCGAGGCGCAATCGCAGGCCATCAGCCAGATGTGCGCCTCTTACTGCGAAGCAGTCGTTCGCCAGCAACCCGATCCCTGGCTCTGGAGCTACAAACGCTGGCGATACCGCCAGCAGGAAGAGCGGGGCGCCTACCCGTTTTACTCGCACCCTCTTCGCCGCCGTCGCAGTGACAAACCGCCACGATGACGGCCGCACCTTTTTTCGCCATTACGCCTTGATTCTGGAATGGGCCGCCACAATAATGCCGCCGCCGGATAACACGCCGAATGGGGAATTGGTGAAAGTCAGCGGATTTACATTTCTTAAAAACGCGCAAAAGCTTGGCTATCCATTTGTCGCGTCTATAAATTCCGTCCTTCCCATCGTGGATGAATTCATCATCGCGCTCGGGCCCTGCGACGATCAAACGGAGGCAATGATTGCTTCCATTAACAGTCCGAAGATTCGCCTCATCCACACCCAGTGGAACGAGCGGATCCGAAACGACCTGCGATTGAAAGGTTTTGTGTACGGCCAACAGAAGTCGGTCGCCCTCTTCAATTGCACGGGGGATTGGGCGTTTTATCTGGAAGGCGACGAGGTTGTCCATGAGCAGGACCTGCCGAAAATTCGACAGGCGATGGAAACACATCTCGATAATCCCGAGGTGGAAGCTCTGATTTTCGATTACCTCCACTTTTACGGCAATCAAAACACGTATGCCTGGTCGCCGGGATGGTATCGGACCGCCCCCCGCATTATCCGCAGCACAATTCCGGCCTGGGCGCCGAAGGGACTTTTTTTCGTCGTGATGGAAGACCATAAAAAGGGCCGTTATCCCCGCGCGGCGCACTCGGGCGCGACCATTTATCATTACGGTTGGATCCGGGCGGAGGACCAGATGGACCTCAAAAACAACAGCGTCCATAAATTCTGGGGCAGCGATGTCAAACAGCCGACGGATTATCGCGAAATCGATCCCCTGGTTCTCCGTGAATTCACCGGGACGCATCCGCAAGTCGTCCAGCGCTGGTTGCCGCCCGCCGCGGGCCTGTTTCTCGCCAATCCCGAACACCAGCTCACCAAGCGCGAGAAGAAACATCGCCTCATGCTGAAATTGGAAAGCTGGCTGGGAGTGGAACTCAGCAAGAAACATTATCAACTCGTCAGGTGAAGGAGCGCATGGCCCAGCACCCGCCATTGTCCGTTGCCATCATTACCCTGAACGAGGAACGCAATCTGTCGCGCTGTCTCGCCAGCGTCCGCGATTTGGCGGTGGAGATGGTGGTGATCGATTCCGGTTCGACGGACAAGACCGGCGACATCGCGCGCAGTTGTGGGGCGATCTTCGAGGCGCACCCCTGGCAGGGATATGTGGCGCAAAAGAACATCGCCCTCAAGCGCTGCACGCAACCGTGGGTGTTGTGCCTGGATGCCGATGAGGCGTTGTCCCCCGAATTGGCGCAGTCGATTTCCAGAATATTCGATGCCGGCGACCCGAAGGAAAACGGCTTTTGGGTGAACCGGCGCACCTTTTATCTCGGCGATTGGATCCGTCATGCCTGGTATCCGGAGTGGCGACTGCGCCTGGTCCGGGGCAATCTTGCGGCCTGGGGTGGGCTTGACCCGCACGACAAATTGGAGATCCCCGGACCGACCGCGCGGCTGGAAGGCGATTTGCTTCACTACCCGTTTCGTAATCTTCAGGAGCATCTCCACAGCTCCATCAAGCATGCGCGCACGATGGCGGACTCCTATGCCCGTGAAGGCCGGAAGTTTCACTGGCACCTGCTCCTGCTCTCGCCGTGGGCGACGTTTTTCAAACATCTGGTCGTGAAGCAGGGTTGGCGCGACGGCTGGCGCGGCTGGCTCATCGCACTTTCAAAATTTATCAATGTCTTCGCCAAGTACGCCTTCCTTCTCGAAGCGGAACGGCGCGCGGGTGAACCCAAACCAACTCCATGAACGTCATCGTCATCTGCTCGGACACTTTCCGGTTCGACCATCTCGGCTTTCTCGGGCAGCAACCAGTCTCGACTCCCCAATTGGATCAGTTCGCCCGCGAAAGCGCCGTGTTCGCCGATTTCTGGCTGTGCTCGTTCCCGACCCTCGTCAACCGCATCGAAGTCTTCACTGGCCGCTACACCTTCCCGCTCTATAACTGGGGGAAACTGCCCTACGAATTCCCCGGTCCTTTCGCAGGTCTTCAAGCAGCACGGATTCACCACCGCCCTGATCGCCGACAACCTTCACCTCTTCGAAGACCACTTTGGGTTCGAGCGCGGGTTTGATTTCGTCAAGAACGTGCCCGGCCAGTGCCACGATCCCTTTCAACCGGCGTCCGCGCCGATGATTGATTTGCCCTGTATGCCTGAAAAACTGGAGCCGCCACCGCATCGACTCGAACGCTATCGGCGGAACGCCTACTGGTACCAACAACAGGGCACGAATACGACCGCCACGGTTTTCCGTTCGTCGATGGAATGGCTGGAGCGACCCGCCCGAAAAGTTTTTCCTGTGGATAGACGCCTTCGACCCGCATGAGCCTTGGGACGCCCCCGGCGAATTCCTCAAGCCCTACCCTTGGAATAAGCACAGGCGATGCCGTCTTCTGGCCGAAATCGGGTGACGCCTCGCAGTATCCCGCCGCGGACATCGAGAACATGCGCAGCCTTTACAAAGCCGAGGTCACGCAGATCGATTTCTGGATGGGCCAGCTTCTCGCGACACTGCGCGAGAAAAAATTGCAGGACGATACCGCGATCCTCTTCTGCTCCGACCACGGTTATTATCTGGGCGAACACGGGCTTATCGGGAAACCGTTGCGCGGCAAAGAACCCCTTAAGATCTACGAGGAACTCGGCCACATCCCCTTGCTTGATCCGTCACCCGAAAGCGCTGGGTGCCGGGAAAACGATTCACGGACTGACCCAACCGCCCGATTTGTACGCCACCGTTCTGGACTTGGCGGGAATCCCGGCGGTGCCGTGGAACCAGGGGCATTCTCTGGTCCCGATGCTCGGCGGCCAGCCCAGTCCGCAAAAATTCGCCGTCGGCGGCTGCCATCCGCACAAGGGTCGCGTCGGTTGCCTGAGCGTTTGGACGGACGAATGGGCTTTGGTGTACTCGCCCGTGCGCGGACTGGAAGGCTCGGAACTGTTTCACGTCCCGACCGATCCGCGGCACGAGCACAACGTGATCGCGAAGCACCCCGCACCAGCCCAGGAACTTTTCCGCCGCCTCGTCCAGTGGATGGAAGAACTGGACGTCTCCCCGGCCCGGCGAAAACAAATGCTTCACAACAGGCGTTTCACGATGTGGGATGACCTTCGCTACAAAGGATGGCTGAAGCAGCGCCGCCGGTCTTACGCTTCGCAACTTTCGCGATTACGCCGATATAGAAGAAAAATGGTGCCAGGGGGGAGAGTTGAACTCCCGACCAAGGGCTTATGAGTCCCCTGCTCTACCACTGAGCTACCCTGGCACTGTGGTGGAAGAGCCGCATGATTAGCGACCCGCCCGGAAATTTCAACTGCCTTTTTCCAACTCCTCGGCTCCTGCCGGTGGAGCGGCGGTCGGCGCCCGCCCTGAGTCGGACCGAAGGGACCGCCGATTGCTTTTCCCTTTCCTCCGCGTCTCCAGCGAACCAGAATTCCCTTCCGCCTCTTCCTCCTGACTTGGGCGTTGAAAGTTGAGCGTTTGACGTTGGACGTTCGTTCCTTTCCCTGCAATATGCATCTAAAACTCAACACAAGCAGGCATGAAGTCCAGGTCGATCCATCTGCATCGTGGAGCGGGTCGGGGGAAAGGAGTCGAAAGGGAAACTTGGGCGGCACCCTGCCCCTGTGTCTCTTTCGTTCCGCTAATGACTGTCGCGGTTGGTTCTTGTATTTGGAAGGAAAGGCAGGTTAAATGTTATGGCTTTGCGAGAGCGCCACATGAAAGTTCAATGGCCACATTTAGCGGCAGCGCTTCTGGCATTACAGGTCATAGCTACTCAGGCAGCAATTCACTATGTGAATTTGAATAGCGCCAATCCCGTGCCACCCTACGGAAGTTGGAGCACCGCAGCAACGAACATTCAGGATGCAGTTGACTCTGCCAATTCAGGCGACCAAGTGGTCGTGACTAATGGTGTTTACCAAACTGGCTTTAGACTGGTGAACGACGGGACAACCAACCGTGTTGCCGTAACCAATTCGATTAGTTTGCAAAGCGTAAATGGGCCGACCGCAACATTGATAAATGGCGGTCACGCAATGCGGTGCGTGTATTTGGCTGACGGCGCAGCACTAACGGGTTTCAGTTTGACCAACGGATTCACGGGCGGAGGTGCGGTGGTCTGGTGTGCGTCTACAAACGCATTGGTGTCGGGCTGTCTGCTCGTCAGTAACACGGCATCTTCCGGAGGGGGTGCCTATTCGGGCACGCTTAGCAATTGCACTTTGGCCCTGAACGTGTGCACGGCAAGCGGTGGCGGCGCGTACGATTCGATACTTAACAACTGTACGTTAACAGCCAATGTGACGTGTGGTAGCATGACCGGAAGCACGAGCGGGGGCGGCGCAATCTACTGCACACTGAATAATTGTACGGTGAACAGCAATCGGGCGAATGGGGCCGGTGCAGCAGGTGGAGGCGCCAACACGTGCATACTGAACAATTGCACAATTACAGGGAATTCTGCGTCTTACGGGGGCGGCGGTGCTTACGAGAGTGTTTCGAGTAATTGTATCTTCGCCGGTAACTCCTCAAGTTACAGCGGTGGAGGCGTACTTGGGGGTTCGGTGTCCAACTCGGTGCTGTCAGGTAATGGTTCTGGATTCGGTGGAGGGGGAAATGGTGACGATCTAACCATGGTCAATTGCATAATTAGGGGGAATTTTGCGTCAGATGGGGGCGGCACCAGCGGTGGCAATTTATTCAATTGTTTGGTCGTAAGTAATTCAGCAGGTTACGGCGGCGGTGCGTACTACGCGCAGCTTCACAACTGCACAATTACCGGAAATAATGCGAGTGAGACCGGAGGTGGCGAATATGAGTCCGGCCTAGTCAATTGTATTAATTATTACAATACCGCATCCTCAGCACCGAATAACAGTTCATCCACCCCGGGTAATATTCATTCTTGCTGCACACCAGATCTGGGCGTAACGAGAAATATCACGAATGCGCCACTCTTCGGCGCGGGATTTCAACTACTGCCGAATTCGCCGTGCATCAACGCTGGGGACAACACAGCGGTGTATACCAGTACCGATTTAGCAGGTTTACCCCGAATCGTGGGTGGGACCGTGGACATTGGCGCTTACGAATATCAAACGCCCACGTCAATTATCTCTTACGCTTGGCTTGAGCAATACGGATTAGCCGTAGACGGAAGCGCCGATTATGCGGACACCGACGGAGACGGGATGAACAATTGGCAGGAATGGATTGCAGGGACGGATCCCACGAACTCACTATCGGTGTTGAAGATTCTATCACTGACTCCGACGAACAATCAGTCTGGCTGGACCGTGAGTTGGCAAAGCGTCAATACTCGAACCTACTATCTCCAGAGAAGTACCAGCCTGATCGGGCAGTCTGCGTTTCAGAGCATTGAAAGCAACATCGTCGGCCAAGCCGGATCGACGGCCTACTCGGATATGACGGTTACCAACGGCGGTCCATATTTTTACCGGGTTGGTATACAGTAACGTGGACTCAGTAGTCCGAAACATCGGTTCGGATAAAAAACTTGTCACTCTAACTTGTCACTCCTCGTGCGAAAATGCGGCGATTTGGGATTAAGTGAGATGAAGTGCGATTTCCGTGCAAGGCTTACTTTGACTGCCTTAGATGATAGAGGCACACACCAGACGAAATGGGAGAAAAATGCCCTTTAGAATTATGAGCCCCCTGCTCTACCACTGAGCTACCCTGGCACAATTCAAATCGTCGATCCCACCGCGCCGTACCCTTCTGAACCAAATTTTCGGCAACGCGCGCCCGGCCGGTGCGCTCGACGGGCAGCCTGACCCCGATTCCGGAGGAGACCGGATCACGCGCCTCACAGAGGCGCGGCTACACCGGGGGCGGTCTGGTCCTGATTCTGGAGGAGACCGGATCATGCGCCTCACAGAGGCGCGGCTACACCGGGGGCGGTCTGGCCCCGATTCTGGAGGAGACAGGATCTGGGAAAATGTGTCAGGAAAGTTTTCATGGGGTGGAAAGAAAGTTGCCACCGATCAAGCAATCCATGGCTGTGCGCGACACGGTTTGTAAATTTGTTTAGCCATCAGTCGTAATTAAAAAGTGGTGTCGCTGATGGGTATGCGACTACTCGGTGTATAGCCAGACAAGGTAGAAAAGTGCTGGCATACAAGTCTGCCAACTTTTGGGAGAACCCGTAAGATAACGGGCTATCTCGAGCAAGAGTTCCGCCCCGGATTGAGCAAATCCCCCGTGTCGAGAGGGTACTGGCACAGCGTCTGCGTTCGTCCCCTCCGCAAGTTTAGGATAGGTATAGGGGGAATTCGTAGTGGAGGTTGTAAAAGATCGTTTCCAAGGGTTGTCGAAAGTAGCTGTAGATGCAAGCGCCAGAACGTCGTTTCTGAGCGGCTTTTTTCATCGCTGTGGATTGCTTTCACTCCTGATCGCTTTCAATCTATTGGGGGCCGCAGTGGTCCGCGCGGACACCACCACCAATGCCGCCGGGGACATCGAAGCGCAATTGTGCCCGCTGCTGGACAGCCTGACGGAAGCGGCGGTTAGTGTGGCGCAATCCAGACGGACAATCGCCTCAGCGCAGCTTGGCCTGACCCTCGACTTTGCGGACGGCCTCGTGGCAACAGTACAGTCGCCCGACATGACCGTCGCACTGGGGAATACGAGCAAGACGCTGCAGAAAAGCCTTTCCCGCTTCCAGAGCCAACTTCTAAAGGCCGAGGCTGCGGTGGGCAACCCCGGCGTCACGGACAGCGCGGCCTTGAAGGCAATGTTAAGTGCGGTAACTTTCGGTCAACAGTTGAAGGCGCTCGTGCCGACTCTCCCGTCCTCCGATACGGTCGTCATGGTCAGCGAAGTCAAATCCAGCACGATGGTGTTGCATTATGCGGGCGATACGGTTTGCTTCCAAGTGAACATTCTGAATGCTGCGAGCGACCCTTCCTGTGGCCCTGTGAATGTGTCGGTTGACCCTGTGGGCGGGAACCCGACTGATGTGCTGGTCATTGGAACGCCCTACTTTTCGACCGCCACCGATTTTTGCCTGACCATGGGACCGGACGCCCGCATGCTTCAGGTCACGGTTAGTACCTGCAACCAGACCAATAGCGTGCTCCTTTACAATTATGGCGTGCCGAAAAAAGCCGGGCCTGAATTGCCGGCGCCAGCAGACCTCAGCGCTCCTGCGGACACGTTTAACACCATCGACCTGGCTTGGTCTTACAGCGCGGCGGGTGCCGCCGGCTTTAAGATTGAGCGGAGCCCGACACCAAACGGGCCATGGATTCCCATCAGTATCACCAACTCGACGACTTATGCGGACTCGGGGTTGTCCGACGCGACGGTTTATTATTATCGCCTCCGCGCCTACAACAGCACGGGCTACTCGCTTTACTCGAACGAGGCGAATGGAGAGACCTTGGTCAACACGAATTACACCCCGCTATCAATCCCGAGCGGGGTCATCGCGACCGCCACTTCGATATCCCAAGTCAGCGTAAGTTGGAATGCCTCGACCGGCTCCGGTCTGGCTGGTTACCAAGTCTACCGCAACGGCACCCTGGTCACCACGACGACCGCGACCAGCTACGGCGACAGCGATTTGTCGGCTGCCACATTGTACTGCTACACGATTGTCGCCTACGGCAACGCGGGAAACAACTCGTCGGCCAGTCCCGCAACCTGTGCGACGACACTTTCGCCCGCGCCGACACCTCCTGTGCCGTCCCCGCCTGTGCCGTCACCCCCCCCGTCGTCACCTCCCACCCCGCCTTCGAATCTGGCGACAATGGTGGTGACGCCCAAATCCATCACCCTCACCTGGCAGGACAACTCGGATAATGAAACCGGGATTTCAAATCTCGCGGGCCACATCGCCTGGTGGGCCCTGGAGCGTCATTGGCACCGTGGGGGCGAACGTGACCACCTACACGGATACGGGTCTGCATCCCTCGACGACGTACTATTACGAAGTGGCTGCATTCAACTAAGGAACCAAATTGGGGCTGCCACCGTCCGAGTGGTTCTTCGTCATTTCTGAAAAGTTGTCACTCCTCGTGCCACAATGACGCGATTCAGGATGAAGTGAGCTAACGTCCAGGCAACCGCGCGGTGGCGGTTGTCCGGGCAAAATTGGGGGCCGCGCCGGGAAGAGACAAACGGGGACCCCCTGCGGACGGGGCCCACTGCGCCCCATGCCGCCCAATTGCGCTCAATACATCCCCGCACGAGACCAACGAACTTGCCATTCGACCGTCCCTCCGTTAAAGTATCCGTCAATGCTGATATAATCTTGACACAATTGAGTTCGGCTTTAACATTTAGCATGGGATCGTAAAGCATGAGTTCAAATTCTTCAGACCCGGTCTTTGTCGTGGGCTTCTTTCGATCAGGAACGTCGTTGTTGTATTCCCTGCTCAACCAGCATCCGCAAGTGGCTTTGATGTACGAGTGGAACGTCTGGGACTTTCCAGAAGTCCTTTCCGCCGAGCGGTTTCGCGGCAATTGGCTCGAACGACAAGAGTTCTTCAGCCACGCGCTCGCGCGTCATCGGCTGGTCTTGAAAGGCAGTTTGCGCGGGCTGGAGAGCGTGAAGATCCCCTTGGACGTGTATCGCACATTCAGCCAGGGCAAAGGCGCCGCTCTTTATGGGGAAAAGTCGCCCATGTACTGCGCGCGGTTGCGGCAGTTGGCCAAGCACTTCCCCAACGCCCGCTTTATTTTGGTTTGGCGCGACCCCGTAGAGATCTATCGAAGTGTCGCACAAGCTGGACGCAGGGCGCCTTTTTTCCGTCGCAAGGGCTGGTTGACGAAAATGATTTTCCATCAGGAGGAAATGACCCAGCACGCCGTCGATTTGAAGCGCGCAGGATTCCGGGTGCACAACGTGACGTACCCCGACCTGGTCGACAAGACCGAGGAAGTCTGCCGGGGCCTCTGCGAGTTCTTGGGGATCGAATTTGACGGAAAAATGCTGGATCTCCGCACGGCCGATTTTTCAGCCGTTCACCTGGCGCCACATCACGAGCACCTGCGTCGGGGCATCATCGAACGCCGGGAATTCCCCAACGAAGTGGTCGATCTGGGCATTGTGGAGAAACTGCAGCGCTTTCAGACGCGCTGGATTCGGTTGCGAAGGGAAGGCTTCGACGTAAACCACGAGTTGTCCACCCACCCGGAACCCACTCTGGCCGAGCGTCTCTACTGCAAAATGACCGGGAAGCTCCTTTGGACCATGCACAACATTAAACGTGCGCTCTTCGAATTCCTGCCCTTGGCCTGGCTGCGGACCTATCGTGAATTGAAAGACTGGTTTCGCGCCGGGCAAATGGCAACGCTGTCAACTCGCCCTTCCCTCTGGCGGGAATTTTCCGAAAACTGGGTTACGGTGTTGGTGAGTTACGCCATTTTGACGAACGTGGCGGTCCTGGCCTATCTCACTCCTCCCCATGTCTCCGTCGCACCGTTTTATTTGATTCCTTGCGCTGTCCTCGCCTCGGTGATGAACCGGCGCTGGGGGACTTGTGCGGCGGTTATCACTGCGGGAACCTGGTCTTTGATCCCAAGCCTCAAGCAGAACGTCGCACCGGATGCCGTGGTACTGTGGAATTGCATGATGCACTTTGTTACTCTCGAAATATTGGTGTTGTTGCTAAGCCGCATTCGCATCGAAACAGTTTCGAGGAGCAGTACTGCGTAGAAATGCTGCCGGCATCGCTGAAGGATCAAAGGCCGGCCCCTACTGCAATTGTGCTGACCCAGTCGCGCTCACTTGTGGCGATCCGTCTGCCCGCCAACCAACGACAGAGCCGTTCGGCAAGCGCACCGAATCGTGTACGCTCTTGGTGGGATCGCGTGGGGATGGTTGATTGCACTCCAGGTTGACCGTCGTCAGTTTTCCGCGCTCGATGACCACCTTGACTTTCACCATACCGTAACATTTGGACTCAGCCAGGGCGGTGTATGTTCCCGCTGGCAACTCCACCAACGCCGGATCCTCGTCATGAACGCCGATGGCGTTGGCCACTTTCCTCAAAATCTTTCCGTCTTCCGTGCAAATGCTGTAACTCGTGTGAGGGAAGTAATGCATATTCCCGTCCTTGTGGTCTTCCGTGGCGGAGTAGACTTTGAGATAGCCCGTGGGCGTCGCTTCAATCCGCCTCGATGTTTCCGGACCAACGGGACCGATCACCAAAGGGCCTCGTGAACCCGCACAGGAAGCGAGCAAAGGCAACAGGCCCGCGACCAGCCCGGCCATGAACGAATTCTTCATCTTTCGCCAATTACAACGCGCACGGATTCTACTCCGCCGCCCGCCGACCGACGATTTCGCCGTCAGGCAGTCGCACGGAATTCGCCTCGTTGAATCCAGAAAGGCGGTGTTGATTGTAGGCGCAACTCGACCATAATAGTGCTGAGCCCATAAGAGAAAGATAAGTCCGTAGGTTCTTCATGACAACACCTGCTTACCGCAAGCCGGCAAACAATGAAAGTTTCTGAATGGATTTTAACGCGGGGTTCATTGGGGTTTAATGTGAGTCTGCGATGGTGCTGATGTGTCGAAGGTCCCATGCGCTTGTTACTCATAGAAGATGAACAAAAGGTCGCCGATGTGGTGGCCCGCGGCCTGCGGGCTGAACGCTTCGCCGTCGATGTCGCCTATGACGGCAACACCGGCTGGGAAATGGCCTCGGGTGTTGACTACGATCTTATCGTCCTCGACCTGATGCTGCCGGGACTTAATGGAACGGAATTGCTGCGCCGCCTGCGTCGAAAGGGTGGCAAGGCGCCGGTGCTGGTGCTGACGGCGCGCGATGCCACCGGCGACAAGGTCGAGAATTTCGAGGCCGGCGCCGATGATTACCTGACCAAGCCATTCGCCTTCGCCGAATTGCTGGTGCGCGTCAAGGCGTTGCTGCGCCGCCCTCCCGCCGGCCGCGACCCGGTGCTGCGGGTTGCCGATCTCGAAATCGACCGCCTCACCCAGCAAGTTCGACGGGCGGGAAAACGGATTGAATTGACCTCCAAGGAGTACGCGTTGCTCGAATATCTGGCTTCGCACGCGGGCCGCGTGCTCTCCCGCACGATGATTATCGAGCACGTATGGGACGAAAGCTTCGAGGGCCTCACGAACATCGTCGACGTTTACGTGCGCCATCTTCGTGAAAAGGTGGACGAAGCGCACAAGTGCAAACTCATCCGCACCGTGCGTGGGACCGGTTATTGCCTGACAGACGAGGTCGAATCGTGACCACACGATCCATTCGATTCCGGTTGATTGCCTGGTATGCGGGCCTCCTGACCGGCGTCTTTGTGTTGCTGGCCGTGTTGATGTATTTCGACCTGAAGTTTTTTCTCGAAAGCAACCTGCGCGACACACAGGCACGGCGGGCGCGGCAAATTGCCGACACGTTGGTGGCGCGCGTTCACCAGACCGGCGAAGGGTATCTGGCCGCCGAAATAAAAGATCTCTACGAACCGGAGATCAACGACCGTTTCATTCGTGTCACGCGAGGGGATGGCAATATCGTTTACGCGTCGGGAATTCCCAACGACCAAAGCTTTGATCCGACGCATCTTCCTCCGTTGGCGTCGTCGTCACGGAAGGAGTTCTCACAAAAGGCGCGTTTACCGGGGAACACTACCCTGCTCATCGCGGCTTTGAATTATCAGACACCAGATGGTGCCCGGTATCTGATTGAAGTCGGCGCCCCGTTTGATCCCGTGGAAACGATGCTGGATCATCTATCCTTGCAACTGGCGCTCGGACTGCCGATCGCCGTCCTCATCGCCATCGGCGGCGGCTACCTCCTGGTCGGACGCGCGCTGGCGCCCGTGGACCAGATTGCCCGCAAGGCGGAGCAGATCACCCAGCACAATTTGAGCGAACGCCTGCCGCTGGCGCGGACCGCGGACGAACTGGAGCGGCTTGCACTTTCCTTGAATCACATGATTGGACGCCTGCAGGACGCCTTCTTGAATTCCAAGCGCTTCGTCGCCGACGCTTCCCATGAGTTGCGCACGCCCCTGACTGTCGTGCGCGCTGAACTGGAGAGCATGTCCTCCAACCGGACCCTCGCGCCCGAGTTTCGCGAGATCGTCGGCAGCGTGCTGGAAGAGGTGGAACGACTTGCCAGAATAGTCGAACAATTGTTCGCCATCTCGCGTCTCGACGCCGGCGACTCACAGGCGGAATGGGTGCAGTTTGACCTGGCCGAATTGGTGGCCACGACCGCCGAGCAAATGAGCCTGCTCGCGGAAGACAAAGGAATTTCAGTCTCGTGTGAGGCGGCGCAGCCTGTCCTGGTGGACGGAGATCGCGCGCGTCTCAAGCAAGTCGTCGTCAACCTGCTCGACAACGCCATTAAATACACGCCGGAAAAAGGCCGGATCCAGTTGCGTGTCGCCGCCGTTAACGGCCACGCCATACTGGAAGTTTCGGACAACGGCATCGGCATCCCGGCGGACGCCCTGCCGCACGTTTTTGAACGATTCTTTCGCGTGGACAAAGCCCGAACGCGTGATCCCGAAGGAGCCGGCCTGGGTCTCTCCATCGTCAAATCCATTTGCACCGCGCATGGAGCCATCGTGGAAGTAGAAAGCAACGGCGTCGGAAGCCGGTTCCGCGTGAAACTCCCCATCGCCCGCGCCAATAAGTCGCCATGAGAACTGTATGAAACCAGGTTTCGCCCATTTTTTGCGTGAGAAAGTAGCGTCTTCCAAACTGCGGCTGGTCCTTGTCGCAGGGTTGCTGTTGGTGGCCATGGCCTTGGTATGGTCAGTGCAGCGCGTGCGAGCGGATGCCGATCGCGCGTCCGCAAACTCCGTGCTCCCCACGGTCGCCGTGGCCAAAGTGGGTCGCGAAGACCTTTACCGGGAGGTGACCATCCCGGCGGAGTTCCGGCCCTATGAAGAAGTGGAATTGCACGCGAAGGTTTCCGGTTACGTCAGCGAAATGAAGGTGGACTTCGGCGACCGCGTGAAGGCCGGCCAACTCATGGCTACGTTGGAAGTTCCAGAACTGCTGGATGACCTCCACAACGCCATGGCGGCGGTACAAAAGGCCGAGGCCGACCACACGGACGCCCATCTCATCTACACGCGCCTCATCTCGGTTAACCAGCAGCAGCCCAATCTCGTCGCCCAGCAGGACCTCGACACTGCTGAGGCGAAAGATCGCGTCACGGCAGCCGCCGTCGTGGCCGCCAAAGCCGACGTGGAAAAGTACCAGACATTGGTCAGCTACACGCAAATCACCGCCCCATTCGATGGCGTGGTCACCTGGCGGTATGCCGATCCCGGTACGCTCATTCAGGCCGGCACGGCTTCCGGCTCTCAAGCCATGCCACTGGTGCGGGTTTCCGACAACTACCGGCTCCGACTCGATTTCCCCGTGTCCGTGCAGTACGTCAAAGACATTCATCTGGGGGACAAAGTCGACGTGCGCGTGGAATCGCTCGGCGGCAAATCGTTCACCGGCACCATCTCGCGTTTCACGCAAAAGGTGACCGACAACACTCGGACAATGATCACCGAAATGGAGGTCCTCAACCCGAATCTCGAAATCATCCCGGGGATGTATGCCACCGTGGTATTGAATGTGGAAAATCGGCCGCAATCTCTGGCCATTCCCATCCAGGCCTCGGCCTCGGGCGGCGCCACCAAAGTTCTCGTCGTCAATGCCAGGCATGAAATCGAAGAACGCCCCGTAACGCTTGGGCTCGAAACGCCTTTCAAGTACGAAGTCGTCTCCGGTCTGCGCGAAGGGGATTTGGTGATAATGGACAATCCGGCCCAACTCAAACCGGGCCAGAAGGTCGAGCCGAGAACAATTGAGCCGGAGGCTGTGAAATGAAAATACCCCTGACACCCGAGCAACTGGAGGCCTTGCGTCGGCTGGACGCTTGCACCCTGGCCAATGCCATCGAGACCTTTCAAGAACGCCTGCGCAACGAGGGATTTGCAGATGGCAGTATACGCTGCCTGTTTCCGCACCTTCCGCCGATCGCCGGCTACGCTGTTACGGTAAAGATTCGGGGATCAGGGCCACCAGTGGCTGGTGACACCTACATGGACCGGACCGACTGGTGGGACTACGTCGTCTCAGTCCCCGCGCCGCGAGTGGTGGTGGTGCAGGACATAGCCACTCGGCCCGGCCTCGCATCATTGCTCGGCGCGGTGCACGTCAATATTCTGCGCGCGCTCGGTTGTATCGGCGCCGTTACCAATGGCGCGGTGCGGGCGATACCAGCCGCCGAAGAACTTGGCTTCCAACTTTTCGCCGGTAGCCTCTCGGTTTCGCATGCCTACGTTCACATCGTCGAAATCGGCACGCCGGTTGAGATCGGCGGACTGAAGATCCAGTCCGGAGATTTGCTGCACGGTGACCAGCACGGGGTTCAATCCATCCCGGAGGATATTGCCGCCCGGATTCCACCGGTGGCCGCGGAAATCGCCGCGAAGGAGCAGGCACTCATCCAACTGTGTCAGTCACCGGAATTTTCCATCGAAAAACTTCGGGCCGGCGTCAGAAAACAGCGTCCGTAAGGAACCAATTCTCGCCATGTCACGTTTTGCACTCCGATACCCGTATCTGATTATCGTACTCTGCCTGATCACCTGCGTGGTAGGCGTGACGAGCGTGGGACGCATGCCCGTCGATCTGTTTCCGGCGATACGGATTCCCGTCGTGGTCGTCGCCACGTTTTATTCCGGGATGGCTCCCGAGCAGATCGAGAACGACATCACCGGCCAGTTCGAGCGGATGTTCACGCTGGCCTCCGGCATCGACCATATGGAGTCGCGCTCCTTGACGGGTGTCAGTCTTATCAAGGTGTATTTTCAACCTGGCTCCAATCCGGATTCCGATGTCACCAGCATTGCCAATCTCGCCATGGCCAGTCTGCGCTATCTTCCGCCGGGTACGCTGCCGCCGGTAGTAATGAAGTTTGACGCCTCGAGCCTGCCGGTATGCCTCGTCACCTTGAAGGGCCAGGGACTGACCGAGGCCCAACTGCGGGACCTCGGCCAGTTCACCGTGCGCAACCAGATGGCCGGCGTGCCCGGCGCATCCGTGCCGCCGGCCTTCGGCGGCCGGTACCGCCAGATCATGGTCTACGTGGATCCGCTCAAGCTTGAGGCGCACCAGTTGAGCGTGATGGATGTCGTCCGGACGGTAAATGAAGCCAACCTGATCTTGCCGGCGGGTGACGTGAAGATCGGGCCGTATGATTACAACGTCTATGCCGACAGCCAAATCAACGCGATGCAGGACCTCAATCAGGTCCCGCTGAAAACCGTCGGGAACGCATCCGTGTTGGTCGCCGATGTCGGCAAAGCCCAAGATGCCTCGCAAATCCAATACAACATTGTCCGCGTCAACAGCCAGCACTCGGTGTATCTGCCGGTCATGAAGATGGGCGGCGACGCCAACACGATTGCCGTGGTCGACGGCGTCCGGTCCCGTGTCGCCAAATTGCTCGACGTGCCCAAGCGGCTCGTCACCGAGGTCGTGTTTGACCAATCGGTGTTCGTCCGCACCGCCATCGAGACATTGATTCACGAGGGCGCCATCGGCCTGGTGCTTACCGGCGTGATGATCCTCATCTTCCTCGGCAGTATGCGGGCCACCGCTGCGGTGTTCTTGTCCATTCCGCTGTCCGCGCTGGCCGCGTTCATTGCGCTGGCCCTGGGCGGCAACACCATCAACGCGATGATCCTGGGCGGTCTGGCACTGGTCTTCTCCCGGCTGATCGATAACTCCGTGATTGTGCTGGAAAATATCTTCCGCCACTTGGAAATGGGCGAGCCGCCGGAAGTCGCCGCGGAAAAAGGCGGCAAAGAAGTTGAGTTGGCCGTATTGGCGGCGACGCTCACGACGGTCGTGGTTTTCTTCCCTGTGCTGTTCCTCTACGGCGTCAGCCGGTTTCTGTTTACGGCGCTGGCATTATCGGTCGTGCTGTCGTTGTTCGCCTCGTATTTCGTGGCGATGACGGTCGTGCCGCTGTTCTGCGCGAGATTGATCAAGGGGCACGCGCACACGACGGCACAGGCGAACACGCCGGAGCCGGAAACGTGGGGTCAGAAGTTCAATGCCGGGTTCAATCGCTGGTTCACCCGAATGCTCGATCGCTACGAAGGTTCTCTGAATATCGCGTTGCTGCGACCGTTGGCGACCGTCCTCGGCATCATCGGCATTTTCGTGACTCAGCCTGGCGCTTTATCCGTTTGTCGGCAAGGCCTACTTCCCGCGCACCGACCCCGGCCAATTCGTCATCAACCTCAAGGCGCCCTCCGGAACGCGGATTGAACTGACGGACAAACTCGTCGGCCAGGTCGAGGACATTGTGCGGGACGTTGTTCCCAGGCAGGACCTCAAAATCATCGTCTCCAACATCGGCGTGACGCCGGGCTTTTCTGCCATCTTCACTCCCAACTCGGGTCCCCACACCGCGTTCGTACAAGTGGGGCTGAACGACAGCCATCGCCTCAGCAGCTTTGCCTACATGAACCTTGTGCGGGCCCGTCTGGAACGCGACCTGCCACAGGTAAGCGCCTATTTCCAAACCGGCGGGCTGGTGGACGCCATCTTGAATCTGGGAATGCCCGCGCCGCTCGATATTCAGGTCAGCAGCATGGACATGAAGGGCGCCCACGACATCGCCAACAAGATCGCGCAACAGGTGCGCCGATTGCCCGGGGTCAGCGATGTGCTCGTGCCGCAGGACGTGGATTATCCGGCCCTGAAACTGAGCATCGATCGCGAGCGCGCCAGCGAACTCGGGCTCAGCGCCAAAGAAGTTGTGGACAGCCTCATTACCGCGCTGACGTCAGACGGAATGATCGCTCCGAGTTACTGGATCGATCCGAAGACAGGCAACAACTACCTGTTGACTGTCGAATATCCAGAGGACACCGTGAAGAACCTTGCCGATCTCGGTTCGATGCCGCTGCGTGCGGCGAACTTGAAGCAACCCACGCGGCTGGATTCCGTGGTGCGGATTTCCCACGTCACCGCGTCCCACCGAAGTCGACCACTATCAGATACGACGCACCATTGACGTGTATGTTGCGCCGTCGGGCGAAGACTTGGGCCGCATCTATGCCGGCGTCCAGAAGATCATTGGCCAGATCGGGTTGCCGGAAAACATGACCGTCACCGTGCGCGGTTCCGTGGAGGCCATGCGTGCATCGTTCCAGAGCTTTGGTCTGGGACTGATTCTGTCCACGTTGCTGGTCTACCTGATCCTCGTCGCTCAATTCCAATCCTGGGTGGATCCGCTCTTGATCCTGCTGGCGGTGCCCACCGGCCTGACCGGTGTGATTGTCTTCCTGTTCATCACCGGCACCACGCTGAATGTGATGTCGCTGATGGGCGTAATCATGATGGTGGGTATCGTGGTGTCCAACAGCATTTTGATTGTCGAATTCACCAACCGTCTGCGCGCCGAGGGCCGTCCGCTCAAGGAAGCAGCGGTGCTGGCCTGCCGCGTACGGCTGCGGCCCGTGTTGATGACTTCCCTGGCCACGCTGATCGGCCTGATTCCGATGGCGGCCAAGCTCGGTACCGGCAGCGAAGCGTACGCGCCGCTGGCCCGGGCGATCATCGGCGGTCTTGCCGTATCCGTTGTCCTCACGGTGTTCATTGTACCGGCGGCCTACCTGCTGGTTTATCGACGGAAAGCTGCCGGTGTCGCACCGAACAGGGAGTTGGCGTGAATAAAGCCTGCGTCTGGCTAACGTTGCTCTGCTTCTTCGGGTTGGGTCTTCGCCCAATGTGCGCCGAGGAAGCGCACCCTTTGACTTTGAAAGAAGCACAGGAGATCACGCTTCGCAATCATCCCCGGATTTCCGAGGCCGAACTGGAAGCGCTCGCCTCCCAGCAGGTGGTAACGCAGGTCCGCGCCGGGTTCCTGCCGAATGTGACGTTGAACGCCACGGCGGTCGATGCTTTCGAAGGGAACACGCGCCTGGCGGCGGGCAGCTTGAATAACCCTTCCGTTTTTGATCGCGAAGCGGAGGGACTTACGGTCACGCAGATGTTGACGGATTTTGGGCGAACCGCGCATCTGCTGAATAGTTCCCGGTTCTATTCACGCGCACAAAATGCCAATGCCGAGGCAACGCGTGAGGAAATACTGCTACAAGTGGAGGTGGCCTTTTTTACAGCGCTGAAAGCGCAATCCGTGCTGGATGTCGCCCGTCAAACCCTGGACACGCGAAAATTGCTTCTGGATCAGGTTGCCGCGTTGGCCACAAATAAACTCCGATCCGAACTCGACCTCAGCTTTTCCCAGGTGGCCTACGAAGAGGGCAACCTGCTGGTCGCCAAGGCGCAGAATGATTTGGAAGAGGCGTTTGCCGTCCTCTCGACGCTGCTGGGAGACCGGGAAAAGCGGGCGTATCGGCTAATCGAAGAACCGATGTTGATCACGGCGCCTACGGATGCCTCATCCCTGGTTGACGTGGCGTTGTCAAGGCGACCAGACCTGGCTCGCCTGCGACTCGAGCGCGAAGCGGCCGCGCAATACGCCGGGGCGCAAAAAGCCCTAAGCTATCCAACCATCAACGCGTTCGGAAGCGGCGGTCTTATTCCCGTGCGCGACACGGCTCATTTTGACGATCGATACGCCGCCGCCGGTGTTAATCTGAGCCTGCCGATCTTTGACGGTGGCCTGAATTCCGCAAAGCGCTCGGAAGCTGAGTTGCGCGCCCAGGCGGCAGCGGAAAAACTACGGGACGCCGAGAACACGGCGATTCATGACGTGCGCGCGGCGGGTCTGAATGTGAATTACGCCTGGGAAAGGCTCGACCTGACTCAAAAGCTTTTCGACAACGCCAGTCATGCGTACGACCTCGCCGAGGCGCGCTACAAATTGGGCAGTAGTTCCATCGTGGAACTCAGCCAGGCGCAACTCAACAAGACCGAAGCCGCAATCGCTCACACCAGCGCCAAGTACGAGTACGAAATTCAGCGTGCTGTTTTGGCCTTCGAGATCGGCGCGACACCATAAATCGTCACCTCTCGTCGCGGTAGTCCTTGCCAGAAACGTTGTCACTCCTTGTGTAAGGCCCCATAGGCAAATGGGAAATGATTGACCTGTTCGAGGGGAAGAAGGTAAAAGAGGTGCTGCTCGGGAGAAGCGGGTCGCTCTGCAAGATACTTCGCAGCCAACCGTACAGGTAGATGTGAATACGAAACAGAGCCTTTCAAAGAAACGTTGGCGCGCCGACGACCTGTCGGTTTTCCCAGCTTCAGGGTCCCGGATGGCAGGCACCTTGCACAACCAACCCAAGGAGATACGATGAATTATTACTACACCGATGCCAGGAATCAAACCGCGGGCCCGGTCACACTCGAGGCCCTGCAAACCCTGATTCGAGATGGGGTCGTAAAGCCTGACCCGATGGTCATCCACGAGGGTGGTAGTCAATGGCAACCGTTATCAGCCTACAGCGGACCAGCGGCAGGCGCTCCAGTTGCCATTCCGAGTGGCGCTCCCGCCGCGGCGGCGCAGTTCTGTCCGAAATGTGGGACGCGGCTGGCGGGCAACGCAAGCTTCTGTCCGAGTTGTGGCGCACCCAGCGCCGGGGGCCACCAGGCAGCCGCCGCAGCCGAGAAAGTCAAGGCCGCGTCACAGGATGCGCTGGCGGCTTTCAAAATATTCGCCACCAATCCGGTCGGCGGCTTGTCCACGGCGTTCGAAACCCTGGGGCCGACGCGCGCTTTGGGCGTGGGCCTCACCTTCGGCGCGGTGTTCGCGCTCTCCGTGCTGTTGGCGATTTATCGCCTGACCAGCAACATCGGCGGATTCTCAGTTCCGCACGACTTCAGCTTTTTCATGAAGGCCTTGCTGATTTCCGTCATGCCGTTCGCCGGCCTTTTTGGCACGACCATCCTGGCCAGGATGTCGATGCGCGGACAAGGCTCGTTCGGCCACGATAGCTTTATTGCCGGGGCGGCAACGCTGCCGCTGTCATTCATGGCACTACTTGAGTTCATTCTCGGGGCGGGAAACATGAACATCGTCGGGTTCTTCGGGGTGTTCGCGTTCTGCCTGCTGGTGCTGATGCTGTTCACAGGGCTGGTGCGAATCTCAAAGATCACGGAGCAACTGGCGACGATTGCCGTGCCGGGCGATCCTGATCGTGACCGGCTTTCTCTGCAAGCTGGTCGGTTCGGCAATCCTGAACAGTTATATGAACGGTGTGCTTGGTTAATGCGGGAGATCAAACGAAGCGTCATTTGCCACAACCCAATTGAGGTCCACGAACATGAATCCTATCGAAACGAAAACGCGCTACATCCGAATGGCCCCGTTCGCCATCGCGATCATTTGCTTTGCCTTGCCGTTCATCCAGATATCCTGTAGTGGCCGCAAGATGGTCACCTTGACCGGGATCCAACTGGTGACGGGCACAAAAATCCAGCCCGATAACGCGTTGGGCAATGCGCTGGGCGGCGCGTTGTCGGCCCTCGCGGACCAGGGACAGGAGCAACCACAGAAAGTTGACAGTGAACCGACCATTGTCCTGACGTTGATCTGCGCCGTTGCCGGGCTTGGGCTGTGTTTCGTTCCCGGCAAGACCGGCCGATTGCTGCCGGCGATTGCCGGGGCCGCCGGATTCGTTTGCATGCTCATGGCCAAGAGCCGCTTTGACGCCGACATCGTAAAACAAGGCCAGGGGATACTGACGGTTGAGTACGTCACCGGTTTCATGCTGACCTGTCTCTCGTTGCTGGCCGGTACGGGACTCTCCGCCTTCCAACTCAAACAGGCCGGCGCACCGCAAGGCGCGGGTCAGCCACAAACGCCAGTGTTTGTACCACCTCCACCGCCGCCACCGCCGGGGGCAGTTGTTGGCGGTTGGACCCCTCCAGCGCCGCCTCCATCTTCGCAGCCCACTGGCGTCGGTTCCTGGGCGCCGCCGCCCGCGCCCGATGTTGTCATGGCCCAGGCTCCCAAGCCCCATGTTCCGCGCCAGCCCATGAGCCGCAACACGAAGCTGGCCCTGGCCGGGGCTGTCGGCGTCGCGGCGCTCTCGGCCCTTGGCTGGTGGGCTTACAATTACATGAACCGAACACCGAGCAAAGCCCAGGTACGCCAGGTCCTGGAAGAGCAGTTGAAAAAGTCGGGGCAACATCTCGTCGATGTTTCGACGAAACTCGTCTCGTCATCCGGCGGCGACTCGCAAGGGTTGGATCTGGTCGGGCAATGGTCCGGTACGGCTGGCGACGGAACCTGCGGTTACCTATGTTTTTCAAAGGGATGGTTCGGTGGCCTGGATTGCGAATGACCCTACTTTCCGCCTGTCCTATCCGTCGGGCCTTCAAGCCAGGTATTCACTTCGCAGTGCCGGCTCAATCTGGCAGATCGATATCAAGGATTTTCAGGACGCCAATTTCAATGGCATTACCTTCCAGGGCATTCTCCAGCCAATCTCGGCCGGTAAATTCAAAATGGACGCCAAACCTTCGAACGAGGGCGCCCGACCGGAAACATTTGGTCCGGAGACGGTCATTTTCACAAAAACCGGGGCCGCACCCGCGCTAAGCGCGTCGGGCTCCGCCCCTGCCGCGACTGCATCTTCCAGCATGAGCGTGCTGCTGGGCTTCACGGCAGTCGCGGAATTGACCGAGCCATACTACGCCCCGATTTCCGCAGATCAGTATATGCAGCAACAAGGCGCGGACCCGATGGTGTTCCGCAAGGTTCGCGGCCTTCTCTCCGGGCCGGGCGCCAATCACCTCCGAGAAGTGGCCGGAATCTCCGGCCCGTTGGCGGATTTGCAGGGAAAACTTCTGCTCAAGGTGTCAACATCGAAGGGACATCGGTGTACCTATTCCGGCCAAATCCAGGCGATCCGGACAGGCAACCAGTGGCAATTGTCCATCGTCTCCAGGCCTGTTGCCGATAAAGACGCGCCCGTGGGAACCAGACTTTCAGCTTACCGCGGGGACGTATACGCAACCGATCAGCCTGATCAGATCCAAAAAATCAGCAACATCATCGCTGCCGCAACTGATGCCTTGCAAAAACTTGAGCAAGCCCGGCAGCCAAACCGTGCCGAGATTTCCGCCACTCCCACTCCCGCTCCTGTTCCCACACCCGCTCATACGCACCCGCACCCCCAGCGTCAACCGCCGCAAGCTCGGTAATGAAGACCTGGGCCGAGTGCGAGGGGACGCATTGTGGACAATGGGCCTGGAACGAAGCCGCGCAAGATTTCGACGCTGTTTGGTACGGCGGCGCGAAGGCAACAATCAAAATCAAACAGCTCGACGGGAGCAAGATTCTTCTTACTCGTGTCGACCAGGTTGGCGTGAGCGCGGGGTTGACGGCCAACTATGAGGGCTCCATTGACGGGGATAAGGTGGAGGGGACGGTTACCTGGTTTTGGGAAACCCTACCCGGCGGGCAGGCGCAGGGCACCTGGAAGGCAACAATTCAAAGATGATTCGTCAATAGGTCCGCTACTTCGGAAGTTGTTTCACCGAAGGCCATAAATATTCGGGTTGTAGAGTGTAAAATCACCCGACTCTGAAGAGATGATTTTGATCCCAGCACACGTCGCATGACCGGAACTAAGAGATTTTGAATCAACCCAGATTGGCAATGTCGGAGCGCCTATGAAATACAAATGCCCACTCTGCAATAGTCCTTTATCAGAAGACCATTATCATAAGGTCATCAAAATTCAGGAGAAAGAGAAGAGGGTCCAAAAGGGCGAGTTAGAGAGATTGCGGAAGCTTGCCGCAGCCGCAAAAGCAAAGGTGACAGAAGCTAAGTCGAAGGCAAAACTGGATGTCCAAAATGCCAAAAGGCAAGCGGCGCTTACGGAGCGTGGGCGCTCTGAGCGCCTTATGAAAGGACAAGTTGCCAAGATTAAAAAATTGCAAGATAAGCTGAAGATGTTAGAGAAAGGCACGACGCCTCAAGAAATTGGTTTGGCCGACGAGCATGTCCTGGTCAGACGCTTAGAGAAGGAGTTCTGCAACGATACGATTCGACATACGGGCAAGGGTGGTGATGTTCTTCATTTCGTGGAATTCAACGAAGAAGATGCCGGCTGTCTCGTCTATGAGTGTAAGCACTATGACCGCATCGCTGCTGACCATATACAACAGACTGCGCTTGCGAAGAAAACGCGCCACGCCGACTACGGCATTCTTGTTACCACAGGCACGCGGAAGGGCTTCTCCGGTTTAGATCAAGAGTCAGGCGTATTCATTGTTGCTCAGGCCGGTGTTCTTACCCTTGCCCGCATTTGCCGGGAAAGCCTTGTCACAATGGCGAAGCAGCGGCTTGACGCCGCCGCCAAGGAAGCTGCCGCAAAACGCCTAATGGACTATGTCACCAGCCCAACTTGTAAGACCGCGTTAGAAGAGGCCATCACACATACTGAACGTGCGCACAGAAACTTGGTGAAGGAGATCAAACAGCATATTGGCGATTGGAAGGAAAGACATGAAGTTTATCAGACAATTCATTATGACGTTTCCCACATTCAGAAAAACATTGTTCTGGTTTTGAACGGTGCGGACCCGCTCAAACTCGAAAAACCCAAGTTCGAGCCCTTGGCTCTTCCAATGGCGAAAGCATGAGCCGGGTTTTCAAGTTAGGAATTACATGGCTAAATATTTCACACCACATTCAAACGAATGGTTCGTCGCGCTTGCGAAGATAAATCCACAACAGGTCGCGCTGACCAAGCAGGTTATCGAACTTGCCGGAACCGCGGAAGTCTGTTCGGTCTGTGGAGACAACCCAGCCCATGACTACGAAGTCGCGAATGCGAAGTTTGACCAACACACCATCGCTACAATACGTCTCTGCGATGATTGCCGGTCTATTCGTCAGGAAACTCAGGGTGAGAAATACCTCCCAATTTCCCAAGAGTTGGAGAGCGGCTCAAACAACTGAACAATGCGAAGCGAGTCGGTGTAAACCTTTCGGCGCCGCCATTAGCTCGATTGCGGGGCGTGCTTGATTGGCAAACGCACTTTGAAGCGAGTGTCGCCCGGCCCGGATTCGAATTCGATTTCACCGCCGTGCCGGTTCGCCACGATGCGATTGCTGATTACCAGTCCCAGGCCTGTTCCCGACCCGACGCCCTTGGTGGTGTAGAACGGCTCGAAAATGTGCGATTGCACGTCGGGAGGAATGCCGCTGCCATTGTCGGCAATCTCCACCACCAACTGGTCGTCGTCCAGGAAGGTGGCGACACAGATTTTTCCCGTCCCTTTGACCGCGTCAATGGCGTTGTCGAGCAGATTGGTCCACACCTGGTTGAGTTCGCCGCCGTAAGCCAGGATGCGCGGAATCGCGCGGTCGTATTTGCGCGTGACCGTTACGTTCTTGAGCTTGTGCCCGAGCATAATCAATGTGTTCTCGATTCCCTCGTGCACGTCGATTTCCTGCATCGGCGTCTGGTCCATGTAGGAATAGGATTTGACGGCTTTGACCAGCTCGGCGATCCGCGTCGTGCTCCCGTCGATTTCGTTCAACAACGAGTTCAACGACAGGCTGGCTTCCAGCCAACCAAGCGCAGGCGGGAGGGCCCCGGCCGGAAGCTTCGCGGCCAGCGCCGCCAATTGCTTCGTGTCCAAACCGACGCCCACAAATGCGGATGAAAGTTTCCACCCATCGGCCACACCGTGCTGCTCCAGCCAGGTGGCGACCTCTTCTTCGCGGTCGCTGCGGGTGACCGAATCCAGCGGCTCGGATTTGCCAACTCGCGCGAGGGCGCTCTGCGAAACATCAATGAGGTGCGGCCATTGTTCCGGCGGGAATAGTTCATGGAGTTCGCACGCGAACGATTGGAGATTTTCGACGACTTCCCGCAAATTGGCCGAGGCCCGGCGCGCCGCCGTCGCGGGATTGTTCAACTCATGGGCGAGACCGGCGGCCATCGTGCCCAGCGACGCAAGCTTCTCGCGTTGCTGGGAATAACCTTCCATGTTCTTCACACGGGTCGCCATCGTGCGGAAGACCTCGCTCGCGACCGACGGGCACGTGCTCAACATCTGCCAGAATTCATTCTTGCCCAGCCGAAACAACCGACAGGGCTTCAAGGACCGCACGGTCGCAAGATTGGGACTGTCGAGCAGGAGGGATATTTCACCCATGAACATTCCCGGCTTCAGGACCCCCATCAGCACCGCCTGGTTGCTGTAGTTCCTGCTCGCGCGCATTTCGCCTTCCAGCAACACGTAGAAGGATTCGAGTAGTTCGCCTTCCGTCGCCAGGATCTTGCCGGCTTCAACCTCGACAATCTCCCCCGCCTCGAAGCAACCCGCTTGCGCCCCCGATAAACTGGCGAAGAGCGGGATCGCGCGCAATTCCTTAAGGGTCAACGCGTCCATGGTTTACACCGTGCTGAGATACTGGTGGATGAGTTTGACGGCCATCGCGCCTTCCCCTACTCCGGAGGTGACACCTTTGGCGGATGCATGGCGCACATCGCCGGCCACAAAGATCCCCGGCACGCTGGTCTCAAGCATAAGCGGATCGCGGTCTGGCGCCCAACCGCCCGGTCGCTTTCCCTCCCGCAGCAAATGCGCTCCCGAAAAAATATACCCTTGTGCGTCGCGCTCGACCACGCCGGCCAACCAATCGGTATACGGAATGGCCCCCACGTAGAACAACAGGGCGCTCGCCGGGACCGTTTCCCTCGCGCACGTCTTGTTGTTCATGAGCGTGATGGTTTCACAGCGACCGCTGCCTTTCACTTCGAGCACGCTCGTGTTCAGTCTCACCACAATGTTTTTCGTGGCGCCGATCTGGTCTTCGAGGTACTGCGACATATTCGCCGAAAGGGAATCGCCGCGCACCAACATCGTGACGCTCCGCGCGTACTTGGAAAAATACATCGCGGCCTGCCCCGCCGAGTTGGCCCCGCCGACGATGTACACGTCTTCGTTCTTGTAGGACAACGCCTCGGTCATTGGCGCATAGTAGTAAACTCCCGCGCCAGTCAATTCCTCCACGCCCGGCACATCTACTTTGCGGAAGGCAATGCCCGTCGCAATCAACAACGCGCGGCAGCCGATTTCCGTGCCGTTTCCCAAGGTGACAAAACGGGATGGTCCATCCACCCGGACTCCGGTTACTTCTTGCGGAGCGAGAATCTCCACGCCGAACCGTCGGGCCTGGCTGACGGCCCGCCGGGCCAGGTCAAATCCGCTGAGGCCGGTCGGGAACCCGAGGTAATTCTCGATTCGGGAGCTCCGGCCGGCCTGCCCGCCGGGAGCTTCCCGCTCGATCAATAGCGTTCGCAACCCATCAGCCGCTCCATAAACCGCCGCCGCCAGTCCCGCCGGGCCGCCTCCGACGATTACCAAATCATAAAACGGCAATTCCGCCCGGGTCTTTAACCCAAGCTTCTCAGCGACCGCGCCAGACGTCGGGTCCTGCAAATGGGATCCGTCCGCAAAGACAACCAGCGGCAACTGTTTGCCATCGATGCTACAACTCTCCATCAACTGACGGGCCGTCTCATCCGTCTCAGCGTCCAGAAGTTGGTACGGAATCGAATTCCTCGCCAAGAAATCCCGGATCTGGTTGAAGTGGGGCGACCAGCGGTGTCCCACAATCCGAATGCCGTCAAAGGGTGGGCGAAATCCCGCCTGCCAGTCGTCGAGCAAATCGTCCACGACTCCGTAGAGACGTTCTTCGGGCGGGTCCCACGGTTTCATCAGGTAGTGATCGATCTTTACCGAGTTGATGGCGCGAATCGCGGCGTCGGTGTCCGCATAGGCGGTGAGCAGGGCGCGTTTGGCTTCAGGATAGAACTCCAGCGCCGCTTCGAGGAATTCCACGCCCGACATGCGCGGCATTCGTTGATCCACCAGAAACAGCGCGACCGTATCGTTGCGCAATTTCAATTGCTTGACCGATTCCAAGGCCCCCGCGCCCGAATCGGCGGCCATGACCCGATACCGGTTCCCGTACTGCCTTCGCAAATCCCGCTCCACGGCCCGCAGCACGTCGGGGTCGTCATCCACTGTCCATATCACTGGTTTGGCCATAATCAGGAACGCCGCTTTGCTTTGGATGCCTTGCCGAGCACGATCGCTTCTTCAATTTTCGCTTTCAATGTCTCGAAATCATCGCCATCGTCACTGCGCACGCCATTGATGAATATTGTTGGTGTACCGCCCACCCCGCTGGCGATCCCACTCTGAACGTCCTGCTCGACCCGCTCAGCATAGGCGCGCTCGGCAACGTCGCGGTCAAATTCTACCTTATCCAGGCCAAGCGCGCCAGCGGCGCGCGCCAGATTCTCGGCATCGAGCGGTTCCGAATGCTCGTACAAATAATCGTGCATCTCCCAAAATTTGCCCTGGCCACTGGCCGCTTCCGAGGCTTCCGCCGCGCGCTGGGCGTAGGCGTGGACCCTGACCTGTGGAAAATTCCGAAAGACAAATCGCAATTGGTCGCCAAAGTGTTTTTGAAGTTTCTGGATGATTGGATGCGTGTCGCCGCAGAAGGGACACTGGTAATCGCCATATTCGACCAGTGTCACCATCGCGGTCGCCGGGCCGTGAATGTGGTCGCGTTTTCCCACCGGGGGCGTGAGCGTTGCTTTTGACGATGTATGAATCATCTTTGGTTTCCTCTCGTGATCATCGATCAGCTTCCATTGACGGAAGCTTCCAGCGGATAGTTTAGCTCTCGCCAGGCATCCATACCTCCCAACAGGGGTCGCACGCGCGTGATTCCGCGCTTGTAGAGGATGAACGCCGCGCGGGCGGCACTGGCTTCATTCGGGCAGGAGCAATAAAGGACTACTTCCTGATCGCGGGGGATATTGGGCAGCCATTTTTCCACGTCGTCCAAGAGCAGGTGCCGCGCGCCGGGTATGCGATACGGGTCGCTTTGCACTGCCATCGGCGACCGCAGGTCCACAATGAAAACATCTCCGCCAACTTCCTGTCGTTGCCGAAGTTCTTCCGCGGTGATTCGCGCGATGCGCAGTTTCCGCAACACGCGCTGCCGTTGGATGTACTTAAACGCGATGTACGCCGCGAAGAGTCCCCCCAATAACACCAGCGCGCCCTTTCCCAATTGATCCAACGCGTCGGCCACCCGCTGGAGCTGGCTGCTGAACAGAACCCCCAGCAGCAGGAAGCAACCCGTGTACAGCATCGCCCCCAGGCCGTCGAAGGCGAGAAAACGGCGAATGCTCACCCCGTACATCCCGGCCAGCGGCGGCATTACGGTGCCCAGACCCGGAATGAATTTCGCAAAAAGAACACCCCGCACGCCGTACCGCACGAAGATATTCTCGGTCCGCATGACACAGGTATCCGGCTCAAGGGAAATGCGGCAAAGGAGACGCAAGAGGCGGCTGCCGCGGACGCGACCGAGATAAAACCAGATACTGTCCGCCAGGACCGAGCCCAAAGTGGCCACCAGCAGCGCCAGCAGAGGATTCATTTTACCGACGCCCGCCAGGCCACCCGCGGCCAACAGGAATGGTGGAGACGGCAGCGGTGCGCCCAATTGTTCAATGAAGACAACCGCGAACAATAACAGCAACCCATAGCGAGCCGTGAAATGGAGAACCTCATTCATGACAAATATGCATGCTGTGATCTTGGATGCTCCACGGCCACTTCAAAGTTCCGGTCGCAACACAATTCGCCCGCCTCCATGCGCAGCTTGCTCATACGCTTCCACCGCCGCGGCCAGAGGCATGGGCTTGCCCGGCCTGGCCTTGAATTGCCCGGACTCGAAGCCGGGGGTCATCTGGGCCAATAATTTTGCGCAGGCAACGGCATCCAGCACTCGCGTGTCGACACCCTGGACACGAAGCTCTTTGCGATAAATGCTACGCAGGTTAAACGAGGCTTTGCCGTCAGCCGGGGCCGTAATCACCAGGATGCGCGCACCCATGCCCGCCATCTCAATACTCTCGGCAAACATCAGCCCGCTGGTATCAAAGACAACGTCTGCCCCGCGCTCCTTCGAGATGGATCGGACACCGTCGATAATACTTGCCGACCGGGAATTGATCACTTCATCCGCGCCGTTCTGCCGCGCCGCCGGGAAATCATCATCCGAACGGACAGCGCCGATGACCCGCGCTCCACGGGCCCTGGCGATTTGGACGGCCGCTGACCCAACTCCGCCGGCAGCGCCAATAATCACCACCGTTCCACCCGATGACACTTCCGCAGTCGTCACCAGCGCAGACCAGGCGGTAACGAATACCAGACCGGCGGTCGCGGCAGCCTCCATCGAAAGCGCCACGGGCTTTGGCGTTACGGCGGCCCTTGGCAGAAGAAGATACTCGGCGTGTGAGCCATCACGGGTGAACCCGATGTCACCGCCGGTTCCCCAGACTTCGCGATTTATGAGATCGCCAGCCCCCCGAACGACGATCCCCGCAAAATCGCGGCCGGGGATCCTCGGAAGCGTGGTGCCATGCATGGTCCCGGCCACATTCTTCACGTCGCTGGGATTGATCGACGCCGCCTTGATCGCGACCAGCACTTCGTCGCCGCGTGGTTCGGGAGTCGGTACCTCCTCCACTTTCAACACCTTCGGGTCACCGAACTGATGAATGACGACGGCTCGCATGAGAATTCCGTTTCTTAACGCTTGCGCCCCGCGCCGCTCGACGGCAAGCGCACCGGCGGGACCGCCCGTTCGATGGCCTTGCGGTTTGGCTCAAGCCATGGAGGCAGCATCAGCTTTCCTCCAAGCTGCTCCGCCGACTCGTCGACGGTAAACCCCGGATTGTTCGTGGCGATTTCGAAAAGCACGCCGCCCGGTTCGCGATAGTAAATCGAATGGAAATAAGTGCGGTCCATCACCGGCGAAATATTGAAACCTTTGCCGGCGATTTCTTTGTGCCAGGCTTTCTGTTGGGCATCGTCCTTCGTGCGGAAGGCGACGTGATGGACAACGCCCGCCCCCATGCCACCGTGATGCGCATCCGGTACGCAGAACAAATCGACCGTGGATGCGAACCCGTCGCCGGTGCCGGCACGGTAGCGGAAGCGATTCTGTTCGCTGCCGACGGATTTGAAACCCATTACCTCCGCCAGGAGTTTGGCGGTGTTTTCATATCCCTCCTCCGAAATCGTGATACTGTGGAACCCGCGAATGGCCTGCTCGACGGGAACCGGGCCGGCGGCCCAGGGCTGGCCTTTCGGCTCCACCACCTCCACGGGGCTGATGATTTCCAGTTGCATCCCATCGGGGTCGGAGAACCCCAGGACGCGTTCACCAAAGCGATCGACACCGGCCTTCGGTTCCACGCCTCGATCCTTCAAACGCTTGGACCAGTAGTCGATTGCACCGAATGGAACGGCGAATGCGGTGACGGTGACCTGCGGCGGCCCAACTCGCCCGCGATACGCGCCGGCCCAGGCAAAAAAAGTCAGAATCGTCCCCGGCCGTCCCAGTTCGTCGCCGTAGTAGAGGTGATAACTCCCGGGATCGTCAAAGTTCACCGTCAATTTCACCAGCCGCAAGCCCAACACGCCGCAGTAGAAGTCGATGTTCTTCTGCGCGTCGGCGGTGATGGCGGTGACGTGGTGCAGTCCCGGGATCGTTTTCTCGGTGGTCGTCATGGTCGGCCCTTTTGAGTGGCGGCGACGACGTGATGAACCAACTTTCGGCACGCGTCGAGTTCATCGTCATTGATCGTGTGCGGCATCCCGGGATAACGGCGCAGTTCCACCTTCGCGCCCATCCGCCTCAATACCGCCTCGGTCTCCTGCACGCGCTCGAACGGAACGTGTGGATCGGGGTCGCTCGTACCGAGGAATACCGGCGTGCCGGCGAGCGATCCCGGATAATTCCTCGGAGTGCCGGGGGGCCCGATAAGGCCACCCGTCAGCCCGATCACCGCGCCATAATGCCGCGGATGTCTCGCGGAGAATTCCACCGTGAGGCAGGCTCCTTGCGAGAAACCCAGCAGGACGATCCGTTCGCTCGGGATTCCCCGGGCCAGAAGATCATCCACAAGCGATTCGAGCCGGCCCAGCGCCGAGTCCAGATATGGCTGGTTCGCATCGAGCGGCGCCAGGAAGGAATGCGGGTACCACGTATTTCCAGCCGCCTGCGGTGCGATCGCCGCGAGTTTTCCGCTATTCAATTCATCGTATAGCGGGAGAATGCTCTCGGCGGAGGCGCCTCGTCCGTGCACCAGCAGAAGCGTCGCATCCGCTTTCTCTGGCGTTGGACCGGCCGTGAGGACTGGCTGCTTTGCGTGTGGACCATTCATTAGTGAACCGGTGCCGTCGGGCGATTGAGGAACTCAACTAGTTTGGGAATGACCTGATCGGCCGCCTCTTCCATGAGCCAGTGTCCAGAACCATGCACGATGACGCCTTCGACATTGGTCGCCACAAGACGGCCCTGTTGGATCAGGAATTCCCCGGAAGCCTTTTCGCCGCTCAGAACCAGCATCGGCATGGACAACGGCGTTTTGGCGAACCCCGCAAAATCCTGCGCGTCCTGCTCGAACGCTCGGAAATACTCGAAGCCCGCGCGCATGTGGTCGGGTTGCGCGTAAGCGGCGGCGTAAATCCGGCGGTCGCGCTCTGGCACCGAGTGGGCGGGGTCGGCGGCAAAATCATTCCAGAAATGCTCAAAATAAATGCGTTCACGACCGTGCACGAGCGCGAGCGGCGTCTTGCCGTAGAAATGGAAATGCCAGAGGTCACGCATCAGCCAGACATCGCGCCAGTTCCCCACGCCAGGCAGGAAGGCGTCCATCAACACGATCCGATTCACCTCGCTCGGATATTGCGCCGCATAGGCGTAGGCCACCATCAGCCCAATATCATGCCCGACGATCTGAATATGTTCGTACCCGAGGCTGTGCACCAGCGCATGAATGTCCTGGGCCATCACGGCCTTGGTGTAACCGTCAGCCGGTGTGGACGATTGACCGGCGCCGCGCAGGTCCGGCGCAATAACGGTATGGGTCTTGGCAAGTTCCGCAATCAGCGGGAGCCACATGTGACTGGTTTCGGCGTAGCCGTGAAGGAGTACGACTGGGTCGCCCTGGCCGGCGATCAGATAGTGCAACCGCACGCCATTGACGTCGGCAAACCGACTGTGCGTTGGCTCCGGTAAATCAGACGCCGCAAACCCCGACCCAGCTAAAAGTATGAACAAGCAGGCGCACACCGCTCTGGTCAGAATTCGAAACGACGCTGTGTTGGAAAGGTGGCTTTTGAATTTGCTTATCATAGTGATGTTTCTTTCGACTTTGACCGCGAGCCTTTGCGGTGACGTGCGCAGCCGGATCATTCAGGTGGCTGCCGTCGCCAGGAGGGCCTCGATCTTGGAATCCAGATCCCGGGCGACCTTCAGGGCCTCCGCATTGCCGTAGGGAGCCAAATAGCTGGCCATTCGGTCATAGGACAAATGCACTCCATCCGCGCGTTCATCAATCAGGATCGTCACCGGCGCGTACGACGCGGCGTCGGGAACGCGCACGGCCATTTGCTTCATGATGAGCGGATTGCCGATGACCAGGCGCAGAATGTGTGACGTTGCAGTCCCGCTTTCCTTGCGCAGGATCTCGCCCATGTTGAAGCGGGCGAATTCCATCAAACCGGACGCTCCGATTGCCTTGTGAACGACCTGTTCCAGTTCGGCGTACGTCCTGGCCGCCGTAACATCCTTGGAAAAAGTCTTCATGTCCGGATGGCCGATTGTCTCGCTGAGCTTCGCGACCACGCTCTCGAATGGATTGCGAGAGACCACGCTGAAACGCTGCACGGAAATCTGAATCGTTGGCATGGAGTGTGTAAACCGTTCAAGCTGGACGAACCGCTTCGTCGCGGAACTTGATTGCGGCGACGATGGCCAACACAACAAGCGAATAGGTGGCTGTCGATATACCAAATATCATGATGTCTTTCTTCCTGCTGGATTTGGTGTACGAGCTTGCCGCGCCTCTACACTCCTTTACAGGTCGCGCACGATCTCTGACAGGAACCACGTCCGTCGTTCCGTCTGGTCAATCCAGACCTCAATCATGCTGGCGGTGGCGACATCGTTGTACTGTTCGCAGACCTCATGGGCGGCGCGCAGGGACCTTGTCAGATGTTGGTTGTCCGCCGACAGCTCGGCCAGCATGTCCTTCGGGGTGACGAATTCCTCGTTGTTGTCTTTCAGCCGTTGATGCTGTGAAATGTCGCTGATGGAATGGAGCGTGGTTCCCCCGATCTTGCGCGCGCGTTCCGCAATATCGTCCGTCATGGCAAACACCTGGTCGGCGTGCTCGTCCAAAAGCAGGTGGTAGTCGCGAAAGTGCGCCCCGCTCATATGCCAGTGGAAATTCTTCGTCTTCACGTAAAGTGCAAACACGTCAGCCAGCATCTGCCGGAGCGCGTTGGAGATCCCGCCGACACCCTTGCGGCTGAGATCCGTTGGCGTTTTTAAAGAGTCGTTTTCCCGTCCCTCTCGTTGCGCTGCATCACTCTTTGGCATGGCTCTGCCTCCTTTCACTACTGCTCATAGTTCTCGACAATTCCTGGCGCGCGCACCTGGGCTTTATTCGGGTCCTGTCCGGCCGCCCGCCGGGCCTGGCGCTGGCGTAACAGATCCCAGCACTGGTCCAATTCAACTTCAATTTTTTTTAGCCGGTCGGTCTCGGCGCTTGCGAGCGATTCTTGCCCGTACAATCGATGCTCTTCTGCCGCAAGATCCTTAATATGCTTGAGGACGGATTGATCGGTGGTCTGGTCTTTCATAATGCGGCCTCCATTGCCTTCAAGAGCGTGGCGGGATCAAACGAGTCGTCGTGGCGAACCCCGTTGATAAAAAACGTCGGCGTGCCATTCACCCCGCTGCGAGCGCCGCTCATAAAATCTTCGCGCACGCGGGCGGCCTGGGTGTGCTTGGCAAGTTCGTTGGTGAATCGGGAAGCATCGAGACCGAGCGCGGCGGCATACTGGACCAAATCCTCTCCGTCGAGCGCTTCCTGGTTTTCGTACAAGGCGTTGTGCATCTCCCAAAATTTGCCGTGCGCCCCGGCCGTCTCAGCGGCCTCCGCGGCCTGCTCGGCATGAGGATGCATCGTCGAGAGCGGAAAATTGCGAAAAACGAAGCGCAGTCGCTTCCCCAATCGCTCTTGAAGTTCCTTGACGATCGGATAGGCCTGGCCGCAATACGGGCACTCGTAATCGCCATATTCCACGAGGGTGATCGGCGCGGTTGCAAGCCCCTGAATGTGATCGCGGTCCCCCACCGGTAGAGTAAGTTTCGCTACCCACTGTGTTCTCATGCTTTCACCTCTGGTTTGGCCGGAAGCGCTTCGAGCGCCGCGAGGATACCATCGGCGCCGGGATTGACGCCGACCGGCGACACGTAGCTCCAGCGAATCGTTCCTTCGGCATCAATCACGAACAAGGCCCGCTCGCAGGTGCCGTCTTGCGGGCGGTAGGCCCCGAAGGCGCGCGCCACGGCGCCCTTTGGCTCGAAGTCCGGAAGCAACGGGAACCGCAGCTTGCGATCCTTGGCAAACGCCAGATGGCACCAGATGCCATCGACCGAAAGGCCGATCAGTTCCGCGTTAAAGCGGTGAAACTCCGGCAGAAGCTCATTGTAGAGCGCCATCTGGTCCCCGCACACCGGGCTCCAATCGGCCGGGTAGAACGCCAGGATGACCGGCTGGCCGCGAAAATCGCTCAGCGAGACACTCTGGTCGGGTGTGCTATGCAATGTAAAGTCGGGTGCCGGGGTGCCCGGTCCGAGGATTGATTTTGGATGGTGAATCCCTGGCTCGTTGTTACTTGTGGTCATAATCGCCTCTCTCCTTTTGCAGGTCAGACTGCCAAACGTCAACCTGCGCTCTAGCAGAACAACGCCACTTGCATCATTCACCCGTCCTGCATGCGTGTCAAGGGCGTTCCGCTTGCGGGGTTACAGTTGCTGCTTCCCCAGGTTCACGTTCCGGCCAGAGCGCGGTAAGCACCAAGCCGACCGCAATTCCCACGGTCACTTCGACGAACCGGTGAACGGCCACGACCCAGATGGGCTTATTACGGGCGATCAACATCACGATCGCCAAAGTGACGCTGGCGAAGCGATAGGCGCTTCTGTCCAAATGGATGATTTCGCAGATCACCCCGGCGAGGAACACGCCGGCGCCGAATACAATCACGGTGGGCCCAAAGATGGCGGCCAACAGTACTGCCATGGCTGCTCCCAGCGCGGTGCCAGCAAAACGTTGCCACGAAACCGTCAAGGCAGCACCCAGCGTCGATTGCACGACGACCAGGGTCATGATGGTAGACCAATAAGCCTCGGGAAGTCGAAAGGCTCGCGCCACCAGCAACGATACCAGTGCCGCCACCGTCGTGCGCGCGGCATGGCTCAGGGACTGGAGGAACTCCTGCTTTGTCCGCCGCAGTTGCGTAGCCATTGTCGTGCTCCCCTTTTTCTGTTCTTCACGCCGGTTGTCACGGCGACAGGGCCGCAATTCAGGATCCGGAAAGTTCCCGCGAGCGCTGCTCGGCCGCTTGGATCGCCTCGGCGAAAATCTCCGCCAATTTGCGGTCGCTCATCACCTTGAGCGCCGCCTCGGTCGTGCCGCCAAGGGATGTCACTTTGCGGCGCAGCGACTCCGGCTCCTCCCCGCTCTCCGCCAGCAGCTTTGCCGCGCCGTAAACGGTCTGGATCGCCAGCTTTTTCGCCAGGGCTTCGTCCAACCCGGCGCCAACGCCCGCCTTGATCATCGCCTCGGTCACGTAAAACACGTATGCGGGGCCGCTGCCACTGAGAGCCGTCACGGCATCGATTAATCTCTCGGCCACGCGCACAGTGATACCCACCGCTCCCAGAATCGATTCAGCGGTCGCCAGGTCATCGTCGGTTGCATATGCACCTTTCACCAGCGCGGCGGCGCCAGCCCCGACAAGCGCCGGCGTGTTCGGCATGACCCGCACTACGCGCGCCTTGCCGCCCAATTCGCCTTCGATACGGGCCGTGGTCACTCCCGCGGCAATCGAGATGAACAACCTGCGATCCGAGGTCGCTGATTTCAAGGGAGCCAGGACCGCCGACATCTGTTGCGGTTTGACAGCCAGCAATACGATATCGGCATCCGCCACCGCCTTCACGTTGTCGTCCATGGTGCGAATGCCGAAAGTCTTCGCCAGGCTCTCCAGTCGCTCGGGGCGCACGTCCGTGGCGATAATCTGCGACGGCGCCGCCCTCTTGGCCGTCAGCAATCCTTGAATTAGCGCTTCCCCCATATTACCGGCGCCGAGGAACACGATCGTCTTATTCTTCAGGCTCATGTCGTTTTCTTTCTCCGAAAATCGCAGTGCCAACACGCACCAGCGTCGCGCCTTCTTCAATGGCGACTTCGAAATCGTGGGTCATGCCCATCGAAAGCTCGCGCAAGCCGAGGGCATCGCGAAGCTCCCGCAACCGGCGGAAGTATGGTCGCGCCTTCTGACTTTCTTCCGTGTACGGTGCGATGGTCATCAAGCCCTTTACTTCGAGCCGCGGCAACTGGTTGACCTCGGTGAGGGTGAACTTCAAATCCTCGGGCTTCAACCCAAATTTACTGGCCTCGCCGGAGACGTTTACTTCGAGCAGAATCGCCTGTGTTTTACCCGCTCGTTCGGCGCACTTGCTCAGTTCGGCGGCCAATTTCAGGCTATCCACCGAGTGGATGACCTCAAACAAGGCCACGGCCTCGCGCGCCTTGTTCGTTTGCAGATGGCCAATCATGTGCCAGTGGGCCCGGCCCGAGACCAAGGGGACTTTCGCCTTCGCCTCCTGCACCTTGCTCTCCCCAAAAAGCGCTTGGCCGGCCGCCAGGGCAGCTTCCACTCGTTCCGGCTCGACCGTCTTGCTCACAGCAACGAGCGTGACGTCTTCCAACCTTCGCCCTGCGCGCTCGGCAGCGGATCGGACGCGCTCACGAATCTGATTTATGTTGTGCGCGACCTCACTCATGTCTAGATTGTATTCGGAAAGCGGCGTGCATCGCAAGTGGCGGCTGCACACACGGAGCCGCCATGGGGTTTTTGCCTGCATATTCTATATATTACGTAGCCGGAACCAATTATTGCATAGCAGCAACCAAAGCTTGCGCCCGGCGCAAGAATGACTAGAATCCACACTCCGATGGCGCTTTCATCAAAGTTGGGCCATTTTAATTTGATCGAGGAGATCGCGCATGGCGGCATGGGCACGGTCTTCCGGGCCTTCGACCCTACGCTGAACCGTGAGGTCGCGATCAAGGTCTTGCGCGAGGATCTTGCGCATGACCCGAAGTTCCTCAACGATTTCCTCCAGGAAGCCCGTTCCGCCGCCGCCATCAGCCATCCCCATATCGTCCAGATCTATTTCGTCGGCGAGGAGGCTTCCCAGTATTACATCGTGATGGAGCTGCTCAAAGGCCACACCCTCCGCGAGATCATCGAGAAGGTCGGGCCGATGAACGAAGAGGAGGCAATCGACATGACCGTCGACGTGATCGAGGGATTGCGCGCGGCCTACAACAAGAACCAGATGATCCACGGCGACATCAAGCCGGCCAACATTTTCATTGCGGACGATGTCGGTGTAAAAATTTTGGATTTTGGCCTCTCCAAACTGGCCAACGTCGAAGTCGCACCGGACCAGGGCATCTGGGGCTCGCCCTACTACATTTCCCCCGAGCGGGTCGGACAAAAAGCCGAGGATTTCCGCAGCGACGTGTATAGCCTGGGCGCCACGTTATTCCAAATGCTCACCGGGCATCCACCGTTCGAGGCCGAGACGCCCGAGGAACTTGCCGCAAAGCGCCTCAACGAGAAACCGCCTCTCTTGCGCGAGTTGAACCCGAACATCACGGCCAAAACCGAACAAGTCGTCAATAAGATGCTCAATAAGAGCATCCTGCTCCGCTATCGTGATTATGACGCGTTGCTGAAGGATCTCAAGGAAGCGAAGACCGAAGCCACCGCCAAGCGGCTCGGGGTCGATCTTCATCCTCAATTCCAACCTCCCCCGCCGTCCCCACGGGTACCGACGCAAAGCTCTCCACTTCCGCTGGTGATCACGACGGTTATCGTTGTGCTGTTAATCGTCGCCGCAGTGGCGTATTTTTTCTGGCCGCGGAACCCATCGACATCAACTCCGGCTCCCTCGCCCGGCCAAACACCGGAGGCACCGCAAACGTCAACACCGTCGCCCACGCCTGCTCCCGCGCCGACACCGCCGCCACCAAAACCCAAGTCACGACCGTTCAATGTCGAGTTCTCGCTCGGCGCAGCCAGCGCCCCGGACGCGCATTCCATCCGTATCGCAGGCGATTTCAATAACTGGAACGCCGCGACCGCCACGCCAATGCGCAAGCTGGCCAACGGCGATTGGGATGTTACCTTGCAACTGCCCGCGGGACGACACCTGTACAAGTTGATCGTCGACGGCAAGTGGATCCCCGACCCCGAGAACACCATGCAGGCAGACGACGGTTACGGAGGCACAAATTCGGTGGTCATGGTGGGCAAGTAGCCGTGGCGCCGGATCCGCACCTGACCGGCTTCCTTGAATGTTTCAACCGCCAGGCCTACTACGAGGCCCACGATGTCCTGGAAGAGTTGTGGTTGAAGACCTCCGACGAGCGCCGCGACTTCTACAAAGGCTTGATCCAAACCGCCGCGGTCTTCCTGAAATTGCAGCAGGGTAAACCCGATCCGGCTATGCGTTTGGCCTTGCGGGCGGCATCGCATCTGCAGAAATATCCCGCGCTATGCGAACGTATCAGCGTGGAGACCGTGTTGGGTTGGCTCCAGGACGTGGGGGGTGGCCGTAATCTCGTGGCCGAAGGAAACCCTCCGCAGTTGGAGTTGGTCGACAAATGACACTCATTCAAGTTCTATGCATGGTCCTCACCGAGTTGAGCATCGGCAGCTTGCTGATGATTTGCCTGCTGCCGCCGCGGGAGATTCGCACCAGTTTCTTCACCTTCAACAGTCTCGTGTGCGCCCTCACCGCCGCCATCGCCCTCGTGCTTTCCAGGGCCTTATTGAAGGAGGACTGGTGGGACATGCGGTTTCTTGGCCTGACGGTGATCGGCGCGACAGCCGCCTACGGCGCCTTCCGATTGGAGCGGCCCGATTTGGGGAGACTGCTATCCCTGATATCGGGCCTGGCCGGTCTCGCGTTTGGGCTGATGCCCCTGGCGCAGCACACCCTTGACGTGCGGGGGATAGACACGATTGCTCCCGAGTTTTTCGAGGCCGGAGTGCTCAGTAGCACGTTACTGCTGGGAGCCATAAACGTCGCGATGATCCTGGGGCATTGGTACCTGCTCATGCGACGCTTGAGCTTCGAGCATCTGCTCCGCTTCTCGCAAATTGTGCTCGGCGCCATTGGACTGCGCATCGCCGTCGTCTTCGTGACGGTCATGTCGCTGGGTAATGTTGATCCAAAGTTCGCCAGTACCTTCATTCCGTCGCTCTGGGCGCTCCATGGAAACCTGTTTTTCTTTGTCATGCGCCTGCTGTGGGGATTGGCGCTGCCGCTGATCCTGGGTTTCATGGTGTGGCGGTGCGCGCAACAAAAAGCCAACCAGGCGGCGACCGGCATGTTGTACGTCATGGAAGTCAGCGTCCTCTTCGGTGAATTGTTCGCCGCCTACCTGCTCATCTAACGGGAATGTCCCCCGCTGGGTAGTGTCTTAATTAGTCGCATCACTCATCGTTCGTGTTTTGTAGCCGAAGCGTAAGCTTCGGTGGTAGCAATGCGGATTCCCGAAGCTTACGCTTCGGCTACAGTTGGCAGATGCAAATTAAGACATCACCCCCGATGCGGACGCTTGCGCCGCCAACCGACCGTATGATAGAGTCCGCGTTGTTGGTTGTCATGTCGGGACGTAGCGCAGCCTGGTAGCGCACTTGCATGGGGTGCAAGGGGTCGCGAGTTCGAATCTCGCCGTCCCGACCATTTTTTTCAGAGCGCATAACGAATTATGGATCCACTGCTAAAACTCCTCGAAGAACACGCGTTGCGTACGCCGGCCGACTTGTCCAAGATGCTCAACCTTCCCGCCGACGAGGTCCAGCGCCGCATCAAGCAGTACGAGGACGACAAGGTCATCCTCGGCTACAAGGCCGTCATCAACGATGACAAAGTCGACACCGATCTCGTCAAAGCCGTCATCGAAGTCAAGATCCAGCCCGAACGCGAAGGCGGCTTTGACCGCATCGCCCGCCGCATCGCCAAGTTCGACGAAGTCACTTCCCTCTTCCTCATGTCCGGCGGCTACGACCTTCTCATTTTCGTCGAAGGCCGCAACCTCCGCGAGGTCGCCCAGTTCGTCGCGGAAAAACTTGCCACTCTCGCCGGCGTCACCAGCACCGGCACCCACTTCATGCTCAAGACCTACAAAGAGCAAGCGGTGATGATGGAAGGCAGCGAAGAATTCGAACGCCTCAAGATCAGTCCGTAAAGCAGTCGTCTCTCCGTAGGTTGTCACTCTGAGCTTGTCGAGCCGAGTCGGACGAGACGCCGTTGTCGTATACGGCAAACGCTACGAACTCCGAACCGGAGTTCGAAACTTGACATTCCGATGGGGCAAGCCTAGCTTGTGTGCAGAAATTGAGGAAGTCGCGGGAGGTATGTAAGACCGCGATTCAAGGCGGTTTGGTGCAATATGTCGTATTACCAGAACCTCATTAATCACATGGAAAAGTGCATGCGTCTGCACCCAGACAGTACCATCGTGATGGACTCCGATACGTTCAAGGTGGTCGCCACCGGAAAAGACAAGAAGACTCTCGCCCGCAGGATGAAGAAAGCGAAGCTTGGTCGCCGGGATTCCTGTTTTATTTCAACGAACGAAAGCCAGCGCGGTCTGGATTCTTGCCCGGTCTGACGCGTGACTCTCGTTTATCCTGCCCTTGAACGCCGTCCAATGGTCATGGCCAGTGTCGAGTGCCTGCTCACCGGTAATATTTTCGTGATCCCGATGTTGATTGATACGGGATGCGACGAGACTTCATTCCCTTGCGACTGGGCCACAGCCTTCGGCCACAACAATCAGGATCGGCGCGTGAAGAAGGATTGGTGCGATGGCGTGGGTGGCGGTTCCGTTACCTATCTGCATAGCGTCCAGGTCAGCCTGCTTGACCCCAGGAAAAAAGACCGCGTTGTCGTTTGGACCTCAACTATTCCAAAGACTCCCTTCATTGAAAAGTTGACCTGCAAATTCGGACTGATCGGCATGGATGTAATCAAGCAGTGGAAATCTTTCCGACTTGAAAACACTCGAAAGGGCCTGCAGATCGTCATCAAGATTTGATTCTCATGCTTCCCTCAACGGAGGGTATGAAGGAGTGGGCGCTTTGCCTCAATTCCCTACCGGTGCTCAAAACCCCACATTCGACTCACGCCCCGTCTTTGCTATCATGCGGTCATGCCGCTGCCATGGAACGAATTCCCACTAGCCGACTTCCACAAATGGGTTCGTTACTTCACCTTCATCGCCGGCTCAAACCCGACGCCCACGTCAATTCTGTGGCGATTGTCGCATTGAGTCCAATCTAGCTAGCCAACACCAACTTAAGATCAATAACGTAAACCGGCTGAATAAAACCTGACAAAAGTAACGTGTGCGTGGCATGAGGAAGTACGCTAGCTCCCGGAGTTGATAAGGGGGATGTCTGAATTCTGTCCACGGTTAGGAGAGTCGGCAGAAGATTGGGTTCAATGCCGACGCCATTGTCTGCAATCCGTATGGACTTCTCGCTGCAATCCACTTCCAGCGAAATCACCCCGCGCTGCACGCTGGACATACGAATCGCATCAACTGCGTTTTGGCATAGCTCAGCAATGACATCCCAGTTGTGATTGTAGCTGTCATCAATGTCCCTGATACTGTGACGAATTTGCTGAATACCTGGACTGAGAAAATCGATTTCACTCATGATGTGCCTTTCTTGGAGGCAAGTATAATCGAATCGAGCCCGTTCGACAAGATTCTGATGACAGAAAGCACCCTACCCCCCGCTTGCATTTCCGTCCCTCCCCGCGTAAAATACAAATCCATGCCCCTCGAACGCCAGACGAAGCGCGATTTTGTCGCCGAGCATGTGCGGAGTATTCCGCGCTCGGGGATTCGTGATTTCTTCGACATCGTCCAGTCGATGGACAATGTCGTGTCGCTCGGCATTGGCGAGCCGGGGTTCGTCACGCCGTGGCATATTCGCGAAGCGGCGATCTTCGCGCTGGAACGCGGGCGCACCAGTTACACTTCCAATTTCGGCCTGATCAAACTCCGCAAGGCCATCAGCGCCTACCTGAAGGACACCTTCCACCTCGAGTACGATCCGAATTCGGAAATCCTCGTCACGGTCGGCGTGAGCGAAGGTCTGGACATCGCGCTGCGGGCCATCATCAATCCCGGCGACGAAATTCTCTATCACGAACCCTGCTACGTCTCGTATCACCCGAGCGTGCAGTTGGCGCATGGTGTCGGCAAGGCGATCCGCACTCGCGCCGAGAATAAATTTTCGCTGACCGCCGAAGACGTTGCGGCCTCCATCACGCCGCGCACCAAAGCGATCATGCTGAATTTCCCGACCAACCCGACGGGCGCCACGCTGTCCGCCGAAGAAGTCGAGAAGATCGCCCGCGTCTGCATCGACAACGATCTGCTGGTGTTGACCGACGAGATTTACAGCGAACTCACCTACTCCGGCAAGCACAGCACCGTCGCCGCGCTGCCGGGCATGAAAGAACGCACGATTTTCCTGCATGGATTCTCGAAGGCGTTCGCGATGACCGGTTTCCGCATCGGCTACGTCTGCGCTCCTGTCGCGCTCACGGAAGCCATGTTGCGCGTCCACCAATACTCCATGCTCTGCGCACCGATTCTCAGCCAGGAAGCCGCCCTCGAAGCGCTCGAGAACGGCCTCGACGATATCGCCGCCATGCGCGAGCAGTACCGGCTGCGCCGCAATTTCATCGTCAAATCCTTCAACGAAATCGGCCTGCCCTGCCACATGCCGAACGGCGCCTTCTACTCGTTCCCGTCCATCCGCGAAACCGGGCTGACCTCGCGCGAATTCGCCGTGCAGTTGCTCGAACAGCAACGCGTCGCGGTCGTCCCCGGCGACGCCTTCGGCCCCAGCGGCGAAGGCCACGTCCGCGCCAGCTATTGCGGCGCCATGACCGACCTAGAAAAAGCCATCGAAGGCATCAGCAAGTTCGTCCGCACATTTAAGAAATAGGCTGCTCCGTTTGTCGACGAATTTCTTACGTTGTCACTCTGAGCGAAGCGAAGAGTCTGGCTCACATTCAGAAGAAACTCTTGGCATTCCGGCTAGATCCTTCGCTTCGCTCAGGCCGATCCAAGCGAAGTAGTCTTGAATCCGCATGTGGAAATCATACAACTGAAAGGAATGAAAAAGTGCGGGGCTAGAGCTTTTCATTTAGCAAAGGATTTTGGTGAGCACCATGCGACAGTACTTCATCGTAAAACACGATCTTGATTCGTTTGAGAAACTGCCTGGCTTCATCTGGCGTGTTGGCATGCCAAAAAGCAAGATTCCACGTGGCTTCCGAGGCGTCAGGAAAGGAGACCGCTGGATCGAATTTGCCTACATCAAGAACGAAGTTGATTACAAGCCGTGCAGCCTCGTCAAAGGATTCTATGAATGCACAAAAACGCATTGGTATGACAGTATTCCTCTTAAGGAGGGACAAGCGTACGGTTACAAGCATGCGCATATGATTCGGGGCAGAAAATGCAGCGGATATCAACCGCGGCATCCAGTTACTGTCCCACCAATGTCAGAATTACTTCCTAAAGGGATTCAACCGCGAACAACAATTGCCCGGATTGAACGTAAAGATTTCGATCTGATTCGAAAAGAAACGGAGAGCCGGTATTTGAATCCAAGCAAAATTCCTTTTCTCAAACGAGAGCCACTGAGCTGTGTCAACTTTCGTCATGCGCCGGCCTTCCCAGCTTCCCCCCTTGAAAGTTGAAAGTTCAGCGTTGAACGTTCAACGTTAATCCGTTCCCCCCGCTACTTCCCTTCTTCGACCTTCTTTTCGTATGCCTTGTTCGAATAGCCAGACGCGCGCGCCAGTTTCTCATATTCATACTGCACGCGCTCATAATGCGTCTTGCGTGAGCTTGTCGGCGTTCAGGTTCGGGAAGGTGTGCTTGAGCCTCACATACGCCTCGATCAAATGCTCGTAATCGGTGTTGATCCTCTCATCCGAGCGCCCCTCGCCCACCGTCCCCGCGAAGTTCTCCGCCTGCGCGTGGAATTCGATGACCGCCCGCACGGCTTCCTCTCCACCGCCTTCGGCGTTACGCTGGCGCACAATGCTTTCGAGGTCCCGCGCCGCGATGGCGAGCACCTTCGACTGCGCCGCCATGTTCTCGCGATGCGTGGGCGTCACCGTCACCTGCGTTGCGCACCCGACCATCGCCACCAAAGCCAAAGCTACCGCCAGCTTGCTGAATCCGTTCATTTTGCCTCCCGTGGGTTGTTGTGCCGTTATTGGAACACAACGGGCGGCATCGAGTCTAGACAAACCGCCCCGCTGCCGCTACACTTTGCGCCCTGATTCTCCCATGAGCGAAGCGAAACAACTCAATGTCGGTCTGGTCGGCGCGGGTGTCGTCGGCGGCGGCGTGGTGAAACATCTCACCCGCAACGCCGACCTCATCACCGAACGGCTCGGCATGCGCCTGCACCTCAAGTGGGTCTGCGACAAGGACGAGTCTCGCCTGAAAGGTTTGTCCGTTCCTCAGGGAGAATCTCACCGGCGACGTGCAAAAGGTGCTGCAGGACCCCGATGTCCACGTCGTCGTCGAACTCGTCGGCGGCACCGGTTTCGCCAAGACCCTGATCCTCGACGCGCTCGCTCGCGGCAAGGTTGTCGTCACCGCCAACAAAGCGCTGCTCGCCCACGATGGCGAAGAGCTTTTCGGCGCCGCCGCCAAAAATTCCACCAACATTTTCTACGAAGCCAGCGTCTGCGGCGGCATCCCGATCATCAAGTCTCTCCGCGAAGGGTTCGTCGCCAACCATTTCCCGATCCTCTACGGCATCGTCAACGGCACCTGCAATTACATCCTCTCGCGGATGACGGCGGACGATTTGCATTTTGAGGAAGCCCTCGAAGAAGCCCAGACCCGCGGTTACGCCGAGGCCAATCCGGCGCTCGACATCGACGGCGTCGACTCCGCGCACAAGGCGACGATTCTCGCCTCGCTCGCGCACGGGTTCTGGACCGGCTTCGAGAACACCTACGTCGAAGGCATCCGCCAGGTCTCGCGGCTCGACATCCAGATCGCGCGCGAACTCGGTTACACGATCAAACTGCTGGCAGTCGTCAAGAGCGACGGGAACAGCCACTCGCCCGCTGTGGAAGTGCGCGTGCATCCGACGCTTATCCCGCACAGCCATGTCCTCTCCAGCGTCAATGGGGTCTTCAACGGCGTCGTCGTTCACGGCGACGTGGTCGGCGACACCATGTTCTACGGGCGCGGCGCGGGCGCGGACGCGACGGCGAGCGCGGTCATTTCCGATTTGGCCGATGCCGCGTTGAATCTCAAGTTTGGCAGCAAACAACGCGTGCCCGCGTTTGTGTCGCACCGGCTCAATGCGCGCGTGCGCACCATCGATGACGTTGAATCGCGCTACTACCTGCGATTGACGGTCGAAGATCGGTCGGGCGTGATCGCCAAGGTTTCACATATCCTCGGCGAAGCCGATATCAGCATCGCTTCGGTGCTCCAACGCGAAGCACCCGAGCCGAAACCCGGTCATGCGGAGACCTACAGCGACACGGTCCCCCTGATCATGATGTTGCACACCGCGAAAGACCGCGCCGTGCGGGAAGCGGTGGCTAAAATTGACGGTCTCAGTGTCGTCAAGTACAAGACCGTCGTCATCCGCGTCGAAAACTTCGAGGCGACCGCGAAGTGAAAGCGTAGGAATGCCAACATGAGCGCGTGGCGCGGAGTCATCGAACAATATCGCCAGTATCTGCCCGTTACGGACAAGACGCCCGTCGTGTCCCTGTGCGAAGGCAACACGCCCCTCATCCATGCGCATAACCTGGAGAAAGATCATCGGCGGCGGCCTGGAGATTTGGCTCAAGTACGAGGGCTTGAATCCCAACCGCTTCCTTCAAGGACCGCGGCATGACCGTGGCGGTCTCGCTGGCCGTGGAACGCGGCGCGAAGGCCGTGATTTGCGCCAGCACCGGCAATACGTCCGCCTCGGCCGCGGCTTACGCCGCGCGCGCGGGCATCAAATGCGTCGTGCTTCTCCCCAAGGGCGCCATCGCCATGGGCAAGCTGACCCAGGCGATGATGGAAGGCGCGACCGTGATCGCGTTGCGCGGGAATTTCGATGACGCATTGCGCATCGTCCGCGAAATCGGGGAACGCTCCAGCATCCAGATCGTCAACTCGATCAACCCCGATCGCATCGAGGGACAAAAAACGGCGGCCTTCGAAATTTGCGATGCGCTCGGTCGCGCGCCGGATTTTCATCTGCTGCCCGTCGGCAATGCCGGCAACATTACCGCATACTGGAAGGGCTATCAGGAATATCGGGCGCACAAGATCACTACTTCCGTGCCGAAAATGATCGGCTTTCAGGCGGAAGGCGCCGCGCCCATCGTTCGCGGGCATGCGATCGAGAACCCCGAGACCATCGCCACCGCCATTCGCATCGGCAACCCGGCCAGTTGGAAGCTCGCCGAAACCGCCCGCGACCAATCCGGCGGCCTGATCGATATGGTAAGCGACGCGGAGATCATCGATGCCTACAAATTGCTCGCCGCGAAAGAAGGCGTGTTCGTCGAGCCCGCATCCGCCGCCGGCGTCGCGGGCCTGCGCAAACACGTGGCGAAGGGACTTTTCCCGCGCGGCGCAGTTGTGGCAATTACCCTGACCGGGCACGGGCTAAAGGACCCCGACACCGCGATGGCCAACGCCTCCTCGCCAATCACCTGTGATGCGAACGCGGATGAAGTCTTGAAAATAATCGGCATGTAGGTCTTGACCGCGAATGGACACTAATGAACGTGAATGAAACGAAAGTTCTTCATAAAGAACTTTCGTTTGAAATCGTCGGTGCCGCGATGGAGGTATTGAATACGCTCGTCGCAGAACTGAATGTGCGGGGAATTGCGGTCGGTCAACAGAAGCGATTTAAGGTGCTATACAAGAACGTCGTGGTCGGCGAATACATCCCCGACCTGTTGGTAGACGACAAGGTCATTGTGGACACGAAGGTAATCGAAGCCGTTTCGGACGCCGAACTTGGGCAGGTAATGAACTACCTGCGTATCGCCAGGCTGGAACTTGGAATCATCTTGAATTTCCGGCGTCCGAAACTGGAATATCGGCGAGTCGTGCTCTCCGATTAGCGTTTATTGGCGTTCATTCGCGGTTAATAAAATGGCTCTCATTGTACAAAAATATGGCGGGACGTCGGTCGGTAATCCCGAGCGCATCAAGAACGTCGCGCGCCGCGTGTTGGCCACGCAGCAAGCGGGCAATAAAGTCGTCGCCGTCGTCTCGGCGATGAGCGGCGTGACCGATTCGCTCATCAAACTCGCCAAGGAAGTCCATCCCGAACCGAACGAGCGCGAGATGGATATGTTGCTCGCCACGGGCGAACAAACGACCATCGCGCTACTCGCCATGGCGCTGCATTCGCTCGGCGCACAAGCCGTGTCCTTGACCGGCGCGCAGGCCGGTATCGTCACCGACGGCCTCCACACCAAGGCCAAGATCGCCAACATCACGCCGAAACGAGTCCACGAGTTCCTCAACAACGGCAACATCGTGACCATCGCCGGCTTTCAGGGCGAAACGGCGGACGGCCAGATTACCACGCTGGGTCGCGGCGGCAGCGATTTGACCGCCATCGCCATCGCCGCCGCCGTCAAGGCCGACCTCTGCCAGATTTACACCGATGTGGATGGCGTCTATACTTCCGATCCGCGCATCGTGCCCAACGCGCGCAAGCTCGCGGAAATCAGCTATGACGAAATGCTGGAACTGGCCGCGCTGGGCTCGAAGGTGATGCAGGCGCGCTCGGTTGAGTTCGCCAAAAAGTTTGGCGTCGTGTTCGAAGTGCGCAGCAGTTTCAACGACAACCCGGGGACTATTGTGAAAGAAGAAACCGCAAAAATGGAAGATGTGGTCATCCGCGGCGTCGCGCTTGACAAGAACCAGGCCAAAGTCACCATCGCCGGCGTGCCCGACAAACCCGGCATCGCCGCGAAGGTCTTCAAGACAATCGCCGACGCCCATATCAACATCGACGTCATTGTGCAAAACGTCAGCGAGAAAGGATTCACCGACATCTCCTTCACCGTCGGGTCCAGCGAAGCGGCCAAAGCCACGAAAGCCCTACAGCCCATCGTCAAGGAAATCGGCGCGCGCGAGGTCACTTCCACGGTGGAAATCGCCAAGCTCTCCGTCGTCGGCATCGGCATGCGCTCGCACCCCGGCGTGGCCGCTAAAATGTTCGAGACACTTGCGGCCACGGGTGTCAACATCGACATGATCTCCACCAGCGAGATCAAAATCTCCGTCATCATCGGGCTGAAGGACGCCGACAAAGCCGCCCGCGCCGTTCACGATGCGTTCGAATTGGGCAAATAAGGAACAGGATATGAAATTATTGCCACTCGCTTCCGCAGTATTCCTCGCCGCGTCCGCCTGCCACGCAAAGATCGGCGAGGACCTGCCGCAAACCGAGGCCCGCTACGGCAAGCACGTGAAGGTTGCGAAACCCTTCGCGCCGGCCACCGCCGCCTACCAGTACCGGCAGGACGATCTCGCCATCTTTGTCGGGTTCGTTGACGGCAAGGCAGCCTACGAACTGGTCGAGACGATCGAGGAAGACGGCGATATTGGCGAGGTCGCAATGGAAAACGTGGAGATCGAAGCCTCCCTCAAAGCTGCTGCCCCCGAAGGCGGCTGGACGGAAATCAAAGACACCAGGGACGGGAACCGCCACTGGACCAGCGCCGACGGCAAGTTGATCGCCACCTACACCGAGAAGAACAACCAACTCCTGATCGAATCAGCGGAGTTCGCCCAGAAGCGCCAGGCCAGCACGGCAGAGAAGAAGTAGGTGCGTGACGACGCCCTCGTCAAACGGCTTTGTTGGTCCTTACGGTTTTCATCATCGACTCGCCGTTCGCCCCGCCGCCGCGCGCGACCTGAAATTCGGCTTCACTCCCGTCCTCGGCGAAGCGGAAATGCGGGCCGAGTTCGACCCGCTCGCGGCCTATCTTTCTGATGCCATCGGGCAGAAGGTCGTGCTCTACATCGCCAAGGACTACGGCGATTGCAAGATCCAGACAGCATTGGTGGACATGGACAAATCCCCAGCCGGCCGCCAGATCATCGCCAACAGCAAGAAGAAGCTGACCGGCCACGTGATCGCCGAAGACAGCCTGTTCGACGTGGTGCGGCGGACGGCGAAAACGGCGGGAATGTAGGCGTGATGATGACCCTTGCTGAGCGCTTAGCCCTGATGACGAAAAGCGAACCCTTTTGGTCCGCCTCCAAAATCTGTCCAGAGCGTTGGTGGGCATGGACAAATCCCCAGCCGGACGCCAGATCATCGCCAACAGCAAGAAGAAGCTGACCGGCCACGTCATCGCCGAGGACAGCCTGTTCGACGTGGTACGGCGCACCGCCAGGACGGCAGGGATGTAGACGTTGCCACGAATTGCTTAAATCAGACACGAAGACGGCTTGCGCTGTGGATGGAACTGCGGCACCGGGTGATGATGGCGTTTGCTGAGCGCTTAGGCACTGACAATGAAAAGCGAACTTTTTTGGTGCGCCTCCAAAATCTGTCCAGAGTACGGAGTTGACCCCAATGACCAACGATAAATATTCTTGGGCCAATTGTCTGATGTTGAGACCTGCCCGAATTCCTCTTCGTTCGACGTGGTGCGGCGGACGGCGAAAACGGCGGGGATGTAGAAGGTGCCACGAGTTGCTTAAATCAGACACGAAGACGGCTTGCGCTGTGGATGGAACCCCGCTATTGGTGTACTGACATCTTTCGGTTGTCACCTTTAATGAATGGCACTTTACTTGACTCGATATCTCACATATGCCCTAAATCAATTGAGGTAAAAAACATTATCGCCACGTACCGCCAAGCTGGTAACAGTACACAACATAGAACCATTTAATAAACTTGCAGAGTTTTGTTATTTACATCACCAAAGTAGTTCACACGGACCTCCAAATCGCATGAGTAGGCCAAAAACCACTAAACAGAGTAGGAGAACCGCATTCTTTCCATACAGAGAGGTGTTTGCGTCGTAACCTATATGTTGACTTTGCTAACGATAAATCCCACAATGCAAGCCAGCCATATCGGATGGTTGCGAGCCTCAAATGACGAAAATGTCAGCTATGTTTCTCATGTCTAAACGGATTAAGTAGCAATCCGATCAGCGCATTGAGCGTAGGGATAACTGTTATGACCAGTTTTCATGGGAACTGGGTACCACTTTTAGGTTCCGAGATCGAATCAAACGCTTCCTTTCTATGACGGGCAGTATAGCCGCGCCGGTGGTATTTGGCACTCCGAAAGTTTTCGGCGTGAATCGCTAGCGCGCCTCTGCGAGGCGCACTTCCGCACGGCTCATCGAGCCGTGGCTACACCATTGCGCGCTTCTGCACGGCTCATAAAGCCGTGGCTACACCACCAATCGGATAGCGAGGGTATTTCATCACTTGTCATCGTTATTCGATAGTGTTATACTGTGTGACTATCGGTAGCGGATGAATGCAGACCAATGCAACGAGGGACCGGCGCACAACGTGACGACTCCTCCGTACCACCCCCAGGAAAGGACAGAGCCATGATTCCCAATGATGCAGTTACTGAGGCAGTCGCACCAGCGAAGGCGGTAGCCGTGAAAAAGAGGCCGGGCCATCGGAGAACGGCCCGGCGGAGCGACGGGGCCGCTGAGTTTGGCGGGTAAGTCGGCTGCGCGGATGAACGCGGTGAAGCATGGGATCCTGTCGGCGGAAGTGGTGGTGCGGGGGTTGCGCATCCAGGAGCGAGAGGACGAGTTCAAGGCGTTGCGGGCGCGGTTCTGGGAGAGCCTGGCACCGGAAGGGCCGGTGGAGGAAATGCTGGTCGAGCGGATCGTGACGATGCAGTGGCGGTTGCGACGGGTGTTGCTGGCGGAGACGGGAGAGATCGCGCTGAGCGTGGACGGCGGGCGATGGAAACGGGAGAGCCGCGAGCCGATATCGGTCATGACATTCCTGGACAACCTCCATGACGTGGCGGAGGAGATGACGAAGTCGAGCCAGGGCCTCCAGTACCTGCGGCATGTGTTGGAGAAGGTCAGGGAAGGTGTCCAGCGCGATGGTGAGTTGACGGAGACAATGTGTGAGTGGGTCTTACAACGATTCGCCGGCAAACCGAATTCGTTGATCCGGGCGTTAGCGGGATACCGCGAGAGATTTGTGGCCAATGCGAACGGATTAAGCAAGGAAGAATCGAAGGGCAACCACCAGCGGGCGGTGTTGGGTTTTCTTGAACTGGAACTCGAGTCCTACGCGGAACTGAGGCGGCTGCGCGAGGAACGGGAGGACAAGGAGGAAATGGCACAGCAGGCGGCGAATATATTACCGGAAACGGCGGTGCTGGAGAAGATCCTGCGATATGAGACCGCGCTGGACCGGCAGATGTATCGGGCGATGAACCAACTGGAGAGGTTACAGCGTCGGCGCGCCGGGGAGAACGTGCCGCCGCCATTGACGATGGAGGTGTCGAGGAGATGATTTCACGCACAAAACACACAAATTACGAAACGAACCCCACAGTTAAGTGGCGCTTTTGGAATGGCTTAGGCGTTCGCCCTCGAAAAACCGGCCGGATTTTTTACCAGGGGAAGCTGCCGTGACCAGGGAGACGCACTTACCAACGGCGGCACGACGGGTAGAAAACGGCCTGCCAACAGCGCAGTTGACGGGCAAGGCAGTTGGTTTTAGTCTCTTACCTTGCGAATGAGCAGGAAGATCTCCATCTATGATACGACGCTCCGTGACGGGGCGCAGGGCGAAGGCATCTCGTTTTCGAGCGCGGACAAGATTCGAATTGCCGAGCGGCTCGACGCGTTTGGCATCCATTACATCGAAGGCGGCTGGCCGGGTTCAAATCCGAAAGACATGGATTTCTTCACCGAGGCGGCCAAGCGAAAATTCAAGCAGGCGAAAGTCGCGGCCTTTGGCAGTACCCGCCGCGCGAACACCAAGTGCAAGGATGATCCCCAGATCGACATGCTGATCAAAGCCAACACACCCGTCGTCACCCTCGTGGGCAAGACGTGGTCCTTGCACGTTAAGGAAGTCATTCGCACCACGCCCGAGGAAAACGTGGCGATGATCGGCGATTCCGTCCGGTTCTTCAAGGAACATGGCAAGGAAGTCGTCTACGACGCCGAGCATTTCTTTGATGGTTATAAGGACGACCCGCGTTACGCAATGGCCACGCTGAAGGCCGCGCAGGATTCGGGCGTCGATATCGTGGTCCTCTGCGACACCAACGGCGGCACGATGCCCGGCGAAGTCAGCCGCATCACCGCGGACGTTATTCAGCAGATGAAGTGCGCGGTCGGCATCCATACCCACAATGATTCCGGTGTCGGCGTCGCGAATGCGCTCGCCGCCATCGAAGCCGGCGCGGTGCAGGTGCAGGGCACGATCAACGGTTACGGCGAACGCACGGGCAACTGCAACATGACCACCGTCATCCCCTGTCTCGTGCTGAAGATGGGTTATGACTGCATCTCGAAGGACAATGTCCGTCGGCTGCGCGATCTGTCGATGTTTGTCGATGATCTCGCGAACGTGCGCCATGACATCCGTCAGCCATTCGTGGGCGCGACGGCATTCGCGCACAAAGGCGGCATCCACGTCAATGCCATCGAGAAGCTCGCGCGCAGCTATGAACACATCGAGCCGGAGACGGTCGGCAATCATCGCCGCGTGCTAGTGAGCGAATTGAGCGGTCGCAGCAACATTTTGATGAAGGCGCACGAGCTGGGCATGGACCTCAGCAAGGACACGCCGGAAGTGCGCGACATCCTTCAGCAACTGAAGCAGCTTGAAAACGCGGGCTACGAATACGAAGCTGCCGACGCCAGTTTCCACATCCTTGTCCAGAAGCTGCTCAAAAGCCACACCCCGTTTTTCAAACTGCTAGCTTATCGTGTCATCATGGACAAGCATGGCGCTGATGGCGACAATGTCGTCGAAGCCAGCGTCAAACTCGAGGTCGGCGGCGAGGCTGTACATACCGTGGCCAATGGCGACGGCCCCGTCAACGCCTTGGACAAGGCTTTGCGCGAAGCGCTGCTAAAGTTCTATCCCGCAATCGCCCAGGTGCAACTGATCGACTATAAGGTGCGCATCCTCGACAGCCACAGTGGCACCGCCGCCAAGACCCGCGTCATCATCGAGAGCACCGACGGCACCGACACCTGGGGCACGGTCGGCGTGCACGATAATATCATCGAGGCCAGTTGGGAAGCCCTGGTGGATTCCGTTGAATACAAACTCTTCCAGGACGAGAAAAAGAAATGACATCGCCACATGGATTCGCGTGCTCTCCTTGACCTGGTTCGCGCCAGCCCAAAAGACGTCGGCGTGTTGAAGCGCATTGTCCTGCGGCTGCCGAACGAACAACGCCATACGCCACAACAGGCGATGCTCACCCCGGAACACGGCGTGGTCGGTGACCGGTGGGGACTGAAGTCCAACCGCAATTTGCTCATGCAAGTGTCAGTCATGAACTCGCGCTTTCTCGAAGCGATTTCCGACGGCGACGAGCGCATGAATCTGGCGGGCGATAACTTGATCGTGGATCTCGATCTGCATGAGGATAATGTTCCCCCCGGCACACGTCTGCGGATCGGCCAGGCCGTGCTGGAAGTCACCGATTCCCCGCATACGGGTTGCAGCAAATTCGAACGGCGCTATGGAAAAGCCGTGCTGGATCTCACCTATACGACGGAAGGTTTGGCGACTGCATCTGCGCGGCGTGCTCGCGCGCGTAATTCAAGGAGGAGAGGTGCGGCTTGGCGACACCGTCCATAAAGAAACGCCCCACGCTTGAGACCGAACAGCTTGTGCTTCGTCCGTTTGAATTGAGTGACGCGCCCCGCGTGCAACTCCTCGCCGGCGACCGCGATGTCGCCGCCATGACGACATAGCACGTTCCTCACCCCTACGAAGACGGGTATGGCGGAGACGTGGATTGCGTTCGCATCAGGAACGCTTCGACAAGGGCGAAGGAGTCGTCTTTGCCATTACCCGGAAGGAAAGCGGCGAATTGATCGGCTGCATCGGCCTTGTCCTCAAGCTCGATCAGGGGAATGGGGAGTTGGGTTACTGGATTGGAAAACCGTATTGGAACCGCGGCTATTGCACGGAGGCCGCGCGTGTGGTTTTACATTTTGCGTTCACCGAACTTCGCCTGAACCGCGTTCATGCTCACCATTTCAGCCGCAACCCGGCCTCGGGTCGCGTCATGCAAAAAGTCGGCATGCGCCACGAAGGTCGTCACCGCCAGCATGTGAAAAAGTGGGGAGAGTTCTTGGACATCGAAGCCTACGGGATCTTGCGCTCGGAGTTTCTCTAACCACGGATGTGCGGACTACATTCCACCCGTTTGTTGCAACATGCGGCGCAGTTCCGCGCTGAACTCCTGCATGTCCGGTGCCGTCGGTTTGCTGGAACCCAGTTCGGGCTCGAGTCCCAAACGTCCCATCTCATCGAGGAACCAATGCGCCTTGGCGCCGGAGGCGAATCGCGCATACCCGCTCAGCATCGAGCCCGGTGCGGGGGCTTGATCGACACTGATCGAAAGCTTGCCGGCGGCTCCCGGCTCCGCGTCGTTTGGGACAGGCTTTCCGGCCCGCGCCGGCTGCGGGAGCGGCCGGTGGCAACACGGTCTTCAGCAATTCCTTTTCCGGCAACTGGGCGTCCGGCATCTCGGACAACAACAGCCGCAAATCCATATACTTGATCGGGTCGTTCTTCTCCTTGTGGAAATAATCCTGGATTTGGGAAAGCGTGAGCCCCTTGGCCAGCAGTTCCTTGACGATCGGCTTGCGTTCCTCATTGGTCATGGTCTCAGACTACACACAAGCGCACCGGCGCGCAAGTATGCCTCGCTGCCCGGAGTTTTCAGGGCTTGCCAATCGGTCGTTCTGTTCGCATAGTTTCTCGCCGCATGAGCGCTGCCCCGACAGAGATTTCGAAGACCTACGAGCCGAAGCTCGTGGAGGATAAGTGGTACGCCGACTGGCTGGCGAAGGGTTGCTTCACCGCTGACCCGGCCTCCGCAAAGCCCGCCTATTCAATCGTCATCCCGCCACCCAATGTGACCGGCGTGTTGACGATGGGCCATGTGCTCAACAATACCCTCCAGGACATCCTCGCCCGCCGCAAACGCATGCAGGGCTTTGAAGTCCTCTGGCTGCCTGGCACCGACCACGCGGGGATCGCGACACAAACAGTCGTCGAGAAGACGCTGCGCAAACAGGGCGTCATCAAGCATCGCGACGACCTGGGCCGTGAAAAATTTGTCGAAAAAATCTGGGAATGGAAAGAGAAGCACGGCGGCATCATCATCCAGCAGCTCAAGAAGCTGGGTTGCTCGTGCGATTGGACCCGGGAACGCTTCACGATGGACGAGGCGTACTCGCGCTGCGTCCTGCAGGTCTTCGTCGATCTCTACAAGAAGGGCCTGATCTATCGCGGCAAACGCATGGTCAACTGGGACCCCGTCAGCCGCACCGCCTTGAGCGACGAAGAAGTCATCATGAAGACGGTGACGGGAAGCCTCTGGCACATCAAATACCCGATCATAAAAGAGGGTTCTGGTGGCGCAGGCGTCCCTGCCTGCGATGAATTTATCGTCGTCGCCACCACGCGCCCCGAAACGATGCTTGGTGACGAAGCGGTTGCGGTGAATCCCGAGCGACCCCCGTTACCAACACCTGATCGGCAAGCAATTGCTGCTGCCGTTGAAGAACAAACCGATTCCCGTCATCGCCGATGAAGCGGTTGATCCGAAATTCGGCACGGGCTGCGTGAAAGTCACGCCCGCACACGATGTTGCCGATTACGAAATGGCACTGCGCCACGATTTGCCTTTCACCGTCGTCATCGGGCCGGACGGCAGGATGACCGAGGAAGCCGGCGAACCGTTCACGGGCCTCGACCGCATGGAAGCGCGCCTCGCCGTTGTGAACGAACTTACGGAAGCTGGTTTCCTCCTCAAAACCGAGCCGTACGAGCATAATGTCGGCCACAGCGAACGCACCGAAGTGCCCATCGAACCGTACCTGAGCGAACAGTGGTTCCTCAAGTACCCGCAAGTTCCCCGCTCCATCGATGCACTCGAAAAGGAGGAGATCCAATTCTACCCGGAGCGTTGGACGAAGACCTACATGCATTGGATGCGCAACATCAGAGATTGGTGCCTCAGCCGCCAACTCTGGTGGGGCCATCGCATCCCCGTCTGGTATCGCGGCAAGGAGGTCTACTGTGGCCTTGAAGCTCCGAGGGATGGCGGCTGGACACAAGACCCCGACGTACTCGACACCTGGTTCAGTTCCTGGCTCTGGCCGTTTGCCACGATGGGATGGCCGGAGAAGACCGAGGCATTGAAGAGGTTCTACCCGACAACCGATCTCGTCACCGGGCCCGACATTATCTTTCTTTGGGTCGCGCGCATGATCATGGCGGGATACGAGTACATGGACGAGAAGCCATTCGGGAATGTGTACTTCACCGGCATCATCCGTGACACGCAAGGCCGCAAGATGTCGAAATCGCTCGGCAATTCACCTGACCCGCTCGATCTCATCGCGAAGTACGGCGCGGACGGACTGCGTTTCGGCCTGATGCTCATCGCGCCGCAGGGTCAGGACATTCTGTTCGATGAGAAGCGCTGCGAAGTTGGCCGCAACTTCATGAACAAGCTCTGGAACGCCGCGCGCTTCATCCAGATGCAGCGCGCCACTAATCCACCAGCACGTCCGCCCAACGCGCATGACCAGAATATCCTCGGGGCGCTCGCGAACACCGTCTCGCGAGTGGCAATCTCCCTCGATGCGTACAAATTTAACGAGGCGGCGAAGCAACTCTACGATTTTGTCTGGGGCGACTTCTGCGATTGGTACATCGAGGCCAGCAAAGTCTCTCCCAACATCGCCGTCCTCGATACCGTCTTCGGCGCCACGTTGCGCATGTTGCATCCGTTCGCTCCCTTTATCACGGAAGAACTTTGGCGCGGCATGGGATACGGTTCGGAGACCATCCAGTTTGCCCCGTGGCCAAAAGCCGATGTGGTTGATCCCGCCGCTATCGACATCATGCCGAAGGTACGGGATTTATACGACATCGTGACTGCCGGCAGGCAACTGCGCAGCGACCACGGGATTGAACCTCGCCAAAAAGTCTCTTTCGTCATCAAACCGAGTCGTCATTCAGACTTCATTGCGGCAGAGATTCCATTTCTCACGCAGATCCTCTCGGCGGAAAATTTGACCATCGAATCGGACTACCAGCCAACGGGCCTGACACCGAGCCTGGTGACGCCGGCGGCAACCGTTTTCATGGTCGGCGCTGTCGATCCCCAAGCCGAACGCGAGCGCCTCACCAGGCAACTGGCGGATACCGAAAAGCAACTCGCCACGACGGAAGCAAAGTTGGCCAATGAGAATTTTACCAGCCGAGCCGCGCCCATCGCGGTGCAGCGCGAGCGCGAGCGGCAGCAGCAGTTGCGGGAGCAACGGGAGAAAATGCAGGCGCTGCTGCGCGCGCTTCAGTGATCAAACTTGTCGAGGTAATCGCTGATGGGACTGCGCCGTTCCTCATCCAGCTTTTGCACCTGGTCGAAAGTCTGGAAGTAGTCATGGAACACTTTGGAAAGCTCTTCCGGTGCATAGGCGCGCTCGGCCTGGTCCAAGTAGGCGGCAACCGCTCGCGACTGCTTTTCGGCGGCAGCTTGCATGGCGGCGGCATGTTTTAGCGTACGGCGAAAGCGAACGACGCTGCCCTGAAAGAGCCACTTCAGCGCTTCGATATATTCATCCAGCACCGGCTGATAGGAGGGGTGCGCCTGGCTGCGCAAAGCGCCCAGGTGGTCGATCTTGAGTTTTAGCACGTCCTTCAGCCAGGGTTCTTCGGCGTACTCCCAAAGACGGTCGATGGTTGTCTCCGTTTTCTGGCGCACACCCTTGGCTCCATTGGTCAGCCCAAGTTTCACGATCAAAATTGCGTCGAGTTCCCGCACCGTTTCCTCAGCGGAGAGGTCCTGCGCCACGGTCACTGAGGTGCGCCGAGCCTGTTCCAGGCTCCACCATTTCTCGAGCGTCGTGCTCTGTGTAAAATCCTGTCGATAGACCGTCCAGAACGCATTACTGGCCGCCTTTTGCGCGCCGAGTTCCGTCAGGAAATTTCTCAGCTTTCGTGAACCATCGGGCATCGCCAGAAGACTTTCCGTAAACATCCACGCGTTGGCCTGAAATAGTTGCCGATCCGTCGTGTCGACCGGAAGAACCTTGACGCCCAACACCTCCGCCGCTTGTTGCGGGCGGCCCGCCGCTACGGATCGTCGCGCGATCGACAAGAGCGGGTCGAAACGACCTTGAATCGACGCCGCCAGCCCCTCCACCAGCCACAACGGCATCTCGGGCGTCGCGTACAACTGGCCACGAACCAGCGGTTGCCCACGGTTCGCCCATTCCGAAGACAGGGCCTCGACCATCGTCGCCAACAACTCGGCTTCGTCAAGCGGCGGTGGCACCAGGCAGCGAATCTGATACTTGAGGTGCGCATCCGTCTGGTACACCGCCATCGAGACCGGGGGGGCGTTGGTTTGCGCGGGCTCACGGGCGCGGACCACGAGCAGAATCGGATCCCGCCAATTATCGGCCACATCCATCCGTCGCAGCCACTCGCGTTTCACGCGCTCCGCGTACACGCACAAGGCGGACGGCAGCAGCGGATTCTCGGCATAAGCGGCGAACTGCCGCGAGGCGCTGAGGGTGCTGGAGAGAACATTCGTGACGGCGGACGCCCCGTCCGCGTCGCCGGCGTGGAACTGCAGGAGCGCAATGGCGGCGACTGCGAGAAACCAGTTCAAAGATCGCGCGTTCATGGCCGCCGCGAACGGCTTAGTGCGGCTGATACGTCAGCAACACTTCTTTCGGCGTCACCGCAATCGAAGCGAGGGCATCAAGCATCTGTCTCTCCGGGCCCAGATTTCCAAAGAGCCTGCCATAAATGCGATCGAAGACGCCGGTTTTTTCCAGAATTAGCGGATGAATCGGCAGGGACCCTATCGCGCCAGCGGTGGGTTTGAAGACCAGATGGCCCCCCTCCATGGTGGGGACTCCCGAATAGGTGAGGTAAAGTTGCTTCTCAAACGAGCCGCCCAAATGGATCTTGCTGATGAATATCGCCGTCACAAAACCATCGCCAAGCTCGATCTGCAGTTTGCTCGGAATTATGGACACGCCCTTGGCTTCGCTCTTCTGCAGGCCCAGCGTGTCAACGAAGGCATTCAACTCCGTCTCGCTGATGGAGATCGTCTGCGGAGCTTTCTGCAGGTTAAGCCCATCCAATTCGAAACGCTTCTTGTCGATCGACGTCAGATCCTCGCTTGAGGTGCTGATGGGGCGCAACGCCGGCACCTGCAGGACGAGAACGAGTGTCACAACGATTGCCAGCGCGATCACAATCTGGATCAACCGCGCAAGCATCGCCCCTTTCCTCTTCTTTTTCCTGGTTAGATCCTTGCCGCCCTGGCTGGGGGATTTGATTTCACTGAGATTGAGTTTGGCGCCACAGGAATGGCAAAAGATGCGGCCCAATTCGTTGTCGTACCCGCATTTTGAACAAATGACCATGGGTTAATCCTTCTTTGTCGTTCCCTTGGCATCACCGGATTTCGCCGGTGTGCTGGCCGGTTTTGCCGGGGTCGTCTTCGAATTGGCAGCCGGGGTGGGCGTGGCGCTGCTATCCTTCTTCGCGCCTTCTGTGTAGCTGGGCTTTCGATAATCCGTCGTGTAAAATCCTGAGCCCTTGAAGATCAGCCCGGCGCCCGTCCCCAGCAACCGTTTCACGCGACCATGACACTTCGGACAGGCCCGCTTCGGCCCATCCTTGATCGATTGGTACAACTCATAGTGATGCCCGCACTTCTGGCATTCGTATTCGTATGTCGGCATGTGTAAAAAGGCGCTTTTCTTATCGAACAACTCGCTGCTTCAAGTCAACTCGAATCAAGTAGTATACCATTTCCACGTCCTGGTTTCCACCGGCGGCACCTCCCTTTCAACTTGTGAATCCATGCTCGCGAAAAGTATAGTCGGGAACGGATGGACGCACTTATCGGTCATACAGGGTTTGTTGGTTCGAACCTCGTCAACCAGCACAAGTTTCCGGCGCTCTTCAACTCGACGACCATCGAAGAAATGCGGGGCGGCGCTTTTGATTCGGTCGTCTGCACGGGAATCCAGGCGAAAAAATGGTGGGCCAATCAGAACCCGGAAGCCGACTGGGCAGCCATCCAGAAATTACTGGCCCTGCTCGACACTATTCAGGCGCGCCGATTCATTCTCATCTCGACGGTCGACGTCTATCCCACCCCGGTTCGCGTAACCGAAATGACCCCGATCACCGGTGAAAACCATGCCTATGGAAAGCATCGATATGCGGCTGAGCAATTCATCCGTGCGCGTTTCCCCAGCAGCCTGGTCCTTCGTTTGCCGGGACTCTTCGGTCGCGGCCTCAAAAAGAATGTGATCTTTGATTTGCTCCACAACAATTGTCTGGAACAGATCAATCCCGAGGGCGTGTTTCAGTATTACTCGCTGGATCGACTTTGGAGCGATATTCAACGAGGTCTTGCGGCGAACCTTTTGTTGCTCAACATCGCCACGGAACCGGTAAAAACCCGGGACATCATTCAGGATTATTTTCCTCATCAGCAGGACCGGGTCGGCCCGGCCAAACCCTTCACTGTGAATTACGACATGCGCACGGAACACGCCGACTTGTGGGATTCGACCATCGGAGGTTATCTCTACGATCGCCAGACCATCCTGCATGAAATCGGTGAATTCGTCGCCCGGCACCAGAGTACTCCCCCGTGAAGCTTGCTGTCTCCAACATCGCCTGGTCACCGGAAGAAGATGGCGCGGCTCTCGACATGCTGCGCACCCTGGGTATTTCTCTTTTGGAGCTTGCGCCCTCGCGAAAGTGGCCAGATCCATCCACCGCCGTCGTACAGGATGCTCAACGCTACCTTGTGGAATTGCGAGCCGCAGGTTTTTCCGTGGCTGCTTTTCAGGCGATTCTCTTCGGCAAGCCCGAGCTGACAATCTTCGATGGTCTTGAACCGCGCCGCCGATGCGTCGACTATCTCGTCCACATCGCTCAACTCGCGGCGGCGTGCGACGCTCGTGCGCTGGTCTTCGGCGCCCCAAAAAATCGCCGCGTACCCGAAGGCATGCCTCCGGCAGAAGCCGATCACATTGCTGTGGAATTTTTCGGCGAACTCGCTCGCCACGCCGCCGGCCTTCGTGTCTCGTTTTGCCTGGAGCCGAATCCGACAGCCTACGGCTGCAACTATCTCACGCATGTTGTGGATGCGGCCCGTATCGTGCGACTGGTGAGCTCCCCTGGGTTGCGGTTGCAAATCGACGCGGGCGAACTGGCCATGAACAGCGAAGCTGTCGAGCAGGTCATCACGGAACAAGCTGATATCATCGGCCACGTTCATATCAGCCAACCGATGCTCACCGGGTTCGAAACGCCCTGGGAAGGACACGCGATCCTGGCGCGGGCGCTTGCGCAAATCAACTACGGGCTTCTGGTCTCAATCGAGATGAAACGCCCGGCCGACGGGTTGGACGACGTGCGGCGCGCCGTGCAATTCGCCAGGGAATGCTATGCAGCAGTCTAAGTGGGACGCCGTGGTCATCGGCGGTGGTTTCTTTGGCGCCTACCTTTCTTTGTTGCTCAGGGACCGCGTGAACTCCGTCGTGGTCCTGGAGCGTGAGCCGGACTTGCTGCTGCGGGCCTCCTACAACAATCAAGCGCGCGTCCATGCCGGCTACCATTATCCGCGAAGCCTGATGACCGCCGTGCGCTCCCGAATCAATTTTCCTCGGTTCGTCCAGGATTTTTCCGAATGTATCAAGAGTGATTTCGAGAAATACTACGCCATCGGTCGCGGCGCCAGCAAAGTCACGGCGAGCCAGTTTCGGCTGTTCATGGAACGCGTGGGCGCCCCGCTCAGTCCAGCACCGGATCGTGTCCGTCAGTTATTCAATCCCGACTTGATTGAAGAGGTCTTTACCGTCCGTGAGTATGCGTTCGATGCGGCGATTCTCCGTCGAATCATGCGCGAACGACTGGCCAGCCGGGGTATTCCAGTTTTGTTCGGCGTGACTGCCGACCGGGTCCGAGCGGATTCCAACGGACGCCTTCAATTGGAATGCAAGAAGGATGGCGCTACCTTGGAACTGGATGCCGATTGGGTTTTCAACTGCACCTACAGTGAGATCAATCGCTTGCGCCATCGCTCCAACCTTCCCTTGGTGCCTCTGAAGCACGAACTGACGGAACTGGCGTTGGTGGAAGCGCCGTCCGAGCTGGAACACTGCTCGGTCACCGTAATGTGCGGACCGTTTTTCTCCTTCATGCCTTTTCCTGACCGCCGGTTGTGGACCTTGAGCCACGTGCGCTACACGCCGCATCATGATTGGCGCGACAAGTCGTCCGATGCCTATCGCGACGCCTATGAGTATTTCGACCGTTGCCCCAAGGTGTCCAACGCGCCGTTTATGATTCATGATGCTGCCCGCTTTCTCCCTTGTTTGGCCAAATGCCAGTACCGTGACTCACTGTGGGAGGTGAAAACCCTGCTGCCGCAAAGTGAACTCGATGACGGCCGGCCCATCCTGTTTCACCAGTGCCCCCAGCTCCCGAATCTCGTCACGATCCTGGGCGGCAAGCTTGACAACATTTATGATATCCCACAGGATTTGGACGGTATCGGGTTGATGGTGCGCCATTAATCTCCCTCTTGAAATCATGCAAAAAAAGAATACCAGCGTCGTGGTATCCGTCGTCGCCCCGCTCAACAATGACGCCGAAATTCTGCCGGCGTTTTTGGAGGAATTGACGCACGTTTTGCAAGCGAGCTATGGTTTTTATGAGATCCTGTTGATTGATGACGGCTCGACCGATGACATTTCCCGGGTCATCGGCCCGCTCCTACAGCGTTACGAACGGGTGCGCTACCTGGCGCTTTCCAAGTCGTTTGGACGTGAAGTGGCCATCTCTGCCGGCCTCGAGACGGCCATCGGGGATTTTGTCGTCGTGATGCTTCCCGACAGCGATCCCGTCTCCCTCGTCCCCGAGTTGGTGGAGAAATGCCAGAATGGCAGCGGCATCGTTTGCGGCGTGTCGGCGGCGCCGCGTCACCAAGGATGGCTGGCGAACAAGGGGTCCAAGGTTTTTCATGCCTATTGCCGTCGTTACCTCGGTTTCGACTACAAGGAAAACTCCACGGATTACCGGGTCTTGAGTCGACAGGCCGTCAACGCCATCACCCGCATCAAGGACCGCCACCGGTATCTGCGAATTTTTACCGCCACGCTGGGTTACAACCAGGAGTTTTTCACCTACGAACCGCAGCACCGTAGCAAACGCGTCGAGCGTGAGACTCTGCTCGATCATTTGAACAACGCGCTGGAAATCGCGATTGCGAATTCCCGCCATCCCCTGCGAATCGTTAGCCGGATCGGCCTGCTCCTGAGTATGCTGAATTTCCTTTACCTCTTCTATGTGGTCGCGATCTATCTTTTCAAACGCAAGGTCGCCGAAGGCTGGACCACCGCGTCGCTCCAGCAAACGACCATGTTCTTCTTCGTGTTTCTGATTCTCTCCGTGCTCTGCGAATACGTGGGACGCATCCTCGAGGAAACCCAGGACCGGCCCATCTACCTCGTCTCGCATGAAAAGACAAGTTCGGTCTTGCTCGAGGACTCCATCAAAAAGAACATTGTTAACGAACCGACTGCCGAGGAACAGAAGCGTGTCTAGCGACCCGGCCGGAAATCCCTGGCAGGTTCCGGATTACCACATTCCCTTTGAAGGACCCAAGCGGACGAAATATGCCGTCGCGGTCTTTGTCATCAACGAAGGGGAAAAGATCCGCAAGCAGTTGCAGGCGATGAAGTCTTTCGCCTCGCAGATCGACATCATCGTGGCCGATGGCGGCAGTACCGACGGCTCTCTGACACCCGAAATCATGGCGGCGGCAGACTGTGCTGCCTTGCTCGTGAAAACCGGACCCGGCAAACTGAGCGCCCAGATGCGCATGGCGCTCGCCTATGCCATGCAACGCCGGTACGAAGGTGTCATTACCATCGACGGCAATGGGAAGGACGGCATCGAGGCCATCCCGGAATTTGTTCGTTTGCTTGACGAGGGATGGGACCATGTTCAGGGGTCGCGCTTCATTCCGGGTGGTCATCACGCCAACACTCCCCCTTCCCGACTGCTGGCTGTCCGACTACTACATGCCCCACTGATGAGCGTGGCGGCCGGGGTTCATTATACGGATACAACCAACGGCTTCCGCGCTTACAGTCGGCGCTTCCTGCTGGATCCACGGGTGCAACCATTCCGTGACGTATTCGTCGGTTATGAACTGCACTATTATCTCGCTATCCGCGCGGCCAAGCTTGGCTTCCGCGTGTGCGAAACTCCCGTCTCCCGTGTGTATCCCGCACACGGGCCCGTGCCGACCAAGATCAGCCCTCTGCGCGGGAATTGGTTGGTGCTGAGAACGCTGGTCCGCGCTTTGCGAGGGGCCTATGATCCAGCGCACAATTGATCCGCGCATTACGCGGGCCTTTGTCCTGGCGGCGGTGACGGTGGCAGCGTTTTTCGCCGCCATTTACCTCGGGCGCGGCATGTACCACCTGATCGTAAAGAAATCGCATCCAACGGATTTTTTTCTTCGCTGGCGGGAGTTGCGGTACGTGGCGGGTGGACAGAATCCTTACGATATCTCCGAGTACCTTTACGACCGTGAATTCGGAGTGTCGCCTGCTTTGCCAAACTCACGTCCAGTAAATATCGATCCAGTGTATGGCGCAACGTGGGTCGGCAGCGGTTATCCGCCGTGGGCATTCTTTTGGTCGGCCCTTTTTATTCCCCCGGTTTCCTGGCCGGTCGCGAGGGTCTGGTTCTTTCTCATGAACGTCATCGCCCTGCTACTCATTGTGATGTTCGCCTGTCGCGCCGCCCCCTCCAATCTGGTTTCACACAAACTACTCCTGGCCCTGACGGTGCTTGGTGCTTCGCCGCTTTGCTCGACCCTCGTCAATGGACAATGGGGGGTGATTCTGTGCGCCATTCTGGTCATTTGTGTTTCCTACAGGGAGAGACTGGGACGGGTTCCGTTGGGGATTCTCTACGCCATTGCGCTCCTGAAGCCGACCTTCTCCTTTGCCCATGCCAGCGTCTTTTTCAACCGCCGCTTGTACCTCTCGCTGATGGTCGCGTTCATTGCCACGGTTGCCGCCGCGATGATTGTAGGTCGCCACGTCGCCACCAGTCCCTTGGTGATGGTGAAGCAAATGCTTGTCCAGACTTCCCGGTGGAAAGACAATTCCTACAGCATTCCCGATGTGCTTATTTTCATCGGCGTTACGCGGTCGCTGGCTTTTTTTGGATGCCTCGGGTTCGCCACCATCCTCTCCATCGTGCTGGTCCAAGGTTCCCAGAACGCTCCTTTGTTCGAAATGGCAATCTGCAGCACCCTGGCGCGGCTGTTCACCTATCATCAATCCTACGACGACATCCTGATCGTCTTCCTGGCCATCGCCTTGGGACAACTTTTTCTGAAACGCCCCGCGGTCGGCCACGCAACAATGTTTGTGGTAATCCTTACCGCGCTCTGCCTCCCCCTGCACCTGGCGGATTTCCCGATCATTCAGGCCCTGCATCTGGTTATCTGGACTGCGGGCCTGGCGTGGTTGGTGTATTTCACGCGCTATGCGAAGGAAGCAAAGTCCCAACCAGTGACGGCGCGCGAAACTTTCGCTTGAAAAAAACTCCCTGCCCCGTACGATACCTCGCCAACCGTGGAGCCTGATTGAAATCCCTAGTTGTGTTTAATCTAAATCAGTATCTGGACCGCCTGTGCGTGCGCGTGGATGCGGCGCTCGACAAGCTTTTGCCTCCTGAAACCGCCGCGCCGCCGACGATCCACAAGGCGATGCGCTATTCGATCTTTGCGGGTGGGAAGCGGATTCGTCCCGTTCTCTGTCTCGCCGCTTGCGAAGCAGTTGGTGGCAAATCAGCGACCGCCATTCCCCTGGCCTGCGCGGTTGAATGCATCCATACCTACTCGCTCATTCACGACGATCTGCCCAGCATGGACGATGATGATTTACGGCGCGGCAAGCCGACGAACCATAAGGTCTTTGGTGAAGGCATCGCGGTGCTGGCCGGTGATGCATTGCTGACCGAGGCGTTCGCCATGGTCGCCAAAAGCAAGCCGCCCAAGCGTTATCCCATGCAACTGTTGGTGAGCGACCTCGCCATGGCCGCCGGCAGCCTGCGGCTCATCGCGGGACAGGTGCAGGACCTCGAGAACGAAGAGCGCCAAGCCAGCCTTGAGGAAGTCAAAACGACCCACCGCAACAAAACCGCCGCGCTCATCACCACCTCAATCCGCCTGGGCGCGATGGCGGGCAACGCCACGCCGTCCGAACTCAAACGCCTGACCCGCTACGGACAGGACCTCGGTGTCGCGTTTCAGGTCATCGACGACATTCTCGATGCCACGAGCACCAAGGAAATCATGGGCAAGAGCGTTCGAGCCGACGAAAAAAACAAGAAGTCCACCTTCCCCACCGTCCTCGGCCTCGACAAGTCGCGGCACTACGCCGCCGACCTCATCGCCGATGCCCACAAGCAACTGTCCGTCTTCGGCAAGAACGCCGAACCGCTCCGCGCCATCGCGGATTTCTTCCTAACGCGCAAGAATTAGTTGAGCAGCGCGCTCGCTGGCGCCAGTTCCGCCGAGACTTCCAACAACTGTTGCCAATTCTCGCTGCATTGCTTCGCGTTTTGCGTTGTTCTCCAATAACTCACGCGCTACGGCGGCGATGCGCTCGGGTTTCGCGTCGTGCTGGAGAAACTCCGGCACGATTTCGCGGCCGGCAATCACGTTGGGCATGCCGAGCCAGTCCACCTGCACAACCAGGCGGCCAATGAGATACGTCAGCCAGTTCACTTTGTAGACCACGATCATCGGACAGCCGTAGAACGCGCATTCCATCGTGGCCGTCCCACTGGCGGTGATCGCCAACGTGGCCCGCCGCATCCATTCGTGCGCATTGCCAGCTTCCACCGTGATGCGCGAGTGCTTCATCATCGCCGCTGAGGACTCATTCACCGCCGCCGCGACGAACTTCACGTCCGTCGGCATCCGTTCGACCGCGTCCGCCATGATCGGAAAAATCTTCGCCACTTCGCGCTCGCGGCTGCCGGGCAAGAGCAGGACGAGTTTCTCTTCCCGCTTCACCTCTCGGTCCTCCGTCTTCATCCTTTCCGTAAAAGGATGACCAACGAACTCCACGCGTAACTTGGGTGCGTGTTTGGCGTACCAGTCCTTCTCAAACGGGAAAATGCAGAGCATCAAGTCCACGTCGCGCTCAATCTGTTTGGCACGGCTCGCGTGCCAGGCCCACAACTGCGGCGAGATGTAGTAGATGACTTTAATTCCGCGCTGCTTCATCTGCGCGGCAAACCGCAGGTTAAACCCCGGAAAATCCACCAGCACCACCGCGTCCGGCCGCCGCCTCTCCGCCACGCGCACCAGGTCCCAGAAAAGTCGGCGAAACTTGGCATAGTTCTTCAGCACCTCGACAAGCCGACCACCGCATGCTCGGTGAGATCCAGCAACAACTCCATCCCCGCCGCCTCCATCTTCGGCCCGCCCGCGCCAAAGACCTTTACCTCGGGCGCCTGCGCCCGCAGCGCCTTGATGAGTTCCGCCGCATGTGCGTCGCCCGAGGCTTCACCGGCAATGAACATGAGGGAGCGAGGTTTCATACCATTCGCTTTTCCCCTTTGCAGGGGCTATGGGTGTGTTTCCGTACCGTCCTTTTCCGTTCCCCTCCCCCAGAGGGGTTAGGGGTGGGTTTCCTTCCGGTCTGTTGTTGAATCCACATCTCAATCTGATCCGCCACTGACTGCAAGTCAGCGACAACTTCCTGCTCGGTGAACCTTAAGAACCACACACCAAGACCTTCAAGTCGTCTCTGCCGCTCAACATCGCGCGCTCCCTTCAGCGCGTGACTCCAGCCATCGATCTCAATCGCCAGACGCAATTCCTTGCAGTAAAAATCCACGATATACTCGTCCAGTGGCCGCTGACGGTCGAAGTCGTAGCCACACATTTGCTTTCTGTTCAGCTTCGTCTACAGCAACGCTTCCGCGCGGGTCATATTCTTGCGCAATATGCGAGCGCGTTCCTTCAAGTCGGGATTATAGGGGATGATCCGATCCCGCATGACGCAACATAGTAGCGGGATCAGAAGCTGATGACAACGATGGAACCCACCCCTGCCCCTCCAAGGAGGGGAACGGAAACTTGAGCTACGAGGTCGAACGGTGCGATTGCCACCTCCTTCGGGGGCTAGGCGTGGGAAATCTGCTCGGTGATCTCCATCGCCACTTCGAGGGCCTGTTTGGCGGCTTCGCCGGTGACCAGCGGGTCGCGGTGGAAACGGATCGCGTCGAGGAAATGTTGTAACTCCAGTTTGAGCGGCTCGTCGCGTTCAATGGGGACCGGTTCGCGAACGATTTTTCTGCCCGCGAATTCGCTGACAATGCTCGCGTGCTTGCCCGCCAGCAGTTTCTTCAGCAAACCGGATTCCTGCGCATCTTCGGCGGCGACCCGATAACTCTCGCCCTCCTGTTTCATGTAATCGAGCGACACGTAGGCGGCGCCGTGCGCGGTGCGTCCGAATACCCGGATTTTCCGCATCTTTTCCGCCGATACACGGCTGGCGGTGATATTGGCCACGCAGCCGTTGGCGAATTTCAATCGCACATTGGCAATATCTTCGCTTGCGCTGAGCACGGGGATGCCGACCGCATCGACAGACACCAGCGGCGATTTCACCAGCGACAAGACCACATCGAGGTCGTGAATCATCAAATCGAGCACGACGCCTATGTCCGTCGAGCGGCCCGGGTACGGCGAGAGGCGGTGCACTTCGATGAAGCGCGCTTCTTCCAGCACTTCATTCAAGTAACGCATGACCGGGTTGAAGCGCTCGACGTGGCCAACCTGGAACACGCACTTGTTCTTCCGCGCCAGCGCGACGAGTTCTTCGGCTTCGCTGAGGCTGTCGGTGATCGGTTTCTCCACCAGCACGTGCTTGCCGCGCTCCAGAAATACGCGCGCGACCTTGTAATGCGTCTCCGTGGGCGTGGCCACGCTGACCGCGTCCGCAAAGTTCGCCAGCTCCACCGCGCTCTCGAACGCGCCGCCACCGACCTTTTCCGTAAGCGCCCGCACGCGAATGTTATCAGTATCAAACACGCCGACGAACGAATATAGGCCGTTGGAACGCTTGGCCAACTCGGAATAAATGCGCGCGTGTTGCGAGCCCAGCTGCCCGACCCCTACCACGCCGACTTTGAGGATATCGCTCATGCGGAAGGCACCGCCACCAGGCACAACCCCATTTCGTTCGCGGCCTGTAGCAACTTGTCCTTGTCGAGCAGCAGGCTTCGGCCCGCTTCCATCGCGAACACAGAAATCTTTCCCGCGCGGCATGACTCGACCGTTTTCTCCCCGAGGCACGGGATATCGAACCGAAAATCGTGTTGCGCTTTGCTGACCTTGACGACCACCGCGCCGCCCTTCTCGCCCGCCAGTGCGCCGCCGCGGCGGATGCACTCGTCCGTGCCCTCAAAACCTTCCACCGCCAGCACCGTGCCCTTCTTGACGACGACCGTCTGGCCGATATTGAGCCCGCTGACGGCCCTGCCGATCTTCAGTCCGAATTCAACATCGGCCCGCTGGTCCTTGTCCGGCTTGTGACGGGTGAGCACACCGGGCTGCGGGACGGAGTCGCCGAGGAATGGACGCGGGTCGATGAGTTCGACGCCGTCCTTCGCCATCTCGGCGGCGATCGCGCCAAAGATCGTCTCGGCATTGCGTTCCTTGAGGCGCAAGGCGACGGTCGTCATGCGCAGATCAAGCCGCAGGTTCTTGAAAAGATTCGAGGGCGTAATGCCGCCCGCCATTACGGCGCGCTTCACGCGGCGTGAAGTGAAGACTTCGATCAGCTTGTTGAGTTGGCCAAGCTTGATCCATTCAACCTCGTCGACCGCGTCGTCAATTTCCGGCTTCGTTTCCCCCTCGAACGCCGCCGCGACGGTCCGCCCGCCACCAAGTTGACGCGCCGAGCGGGCCAGGATCAGGGGAAAATCGCCGTTTCCTGCAATAATGCCAAGTGGCTCCATTCGCGTGCACAGATTCTTGCCGCTTCGTCAGCCGATGGCAAGGAAACATTCACCCGGGATCGGTCAGAGTTCGCGTAAATACCGCGCGCTGGCGGCGACTGCTTCCGCGCTGCGCACGATGTCCTCAGTGTTGACGGCCATCTCCTGACGCAAGCCATGAAGTTGCAACGCCAGGGAGTTTGGCATGAAGAAGTCCCGAGTGAGGGCCGATTACGCGCCGGCAACGGCCAACGTCGGTTCTTCCATCTGTCGCATCGCGCGGACGGTGGTTTGCAGGAGCGACATCAGGCCGACGTAGAGAAATCCGGCCTGAAAGACCATCGCGAAAGGGACAAACATCCATTGACTGGCGTCGATGCCCTGCACGACGAGGTAACTGAAGTACAGGCCGAAGGCGAGTTCGATAAATGGAACCAGTCCGCGCAAGGCGTGGTACTTGCCACGGGACCGCGTTTGCCCGCGCCGTAACGTTCCGTACTTCGGCGTGCGAATGAACTCGCTGCGATGATTGAACATCGCTTCGAGCACCGCGCGCGCGTTGTTGATGGTGAGACCCACGCCCACCGCCATCAACACGGGCAGATAGACCAGCCGTTTCCACCATTGCGCATGCAACTCGCGTTGCGCGCAGAAATAAAACGCGCTGATGGAAACCGACCCGGCAATGAACAATGGCAGATCCACGAGAAAGAGCTTCGTCCAGGGATTCCCGCCCGTGGCGTGATTCGTCCCCGCCGCGGCGGAGGAATGAAAACACAGACAGAGCACCAACAGCGCGAGGTAGCCGTAGTTGCTGGTCAGGTGCACGGTGCCTTCGAATTTGATCTTCAGCGGCAGATCACTCCGCCAGAGCAGCGGCAACACTTTTTTACTCGTCTGGATCGAGCCTTTCGCCCAGCGGTGCTGCTGCGACTTAAAGGCGTTCATCTCAATGGGCAACTCCGCAGGCGTCACGATGCCCGGCAGAAACAAAAACCGCCAACCTTTGATCTGCGCGCGATAGCTGAGGTCGAGGTCCTCGGCCAGGGTATCGTGTTGCCAGCCGCCTGAGGTTTGGATACACGTCCGCCGCCAGATGCCGGCGGTGCCGTTGAAATTGAAGAACCTTCCCGAGCGGGCACGCGCGGTCTGCTCGATGAGGAAATGCCCGTCCAGCAACATCGATTGGATTTTTGTCAGCAACGAGTATTGCTCGTTGAGATGGCCCCAACGCGTTTGGACCATGCCGATGTTCGGGTCCGAAAAGTAATGGATCGTTTTCTGAAACAGGTCGGGTTGCGGAACGAAGTCGGCGTCGAAGATCGCAATGAACTCGCCCGCGGCCTGGTGCAGGCCGTTCTCCAGCGCGCCCGCTTTGTAGCCGAGGCGGTTCGCGCGATGGATGTGGTAAACCTCGAAGCCGCGCTCGCGCAGTTGCGCGACTTTGCGGGCAACAATGCCGGTCGTTTCGTCAGTCGAATCGTCCAGCACCTGCACTTCGAGCTTGTCCTGCGGGTAATCCAACGCCGCAACCGCGTCGAGCAACCGGTCGGCGACGTACATCTCATTGTACAGCGGCAACTGCACGGTCACCTTCGGCAACTCGGCGAAGTGTCCAACCGGCGGGGCACTTCCCGGCGGTGGCGAAGGTACAGGAAAATCATCCAATAGCGGTGGAGGCCGTAACACGACAGACACACAAGCACGGTAAAATAAACTATCGTTCCTACCAAATGCAGTTCTTCCATAACCTCCTAGTTGACCCCTAGAGCAAAGGCCGCTGCTCTCGGCATTCACAGCGGCCCGCCACCTAAAAATCACCCTTGACCGACCTTCTTCGGGTGAGCCATTCTCACACAAGGTCATCATGTCAGAGCGCAACACGGAATCAAGCCCAAAAACCAATGCCTAACGCGCCCTCTCCCAAAGTTTTGACCTTGCCGCAAGCGGCCCGTTGGGCCGCCCGCGCGCGCCGTCGCGGCGAAAAAATTGTCGCCACGAACGGGTGTTTTGATCTGCTGCACTTTGGACACGTCAGCTATCTCCAGCGCGCGAGGAAGCTCGGGGACCTCCTCGTCGTTGGGCTCAATGGCGATCGATCGGTCCACCAACTCAAAGGCCATGGTCGTCCGCTCGTCCCGGAACAGCAGCGCGCGAAAGTCATCGCCGCCCTGGCGTGCGTCGATGCCGTCGTCATTTTCCCCGAAAGACGGGCGCATCGCTTCCTGGGAGCCATCCAACCCGACATTTATGTCAAGGGAGGCGATTACCGGCCCGATACATTGGATGCGCGCGAGCGGGCCGTGCTCACGGCGATTGGTTCCAAGGTCCACATCCTGCCCTTCGTGAAGGGTTTTTCGACCACCCGGCTGATCGCGAAGATTCGCAAAGCCGGGTGCTAACGTGCGCGCGCGATGGGTACTCGTCGGTCTGCTGGCTCTGAACCTTGTCGCCTGCGCGTCGCCCCGCGAAAAGGCCTATCGATCTGCCCTCAATGACTACAAGCACAAGAATGCGGTCGTCGTGGACTTCGCCCGCGTCAAAGTCAAACAACTCGTCACCGCCACGAAAGCATTCCAGCTGTCGGTTGGCCGCTGGCCGCAGACGCTTAAGGAGCTGGCAGAATTTGCATTCGCCAACGGCGTTCCGTTTGACCCCAACGACTTTAACGATGTTACCTTCGCCGCCCTGGAGGACGGCACCGTCCAGATCCGCTACGACATCAATTGCTCCCGCTTCAACACCCCGCAGTATTCGTTCACGCAGACAGGCACGGTGAACGTGAAGGCGGAAGGGAAAAAGCGATAGGCGGAAACGCAGCTTGGAGAAGGCCGTAAGCTTGGGAAGCCCATATTTACTGTACTTCCCGGCGATGCTCTGGTCTACTCTCTTTCCGGAGTCGCAGCACAATGCTGGCGGTATTTTTTGAGGAATGTCAGGAGGCATTTGAAACATGCTCACACGAATGAACGCACGTCACCGCTGGATAGGCATGCTGGCGCTCGCTTCGACGGTCGCCTTCGCTGTGCCCACCGGGGCCACGCCGGTCAACTTCGGAACTTTCCCGAACAACTCGACCCACAGCAATGCCTCCGTCGCGCAGGCCATCGCCAATGTCCCCACGAATGCCGGCGTCGTCTACGACCCCGTCGGCCAGACGAATGATATCCAAGTGTATAATTTCAGTGCGCTGGCTTATACGGGTTCCATCGACGTCACCTTGACGTTGGATCGCATCCGTCATGGCTACTGGATGCCAACCGAAACGGATGACGGCGGGTTTTTCAACTTCAATAATCCGGGCGAGCTGTCGAATATTCCGCGGAAGGGAAACAACTACTATATGGAATTCGTGGTCTGGCCCAGTTTGAATATTAGCAACGCCACCTACGACCCGGGCATCGAGGCCTTTGGCACGGTTGCCTTTCCCGGGCCGATGCGACTGTTGATCGGCCTGGGAGGCGAGGTCTATTTCACCGGCGATCATTACGGCTCCGGCCTGCAGACGAATGCGTATTACGTGACGCCTGCGCCGGTCCCGGGCCTCTTCAACATCACCAGCATCACGAGGCAAGCCAATGACCTCCTCATTACCTGGCAAACAGTGGGCGGCGAGACCAATGTCGTCCAGGCGACGACCGGGACATCTGGCAGCTACTCCAGTAACTTTACCGACCTCAGCCCCATCATCATCCCGAAGGGCGGCGACTTCACGACCACCAACTACCTCGATCCGGGCGGCGCGACCAACGCCCCGATCCGCTATTACCGCGTGCGCCTCGTACCATAGCCAGTCAAGCAATTGGAACGGGCGGCGTGGTCGCATCAGCGCTTGTGTTTTCGGGGGGCTTCGATTAGAAACTTTGTGTGAGTGGCGGCGATTTCCGCATCGGGGTGCTTGGCTCGGGCAACGGCTCCAACGGCGAGGCGATTTTCGAGGCGTGCGCGCGCGGGAGGATTCCCGGGCGCGTGGTGTTGGTACTCACGGACGTTGCCGACGCGTTTATCCAGGAGCGGGCACGGAAACACGGGATCGAGGCGCGCTTTATCGGGCCGAGCCGGTTCAAGACGAAGCTGGAACCCGAGTTGGAAGAACACGCGGCGCGGATGCTGCGCGAGGCCGGGGTGCAATTGGTCGCGCTGGCGGGTTACCTGCGCGTGGTGAAGTCGCCGCTGTTGCAGGCGTTTACCGGGCGGATGCTCAACGTGCATCCGTCGTTGTTGCCCGCCTTCCCCGGGTTGCGCGCGTGGGAGCAGGCGCTGAAGAGCGGCGTGAAGGTCACGGGTTGCACGGTGCATTTTGTGGAGGAAGGGGTCGATTCCGGACCGATCATCCTCCAGCGGGAAGTGGCGGTGCTCGACAACGACACGCCCGAATCATTGCACGAGCGGATCCAGTTGGCGGAGCACCAGATTTATCCCGAGGCGATACGGCTCTTCGCCGAGGGAAAATTGGAGATCGACGGGCGGACGGTCAGGATTATTGAAACATGAGCGAGAAGACAACGAAACAGGTATTGCGATTCGGGTTGCCAAAAGGCAGCTTGCAGGAATCGACCATGACTTTGATGGCGAAAGCGGGCTGGAAGATTTCCACCGGCAGCCGCAGTTACGTGCCACGAACCGATGACGTGGAATTGGAATTGCGGCTTATCCGCGCCCAGGAAATCAGCCGTTACGTTGAACATGGATTCCTCGATGTCGGTCTAACGGGTGCGGACTGGATTGCCGAGAACGACAGCGACGTGCATGTAGTCGGCGAGATTGCCTACAGCAAGCAGACCACGAATCCCGCGCGCTGGGTGCTGGCCGTGCCGAATGATTCGCCCATCAAATCCGTGAAGGATTTGCAGGGCAGGCGAATTGCCACCGAGTTGGTCGAGATGACGCGGCGTTGGCTGAAAAAAAACGGGGTGACCGCGGAAGTGGAATTCTCCTGGGGTGCGACCGAGGTAAAGGCGCCGGAGTTGGTGGATGCGATCGTCGAATTGACGGAAACAGGTTCATCGCTGAAAGCGAACAACCTGCGGATTGTCGAGACCGTCGTCTCCAGCTACCCCCAACTCATCGCCAACAACGAGGCGTGGGCCGACAAGTGGAAGCGCAAGAAAATCGAGACCATTGCGCTCATGCTGCGGGGCGCGCTGGCAGCGGAGGAGAAGGTCGGCTTGAAGATGAACGTGCCGCGCGCGAAGCTCGCGACCTTGTTGAAGGAATTGCCCGCCCTGCGCAATCCGACGGTGTCAGCGCTTTCGCGCGAGGACTGGGTGGCGGTGGAGACGATTATTGATGAGAAAACGGTGCGCGAGATCATCCCGCAGTTGAAAGACGCGGGCGCAGAGGGTATCATTGAGTATCCGTTGAACAAGGTGATTTACTGAATTTGACCCGAGGACTGATGCCGCAAACAACAAGGAGGCCCGGATGGGCTCGCTGAAGAAACGACGCAAGCAGAAGATCAACAAGCACAAGCGCCGCAAGCGCTTGAAGGCGATGCGTCACAAGAAGAGAAAGTAGGAGTCGCAACCCGGACATGTTTTACCCACGAGCAAGTGCGCGCAGTCGCGCGGCTGCGCTGGCGGTCGCGTTTTGTGCGGCCGCTACCTTTGCCTTGGCCATGGCGCGACCGGGTCCCTCCGGAGAGCCGGCACCCCGGCCGCTGGATGGAACTGCGGACCTGTCTCCGGCGCAAGCCAATCACGCCGAGGCCCTGGCGGAATACGCCACCGGCGTGTCGGAAGAAATTCGTGGTGACCTCGATAACGCCCTGGATCGCTACCAACGGTCGCTGCAGCTTGATCCGCAGAATGCCGCCCTGGCGGTCCGCCTCGGACAACTCTACGCGACCCGCCGCGACATCACCAACGCGGTGAGCGTGCTGGAGTCCTCCGCCCAAGCCAATCCTAACGATGCGGAGCTTTCCTACTGGCTGGGTTACATCTATCGCAGCGACAACCAGAACGAGAAGGCGATCACCGCGTTTCAGCACGCGTTGAAGCTCGACCCCACCAACCTTAACGCGCTGGGCGGATTGCTCGACATCTACGTGTTAAAGGATTCGTCCGCCGATGCTGTCAAATTGTTCGATCACGCCTTTCGCCAAAAAGTGGAAGTAAGCAGCTATTGGGCGCGGCTCGGTGACTTCTACACGGCAGTCGGCCGGCAAAAGCCGACGTGGGGCCAGAAGATTGATCGGAAGCGCATTCAACAGTGTTACGAGAAGGCGCTGGCCCTGGCCCCCGACGACACCGAAATCGAGATACGCCTGGCCGATACCTACGCGGACAACGGCAACTTTCAAAGGGCCGCGGATTCCTATGCCAAGTTGCTCGCGCAGAATCCCGAAGCCCCTCGCATTCGCGAGCGGCTGGCGGCCAATTACATCCGCGCGGACCAGAAGGAAAAGGCCGCGGCCGTGCTGGAAGAAATCATCAAACGCGCGCCGCTCCAATATGCGATCTACAATTACCTCGGCGAGATTTACGAGGACCTGGGCCAGCATGAAAAGGCCCTTTCCAATTACCAGCAGTCGCTGGTCGTGAATCCCAATCAGGCGGAGATCTACTCGCTGATTACCGCCCTGCAATTGGATTCCAAACACATCGACCAGGCGTTGAAGACCATGGCCACGTGGAAGGAGAAGTTCCCGACCGATTTTCGAGTACCCTATTTCACGGGCCTCATCCAGACCGACCGAAAACAGTACACCGAAGCCGTGGCCTCTTTCACGGATGCGGAGGCATTGGCCCAGGAAGCGGGCCCGGACGTTAAGCTGAGCAGCAACTTCTACTTCTCGTACGGCGCGGCCTGCGAACGCTCCGGTGATTACGACAAAGCCGTGTCGCTTTTCCGCAAATGCCTGCAGATCGACCCGGCGGACCACAGCGCCGCCAACTATCTCGGTTACATGTGGGCCGACAAAGACGTCCATTTGGAGGAAGCGCTCGCGCTGATCCAGAAAGCCGTCAAGCTCGATCCCGATAACGGGGCGTACATCGACAGCCTTGGCTGGGTATTATTTAAGCTCGGGCGCAACGAGGAGGCCCTGGTGCAGTTACGGCACGCGGTGGCGTTGATTAAAGACGACGCGACCCTCTGCGGCCATCTTGCGGATGTGCTCCTGAAAGTCGGCAAGACCGAGGAGGCGCTGTCCGTCTTGCGGCGCGCCAGCGAATTGGAGCCGGGCAACAAAGAGATTTCCGAAAAACTTCAGAAGCTGAAGGGCAACCAGTCCTCGGCACATTAGTTCGTCGGCGTGACGACCCAGATTTCCAGAATTGCCGTGGGCGTTGTCGCCGTACCGTCATCTCCAAGGCCGAACGGACCCGGAGCATTAATGCTGTTGCTCGTGGCTGCGTTGCCTGTCAACACGCCGGTGGAAAGCGCACCTGACCGGCCGCCGGTCCCGCCACTGTCCAGTGTCGCGGATGATCCGGAAGTTTTCAAGAGTTCCAACTTGAATGCCGCCACATACTCTTGCGGCAGTTCGACAAAGAAGCCATGTCCCGTCGCCTCTTTTGATTGAGGGACGTCAATAATCCGCCCGCGGCACCTTGCCGCAAGTCGCTGAGCTCGACTTCGCACATCATCAAAATCACGTCCGTGAATAGTGACCGTTTCACCGGGCTTTGACTGGGCCAATTGCATGCTCCGTACCGCGCCGGCGGCGACCGAAGGCGACGGGGGAAGCGTGGACAATTCACCGCTGTTGTCAAATGCAGGGACCCTTCTTAAGTCGGCCGCGGGTTGAGACTCCCCACGGCCCGCCGTAATTTCGCTCTTCGCCGATTGGTCCACGGACTGTCCCTTATTAGCAGTGACTGCAAGACCGAGAGTTTCCAACACACTGACACTCTTTTCGTCTTTTTCCAGCGCCTCGCGCAATGGCGCAGGCCCCGCGTTCGCTGCCGGGGCTGCTCGATCTTCTTGAGACGCCTCCACTGTCGGAGCTTGAGCCGCATCCGTTGATTTCAGCGTGTCGGTCACTGTGGTCTTTTCCACTTGCCTCGCTGAAATGTTGTCCTCGCGCTCATTCTCGCTGTTATCCGCCTTGGCGAATTCGACCGAGGTACTCGTTTGCGTCGGCAACGGACGCTCGGCCTCAATCATGAGGCCGATGATCACGATGAGTGCCGCCATTTCCAGCGGAACCTTCAGCCAGATCGGTCGAAACATATAGTCGTACCAGGTGGGCGCCTCGGGATCCTCACCACGGGCAATCTTCCGGCGGACTTCGGCGAGGAACCGCGGCGGTGGCTGCATTGTCGGCAACGCCGCCATCCCGGTCACCAATGTCTTCATCTCCAGTAATTCCCGCTGACAGCGTACGCACGATGCCAGATGCGTCTCCACTTCTGTCCGCTGTGGCAGGGTCAACTCGCCGTCGAAGTAAGCCGACAACTCCCGCCGAATATTCCGGCAGCTTTTCATCCTTCTATCCTCACAGCTCGTCCTTCAGGCTTTTGCGCAGCGCCTCGCGCGCGCGCGCGATTCGCGATTTGATCGTCCCAACGGAACAATCCAGGAATTCGGCAATTTCTTCATAGCTCATGTTGTCCACATTCCTCAGCACCAATACCTCCCGAAACTTGTGGGGCAGCTCGCGCATCCGCAGGCTTAGCAATTTGGCAAACTCGGCCTTCGCCGCTTGTACGTCCGGGGCATCGGTGTTGTCGGCAATCTGCACGGGCACTTCGCCGTCGGCGGTCTCGACCGTGCTGTCGAGGGACACACTCGCCTGCCGTCCGCGCCGTCTCCACCAACGATGTTTGTTGCGGGCCAGGTTTACGACGATCTGGTGCAGCCAGGTCGTAAACTCGCATTCCCCGCGAAAATCGCCAATGCTCCGATAAATTCTCACAAATGCATCTTGCGCCACTTCCGTGGCGTCCTCGTGGTCGTGAAGCACCTGGAAGGCGACGTTGAACGCGCGTTGCTGATGGCGCAGCACTAGATCATCAAACGCCGTCTCATTGCCCGCTCGGCAGCGGGCCACCAACTCTCGGTCGCTGGCCTCAGCCCAGCCTGCCGGGTTTAAGACACGCTCCATGGAAAAAAGTTCCCGCCGTCATGAACCAAATTCAGGCTTGGCCTCCCGCGTCATCAGGTCACGCACCGCCTGTTTTGGCGGTTTACCTTCGTAAAGGATGGCCTGCACTTCCCGCGTAATGGGCACATCCACGCCGTGGCGTTGCGCCAGTTGCCAGGCAGACTTCGCGGTCTTCACGCCCTCGGCCACCATCTGGGTGCTCGCGGCAATTTGCTCGGGCGTCTCCCCCTTCCCCAGCCGTTCGCCGAAGCCGCGGTTGCGGCTATGGCGACTGAACGCGGTGACGATCAGGTCGCCCACGCCGCTCAGTCCGAAAAACGTCTCGCGCCGCGCGCCCAACGCCACCCCGAGCCTTGTCATCTCCGTCAACCCGCGCGTGCACAGCGCCGCCTTGGTGTTGTCCCCAAACCCGATTCCATCACACGCGCCGGCCGCGATGGCAATGACATTCTTGAGCGCGCCGCCCAATTCAACGCCGATGATGTCATCGTGCGTATAAATGCGGAAGCGCTCGTTCATGAATGCTTTCTGCGCCTGGGCCGCGTGCCCCGCCTGGCGTGAGGCAACTACCACCGCCGTCGGAATCCCTCGTCCTACTTCTTCGGCGTGGCTGGGTCCGGAAAGAACAACAATGTGCTCGGTCTTGAGCACTTCCGCGATGACCTCACTCATCCGCGCACCCGTTCCATTCTCAATTCCCTTGGCAACGCTGACAACCGGAATGTCCGTAGGAAGGTAATCGTGAAGCTTCTCGCAAATCGGACGCATGCCATGCGAAGGAACGGCCAGCACAACCAACTCGGCCCCGCGCAGTGCCGACTTCGTGTCGAGTGTGAGCACGATCTCTTTCGCAATCTTTACCCCGGGCAGGAACGTCTTGTTCTCGCCCGCTGCCATGATCGGCTCGACCTCTTCCTTGAGCCGTCCCCACAAGGTAACCTTATGCCCGTTGCCGCGCAACAGCACCGCCAGCGCCGTCCCCCACCCGCCCGTGCCGATCACTGTGATGTTCATACCGTGGCACCCTTTCCGCCCGCTTCCTTTCGTCCGCCAATTCGTTTCTCGGTCCCCGCCAACAGCCGCTGGATGTTCGGCCTGTGCTTATAGATGACGACGACGGCCAGAACCACTGTAAAAACAAAAGTCGCCGTGTCCTTCTCATAAAACACCGTGGCGATCGGCATGGCCACCGCGCCAACGATGGAGGCCAGGGACACATATCGCCAGATGGCAAAGACAATTACCCAAACGCCGAACGCGCAGAGGAATGGCACCGGCAGGAATGCCAACAAGGCGCCGGCGCTGGTCGCCACACCCTTGCCGCCCTTGAATTTTAACCAACACGTCCAGTTGTGACCGGCGATTACGAAGATACAGCAGGTGATCTGCATCGCCCTTATCAAATTCTGAGCATGGCTCCCATCGTCGCCGAGCTGCATGAAAATCAAACTTCGCGGTAAAAGCAGCACTGGCAGAAAACCCTTTGCGGCATCAATCAACAACACCGCCAGGCCCGGGCCCTTGCCGAGCGCGCGCATCACGTTGGTCGCGCCGATATTGCCGCTGCCGACCTTGCGAATATCGATTCCACGCGCCTTGGCCCACAGAAAGCCGGTCGGAATGGAACCAAGGAAATACGAAGCGACTGCACAACCAATCAAAATGGCCGCCGTCATACTTGCGACTGTAGCCGATTGCGGCAAAACGCAGCAAGCCCGATTGCAGCCACCGAGACGACAGCGCAACCCCCGACAAACACATCGCCGTGCTGCGTGTAAAACGTCCGGGAGTGATCATTCGGCAGCGGCAAATCGAAATTCAGGGTCCCCCTGCCAAACGCTGCGCACCGCGCCCGGAGAACCCCGTGCTCGTTGATAATACAGGTCATGCCATTGTTCGAGGCGCGTACCAGCGGACGATGGCTCTCGACAGCGCGGAAGACCGCATTCGCGAGGTGCATTTGAGAGGCTGGCGAAGTTTTGAACCATGCATCATTCGTGACATTGACCATAAAATCGACGTCCTGTTGCACGAAATGGCGGTACAAATCCGGCACCGTGTCTTCGAAGCAAATGACCGCGCCAAAACGCAGGTCGCCGGCACGGAACACCGTGAAGTCCCGGCCGCGCTCAAAACTATCGGTGATGGGGGTAAGCCATTTCATGAACGGGAAAATCTTTCGGAGCGGCACGTACTCGCCAAACGGCACGAGGTGGATCTTGTGGTAGATTTCACCCAGGGAACCATCCGGACGGACGAGGATTGCCCCGTTAAAGGCTTCGACGGGGGACGAGTAAGGCGTAATATCGATGGTGCCGGTGAAAAGGTAGGCGCCCGATCTCACAGCCAGGTTCGTCGCCAGGTCAAACGAATCTCGATCATACCGCAACGCATCGGGTGTCGCCGTCTCGGGCCAAATGATCATTTCGGGCCGGGTCGCCATCACGGTTTCGGTGAGCGTCCGGTAGCGTTCGAGAATCATGGGCTTCTGTTCTGGATCAAACTTCAAGGTCTGGGGAATGTCGCCTTGCACCAGGGCGAGACGCGCGATTCTTTGCTTTCCTTCGGTGTGCTGGAATACCTGCGGCACACCATGCCAGAACGCCAGGCAGATCAAACTCATGGCCACGTAAAATTCCCAACTCAATCGCCACCGCTTCTCGCGGGTTCGCATCTGCAGGACAAACCGACGGATGGTGAAGTAGAGCGCGACGTTTACAAAGCATACCAAGGCCGACACCCCGTAGACGCCTGTCACACTGGCGAATTGGATGAGCGGACCCACCTGCCATTGGGTCACACCGATGAAATTCCAGGGGAAGCCGCCAAACAATAATTTTCCACGCAACCATTCCAGCGTTACCCACCCGGCAGAGATAACGGCGGCCACGACCAGATTGCGAATCGCCGCACCGGCGCCGAATCGGTTCTCGGAATTCGCCGAATCGGGCAACAAGCTGTTGGCCATGACGATCATCTGCGCCCCCACGCCGAAGTACAGCGCGAGAAAAGCGATGGCTCCGACCGCGCCGGGCAGTGTGACGTGATAGATCCACCAGATTGTCATTCCGAAGAAAACCAACCCGGCGATGTAACCGCGACGGAACGCTTCCTCCAGGCGACAATCTTCCAGCGCGAATAACAATGGCACAAGCGAAACCCAGCCCAATTCGCCGATATTAAATGGTGGAAGAGCGAATGCGAACAGAGCGCCGGTGGCAATGGGCAGGAGCCAGCGACCCACCAGAAGTTTTGCGGTGGTGAATCTCATTCGCGGCTCATCCCGCCCCGAATCGGGTTCGGGACCAGAGGCAGCACGTCATGCATTCTTCCCGCAACAGTTCTTGTACTTCTTGCCGCTCTTGCACGGACAAGGTTCGTTGCGGCCAACCTTCGGAAGCTCGCGCTTGATTGGCGTGGTCGCCCTTTCAATCGCTTCATCCACCACGTCCGCGCTGCCCGAACCGGCTGGGGATTTCGGTGTCGGCGGTCTCGTAGCAGGTCCGAACGAGGCACCCGAATCCAGATCGGGGCCACTGAGTTGTGTCGGCAGGGCGCGCAGGAAATTTTCGAATGCGGCGAGCGAACTGGCGGAACGGAAGACATTGTTGGCGATTTCGTTCTTCACGTTGTCCATCATCTCCTCGAACATCGCGAACGCCTCGGTCTTGTATTCCACCAGCGGGTCTTTCTGCCCGTACGCGCGCAGGCCGATGCCGTTGCGGAGTTGGTCCATGTTGTACAGATGTTCCTGCCAGAGACGGTCGAGGGCGTTGAGAACAATGAGGCGTTCGATGGCCTTGAGCGATTCGGGATTTTCGTTGGCGGCCTTCGCCTCGTAGGCGCGGGTGACCTTGTCGAGGATGGCCTGCAAGACTTCATCCCGCGTCTTGTCGCCAACGTGCTCCAGGCGCAGCCCAATCGGAAATGCCTGGTTCGACCATCGCACCAAAGCGTCGAGTTCCCATTCGTCCGCCTGTTTGTCCTCCGGGCAATACTCGACGACGCGCGCCTCGACGACTTCCTCGATGATATTAAAGATCGCCTCGCGGGGGTTCTCGCCGCGAATGATGTCGTTGCGGAAGCCGTAGAGAACTTCGCGCTGCTTGTTCATCACGTCGTCATATTCCAGCGTGCGTTTGCGGATGGAGAAGTTGTGCTCTTCGACGCGGCGCTGGGCGGTCTCAATCGAACGATTGAGCAGCGGATGCTCCAACTCCTCGCCTTCCTTCATGCCCAGTTTTTCCATGATCGTGGCAATTCGCCCGCTGCCGAACAACCGCATCAGGTCGTCCTCGAGCGAGACGTAAAAGCGCGAACTGCCGGGATCACCCTGGCGCGCGCAACGTCCGCGAAGCTGCCGGTCAATGCGCCGCGCTTCGTGGCGTTCGCTGCCAATCACGTGCAGACCGCCGACTGCCGCCACGCTCTCGCCGAGTTTGATGTCCGTGCCGCGGCCGGCCATGTTGGTCGCAATGGTCACCGACCCCTTTTGGCCCGCGCGGGCGATGATTTCCGCTTCGCGTTGATGGTATTTCGCGTTCAGCACGTTGTGCGGGACCTTCTGGCGGCCCAACATACGGGAAAGCACTTCGCTGGCCTCGACGCTGACAGTGCCGACGAGCGAAGGCTGCCCGTGTCGATGGCGCTCCACGATTTCCTCGATGATCGCGTTGTACTTCTCGCGCCGCGTCTTGTAGACCACGTCGTTTTCATCCTTGCGCACGCAGGGCTTGTTGGTGGGAACGACGATGACGCCGAGCTTGTAGATATTCTCAAACTCGGTGGCTTCCGTTTCGGCGGTGCCCGTCATGCCCGCCAGCTTCTTGTAGAGCCGGAAATAATTCTGGATCGTGATGGTCGCGAGTGTCTGTGTCTCGCGTTCGATGGCGACGCCTTCCTTGGCCTCGACCGCCTGGTGCAACCCATCGCTCCAGCGACGGCCCGGCATGAGGCGACCGGTGAATTCGTCGACGATCATCACCTTGTTGTCCTGGACGACGTATTCAACGTCCTTCTCGAACAGGCAGTAGGCGCGCAACAACTGCGAAATGTTGTGGATCTTCTCACTGCGCTCGTCGAACGCCTGCTGGATTTGCTGCTTTTTCTTTTCCTTCTCGCCGTCGGGCAACTGCTGCGTGTCCATTTCCTGCAAGGCCGTCACGAGGTCGGGAATCACGAACGCATCGGGGTCGTCCGGGCTCAGGAACTTGCGGCCCTTCTCGGCGAGATCGGAGTCGTGCTGCTTTTCATCGATCGTAAAGAAGAGTTCCTCCTTCAAATCGTGCATGTCCTTCTTGCTCGAGTCCTTCATTACTTCCAACTCGGCCTCATCGACAAGCTGACGGATCGCGGGCTCCTCCATCATCTTCTGCAACTGCTTGTTCTTCGGGGTTCCCAGCTTGACCTGGTAGAGCAGGCGGCCCGCTTTTTCCTCGCGGTCGAAATCGTCATTGGTGTTTTTGGCGGCGCTGCGGCCCTCGAGCAATTCTTTCGCCTCACTCACAAACCGATTGCAGAGCATCGTCTGCGAGCGGACGAGTTCGGCGACCTGGGGCTTGTACTTGTCGTAGGCGTGCGTGGAAACCGTGGAGGGGCCGCTAATGATGAGCGGCGTCCGCGCTTCATCGACGAGAATCGAATCCACTTCGTCAACGATCGCGAAGAAATACCCCCGCTGCACCTGTGTCTCAATGCTGGTGGCCATGCCGTTGTCGCGGAGGTAATCAAAACCGAACTCCGCGTTCGTGCCGTACGTGATGTCGCAAACGTATTGCGCCCGGCGGATGGGCGGCGGCTGATCGTGCTGGATGCAGCCCACCGTCAACCCGAGAAACTTGTACACCTCGCCCACCCACTCCGCGTCGCGCGCGGCAAGATAATCATTGACCGTGACCAGATGGACGTTGCCGGCGAGCGCGTTCAGATAGAGCGGCAGCGTGGCGACGAGCGTCTTGCCTTCGCCTGTGGCCATTTCCGCGATTTTGCCCTGGTGCAGCACGATGCCGCCGAGGATTTGCACGTCAAACGGCACCATGTCCCACTTGTAGGGCTGGCCGCGCACGGGCCATTCCTTACCACAGAGACGGCGGCACGCGTTCTTCACCGCGGCGAACGCTTCCGGCAGAATGTCGTCGAGGGTCGCGCCCTCGGCGAGGCGTTTCTGGAATTCTTCGGTCTTCCCACGAAGCTGCTCATCGGTGAGCTTCTGGTATTCCGCCTCGACCTCATTGACGCGATAGACCAATGGCCAGAGACGCTTTACTTCGCGCTGGTTCTTCGAACCCAGAATTTTCCTCAATATCCAACTGACCATACAAATCCTTCGCTTCAGCTTCCCGGTTTTATCACCGGCATGCCCGCCTGACAGAGCGGACACGTCGCCGGGTCAAATGTGTCAATCGACAATCTTAGCAGACTTTCCAGCGGTACGCCAAAACCTACTTTGCCGCCCGAGCGATCCACCAGTGTACCCACCCCGACCACCTCGCCGCCGAGGGCGCGCGCAATGTCGAGCGTCTCCCGCACACGGCCCCCTTGAGTCACAACGTCCTCGACCACCAGCACCTTTTCACCGCGGGCGACCTGGAAATTGCGCCGCAACTCCAGTTTTCCCGCTGAATTCTTCTCGACAAAAATATGGCGAATGCCAAGCGCCCGCGCAACTTCGTGACCCACGAACAACCCGCCCAGCGCCGGCGAGATCACCACCTGTGCTCCCGTGTCTTTGAACTTCACCGCCAGCTCCCCGCACAACTGCTCGGCGACGCGCGGATGCTGCAGCACCATCGCGCACTGGAAATACTGGCGGCTATGCAGGCCCGAACGTAGCACAAAATGCCCATCGAGCAACGCCTGCGTGTCGCGAAAGATCCGCAGGACTTCGGCCTCTGTCACGCGTTCACCACCCATTGCGGATTCGTCTTGCTCGCTTGCTCAACCTCGCGCCGTTTCGCCTCGTAGCCCTTGCGACCCATCAACCCGTAGGTGAAATTCTTGTCCAGTTCCACACCAGGCTGGTCGAACGCATTGATATTGTAAAGTTCGCCAGCGTAGGCCGTTTGCATTTCCAGCAGGTACAACAAGGCGCCGACCGTTCCCTCATCCACGCGCGGGAGGCGAATCGCGCAGTTCGGCCTGCCCCTTTGTGTCAGCGCCAACTCGGTCGCGCGCTGCTCGGCCTTGATCAATTCATTCAGCGTCCGTCCCCCGAGATACTTCACCGCGTCGAAATCCGGGAACGCGGGCGGAATCGGGACCGTTGCGCGAAATTCTTCCACGGTCAGGAAGGTCACGACTTTGTCGAAGGGCCCTTCAAGGTAAAGCTGGAGGACCGAATGCTGGTCGGTCACGCCCACCGCTTTTTCGGGCGTTTGGCCGGCATGCACGGTCTTGCCCGCCCGGTCCGCCCGCTTGCCAAGGCTCTCGGCCCAGAGTTGGCGGAACCAATCGGCCACGTCGCGCAATCCGTGTGCGTAGGGCATCATCACCTGGATGTTCTTGCCCTTCGCCTTGTCCATCAAGTAATGCAGGGCCGCACCCGTAAGCGCGGGGTTTTCCCACAATTTCTTCGATTTCCGACAAAGCGCATCCATTTCCCCGGCGCCCTTCAATAATTTGTGGATGTCGATGCCCGTGACCGCCGCGCTCAGCAAACCAACGGCACTGAACACCGAAAAACGTCCCCCGACATCGGTTGGGATGGGCAGCGACGGATAACCAAACCGCTTCAAAATCTCGCGCAGCGCGCCTTGTTGTGGATCCGTCGTGATGACGATGTGCTCGACATGCCGCTCCGGCCCAAGTTTTTTAATCAGGGCGTCGCGGAACACCAGAAACTCGCTCATCGTCTCCGCCGTGCCGCCGGACTTGGTGATCACATTGAAGACGGTGTTCTCAAGATCGACAACCTCCAGCAACGCCGCGATGCGGTCGGGGTCAACGTTGTCAGCCACGAACAGGCGCGGGCCGCGCCGAGGTGGACGAGCAAGTTGGTTGTACTCGGGATGATTGAGCGCGCTGTGCAGCGCAATGTTGCCCAGCGCCGACCCACCGATTCCGACGACTACAAAATCATCGCAACGCGCGCGAATTTCGTTGGCGCGAACAGCCACCTCATCGGCGAGCTTTGCATCGTGGGGCAGTTTGCGAAAACCGAGCGGTGTTTTCCCCACCGCATCGGCGGCGGCGGCGAGCTTCGGCCCAAGCGCATGAAGTTCGGCGTCCGCGATGCCATGCTCGCCGACGCGTTCCGCCATCAAATTGTTGAAATCGTACTGTAGATTCAGCAAGATACCGTCCTCCAAGTGCGGTGGTTTATCGCAGATTCAACCGGAGGCGGCAACATATTTTGCCACTCCCGACGACGTTCACGCGTTGGCGTCGCGCATTAGTTGATAGAACGACCAAATGATTTCCTCCTCGAACGCGTGGACGCTGGGGTAGACAAAATAACCTCCGCTGCTGAGTTTTCGAACCCCGCCATTCAGGCGCTCCGTCGGGAGAAAACTGGTCAGCTGTTGAAGTAAACCGACGAACCTTTCATGCTCCCGCAAGCGGATTGGCTCCTTGTTGACACGTACCATCGACTCGCGATCCCAAATCCATTGCCACCGGTAAGGTTCGGCATCAAAGAACAAATCGAACCGGAATTGCGGAACATTTTGGAGCTTGTAGTCGACAACAACCTCGACGCTCTGGTATCTCGAACGAAAAGGGTCAGTGGCCGGTTCCAAATGCGTTTGGTAAGGCCGGTCGGCCAGCCGCAAGACGTATCCAGCGGCAGCAAACACAAATTTCTCCCATGGGTACTCAACCTGCGTCCCGTATAAATTAACGACAACGAAGGCGTGCGGCTGGACTTCAAATTCCTGGCCCGAAGCGGGCTCGTTCAGGGCCGAGAGTTGCACCTGGTCAACAACCTCGGTCGGAAAATTGCGCCGAGCGAGCTCTTGTTGAAGCGCAAGCGCGTGCTCGTGATCCAGATTGTCCACGACAATCCCGAACAATTCCTTCTGCAATCGCGCGCAATCCGGCCGGGGAATACTATGCGAGGCAGCCGCCGCGTCTTCCAGCGATGCGCGGTCGATGGTTTGATCCAGCGAACGCTGCAAGAGGGCATAGGGCACTAGTGATCCCTCTCCAACGCGAGCAATCGCCGTTTCATTGACAAGCCGCCGCCAAAGCCCCCGATCGAGCCGTCGCCGGCGATGACGCGATGGCAGGGGACAATGACGGGAAGCGGATTGGCGCCGCAGGCGGCGCCCACTGCGCGCGCGGCGTGGGGCCTGCCGATCTTTTTTGCGACCCAACCATATGAACGCGTCTCGCCGCGAGGAATCGTCAACAGCACCCGCCAGACTTCTTGTTGAAAGCCTGTGCCCGATGAAAGGTCGAGGGGCACGCTCCAGCGGACAAGTTTGCCGGCGGCGTAGCGCCGAAGCTGAGGCCCGAGATCGTACGGCAACCTCACGCGCGGGTGTTGCCCGGATCGGGCAGTAGAAGCGCCAGTGCAAAACTCCAGGCGGGCAAGTCCGCGGCGTGAGAACTGGACCCGGAACGCGCCCAGCTTCGTCTGGATGATCAGCGGATCACGAACCAGATTATCCATAGCGCAAAGAAGGATAACCCGAGCCACATGAAAAAGCGATTCCGCGTTTGGCGCTGCGCCCGCTTGAGGGGCTTATAGCTCCGAATGCTTCCCGCACCGAGATAGGCCGCGAGCTTTTCCTGCGGCGGCACCACTTGGGCGGTTTCCAGGGCCGCTGTACCTGTAACCACATGGTTCCCCGGCGCAGCGGGGTGCGCGAAGAGATCGGGTTCGGGCTTTTTCGCGAAAGCAATTGGTTCCGCTTCGAGTTCCTTCAATGGCTCCGCGTTGACATCGAACAGGTCCTGACGCGTGCGTTCGGTGGCATCCATCTCGCGCTTCGTCGATCCCAACATACCTTTGACAAACCTCAGGAAAGTCCCTGCTGGCGCCGATGCCCGCCCTCGCGCAGTCGCACCCGTTCGGCGAATGCCGTCCCCGCGCGCGGAACCGCTGGTGAATTCACGCATCTGGCGCTGCACAGTCGCAATCTGCTGATCCAGATCGCCAATCGCACGGTCAATGGGGTCGGGTTGTTTCCAGCACAATGGCATGGCCGTTCTTTGCTTAATGTTTCACGGTGAGCAGCGCAATCAGCCAAATCGTGCCCGCCAGTATCAGTGGCGCCGAAGCAGCGGCGCCGAGGCAGGCGTAACGGATGATTTCACTCTTACTGACCGGCTTCCTCGTTGTCCCCGACGGGTGGGCCTCGTTGTCTTGGCCGGCTGCCGGATTGAGGCAATCGAGCTTCGTGCGGGCACGGTTGTATTCGAGGCGTGCGGCTTCAAGGACGCCGAGCGCCCGGCTCAACTCGGAGCGGACGTTGCCGCTATTCCAGTCCCCATCGTTGATTTGTTGAATCTGTTCCGCGTAATCACGGAAGGCGGCGATGGTCGTCCCCGAAAGTTCGGCAAGCCGCTGGGATTCATTCTGCTGGCGTTCGAGCACCAGCAGGCCGCGGGCGAGATTATCGGTGATCTCGGCGCGACCGCGGCTGTACTCCTCCTGCTTGCGGCGCAACTCCTCGAGTTCGCCCTTCTGGCGTTCGAGTTCTTCCTGTTGGCGGCGCAACGCGAGCAAATGTTCGCGGGCCTGGTCGAGTTTGGAATCGACCTCCTCGCGGTATTGCGGCAACTCGACGACGGAAAGCGTCGGCCCGATATTGGATTCGGGCAAAATAGTGGCGGTGCCACTCCCCCCTTGTTTCATGCAAACATCCTCCTTGTTGGTGGGACAATAGCAGGACGAGAGAAAAAGTAAAGAGTGTTCGTGGCAAGGATGCCAAAATGTTGATATCCGCCGCAAAGCGCGGTCAGATTTCGAGTGACTCGACCTTTTTCAAGGCCAGGGACATGGGAATACTGGCGGTGGCGAGGCTGAGAAGCGCGACGAATATCCAGGAAAACACGAGTCCCCACGGCTGGCCGCGCTCGCCGAAGCCATTCACGGCGAAACTCGCGTACATGGGCGCCACTTCGGCGGCAATGACGACGACGATGTAGGAAAGACTGAGGATGAAACAAAACGTACCGCCAAAACCGGAGACAATCTTTGCCGGATTGTCGTCGCGTCGGTTGGCCGTCGAACCGGAACTGAAGTTCGGGAACAAAGCGCCAATGCCCACGGCAATGCCGCAGAGCGCGAAACTCATGACAACCACAGTGGAGGCGAACAGCAGCGCCAGCCAGCCTGGGATCCGGAGCATCCAACTCGAGGTGAGCATGAGAACCAGCGTGATGGCCGCCGTGCAGACACTGCTCAACCAGAATTTCTCCAGCAGCACCCGCTTCAATCCGTAAGGAACCATCCCGACCATCCACAGCCGTTTTCCCTCAAGGCTGAACTGGGGAAACACGAAGCGTGTCGTAAGCGTCGCCAGCGTCATGCTCGAAGCCCCGAGGTTGAGGAAGGAAACAAAGGTCGCCCAGAGTTCGGTGCTCCGGTCGTAGGCCACGCTGCGGAGATTGAGCACGTACAAGCCCAGCAGGCCAAAGAAGATGACGAACTGGCTCCACTGTGACGTGTCACGCCAGAAGACCCGAATGTCTTTGATCACAAGGGCGCGCGTGGCGTGGTGCATGCGCGGCCATAAGTTCACGAGACGCTCGACAAGTGCCATGTGCGGCAAGGGGATCGGGGCGTCCAGAAGCGGGACGCCGAGTTGGAAGTGACCCTGGCTGTGATTGCGAGACCAACCTTCGTAGTATAAATGACGGCTGACAGTGACGCTCACCAGCGTCGCCATCATGGCGTTGCTCAAGAGAACCAGAAAGAAGAAAATTCCCCTCCCCGACCATCCATCGCCCCACGCGATCATACTCGAGGCGACCCAGTAACTCGGCAGAATTGGCTGCACCGTCACACGACTGGTGTGGAGCAACTGGTGCAATGCCGCGACGATCTGCGCCTTTTCCAGGTCTTCCGCCTGCATCGGTTTCAAAAAGAGGATCGCGCAGATGATGCCGACGGCGCTTACGCCGAAAAGCGCCCACTTGAAAATATGCCGGTGCAAGTACCGTGTGACAATCAGGATCGCAATGGAACCGATGGCCGCCGGGATCACGGTGAAGGGTATGAACAAGAGGAACACCTTCAAATAAAAGCCCATCGACACGTGCCGCGCGTTTCCATAAGCCGCCATCAGGGGAGCTGACAAAAACAGGAATGCCCAGCTCGCCAGGAGGGTGGTCTCCATCAGTTTCCACCGAAACACATCGAGACTGCGCACCGGCAACGTAAGCATCCACTGTGTCTCCTGGCTCTTGAAGAGCGTCGAGTAGCCGATGATCATGTTGGAGAACATCAACATCAGAAACAGGAAGGCAAAGAACAGGTACAACATCCGGTCCACCAGGATCATCTGCAATCCTGGTACGTCCGCCAGCCGACGAAACCCCGTGAAGAACACCGAATAACCCGCAAACCAGTAGCCGACTACAAACAGCGTGATCACGGAAACCATCAGGAACGATTTCTCGCGGACCGCGAGAATATTGCGGCGCAAAATGCGGGCATTTACGCCGGCCAACAAACGAAAGAATTGCAGCGCGTTCATGGCAACTGGGGCGCGGCCTCCTCCCCGCGCGTCAGCGCGAGGAACGCATCTTCCAATTCGCCCTTCTCGCCGCTCACCTCACGCAGCTCGTCGATCGTGCCGACCGCAATCAGCTTGCCGCGGTTCAGGATGCCCACCTGGTCCGCCAATTCTTCGGCGATGTGGAGGACGTGCGTCGAGAGAAACACCGTCACGCCCTCGCGTGAACGTTCCTTGAGCACGTTTTTCACCACACGGGCGCTACGCGGGTCGAGCCCGACCATCGGCTCGTCAATGATGATCACCTTCGGTTGGTGCAGCAAGGCGGAGGCGATCACGAGCCGTTGCCGCGTGCCATGCGAAAGATTCTCAATCATTTGCCGGCGCGTTTCGTCCAGGCCAAACACGTCGAACAGTTCGTCGCTCGCGCGCACCACCCCGGCTCGATCCATCCCATACAACTGACCCACGAAGAGCATGAACTCCATGGGCTCGAGTTTGTCGTACAGGAAGGGCATGTCGGGCACGTAACTAAGGACTTTGCGCGCTTCAACGGGGTTCTTCTGGATATCGTGACCGCCAATCAGCGCGCGGCCGGACGCGGGCTTCAACAATCCGGCGAGCAGTTTGATCGTGGTTGTCTTACCCGCTCCGTTGGGCCCCAGGAAGGCGAAAAATTGCCCCTGCGGAATGTCCAGGTTCAGGTCGTTGACCGCCACCAGGCCGCCGTATCTTTTCGTCAGGTGTTCTGTCAGAATCATCGGTTTACTCCGCTCGTTGGCGCAACCGATGCAGCGGTCGCTGCGGCAGATAATCCGTCCCGTCCGCCAGTCCAGAACTAAGCATCTCCAGCCCGAGTGACGTGGTCACCTTTAGCACCTGTCCGGAATCATCGACCCACATCTTGGTCCACATCTGGTCATCGATCTTCGAGTCGATCAGGTAAACCCGTTGTGAATCGCCCGCGATCTCCAGGCGGTCGAAATATGTAATCGTCACCGGTCGCGTTGCCGGCTGGCCGCTGCCCGATGACACCCCGAGTGAACCGGGCATTCCGCCGCCGAGAAAGCCCAAACTCCCCAGCCCCGGCATGCCGAAGGCGCTGGCAAAGCCGGCACTTTTGATCTGGTCGAAGTCGATGGTGCGCTCATCATGCATGCCGTCATAGCTAAAAATCACTTTTACCTTCTTGGTGATGTCGTTTCCGGTGATACTGGCGCGACTGTCACCGGCAATCGTCACGATATCAAAGCCATCCAATTCCAATTTCGGGTTAAACTCGCTCTTGCCACTGAGATAAAGCCTTGTTTGCGTCCCGAACATGGAGAGGTTTATCTTCAAGTCGGTGGTGACTTCGTAGCCGTCTGGTTCCTGCCCCGGTTGCAATTGCTCCCCCGTCCTGTCATTTACTTGTGGCTGAATGCTAATCGCGCAAAACCCAACGGCAACCTTGTGATAGTACACGTCCAGACGAACAGGATCGGGGTTGGCAAATATCTTCTTCAAGACGCGTTCATTCGGGAGCGTTTCAAGGATTGTCGGCTTGGGAAAAATCTCGACACGCACCAGGGCGGCCATCATGGCCACCCAAAATGCCACCACCAACCCTGCCAATACCTTGTTCAACATACAAGTCTCGCCACTGCCCAACTCCTCGCTCTGACGCTTCGGAACGAGTCGGAACGAGTCCGCTCAACCCACTACGGAATCACCAACTGCTGCCCCACCTTTAACTGGTCCTTGCTCGGCAGGCCGCTCCGATTTGCCTGGTAAATCTTCTCCCAGGCTGACCGCGTGCCGTAATAGCGCAACGCTAACGACTGCAACGTATCCCCCTTTTGCACGAGATACGTATGCATCCGCGATGGTTCCGCGGGCGACGGCTCGCCAAACCCGGGTACCGGCGCTGCCGCCATAACGACCGCCGGTGCCGGCACCGGACTCGTTATCGCCACACTGGCGGGCACCGGCGCCGAAACAACCGTTGCGGCCGGCGTCTCGGCGGTTGTGGCTGCCGTTGCCGCCTTCTCCAATTCAGCGACACGGGAGCGGAGCGTCGCATTCTCTTGCAAGAGCGCCGTCTTGTCGTTCTGCAATCGCGCCAATTCGCCCGGGTCGACAGCCGGCGACTGCGGCAACTTGGCCGCCAGTGATAATCGGGCGCGTTCGATGAAATCCTCGACCAATTGCCTCTTCTCGGAATCAGGCCGCAACTCCAAATAACGGCGATAATGGTAAATCGCCGCGATCGGGTCACCCAGTTTCTCGTCACACAGCAACCCCAACTCCAAGTGAGCCCTGGCAAAGTCCGGGTTCACCGAGAGCGACTTCTTATAAAACTCCGCGGCGGCCTGAAAGTCTTGCTGTTCGTTAAGCTTCTTGGCGCGCAGGTAGTTGACCTCTTGCTCGGCTGTAGCATCCGTGAGGGGAGCGGAATGGTCGCAAGCCGTTGCAAGGGCAAGCATTAGCCCGAACGCGAACGGCAGGAACCGGCGCGCAATCAAGGCCCCGACGTGAATTCGCTGGCTCGTCAGTGTAGTCTCCATTCCCTGTGTTTATTGGACGCCCAACGGATAGGAATAGTACCACAGCCCGGCCAAAAACACAACCATGCTTCGTGCTTTGGCCGCGAATTTTTGTCGCAGTTTTGCCCCTTGACGCTTGCCGGGCGCTGCCGGTAAGATGCCGCCCAGTTTTCCGAGTCAAATTCGGACCCAAGGGAGGTGAATGCCATGGCTGAAGCTTATTGTGTAAAGTGCAAGGCAAAGAAGGAAATGGCAAAGGCGCAGGAAGTCACCATGAAAAACGGACGTCCTGCCATGCAGGGAGTTTGTCCCGATTGCGGGACAAAACTGTACCGTATTATGGGCGGCAAGAAGTAGGCGCAGTCCGGCCCGACCGGGCCGTTACGCCTTAAAATGAGTTGAGTCCCTCGCTGGCTGACGGGCTTGCGGGGGTGGTTTGTTTTTATTAAGATTAGGATGGTGGCGGTCACGGGATGGTAGTCTCACGTTATTAAAAAATGAGCGCGAAAAAAGAAGAATTGGCTTACGTTTTGATCAACCCATACACGGTTCACAAATCGCGCACGGGCGGCGTGATTGCCCGCCTGTTCACGCGAACTGCGCTGGAGTTGGTGGCGGCGCGCATGTTTGCCCCCAGTAGCGAACTCGTCGAGCGCTACGCGGAGGTCACTGTCTCCCCCAAAGACCCGCAGGACCGCAAGATCCAGGAACTCATCCGCCAGTACATCCTCGACAATTATTCGCCCGATCCGAAGACGGGCCAGCGCCGCCGCGTAATGATGCTCTTGTTCCGCGGCGAGGACGCCGTGGCCAAAGTGCGGCAGGTCGTCGGCAGTTTTCAGTCGGACAAGGGCACTGCGGGTGAAACCATCCGTGATACCTACGGCGATTACATCGTCAACCCGGACGGTCAGGTGAAATACTTTGAGCCGGCGGTCTTGGCCGCGCCAAACTCCGAGGAAGCCGAGATCAAACTCAAATTGTGGGGCAAGTACTCGGAAAGCGACGGCGGCTTCCTCGAGAATGTCGTCTCTTATCCCAAGAACGCGAAAGTCGAACAAACGCTCGTGCTGCTGAAGCCGGACAACTTCCGCTTCCCGAGCGCGCGCCCGGGCAATATCGTCGACATGCTTTCGCGCACGGGCCTCTACATCATCGCCATTCAGGTCCATCGCATGAGCGTGGGCGAAGCGGAAGAGTTCTACGGACCCGTCCGGTCGGTGCTGCGTGAAAGACTCAAGGACATCACGGGCCAGCGCTCGCGCCTGGCCCTGGAGAAGGAGTTCGGTTTTGGACTCAATCCGCAGACCGAGAAGGCGCTGGGCGAAGTCATGGGCCCACTCTTCGCGGATGAGCAGTTCAGCCAGATCGTGCAGTTCATGACGGGCCGCCGACCGGAAGACTGCTCGGGCCTCGCCAAATTACAACCCGGAGTGGAGAAGATCCTGGCGGTGGTCTATGAAGGGCCGGATGCGGTTTCCAAGATTCGCGGCGTCCTCGGCCCCACGGATCCGCGCAAGGCGCCGCCGGGCACCATCCGCCGTGAATTGGGCCAGGACATTATGATTAACGCCGCGCACGCCAGCGATTCGGCCGAGAATGCGCAGCGGGAGATCAAGATCATCAAGCTCCGCGAGAACAGCCTCAAGCCGCTTATCGAGGAGTCTTACAACTGTAAACTTTGAACGTCTCAACTTTGAAATCCCGAATCGTTTAATCAGAAGGATCATTCATGCAACAGCTCGCACAACGCGCCACTACCCTGACCCCGTCGTTGACCCTCGCCATCGACGCGAAAGCCAAAAAACTCAAAGCGGAAGGCGTTGACGTCTGCGGCTTCGGCGCTGGCGAACCCGATTTCGATACCCCACAATACATCAAGGACGCCGCCGCCCAGGCGCTGGCCGCGGGCTTCACGAAGTACACGCCTTCCTCGGGCATTCCGGAATTGCGCGCGGCCATCGCGGAGAAGTTGAAGAACGAGAATGGCCTCGACTACAAGGCATCGCAGATCATCGTCAATTGTGGCGCGAAACATTCGTGTTTCAATGTCATCCTGGCAACCTGCCAGGCGGGTGACGAGGTCATTATCCCGGCGCCGTACTGGTTGAGCTACCCGGAAATGGTCAAGCTCGCCGATGCGTCGCCTGTGACCGTCGAAACCAGGGAAGAGAACGGCTTCAAGATCACACCGGACCAGTTCCGCGAGGCGATGACACCGGCAACCCGGCTCATCATCCTCAATTCGCCCGGCAACCCGACCGGCTCCGTTTACACTCGCGAGGAACTGCAAGCCCTCGCGGAAGTGGCGCTGGAAGAGGATATCCTCATGCTGTCGGATGAGATTTACGAGAAAGTCGTCTATGACGGCACCGAGTCGGTCAGCCTCGCGTCCTTGGGCAGTGAAATTTACGACCTGACGATCACCGTCAACGGCTTCAGTAAAGCGTATGCGATGACCGGTTGGCGTCTGGGCTACATCGCCGCGCCGGAGCACATCGCCGCCGCGATTGACTCGATCCAGTCGCACTCGACTTCGAATCCGACCAGCTTCGCCCAGAAAGGCGCACTCGCGGCATTGAAAGGCGACCAATCGTTCATCGGCGAGATGGTCAAGGCCTTCACCGAACGTCGCGCGTACATGTACGATCGGCTCACAAAGATTTCGGGCATTACCTGCGTGAAGCCGCTGGGCGCGTTCTATATGCTGCCCAATATCTCCGCGTTCGGCCTGGGCTCAACCGCTTTCTGTTCAAAGCTGTTGGATGATCAGAAGGTTGCGGCGGTCCCCGGCATCGCTTTCGGTAGCGATGCGCACTTGCGCCTCAGTTACGCCTGTTCGATGGAGAACATCCAGAAAGGTCTCGACCGCATCGAGGCCTTTTGCAAAAGCCTGAAGGCGTGACCTTCCACGCTGTCAGGCTTTCGCTATGAAAATCGCGCTCATTGGCCTGCCACAAGTCGGCAAAAAGACGGTCTTCTCCCTGCTTACAGGTGTGGGGGTTGACCACTTGCTTGGCCGGGCCACCGAATACCACATCGGTACGGTCAAGGTCGCCGACCAGCGTATTGACAGGCTTTCGGCGATGTACAATCCGAAGAAGACGAAGTACGCCGAGATCGAGTGTACGCTCGCCCCCGCCCCGCCTCACGAGCCAAAGCCGCGCGAGCAATGGCTCAACAAGTTGAAGGACATGGATGCATTCTGCCACGTCGTCCGGGCCTTCGAAAATCCGGCCGTGTTTCACGTGAACGGCTCGGTCGATCCACTGCGGGACATCGAGGCGATGAATCTGGAACTCGCCATCAGCGACCTCAGTCTCATCGAGACGCGACTCAATCGCATCGCGCAGGACCAGAAACGCAAGTTCGAGCAGGAACGCGCCGACGAAGCCGCGCTGCTGGAAAAACTCAAGCCGCATCTGGAAGCTGGAAAATCACTCCGCGAATATGCCTGGCATGAGGGTGAAGAAAAACGAATGCGCTCGTTGCAGTTTCTCACGGTCAAGGGCATCGTCACCGCCCTCAATTGTGGCGAAAGTAATTTCCCAAACCCGAAGCTGGTGCAAGCCGCCCAGGCGATACTCACCGGCCCGCGTTCCGAAGTCTGCGAACTCAGCGCCAAGACCGAGGCCGAGGTCGCGCAGATCGAGAATCCCGCCGAACGCGCCGAATTCCTGGCCGCGCTCGGCATCACCGAACCAGCGATTAACATTCTCACGCGTTTTCTCTACAAGGCGCTCGGTTACATCTCGTTTTTCACGAGCGGCGAAGACGAAGTCCGCGCCTGGACCATTCGTCACGGCGCCACGTCCGTCGACGCAGCGCACGCCATTCACTCGGACCTCGCCCGCGGTTTCATCCGCGCCGAGGTGATGAAATACGGCGACCTGATCGGGGCTGCCGACACCGGGCACGCCGCGGAAGTAAAGCTCAAGGAAACTGGCAAGCTCCATGTCAAAGGCAAAGAGTATGTCGTGGAAGACGGCGACATCATCAACATTCGCCACAGTAGCTGAAAAAATTGCGGGAAATTTCCAATTTCTGGAAGGACCCGTGTGGGTACAGGCACGGAACGAACTGCTCTTCAGCGATATTCCGGCCAGTTGTATTCGCCGCTACACGCCGGCGACCAATTCGTTCAGTATTTTCCGCGAACCCAGCGGTCAGGCCAATGGCAATGCGCTCGACCCGCAGGGCCGTCTCGTCACTTGCGAACACGAAAACCGTCGCACCTCGCGCACCGAGCACGACGGAACGGTCAACGCGCTGGCCACACACTATGAAGGCAAGCGGCTTAACAGCCCCAATGACATCGTGTGTCGAAGCGACGGTTCGGTGTATTTCAGCGATCCGCCCTACGGCGTGAAGCCGGATCTGCGCGAATTGGATTTCCAAGGTGTGTTCTGCGTGTCGCCGAAGGGCGAGACACTCACCCTGGTTGCGCGGGACTTCGTCAAACCCAACGGCCTCGCTTTTTCGCCCGACGAAAAAATTCTCTACATCGCCGACACGGAACTCGGTCACCTCCGCGCTTTTGATGTAAACGCTGACGGCAGCATTACAAACAGTCGTGTTTTCTGCAAAGTAGAACGCCCCGACGGCTTCCGGGTTAACGTCGAAGGCACCCTTTACATTTCCGCAATGAAATCGGTCGAAATTTTGACCGCACCGGAAAGCAGCTTGGCGAAATCACCCTGCCCGAGCGCCCCGCCAACGTCGCCTTCGGCGACCCCGACCGCAAAACCCTCTACATCTGCGCCCGCACCGGTCTCTACCGCGCCCGCGTGGATGTCCCCGGCGCGAAATAAGATTCCACGTCACGCTGCCCGATTCATTCGGCGCTATCACCACGCGGGACATTTAGCAGCCAAAGCAATTCGGTTTCGAAGTCGTGCGGGCCGGCGTAGTTGGCGAAGGTCAGGGAGCGGTTGTCCAGCAGGAGGCGCGCGCCGCGGTTCACCTTGGCGGATGTCAGCGGCCAATTCCGCGAGAAGCACGCGGAAGTTGGCGCCGGTGTTTAACTGCTTTTTCTCGGCCAGGCCGGAGAAATCAAAGTGCTCGGGACCGAAGGCAAACTGTTCGCCGGTGATCGTGACGATCCGGCCGAAGGTGATCGTGCGCATGGTTTTCTCGGGCTTGGCTTCCTTCTTCTTTTTCTTGCCGCCGCCCAGCAGGCCGGGCGGTATGCCGGTGGCGAGAAATACGCCGACGCCCAGCATCATCGCCCCCATTTTCTTTTCGTCGCCACCCGATACGCGTTTGATAATCTCCTCCGAAAACTGGCCCGCGGACACCACTTCCACCTGTGCCCATTCGAGGAAACGGGTGGGATCTTTCGGTCGATTGCAAGCGCAGCGTGAAACCGTTGGGCGCGAACTCGACTCCCGTGGTCACGCGCGGTTCCCGCCGGGCATGCGGAGCGCGGTGTTGTCTATGCAGACAACGCCGCCAGCATAATCGCCCACGCCTTCCACGATTCGGAGCGCGTCTTCCTTCGAGGCGTCCCGCTCCAGAAATCCCCAGCCTTTGCGGATCTTCGTGCGCGCGTCGTAATCGTTGATGCCGTAAATCCCCGCAACGACCGGCGCCAGCGCATCCAGTTGATCGAGGGGAAACTGGCGAAACAAAATCGCGTAACCCACGGGTCGCACGATACGACGGACGCCGCGCGAAGGCAATGCTGCTCACGCAAGGTTGACTGCCCTGTGCTCTCTGCTATCATCGCGGCACTTTTTTAGGCGAGGAGAACCACAATTCATGGCAAAGATTTCCATTCAAAACGGCAAACTGAACGTTCCCGACAATCCCATCATTCCCTTCATCCGCGGCGACGGCACCGGCCCCGACATCTGGGCCGCGCCGAGCGCGTGTTCGACGCGGCGGTGAAGAAAGCCTACGGCGGCAAACGCAAGATCGCCTGGATGGAGGTTTTTGCCGGCGAGAAGGCCTTCAAGAAATTCAACAACTGGCTGCCCGACGACACGGTCGAGGCGTTCCAGGATTACCTCGTCGGCATCAAAGGCCCGCTCACCACGCCCGTCGGCGGCGGCATCCGCTCGCTCAACGTCGCGCTGCGCCAGATGCTCGATCTCTACGTCTGCCTGCGCCCGGTGCACTGGTTCAAGGGCGTGCCTTCGCCCGTGAAGCATCCCGAGAAGGTGGACATGGTCATCTTCCGCGAGAACACCGAGGACATTTACGCCGGCATCGAGTACGCGGGCGGCACGCCCGAAGCGCAGAAGATCCTCGATTTCCTGGCGAAGGAATTTCCCAAGGAATTCAAGAAAATCCGCTTCGGAACCAAAGAAGCGGCGGCGCAGTGGCTGAAGCAGCTTGAGGCCATCGGCGCGCCGCACCGCCCGGACGTGGATGTCGGCATCGGCATCAAGCCGGTCAGCTATCTCGGCACGAACCGCCTGATCCACGCCGCATCCTCTACGCCATCACGAACAAGCGCAAGAGCGTCACGATTGTCCACAAGGGCAACATCATGAAGTTCACCGAGGGCGCCTTCCGCGACTGGGGCTACGAGCTCGCCAAGGAGCGTTTCGGCGCGGTCGGAGATCGACGGCGGCCCGTGGTGCAAGATTCCCGAAGGCAAACCCGGCGCGGGCCTCGTCATCAAGGACGCCATCGCCGACATCACGCTGCAGCAGGTGCTCACCCGCCCGAGGACTTCGACGTCATCGCCACGCTGAACCTCAACGGCGATTATCTCACCGACGCGCTGGCCGCGCAGGTCGGCGGCATCGGCATCGCGCCCGGCGGCAACATCAACTACATCACCGGCCACGCCATCTTCGAAGCCACCCACGGCACCGCGCCCAAGTACGCCAACAAGGACATGGTCAACCCCGGCTCCGTCATCCTCTCCGGCGAAATGATGTTCCGCTACCTGGGCTGGACCGAAGCCGCCGATCTGATCCTCAAGGGCCTGGACGGCGCGATCACGCCAAGACCGTCACCTACGATTTCGCCCGGCAGATGGAAGGCGCGAAGGAAGTCAAGTGCAGCGAGTTCGGCGATGCGGTGATTAAGAAGATGTGACGCGATGAAATTGCCAGACGCGGAGCACGCCGTCGTCGAGAGAAACAAGATTGAGCGGTACTTGCTCAGCGCCACACACGCTCATGGTCGGCACAAACAACGCGTCTTCGTCACCGCCGGGTACACGGCACAGCGTCTCGTGGACGTTTTGCTTCAACTCGCGCGAGAGTCCGACGCGCGCAGGAACTGCCGTCGCCCTTTGGCCGCAAGTTTGTTGTGCGCGGTAGCATCCCATCGCGGAGCGGCAGCCTGGCCATTACCACAATCTGGATTTTGCGCGACGACCGGCCACCGCCCCACTTTGTTACTGCATACCCTACCAAACCATGATAGATTCCCGTTATGATTAAGGAGTTGGATCTGGTAGCCCTGACGGTTGATCTGCCAATGCACGGCCTCGTGGCCGGCGACATTGGTACTGCCGTCATGGTGCACGGTAACGGCGAAGGTTACGAGGTCGAGTTCATGACATCCGACGGCAAAACCATCGCTGTGCTGTCGTTAGAAGCTGACAAGGTGCGCTCGCTCTCCGGTCACGAAGTCCTGCACGCTCGCGAACTGACTGCGGCGAAATGACGTTCCACTGCTTCGGCTGGACCGAAGCCGCCGACCTCATTCTCCAAGGCATGGACGGGGCCATCAACGCCAAGACCGTCACTTACGACTTCGCAAGGCAGATGGAGGGAGCGAAGAAAGTGAAGTGCTCCGAGTTTGGCGATGCGGTGATAAGCAAGATGTGAATCCAGTCCGTACACTGAGCTTTGGAACCAGGCAACTTGGACTCGTGGTAGTGCTGCTCTTCGCCATGATTTCCTGTCCTTGGGCTGCAACTGGTGGCACCGACATCATCTTGAGCGAGGCTTCGGTTATCCGCACCAACAACAATCAGGTAGAAGTGAGCGTGCGCGCTGTTTCCACTAATGCCTCTGTTAAAATCTGGTCCGTTGAGTACTTCATCGATTCTACCAACAACATCATGAACGGCCGGGGCTTCGCAATGACAACAAAGGATGGACGATTCGCTTCAACCGATAAAGTCGCGGTGGCGCGGTTCACCCCTATTTTTCCCAGAGGGGGTGTCCGCGAGCTTTTCATCCATGCTTGCGGCACCGATTTAAAGTGGACTCCATTCGTAAAGACGATCGTCACACCTTCTGCGAATCAAATCTTGGACAAGATCCATAAGAACTACCACCCGCTGGGCGGGCAATGAGTACGTCCGCATCGCGCGATACCTGGCGCGGGATTCGGCAACCTAGTGATCGGGACGCATGGCGGTAGACGAGTGCGGTGGTGAATTGGTAAGCTGCGCGGCGTGTCGACGAACCCGATGATTCCCCATGAGAGTGAACGGACCCGGCATCGGCTTTTGCGGCAGCGGTACCTGACTTTGTTGATCGCGTTGCTGTTGTTGTTTGCCTTCTATCCGTTCATCGACCAGGAAGTGGCCGAAACGCGGCACGTGGGTTTGTTTTTCGCGGTGATCCTTGTCGCGGGCGCTTATGCCGTGAGCCACGACCGCCGTTTCCTGGCGGTGGCCCTCGTACTGGCGGCGGGAATGTTGGGCGCACAATGGCTGGCGTTCGCGCAGCACATGAATCCCGTCACGACCGCGATCAGCCGTGGCTTCGGGGTGCTGTTTCTCCTGCTGACGGCGATTGCCATTCTCTCGAACGTCCTGAGAAGCAAGACGGTGACCTCGGACACGATTTATGGGGCGATTTGCGCCTATCTGCTACTCGGGTTGATGTGGGCATTTCTCTTTTGCATGCTCGAAGTGCTACATCCCGGCTCCTTACTGGAGGCCGGTCAGCCCATCGCCACGGGTCATGTAGAGTTTCCGCAGTTTGCGATGATCAACTCGCTGATCTATTACAGCATGAGCACGCTTTCGACATTGGGGTATGGCGATATTCTGCCCAGGTCGGGCCCCGCGCGCGCGTTCGCCAACCTCGAAGCCATCTCCGGTCAAATGTACCTGGCCATCCTCATCGCCCTTCTCGTGGCCATGCAGGTCGCCCACAGCAACACGCAACGAACTCTCCCCAAAGAGTAGCAGTTCAATCGAGAAAGCCGTCGACCACCCTGGTGACATTTCCTAGGTAGAATTCGGAAGGCTGCCCAATAGCCATAACCGCAACTCGATGTATCATAAGGGGCAGGAGGCCTTTATGGAAACGTTGGCGATGGAGAAAGGGTTGTTACCCGGCGGACTTTCGTATGTGCGCTTGGGTGATAAACCACATTCCGTGGTGATTTTTCCCGGCTGGCCGATGCCGCATGGGATGTGACCAGCCGGAAGTGGGATTTCCCTTCACAATACCGGCGGTTTGCCGAACGTCCACGGTCTACATCGTCAGTCGCAAACGCGGTATGCCCCGCGGATACACGACCCGGGACATGGCCGCCGACTATGCGAGGGCCTTTGAATGCGAAATTGGGACGGCGGATGTTTTGGGGATTTCCCTTGGCGGCTACGTGGCCCAGCATTTTGCGGCGGACTATCCCGAGTATGTGAATCGGTTGATTATCGCCTGCGCGGCGTACCGCGTTAGTGACGAAGGACGGAAAGCCCCCGAACACTGGCTGGCGTTGGCGCACGAGGAACGCTGGCGGGAATTTTACCAGGATATTAACCGGGTAACGATGGCTGAGTACCACAAGACTTTTACCCGGTTTCTGATTCCGCTATTGCGAACGATGCCCTGCAATCCGGCGGATTTCCTGGTTTCCCTGGAGGCTTGTCTTGCGCACGACAGTTCGGAGTCCCTGGGCCAAATCCAGGCGCCGACACTGGTCATCGGTGGCACCAAAGACATCTTCTTCCCACCGTCCCTGCTGCGCGAGACAGCCTGCCGCATCCCGTCGGCCGTCCTGGGTCTAATCCCTGGCGGCGGCCATTCGGCGTATGAATTGCACAAGGCGGAATTTGAAGACGCGGTGCTGGAGTTCCTGGAGGGCCGCGACGCGACACCGCCTGCAATTGGTGATCAAGCGATCGTGGCCGGCGAACTACAGGTGACGGCGTGATGAGCATGTTGTAAAATGGCGTCATGCCAACACTTATTCAGAAGCCTGCGCGCATCACCCGGCGGGTAACAAACCCAAACTCATCGACGAAGTTGTCGGGCGCGTGAATTCAAAGACGGATGCGATAAGCATCGCGCACATGCGCAGTCCGTCGGGCTGGGTCGAACCCGGGCAAACGCCGCAATTCGATGAGTACACGTATGTATTGAAGGGATCGCTGCAGGTGAACCACAAGGGCGGCGTCATCGAGGTGCGCGCGGGCCAGGCGGTCATCACCCGCAAAGGTGAGTGGGTCCAATACAGCACTCCATCACCCGATGGAGCTGAGTATATCGCGGTTTGCCTACCGGCGTTTTCGCCGAACACAGTTCATCGGGACGAATCGACCTAGCCAGGCGGTTGTCGGCCCAAAGTCCTCCAGCTTAGTTGAGAATTGACAACGCGCCGCGTGTCGCGGATAAAAATGTCATGGCTCCGGTAGAACAGTGGCAGAACACCATCGTTACTTTCTTCATCACCTACGGCTTCCAGATCGTCGGCGCAATCATCATTCTCATTGTGGGCGCGCTTGTCGCCCGCTGGCTGGGCAGTCTCACCGATAAGTGGCTGACCAAGCAACATCTCGAACCGCCGATCCGCATCCTGATGGTCCGCGTCGTGCGACTGATTGTGTTCGGGTTCGCCCTGGTGCTCGCGCTGGACAAATTCGGCGTCCCTGTCGCGTCCCTGATCGCGGGGATCGGCGTCGCGGGTGTCGGCATCGGCCTGGCGGCGCAGGGTGTGCTCGGCAACATCATCGCGGGCTTGACGATCATTTTCACCAAGCCGTTTCGTATCGGAGAGTATATCGAACTGGCCGGTGGAATGGCCAGGTGACCAACATTGAGCTGTTCTCGACCACGCTCCTGCACTCCGACAAGTCGCGTGTTGTCATTCCCAATCGCAAGATCGTCGGCGAAATCCTCCACAACTGCGGTAACATCCGCCAACTCAACCTGAGCGTCGGCATCGCCTACAACTCGGATGTGAAGGGCGCGCTGGCCACGATTCACGAAATCCTCAACGCCAACACGCGCGTGCTCAAAGAGCCGCAACCCGTGGTCGGCATCGAGGCTCTCGCGGGTCGGTAATCACGATTGGCATTTTCCCGTGGGTGGCTGTGCCGGACTACGGCCCTGCGCAATTGGAGATTTACGAGGCCATCATCGAGCAGTTCCGCGCCCGCGACATTGAAATTCCATTTCCGCAACGCGAAGTGCGCTTGCTGGAGAAGGCCAGCGCCTAGCCTCGAAGCCGATTCGAGGCTAGCTGGCGGTCACCGCGGGCCGGGTATTCAATACGTACAGATCCAGCACCGCCTTGACGCGAGCCAGGTACTCGCGGGCCGTCGGGCGGACCATCCAACGCATCGATAAATCGCTCGGCGCATAGGCCACCGCCTCGATCCCGAAGTAGTGACTGAGAAACAACGCCCGAAAATCGTGGAAACGCTCCGAGATGATTGTCAGCCTGGCACACTTATATACGTCGCGCGCTCGCACCACCGAATCGAGCGTACGCAGTCCGTAGTTGTCGAGGACCAGGGCCGACTCCGGGACGCCCCGTTGCAATAATGCGCGCTTCATCTCCATGGGTTCGTCGCGTCCCTTGTCACCGCTGAGAATCAGCCGCCTCACTTTGCCTCTGCGGTACAGCGCCGCAGCCGCGTCGATGCGCTGCACCAAGTGCTGGTTTACCCGGCCCTTCTCGATCAGTTTCCCCGTCCCCAGCACCAGCCCGTCCTCGTTAAAAGGAATGGAACCAACATCGTAAAATACCCGCGATCTCGTCGCGCCGACGATCCAGATATTACACACAAACACCAGCGCCAGAAACAGCATCCAGCCGATCGCCAGCGTGAGGATGGCGATCTTCTTGACCGACGGGCGCTGTCTTGCCATCGGCTGGTTCATCGGCTGGGCATGCTACCACACCGTTCTCTCTCGACAAGCGCGAGAGCTGCCCTCATGGATGGGTAATGTGCAACCGAATAAAACGATTTGATGCTGCGCCCAGCGGCACCAAATCGCGAGCCTGAATGGTTTGGAAAGCGGAGTTGCTGGCCAGCACTGATTGACTGACAAAGAGCGGTCCGCTGTTCCAGTTGACGAGATCGCTGCTGACTTCAGGAAGGTAACTAATATCGGTCGCGCTGTTGACATGCGTATAGGTCAACGTGAGGAAACCGTTGGTTTGGCCGACCGTTGGCAAACTGCCCACATTGGCAGCGTTCGGGTTCAAACCAAGCGCGTACTCGAGCAGATTCACCGCCCCATCATTGTCGGGATCGGCCAGGTCGCCGGCGATCGCCGCGTTGTTTGCGTTCGTGTCGAAATTGGTCACGCGCCAGACTTGAATGGGTTGCTTGAGAATCGTGACGATCGTCGTGTTCGTCGCGGCAGCCCGGTCAACGCGATTGCAAAGGTTTCGTTGCTCTCCGCGAGGCCGTCATTAAGAATGGGAATGGTTAGCGATTTGCCTGTCGCGTCGCCGTCCATCCACGTCAGCACGCCGTTCGTCGTGACGTAGTCCACCCCCGCCAACGCTGTGGCATTGGTGGTATTGAAGGTCACGGTGAGCGGACCGGTGCTGCCCCCGAGACGGTTGACCGGGATCGTAAGACTGCCGGCAGTTTCCGAAACCGAGTAATTCGCGGCGCTGAATTGCGCCGTGCCAACGGGATTGCCGGCCAGCCAGAAACGCAACAGCGTACGCAAGGCCTGCGACTCGTTGGACGGAGGCCCCTGGACACCGGTTTGATCATGCTCATTGATGCCGTGGCAATTGGCGCAGGTGCGAACTTCGCCGGGTTGGAACGTGATCCAGTAGCGTTCGCGGACAATCGGCGAGCCGTTTGTGTCGGTGAGTTGCCAGCTTAACGCGCGGCGTGCGGGAATGATTGCTGCGAACGAACCATCCGTGGCCACTGCACGGCACCGGCCGGCGCAATGTTCGTGGGCGGAGGGTTTTGCGCAATGGCGTCGTGCAGCGGCTGGGCCAGCACGCGGCGGCCCGGCGCGGGAGTCACGCCATCCGGCTTGAAACCACGCAACAGATCCGCCTGCATCACCTGGAGGAAGCCAATGGAGTAGATCGCGCCGTTGGTGCCGAGCGTTTGGGTGCCGCCGGGCCAGCCGACTTTGAGGTTGAACGGCTGCTGAGATCGGCATGATCGCGGGCGGTGGCGTTGCGGCTGATGACGAGCGCAAGATTGTTCGTGCGCAGGTAATTCTGGAACGTGGGCAGATCGACGCCTTCTTCTGTGAATACCTGTCCCTCGATGGTTTGTACGCTCGCAACCCGTTTGGGCGGGATCGAACGCGGAGCGACTTCGACAGGATCCAGTTCCCAGAGAGCGCCACTGCTTGTGACCAGATTGGAGCCAACATAGTAGCTGAACGTATTGGTAAAGCCCGGCGTGAGGAATTTATCAGGCACGAAAAGGCCCCCGGACGGTTTGAGTGTCTTCAGGCGGAAATCGTACATCGACTTTGGCGCGGTGGGGGTGCCGACGTTGGAGTCCAGATTGGTGGCGTTCCCCGCGTGTATGGCGACCAGCACGCCGTTGCTCATCGGCAGCGGATTGCGGTAGAGACCCCCCGGATTCGGCTGGAATGGCAGCACCGCCGCGGTGAGATAGTTGATCACCATAAAATCAGGGTTGGTGTTAATATTTGCCATCAACGTGACAATCCGCCCGGCGTTGTGCGTACCGATGTCGCCCGCGTCAACACCGTAGAATAGACCGGGCGTGTTCGGGTCTTCCCGCGACGGGAAAAAGCTGCTCACGTAGTTGGTGTTAAATCGCTGCGTGTGATCGAGCGTGACGATGTTTGGGTCGTTCGTGAATGTCGAACTGGGTACGGTCTGCAGCAGTTCGTGCCGCCCGACGTGGTTGACGACTTCCTCCCCAGTGCCGTCCTCGTCGATCGCCCACGGGAAAAACTGGTTGAACTCATTGCCCCGCATGTTGGTGCCTGCCAGTGCGGCGTTGTCGGACGAGCGCGGCTCGGGGAACACCTCTGCCATGTTCGTCGTGACCACGCCGCTGGCGGATTCGTCAGAGTACGTGAACATGTTATTCGTGGTCGTCCCTTCCGGTCCGTCAAAGCTTCCGCGTCGCGCGCGAGGTGGTCCCAACGCGTGAAAATGACGCGGCCAACGCTGTCCACGTAGGGTTTGAACGATCCCGATGGTGAGTGTTCGAGCAGGAACAAATCACCCGATTGTGAGTCAAGACTCCACAGGCCCGATACCGTTGGCAACTGCAAATACTCTTCACGCTGGGGATACAGGTACGCCGAACCGTCGCGTAGCCGGTCACTGGCAAAGATGATGCGTCCATCCGTGCCGTATGTAGGGCTGACGTTGTTGTAATTCGTGGGCTGATTTGACACGTACGTGATGAGCGGGGTCTGGCCTTTCACAGCAAAGTTCGAGATCTCATAAATTTGCCAGTAGAATTTGGTGAGGTCGGTCTGGTTGCTCGGCGCACCAACAACCATGCTGAACAGCGCCCTGGCCCCGTCCCAATGGACGCTTGGCTCGCGGACGGCGATGCTATTCGCGCCCTGAAACGTGTTCGTAGCCCCATAACCCGCGAGCCTCGTGAGGTTCGTCACCGAGCCGTCGGGGTACCAGATCCAGGGCGCCCCACCGCGCCCGCAGGAGGCGGTGTCACCAAGCTGGTTTCCAAACGACGAAGAAACATTCACAACGCTCGCCGTGATCTCTCGTGCATTAACCTCCGTCGGCATCGGCACCTGCGTAACAAAGAGAATTGCATTCGTTGAGGTCGGGGGACTGGCAAGACAGTGCCCAGGGAAGCAAATTTGTAATAATGTTGCGAGAATTACGGGAATGGTTCTTGAGGAGTGCGTCATGAGCATCAGAAAGCTCTCCCAGCCGGAGTTTGTATTCTAACCATACACAGCGGTAAACTCAAGGAGGAACGCTCGCTGGAGAACAGATCGTGGAGTTCTACCGATCAATTTCCCCGCTCCCCCGTCGCTTTCTTCTTCGACAAATCGCTCAAACCATCGTAGGGTGCCGCCCGAACGAATCACAGAAAGGTCAACCACCGTGAGCCAAACAATCATTTCATTCCACTATACGCTGACGGATCCGGATGGCAAAATTCTCGACTCTTCCGCCTGCGGCGAGCCGCTGACTTTTCTCAAGGCGTCGGTCAGATCATTCCTGGACTCGAAACGCAGTTGAGCGGAATGAAGGTTGGGGACAAGAAGCACGTCAAGGTCAAGGCCAAGGATGCCTACGGCGAAAAAACCCGGACAACGTCATTGAGGTGCCGTTGGACCAGATGCCCACCCGCGGCATCAAAGCGGGCGACCGCTTCCGTGCCGGACAGGATTCACACTCGCCCGTGGTCACCGCCTTGAAAGTGACCGAGACCCATGTCACCCTTGACGGTAATCATCCGCTGGCTCATGGATCTGGCCTTCGATGTCGAGGTCACAGAAGTCCGCGAGGCGACAAAAGAGGAATTGAGCCACGGCCACGCTCACGGTCCCGGCGGACATCACCACTAGTGAACCCGGTTGCGCGATTCGGCAGGATATCGTTGCGCCACCCTGTCACGGTCGGGTGAAACGAAATAGTTGCATTCTGTGTCCCGTTTCGCTATAGCCTTGTGCAAGGAGGCTTCCTGATGAAGAAACGTCTAGTAGTTTTGTTCGCGACGACTGTGTGCCTTCGGCCACGGTACCTGCCAAATATGCCTGGGCCGCTGACCCGGTTCCCGCTATGCGGATGCCTTTGTTCTCGTCGAACAAGGTCAGGCTGCTGAAGAGAAATCAGACCTTGCGACTGCGTACCGCAGTTATCAGTCTGCGCTCAGCATTTTGCACAGCATTCGAATCAATGCGCCGGACTGGAATCCGCAGATGGTCGAGTACCGCCTGAAGGACTGCCAATCTCGTTTTGATGCGGTCAAGACGAAATTGCCCGAACCGCCTCCTGCCCCGCTACGGCGGCATCTGTGGCACCAGTGGTCACGCCTGTGGTCCAAGTACCGACCACTCCGCCGCCTGCTCCGGCCGTAAAGACTGCCCCAACGGCGCCAAAGGCGTCTGCGGAGCCGTCGCAAAACTTTGACAAGGGATCTTCGGCCGTCAATGCCGCGCCCTCTGATTCCGCCGAAGTGAAGAAGCTCCGGGCGGAATTGAACAAGACCCGCGCCGAAGCTGATGCGGCGAAGAAGTCCGCCGCGCAGGTTCCCGACTTGCAGAAGCAGAACAAGGACTTGAGCGCGCAACTGGCGGCCGCTGAAAAGAAGGCCGTTGCCGCGAAGCTGGCTACACCGGCACCGACGGATACTGCTGAGTTAAAGAAACTGCGGACCGAAGCGGACAACGCCCATGTCGATGCGGATAAGGCGCACAAGGCCGCCGCCGATCTGGAGAAACAGAACAAGGATCTGACCGCCAAGCTGGCAGCACTGAAAAAGAAGACGAACATCGCGCCCGCAGATTCCTCCGAGGTCAAGAACCTGCGCGCTCAACTCGACAAATCGCAGTCCGAAATAGCCGACTTGAAGAAGCAGGTCGCCGCTAAACCTGCGGCTGCGCCTGTGGTTGACAGCGGCGAAGTCAAGAGCCTGCGCACCGAACTTGACAAGTCCAAAGCCGAGGTCGCCGACTTGAAGAAACAAGTCGCTGCCAAACCCGCCGTTGCGCCGGCACCGGTTGCTGACAACGGCGAAGTCAAAAGCCTGCGCGCCCAACTGGCGGAAACGCAAAAAGAACTCGGCCAGGCGAAGAATTCTGCCAGCCAGGTTTCTGACCTGGAGAAACAGAATAAGGACCTCAGCGCGAAGCTCGCCGCCGCCGATAAGAAGGCGGCCGTTGTTGCCGCGAAACCCGTGCCGGTTGATAACTCGGCGGAACTGAAAAAGCTGCAGGATGAACTCGCCGCCACCCGCGCCGAAGCGGACAAGGGGAAGAAGGCCAGCGCTCGTGTCAACGAACTCGAGAAGGAGAACAAGGACCTCAGCGCAAAACTCACCGCGGAAAGGAAGGCCGCCTCCGAAGCCCCAGCCGAGGCCCCGGATGTGCGTGTTATGAAGCAATTGCGTAACGAGAATTCGTATCTGCGGAACTTGTTGGATACGTATGCGGAGCAGAATTCTGAATTGAAGGGCCAATTGCACCGCCACGATCTGAACCAGAGCAAGAGCGGCCAATAGTTGTTCGATGCGCTTCGTCAGGGAGCCTGTCCCCTCTTTTTCGGGGACAGGCTCCTTGTTTTTGGGACTGGCGCCGGGAATGCGAATCGAAATCCCGGTAACGGCATCCTAAGCGCACGGCCGGGTGACGTGGATTGCTCACCCTGTTTTTTGGGATTAACATCTGTGGAGGAATACGGGATGGCGAAGGACAGAATTGCATTGGTAACGGGCGCGAACAAAGGCATCGGCTACGAGATCGCGCGTCAACTTGGGGAAAAGGGCTATCACGTGCTTCTGGGAGCGCGCAAAGCTGATGCTGGCAAACAGGCGGCCGCTTCGCTCCAGAAAGGCGGCGCATCGGCCGAATTCGTCGAAATTGATGTGAGCGACCGCACGAGCATTGAGAACACTGCGAGTATCGTGGCGGCAAAGTTCGATCACCTCGACGTACTGGTGAACAACGCCGCCATCATGGAAGACAAGAAGAACATCGACGAAGTCCCGGACGACGTATTTCTGCGCACACTGACGACCAACACTCTCGGCCCGCTGCGCGTGACGCAGGCGTTCCTGCCATTGCTCGTGAAGAGTCCGCGGGCAAGCGTCGTCAACATGTCCAGCGGCCTCGGCCAGTTGAGCGATATGGGCAACACCTATCCAGCCTACAGCATCTCCAAAACGGCGCTTAACGCGGTCACGCGCCAGTTCGCCGCGGCGTTGGGTGACAAAGGCATTTCGGTAAACTCCGTGTGCCCCGGCTGGGTCAAGACCGATATGGGCGGCGCGAACGCCCCGCGCACGGTCCAACAAGGCGCAGATACCGTGACCTGGCTCGCCACGGAGGCGCCGCGTAATCTGACGGGGCAGTTCCTGCGCGACAGAAAGCCGATTCCCTGGTAACCGACGGTGAACCTGAAACTCAACGGAAAAAGCAGGGTGTTTGTCAATGGGCGGCCCCAGCCACGCGTCGGTCCCGTGCGGGCTGAAGGTGGTGTCGAGAAAACGATCGTATAAAACAGCATCATCTTGTTCCGGAGAATCGAAATCATGAAACGAAAAGCATCAGCGGTTTGGCAGGGTGCGTTGAAGGATGGCAAGGGCACGATCTCGACCGACAGCGGCGTACTGAAAGACGCGCAGTACTCATTCAGTACCCGGTTTGAAAGCGGCATCGGGACCAACCCCGAGAGTCATTGCCGCCGCGCATGCGGGTTGTTTCTCGATGGCGCTTTCCGGGCAACTGGGCGGCGCGAACCTGAAAGCAGAGCGGATCGCCACGACCGCGACCGTAAGCATGGAGAAACTGGAGACGGGTTGGACGCTCACGGCTGTGCACCTCGATGTCAGCGCGAAGGTCCCCGGCGCAACAGCCGCAGCGTTTGAAACGGCGGCCAATAATGCGAAGGCAGGTTGTCCAATTTCCCGCGTCTTGAAAGCCACCATTACCATGGACGCAAAACTGGAAGAGTAAGCGATTGATTTGGCATGAAATTCATGCCACGCTCCGGTGTGTTGGGCTGTCAGGGATCGTTACCGGCGGAACTAATAGGAATACATAAACTAGAGGAGAGCCGTCATGAGAATTGTTCGCATCGTCGCCATCTGGGGCGTCAGCGCCTTGATCGGATCAACCGCGCTGGCGCTGGACACGTACAAAGTCGATCCCGCACACACCTCCGTTAATTTTTCAATCGATCATATGGTCGTCAATACGGTCCACGGGCGTTTTCGCCAGTTTGAGGGCACGATCACGGTCGATCCGGACAACGGCAACGCGCTGAAGGGAGCAAGTGGGACCATTCAGGCCAAGAGCATCGATACGGATATCGAGAGACGCGACAATCACCTGCGCAGTCCTGATTTTTTCGACGCCGAAAAGTTTCCGACCATCACGTTCGAGAGCACGGAAGTCAAGAAGGACGGGAATAACCAGACACTGGTCGGCAAGTTCACGATGCATGGCGTGACGAAAGATGTTTCCCTTCCCTTCACGCTCAAAGGCCCGATCAAGAGCCCGATGGGCGGCTCCGTCATGGGACTCGAAATAAACGCCAAGCTCAATCGCAAGGATTATGGCCTGACATGGAATAAAGCCATTGAAGCCGGCGGCCTCATGGTCGGCGAGGATGTCACGATCCAGATCAACGCCGAGGTGGTGAAACAGGCGGCAGAGCAGAAGTAAACCAGGCTGTCGAATGGCCTTTGAGTGGGGTACTGGCACGTTTTGAACATTATTCGAAATCACCGAAACTTTCTTCGCTCTGTCATTCTGAGCGAAGCGAAGAATCTCTCTTTTTGCGCGCCCGCCAACAGTATAGTGAGACCCTTCGCTTCGCTCAGGGTGACATGGAATTCTCGAAAACGTATCAGTACCTTTAGTGGACATCAGCATGCCCGAGAAACCTGATTTCGCCGAGAGATATGCGAGCGGAAACACGCCCTGGGATTCAGGAACCCCAAGCGAAGAATTACTCCGCATATTGAATGACGGGAAGCTTGCGGGGACTACAGTCCTTGATTTCGGTTGTGGGACGGGAACCAATGCCATCGAGCTGGCACGACGCGGATTTCAGGTCACCGCGACCGACATCGTCGACCAGGCCATTCAGATCGCGCGCGAGAAGGCCCATGCCGCGGGGGTGCCAGTGGATTTTCGGGTGGCCGATACCCTGCGAGACAATCCGGGTGGGCCGTACGACATGCTTTTTGACCGGGGCGTGTATCATTGCCTGCGAACCGAAGACCTGAAAGCCTTTCAGCAATTTCTCAAGCGCGCAACGCGCACCGGCAGTTGGTGGTTGAGCCTGGCTGGTAATTCCAAGGAAGATACGACGGGACCGCCCGTAGTCAGCGAGCCGGAAATGCGGGACGACTGGGCCGCTGTTCGACATCCTCGAACTGCGCGAGTTCCGCTTCACTACCAACGAGAGCGGCTTCTGTCCACTCGGCTGGTCGATCTTGATGCAGCGGAAATCGGATGACCGCCATCCGCCGCGTCGCCATGCGAAAACTGCCGCGCGCCTTCTACGACCGCGAGACCATCGTGGTCGCCCGCGAATTACTTGGGAAATATTTGGTGCATGAATCGCGCGGGCTGGAGCGTATCGGCAGGATTGTGGAAGTCGAGGCGTACCTCGGGCCGCATGATTTGGCCGCGCATTCGGCCCGGGGAAAAACCGACCGAACAATAGTGATGTTTGGACCTCCCGGCCACGCGTATGTTTACCTGATCTACGGGATGTACTATTGTATGAACGTCGTAACCGAGCGCGAAGGTCACGCATCGGCTGTCCTATTGAGAGCCGTCGAGCCGGTGAAGAATCTCAAAGGACGAACCCAGGGCCCCGGTCTGCTCTGTAATGCGTTGCGCATCGACAAGCGTCTCAACGCGCACGACCTGTTAAGTGACGATTTTTATATCGCTGCGCCACGCAGGACCGATCCTTTCGCAATCGTCAAACGACCGCGGATCGGTGTGGATTACGCGAGGCACTGGGCGAAGAGGCGCCTGCGCTTTTACATCAAAGATAATCCATTTATCTCGCGACGATAGTTCGATACTTCTTCGCCGCTGATTTGTTGACCGGTTTTCTGCTTGTCCACTTTCAACCTGTCGTCCGACCACGAAAAATGCGTCAGGGAATATGCGCCCCGTTCGTAGTTAAAACTTTCGCCGTCGTCTTCGTAGAGATCACCGGCGGTCTTTTTCCCGGATAAACATCGAGAATAATCTCCCCGCTTGATTTTCGGCCAACGAACTGCACCGGTTTGGTCATGGGAATAATCGAACCCGCGCGCACGAAAAGTGGCAGCATGTCGAACGGCGCAGGTGCCGTCACGTACTGGCCGCCAGCATGTTTTTGTTTCGTCCAATAGTCGTACCAGTCGCTCCGGCCGGCGGATAGACCGCGCGCTGGCGTGCTCCCAACTTGATAATGGGTGCGACAAGCAATGACGCGCCGAGAAGAAACTGGTCATCCACTGCGTAGCCGTGGGGATCGTCGGGGAATTCCCAAAACAGGGGCCGCATGATGGGCGCTGCGCTTGCCGTCGCTTCATGGAAAAGATTATAAAAATACGGCAGAAGCTGGTAGCGCAGGCTGATGTAGCACAGGCAAACATCCTCCACCTTCCTGCCAAACGCCCAGGGTTCCTGCCGTCGCGTATGCAACGCGGTATGGTTACGGAAAAATGGAAAAAACGCCCCGGCCTGCGTCCACCGCGCGAGCAGTTCTCCCGTACAGTTGCCGCCGAAGCCGCCGACATCGGGACCGCAGAAAGGGACGCCGGAGAGGCTGAGGTTCAGGCATTCGGGAATGCTGACTGCCAATTGCTCCCACAAGCTCTGGTTGTCGCAGGTCCAGACCATCGAATAGCGCTGAATCCGGCGTAGGCCGCGCGGGTGATCACGAAAGGTCGCTGCCTCGGCTGCAATTTGCGCAGGGCCTCATGGCAGGCGCGCGCCATATTGAAACCGTACAGCATTGTGGGCGCGGGCGTGCGTGGTCGGCTGGCCATCGTAATCGTGCGCGATATCGAGCGGCATGGTGCCGCCGGGATAATTCCGTACCACGGCTCGTTCATGTCATCCCAGATCCCCGCCACGCCAACGTCCAGCAATTCTTTATGCCACGGTCCCCACCATTGCCGCACGCGCGGGCTGGTAAAATCCGGAAACAGGCACTCGCCAGGCCACACGTCGCCGGTGAACCACCCGCCTTCCGGTTTTTTCACGAACATCCCCTTCTCACGCCCGTCGCGGCACACAGCATACTTGCTGTCGTTCTTCACCGGGATCGATGATCGTAACGAGTTTGAAACCGGACCGGGCAAGACCCTGGATCATCTTGCGCGGTTGGGGGAACGTCCTGGGGTTCCACGTAAATACACGGTAACCGTCCATGTAATCGATGTCGCAATAGATGACATCGCAAGGGATCTTCCGTTTACGGAAATTCCTCGCGAGGTCCATGATCTCCTCAGCGCTCATATAGCTCCAGCGGCACTGCTGAAAGCCAAGCGCCCATCGCGGCGGCATCCACATCCTTCCGGTCAATTGCGCGTAACCGCGCACCACGTCGTGCACCGAGTCGCCCGGCAAAAAAATAGTAATCGACCTCGCCCGCGTCGGATTCGAGGATGTAATGCCTCTCGTCCGCAACCTGCCCCAGGTTGAACTGCGTCCGATGTGTGTTGTCCCAAAAGATGCCGTAATGCGCACCGGGCCTGATGGAGATCAAAAAGGGAATTGAAACGTAAATGGCCTCGGACAGGTATGTGTGATTTGGATCGTCCTCATTCCAGAACGTCGTCTTCGAGCCGCGCTTGTTGAACGGGCTGGTCTTCTCGCCGCAACAGAACATCTCGTCGCCGCGAGCTATCGATGGCTGCGACACTTCGTCCCTTCCCACCCCATCCCGTGCGCTTGCTGGTCGCCATTCAATGCCGTGCCGTCGGCCCCGGCGAACTCGATTCGTAACGGCGCTTTGGCGATGGTCACCAACAGCTTCTTCGTGCGCAGGGTGACCACTTTGCCATCCCGAACCGTTGCCGTCACCTTCGACCATTTTTTCTTCGCGACCGCATACGAAAAGTTTGGACCGAACTCGCCGGCTTGTGTCGCGCGCACGCGCACAATGCCGTCGCTGAGAATTGCGATGCGAACCCGTCCATGCTCGCAGTGAAAATCGAGAATGTTGCCGCGCCTTGTGAGTTTTCGGACGGCTCCGACGCTTTGAAATTGCGAGTTCACCAACTGAATAGTCCCATATTGGCGGGACATTCTTCTTATGCGCGGGAAAAAAGCAAGCCCGGAGGCTGGCGCGTCACGAAGAGGCTTACGGAACAAGCCAAACGCGATAGAAGCGCTGGGTCTGCGATGCGGCGCCGACATCGAGGTAGTTGGTCACCGAGCCAACGGTATCGGTCGCAATAAACAAGTCCGTGAAATTGTACGTGAGGCGGGTGCCCGGCCCCGGTCGCGACCTGCAATGAATTGGTCTTACCGCTCCCCATTGTCCACGTTATCCGCACGTCATTGCCTTCTCGTGCGATGGCGCTGATGCCAAAGAATGACGCGGCATTGGTCGGATCGGTCCCGGCCAGATACTCCTGCAAATTGGACATGCCATCGCCATCGGAATCCTCATTGGCGACATTCGGCGCAAGCGGATCGAGGCCGTTCTGCTGTTTCCATCCGTTCGAGATGCCGTCACCCACCGCACTCAGATTCGGATCGAGCACAGCGTGCCAACGATCAAGGTACCGCCATTGCGAACGAATAATCCACAGCCGCTGGTCATGACGGACTGGTCCACCGTGACCGTCCCGGAGTTAAGTGTGAACGTCCCACTACGGACCTCGAGCACCGCGGTACCACTTGCGTTGGTCACAAACAGGGCGCCTCCATCGACAGTCATGCTGCCAGGGAAGTTGAAGGGGTCACCGAAGTACGATCCGCAGTCGCCGACCAACAGGTTGGAAGAGACAATTTCCGTGCCGCCCAGCAGGGAAAGAGTGCCTTGTTGGATAATTAATTCCGGGCCACCGCTGTCCCGTTGGATACCGACATCTGCGAGCCGGTTTGAAGGTCGGTCATGCCATTCGTGACGACCAACTGGCCAGCCGGTGGCCCACACCGAAGCTCGCGAATCGAGGTTAAGATCCGACACCAAGCAGACTGTGCCACCGGCAACGGTAAGCTGGTTGTCGGCTGAATAACCAGAACCGATGCCGATAAACGTAAGCCCGGCCAGTACTGTTCCATTAGAAACTGTCAGTTCGCCCGCGGTAAAGGTGCCGAGTAACGTGGTGGGACCCGTGGCCGTCAGTGTTCCTCCAAGAATACTCACCTTGCCGCCGATATCGAAGGAACCACCCACCAGCGTCGCCGAATTTGTGATCGTCAAGCAACCCCCAGCCTCTCAATGTCGAGCCCGCCCAGAAGATGTAAGGGAACGTTGGTGCCCGCGTCGTTCAGGATCAGGGCGTTGGTCGACCTTGATGGCGCAGACAAGGACAACGAACGGATGAACATTGAATCGGGGAAATTGCTGGAGGTGAACGCATCGAGGGTTACAGTCTTTAGCACGCGTTGGCAACCTGGATCCCGGCCTGCGTGAGAAACGGAAGCACACCCAGCGACCAATCGCCGCTTGTTTCCCATTTGTCAGAACCGCCCGTCCAATTATTCACCGGCCCGACGACACCGTCAGCCGCATTCAAGGGGTCGAATCCGTGGCTCTGTTCCCACCCATTCGGCAGTCCATCGCCATCAGCATCCAGATTTGGATCGAGGACCAGGTCCCCGACAACGAGCGTACCGCCGTTGCGAACAAACAGGCCACAGAATTCGTCATAACGAGCCTATCAATCCACAGGAAACCGCCGTCCACAATCGGCTGTCCATGGCAGAAGTCGACCGTGGCATTGTGTGTGGTATTGATAACAAATACATCGCCGCCGTTCATGGTCAGCACGCCTGATCCGCCAGCGTTGCAGTCGCCGATAACGATACCGGACGAAATGATCCCGACGCCCCCGGCAAACGTCAGTGAGCTTTGTGCATTGGGATTCGAGCCAAGGCGTATATTCTGCGCCAACACGCTCCCGTTGGACACCGTCAGGCTGGCGTCACCACCGTCTCCAATAGAAATGGTGCCATTTGTCACATACGGACTGACCACCGCTGATCCACGCCGCCCCTGTCGTACCTGGATACGGCCCGATTCCGAGATCATTATTGATCGTAACCGTGCCGCCACTGATTGTCAGTGTGCCTTCCCCTCCGTCGTGCCGGCCCCGGCGTAGATGTATCCAGCTAGGACGGTCCCATTGGAAACCGTCATTTGACCGACGCCACCAGAGTAAAGTCCGATTCCTATCTCTGCGCCGATCCAATAGCTGCCCGCCAGTCACGCACCCCGATCCGTCACCGAAAATGCCAATAGCCAAATCGTAGACCAATTCAGTTGTGCCGGCCCGGCAATCCTCAGGATTCTCTTCGGCCCGTGCGATGTACCCACCTGCATGTATTGTGTGAAAAATGTGCCATTGGATACGGTCATCTCTGAATTGTCGCCGTCGATGAATGTTCCCGCTGCGAAATTATTCGCCACGGTTACCGATCCGTCGAGCAAAGTAACCTCGCCATTGATGCTGAACCCGTTGACGGCGTTTATTGCGGAACCGTGATCAACAGGAATCCTCCATCCCCAATCGTCAATTGATCCTGGATTTGCAACGGTGTGCCGATGCCGGCGTTGGAAAGAAAGAGAGTGTTCGTCGATTTCACGGGTGCCGAGACTGTCAGATCGTTGATCGTCAGGGTATCCGGAAAACTTCCTGAAGTCGTGGCGTCAATCGTGACGGTCTTGGTCGTATCGTTCGTGATGAGAATGGTTGATTGTGTGTTGGTCGGCGGGACGCCCAGCGACCAGTTGCTCCCGGCTTCCCATTCACCGCTGGCAGCCGTCCAACTGTTGTCGTCGGCGCGGGCGGCGTAAGCAACAAGGGCAATGTGCGTGGCGACAATAATTGCGGTAGCAAACCTCGACTTCATATCGCCTCATCCCAAAATTACCGGCCCTGCTTCTCCAAATACCAGTAGAACATTACGCTCCAATGAGGTCAAGATAATAGGCCCATAACCTGAGTGATTTCCTCTTTGATTGCCATCCCTCGCGAACTACACTTACCACCAATGCCGCCTTCCAATGATGAACCGTATCATCTGAGTATCATTTTGCCGCCATGACTGATACATCCTCGTGGCGTCGCAGTCTTCTGATCTGCCTGTGCCTGACAGCCGTCACGACCGCTGTTTATTGGCCGGTCCGCCACTTCGAGTTTCAAACTACGATGATGACACCTATGTCACGGGGAACCCACACGTACAGGGCGGACTCACGCCGCCCGGGATTGTCTGGGCGTTCACCACAACACACTTCAGCATCTGGATCCGGTGACCTGGCTGTCTTGCTGACCGATTGCCGTTCTCAGGATTGAATGCGGGCGCGCATCACCTGGTCAATCTCCTCTTCCATATCGCCAATACACTCCTGCTTTTCATTGCCCTCAATCGTATAACCGCCGCGTCATGGCGAAGTGCATTGGTGGCGGCGCTGTTCGCTCTGCACCCGCTTCACGTGGAATCCGTGGCCTGGGTGGCGGAGCGCAAGGACGTTCCTGAGCACTTTCTTTTGGATGCTGACGATGCTGGCGTATGTCCGCTATGTCGAGACCCTAATCGCATTCGCTACGCGCTGACGCTGGTACTGTACGCCCTCGGACTGATGGCCAGCCAATGCTGGTGACCTTGCCATTTGTTTTACTGCTGCTGGATTACTGGCCCCTGGCCGGACCGCTGGGCATCATCAGTGGTCGAGGCAAAGACAAAACGCTCTCCCGGCTATTTGCTGCTGGAAAAACTACCGCTCTTCGCCTTGATGATCGTCGCAAGCGTCATAACCTATTGGGCTGAGCAGCGCGGTGGCTCGATCATACTATTGACAAACTCCCTATCACCGCCCGCATCGCAAATGCGCTGGTGTCCTACGTGCGGTACTTGGGGAATATTCTCTGCCGGTGAATCTAGCTGTTTCTACCCCTATCAGACTTGGTCGCCCGCTGCGGTGTGCGCTGCGGCGGCGGTTCTGGTCGCCGTGTCGTCGCTGGCCATCTCGAAGGGTAAACGTCTACCGTATCTGCCACGGCTGGCTATGGTATCTGGGAACTTTGGTGCCGGTGATCGGCTTGGTGCAGGTGGGGACCTTTTCGATGGCGGATCGCTACATGTATATCCCCTCGGTTGGATTGTTCATGATGCTGGCCTGGTGTCTGCCCGGCGATCTGGCAAAGCGATCCGCGATAAGAATTCCGGCGACGGCTGTTGCGGTTGCGTTGCTCCTGAGTTGCGCGCTGTTGACCGCGCAACAGATCCAGTACTGGCAAAACAGCGAGACACTTTTCCGTCACGCGCTGCGCGTCACGAAAGACAATGTTGTCGCGCACGAAAACCTCGGGAAAGCCCTGGCGGAGCATGGCCATCTTGGCGAAGCGGCCAGCGAATTTCTAGCGGCGTTGCGAATCAACCCTGATTCGGCAACGGCACCAGCAACCTCGCCAGCGCACTGGCCGCGCAGGGCAGATTTGTCGAGGCGACTGCGGAATATCAAGCCGCGCTGCGGATCAAGCCCGATTCTGCCGAGGCCCACTACAACCTTGGTGTTGCCCTGGCGAGCCAGGGAAAAATGTCGGATGCGATCCGCGAGTTCGCACTGGCGCGACAATTCAATCCCGACCATGCGGAGGCGCATTACAACCTGGGAGCTTTCTGGCCAGTCAGGGAAAGACAGCCGACGCCATCGCGGAATATCGGGAGGCGGTCCGGCTAAGACCCAACTGGCCGTTGCCCCTGAAAGGGCTGGCCTGGATTTTGGCGACGAATAAGGATGCGAACTTCCGCAATCCCGGCGAGGCCGTACAACTGGCCGAGCGGCTTTGCATCTTACTGGCAATAAGCGAGTCGATGCGCTGGACACACTCGCCGCCGCCTACGCCGAGGCGCAGTTCAGTCAGGCAATCCAAACTGCTCAGAAGGCGATCGTGCTGGCGGATGGGAGCAACGAAAGTGAACTCGCCGCGCGCCTTCAAGAGCGCCTGAATCTTTATCAGGCAGGCCGCCCATATCGCGAAAGTAAACCGCCAACAGACGGCTTACGCAACAACTTCGGCGGACTGGGATTGCGCGGCGCGCTTGCGCTGCACAGCGTTCAGGATTTTCTTGCGGAGACGAAGATTTTTCGGCGTAGCTTCGACGTATTCGTCCGCGGCGATATATTCCAGGGCGCGTTCGAGGCTCATCTTCAGCGGAGGTTCCAATTGAATCCCCTTGCCGTCACCCTGGCTGCGCATATTCGTCAAGTGCTTGGTCTTGGTTGGGTTGACGGGCATATCCTCCGCGCGGGGATTTTCGCCAATAATCATCCCGGCGTAGACTTCTTCCTGCGGACCGACAAAAAGACGGCCGCGTTCCTGAATATTATTTAGCGCCCAAGCGGTGGCGATGCCGGTTTCCATGGAAACCAACGTCCCGGTGAGTCGCGTCGTGATTTCACCGCTGAAAGGTTCGTAACTCTTGAACATGTGACTGATCACACCGCGCCCACTGGTGAGGTTCACAAGGTCCGTCTCCAAGCCAATGAGACCGCGCGTCGGGATCGTGCATTCCAGGCTGACCCCGTGCGCATGGTGTTGCATGTTGGTGATCTGGGCCTTGCGGCCGGCCAGGTTTTGCATCACGTCGCCGAGACATTCATTGGGCACCTCCGCCCACAACGTCTCAAACGGCTCCAATGTTCGGCCTGAGGGATCCTTCTTCAGGATCACTTCGGGACGCGAGACGAGGACTTCGTATCCTTCGCGGCGCATTTGCTCGACTAATACCGCAATCTGCATTTCGCCACGGGCGCTGACGAGGAAAATGTAGGCCGCCTCGGTGTCCTGGACAATCAGGGAAATGTTCGTGCGAATCTCTTTGTAGAGACGCTCGCGAATATGACGCGCGGTGACGAATTTGCCGTCCTTGCCCGCCAGCGGGCCATCATTTACGGCAAACTGCATCTGGATCGTGGGCGGATCGAGTTCGGTCCACGGCACCGGCTCACGTTCCTCGCTGTCGCAGAGAGTCTCACCGATGGCCAGTTCCTCGAATCCCGAGATGCCAACGATGTTCCCCGCCTCGCCGTTGACGATTTCGCCGGACTTCAGGCCGCTGAATTCCCAGACCTTCGTCACGGCGGCGCGTTCGCGCTTGCCGTCCTTGTGAATGCACACGATGGAGTCGCCGATCTTGACGGTACCGCCGGTGATCTTGCCGATGGCAATACGGCCCACATAATCGCTCCAATCGAGATTGCTAATGAGCATTTGGAACGGCGCCTTGACGTCGGCTGCCGGCGCCGGGATGTGCTGTAAAATGGTTTCGAACAACGGCGTCATGCCGTTGGTGATCGGGTCCCCGATTTTCTTCACGGCGTACCCGTTGCGGGCGCTGGCATAAATGAACGGCGCGTTGAATTGCTCTTCGGTGGCATTCAACTCCAGCAAAAGCTCCAGCACCTTGTCGTGCATCTTGTGCGGGTCGGCGTGTTCGCGGTCGATCTTATTGATGACCACGATGACCTTCAGGCCGTGGCTCAGCGCTTTCTTCAATACGAACCGCGTCTGCGCCTGCGGACCATCGAACGCATCCACCAGCAGCAACACGCCGTCCACCATGCCGAGGATGCGTTCCACTTCCCCACCGAAATCCGCATGCCCGGGTGTGTCCACGATATTGATGGTATGCCCACCCCAGTGGACCGAGGCGTTCTTGGCCTTGATGGTGATGCCCTTTTCCTTTTCAAGGTCCATCGAATCCATCGCGCGCTCTTCCATGGCCTGGTTAGCGCGATAGACCCCGCCCTCACGCAACAGCTTGTCCACCAACGTTGTCTTGCCGTGGTCAACGTGCGCAATAATGCCGATATTTCGAATGTTGCTGTTCATGTCTTTACGTCCGAGGAGAGCACTTACGCCTCAGGAGGCGCGTCAATGTAATGGAATTGGGGGAAAATGCAAGGCTTTTGGAAACCTGCCCAAAACGGCCAAAAAGCGGGTTGGTGGAGACGACGGGAGTTGAACCCGTGGCCTCCGCAATGCCATTGCGGCGCTCTACCAACTGAGCTACGTCCCCAACCATTTCTTGGCAACTCTGCGCAGCGATGCTACCGTCCGCATCCGTGATTGTCAAATGAAGCGTGTACAAGCCGCACTCCCTCTCCCGCCATCGTCCTGTAGCCACGCCGCTCTGTCGGCGTGCTCCTGTTCTACGGAAGTAGACCGGGCTTTGCATGAACAAAGGGATTTGACGGTTTGCGAAACATCGTGTTGGGTTTACAGGCCCGGGACCGTGTGCAAGTTGGCTGCACACAGAACATTGTACTGACCAGCCGTGAGGAAACCATTGCGATCTCCTTTTGCTGACTTCGCCAGATTACTGGTCTTCGCAATCTGTCTCGGACTTCCGGCAGCCAACGCCGCGCAAACCAACGCGCAGTTCGTCGTGGGCAATTCAAAGATTGATCTCGTATTCACTTCCACTGCCCCGGAGCCGCTACGGCCCATCGTTCTTAACTGGATAAGCGCGGCGGCGCGGGCGGTGACGACGTTTATGGACAGTTCCCCGTGGTGCACCTGGACATCCCGCGTGAGCTTGGACGACGGACACGGCGCGGAGCCCGGTCAGGCCTCCGGCTCGGATGGTGCGCTGATCACTGTTTCAGTCGGACGATCCAGCACGGCCAGCGATCTTGCGCGTTCGTGGCTCATGACCCACGAGATGGTGCATTTGGCATTTCCCAGCGTGACCGGAAGCATCACTGGATTGAAGAAGGCCTCGCGACCTACGTGGAGCCTATGGCCGGGCGCGCGATGGCGAACTTTTCGCCCGAAAACGTTTGGGGAGATATGGTGCGCGGCATGCCGCAAGGCTTGCCACAACCGCGGGATCGAGGGCTCGATTTTTCACCCATACCTGGGCCAATACCTATTGGGGAGGCGCACGGTTTTGTTTGCTCGCCGACATCGAGATCCGCAGACGGGCCGGCAATAAGCTGGGTTTGGAAGACGCTTTGCGCGCGATTCTAAAACATGGTGGAACCATCGAAGCCGACTGGGACCTCTTCGCGCCCTTGAAATCGGCGACCGCGCCACGGGTGTTCCAGTTCTCCGTGAACTCTACGACAAAATGAGCGCCACACCGCAGTCAACGGATCTCGATAAACTCTGGAAGGACCTTGGCGTCAAAACGGCGGAGGGCGGATCGTGTTCGATGACACTGCGCCGCTGGCCCCCATTCGCAAAGCCATCACCCAACCAGTCCCCAGTTCACAGCTTCCTCAAATCCTGCCAGAACCGCGGCCGTAACGACCAGCAATTATCGTGAGTCGCCGCGTTTTTCTTCTTTTGGTGACACTTGGATGTGTGATAAAAATCACGCACGATACCTTCTCTGCCAACACAGGCAATTCTCACATCTGGTATTGGGGCTTCCAAGAAGCCTGCCAGTTTCATTCTGAACATCCCCAGGAGGTGGCGCATGTCGCGGATTCGCATTGGCTTCATCATCACGATTCTTGCTTTGCCGGCCAGGGCAGCGGTTTCCAGGGCGCCGCCGCCATTCTCGAACAAGCTTCCGCCACGAGCGCCGCGACGCCCACCAACTCGCCCGCCAACGAACGCGATAAGCTGCTTGCCGATCTCAAGTCATCCCGCGCGTCATCTACGAACATCGCGCCCAAGGACGCCGCGGATCACTGGCTCACCTTGGTCGACCGCTATTTCGCTCTGGTCTAGAAACCGGCTGACCCCACCGATAGCGAAGCCATGATGCAGCCGCTCCAGTTTCAGGCCGTCGTTGCCACCCTGCCGCCGCCGAGCGCCTGGGACGCGCTGGCCGCCGCGGTCGGATCTCGCCCCCAACGCAAGGGCGCCGCGGCCATTCGCGAGTTGTGCCTGCGCCTCCTCGTCCACGTACTAACAAATGACCGGAAGGCGCAGCGCGATGATCTCACCGCCTTCGAATCCGTTGTCACGGAAGGCAAGGATACTTCCCTGGCGCAACTAAGTTACCAAATTCCAACTTTTGCCGAGACATTCGACAGCGCTTCCGATGACCCGGACCGTCTCGTCAAGGGGTTCGAAAAACAGGTTGACCAGATGAGTCGGATGGCTTCCGCCTCCGCGCTGCAGTCGGGCAATTCGGCCGACGAAACGGAGACTTACACGCCCACCGTGAATGTTCCGGACCTCGTTACGCTCGTCGGCCAGGAACGCGCGGAGAAATTGTTGCGGAGCGCGCTGGCAGCGCCGGTCCAATTGACGGTCGCTGTGGGCGATGACACCCGCGCGCTCGCGCAACGATTGGCGCTCGAAATGGCCGATCAACTCAAGGTCGCCCAATGGCAACTTGTCTGCACGCTGGACGCAGTGCCCTTATACGAGGCCCTTGAAAAGAAATTTGAAACGCCGCAGGAATCAACCGTATCGACAAACGCCGGGGCATCCGACATCGCTTCTCGTCTTCGCCAGCCTCTCCCACCGTGCCATGTTTCAGAACGCCCGTAATTTTAACCGGCGCAACGCGCAGATGTACTATCTGCTCGGGCTCATCGCCGCGGGTAGATCCAAGGACGCTGCGGACCTGCTGAAAAAATTCGATCTGACAGCCGCAACTCCCGACCAGTTGGAAGCCAATCTTCCAAACGGAAGCGCTCGACGCCCTCGACTCGGGCGGGCCATACGCGTCAACTCTACGATTTTCTCCATGAAGCGCTGACCGACCGACCGTAGTTGCCGTTTTGGGACAACTACATCGAACTCGCCGCTCGGGTCGGCGAAACGGAGAGATGTCTGCCCCTACTCGCGCGGCCGCCGACCGCCCCAACCTGACCCCGGCGCAACGGCTCACCATCCGCAAACATCTCGCCAATGCCCTGTTGGCCGCCGACCGTCTCGACGAAGGCGTGGCCGAACTCCGCAAGGTTCTTGACGGCTCCACCCCAATCAAAGGACGCCGAACTGGCCGCCATGACCCAGATGATACAGAGTGGCGGCGACATTCCTGAGGGTTTTTATCCAAGGAGTTCATGGAATTGACACGCAGCACGACGGGCGATGCCGCCACAAAACTCATCGAACTCGGTCGCCTGCTCAAGCACGATGACTGGGTGGAAGAAGGCTTGCGGGCAATGCGTCAGCGTACAGCCGCAAGCACTGGTAACGACTCCGGCGTTTACGATGCCGAACATCTCGCGTCCACCCTGCTGGATCTTGGCCGTGGTCCCGAGGCCGAGTCCGTATTGCTCGCCGCGTTGCGCGATGCCATCAAGCGTGATGAAGCACAGTTGGCCGCGCAGAACGAGATGTCGCCCGATGACTTCACCCCCCGAATCGAGCCGAATCCTCTCTGAATTGGCGGGTGTTTATCACAAAGCGGGACGCCACACGGACGTGGTGGTTTTGCTGAATGACGCGCCCTGGTGGGGACGGAAAGATCTGGCGGGATTGCTCGAGGGGAAGTTGCGGGCGCGAAGAACCATTGGCCGTGGTCGCAGCCTCGGCGCTGGCGGCCACCGACCACAAGGCCGAAGCCCGCGCGATTCTTAACGCATACCTCGACAGGTCGGTGGCTACGGCCCAGCCTATCAGTTGCTCATTTCACTCGGCGATGACAACCTTTTCCCGCGGCTCGACGAACTCTTTCGCCGTGACCAATTTGAAGAACGCCCGTTGATCTGGAAGGCGGAACTGCTGCGACGCGCCGGCAAACTCGATGAAGCCGAGCGGATCGCTCGCCAGGCCATCGCCATCGATCCATCCGACGGCGAAGAGCCTCACGGCGACCGCATGCGGGTCTACTCCGTCCTGGGTGACATTCTCGAGGCTCGGGGCGACCTCGCCCAGGCCACCACCTACCGGGAGGCCGTCAAAACAATCCGTCTTTCCGAACAAGCCGATGACTATTACGAGGCGGGCCTGCTCAAGCGCGCGGTGGCGATGTACGAGGATGCCCTCACCCACTTCGCCGACGCGTATTGCGTGCAGTCGCGCACCGCGTTGCGGTTGGCGGAACTGGCGCAGAATCATGCCGCCGAGGAGCATTACCGACGCGCCTATGAACTGATGCCCACCAGTTTTGGGCGCATGGAAAGTCACTGTTTCGGCTGCGAGCACATCTTCGAGGGCCAACGCGCCCAGGGTATCGCCGAAAAGGTCTTCACCGGCCTGGTGGCCAGACAACCCACCAAACCCCAGGTGCATTACTTGTTGGGCTATTTGCGCGAAGAACAGGGTCGCTATCAGGAAGCGCTCGCTTCTTATCGCAAGGCGGTCGCCCTCGACCCGGATTACATCAACGCCTGGAAACGCATCGAAGGCCTCCGCACTCACGTTTATCTCACGCACACCGATTGTGATGCGGCGATCTTGAATCTCGTACGCCTCGACCCGCAATTTCATCACGAGCAGCCCGACCTGTCGGATGTCGCCGACCTCCGCGCCCTGGCCGAGACGTTGGACACCGCCGCCAAGCTGCAAGCCCCCCACCCCGATTCCACCTATCCATTGAAAGCCGCCACCGCCATTCTGGAACAACGCGAGAAGGAACAGGCAAAGTCTCCCTCGCACATGCGTTACCTACGTTATCAGTATGCCTATCGACACTTCGGGCAATCGGGATATGCGCCCTCCGCGAGCGAGGCAATCTCACAAGCGCGAGGCATCCAGGCCATTGCCCAGTTAATCGATGCCACCGTCAGCATCGATGCAATGTCCAATCGCGAGTAAAACGGGCTTGGTACATTAACCAAAAAACGGGCTTTACACCCCTCCCCGGCCTCGCTAAACTGACGGAGTTCAAATGAGAAAGGCGTAATACCATTGGAAACGATTGCCCTGGCAAAAAAGACGGAAGTCACCAAACAATTTCAGCTGCACCCGAAAGACACGGGCTCGGCGGACGTGCAGGTCGCCCTGCTGACCTCGCGCATTAACGAGTTGACCGAACATTTAAAGACGCACAAGAAGGACCACAGTTCGCGGCGTGGTCTGCTGAAAATGGTAGGTCAGCGGCGGCGGTTGCTCGATTATTTGAGCGATACCGACACGAAGCGCTACTCCGAACTTATCAAGAAACTCAACCTCAGAAAGTAGAAAGGCGATTGGCCCGGCAGGCGTTGGAGGATTGATGGATTGATGCCCGCTTACTCCGCGAGGCGGCGCGGGCGGACATCATTCCATTAATCCGATACTTGCCGGGCGTTCGAATCCCAGCATGCAGCACACCGTACGCGTCCCCATCGGGGACAAAGAACTCATCATCGAAACCGGCAAACTCGCCAAACAGGCCGACGGCGCCGCCGTTGTCACCTACGGCGAAACCGTCCTGATCGTCACCGCGGTCGCGAGCAATTCCACCCGCGACGAACTCGACTTTTTTCCACTCACCGTTGACTACCGCGAAAAAGCGGCGGCGGCAGGCAAATTCCCCGGCGGCTATTTCAAGCGCGAAGGCCGACCGACCGAGAAGGAAATCCTCACCGCGCGCATGATCGACCGTCCCTGCCGCCCGCTGTTTCCCGAAGGCTTTTACAACGACACGCAAATCATCGCCATCTTGCTCAGCGCGGATGTCGTGAATGATCCCGACATGCTCGCGATCAATGGCGCGTCGGCGGCGCTGGCGGTTTCCGATATTCCCTGGCACGGCCCCATCGCCGCGGTCCGCGTCGCTCGCGTCGGCGGTGAACTCATCGTCAACCCCACGCACGAACAACGCAAAGACAGCGATCTCGACCTCGTTTACGTCGGCAACGAAAAAGACCTCGTCATGATCGAAGGCGCCGGCCAGGAAATTTCCGAGGCGGACATGATGAAGGCGGTCGAATTCGCCCATGGCCACGCCCAGAAGATTGTCGCCGGTATTAACGAACTCGTGAAAATGGCCGGCAAACCCAAGCGCCAGGTGAAGTTGTACACCGTCAGCCCGGAAATCCAGGCCGCCGCCCGCGAACTCATTGGCGGTCAAATCCTCGGCGCCATTCTCACCCCGGGCAAGCTCGCCCGTCACGCGGCCGAACACGCCTGCAAGGAGAAACTGGTCGAGGGCCTCAAGAAGAAATTCCCGGACATCACCCCCTTCGAGCTCAAGGAGGCGTTCCACAAGATTCAGAACGACGCCATCCGTAATTCCATCGTCAATGACAACAAGCGCCCCGACGGCCGCGGCTCGCGCGATCTTCGTCCGCTGCACTGTGAAGTCGGCATCCTGCCCCGCACGCATGGCTCCGCCATTTTCCAGCGCGGCGAAACGCAGGCCCTGGTCATGACCACGCTGGGCTCAAAATCCGATACGCAAGATATGGACGCGTGGACGGGTGGTCCGACGGAAAAGAAATTCATCCTCCATTACAACTTCCCGCCGTTCAGCGTCGGCGAAACCGGCCGCACCGGCGCTCCGGGTCGCCGCGAAATCGGCCATGGCGCGCTCGCCGAGCGTTCCGTCGAACCGATGATCCCCGACGAAGTGGATTTCCCCTACACCATTCGCGTGACCTCCGAGATCATGGAATCAAACGGTTCGACCTCGATGGCGAGCGTCTGCGGTGCGACTCTTTCCCTGCTCGATGCCGGTGTGCCAATGAAGTCCCCGGTCGCGGGCATTTCCATCGGTCTCGTCGTGGACGAGAAGACCGGCAAGTCCGCCATGCTCACCGATATCCTCGGTTCCGAAGATCATTTCGGCGACATGGATTTCAAGGTGGCCGGCACCCGCAAAGGCATCACCGGTTTCCAGACCGACCTCAAACTGCATGGTTTGACTCTCGAGTTGACCCGTCAGGCGTTCGAACAGGCCCGTGAAGCGCGTGGTTTGATCCTCGATAAGATGAATGAGACGATCAAGACGAACCGCGCCGACCTCTCCAAGTACGCGCCGCGCATCACCGCCATCCACATCAACCCCGAGAAGATCGGCGCCGTCATCGGGCCGCAAGGCAAGGTCATCAAGGGAATCGTGGAAGCCACCGGCTGCCAGATCGACATCGAGGACGACGGCACAATCCACATCTTCTCAACGGACGGCGAAGCCGCTGACCGCGCCATCGAACAGATCAAGTCCATCACCGCCGAAGTCGAAGTCGGCAAAATCTACCGTGGCAAGGTCGTTGGCATCAAGGAATTCGGCGCTTTCGTGGAGATCATGCCCGACCGCGATGGCCTCCTGCATATCAGCGAAATTGCCGACCACCGTGTCAACAAGGTGGAAGACGTGCTGAAACTCGGCGATGAAGCCTGGGTCAAAGTGCTCGGGATCGATGACCGGGGCCGCGTCAAGCTCAGTCGCCGGGCGGCGATGGCCGAGAAAGACGCGGAAGCGAAGACCCATTAGCTTTCCCGGTTGATTTCCAGGCGCGTTCGACAGACTGCGGGACAGGTAATCCATCGCCAGGTTCGCGAGGGAAAGTGTTTGCCATGTTTGCCGCGAGTACCTATAAACTCGACGCGACGATGTTGCCAGCGTTCCTAATCGGAGGTCACCACCATGCCGGTACTATCTACTAGAGCATCCCGAATTGCGTTCCGCGTTTTTTTGACAGCGTCCGCTGTTGTTTTCATCGGCCAGGCCTTTCTGGCCCAGGCCCAGGAAGCGACCGCCGCCGCGACTCCTGTCGTCCAGAAAAGCGCTTTTGCAATGATCTGGGAGGTCGCGAAGACCCCTCCTTATGTCTTCTTCGTGCTCGTCGCTTGCTCAATCCTGACTGTGACGCTTCTCATCGAACGGTTCATGTATTATCGCGGCGCGACAGGCAACGCCGAGGAGTTGATCCTGAAGATCAAACAGGCGGGCACACTCTCGGAAGCGCTCACCGCGATCGAACACGCCCCCGGCGTCGCGGGCCGGGTGATCCGCACCACCATCCAGGCCGCCCGCGATGGCTACGCGCCCGAGCAGGTTGAAGGTCTTGCGGAGGGCGCGGTGACCAAGGAAATGATCTCCATGGAAAAGTACCTGCCCCAACTCGATTCCATGGTGACCCTGTGTCCGCTCCTCGGGCTGCTGGGTACGACGGTCGGCATGATCAAGTCGTTCAGCATCGTGGCCGCCATCGGGATGAGTGATCCGACCAAGTTGGCCGGCGGCATTTCCGAGGCCTTGATCAATACCGCAACCGGTCTGGCCGTCGCTATTCCCGCGCTTTTCGCCTACAACTATTTCACCGGCAAAAAGGAGGCCATCCTTATGGATATGGAACGGGGCCTCACCGAATTGATGGTCATCCTCAAATCCTCCATCCAGCATTAAGCCCGGCCGATGAAGGTCAAGCGTCGCAAGATCAAACGCGGACGGGTCGAGATCATCCCGATGATCGACACGATCGTCATCCTGCTGATTTTTTACATGAGCTTCTCGCGGTTCGCGGAAATGGAGCGGGAAGCCAATATCAAACTGCCGCAGTCCGTCTCCGGCGATGAGTTCAAGAAGACGCCCAACCAGATTATCGTCAATATGTTTTCCTCCGACGACGTAACGGTGGGCGGTCATCCCTACAAGGTCGATGACTTGCCGGATTTGTTGCGCCGCATGAAGGCGGCGGACCCGGGCCTGAACTCGCTGATCCTGCGCGGCAGCCGCGAAATGACCTATAAGGACCTCAGCGCTTTCATGAAGGTCTGTTCCCGGGCGGGCATTGCCGATGTTACGTTCGCGACGTTGGAAAAATGAAACTCAAACGGCGAGCCATGAAGCGCGGTCGCGTCGAGATCATCCCGATGATCGACACGATTCTTATCCTGCTCATTTTCTACATGAGCTTCTCCACCTTCGACAAACGCGAGAAGCGCATCGACGCCAAACTGCCGCTGGTCAGCGCCAGGGTCGCCCCCACGCAGGTGCCGCTCGACATTGTGTTGCACGTCAAGGATAAGGACAATATCGTCGTCAACGATGCCAATACCTACGACATCGTCAGCCTCCGCGACGCCATGCTGCAACTGGCCACCATCGGCCAGGACACGACCATCGTCATCGAGGCCGAGCCCGAAACCAGCTATCAGGATGTGATCGGCGCGCTGGATGCTTGTGCCCAGGCGCACCTGACCAAGGTCGCGTTCCGTCCGCTCGCCGAAAACGTGGCTTCCACCCAATGATGCCGGCGCGCAACATTCCTCGTCTCTTGGCTCTGTGGATGACCCTGTTATTGGTTTCGGGACGGATGCGGCCGGCGCTGGCGCAAGCGCCAGAATCGGTCACGGAAAAGGGTTTCACCGACGCGCGCCAACTGTACGACGACGGCAAGATGACCGAAGCGCTCGTCGCCTTTCAAAAATACGAGAGCCAAAATAAGTTGAGCACAGCCGTACCGCAGGCGATCTACTTCCAGGGCTGGTGCTGGATCGGGCTGCACCGGTATCAGGAGGCAATTGATACCTTCGCCCGCCTCATCAAGGCCTACCCGACCGCCCCCATCATTCCCGAAGCCATCCTCAAAGAGGCCGAGTGCTACCGTGAATTGAAAAATTATCCGAAAGCCATCGATCTCTACCGCCAGTTCGAAACGCAATACCCGAAGCACGCGATGCTCTCGCAGGCAATGCTCGGCGAGGCCTGGACGCTCTTTAAACAGAATGACCTGAAAGACGCCAAGGCTGTTGTGCAAGCGGCGCGAGCCCGGTTTACGGATGATCCCGTCGCCTCCCTTGACGCGCTCTTTCTCCTCGGCCAGATCCTGACCGCTGAAAAGAATTACGATGACGCCCATCAGATCTACCGGCAAATCGCCGCGCAACGCGGTAATCCGCGCGCCACCGAAGGCCTCTTCCTCGCTGGCGAAGCCATGTTCGACGCCAAGCGTTACGCGGATGCCATCACTTATTACAAACGTGTCCAGTCCAGAAGTGGGCTCCTCGAGCGCATCCAGGAGGAAATCAATGAACTGGAAGCCCAGCGGGCAGGATATCTGCGACGCAGCGCAGTGGCCGAATACGGGGCGCGATTGGGTGAATTGCAACAACTTCAAACCAAGTTCAAAGCGGGCCCTGATCTGCGCGCCTCAGCCCTCTTCCGCATGGCCAACTGCTATCAATTACTCGGACGTCCCGAAGAGGCCAGTGTGGTCTATCGCGAGTTCTTGAACATCTACCCCAACGACAAGCTTGCCGAGCAGGCCCAGTTCGCTTTCATTCAGGTGCTCACCGAGCGCCATGACCTTGCCGAGGCCGACCTCGAGTCGAAGGCCTTTCAAAAAAAGTATCCCACCAGCACCTTCTCCACCGATGCCCTGTTCCTCCAGGCGGAAACGCTCTTTGGCTCGGGCCAATTTCAGGAAGCCCTCGACCGTTTCCAGAAATTTGCCGCCACCAACAAGGATCCGCAACTTTTGGAGACTGCCGACTTCCGCATCGCCGCTTGTTACTACGGTCTCCACGATTTCGACCGCGCTCGCGACAGCTTCATGGCGTTCCTGCAAAAGCATCCGACCGGCAAACTCGTGCCCGACGCGCTGTTCCGCCTCGGCCGCTCCTATTTTGAGATTTCCCAGAAGGCGACCGACCCCAAGATGGTTCAGGCAAACCTGACGAACGCGGTGAAGAACTACGAACTGATTCGCGCGAAGTTCCCGAACAGCGAGTTACTCCCGGAAGTCACGTTCCAACTCGGCTATCTCTATGCCTACCTCGGCGCGCAGGACGTTGATCCGTCCGGTAAGCCGACGACGACGGCGAACTTCGAGAAGGCGATTGCCTCGTTCCAGGAATTCGTCAACCACTGGCCCGATAATCGCCTCGTTCCGGAGGCGCTCTACCAGATCGCCCGCAATCAATTCGCGCAATCAAAGTTCGAGGCCGCCATCGCCGCCTACCAGCAGCTTGTGGACAAATATCCCGAGGTTGAGCTGGCGCCGTTCGCCGCCTATGAAATCGCCGATTGTTATGCCGGCGAAAAGAAGACCGCAGAAAGGATCGCCGCGCTCCGCGACTTCGTGAAACGCTACCCGAACCACGCGCGCGCCGGCAACGCCCTCTTCGCGATTGCCTCCCAACTTGAAACCGACAAAAAACCGGACGAGGCGATGGCCGAATACCGGAACCTCATCGATCGCGCGGCAGCCTCAGCGAATCTTACGGAAGACCTCCGCAATGTCGCCATCGCCTCCGAACTGCGCATCGCGAGTATTTTGGAAGGTCGCGGTGCCATCGCCGATGCCGTGACGAGCTGCGAGGAGTTTCTCAGCAAGTTCAAGGACGAGCCCATCGCGGCGCGTGTGGCGGTTGCCCAGATTGCCGCACTTTATCGCAAGGCGAAGAAACTCAGCCGACGCCTATGCCACGCTCGATCAACTGGCGACCCAGTACCAGCAGAACGTCAATGTCCGCATCGCCACGGCCACGAGCACCATCGACCTGGCCCTTGGTGAAAACGACACGCAGCGGGCCTACACCGCCGCGCTGAAACTTCTCTCCGATCCGGAGAAGGACCACTTGCTGTCCAGCAGTTATCTCGCCGCCGGCAACGCCCTGCTCCGTCATCAGGAATTTGCACAGGCGCGGGACGCCTACCAGAAGGCGCTCGCGCTCTATTCCGACGACGCACGCACCGAACCCCTCGCTCTGGTCGGCATCGGGGAAGCGAGCCTCGGGCTGAAGCCAGTTGGATGATGCTGAAAAAGCCTTCAACCAGATGATTGCTGCCAATCCTCAGGGCCCGCCGCACATCGACGCCGAATTGGGCCTCGCGAAGGTCTATCTGGCCCGCGGCAAGGATTCCGACCCGAAAGATCCCGCGAACGTGAAAGCGGTCGACCTCCTTAACAAAGTCATGGCCGTCGCCAAGGGCGAAAATGCCGGCGAGGCCGCGTTCCTGCTCGGCAACTACTTCTTTAACCTTCGGGACAACGAGAAGGAAAACAAGAAGGCCGCGCTCGCGTACTACCTGCGCGTGGCTCTGCTGACCAGCGGCCCGCGCGGCGAGGAAGCAGCGTTCCGCAGCGGACAATGCCACAAGGTCCTGGGCAACATCGAGGCGGCGCGCAGCGCGTTTCAAGCTTATCTCCGCCGATTTCCCGCGGGAAAATTTGTTGCCGACGCGAAGCAGGAATTGACTGCCCTGCCGGCGCCCCCAGCGCAACCGTGAGCCATGAAAGTTATCACCAGCAAATTCCTGGCGTGGTTGATGGCGCAAACGCGCCTCATGCGCTACTTCATCATCGCGCTGCTGTTCCATGTGGCATTGCTGGCTGTTCTCGGATCGATCAAAATCGTGGCCATCCTCCCGAAAATCGTTGCCTCCTTTGAAGGCGCGCCCCTGCCCCCACCCGCGTCTGACAAGGAACCCGACGACCCAAACGCGGTGTATCGAAATTTCGAGTACAAAGGCCCGACGGTTGGCGGTGGCGGCGGAACGCCCGGGAAAGGCGCGGGCGGCGTGCCCACCGCCGGTGGCACACCGGAAACCTACGAGGCCCACATCTTGACTCCGTCCGCACAGGCCAACCAGGACAATGCCGCCGAAGTCATTGGCGTGATGAGTGACGTAGCCACGGCGATTGCGCGGCCCGTCGGTGGCCCGAGCGGCGTGGGCCTGACGCCGATGAGCGGGATGGGTGAGACGAAGATCGGCACCACCGGAATCAAGGGTCCCGGCGGCGGCATTCTCGGGGCACGCATGGGCCCACAGCGCGCGATTAACCTGAATAAATTCCAGGGCAGCGCCGAGACCGAAAAGGCCGTTATCGCGGCCCTCCGCTGGTTAAAGGCCAACCAGGAGCAGGACGGCTCGTGGAAATGCGGCTCCAGCGCACCGGCAGGCGCGGCGTTGGCGACGCTGGCATTTCTCGGGCACGGTGAAACGCCCGATTCAACCGAGTTCGGCCAGGCGGTCAGCAAAGGATTGGAGTACCTGGTGCATCATGTCGACAGTAACGGGCTGATCATCGGCGTCTCCCAGGAAAACGACATTGCGTATGGCTATTCGCAGGGCCTGGTTGTGCTGGCGCTTTCGGAAGGCTACGCCATGACGCAGTCGCCGGCGCTGCGCGAGCCGCTGGATCGGGCGTTGCAAGCGATCTTCAGGGGACAAGCGGCGGCGAAAGAGAAACCGCAGGATGTTGGCGGGTGGCGCTATCACCCTTTGTCCAACGACTCCGATGTATCGGTTACGGGATGGATGATCATGGCCTTGAAGTCGGCCCGGGCGGCGGGCATTGAGATTCCCCAGCCCGTTTTCGACAAGGCCACGCAATATCTCTGGAACATGTACGACACCAAGAACCCCGGCTTCGGGTACCAAAAGCCGGAGCGTTGGCCGTCCATGACCGCCGTCGGCGTTTTATGCCAGCAGTTCCTCGGTAACGGCAAGGACCCGCGCCTCAAGGGTGCGCTGGACTACTTGCGTGAACAGAAAGTTGACTGGGGCAAGAGCCAGGGCGATTACGTGATGTACGGTTGGTACTACATGACGCAAGCCATGTTCCAGGGCGGCAGTTTCTACTGGTCGTATTGGAATGGCCAAATCCGCGACACGATGGTCAGGAACCAGCAGGACGACGGACGCTGGATGCCACCCCCCAACAGCAAGATCGAAGGCAAAGACCTCGCCAACACACCCGCCTACTCCACCGCATTGGGGGCCTTGATTCTCGAAGTATATTACCGCTACCTGCCGATCTACCAACTCGTCGAGCAATCAGGCGAAGGCGGCGCCGCCACAACGACACCCAAGAGCGGCCCCGAAGCCGCACATGACTAGGGTTTGCGTGCGCCTGGCTTGCACTCGGGCTTGTCCTTGCCCAAGCGGCTCTTTCTTGACGGTGATGTTGGTGGCACCGGCCACTTTGTCGCGGTTCTCGGCAATGAAGCTGTTCCACTTTGCCGGCAGGTCGCTCTCGGTGAAAATCGCCTCCACCGGGCAAACCGGAACACAGGCAGTGCAGTCGATGCATTCGTCGGGATGGATGTACAACCGATCCTCAACCTCGTAGAAACAGTTGACCGGACAAACCTCCACGCAATCGGTGAATTTGCAACCGATACAGGGTTCAGCCACAACGTGGGCCATAATTACTCTCTCCTCTTCCTCTTTTTTGAAATAGCGACGGTGTAACTGCGTGTGTTCTTACACCTATGCTATACTGCGAACCGTGGGCCTTGCCAAGAGCAAATTGTTGCCGCGCTACCGTGCCATTCTTCGCCGCTTGCGGGCCGCTTACCCTGATGCCCGTTGTGCTCTGCGCCACGACAACCCGCTCCAACTACTCATCGCCACGATTCTCAGCGCCCAATGCACCGACACCCGCGTAAACCTCGTTACCCCCGCGCTTTTCAAGCGCTATCGCACCGCCACGGATTTCGCTGACGCGCAATTAACGGATCTGGAGTCGCTGATTCGCAGCACCGGCTTCTTCCGCAACAAAGCCCGCTCCATCCGCAACTGTTGCCTGGGGATCACGAAAAATCATGCTGGCAAAGTACCCGCCACGCTCGATGAACTCATCCAACTCGATGGTATCGGCCGCAAGACGGCGAACGTCGTCCTGGGCGTCGCCTACGGCAAAGCGGAAGGCATCGTGGTGGACACGCATGTCATGCGCCTGTCGCGACGCCTGGGATTGACCCGGCAGACGACGCCCGAAAAGATCGAGCAAGCGCTGATGAAGGTAGTGCCGCGAGAAGACTGGATAGATTTCTCGCACCTGCTAATCTGGCATGGAAGAAAACGATGCATCGCGCGCCGCCCGGACTGCATCCAATGTGAAGTTGCGGATCTGTGCCCGAAAATTGGCGTGAAGTTGAAAGGAGATCACCGTGAAGGAATTAAAGGAAGGCGATAAAGCCCCGTCGTTTCTCGAATTAGCGGCCAACAAAGGCTCGACCATCATCATTTATTTCTACCCCAAGGATTTTACCCCCGGTTGCACCACGGAAGCGTGCGAGTTCCGCGACCTCTACGAAAAGATCCAGGACAACGACGCCGTGGTGCTTGGCATTAGCCCCGACTCACCCGAGTCGCACGAAAAGTTCATTGCCGAGCACGGCCTCCCCTACTCGCTCGTCGCCGACGAAGACCACAAAATCGCCGAGGCGTACGGCGTCTGGAAGGAGAAATCGATGTACGGTCGCAAGTACATGGGCATCGAACGCAGCACCTTCGTCATCGCCCCCGACGGCACCCTCAAAAAAATCTTCCGCAAGGTGAAAGCCCCGGGCCATGCTGAGGAAGTGCTCGGAACGATCCACGTGAGGGCGGCCAATTAACTTAGGGCAGACGGCGGCTCTCCTCTACCAGCTTCGTGAACATCTGCGTTTTGTGGAGAAGTTGCGGATCGTTGTCGAGTTCGGCCATCGTTTTGTCGAGGCGGTAGGACCAATTCCCTTCGCTGACCGCGCCGGGAACATTGAAACGGCCTTCGGTGCCGAAAATGTCAGTGATCATGAACACGGCGAACCAGGAATTGGAGTTGAGCACGCCGCGAAGGATGAGTTGATGGATGCGATCATTGAACTCGCGCGGGGGCGCTTCCTGTTCCGCGCCGCAGAATTTCATCCAGCGCTTCAAATCCCACCGCGCGCCGTCGTCGCCGCTATCGGCTTTCTCCCACAACTCATGCCACATTCTCGCAATCGGTTCGTGGTCGTGCGTCGCGGGCGTTGCCAGCGACAAACGCGGATAGGTCTTGCCATCGACAAAGGAGTAGTCCTTCTCGCGCAAAAAATGCGGGATCTTGTACCCGGGAATTTTCAGGCGCTCCAGTGCCAACGGGACGTACGGCGGCACGACCCCCAAATCTTCCGCGACAACGGCGGTATCCCCCGCCGCTTCCAGCACCATCGCCAGCAGCTCTTCACCTTGCTTCTGATTGAGCTTCGCTCCCTCGGGAGTGTCGTCGGCGTGCGGTTGAAAATGCGGCAAACGTCCACTGGTGCGTTTCACGGCTTGTTCCTCGGTCAGCGGCAGGAATTTCCCGTTTTCCTTCGGCGGCCACGGGAACGAATAGATACGGAAGAAACCCAACACGTGGTCGATGCGGAACAGGTGGAATACCTTGTGGATGTTGCCACAGCGGATACGCCACCAATCGTGGTTGCGCGCGCGCGATACGTCCCATTTGTAGAGCGGAATGCCCCAGTTTTGTCCCCATTTCTCCGTAAACGGATCCACCTTGAAAACCTTCTCGGGCGGACACCCCCCGCTCCAAGTGAGATCGAAGATGGCGCGATTGCCCCACACGTCGGAACTGTAGCGATTGACGCCGAAAGGGATGTCGCCCATCAAGTACACTTTTTTTTCTGTGCCGTGCTCCTTGACCTTCTTCCATTGATCGTAAGCGATCCACTGGACGTAGGCACAGAACAGAATGCGCTCGGCGTACTCATCGCGTTGCCGCGTGGGCAACGACAGGAACCATGACCATGCCTTTTTTGGGTTCTGGCGATCCAGCGGCCATTCGTCCCACGTGGGCCAGTCATGGTAGTCCTCCATCAGCACGCGGAACATCGCATAATCGGAAATCCAGTCCCCATTTTCGCCGAGAAACGCGCGAAACGACTCACTGCGCTCGGTCTTCTTGTTCCAGTGCTCCGCCAGGAACGCCTCAAACGCCGCGCGTAACAGCGAGCGCTTCAGTTCCTTCACCTTCGTGTACTTCACCGCGCCCGCGCGCAATTCCTTGAGCAACCCCGGCTTGGCAATCTCCTTGAATTTCGCCACTGACAAATCCGGAAGATACTTGGGCGAGATGGCGATCGTCGTCGGATCCAAGCGCCATCGAACTGATGGCATTGTAAGGCGAATTGTCGTCGCTCGTCTCGTTGATCGGCAGCACCTGCAACAGGCCAAACCCATGCTCGTGACACCAATCGATCATCTGGCGCACGCCCTCAGTATCGCCAATGCCCAGGTCATCCTCCGTGCGAATCGAAAACACCGGGCACAGAATGCCCGCCAGCTTTTTGTCAGGAGAGAGTTTCATAGACATTCATTGGCAGGTTCTCTCGAATGACGATCTCACGCAGAAATCGTATTTGATCCCTTCTGCTGCACTTTCTTTAGCTTGGCGACGAAAGCATCGGCTCGCTTCTTCTGATCGTCTTCGGCTCGGCTGCGTTCGGTGAGATACCGCTGGCCTTTAATATCCGAGTTCTGCAAGGAATCAGCCCAAGCGCGAAGTTGGCGGGAGATAGATTCGGCTTTGGATCTGAGATCTGAGATTTCAGATTTGAAATCGGCGAAGTATGGAAGGCGATCACACAAAATGAGCATCGAACGCACTTCACCGGCCGAACCACGGGCGATATAGAGGAATGTGAGCAATTCGGGTGTCGTGCCGCGTTCAAAACCTTCCGCGATGTTGTTGCAAACCGACAATGCGGCGCGCTGCAATTGACTTCGCAAATCCCCCTTGTAACTGAAACTCTTGTGCTCGGTCAAACGGAAGACCTTCTCGGCGAGTTCCATTCCCGCCTGCCAGACCGGCAATTCTTCAAACCGCGCATACTTCACAGCTTCGCCACCTTCACGTCGAAGATGTCCTTGTCTTTGCGGATCTCGGCGAGGAGGGCGTCGCTGGGGGGGCTGTCGAGGTTCAGGACGGTGAGGGCCTGGCCGCCTTCTTTATCGCGACCGAGGGACATGCTGGCGATGTTGACGCCGTGTTTGCCCATGGTCGTGCCGATCCAGCCGACGATGCCGGGCCGGTCCTTGTTGCTCATGATGAACAGCACGCCGTGCGGCACGGCCTCGACGGGCCGGTCGTTGATGCGGACGATGCGCGGATTGTTCGGCGAACCGTAAAACGTCCCGGAAACGCTCGCCACCTGCCCTTCTACAAACGCGCGGACGTTGATCAACTCCGCATAATCAATCGGCTCACTGCTCTTCACTTCGCCAACGCGAATGCCGAGCGTTTGCGCAATCACGGGAGCATTGACGTAATTCACGTCGCCGCCCTGGGCGTTTTCAAGAAACCCCTTCAACACCGCCCGCCCAATCGGGCCGCTCTCCAACTCGCCCGCCTTGCCGCAAAACTCAATCGACAACCGCTCGATGCGTCGCGGCGCGATCTGGGCCAACAGCCGGCCCATCTTCTCGCCAAACGTCAGGTAGGGCTGCAGCACGGCCAGCACTTTCGCATCGATGGTCGGCATGTTCACGGCGTTGCGGATGGTGCCGCCCGCCAGCACATCGGCAATCTGCTCGGCCACCTCGACACCGACCGATTCCTGCGCTTCCGTGGTTGACGCCGCCAGATGCGGGGTCATCACCACCTGCGGCAATTCCACAATGGAGAATCCTTCGGCGGCTCCTGCTCATATACGTCGAGCGCGGCACCGGCGACCTTGCCGCTCTTAATGGCGTCGTACAAATCTTTCTCGTTGATGATGCCGCCGCGCGCGCAATTGATCAGCCGCACGCCGTTCTTCATCTTCGCAATCGTGTCTTTGTTGATCATCCCGCGCGTCTGGTCGGTCATCGGGACATGCACGGTGATGAAATCCGAGCGCTTGTAGATCTCGTCGAGTTCCACGACTTCGACTTGCAGTGCCTTCGCGCGGCTGAGGCTCAGGAACGGATCATACGTCAACACCCGCATCCCGAACGCAATCGCCCGCCGGGCCACTTCCGTGCCGATACGTCCCATGCCGATGATGCCGAGCGTCTTGTTGTAGAGTTCGACGCCTTCAAAAGATTTGCGGTCCCACTTCCCCGCCTTCATCGACATGTGGGCCTGTGGGATATTGCGGGCCAGCGCCATCATCATCGAGAACGTGTGCTCCGCGGTGGAGATGGTATTGCCGCCGGGCGTGTTCATCACGATGATGCCCCGGCGCGTGGCCGCGTCCACGTCGACATTATCGACGCCAACGCCGGCGCGACCGACCACGCGAAGTTTCTTCGCGGCCTCGATGACGCGCTTGTTGACCTTGGTCTGGCTGCGCACGATGAGCGCGTCGTACCCGCCAATGATTTCGCAGAGCGCGTCCTCTTTCAGGCCGACATTTTCATCGACTTGGAAGGCCTTGTTGGCCCGCAGCAACTCGACACCGCGCTTTGAGATTGGATCGGCAATCAGGATTTTCATGAGTTTACCCGCAACCGTAAGGTTGCAAACGGCATCCAATCTGCGATGTTAGCGGGCGATTCACAAGGAAAAATCATGCGGCACGTCAAACTTTACTCGCGCAATTGGTGCGGCTGGTGCGTTGAAGCCAAGGATTACTTGAAGGCCCACGGCATCGCGTTTGAGGAAATTGACGTGGGTTGCGACGCGGCTGCTGACCAAGAGATGCGGCGTATTTCCGGCCAGCGTTTCGTTCCCACCAAATGTAGTTCCCCTCTCCAGTCTCATGCTCTCTTGGCGCTGAATCCCTAAAGACCTCCCAACGACACGACCGAACCCCCTCGCCTAGCTGACTCGTCCGACTCGATTGATTTTAGGCTCTCCTCGCTGGTCTTCGATTCTACCCCTTCGCGAGTGTCAAGGATACTACGCTCCTCGACCCCCTCCCCCCGCCGTCTGCGGTGCGTTCCTCCTTGACATTTTTTTCCGCCCCTCTCCCCTCGAAAAAAAACTACGGGGTGCGCTCTTTTCAACAGCGAGTCGTTCTCGCGGAAAGGCCCCGATGATTCACAACCTCCACGATTGGTTCTTCGCCGTCCTCGACAGAGACGAGTGGTGCTGCCAACACTGCCGCTCCGAGACAAATCTGGACGCCGCCCACATCATCCCCCGTTCCCGCACGCCGTCCCTCCAACTTGTCCTCGACAATGGGATTTGTCTCTGCCGACGATGCCACCGTCACTTTTCCGACAGGCCCGCCATGTTCGACCTCTGGATTGCGTCCCGACGCCGCCCGTAGCCCCCCCACCTCGCCGCTCCTTGCACCCCGTCAGCTCGTCATCTAACACACTTCAGGGGCGGAGGGGCCGCGCAGGGGTGAACCCCTTGCGCTGGCCCCTCTCCGCCTCAATTCTAACCCTGCCTCCCGCCACTTCCGAGACTCCCCGCTTTGGACGGTTTGCGAACCTTGCGGTTTCAACTCACAAAGGTTTCCGTATTTACTAGAGCAACTCGGCAAGTGAAGCGACTCAAGTGTGCAAAATGTACGTAAGCACGCACCACATGGTGAAACTCAAGGAAAGTGTGAGGGAAATGAAGGTGACGGCCTTCGCCCAAAGCAGATGTCGGGGACACCACAGATATCCGTGGCAACAGATGGCAGCGCATAACACTGCAAATGCTGCACCATTAACTCCACAGTACGGATGACCATGCCCACCTGGATAATTAATGGGGATGAAGAATCCCATAAGAAGCAATGCAACGACGCTCTCCAATGCGTAAGGCCAGCCACGGGGCTTCAACTCTGTTACAGGGCACTGTGAAGATGGAATCTCCATACGGTCAAGATATTAGCGTACCAAATCCACTTCACCAAGCAAGAGCCCTCGCAGGCAGGACTCGTACCTCTGCAACCAGCCAATTCGCAGCCACCGTCCACAGAAATCACACCAGTTTTCATGACAAATGGTGCTTTTCCAACAGTTTGCTATTTCGCCGCAAAATCCGACACGTTATCACAGGGCCAAAACGTTGAGCGAGAAGTCTGAACGGGCGACAACGAAACGAGATGGAAGGAATGCTCAAAAAACCTCTCCTTCCTCTACTTCGACTTGTGCATTATAGTGCGACTTCCTTTTCCACTTGTGCATCTTAATAACAAGGAAAAATCATGCGGCACGTCAAACTTTACTCGCGCAATTGGTGCGGCTGGTGCGTTGAAGCCAAGGATTATTTGAAGGCGCACGGCATCGCGTTTGAGGAAATTGACGTGGGCTGCGACGCGGCTGCCGACAAGGAGATGCGGCGTCTTTCCGGCCAGCGTTTTGTTCCCACCATCGTCGTGGATGGTCATGTCCTTGCCAACTTCGACACCGGCCAGCTCGAGGTTTTCCTCGCCAAGCTCAACGCCCCGTCAAACTGACCAAATACACGACCAGATGCGTCGCCAGGCAAGCATAGGCGGCGGCCAACAGATCATCCAACACGATTCCAATCCCTCCTGAAAAATCCTCCGCTTCACGAACGGGTGGTGGTTTCCAAATGTCGAAAAGACGAAAGAGCGCAAACGCCACAACCACATGCCACCAACGCGCGCCCAAACCGATCATCACCAGGGGCATCGCCACGATCTCGTCGATCACGACACTCGACGGGTCGGGATGATGCATCAATTCCGCAGCGGCGCCCGCGAACCACACGGCCAGCGCAATGGCGAGCACCAGTAATAGACCGCGCAGCCAGACATGCTGCGTTTGGTTCAGCGCCCACCAGAAGCCGATCCCCACCAGCGAGCCGGCGGATACCCGGTGCCACCGGCACATAACCAACCCCAAAGCCAGTTGCCACGAATTTGACAAGTCGATCACGCATCATGAAGGAAGCGTTCCCCGTTCTTGTAGAAATAGACGATGCCCGAGAGAAGCGTCAGCCCAACGGTCAACAGCATCAACCCGAACGCCGACCGTGAAAATATCACGTTGAACCGCTGAGGCTCCAGCCAAAACAATTCCAATCCTCACGGGCGGCCAATCCAAGCAGGATGAAAATAATCGTCACCATTTGCGAGACGGTCTTGTGTTTGCCCAGCCGCTCGGCGCGCAGCACGACGCCCTGTTGGACGGCCAACAATCGCAGTCCCGTGACGAGGAATTCCCGCGCCACGATCACCAGCACCATCCACGCCTGGACCAATGGCACGCCCGGTCGGTAGCTGGGCTGCTCGATAAAGCAGATGAAAGCCGCCGTCGTCAGGATTTTATCAGCCAGCGGGTCCAACAGCATGCCGAAGCTCGTCTCCATATTGTGCCGCCGAGCGTACCAGCCGTCCCACCAGTCCGTCAGGCTCGCCACAACAAAGATAATCAGCGCCGTCGTCTTCCCAAACGGGAAATGCGAGCGGATCCAGCCAGCCGGCGGCAACAGCAGGGCCATGACAAAATATACGGTCAGGACGATGCGGGCGACGGTCAACCTGTTCGGCAGGTTCATTGGCCGCGCATTGTAAGGGCCCGGCGCGTCGCAAAACAAGCCCGTTACGCCCGGCTTGATATGAGCTTGACCGATTCCGGTGATTCACCTATATTTTGCGGGTAGATTTTGGCGGTATGGAACCAGTGGGTCAAAAACCCACTTTTTTGTTCCCTGAAAGGGTTGTGCCGACGAAGGATACGGAACGCTTATGAGCGGTGAACTAATAGTCGCAGTAGAATATTTTCAGCGCGAAAAAGGCATTGACAGGGAAATCCTGTTTGAGGCCGTCGAGCAGGCTTTGCTGCAAGCGTCCAAGAAAAGTGTCGGTCCCGCACGCGATCTCCGCATTGAAATCGACCGTAAGACGGGCGTGATTCGCGCCCTCGCCAAGCAACTGGTGGTCGAGAATGTCGTCAACAAGCACGATGAGATTTCGTTGGCGGACGCGCGCCGTCGGTTTCCGGCCGCCCAGCTCGGTGAAAACATCGAAATCGAGGTCACGCCGCAGAATTTTGGGCGCATCGCCGCGCAAACCGCCAAGCAGGCGATGCTCCAGCGCATCCGCCAGGTCGAAAAGAACATGGTGTTCGAGGAGTTCAAGGGCCGCGCCGGCGACATCCTTTCCGGCACGGTGCGCCGCTTCGAACGCAGCGACGTCATCATCGACCTGGGCAAGATCGAAGGCATCATGCCCAGCCGCGAGCGCGTGCCCACCGAAGAGTACCAACCGGGCGACCGCATCCGCGCCTACACGCTGAGCGTCGAAAATGCCGCGCACGGCCCGGAGATCGTCCTTTCCCGCAGCCATCCCGATTTTGTCCGCAAACTTTTTGAACTCGAAGTCTCGGAAATCGCCGACAAGACGGTCGAGATCAAAGGCATCGCGCGCGAAGCGGGTTATCGGACGAAGATTGCCGTCTTGTCGCACGACGAGAAAGTCGACCCCGTTGGCGCCTGCGTCGGCATGCGCGGGATGCGTGTGAAAAACATCGTCCGCGAACTCAGCGGCGAAAAAATCGATATCATCCGTTGGGACCCGAATGTTCGGCAGTACGTCACCAACGCGCTGGCCCCGGCCAAGCTGCGGAATCTCGTCATCGACGAGGCGCGGCATTCCGTGAAAATCATCGTTGACCCCGACCAGCTTTCCCTGGCCATCGGCAAAAAAGGCCAGAACGCGCGCTTGACCGCCAAGCTGACCAGTTGGAACATAGAGATTGAGAAGGAAGAGACGGCGGAACTGGGCTTCGAAGAGAAAGTTGCGCGCGCGATACAAGAGATCATGACGATCCAGGGAATTGATCGTGAGACGGCTGAGGGTCTGGTCAAGGGCGGTTTCCATTCCCTGGAAGGATTGCTCGCGGCGGACCTGAATGATCTGACCGATATTTTGGGCGCGGAAAAAGCAGCGGCGGCGCAACAGGCCGCCAATGCGGAGCAGGAACGGCGCGAAGCGGCCCAGCCCACGGAGGATGAACCGAAGGCGGAGGGTGAACCAAAGGCGTAATGAGTATTCGCGTACACGAGTTGGCAAAGCGGTGCGGCCTTTCGAACAAGGACATGATCGAAAAGCTGCACACGATGAACTATCCCGTGAAGAGCCACTCCAGCACCGTCGACAAGATCACCGCCGAGTCGATTGAAAAGGAATACGGATACGTCGCGCCGCCACCGGCCGCACCCGAAGCGCCCGCCTCCCCGGCCGCAACACCGGCGGCTGTAGCCGCTGAGAAAAACGACGGCGCCGCGGTGGTCGCCACCATTCCGCCACCCGCGCCTCTTGCCGAACCGCCAAAAGCCGTCACAGAACCGCCCCAACTGGCTCCGGCAAAGACCGTCGTGACACCGCCGATGTCCCAGGCGCCCGCACCGGCGCCGGTCGCCGCTCCAAAACCCACACCGACTCCGGCGCCCCCGAGGCCGGCTCCCGCGCCGCAGCCGACCGTGAAGATCACGACGGCGCACCGACCAGTGGCACCGCCCGCTCCCGCGCCACGACCGACTGCCCATGCGCCAGCGACGCCGACGCAACCCGCGTTTATCGTGGACGACAAGGGCAACAAGGTTGTGCAAATGAAGCCGCCGGTGATCGTGCGGGACTTCGCCCAGCGCATCGGCATCAAGTCGCATGTCCTGCTGGCCGAGTTAATGACCATGAATGTTTTCGCCAACCCGTCGGAAACCATTGGCGAAGACATTGCGCGCAAGATTTGTGAACGTCACGGCTTCCTCTTCGAGCTGGAAAAGCGCGAACGCGGCGCCGGCACGGTCCACGCCCCGCCGAAGAAAGTCGAGCCGCTCGAGGTGGGAGAACAAGCCACCGACCTGATGCCGCGCCCGCCGGTGGTCACCGTCATGGGTCACGTCGACCATGGCAAAACTTCGCTGCTCGATGCGATTCGAACGACGGACGTGGTTGCCCACGAGAGCGGCGGCATCACGCAGCACATTGGCGCCAGTGTCGTCTCCCTGCCAGAAGGCAAGACCATCACGTTCCTCGACACGCCCGGCCATGAGGCCTTCACAAAGATGCGGGCGCGCGGCGCGAATGTCACGGACATCGTGATCCTCGTCGTCGCCGCGGACGACGGCATCATGCCGCAGACCATCGAGGCCCTCAATCACGCCAAGGCCGCCCAGGTGCCGATCCTCGTGGCCATCAACAAATGCGATTTGCCGACCGCCAATCCCGACCGCGTGAAAAAGCAACTGCAAGAGCACGGGCTTAGTCCCGAATCCTGGGGCGGCGAAACCATCACCGTCGAGGTTTCCGCGACGACGAAGAAGGGTATCGATACGCTGCTGGAAATGATCCTCTTGCAAGCCGAGATCATGGAATTGAAAGCCAGCCCGAAAGTCCCGGCGCGCGGCAACGTGATCGAGGCGCAGATCGAGCCGGGGATGGGACCGACCGCCACCGTGCTGGTGCGCAAAGGCACGTTGCACGTGGGCGATGGCATCGTGGTCGGCCCGTTCTGGGCGAAGATCCGCGCGTTGATCAACGACAAAGGCCAGCGCATCAAGGAGGCGCCGCCCTCCACGCCGGTCAAGGTTGTCGGCCTCTCCGGTTTGCCCGATGCCGGCGCGGAGTTCACAGCCATGAAAAACGACAAAGAAGCCCGCGCCCTCAGCGAACAGCGCGAACTCGAGGCGCGGGGCGCGATCCTGGGACAGGCGCGCGGTTCACGGCTCGAAGATCTCTTTACGCAATTCAAGGACGGCGAGCGCAAGAAGCTGCACCTCGTCCTCAAGGCCGACGTGCAAGGCTCGCTCGAAGCCATCGCCGATTCGCTGGGCAAACTGAAGAGCGAGAAGATCGAACTCGAAATCATCCATGGCGCGGTCGGCAGCATCACGGAAAACGACGTCCTGCTCGCCAGCGCTTCGTCCGCCGTGATCATTGGGTTTCGCGTGAAACCAGAAAGTGGCGTCACGGATGCGGCGAAGCACGAGGATGTGCAGATCAAGTTGTACACCATCATTTATGAGTTGATAGAGCAGGTCGAGGAATCGATGGAAGGCCTGCTGGAGCCCGATTCCAAGGAAGTCGTGATCGGCCACGCGGAAGTGCGGAAGGTATTCGAGCTTTCCAAGGGCCCGCCGGTGGCGGGTTGCGTGGTCACTGATGGCCGCATCGCGCGGAGCGCGCGGGCCCGATTGCTGCGTCGCAAGGCCGTGCAGTATGAGGGACGCATCTCGAGCCTGAAACATTTTCAAGACGACGTCAGGGAGGCCAAAGCCGGGTCGGAGTGTGGCTTGCGGCTGGAGAATTTCCCTGGAATCCAGGAAGGCGACATCCTGGAGTGCTACACGGTCGAAAAAGTCGCGGCGAGTCTGTAAACCCAAAACTCAACCGCCCAACGCGGAGGACGAAACACGGAATGATCCAGGTCCTGTCGCCCGCTCTTCCCTTTTCTTGGGCCAACATTACCATGAGCAACCACCGAATTGAACGAGTCTCTGAATTGGTCAAGCGCGAGGTCAGTCAGATCGTGCTGGAGTTGAACCTGACCGATTGCGGTTTCGTCACGATCACCTCCGCCAAGATCAGCCCCGACCTCAAGGACGGGCGGATCTACCTGAGCGTGATCGGTTCGGCCGAACAGAAGCAGCGCGCCCTCGACACGCTCGATCGCCGACATGGCCACATCCAGCACGAGCTGGCGCACCGCATCGTCCTCAAATACACACCGCGGCTGAAGTTCTTTCTCGACGAAACCGAGGCGCACGCCACTCACATCGAGCATTTGCTCGACGAACTCGGGGGCGAACCGGCCGATGAGTGATCCTGTCCAGCAAATCAGCGAGTTGCTGCGAAGCCAGTCCACATTCCTGGTGCTCACGCACTACCGCCCCGACGGCGACGCGATCGGCTCGCAGTTGGCGCTCGTGCTGCTGCTCCAGGATCTTGGCAAGACGGTCGAGGCCTGGAATGACGATGAAGTTCCCGCGAAATTCCGTTTTCTGCCGCAGGCCAATTTGATCTCCCGCCCACCCGCCGACCCAAAGGATTTTGATGTCGTCATCGCCATCGACACCTCCACCTGGCAGCGGGTCGGCTCCGCGGCACAACGGATTCGCAGCAAGAAGCACTTCATCAATATTGACCATCACGTCAGCAACGAAAAGTTCGCCGAAATCAACTGGATTGTGCCCGAAGCTCCTGCGGCGGGACAAATTGCCTACGACCTGATCCATCGCGGCGGTTTCAAACTGACCAAGGAAATCGCGACCTGCCTGTTCGCAGCCATTTCGACGGATACCGGCTCTTTCAGTTACGCCGGCACAACCTCCGAGTCGCTCCGGGTCGCCGCCAAACTGGTGGACACCGGAATTAACGTCGGCGAGATTTGCCGCCAGGTCTACGAGAGTTATCCGTATGCGCGACTGATGTTGCTCCAAAAGGCGCTCGCGCAGCTCCAGTTGACCGACCAGAAGCGCATTGCCTACACGTGGGTCACGGTCGAGATGTTCGAGGAGTCCGGCGCCAAGCGCGAAGACACGGAAGGGCTGATTGACTATGCTCGCGCGATTGAAGGCGTCGTCGTGGCGCTGCTCTTCGAAGAATTGGCCGAGCCGGGCAAGGTCCGTATCAGCCTGCGCTCGAAACACCAGAAGGTCGACGTGAATTCCATCGCCCGTCGCTTCGGCGGTGGCGGTCATCGCGAAGCTGCTGGCGCGCGCCTTTCGGGCGAACCACACGAGATCGAGCACAAAGTGCTCGCAGCCGTGAGCGAAGCGCTGGCTGCGGCAGTACTGTAAGCTTCCGGGCCCCATGCAAGCGCAGCTTTCACCATTTGACGGCGTCTTATTGATCGACAAGCCCGCGGGCATGACGTCGCACGATGTCGTGGACCGCGTGCGCCGTCACTTCGGCTTCAAGAAGGTGGGCCACTGCGGCACGCTGGACCCGGCCGCAACAGGTTTGTTGATTCTTGTCCTGGAGCGCGCGACCAAACTACAGGATCGGTTGATGTCCGATGACAAGGCGTACGAAGGCGCCATGATCCTCGGTGTCTCGACGGATTCGCAGGATGCGGACGGCGAGATCATCGCTGAGAAACCGGTGCCGGCGCTCACTGCGGAAGATATTGAAGAGGTCCTGGCCAAATTCCGCGGTGACATCCAACAGATTCCGCCGATGGTCAGCGCGGTCAAACATCAGGGCACGCCGCTCTATAAACTTGCGCGCAAAGGCAAGACGGTCGAACGCGAACCGCGGCACATTCACATCTATGATCTTCGCGTGATGGGGATCGAACTGCCGCGTATCACGTTTCGCGTGGCCTGCACCAAGGGTACGTATGTGCGCACGATCTGTTCGGACATTGGCGATCTGCTTGGCTGCGGCGCGCACCTTCACGAGTTGCGGCGCACGCGGTCCGGAAAATTCGATGTAAACGACGCCCACCAGCTCCCGGTGGTCCTGGCACAAACACGTGAAGAATTGAAATCGCTCATCATTCCCATCCTGAAGTTTGTCGGCACCAATGCTGCGTGATGCAGGTTTTTCGCACATTCGAAGAACTGGCGAAGCACTCCCAAAGGGTGTGCCTGGCCATTGGCGTGTTCGATGGCGTTCATCTGGGCCACCAGCGCGTAATGGGACAGGCGCGCGATGACGCGCGAGCGGCGGACGGCGCCGCGGTGGTGTTAACCTTTGACCCGCACCCGCTGCGGGTTCTGCAGCCCGACAAGGCCCCCCTGCTGCTGACTTCCACCGAGCATAAGCTGGCGCTCATTGACAAACTCGGCGTGGACGCCTGCCTGTTGCTCACGTTCGACAAACCGTTCTCGCTCACGCCGCCGGAACAATTCATCAAGATGGTCGCGCGCCAGACAAATCAACTGCAGGAGATTTGCGTCGGCACCCGCTTCCGCTTCGGCCACGATCGCGCGGGTGATGTGCGATTGATGGAGGCGCTTGCACCACAATACGGCTTCGTTGCCAGGGAAATCAAATCGGTGATGCTGGGCGAAGAGATGATCAGTTCGACGGCGATTCGACAGCATGTATTGCAGGGCCAACTCGAACGCGCTGCCGCGATGTTGGGACGAACGTTCTCGATTCTCGGCACCGTCGAAGCAGGCAACCAACGCGGACGCGAATTGGGCTTCCCAACCGCGAACCTGAATCCCCATGACGAGGTTCTCCCGCCCGATGGCGTCTATGCCGTGCGCGTCATCATCGGTTCGGAACAGTTTGGTGGCGTGGTCAACATTGGCGTGCGCCCTACTTTCGCGGGTGCGCAATCGCCCCGGGTGTTGGAAGTGCATATTCTCGATTTCACGCGGGAACTCTACGGCCAGAAGGTCGAGGTTCTCTTTCTGTCGAAATTACGCGACGAACAGAAGTTCACGTCGGCGGAAACATTGAAAGCGCAGATTACTGCCGATGTCCGCGAAGCCCGCAAAGTCCTGGGACGCTAACTTGACCCTGACGCCAGGCCGGGTCAATTCGGCCAAAGGGGGACGGTCGGATTCACGTACACGAAGGAAATGAAACGTATTGCTGACACCGACACTTGGATAATTCCACAGCAGCGGCTCTGGCAAGGGTGTGACGAACAGATCGCTCCACGTCATCGAACTCGAATACTGCTCGTTTGTGACACCTTGTACCGCGTACGTTCGCAGTCGGTAACTCGTCCAGGTCACGATGTTGCTCGGCCCGGTGAGTTGGAGATTCGTGATCCGCGGCGGCGTAGCGGCATCCAGGACCGTATTGGCCTCGTCGCTGGTCGGGAACAAGAAGGTGAAGCAGCGTGGCAAGCGCACCGCCCACCATTGCTCGCTGTGCCAATGGCCATAGCCGATCATGTGATCAAGATCAATGTTGAAGACGTATCCATTATTGACCAAGTTGTCACGCTCACCGACCGTACTCAATAGATCATCGCTACTGCCAATGGAGCCCTGCGCATCCATGTTCCCGCTGTCCAGGTAAATGCGGATTGGCCGTTTCGTATCCGGTGCGGGGATGGGAGAACAAATATCGAATGACGACGACATGGCTCCAATCCTGTGATACGTGCCCGATCGTTGCCAACCGATGTACGCCGAGATTAATCCCCCCAACGAGGAACCGAGAATCCCCGTGTCATCAGCATCGGTTAATGTCCTGCCGGTCGTGATGCTGTATGTGTTGTCGATGTAAGGCTTGAGCTGATCCGCCAGAAAGGAGGCGTATTGGTCGCCGGAGGGCTGACTGCACTCGCTGTACGGGCAACCGGGCGGAGCGTATTCACAAAAACGGTTGCCCGTGTCGCTGGCCACGCCCACGATGATGATCTCGCGCATCTTGCCGAAACGAATCAGGTTTGCGGCATTCGTGTCCGCTCCCCAACTGTAGCCGCTCAACCCCGCCATTCCCAAAAACAGGTTCTGGCCATCGTGCATGTACAACACCGGATAGCTCTTCGTTGCGTTCTCGTTGAAGCCACGCGGCAAGTATACGCGAATCGTCCGCTGCGGAAGCCCGTTGGTTGGCGTGATGGCGAACGAGACCACGCGGTTGGTTGAAACAGACGGCGGCGGCCAGTAGTTGTACACCTGTCCGTCTTGGACAACGGCGGCATCCAGCGGTGTCTCGTAATTGCGCCCGCCCACTCCGTCAGGATTGTCATAGTGGCCCTGGTTGTCGGTGAACACGAAGACCAGATTCGTTTCGCCCGCATGGTTGACGCCGTCCGCGCGCCAGAGTTTCTCGGCGCCGCCGCGACCGGGGCCGACAGCCTGCATCGGCAGGATGGCAAAGGAGCCCGTCGTGGTATTCGAGTACAGCAGTGAAACGCTTGACCAACCTGACAAATAAAAAATCGTCTTCCCGTTCCATGGCGAAGGTGGCTCGCTGGCTGTGGCGCCGGTGCGGTTGATATTGAAGGGCGGCTCGTACGCAACGTTACTGGCGTCGCTGTAGCAGGTCGCGCAATCGTTACGGCTCACGAACTTATATTCGTAGCTCGTACCTTGCAGGATGCCGACGCTCGCGGTCCACGTGCACACGGAGCCGATGCAACTGGAGGGCACCAGCTTGATTGCGTTGACCTGATTCCAACTGGACAACTGGGGAATGCTGCCCAACACAAACATGCTCTCTCCAACGGTGGTGTTCGTGTTAATTTGAAACGTAACGGGAACATCGGCAGGCCCCGCAAAGACGAGGACACCGTACATCAATAGTCCCGGTAAAAAGACGACCACCCGTGGTGTCCTGACCATAAGCTTGGCTGCAGGCTAGCAGAACCCTAGCGAAAAAGCAAACTGAGGAGCGAGAAGGCCGGCCCCAACTGGTAATCGCCCGCCCCGTATAACCACCACGGACCACCGCCCGTCGCTCTGACGCCGGGATCCGACAAATCAACCGGGGTGATAATGTCCCAATCGCGTTCCTTGGATTCCTGCCACGCCGTTTCGGCGCGGTAATTCGTTTTCGCCAGTGCCAGGACCATGTTTTGCAATTCATCCGCGTCCAGCCACATCAGCGCGCAAGGATCGCAACGGTCAATCTGGATCGCGCCAATACCCATGTAACCGTACTTTTCCATTGCCTGGTGGCAATCGGGGCAAAGGAACTTCGGCTCATCCTGCCAACCCTCCGCCGCGCGAAAAGCCATTGTCTCCGCCGTCTCGCACGATACCGTGTGCCAGCTTTTCTCCAACACATCGATCAAATCGCGATGCAACAACAACATCCCCTTGCAGTCGCGACAACAACGAAACGACAGCGCGTCAAGCTGTTGTTCCTTGAGTGGCTTCGTGCAACGGGGACAGTTGGCACTCACGCTTTCCTTCCGAACTTCTTCTCCAACTCGGCGTACGACATCTGGATCATGGTCGGACGACCGTGCGGACAGGTGTAGGGTAATTCGCACTGGTGAAGTTGTTGCAGCAACGCGCGCAGTTCCTCACCGCGCAACGGGTCATGCGCCTTCACGGCGTGACGGCAGACGGTGGTGGCAATGCGGTCTTCGCTCAACCGCCGTACGTGCACCTCTTCACCCGTTTGCCGCAGTTCGTCAATGATGTTGCGGAACGTCTGCGCGAGGTTGGCGGTGGGGAAATACGGCGGTAAAGCATCGATCAGAAAAGTCTTCTCGCCAAACTCACTCACGCCAATGCCCAGCTTATGCAGCGTTTTTTGGTTCGCGTGAAGGAACGCCGCGTCCCGCGCATCCAATTCGAGTGTGAGCGGCAGCAAAAGCTTCTGGGCCGGCGCGGAATCGGTTTCCAATTCCCGGAGCATTTTCTCGAAGAGCACGCGCTCATGCGCCGCGTGTTGGTCCATCAACACCAGGCCCTCCGGCGATTCGACCAAAACGTATAGCTGCCCGATTACGCCGAGGATCCGCCACAAACCTTCCTCGGTGCGGACCTGGGTGGATGGCTCGGCAGGAGCCTCGCCCTCCAGGGGCAAAGGCATCGTCGGTTGTTGTTGAGAATGACTTGTCAGGTCGCTCGCCGCTCGCAGAACCAGGGGCGGAGGCGCTGACGCTGCAAAAGCCCGCGGCTCGGCTTTTGGCCAGCCTTCGCTTTGAACCGGGCGCAAACCCGCAACCTCCGGCTCCAGCGCGGCGCGCACGGCATCGATCACGCATTGGCGCACGACGAACTCATCGCGGAAGCGCACTTCGCGCTTGGCCGGATGAATGTTCACATCGACCACCTCCGGGTCGATCTCGAGAAAGAGGAACGTCACGGGGAATTTTCCTCTCATCAGCGCTGTGTGATATCCCTCCAGCAGCGCGTAGTTGATGCCCTTGCTCTCGACGGGCCGGTGATTGACGAAGAGATGTTGTTGACGACGATCGGCGCGGCTGACGCCGGGTTTGCCGATGAATCCCGTGACCCGTACATCACCGCGCGCCAGGTCGACCGCGAGCAGTTCCTCGGCAAGCCGTGCGCCATGGAATTCGCGCAGGCGACCGAGCAGGTCCTTCGTCGGCGCGAGATTGAAGACTTCGCGACCATCGACGACCAGCCGGAACGCCACCTGGGAATGCGCCAGCGCGCACAGCGTAACGATGTGCTCGATGTGCGCCGTCTCGGTGGGTATCGAACGCAGGAACTTGCGGCGCGCGGGCAGATTGAAAAAGAGGTTGCGGACCTCCACCACCGTTCCTTCCGCCGCCCCCACATCGGACACGGAAAGGATTTTTCCGCCCGCGATCTCGATCTGCGTGCCGCTCAAGGTACCACGCTCGCGGCTCGTGAGTGTGAACCGTGAAACCGCCGCGATGCTCGGAATGGCCTCGCCACGAAACCCGAGTGATGTGATGCTGTGCAGGTCTTCCGCCTTGGAAATCTTGCTGGTCGCGTGCGGTTCCAGCGCCAGCAGCGCGTCGTCCCGGCCCATGCCGAAGCCGTCATCGGCAACATTGATGAGCGAGCGCCCGCCGTTCTTGATGGTGACCGTGATGCGCCGGGCCTCCGCGTCGAGCGAGTTTTCCACCAACTCCTTCACGACCGAGGCGGGCCGCTCGACCACTTCGCCCGCGGCGATCTGATTGGCAACCTGCTCGGGAAGAAGACGAATGCGGTTCACCAGCGCAGTATACCGCGTCGAGGAGGCGTGTAAATCCGAAGTTTGGCGGTCGGCTTCAGAATTGTTTTTGCAGCGCCAGGCCAATCTCGTGGGCACCCCGGGTACCGTCGCGAATGGCGTTGATGCCATAGCCGTAACTGATCAACCAATCGATGTTCCTGATTGCCCGAAAGCTCAGACCCGTGCCGATACCGAAGATGTTGTCCCAATCCGGCGGGTCGGGCGGCACCGGTTTCACCACCGCCCAATCTCCGTAAAGATGGACGATCACGGCATGCTCCTCCGTGAGCTGTTGATTGACTTCAAGATTGGCAATCCCAAAATCGGACGCGAAAAACTCGCGCACATAATAGCCGTGCACCGTCTCCGTGAATGGCTCGACGCCGAGAAGGTTTCCGCCAATCTTGTACGAACTGAGTTCGTCCAGTTTCTCGCCCAATCCGCCGCCAACGCGCGCGTAGAACGTCGTTTGCTGCACGGGGATCTTCGCGGAAAGTGAACCGTAAACCCGGTCGTACTGCGTGTGGGCCGGCAGTAACGAGCCATCCGGCCCGAAGGCATCGAAACCACTGCGGTAGTCTGTATCGGCGGCCACGTAAATTTCCACGCCGCGCCGGGCACTAAGCCCCGGCTCGATGCCGCCAAAGCGGAACTCAGCGGTCAGCGACTGCTCGTAAAAGTCATTGGGGATCGTGAAGCCGCTGGTGGTATCAGTCTTGCGATAGAACGCGCCGGTGACGCCGTACGTGGCGCGCAAATTCAGGGGCAACGGCGTCGAATTGGGGATCGAGTCGTTGATAAACACGCGCGCCGTGATCACGTCGCCGTAGAACTGCTGGCGCGTCAGGCGTTCGCCGTCGCGATAGGGCGTAATGCTGTTGATATACAATCCGCCGCCCAAACCCGCGCCGATGGCGATATTGGTGTTGCCCGGCAGGAAATAACTTAGCTCGGCATCCCCGAAAACTCCCGCGAAGATCACCCGTAGCGCCGTGTTCGTCCATGGATAGTTGTCCTGGTTGAACCAATAGTACCCGAACGCATTCGGTTGTTCCTCGCCGCGAAGAGAAAGACTTGTCTGCAGAATCAGTGTCCGTCGGGATTCGGTATCGACCTGTCCCAGCGCGCCCTGCGCGAGCACGAGGGTCAGGATAAGAAGCGCGATCTTTTTCATCACGGCCCGGATGGCTCCTCCACGGAGTTTCCGCACGATAACTTGACCCCCAGAGCGCCGCAATGCTAAATTCGCGCCGCTCCAAGCAACGCAACACTTTGAGATGGTGGCCGTAGCTCAGCCTGGTAGAGCTCCAGATTGTGGATCTGGCTGTCGCGGGTTCAAATCCCGTCGGTCACCCCATCTTTTTTTGCGCTCGTAGCTCAACTGGATAGAGCATCGGTCTTCGGAACCGAGGGTTGGGGGTTCAAATCCCTCCGAGCGTACCATTCACTGTGACCGAGAAATAGTCGAAGTCCGCGACGACACGCGTTCCGCCCAGGTCCTGCGCGCATAGGCCGACGAAGGCGCCGGTAAAGTGGAGACCCTGGCCATAATCGTCCGCGAGCTTCGTGGCATCGAGGCTGGGGCCGATGGGTTGCCATTGCCGCCCATCTGCCGAAGCGAAAAACTGGAGGCGCTCGCAGTCGATGTTGGCGCGAAGATAACACTGCTTCCAATCTGCGATGCCAATCTGGCTGTCGGTCAATTCATCATACTTGCCGTCATCCGTCAGGACGATCCCGAGGACTTTGCCGTGCGATTCCTCATGTGTGATTCGCAGGTAGTAATGCGTCCGTGTGTCATACCAGCAGATCAGCCCGGCCATCTGTGTGAAATGTGTGGGGCTAAATTCAACGCACGTCTCCACTGTGCAACGGAGGGTTGTCAAGCGTTTGGCAACCAGGCTTTGCTCGAAAAAGGAATGTTGGCTTTCCCTTCCCCGCAGCCGCAGCCAGCCCGGGCGCTCTGTAAGCGTCAACCAGCTTTCCTCCACCGGAACGCGCAGTGAACTCCACGACGGGCTGAGTTTCGCCGAATCAAAATCATCCCGGTCTGGATCCGCCGGCCAGGGATGGAGCGCCACGTCCTTTGGCGCGGGGACTTCAATCTGCGGTCGTGTGCCACCGGCAGCCAGGCGCAACCATCCGTCAGCCAACCACGCGACCCGTTGAATGGCTGTTTCACGTCCCAGGATGCACCGGCGTTCCTTGCCGACGGGGCGGCTGCAGAGGTGGGCCAAATACCATTCGCCCGACGGCGTCTCAACCAATTCCCCGTGGCCGGCCTTCTGCAGTTCGATGGATTCATCATCGCGCGCCGTCAGGATCGATTCTTGGGGATCGAGTTCATACGGACCCGTGATGGATTTGGCGCGCGCCATCGAAATCCCGTGGCTCCAGCCGGTGCCGCCCTCGGCGAGCATCAGATAATAATAACCGTCGTGCTTGTAGAGATTGGGACCTTCGGTAAGCACTTTTTTGGCAAGAATGTTTCGGATCGGACCCACAAGTTTCCTCGCTTGCGGATCGTACTCTTGAAGCACAATACCGGCAAACCGTGAACGGTCTTTGCGAAAGTCCCAAAGCATATTCACCAACCACTTGCGCCCATCGTCATCATGAAAGAGCGACGGGTCAAATCCGCTGGAGTTGAGATAGATCGGGTCCGACCACGGCCCGAGAATGTCCGGCGCTGTGACGAGGTAATTATGCACGTCCTTAAAGTTGCCGACGCGCGTCCGGACGATGGTGTAGATGAGCCAGAATTGCCCCTCGCAATGGCTCAGCGACGGCGCCCAGATGCCGGCGGAATCGCCGATGCCCACGAGATTCAGTTGGGAACGGCGGGTCAGCGCGTGGCCGATCAGCCGCCAGTTGACGAGGTCTTTGGAATGGTGAATCGGCACGCCGGGAAACCATTCGAAGGTGCTGTTGGCGATGTAATAATCGTCGCCGACCCGGAGAAATGACGGATCCGGGTAAAACCCCGGAGGATTGGGTTGTGTATCTGGTTCATCGCGCGGTGTCCACTCACTACCTGTTCCGGCGGCCTTCCCTCAAGGAAATAATGGGAGCACAGCCGGTCTTTGACATTCGGCCGAGTGAAGATCTCGCGCGGAGTACTAGGCGTTGTAGGACGACGTGAGGAATGGCGTCGGGTAGGCCCGCTCGGCGTTGCGATGGAGCACGGCATCAATGCGCACGACCAGTTCCTCGACGCGGAACGGCTTGATCACATAGTCGTCGGCGCCGAGTTCGAAGGCTTGCATCTTGTCGCAGTGCTCGGCGCGGCCGGACATCACGATGATCGGCGTCCACTGCACCGCCCGGCTCTTGCGCACCATGCCGCAGATTTCAAAACCACTGAGCCGCGGAAGAAGGAGATCCAAAACAATGCCATCGGGCCGGGATTCCAGGACGTAATTGAGCGCCTCGATGCCATCCTTGACCCAATGCGTCTTGAACCCCGCGGCTTGCAGCGCCTCGCAAACGAGCGCGCCAAGCGACTCGTCGTCCTCGGCAACCAAAAGGAACTTTTTCTTCGAGGAATTGGTCTTGGATCTCATAGGCAGGCTTTTTGTAGCAGTCCATGTGCCAGTTTGCAGACGGCTTGCAGACAGGTGGTGCAATCAATTTCCGAACCGGATTAGTCAAAAACCACCGTCTTTTTGGCGTACACCAGAATGCGATGCTCGATGTGCCAGCGGACCGCGCGGGACAACACCACCTTCTCCAGGTCCCGTCCGCGTTGGATCAAATCTGTCAATTGATCGCGATGCGAAACGCGTACCACGTCCTGCTCAATGATGGGCCCTTCATCCAGGATTTCCGTCACATAATGACTCGTTGCGCCAATCAGCTTCACGCCGCGCTCGAATGCCCGGTGATAAGGCCGCGCCCCGCTGAACGCGGGCAGGAAGGAATGATGCACGTTCACGATCCGTTGCGGATATTGCGTCACGAATTCGGGCGACAGGATCTGCATGTAGCGGGCGAGCACCACGAGATCAATGGCGTGCTTCTTCAATAGCGCCAGTTGCCGTCGTTCCGCCTCTTTTTTCCGGCCATCTTCAATCGCGATCAGGTGAAACGGAATCTTGTGGAACTTCGCCAGCCGTTCCGCGGCTTGATGGTTGCTAATGATGATCGGAACCTCACACGCCAATTCGCCGCTCTCGTGTCGATACAGCAAATCCACCAGGCAATGGTCATACTTCGAGACGAAGATCGCGACCCGCGGCCGCCGGGATGAAAGCTCCAATCGCCACCGCATCCGGAACTGCTTCGCAATCGGCGCAAATGCCCTCTCAAAATCCGCCGGCCGCAACTTGAAATCGGCGAGGTCCCACTCCACGCGCGTGAGAAACAACCTGAGGTCGCCGTCCTGATGTTGATCGGCATGCAGGATATTGGCGTTATGACGGTAGAGAAATTCGGAGATCGTCGCCACGATCCCTTTCTGGTCAGGACAATCCACGAGCAGGATGCCAGTATTCTTCATGCAGTCGTGCCGCCACTCTTTCATTCCCGTCCGTTCCTCGCAAGAAAATCCTGCTTCTAACCATTTCCGCCGTGTGTCACACTGGATGCCCGGCGGCGAATGAAGAATATCCTGAAAGTCGATCCCCACGACGCCGAACGCCAGGCCATCGAGCGCGCCGTGGAGATTCTGCGCGCCGGAGGGCTCGTAGCGTTCCCGACTGAAACCGTTTACGGACTCGGTGCCCTCGCCCTCGACCCGCAGGCCGTTCGCAAAATCTTCACGGCGAAAGATCGGCCCGATTGGGATCCGCTGATTGTCCACGTCCGCGACCTGCCGATGGCGCATGCGCTCATGAAACGGTTGTTGCCGCAATTCGAACTGCTCGTCAGCCGGTTCTGGCCGGGGCCGTTGACCCTGGTCGTCGAAAAAGCCGCGCAAGTTCCCGACGAAGTGACCGCGCACCGGGCCACGGTCGCCTTGCGGATGCCGTGGCATCCCGTCGCCGCCGCGCTGCTGGACATCGTGGGTGCGCCCATTGCCGCCCCGAGCGCCAATCGCTTTGGCCGTCCCAGCCCCACGCGCGCCGAGCACGTCGCTGAGGACCTGGGTGACCGCGTGGACCTGATTCTGGATGCCGGCCCCACGCCGGTGGGCGTGGAATCCACTGTGATCGACCTGACGCAATCGCCGCCGGCAATCCTGCGGCCCGGCGGCGTGAGCCGTGAGCAACTGGAGAAGGTGCTCGGAACCGTGCGACTCGCGACCGGTGTCGCCGACGAGGTCGCGCGTGCCGGCCTTGCCGGTCCCGGTATGACGCTCAAACATTACGCACCCCGCGCACAGGTTGAGTTGTTCGAGAACGAGGAAGAACTTCGCGCGCGAGCCGACAAGTTGCGTAACGACGGCAAACGCGTTGGCGTGTTGGACACAACCACCACCATTGAGCGGCTGGCCCAAACCGTCTTCGCCCAGTTGCGCGACTTGGACACACAGGGTATGGAAGTGGTATTGTGCCTGCTGCCGGTACCGCAGGGACTCGGTCTCGCCGTCCGCGACCGATTGCTGCGGGCCGCGGGCAAAGGAGGTCAAACATGAGCAAAGCCGAAGCCGAAAAACGCGCCCACGCGCTGGAATGGTTGAGCAACCTGCTCAAGGAAACGCCCGGCATCACCAAGCTCGACGCCATCGAACAAACCGCCGTCCGCTTCGACCTCAGCCCGCTCGAGGAAGAGTGGTTGTTGCAGCAGTTGACGCTGCCGCCACCCCCGGAGTAAAGTTCAGCGCTTTCAGTCATCGGAGGGGTGGCAGAGTGGTCTAATGCGCACGCCTGGAAAGCGTGTGGGGTCTGCAAAGGCCCTCGCGAGTTCGAATCTCGCCCCCTCCGCCAACTTCTTTTTCTATAGTAAAATTGAGATATTTCGTGATCAAGACTAGTAGACAGACAGATTTCATAACACAATTTCATAACAAGTCCGTCTGCGTTCGGGCTTGTCCGCAGGTGTGTAAAAGCGGTTGCGGTATTCTGTTTGCGTGCTCGGATGCCCACCAATGCAGCCATCTTTCCGCGTTTCGTGTTCACGACGCACCCCCTTCCATTTGAGAGGTCAGGTAGTCCCGGACGGATTGCATGTGGATCAGTCGACAGCCGGTTTTCGCACCGGCTTTTCTCAAACTCACACTGCGGATTTTCCCCTCGTTTATCAGTTGGTAGGTGAAGCTACGTTTCAACCCGAATAAGCGTCGAACGTCGGCGAGCCGTCCGAACTCAGGAAGCGCCGCGCCACAATTGCCGGGCGCAATCGGTGCCGCGGTGGTTTCTGCGCCAGTGGTGCGCAGTTGTGTTCGTTGATTGTTCATAGACACCTTTTTCGTACTATGGATTTCGGCTTGATTGCCTTCAGTGAAAAGCTCCAGCGTGAAGTACTAGAAACCAGGCCGCTGGCGGAGCGAGCGCTGTCAAGAAGCGTCAGCGGTGGACCGCAGCGCAGCGAGGAACATCTTGACGGCGCGCAGCGAGCCGTACAATCAAGAGGCCACTCACGCAGAGTTGGTGACTGATACAGCAGTATAATGCGCCCATGGATGGCACGATGGAGAGTCATTTGACCGTGCTGGTCATAAACAGGACGCGTAGAGGACGGCGTGAATATCCCTCGCAGTCGGCGATGAGAATGATTGGAGTCGGCGAGAGCATGCTGTGCGGACAGGGTGTGTCCGCGACCACGGAGTGTTCCCAAATTGGCTGACTGCCATCTGACGATCGCTGTCTGGTCGTCGGTGGCAAGCAACGCGCGGCCACGGACGACACTGTGCCGTCGCTACGCCCTGACAGCGCCGCAGACGCGGCGAGCGGAACGCGACAGAAGCGTCCGCCCCGCCGGGTCTGCCAGCATTCCACCGGTGAGTAAGCGGTGATGATTTCATGTGCCTTCAACGTACCGTCAACACCTGTCCGGTCTGATTGTCGTTGCTCCTTCCAGTGTGGCTCCCCTAATCGTTGCCTGTGCGTTCGCAGAAGCGCGTTTTGATTTGCAGCGAGTGCGCGACTTGGCGGCTCCGTCGCCGCGTGCCGTCCAGCGACTCAGGCACTCGCGTAAGCGTGCCGCACTCGCCGGCACGCCGGCAGTTTTCAGCTCGTCGGCGAGTTGGCCACTGCTCCACCCCTTGCGGTGGAGATCGAGCAACCGTTCGCGCAGTGGCTCCAACACGTCGGCGACAGTCTTGCGCGTCCTCGGTGGATCAAGCTGCGTTAATTGATCCAGCTTCTTTTCCAGCGACGCGTAGTCCAGGGTTGCGGCCAGCCTCGTGTAATCAATCGGTGTGCTCATGGTATTGTCATTTCAATGGTTTGATTCGTGGCTGACATTCGAGCGGCGAGACATTCGCCGACTCGTGCGACCACGCGGATCCTGCCGACAGCCATGCGGAGTCCGCTCGTCAGTCCGCGATGCGGCCACGCGTTGTCCACCGAGCAGCCAGACCGACACCGGTCGAGCAGCTTCGTCACCGCTTTGAGGCGGGGTAAGTGTCATCCCGAATTCTTCCGTTTCTCTGCCACACTTGGCCTGTTCAATTTGATCGCATTTGCGAATGGTCGGTCCGTCTCTTCCGGTTACAGTGTGCCGCATGAATACTCGCTGACATCGGTGAGCGTTATAGCCCGGCCCACCTCGTTATCGCGTGTAGCAGATACATAACACACGCCGACTTTCGTGCGACACTGCGGAGCGATGACTAATGGCGCTTTCAACGCCGCCCATATCACCACAAGGATACCTGCCAAGTGGTTCCCATTTGGGAACAACTTTAAGCGACGGTTTCCGGTAACCTCCTCAGCCATGTTCAGCGCCATCCCACAAAAGAATCGAGCCGCTGCCACGACCTACTTCGACGAGCACCTCTCCCACAACGATTACTACGCTCAGGGCGAAGTGTTGGCACACGATCAAGGCGGTCATTGGATTGGCATCGGCGCAGAACAGTTGGGCTTGCAGCCAGGTGAGGCTGTCGCCCGCGAAGCGTTCCTGCGCCTCTGCGATAACCTGCACCCAACTACAGGCGAACAACTCACCCCGCAACAGTTCCGGGAGCGTCGGCTCTATTTCGATTTCGTCTGCTCGCCGCCCAAGTCGGTGTCGATTCTGGCGGTCATGATGAATGACCATCGCATCATCGAGGCACACCAAGAGGCCTCCACGATGGCACTGCGTGAGTTGGAGCAGTTCGCCGCCACGCGTATCCGCAAGGCCGCCATTCGAAGATCAGGATCGCATCACTGGCAACTTGGTTGGCGCAGCGTTCCTGCATACGACTTCCCGCGCCCTGGACCCGCAACTGCACACGCATTTCGTCCTGTTCAACTGCACTTGGGACAAGTCCGAGAAGCGGTGGAAGGCGCTGCAAACCGGCGATATGTTCGGTGCGCTCAACTACGGCACGGCCGTCTATCGCAACGAACTGGCCAAGCGGCTCCACCGGCTCGGGCTACTGCACCCGGAAGGCCGCCAATGGGTTCGAGATCGAGGGCGTCGCGCCTGAGTTGATTGACCGGTTCTCGAAACGGTCGCAGCAACGGGACCTGGCCGTGAAACGTCAGGAGGCGAAGCTCGGTCGCAAACTGACCAAGCAGGAGATCGCTCACGTCGTCCACCAGTCCCGCCCCAAGAAGCTCAAGGGCGCGTCCGATGATCAAGTGCGCCGACAGCAACTTGGCGAGATCGGTTTCTTCGAGAAACGGGCGCTACGCAAAGTGGTCGAAGCGGCCAATGGTCAGTCGGGGGATTTCACCCACTCGGTCACGATGCGCGAGGCTGTTGACCACGGCATCGCGCATGTTTTCGAGCGTGCTTCGGTCGCGCCGCAACACAAGATTCTGGAAGCCGCCCTGGTCAACGGCTGCGGCCAACTGGACCTGCCGCTGCTAAAGAATGCACTGGCGGAACGCTCTGAGCTGGTGCGCGTCGGTTCGGAGTTCTCGACCCGCGACATCCTCACCAAGGAGCTTTTGTTGATTCGCACGGTCAACGCCACCATCGACACCGTCACCCCGATGACCAGCGGCTACGAACCGCCGTCTCATCTCGGCCCGGATCAGCGCAAAGCATTGGAACATGTTCTCACCAGCCCGGACCGCTTCACCGGCTTCCGTGGGTTGGCAGGCACCGGTAAAAGCACGGTCCTCGTTGAACTGAACCGGATACTCGACAACGAAGGTTTCGAGGCTCTGTTCTGCGCTCCGACTGCTGCCGCTGCCGATACGCTACGCAAGGACAAGCTGGAAGCGGTCACGCTTGCCAAGCTGCTGACGGATTGGGCCATGCAGCGAACACTTTCCGCCCGCAGCGTGATTGTCCTGGATGAAGCCGGCGCTGTTGGCCTCGATGACATGGTGAAACTGTTCAATCTGGCCGTTAGTAACTGCGCTCGTGTGGTGCTCTCCGGCGACACCGGCCAACACGCTTCCGTTGCTCGCGGCGATGCGCTGCGCATCCTTGAACAGTATTCCTCCTACCGCTTCAGCGAACTGACCACCATCCGCCGCCAGAAACCCGCCGTCTTCCGTCAGGTCGTCGAACTGGCTGCTGCCAAACAGACCGACAAGGCGTTTGCCAAGCTCGTGGAACTTGGCGCGGTCACGGAGGCGGCGACGGATGATGGGCAGCTTTACCAGCAGGCGGCTGAGGCATACCTGTCGGCGACCAAACAAGGCAGGTCCGCATTGCTGGTCTCGCCCACTTGGGCCGAGATTGAGGCGGTGACCGAGAAGGTGCGCGAGGTTCTGAAAGCTGAGGGTGTCGTCAGCCAGGATGAGCAGACAGTGTGCGTTTTTGATTCGCTCTCGTGGACGCAAGCGCAAAAGAAGAATACGAACCAGTACGAACCGGGTCAACGCCTGCGCTTTGTCAGAAAAACGCGCGACTTTGATCGGGGCGAGACGGTCGAAATCCGAGCCGTTCTCGAAAACGGACTGCGCGTTCGCCGTCCGGATGGAATGGAAGTGGATTTTATCCCGGCCGGTGCCGCCGCCTCGTTCGACGTGGGCGTGTCCCGCGAGTTGAAAGTCGCTGCTGGCGATTGGCTATTGTTGCAAGCTAATCATGGCAAAGAGTTCATCAACGGTGAGCGTGTTCAGGTTCGGGAGATCAGCGGTGGCCGTATCAGTCTCACCGATGGCCGGGTGCTGCCTGGCACATTCAACACCTTCACCCACGGCTACGCCGTAACCTCACACTCATCACAGAGCAAGACCGTCGATGACGTGCTTTTGGTCGCATCGTCGCGTTCGTTCGGCGCGGTGAACCGTGAACAGTTCTACGTTTCCATTTCGCGCGGGCGCAAGCGTGTTCATGTGTTCACCGATGATGCCGAACTGCTCGCGCGTCGCGTGACCGATTCGCACGAACGCAAGGCTGCGGTCGAACTCCAAGGCCTGCGCGATGACCTGGCCAAACTCGGTTTCCTGCGACAACCGCAGCAAGAGCAGGATATCGGCACCCCGGCGAGCGCGGTGCACCAAGATTTTCGCACGGTGCGCCCGATGCGTCAGTCGCCGCGAGCTTTCCGCGCCACGCGTTTATCTCCGGTGCAACGGCTCGCACAGGTGGCCGAAGATGTGCAGCGATGGCTTCGCGAACGGTCCGTCATTGAGCAAAAGGAAACTGTCACGACCAAGTTTGAGCAAACCGAGTCCATCAAACAAGCTGAGTCCATAAAACAGGCTGACTCCGTCAAACGGCCGACTCCGTCAAACGAACCAGCGGCCTCAAACGATCTCGCACGGTCAAGGAAGCTCTGCAGCAAGAGCAGTCCGCCCGCCGCAAGCTGCGTCGGGGCATCACCCCGCCTGAAAGCATCGGCCACTCTCGCGGCATTGGTGTCTGAACATTCAACCCTCAATCACCCCATGCACCCCACCAAAGACGACTGCTATACAACCTCCGTCAAGTATTGCGCCTGCATCGAGTTCCATGTCGACGAGGAGCGCCGGCGTGGCTTTCACACCAACCAGTTGATTGATTACACCCTGGAACCCAACCCGGACGCGGGGCAAGATAAGAACGCTCCGCCGCAAAAACTTGCGCTCGCCTTCTCCAACGCCGACGTGATGATTTTGGGTTGGCGTCTCGGTCGACTGGCCGATTTGCTCCGGGAAAATGAACTCGCCACAGTCCACATGCAACCCAGACGGTATGCCGATCTTGACCGTGCCGAACCTTTCGTAGCCTTGATCAGTATCACCCCGATCAGTAGAGGCTCATCGTAGAGTGGAGCGTCCTCGCTCCCATCTCACACATGCTGTGAATTGACGTATGCGGCTGGCCATCCCGCAGCCGCCTCATACTCATCACCTTCAACTTCACCACAGGGGGGTCATGATGTACCCACGGGTTCCCATTTGCTTCTAAATATGCGCTTGACATATTTCGAAGAAACTGCAATGATTTGCATCAAGCGAGTATAGTTAGGGTTAGTAAAACCCAAGGGAGATAAGGTTATGAAGCGAGTTAGTATTCTACTGGTCTGCGTCGCCGTCTGCACACTGACTATGTCCACAACGAGTAGGGCCAATCTTCTCGTAGATCCAGGTTCTGAAGGGTCGGTCACCAGCCCCTCCGGCAACGGTGTTGGCGGTTGGACGTTCTTTAACGGCGGCGTGTTTTCAACCGACTTCGCGCATTCCGGAACAAATGCAAACAAGTTGGCGGGCCCGGGAGGTTTCACCGTCCCAGGCGCTTATCAAACGTTCCCGGCGAGTGCTGGTCAGATTTTCACCATGACGGCATTTGGCCTCACGCCAACAGTCCCCGGCACCAACGTCAACACTTGGGGCGCCTTGCAGATTACCTACTGGTCTGGACCCGCTGGCACGGGGAGTAATCTCGGTACTGCCGAGACGTCGCCAGGAAACGCCGAGCTCGGCAATGAGATCAACGGCACCAATGCCGTGGCGGGTGTTTGGGTGCCACTGTCAGTAACGGCTACTGCTCCGGCGGGCACGGCGTCCATACAGGTGTTTGATCTCGTCCTTGATGCCACACCGGTCACCGTTTACTTCGATGACCAGACGCTGGTTCCCGAGCCGAGCACCGTCGCGCTGGCGCTGACGGGTCTGCTGGGTCTTGTCGCGTTCGCCAAGCGGCGTCGCGTGTAGTTTCGTTGACGAGTTCTCCGGTAAACCTGCGCGGCAAGTGCGGGCCGTTGGTTTAGTCGTTCTCATCGCGCCTTGGCATGTCTCGCCTCCAGTCCAGTTTGGGATTTAAGGCAATCCCCGCGATACTGATCCAAAGTCTGATACGTGTGTTACCTCAACTTGTAAAGCTAACGGCATAGATGCGTACGTCGCCTGATCCCTGTCCGGCATGGAGATAGATACTCAGGCTGCGGAGTCCCTGTGTATCTACTGTTAGATTGCCCCCCTGGTTACCCCAGTAAACCCGACGCACACAATCGTTCAAGTTGAAGCGTACGACCTGACGTGTACCCGTGGCAGCGAATTGTGGCAACTCGAATGATTCACCGTCGGCACCGTTCTTGCCTTGATACACTTGTAGACCTGTCGGGCCATCCCCGGTCTCTTGGAGGAACACTTGCATTTGCAAACCAGATGGCGCTTGAAGCTCGACTTCGACGTTGGCAGCACCTGCGGGCAGGATCTCCTCAAGTGGTATGTCACCGTGCACCCCCCACCCGCGAGCAGATTGATAATGGAAAATCCAGGCATCGGGAGCGCGTTCCCATGCCCCTTGATTCCCCTGCGAACTGTCGGCATGCAATTCAAACAAAGACAGAGGTGCTTTCGACGTTGCGGCTGCTAATATTACCGGCTGAGCGAGCTTGCCTGCGGCGACGTGGATCGGCATCAATTCGTTCCATGATCTCTCGTCGAATGCGACGGGAACCGTCCCCACTCGTCCCTCTCGAAGCGATGGTAGACGCGCATTGGTTTGCTGCATCGCGCCGGTCAGTTCCTCATAGGGCTCGTCATGGATATCAACGATGCCATAATTGGAATTCTCACCGTCGAGATAACGGCCAGCCGGCGGTTGATCCACATATTGGAACCAATGCATGCCGACTATGTAAGGCTCCTGCAGCAGGTGCGAGACGTAACGTCGATAGTGATCCGCCCTCTCCTGCTGAGTCTGGACGGTCACATCCGCGCCGCCCGTGTTCGCATCGCCAGAACGGTTCTGCATCCCGCGCCAGGAGAACTCTGTAATCATGATGGGCTTACGTGTGAGCGCATACACGTTACGCAAGTATTCCAAGTTCAGATCGCCGCTCTTAGAATACATATTGATACTGACGACATCGGCGTAGTTGCCGATCGCCTCGACAACAGAACGCGGCGGTTTGGTTGCAAATCGGCAGCCAAGAATCAGATGATTCGGATCGTGGCGGCGGATGGCCTCCGCGCATAACGCGAAGTAACGTTCCGCCACGCGGCCGGCCCAGGAAAACTTCACGCGATGAGCTGTAAGCGTCGTGCCGGTGAGGTGCGCTTCTTTCTCCAACTCTTCCCAGTCGGCAGCGCTGGTATTCCAATCCGCTTTCAGCTTCTCGACGGAGCTGTAGCGTTCGTGCAAAAAACGAAACAGTTCGCGTCGCCCTGGCGCGCCCGGGGGCAATGCGAAGTATTGGTTAAACAACGACTTCTCAGGATCGGTTGCCCAGCCGAATTCACCGTACCACGGCAGTTCGTTATTTATAAAATACCCGATCAACCATGCATCGTTTCGGTGCGGCTCGACATCTTTTGCGGCGGTGCCCTCAATCAGCGCCGCGTAATCGGCGCTGAACACATCCACAAGGCGGTTGCCACTCGGCGAATCGTTGCCGAACCAGATTACGCGCGCGCATGGAATCGGTTGCTTGTAGATCTCCTCATCGCACCAAGCCGCAGCGGTGTTGAAGCCCCATGAGCGAATCCGATCCACCGTGGCTACAGCCCACTGCTGGGTATTGCCACCGAACCGCGGCAAGGCATCGTAGGAACCTTGTGCCTTCTTCAGGATGGACTCCGCCGGCACCCGGTGACCACTCTGCAGGATTCACAGAGCAGACGCCTGTCGACAAGAACAGATTCGTACCCTGCTGGAAGAAATAGCCGGTGGACTTCTGAACGACTTGATAAAAGGGGACACGCTGATCGTTTGAACATTCGATCCCGATGACGTGCTCACGGTGGAACCTGCGGGTATGTCTAATCGATTCGTGCACCCATGAAAACAAATCATTGTGAAGCCAATTACAGTACAAAGATATCGTCTTGCCGGTCGCGATCCCGTTGAAGAATCGATATCAAGCTTCATCAGCATAAACCTTTGAGTGAAGGGCTCACGAACCGCCGGTCTTGGGCGGCGCCGCGGTCGACGCACGTATGAAAAGTTGCGCAGGTAGTCTCTGGTGGAGGATGGGAGGACGGGGGTTGCCAATGGCCCCCAGAAGATAGGCCACCGCCGTGCGGCCAATTTCCTGAATCGGCTGGCCCACCGTAGTCAGTGGCGGTAGAAATGCTGCAGCGTCATCAATGTCATCGAATCCAGCCACGGACAAATCGCTTGGCACAGCCAGTCCAAGAATCCTTGCAGCGTCAATCAAACCAAAAGCCATAACGTCATTTGCGGAGAAAATGCCGGTGGGGCGATCGCGGGTATCGAGCAACTTTAGTCCCGCATGCAGCGCTTTACGCATTTCAAAGTCGCAGTGAAGAACCCATTTCTCGATCACCGGCAAGCCATGCCTGCGCATTGTCTTGCGGAACGCCCGTTCGCGTTCTATCGCATCGACGTGCTCAACAATTCCACCGCAAAAGCCGATCCGGCGATGTCCCAGAGCAATTAGATGCTCAGTGGCAAGCACGGCGCCCTGGTAATTGTCCATATCGATGTAACTAATCCGCTGATTACCGTACGAAGCACCTACGACCACCATAGGCATGCCCAGGTTGACAAAGGTTTTCGAGAAGTCCTCACGACCGGTCGGATCCACAACAATCAACCCGTCAACCCGTCCTTCGCGACAGAAGCTCCGGGCATTTCGCCACCGTGTCCAAGTTTCCGGATGTGCTGTCATAGAAAGTCAAGTGGTAGTGGGTACCATCCAGAGCGTGGTTCATCCCGCACAGGATCAGCCCAAAATAATAGCTCGTGACGAATCCGCTAAAAGGAGCGATCACTCCAATTAGCTCGCTACGATTGGTCCGCAATTGGCGGGGCAGCGAGTTCATGCGATAGTCGAGTTCTTTCGCGACTTGAAGAACCCGATCCTGGGTAGACTTCGATACCCATTTCTTGCCAGCGAGGACTCGGGAGACGGTCATCGCCGATAAACCCGTTTTCTGGGCAATGTCGTTCATTGTTACGGTTCGTTTCACGCAGCTCCCCAAATACGCGAGCCCTTGTAGCTTCGCCGTCTCTGCCTTGTCAACGGGCTTTTTCGAAGAGTCAGAGATCCCGCGCGCCGTGATGAAATTGAAGGTATCCATATATCAATATACCAATGCTAAAATCGCTTGCAGTCTTGCTGTGGGTTAAACAGCGTGACGAAAGCCACACCCACAGTCATGAAGGTCAGTGCAATACGAGTAATCACGTTCACGTCACAACCTCATCACCCACCCAACGGGACTGCGACGAATTGTTTGGGCAAAGACCGACTCTTGGAACCCATCCAACCGCGTGCAACGCGCCTTCACTTTCCACCAGTTACGCATAACATATATTTTTTGAATTGTCAACAGCCACTCGTGGAAGCCCCGCCAATGAAAACAGATGCAACTACAACAAAATTTGCCGATCATTTTTGCGCATTTTTCAATAAAATAGCGCTTTTTGTAACGATGACCGCCTTTCCGGCTCGTGGGTCTGGCTTCAAATGTTGTTGACAAGAAGTATTGGTTGTGACATGTTATGCGTAACACTTAGTTCTGAAGGGATAAGCTTTATGAATTCGCACAGCAAGTGGATTGGCTACGGTTTTGGTCTTCTCGTGTACGCCGCTTTCGCAACATCGAGCCCGGCCCAACTCCAGAACGCAAGCTTTGAGTACGGAGATTCAAATGCCTCTTACTGGGTTTTCTTCAATAACGTCATCCCCAATGTTCAGCGTGACTTTGGCAATTCCCGCACCGGAACGGAGGACCTCAAGGTGTTTGGCGGATTCAACGCTGACCCGAACTACTCCGGCGCGTATCAGGACGTCCTCGCGACGGCGGGAGACACGTGGAAGGCAACGGTGTTCGTCAAGAGCCTGTCATCCGACCCTATGGGCACCAACAATATCGCGACCTTGAAAATTGAGTTTCATGACGCGACCAACGGTTTCCTGGCTGCGCAGGAGGTCGACGTCAACCAGAACAATCTAACGCTGAATGTATACACACAACTGGTATTGACTGCCACCGCACCCCCGAACACGATGTATGCCCGGTATGCCTTAGTGTTTAAGAACGTCGCATTCAACAGCGGTTCCGTGTATTTTGATGATGCGGAGTTTGCATCGACGCAATTGGAGAATCCAGGTTTTGAGTTCGGAGATACAAATGCCCTCAACTGGGTTTTCTTCAATAACGTCATCCCCAATGTTCTGCGTAACTCGGGCAATTCACACACCGGAACGCAGGACCTCAAGATGTTTGGCGGATTCAATGCCGACCCGAACTACTCCGGCGCGTATCAGGATGTCCTCGCGACGGCGGGACAGGCCTGGATGGCAACGGCGTGGGTACAGAGCCTGTCATCCGACCCTATCGGCACCAACAATGCCGCGACCTTGAAAATTGAGTTTGAGGACACGACCAATGGTCTGCTGGCTGCGCAGGAGGTCGACGTCAACCAGAACAATCTAACGCTGAATGTGTACACACAACTGGTATTGACTGCCACCGCACCCCCGAACACGATGTTATCCCGGTATACCTTACTGTTCAAGAACGTCGCGTACAGCAGTGGATCCGTGTATTTTGATGATGCCGCGTTTCAGCCGCTGGGGACGGATCCATTTGCAGTCTGGCAGAACCAGTATTTCACGTCCGGTGAACTGACCAATCCAGCATTCAGTGGACCGGGCGCGGATCCGTTTGGCAAAGGGATGAGCAACACCAACCAGTTCCTGGCGGGATTCAATCCCACCAATGCTGCGGCATACGTTCACATCATTAGCATCGCTGCGACGAACGGCGGCACGAACGTCTTTGTGAGTTACCTGGGAGCCAGCGGCGATAGCAGCCGCATGCCACCGTTGGGGAGCCGCACCAACGTGCTGGAGTTCACTGTGGGCACGGCCAACGGCAGCTACAACAGTAACAACTTCGCAAGCACTGGCGTGACGAACGTCCTCATGGGCGGTGTGGGGCTTGGCACCCTTACCAATATGGTGGATCTGGGCGGGGCGACGAATAAACCGTCGCGCTACTACCGCGTTCGCGTGCTGGTGCCGTAGTAAGAAGCCGATTTGTTCAGGCGCAACCACTATGGGCAAACAAACAACAGGCACAAAGTCCCACGTTCACGACTCGGTGAACAACGAGTGGTTGCGCCCACTTTTCATGTCTGCCGTTGGCCGATGCCTTCCTTCATGGAAGGATCCGATGAGAATGTTCGCTAACAGCCGAAAGGCATTCACGTTGATCGAACTCCTGGTCGTCATAGCCATCATTGGCATATTGGCTGGGATGCTCTTACCGGCGCTGGGACCGCGCCGGACGGCCCGGACGGCTTCCGGAGTTGCCAACCTGCGCCAGATTGGCCTAGCGACCTTGATGTATGCCGACGATCACGACGATTACTTCCCGGCTGGTTACACCGGCACTACCGATTGGACGCTGTTGATTCAACCGTACCTCTCAAAAGCCGGGGGAACATACGCGACCACTAGCGATTACAGTAAAGTGTTCAAGTGCCCAAACGGTCTCACGACCATCGGGCACCTTGACTATTCCGCCCATCCTATGCTCGTGCCGGATACCCGATCCACTGGCCTCTATCGACGCTCCCGCTTGAGTCGCCCCAGTGAAACCATTCTCGTCATGGATGGCTGCCAGGCGTGGAGCGGGAACGCCCTGTCGACAGCCTACTCCGTTCAATGTATCTACCAGCAATATGTTGCGGGCGCTTCAGACAATGACGATCCTATTGCCCCCGGGCCGAATGTTGACGACGTTAATACCGGTAGCAGTGCCGGCTTTATTCGCTGGCGGCAGCGGGCGAATACAGCCGCCAACTTCCTTTTCACCGATGGACACGTGGAGACCCTCGCTATCGGCCAAGTAAAAAAACGGAATGTTCGCTACGACCCATGACGGCAACGCGTGCCGCACGTGAGCCAAGACCAGGTGAACGCTATGTCCCGGTATCAGCAAGAATAATCACACGATGATAGTGCAATTCACCTAGCCCGCCAACAATGGCGAACTTTGTCACTAGCAGCTTGTAATAGGACTTCATATCGACATCGCGACGGATAGACAACAATGATGCCAAGCACCTTGAGATCAGGCAGCGGTGGGTTTGGGTATGTGAAAGTGCCGCTAATGTCACGCAATAGCCTGTCCTACTGGCGGTTTTCCTGATCCTCGAACTGTGCGGCGACTTGTGCGGCGGGCGTTGGTCTCGGCTGCGGCAGCGTTTGGATAAACCGCCCGCCTTCCTGCCCGAATTGTCCGGACATATATTGTCTTGGCTGTAGCTTGATTTAGGCGATCCAGTTCAAGTATGGCTTTAACTATACGTCCCAGTCTAATCAGAAGCCTTCAAATGGCTTTCCCGCCTGCATCTTAGCCCCCGCTCGCTCGCCGGGCTTTCTCCAAGTCACCTAGGCCAATGCACTCAACACGGTCATGCAGCGGATAGGACTCCTTGCCGGGGTAAACGACCCACAACTTCTTCAATTTCAGGTCTTCCAAGGCAATCATCATGGACTTGGTCAGCGCCGGCGTGTCGGAGCACTTGAACTCGAAGCCCCACCGCTTGCCACCGAGCGTCACCATCAAATCCAACTCCGCGCCACCGTGCGTGGCCCAGAAATAGGCATTGCGTTCGCCTGCCCACGCCAAGACCTGCTCCAACGCGAAGCCTTCCCACGATGCGCCGAGCTTCGGGTGCGCTTGCAAACTTGTCCAATCCGGAATGCCGAGCAGGGCGTGAAGCAGCCCGCTGTCACGGATATAGACCTTCGGCGATTTGACCACGCGCTTGCCGACGTTCTCAAACCACGGTTGCAATTGCCGCACCACATAGGCTCCCACCAAGGCGTCCAGGTAGCGGCGCGTGGCATGGTGCGCCACACCGAGGGAGTTGCCCAACTCCGAAGCATTCCAGATTTGCCCGTGATAATGCGCCAGCATCGTCCAAAACCGCCGTAACGTCTCCGGCGGAATGTGAACTCCGAGCAGCGGCAGGTCGCGCTCCAGAAACGTGCGGATAAAATCATCGCGCCATGCCAGACTATCGGCATCGTTTCGGGCCAGGAACGAGTCCGGGAAGCCGCCGCGCACCCACAGCTTGCGTTGCTGGATTGCGCCGACTTCCAGTAGACTGAACCCGCTCATATCCACGAAGTGAATCCGGCCCGCTAGCGACTCCGATGAATGTTTCATTAAATCGGGCGAAGCACTGCCGAGCAGCAGAAACCGAGCGGGCAATGGACGGCGATCCGCCAGCACCCGCAGCAACGGCATCAAATCGGGTCGGCGTTGTATTTCGTCCAGTACGACCAAGCCGCGCAACTCCTCAAGGACGGATTGCGCCTGTGTCAGTCGCGCTTGGTCACGGGGATTTTCGAGATCGAAGTATCGGCCTTTCTTTCCAGCGATCTCGCGGGCAAGCGTGGTCTTGCCGCTCTGCCGCGGCCCCAAGAGCGCCGTGACAGGGAAGGTTTTTAATCCCTGCTCCACCCGGTGCTTCAACTCCAGTCGGCTAATCTTCATGGCACCGTGAAATATGGACGAATGCCGTCCAATATTCAAGGAATATGTGAGCGCGGCCTTGACAGCCCATCACCGGCCTGCCTTCTTGATGAACTTGATTCCAGCGGGGGGCGGCTATAGGGTGTCGAGCCAGAAACGCGGACGGGTACCGAATCGCTAGATGGAAATAGGCCCGTGAAATGTTGCCTCGTGGAACTTGGCCGGTGAAAATTTGTCCCTCAACTCCCGTCACGCCCGTTCGCCACATCCCTGATCACCTTTCCGAAAAGAGCCCAGGGAAACCGAATCTCGTCGGGGTCGTAACACTCGTCGATCCGTTGTAACGCGCGGAATATGATAGAGAACCCTCTGTGTTTAGCCACCTTCTCCACGTAACGCTCCCTGCTGAGAGGGTTCCAATTCGGACATTCGTGCGGCGTAGCCCTGCAACTCCTCCAACGACAAGTCGTCCAAATGCCGAACCGGTTTCCCTTGCTGCTTCATACCTTCTCCTCGCCCTTCTCCATTTCGCTCGCCAAGAACTCCCGCACGGAGTCGCAAGAAATCAGACGCACACCAGTGCGTGCACCCCGTTTCCGAAGTGAGATAGATTTGATTTTCCCTTCGTTGATGAGTTGGTAGGCGTATGTGCGCCCGATTCCGAACAGCCGGGGCATATCCGCGGGCCTACAAAATTCAGGCTGCGCGCCACTCGCACCGGGCGCAATCGGGGCCGCCGTTTTATTCGCACTGGCGGTGTGCGGTGTGACAGTATCGGCTTTCATTGGACGCGACCGTACTCCTATGCAAGCGGTCGTTTTCCCGGGCAGAAAGAGGGTGGGGCCGGGAAAGTGCGGTGGCTAAACTCCTACTTCGGACTGCCGCGTCAATGTGGGCGGTGTTTATCGCTTGCGGGATCGCAGACGAAGGCCAATTCTACTGCAAAGATTCTGGAACGTTTTCAGTTCCATACAACGGGATTCAAGATCACCGCTCACCCAAGTGTAGAGGTCACCGATAGTCTGGCGCTTCTTCATATACTTTTCTTTCACTTCAGCGCGATGGTCGAGAAGGAACCCCAGCACTGCGAATCTGCCAGCGTCAACTGTGGGTTTGCCCGTTTCAAAGTAGACGGCGTCCTCGGTGAGTGCCATTGTAAATCCCTTAAAGAACTTCTGCTGGCGCGGAAGAGACCATTCTTCGCAGACTCGCTCGACATTTTCAATGTAGATTGGCCGCTCTTTTCTAGCCGCTATCGCAGCTTCCGGATCGCGTCTGTCCAGCAGCGTCGCGTTGTCCATGGTGGTCACGCACAGCGCCAATTGATAGCCAGTCCGTAGTCCCTGCTGGAGGGGATCGTTCAAGAATGCGTCCCACGTCGTAAACCGCTTCCACAGTTCCGGAAGATACATCCGCTGCATTTCTGCGTAGGCGTTCCAGGCCCACTCTGGCATTGGCCATTCGTAAAGGGACGCATAGCCCATCATTCCAAGCCACTCTTGTAGTTTCTTGTCACGCGGACGGCACACCCGTTGGGTTTGGCTTGGGGATACGGGTTGCTCGACCGGCTCCTCTTTCTCCAATTTGCCGGTCTCGTCATACCACAGCCGGACCTGTCCGACGCCTTCACGGTAGATCACGACGCTTCCGCCGCCTGGGGGCGGTTTCGCACCCTCCCATGTATCAGAAGACTCACGTCCCACATGAGAGCCTGCGTCTTGCATAATTGAGCGCACCGTGTGCTCGCATAGTCGATCACAATCAGGTAGGACAATCCGATGAGCGCCGTTGCGGTCTGTGTCCAGAACGAAGTGCCCGTCGCTCCGGGCAATCCGCTCGTAGCCGACTGCGCGAAGCTGCTCGACCAACTCGACTCCCGAAGCATTGGCGGATATGCTCATACGTCAACATCCGCTGGGTAAATGAAACGCAATCGGATTCGTGTTGGTGACAACTCTTTCCCGCCGAAATAACAAAAAACTGCGGCCCTGACGTTCTGTGCAACCTGCGGGCGTGTGTCGCCCTCAGTGAAAATCGAATACCCGACTGCCCGTGCCACATAACCGCCTTCCCTCGGCCTGTACACTTCAAACACGATTTCCGAAGGCACCTGCAATTGTTGTTTGCCACCGTGCGCCATGGCCTCGTGTTTGCGACTACGTCTGGCTTTCTTTGGTTTCAACCGAGCCTTGTCAGTTGGGTGGCAGGCTGTTGGGCTTTCGATTCTTCGGAGGCCCGTGCGAATGTGAGAGGCAGAAGGGGTTATGGTACGAGGCGGATCCGATAGTAACGGGCGGGTTTGTTGGTGGCGCCGTTGGTGTCGGTGAAATTGGTGATGACGGCGCCGCTGCCGGTGATGAGCATTTGCGCGCCGAGATTGGTGAAGGCGTTGGTCGAGTAGCTTCCCCCGACACTACCGGGGGAAACTTGTACCTGGTTGGTTGTTCCGCCGACGGTATTCCATGTTAGGACGATATTGTTTCCGGTGTGCACGATTGAGGTGAAGGCGAAAGTGCCGCCGGGATTGAGTGGGGTGGACAAAGGATTTTGCGGATCGGAGCCGGCGAGGTATTCCTGCATGTTGCTGTAGCCGTCGCCATCGGGATCGCCGTCGGCGCCATTGACGCCACTGGAGTCGAGCGGGTCGAGACCGTGGGCGATTTCCCAGCCGTTTGGCAGGCCATCGTTATCGGCGTCCAGATTTGGATCGAGAAGCTCGCTGCCGACGCTCACAGTGCCGCCGGCGTGGATGAACAGGCCGCAGTCGTTGGTCATGACGACCCGGTCCACGATCAAGTGACCACCCGTGATCAAGACCACGTCGTTACGGACGTTGAGCGTGGCGTTGTGGGCGGCGTTGGTGATAAACAGATAGCCATCTTTTAGAAACAAGTGGCCCAAAGACCCCTCGCCGCAATCGCCCAAGGTGAGATTGGAGGAGATTGTCGTGATGCCGCCCAGAAAGGTCAGCGTTCCTTCACTATCATCGGTACCCACATAAACATCGCGAGCCATCCAGGTGCCGCTCGAGACGGTCATTGTGGCAAAGCCCTCGTAGCCGAGATACGTGTAGCCATTGGTGACGATCACTTGTCCGCCCGTCAACCAGAAGGTTCCGGTTCCCGCAGACCCCACGGCCAATCCACCGGCGCCGATCGTATGGACGCCGCCGGCGACGGTCAGGGTGCCAGATGGAGGACCGCCGATGAATGGGGAGCCTACAAGTTCTCCAAACAGCGCCATGGTTCCGTTGGATTGAATCAATGTTCCGGAGGCACCTCCGTTGCCGGTTCCGTCGTACAGATAGTTGTTGGTAATCTGAAGACTGCCGCCGGTCATCCAAAGTGTTCCCGTCCCGCCGCCAATCTGAAGTGTTTCCAAAGAAATTGTCCCGCCCGCAATGGTCAACGTGCCATCAGAATTCGCGGGGGAACCCACGTCGGATTGAGCAAGGTTCACCTGACCATTGGACACCACCATCGTGCCGCGGTTGATACCGAGGCCGCCAAGCAGTTGCCCGCCGGTCATGGTGGCGGTACCGGGCGTGCCACCATTTCCAACGATCAGGGTACCATTCTGCGTTCCACCGGCCAAAGCCCAGTTGCCGAATACGACGCACTCCGCGCCGTAAATATTTGCCGTGCCGTTGGATTGGACGAGGAGCGCTCCGTTGTTGATGGTGAGAGCCGCCGCGTTCAACGCGCCGCCGTTCATCCACAACGCGGCGCCATTCACGCCGTCGCCGATGACCAAGTTGTCCGCGGTATTATTCGTTCCGCTCGACAGGAACATGGTGCCGAGGGCCCCGATGAGTTCATTCCCTCCGGTATTCAGAATGGAATTCGAGATGGAGATGATGCCGCCGTTGCTGACCACGAGGGAATTGAGCACGGTCAGCGCCGAGGTCGAGGTGCCGCTGAGCGCCAAAATATTGTTGCCCAACGGCGGCACGTTGCCGAGGGCCAGTGAGCCCAGCACGGCGAGATTGCTGATGGTCATCGTGGCCGGGAAATTCGTCGCAGTGGTGCCGTCGATGGTGATGGTCTTGGAGGTTCCGGTCACGAAACTATTGGTGATCGTGACGATGCTCTGGCTGCTGGAAGGAGGTACACCAAGGGACCATAAACTTCCGCCCTGCCAGGGGCCGCTGAAAAAACTGCCCCAACTATTCGTGGTCAGCGTTGCCTGCGCCGGCGCGGAGGCGAAGAACAAGGCGCAGAGAATTGCGATGCCAATACGCCGGTCTGTAAGCCCGTGTGTATTCATCCTACATTTCCCATATGACCTACGGCCCGCGATCAGCGCGGGCCATTCAGTTTCATTGATCGCATTTTATCTCTCCTGACACTGCAAGCAAGCCTTTTCTAGGCTCCGGAGACGATGCCTTCGGCTCTAAATTGCGTTCTGCACCGATTTTCGACCGAACGCAGACAAAGCATCGCCGTCAGCCATTTTGCTTTCCCGCATTTGCCGCCCAGCGAGCATCAGCCGGGCAGCGGCATGGGCAATCTCAGCCATCCAATCCTTTCCAGAATAGCCCGGAACAACTCTCGTGGAACCGCCACCTCCGCCATCTGGAAGATCACCTGCCGGGAATGGCGCACGACCTTCGCCCCGATCTTGATCAGTTTCTCCCGCAACGTCGTCAACGTCCAGTGACGCACCGACCTGCGGCAGCACCGCCTGACGCAGGAAGTTGCCCAGGTTGTACGCCAGCACGAACAGTTGCAGCCGCACCTGGTTGTCCACAAAGTCGTGGCAGGACAGCCGCGTCCATTTCACCGCGTTCTTGCCTTCCTTGATCCACTGCTCCGCCGTCCCCCGCTGGTTGTAGAACCGCACCACCCGTTTGGCTGGCCGGCTCAGATTGGTCACGATGAACCCGACGCGAGGGAACAATTCGCCCCTTGTGCCATTCCACCTTGGCCACCACCCGACGGGCGCGATCCCAACTCTTCGCCTGATACTGAAAGTCCGCATACCAGACACCGGCGCGTTCGAGGGACGCCCCACTGGACGGGTCAGCAGCGGCGCGATCTCCCGCAGCAACACATCATTGGCTGGCAGCCGGATGGCATACCCGTAACCTTCGGCTTCCAGATACTCATAAATCTCCGGGTTGGCAAAGGCGGCATCCGCCCGGAAATAGAGCGGCAACTTCTGGCCGCGATAGCGTGCCACCACCGGTTCCAGCACGCTCAGCCAATCCTTGGCGCTATGGACGTTGCCTTCCCGCAACAGGGACTGCTTCCACATCGCCAAACTGATTGAAGCAAAACAGCGGGTGGTAGCAGGTGCAGCCGAAATGCCCGTTGTAGGCCGTGCCTTCCTGCTCCCCATAGGTTTCGCTCACCGAACTATCCATGTCCAGGATCAGTTCCCGCATCGGCTGGCGTTCCCGCAGCCGCTCAATCCATATTCCCGACAGCTTCGTCAACTCCGCCAGATTCCGCGGCTGCGTCAACACCTCGGTCTCGAAGCGACCCATCTGGCTGGTGGAAGCCGCCGTGCGTTCCGTGGCTCGCCCGCCAACCACATGCCGCATGGTGGGATCAACCGAGAGCCGTTCGGCGTCATTGGTGTCCTCGTATCCAGCCAGACGGCTGAAAATCGACTGCCGCATGCAGCGCCACCATCGAGTGTTGCGTGTTCTTTCCCGTGCGCCAATCATTCAGCAGGTCACTCACCATGGCGGTCAGTCCCAGCGCCTCATCCAGTTCCCGGTAAGCCAGCAAGCCCGCATCGGAGGTGACCTTGGAACCGTGAAACTCCAGCTTCAAACGACTATCGAAAGTCACCCGCAGAGCCTGTTTGTTAGCTTGCACCCATTGGATTCTCCGTTTTTTGTCGCTTCAACATCGATCACACCCTTTGTTTATGCGGCTTCATTGTATGTCACTAACATTGACTTGTGAAGCGAATCTGGGAAATCTGGGTTCAACGCTTTGCGTCATCCTTCGTCACGTCCGGCAGTTTGGCGACAGCGCCGCGTAGGGTTTCCACGTCAAGGTGGGTGTAAATCCGCGAGACGGCACTAGACGCATGGCCGGCGATGGCTTGCGCGATGGCATCGCTGACTCCGGCGGCTTTGAGAAACGTCACACAGCTATGACGCAAACTGTGGAAGGACAAGGAACTGACTGTGCGACGCTCGCGGTGGCCTTTACCAGTGTCGACGTTCTTCCGCTGCGGTACGAGCCCGGCTTGTTCCATGACCTTGTAAAACTGATTGCTCAACATACCCGGTGCGGGTACAAGCGGCAGCTTTCGGAAAAAGGAAACTGTTGGCGTCGTCGCTCGACGGGAAGCTTTCGAGATAGTCGGACAGCGGGCGCGCCATCGGCAACGGCAGAACTTCGTTGGTTTTACTGACGCGAAAGACGATCTCGCGGGTGTCCAGCCGCACGTCCCCCCACCGCAACCGTGACACATCACCGAGCCGTTGCCCGGAATAGAGTGCGGTCAGAATCATGCCGCGCCATTCACTGTCACCGGCGGCCTGCAGTAGAAGGCGGATTTCCGCCGGCTTAAACTCGCGGCGGTGCCCCATGCGCGGCAGTTTTAACTTCTTTACCTTCGCGGCGGTATTGCTGGTAATAAGGTCATTGCTGTAGGCGGCACCGAAACACACACGCAAAGTCTTCACGGCAAGGTTGGCGGTATTGATCGAAAGCTCTTTTGCCAGCTTGTCCCGAAAGGCGGTGATCTCCGATGCCGTCACAGCGGCAATGTCCCTGTCAGCCTTCGCGCCGAGGTGCTCATAAAACCGGGTGATGATGCCGGCATATCGCTCATGGGTGCGCGGGGTGTTCTCGATCAACTTGCTGTCGAGCCATTGCTGCCCCCACTCCCGGACCGTGTACCGCTTCATGGGCTCGCGATTGCTGGCGAGAAAAATTCCTTCCAGCCCGTTGGCGAGGATTTCCCGCGCGCGGTCGGGTGTCAGTCGGCCTGTCTGGGCAGTCTTGGCCGCTTGCTCCCATGTCCGGCAGATTTGAAGGGCCTGTTCTTTGTTGGCAGTCTTGGTGGACCGGAACCGGCGCTGCCAACGTTGTTCGTCCGCGTCCCATTCGCTGAAAGCGCAGTACCAAAACTTGCTTCGCCCCTGCGGATCTTTGTGTAGGCTGGCCATATGGGATAATCTTTGTTCGTTTTGTCATAACAGATTATCATAACGTCCACCCCTGTCAATAGCGTTCTATAGTGTCATATTTCCTAGTAAAGTTGCATTGTGTGCGGTCATGTTGGCCTCGCGAGTTCGAATCTCGCCCCCTCCGCCAATTTTCGCTCGGAGCGAAAATTGCCGCGTCGTAGCGAAGCGAAGGCGGGCAGCCGCGCAAGCCATGAAATTCTACTACGTCTACATCCTCGCCAGCGAAAAAGACCCAACCCGCTTCTATGCCGGCTTCACTGAAGACTTCAAGGCGCGACTTGCCGAGCACAACTCCGGAAAGTCCATTCACACGAGAGCGTTTCGTCCCTGGCGTATCAAGACTTGCATTGCGTTTACCCATCGCCAATCGGCCTTGGACTTTGAGCGTTACCTCAAAACCGCATCAGGCCGATCCTTCGCCAAAAAGCGCCTGTAGCAAAAGCAGGCGAACTCTCCCAAACCTCATCGGTACGCCCCCAAAATGGGTTCGTTTCGCAGAAACACATGTTTTCAAGCCCCGTCATCCCCGCGATAACTGCATCGTTACTGGTGGGGGAACATCCTCCCCTTCCCGTCGTCGTTGCAGCCTCTCAAGCTGGTTCATCGCCCGATACAACTGCCGCTCCAGCGCGCTCTCATACCGCAAAATCTTCTCCAGCACCTCCGTCGACGGCAACACATTCGCCGCCTGCCGCGCCGTCTCCTCCTTGTCTTCCCGCTCCTTCCGCTCACCGCTCAACTCGGCGTAGCCGATCAATTTCAACTCGATGTACCGCTCCACGGCCACCCGATGCCGATCCTTCAGCACCTCCGCACTCAACCCCTCCGCATTCGCCAGGAACTCCGCGCGATACTCCTCCAGCGCCTGCGTCATCGCATTTGGTTCGTTCATGAATCGCCTCCGCACCCACTCGCACGTCTTCTCCGTCAATTCTCCGTCCAGTTCCAAACCCTCGCGGACTTTCTTCAGGATATGTCTCAGGTATTCCAATCCCTGCGTCGACTTGGTCATCGCCACCGACGCGTCATGGAATTCATCCAAAAACGTCACCAGCGGAATCGGGTCCCGCCTCGACCGCTCCCAGCGCCCGCCGTCCACGCTCAGAACGATCTCCCCCGTTTCCGCCAGCAACGCCCGCCGCAACCGCCATTGCGCTGTCACGATCTTGTCCACCAACATTTCCTCCACCGGCCCCACCGGCGCCAGGCTCTTCCAGCACCGTTCGCGCAACACCCGGAACTCATCCTCCCGCTCCTGGATCCGCAACCCCCGCACCACCACCTCCGATGACAGGATTCCATGTTTCACCGCATTCATCCGCGAAGCCGCCTTCCCTTCCGCCGTGCGCGGCCCCGTGGATCTGCGAGCATTCCTCCGATTCGCCGCCAACATCTTCGCTGAACAGGCGTCCCGCCTGTTTTCTGCTGACTCTGCTGCGGGGACTAGATCACTGGGAATCATAACTACATCCTTTCCTGGGGTCCGATTGTAGGGCGTGCGTCCCGCGCGCCGTCTGGTTGTTGTGGGCAGTCCTCTCGGTCATACCGCGACTGGAAACCTTCTTCATACAACTCACATGCCAACTCTACCCCAACGCCCAAAATCGCATGCGTGCACTCTGGAAGCTTTGGAAGGTTTGGAAGCTTTTCTACGAAATGCTCGTAAACATTGGCGTTTTGAGGTCGATTTGACCGAAAAGAGGGTAAACCGATAACCAATACTAGATCCTTTGCCGCAACTCCATACTCGCCAGGCTTGCTCGAACGGCGAAACGCTTGGTAGACTCCAGCATGCAGCACCGTGCTGTTGCTGAGGCGAGTGTCGGGCGAGATTCGAGTGAAGAAGCATCCAGTTTAAGGAACTTCCTATGAGTGAAATCGAAGAGCTCCGCAAACAGGTCGAAGACCTAAAAAAACAACTTCAATCCTCCAAAGACCTAAGCAGGATGTATCTCCAGAATGTTGCTCACCAGTTGACCGCGCCGCTAGGGGCCATCAAGTGGAGCATTGAAGCGCTCAAGGATGAAAGCATTCCGGTGCCTCGCAAAGGAAATCTTCTTCGCTCTGTGTATTCCCAAGCGACAATTCTGGTTCACTTAATTAAGAACTTCGCTCTGATGTCGAACCTTGAAGCCGACGAACAGCTTGGACAAATGCGAAACCAAGTACCCATTGACCTGATGCTGCTGGCAATCAACCTCGCCAATGATTTTCAGCCCCAAGCTTTCGACGTTGAGAAAAATATTATTGTCGACAACGACTCATTCAAGGACATCTTGGATACTCGGAAGGTACGGGCAGAGAAGAACTTGGTTGCTCAGGCTATATCCAACCTCCTGGAGAATGCCGTAAAATATGCAGACGCCAGGACTGCAATCACCGTTCGCGCCGAAAAGTTGGATGGTGTTGGGGTTTCGGTAACCAGTGTAGGCATGCCGATAAGCGGAGCAGAAAGGGAAAAGATATTCGAGCGGGGCGTTCGCGGTGCGGCTGCCAAACAGAGAGTCCCGGCAGGAACAGGCATTGGTCTCTACTTGGCGACGCGTGTGATGCAACTTCACGAGGGCAGAGTGACACTCGATACCAATGGAAAGACCTCCCAGTTTACGCTTGTTTTTCCCCGGAGCCGAATGGCATGAATGACAATGCAAAGTATACTATCCTTTTTGTCGACGATGAACCGTGGCTTAGTGAGGCATTGCGACTTTCCTTGGAATCCAGAGGCTACAATTGCATTTCGAAAACGAATGTGACAGATGGATGGGACATTCTTCAGCACCAACATATCGATGTCGTCGTGACTGATATAATGATGCCTGCAGGTGATGGATTCCCAGGAGTCGATTCATCTTCCGCAGGATTCCACTTTGTACGTAAGATCCGGCAGCAATGGCGAGGGGTCGCGATCATCTGCTTATCGGTCATAGCTGATGCGGAGAAGATCGAAGACCTAAAGAAGCAGAACATTTTATACCTGAGGAAAGGGGAGACACCATTAGACACGGCGAGGAAGTTAATTGAATCGAAAGCAACTGGAAGAATGTCTTTCTAAAATGCGTATGAAAATCCTGATCGTTGAAGACGACCACTATTACGCCATCCGACTTACAGAACTCTTGTCCGATAACGGCTTTGAAAGTGTCGTCGCTGGAAGTGTGCAGCAGGCGCTGCATATGCCTCTCGAAGGTTTCGGTTGCGTAATTTCGGATGTGATGCTGCCCAATGATCCCGCGGAATCGGGGATTTCACCGGAATCAGCACGGGCAGGTTTCTTCTCTGGCGTCGCACTGTGCCGAGAAGTCAAAAATCGCGGCCATAAGATGCCCCTCATCTTGCTTTCGTCGGGAATCGTGGGGGGCGAGGCGAGCGAATGGGCGTCCGAACAGGGAATCCCCTTCATATTCAAGGATGAAGGCCCGCATTCTCTACTTCGGGCCCTCGAAAAGATCGGGGTTTTATCGACCATTCCGGCTCCGAAAGCATTCATCGTTCACGGGCATGACGAAGCAACACTAACCGAACTTAAGGACTACCTCCAGAATACGCTGAAGTGGCAAGAACCAGTTGTGCTCCGCGAGCAACCAAGTCGGGGCAAGACCATCATTGAAAAATTTGAAGAATTCGCGTCTCGCATTGACTGCGTCTTCGTTCTTCTGACACCGGACGATTCGGGTGTTAGTCTCGCAACTGACGACGACAAGCGGAGAGCGCGACAGAACGTGGTCTTCGAGCTTGGATTCTTCTACGCCCAAATGGGGAGAAAGACTGGCCGAGTCATTGCGCTACGAAAGGGACCTATTGAACTACCCTCAGATATTCAGGGTATAATCTGGATCGACATACCGCACGGAATTAAGGCCGCTGGCGAAGACATACGGAAGGAAGTCGCTCATATTTCCGGTTGAGCGAAGTTTAGAGTGTCACCGCTTTACAATTCACAAGCCGCTTTCGTCAGTTCCGCCGCCCGTTTCCCTCCTCGCCACCCTCGGCTATGGATAATGCTATCCATAAATCTTCGTGTCCTTCGTGGCTTCGTGGTCGAAGGAGTCCACGCCCTATAATTTACACACCTGTTACCGTCTGCCTTGGCGTCGTCCCCGTCGCGCGGATGAATTGCCGGTACAATTCCGCATAAGTGCCGTTCGCCGCCAGCAACTGCGTGTGCGTGCCGCGTTCCACGATTTTTCCGTGGCTCAGCACGAGAACCAGGTCGGCATGGCGGATCGTGCTGAGGCGGTGGGCGACGACGAAACTGGTGCGGCCTTGCAACAACCTTACAAGCGCCTTCTGGATGCGCGCTTCGGTCATGGCGTCCACGGAACTCGTGGCCTCATCGAGAATCAAGATGCGCGGGTCGGCCAGCATCGCGCGCGCAAAACAAATAAGCTGGCGCTGGCCAAGCGAGAGGTTCGTGCCGCGTTCCCCCACCGCCGTCGCGAATCCCGCCGAGAGCGAACCGATCACGTCGAGGAAATCCAGTTTGCGGACGGCATCCACAACTTCCTCGTCGGTCGCGGCGGGCCGGCCAAAGCGGATGTTATCCATCACCGTGCCGCTAAACAGGAAATTCTGCTGGCTGACGATACCCATTTGCCGATGCAGTGAGTCGCCCTGGATATCACGCGTATCGAACCCGTCAATCAGCGCAGCGCCTTCCCCCGGCAGATAGAATTTTGTGATCAGATTGACGATGGAACTCTTGCCGCTGCCCGTGTGACCGACGAGCGCGATAGTCTGCCCGGGTTCAGCGATGAAATTCATTTCGTCCAGCGCCAGCCGATCGGGGACGTAACCGAAGCTGACATCGCGAAACTCGACGCGTCCCCGGATGCGCGGCAACTCGCGCACCGTCGGCGGTTCCTCCCAATCAGGCTTGGTGTCGAGCAGACGGAAAACGCGCTCCGCCCCCGCCATCGCCGCCAGCGCCTGGTTGTACATGTTGCCCAGCGGCTGAATGGAACTGAAAAACAGGTTGGCGAGAAAAAAGAACTGGATCAGGTTGCCCACGTCCATATGAATCGTCGGGCTCAACACCCGATAGCCGCCCAGCACCAGCAGCGCCGCGGTGAACGTCTGGCTGTTCAATTCCAGCATCGGCAGAAACACACCCGTCGCCCGCGCCACACCGAGATTGTAAACCGAATGGTCCATCAGCAGGTCCGTAAACAGGCCCGCGTTCACATCCTGCCGCACGAATCCCTGCGTCACGCGAATTCCCGTGACCGATTCCGCGATGGTCGCCGTCACGCGACTCCAGCTCTCCTGCACCTTGCGGTTCGCGTTGCTCAGCGTGCGGCGGAAATGATAATTCATGGCCCCCAACACCGGTGCCATGGCCAGTACGACCAGAAACAGCACCCGGTCGTACCACAACATCAGCAGCGCCGAAAAAAACATCTGTCCTGCCTGGACCGCCGTGATGAAAAACACGTCCTGCCAGCCGACCCGCATGGCCTCGGCATCGGACGTGTAACGGCTGATGATGCGCCCGATTTTCGTGCGGTTGTAGAAACTCATCGGCATCCGCAGCAAATGCTGGAAAATGTCGCGTCGCAAATCCTGGAGAACCGACTCGCCCAACTCCAGCGCCAGCCGCTGGCGAAAGTGGAAGCAGAACTGCGTCACTGCCGCGAACGCCAGGAATCCGACCGCACCCCACATGACGCCGCGCGAATCGTGCCGGGCAATCGGCCCGTTGATCACCGCGCCGATGGCCCACGCCAGCATCGGCAATTGAATCGACCGCACAATCACGAGCGTGAACAACCAATTCCGTTTGCGCGCGTGCGCCTGCGTGTACCGGAACATCCGCCAGATCAAGTTCATTTCCAGCGGACGCAGGTTCAACTCGTCCAGGTCTTCCTGTCGCACTTGTGTCAGGGCCGCTTTCATGAGGTGGCAAACTGCAATTCCGTCGTGCGCCGATACGGCCCATCAATGCGAACCAGCTCCTCGTGCGTGCCGACCTGTACGATCCGTCCGTCCTCCAGCACGAGGATGCGGTCGGCGCGCCGCAACGTGCTGATGCGGTTGGCCACCATGAACGTGGTGCGCCCGCGCATCGCATTCTCAATCGCTTCGAGAATCTCCTTTTCCGTCTCGGGATCGACCGCTGCCGTCGGGTCGTCGAGCAACAGGATCGCGGGATCGAGCAACAACGCGCGCGCGATGGCCAGCCGCTGGCGCTGCCCGCCCGACAAATCCTTGCCGCCTTCGCCGAGCAGCGTGTCGTAGCCCTTGGGCAGGTTCACGATAAACTCGTGCGCGGCGGCGATCTTCGCCGCCCGCTCGATCTCGTCGCGTGTCGCATCCGGATGCCCGAACGCGATATTGGCCGCGACGGTGTTGCTGAAAAGAAAACTCTCCTGGAACACCAACCCCACGTTGCGGCGCAGATCGTCGAGATTAAATCGCCGCACGTCGGTGCCGTCGACCAGCACCCGCCCGCGCTGGGGATCATAGAATCGCGTGATCAAACTCAACAACGTTGTCTTGCCCGAGCCAGTCGGCCCAAGAATGGCGATGCTCTCGCCTGGTCGCACCTCAAAGGTCACCCCTTGCAACTCCGGATCATCCCCGGCGTTGTACCCGAAACTGACGCTCTCGAACCGCACGTCGCCCTTGGCGCGCGCCAGCCGGGTCGCATTGGGCGGATTGACGATTTCGATGGGCGCGTCCAGCACCTCAAACACGCGCCGCGCCCCCGTGAGGCTCTGCTGGATGGTGTTGGCGATTTGCGCGATGTTCGCGATTTGCGCCGCGAACTGCTGCAAGAGTCCCGCGAACACGACCATGCCGGTGCCCAACGGCAATTCGCCCACGATGACCAGGTGCCCGCCGTAAATCAGCAGCACAAACAAGCTCACCTGCGTCAGCATCCCGATCGACGGCACAAACAGGCTCACGCGCCAGAAAATCGTCTGCTGTTGCGCGCGCACGGCTTCGTTGCTGGCGGCGAAGATGGCGCTCTGCTCCCGTTCGCGGGCGAAACCCTTGATCGTTTGGATTCCCTGTGCGGTCTCGGCGACATGCAGAATCATCCGATCCACCAGCTCGCGATTGCGGACATATTCGGGCTGGACGACACGCGAGAAGACAGCGGCGATCACCCAGAGCAGCGGAATCACCGCCAGGCACGCCAGCGTGAGCTTTACATGAATGGTCAGCATGTACGACAGGAACACGACGAGCGACAACACCATGATGATGCTTTGGATCAACACGTTGTTGACGAAGTTCGCGACCGCGCGCGAGTCGCCGGTGACGCGGTTGATGATCGAGCCGGTCTCGTTGGCATCATAAAAGCGAAAGCTGAGCCGTTGGAGTTTCTCATAGACCTGCGCCCGCATCTCGACCACAATGTACCGCTCCACAAGCACGGCCACGGCGATGCTGTAAACGTAGTTCAGCACCGCTCGCAGGATCGCGAACGTGAACATGATGGCCGCGATGACCGTGAGCACCTTCATCGGCGACCACGCCGCTGGCGGCGCCAGCCCGAACGGCCAGTGCGGCGGTGTCGCTGTCGAGTGAATTTGCCAGCGAACAAAATCAATCCCCAGCCCCGTCAACCCCAGCCCCGCCAGCCCCATCGAGAGCAGGACCAACTGGTAAATGAACACCTTGATGCAGCCCGCGCGATAGCGCCAACTCAGTGCCAGCAGACGACGGATGACCGTCCAGTCGGATTGCGTATTCGCTTGCATGGTCGCGGGTGTCGGCATCGCGAAAAGCAAACCACGTTGCGGCGGCGCGAACAAGAGAGAACTCGCATACAGATATTCTGCCAAGTTCATCAACGCGCTTGGTTTGTCGAAGCGGATCGTTATAATTGTTTTCTATGCCTGCAAAGAATCCGCTCTTTTCGTCATCCAAACCGGTCATTGGCATGATTCACCTCGAAGCGCTGCCGGGCACGCCCGCCAGTCGGCGAACCGTGCGTGAGATCGAATCGCTGGCGTTACGCGAGGCCAAAATTTATCGCGAGGAAGGCGTGCACGGCATCCTGATCGAGAATATGCACGACACGCCGTACTTGCGGGGTGCGGTCGGCCCGGAGGTTGTCGCGGTGATGGCCATCGTCGCCTCCGCGATAAAGAAATCAACCAAACTGACTTGCGGCGTCCAGGTCCTGGCCGGCGCCAACACGGAAGCCATGGCAATCGCCCACGCGGCAGGTTTGGATTTCATCCGCGTCGAAGGTTTCGCCTTCGCCCACGTGGCCGACGAGGGGCTCATCCAGGCCTCCGCGGCTCCCCTGCTCCGTTACCGCAAGCAGATCGGCGCCGACCACGTGCAGGTCTGGGCCGACGTGAAAAAGAAGCACAGTTCGCATGCGATCACCGCTGATATCGGTATCGGCGAGACGGCGGAAGCGGTCGAGTTTATGCGCGGCGACGCAGTGATCATCACCGGAACGGTCACGGGCGACCCGCCCGGGCCCGCGGATATACGGGCCGTCAAGAAACGTTGTCGCCTGCCAATCTATCTCGGCTCCGGCGTGGCGGCGCAAAACCTGGCGAAGTACTACGCTCTCGCGGACGGGTTCATTGTCGGATCGCACTTCAAAGTCGGCGGCTTATGGTCAAACGCTGTGGACGTGAAGCGCGTCGCCAGTTTCATGAAAAGGCACGCGCAACTCGGAAAGTAACGATCACAGTTGATCGTCCGGCGAAATCACAGACTCGACGGCAGTACCCGGCGGTTCTTCTTCCATCGCGTCGCCGCTAGTACATCGCTGTCCGGACGAGGTCGATGATGGACCTTGAATTGGTTTTGCCTCGCGGAACCGGCGGCGGCTCCAACTCGGCGAGTTTGCGGACCGGCAATTGCCTCAACTCGTATTCGGCCTGCAGCCAATCATCGAAATCGTGCCCATGAGTGCGTCCCCGTTCGAGATAAAGCTGGTAGGCACGAGCGGCAATCTGCTCCGGCGTCAAATTCTGTTGCGTCATGCCTGTCGTCCCCCTTTCTTCTTCCTCTGCGTTGCCAGCCATCCTTCAGTTGTGCGGCACGTCAGACCTCCTTGTTACGTCAGACACGCCGCATTCCATAATCGCTCAATTTTTTTCGATTGCAAGACTTTCCTGCAGCGCATGGTTTGACCCATCGCGCCCGATTTGTTACTACAATACCTCAGATGCAACCATTGCTGCCATGGGTTCGGTCAATCGGCAACAAATTCCGGACCTTGATCTGGCCGCAGCTGGCCAAACGCTCTCCCGGCGAGAACGTGTTTCTCTTGCTCCTGCCGCTGGTGGGCTTGACGGTCGGCCTCACCTCCGTGGTGACCGCGCACATCATTTCCTTTCTCCAGAACCAGTTCTGGGGCAGCGGCCAGAATCTGCTCGATGCCGCCGCCGATAATCCCTGGCCGGTCCGTATTATCATTCCCCTTGTCGGCGGATTGTTGGTGGGCTTGATCGGCTGGTTCTTTCGCGTCCAGACCCGCGGTGGCGGCATCACCACCATTATGCAAGCCGTGTCCCTGAAAGGCGGTGCGATCTCCGTACGGCAGACGGTGCCGCGCGACTGGGCGGCGATTGTGACGATTTCCACGGGCGGTTCCCTGGGTCGTGAAGGCGCCATGGCGCTGCTGGCCAGCGCGATTGGCTCTTATATGGGACGCCGCTTCAACCTGACAACCCAGCAGCTACGCATATTGGTCTGCGCCTCGGCGGCGGCAGCGTTGGCGGCGGTGTACAACGCGCCGATTGGCGGCTCGCTGTTCGCGCTGGAAATTCTCATGGGCAACTTCGCCATCGAGGTGCTCGGACCCGTCGTCGTGGTGTCGGTGATTTCGACGCTGGTGTTCCGCAGTTGTATGGGCAACCTGCCGCGCTTTGAGGTCCCGCATTACGAACTCGTGTCGGCGTGGGAACTCCTGCCCTATCTCATCCTGGGATTGCTTTCGGGGTTAATCTCCCTGCTATTCATGCGCGTGCTGTTCGGTTCGCAGGATGCTTTCGAGAAACTCCCCGTGCCGAAATGGGTAAAGCCCGCGCTTGGCATGGCACTGGTCGGGGTGATCGGGGTTTGGTATCCCCACGTGTACGGCAACGGCTTCGAAACAGTGAATCTGACGCTGCGCGGGCAGCTTCCGATCCTGCTGCTATTGACGCTGATTCCCCTGAAGATGCTCGCTTCCTCACTGACATTTGGATCCGGTGGCGCGGGCGGGATGTTTACACCGTCCCTGATGCTGGGGTCCCTGCTGGGAGGCGCGTTCGGCTATGGTGTCCACGAATTATTTCCGCACGCGACGGCCGAGCATGGCGCCTACGCGCTGGTGGGCATGGGCGGGCTTCTCGCGGGAATGACACATGCGCCCCTCACGGCCATCATGATGATTTTTGAACAGACCAACAACTACCAGATTGTGCTGCCATTGATGTTCGTTTGTATCGTCAGCCATTTCACGACGCGCCTCTTCAAGGCCCGCTCGCTGGAAGAGGAGTCACTCCACCGCAGCGGCGTGGTGCTACCCACGGGACTCGAAGCCGGCGTCATGCAATCGCTGCGGGTGGAGGACATCATGCATGATGACGTGCCCGCGGTCAGCCACTCGGTCCCTTTCTCCATGATTGTGGAGCAATTCCTGAAGGAGCCGTACAGCAATCTTTACGTGGTGAATAGCGAGGGCAGGTTTCTCGGGGCGATTCGACTCCATTCGATGAAGGAAATGTTGCATCAGGGCGAATCGCTGTCATCTGTCATCGCCGATGATCTGGTGGACGACTCGTTCCAATTCGTGACCCCGCGCCAGAACCTGGCCGACGCGATGGACATTTTCTGGCGGGAAAACGCCGAACGCCTGCCCGTGATCAACAATCCCACGGATCGCAAACTGATTGGCTGGATTTCGAAACGCGACCTGCTGGGCGTCTACAGCCAGGAGATCATGCACAAGCGGCAGCTTCTCGGGCACTTTGTCGTCAAGGAAGGCGATGAGAAACGCGATGTTTTCCTGGAGCTGCCCGAGGGCTTCGAACTGCGGACGCTCGAATTGCCCGCGCACCTGGGCGGTCGCACGCTGGCGGACCTGGCGCCCCGCGCCAGCTACGGCGTCCACATCCTTGCCATCAAGCGCCGTGATCCGGTCACGGGTCGCAGCCTCACGGAGATGCCCGAACCCGCCACGCGGCTGGTCATAGGCGACGATCTCGTGGTCATCGGCAAATCGGAAAACCTCGCGCAATTCCGGGCCGCGCTTGCGCCCATCGTTGAAAATGCGGCAGGGTGAGCTACAGTATCCATGATATGAGTTCTGACCAACCACTGCCGTCGCCGGAAGAGATCCAGAAGAAACTTTCTGAATTCATGAAACAGGAGTTTGGCGACCGGGTCGTCTTTGCCTCGCCCCAGGCCGAGACGGTGGAAACCGCGCCGCCGAGCGAGGAACCAAAACGCAAGGAACTCGAGTTCGATTTCCATCTCAAGCCGAAGGAGGTCAAAGCGCATCTCGACCGCTTTGTCATCCAGCAGGAAGACGCCAAAAAGGCCCTCGCCATCGCGGTCTGCGACCATTACAACCACGTCAAGGCCGCTGAGCACGGCGAGGAACTGCGCGATTACGTAAAACAAAACGTGCTGCTCATCGGCCCCACGGGCGTGGGCAAGACGTATCTCATCAAGACGATTGCCGACCTCATCGGCGTGCCGTTCGTGAAAGCGGACGCCACCAAGTTCAGCGAAACCGGTTACGTCGGCGGCGACGTGGAAGACCTTGTCCGTGAGCTCATCCACCGCGCGGACGGCGACGTAAACCTCGCGAGCTACGGCATCGTTTACCTCGATGAGATCGATAAAATTGCCGCGCCCGCCAATATCATCGGGCGCGACGTGAGCGGCCGCGGAGTGCAGACCAATCTCTTGAAACTCATGGAGGAAACGGAAGTCCCTCTCCGCTCGCCCACGGACATCCAGGCACAATTGCAGGCCGCTTTCGAATACCAGCGGCGCGGCAAGGTCAAACGCGAGACGATCAATACCAAGCACATTCTCTTCATCGTTAGCGGCGCTTTCGACCAGATGCTCGAGATCATCCGCAAGCGCGTGCGCCAGGCGGATATCGGTTTCGGCGGCCACCTGGCGGAATCCGTGACCGAAGCGGAACTTCAGCGGCGGGCGCAAACGGAGGACTTCGTGAAATTCGGTTTTGAACCGGAGTTCATTGGGCGCCTTCCCGTCCGCGTCGTCCTCGATAAACTCGCGGTCGCCGACCTCTACCATATCCTCAAGCAAAGCGAGGGCTCGGTGATCAAGCAGTACGAATCGAGCTTCCACGCGTTTGGCATCGACGTGATGTTTTCGGACGAGGGTTTGCACGCCATCGCCGAGAAAGCCGCGCTCGAAAACACCGGCGCGCGCGGGTTGCTCACTGTTTGCGAACGCGCCCTGCGGGAATTCAAGTTCGAGCTGCCCTCCTCGACGGTGCGGCAATTCGTCGTCACGCGCTCGCTTGTGGAGAACCCCGAGGCGGAACTGCAACGCATCCTCAACGAACCGGCGTACGAACAGCGCGAATTGATGCGCCAACTCGTCCACGATTACGAGCGAAGGTTCGAGGAGAAACACAAACTGCGGATGCGCCTGGAACCCGACGCGATCGAAGAAATCATTGAGCGCGCCCAGCACGCCCACAAATCCGTCACCGACCTCTGCCGCGAGCTTTTCAAGGACTACCAGTTCGGCCTGAACCTGGTGAAGAGCAACGCCGGCCAGTCTGAATTCGTCATCCCCAAATCCGCCCTGGCCGACCCCGACAAATTCCTCAGCGACTGGGTTGTCTCCAGTTATCGCAAAGAAGAACCCTCAGCCTAGTTGTCCTTGTGGTGCCCGCTGGCTTATTTGGCGCCCCTGACTACTGCGGTATGTGTATGCGGTAGTAGGAAAACGGAAAATTGGTGACCGCGCCGACATCGAGGTAGTTGGTGGTGTTGCCAGTGGCACCGGACACGGTGAAAATATCCGTGAAAGTGTTCGTGTAACTGCCGTCGGGCGCACCGGTCGAACGCTGTAAGATATTGGTTTGGCAAATACCGCCCGTGACCCAGGTGACGCTGATGTCACTGCCTTGCGCCACAATTCCGGTGATCGGATACGGCGCCGTGTTGGGCAGCGTCACGATGACCTTTCCCGACATCGCGCCGACACCCCGGCAACCCGTAGAGGTGCCGTGAATCATGCAGTAGTAGTTGAACGTGCCCAGTTGGGTAAACGTATGGCTGAATGTCGCTCCCGTTGACTGCACACCGGAGTCCCAACTCTCCAGTTGTCCGGGCGCCGCCGTGGTGCTGTGAGTGCCATTTGTCCAGACCCACGTAACCGTGTCGCCGACGGTGATGACCGGATCAATATGGGTGGACGGTGGCGTGCCGAAATTAAAGTTGTATATTTGGATTGTGTTTGTTGCGGCCAGATCGGTCATCCCCACAAGCACCAGACATGCCCCCGCCATCAGAATCGACTTCGTCGCAGTTCTCATTCCCTAGCCCCCGTCGTACTGTGTTGACCAATGCAGCCCCGGCCATCGCGGCGACCGCGCCATTTCCCATCTTCACAGTACGAGGCGGGCGCGAGGGATTTGTTCCAGAAAAAAACCGCTTTTCAGTTCCACGACCGCGGCCGCTACCTTACCGGCTCGAAGACTTCCTCGGCGTGACTGGGCTGCTCGGTGGCGCGGCGAAGGAAACCCTTGGCAATGAGGCCGCGGAGGATGCGGCCGGCGGTGGGTTGGTCCACGCGCATGGCATGGACGATTTCCGATTCGGTGACCCCGCGTCCGCGTTCGTGGATGAGTTCAAGCGCTTCTTCGAGTGGGAGCTTGTAGCCCTGGTAGAGAAAAAGGATTCCAAAAAGAACCAACACGGTCCCCGCGAAGATCGCACTGGTGCCTTTCAGCGGCTCCTCGGGTAATTCGCCCATCATGTTCAGGAGTACGAACACGCCTGCCAGCGCGAGCACGAGGCCGATGACCTTGAACAGCTTGCGGCGTCGGTGAAAGATGCGGTGGTCGAAGTTCGCTGGCATAAGCGCAGGCCTCACTTGCTGGCGGGCGGCGGACCTTGTTGCAGCTCCTGTAGCACGCCGAGCGGCGCAATCTTCATCGCCTTGTCCAGGTCCGTCCACAACGTGCCGGTGCCGGCGTAGATCAACATCAGCTTCATCTGTTCAGGCAATTGCTGGGCGAACTGGTAGAACGCGTAATCTGCCGGCGTGCCGACCGCTTTCACCTGCAAGGCGTAGCCGTCGCCTTCCGCTTTGCCCTTGAGTTCCACCACCTTTGCCTCGGCGCCGCCAAGTTTGCGTTTGATGTCCGCTCGAATCGCGGCGGTCTGCCGCGCCAACTCCGCGACGAGCAACCGCGTCTGCGCGGCAGTCTCATTCACCTGTTTTTCCTGCTCGGCGTGGATGTTGCCTTCCAGCCGCTGCGTCTCGTATTCGACGACCTGCTCAACCTGGCGAATCTTGCCGATGTTCTCGTCCAGTTCCGCCTTGTTGGCTTCCGTCTTTGTCTTCTCGACATTCGTGATGTTCCACTCAGCCGCGATGCGCGCGTCCTGAATTGGCCCCGAAATGTTGTCGGGGACCAGCGTGTCCTGCACGAGCGCGAGGTCCACTTGCAGTTTCTTCTCCTGCAACGTCGTCTCGATGGTTTCCTGGAACGCCCGCTGGAATTCCTCGCGTTTGTCGCCGACGATGAAGTCCACCGCGCCAAAAGTGGACCCCTTGATGCGGGCGGTGGAATTGATCTGCGGGATCAGGATGTTTTCCTCGATCTTCTTGATGTTGCCGTACCGCGCCACGACCGACGGCGCATCCTCCGGCAGCAATTGCCAGAGCAGTGTCACGTCGATGGTGATCTCAAATCCGTCGCTCGATGGGAACGTTACCGCGGGCAGGACGGGAATGCCGTACTGGCCCGAGGGAACCTGGGCCCGCTGCATCGCCTCGCCAATCGCTTCCGCCTGTTTCTCCTTGCCGGCGAACTGGCCCGAGGTTTGCGACTGCGGCAATTTGCCCGCGTGGGCCATCGTGATCTGGTTGTAACCAATTTCGATGCGCTCGACGGAAAAGGCCTCGGGATTGAGCGGGTACAAGCCGGGTTGCAGGACAACCTTTTGCACGCCGCGCTCACCGGGACCGGCCAACTGCGTTTCCGCGGGCTTGCCCGAACGCGCCGTGACCACGCCCACGTAACCGGGATCGATCTCGATCATTTTTACCACCCGAATTTCGTAGGCGTACGGATTGAGCCGGTAGGTGCCGGGCAACAGCACCTCGCGCTGGATGCCGCGTTCCCCCGGACCAGCAAGAAACTCACCCTCAGGTAGTTCTTTGCCGAACTTGGTGATCACCACGCCGACTTCGCCGCCGGACACGACAACCTGGTCTTTCAGTTGCCGCTCGTACAGGAACGGATTGACGAAGTGACGGCCTGGGCCGAGCGGTTCGAGGAGCACGCCTTTTTGCCCGGGCTCCGCGATGATTTGGCCGGCCGGCATTTCCCGGCCCGTCTTGGCGATCACGACAAGCATCTTGTTCGACGGCACCACGGTATTCTCCACCACCCAAACCCAAAACCCTTCGTAGACGAACACGTACGCCAGCAGCAGCACCAGCACCCCGGCAGTCACCATCATGAAAGTGCGGTTCTTCATTGCCCACCTTCCTGCAACGAATTCAACTCGGAACGTCCAACGTTGAACTTCGAACGTCCAACTGCGGACGGGCGACCATTTTTCGCCGTGGCGGTGCGGACGCTCGCCACGAAGATTTTTACCAAGGCTTCCGTCTCCGTCAGGAGCGCGTCAACTTGCGACGCCGGCTGTAAAAGCGGCACGCGCCTCATGAGCTTCAACCAGCGAAGTGATTCCCGCAGTTCCTTGAGACAAATTCTTAACTTGTGGATGAAGTCATTGCGCGACTCTGCCGCTTGTGCCTCGGCGTGGTTGGGCAACGGCGAAGTCCCCGACCTCAACAACTGCGCCGCGATATGATTGCCTGCACGAGTCGCAGGCAACCGCTCCACCAGACGGATGATACTTGCCGCGTACTCCAGAAGTCTCTCCTCCAAGTCGTAAACCTGGTAGGTCGCGCCTCCCTCTTTCAGCGTTGAAAGTTCAATGTTGAGCATTCGACGTTCCCGCCGTTGCCCGCTCACTTGGCGCCGCCTTTCGGCGACAGCGATAGTTGCCGCAGAGGTTCCGCAAGCGGCCCGTCCGAGTTGGCGAGGATCGAATCGATGTTCGGCGCGATCTTCTTCAAATACAAATAGCGCGCGTACGCCTCCCCGTTGCCGAACGGCAGGATGATCGAACGCAGCGCGTTCGCTTCCGCTGTCCGCGTATAGGTAATCACGTCCGCGTCGCCCTGGCCCGTGAAAACAATCGCCTGGGACTGGTTCTCCGCCGTCTCCAGGTCTTTTTTCGCCACTTCAAGGTCGCGCTGCGCGGCGATGACCTGTACCTGCTGCTCCTTCGTGGCTTTTTGAATTTCGTTGGTGCGCGTGGTCTCCGCCGTCACGAAACGAACGCGCTGGTCCTGCATTTTCATCTGCTGCGCAACGTTCGCGTCCGACTTGGCGCGCTCGATTTCACTTTGGTACTTCGCGCGGGTCTGGATGGCGATCTCGCGCTCGCGAATCGGCTCGGCGATTTTTTGCGACGGCTCGATCTCGCTGATCAGCGCCGCCTTCACCAGGATGTTCTTCTTCGCGGATTCGGACGTGATGTGCTTGCTGAATTCATCCTGAAAGGCCTTGCGCACCGTACCGCTGATGACATCGGCGGAGCTGTACTTCGATCCCTGGATGCGGCTCATCGAGAGCGCCGAGCGCAGGATGACCTTGTTGACGATGTCCTCCTCGTCGCCGATCTTCACGAAAACCTCGGGCGCCTTCGCCTCCTCCACCGCCCACTCGACCGCACCCTTGACGGGAAAGCGGAAACCATCCTTCGAGAGGAAGTTGATCTCGAATTCCGTCTTATGGCTCTGCACGCCGACCACGTCCACGCGATAAATGTACGGGTTGAGGTAATACGTGCCCGGCCGCAACGGCGTCTCCTGCACGCCGCGTTCGCCGTCCTTCACCAGGATCGTGTTCGCCTCCGCCGGGTCGCGTCCGTAACGGAGCGTGACCACGCCGACCTCGCCGGGTTCAATCTTCACCGCGGGCCGTTTCTCGACGTGATAGGCGTTGGGATTGATTCGATAGGTACCCGGCCGCAGGGGTTCCTCAATCACCCCGCGATACTGCGTGCCGTCCGCTTCCTTGTCCTTCACGATAAACTGGCCCGGCGGCGCGGTCTTGCCAAACTGCCGCACCAGCACGCCGACTTCGCTCTGCTGGATCTGCACCAATGGCACAATCTCCCAGTGCCAGTACAGCGGATTGCGAAAATAGCGGCCTTCGCTCAGCGGATCCAACTGGATTCCCTTCTGGTCCGGCGACGTGGCGATGATCTCGTTGGCGGGAATATCCTTGCCGTCAAGCCGCGTCAGAATTGCACAGGTTCCGGTGGGGGGTTCGATGCGGCAGTAGAACCAGGCAAAAACGAACCCGACAACAATCACGGCGGCCAGGACCACCGCGCCGATGAGACCAAACCGCATTGGGTCAAAACCGTAATGGGCCCCGCCAGTGTCCTCATGTCGGGGCGGAACTGAATTGAAAGTAGCCACGTGCCATCACCTCGCAAACTGAGCCTCTCCATCTCCAAGCTTGATCGCTAAATACTCTCACGCATCCCAAAGTGCAAGCCTGGAATCGTATCCACAACAAGCGCTGCGCTGGGAATTCCATCCCGTCTCTTGACGAGTTTAAAAACCGGGCTTACGTTTCTTTGGTGCATCAAGGAACGACAACGGAAAGGGGAATGTTATGAAGGGTCTGAGGAAATCCAAGGACGTGTTGTTACCACTGGTCGGAGCCGCTGCGCTGGTGGCGCTTGTCGGCTGTTATGAAGAAAGACCGTACGCCCAACCACCGCCGCCACCGGTGGCTGTCGAAGGCTACGATTACTACTATTATCCCGACGAAGAAGTCTATTTTTACCCCGCTACCGGCGTTTATTTCTGGTTCGGAGGCGGCGGGTGGCACAACGGCCGGCGGTTGCCGCCGACCATTGTGCTTCATGAGAGGGCGCGCGTGAACGTAAGATTGAACACGCGGGTTCCTTACGAGCGTCACGAGGAAATTCGGGCGCGATATCCTTCGCATGCTGCGCCTCCACGCGAGGAGCGACACGAAGAAGGCGGGCGGTAGACACAGCGATCCCGATCAACCGCCTGTTTCAGAAACAAAGACGCGCTTCGGTATCCGAAGCGCGTCTTTTTGTATTCGCTGCGCGACCACTCGACTGTACGAGTTTATTTTCCGTAAAGATCGTTGAGCAGTGCAGCAAGGCGGTAGCCGGCGACGACGATCTGGTGGCGCGCGGTGTTCGTCGCTTGTTTGACGTATTCTTCCTTCAACTTGATGTCCTTGGCACCGTAGGGTTCGCCGAGCGTGCCATAGACCTGTGTGCAGGCGATCTCGTGCGATTCCATGATCCACTTCTTCACGTCATAAGTCGTATCCAGCTTCCCAGGCACATCAAGAGGAAGTTTCTTCATCCACTCCTTCAACGGCGGACTGTCCGGCGCGTCGGCATGGTCGAGCGGGTCGAGGGCCTGGACCTGGCCATTCTCGTAGTAGCGCCGATACGCCTCGTCCCAGAACGAATGCAGGTTCTTTCCCCAAACCTCGTCGCCAAGATTGGCCACGGTCACGCCGTTGCCGCCGGCGTCATCCTTGAACTTGTCGTCAGGCTTCGGGTCCGGGTTGTAGCGCGCGGTCGTATGCAACGGCTGGTGAATATCGCCCACGAAATGAATGACCATGGCCAGCGCGACGGATTCGTTCGTCACGAGCGCATCGTACTGCTTGTTGCGAATGAGATCCACGCAGTGCGTCAGCGCCACGAGGACATTGCCATTGGTCGGGGTCAACGCGGGAGGATTGGCGAATTGATCCGGATCGTTGGGATTGCAGCCGATGTCGATGTAATGCCACGGTTTGTACAAGCCGCGGAATTGCGGGTCGGAAGCCGGCCCTTTGATGTCGTCGGGCCAGCACGCGATATTGATGCCGTTGTATGGCGCATCGCCCTTGTGAAGTTTGGCGGCCAATTCGTCCACGCGCGCGCGCGCCTTGTCATTGAGACGGTCGTACGCAACCTGCGCGACGAGCATGTGCCCCGTGCCATCCCAGGCGCGGGCATTGAGCGCGGCCGTAATCGCCATCAGCGAAGCAACCAAGGTATATTTCAAATTCTTGACTTTCATGGGCCTATCCTCCGTTTCGCAGATTCCGGACCAGTAGCCGTAACCAACGTGTGAACACAGTATTAGGCGCAAGCCGCGAAATGCGCAAGCTCATATCGGTGAGACCTTGCACGGCACTGCTGATAGTACTCCGCGTCCATTCGTCTCACGCAGAATCTGGTGTCCGGATTCGGCGAGCCTTCGCGCAGTCTGATCCTATACTTGCCAAGTCGGCTGATAAATATGCGATTACGCGGGTCTGACCCCTTCCCTCTGGCCTTGACAGAAATTCATCCGGCCCCTTAAATGAATCCATGCGACTCGTTGATCTGACGAAGGCAGCAAGCCTCCTGTTCCTAGCGTTTTCACTCGTGCCTGCGGTCGCCCAGGAACGCAAGGACACTTCAATCAACGCCGCGGACCAAGTCGAACTTCAACGCCTCGAAAAAGTGTGGAACGACGCCCACCTGCGCGGAGATACCGCCGCCCTCGACGACCTCTGGGCGGACGAATTAGTCGTTACGGTCCCCAGAATGCAGGTGATGAACAAGACGCAATCGTTGGCGATCTGGCGGACCGGACGCATGAAGTTCCAACGCTATGAAACATCCGACACCGCTTTCCGCATCTATGGCGAAGCCGCAGTCGTGACGGGCCGTTTGGTGCGCGAACGAACCTTTGGGGACAAGAATATCCATGAGGATTGGCGCTTCACGAAGGTGTATGTGCGCCGCCAGGGAAAATGGCGGGTCGTATCGTGGCAAGCCTCGGAGTCTGCGCCAGATTAGCGCAGGGAAGACTTCTGGTAAATAAAATAAAGATAAAGGGGTCAAGGCTTGACTCTTGACATTTTGCGGAGACGATCCAGTTGGTTTCGCAGTTGGCGGTCGGTTTGGGCGGTGACTTCGAGGCGCTTGATGACCTGGCGCACGGCGCTTCCGTCTCGATACCCGCGTTCCCGTGCCACCTCGATGCTGCGTTCAGCTCCCAAGCACACCCGCGCCCAGAGTTGGATTCGTCGGTCCGGTTCATGCGCTACGAGTTCCTTGATCCGTTGGGTCACGCGCTGCTGATTTTCGGCAACTGTCCAGCGCGCTTCTTGCAAACCGTCCTGCTGTTCGATCTGTTGTCGGACCTGATCATACAGCGCGTCGCTCCCGAGGATCAATCCCCGTCGTACTTGCTCCCAAGGGCTGCTGACGACACACCCAAACGCCTGCCGCATGGCTTTTCGATATTCCGCGACCGCTTCCCGTTTGTTCCGGCCCCAATAGCGTTGCCATTCGAGGCAGAGCCAAGGGGGCGGTTGGCGACGCAAGCCGGCATAGTCGCCGTGGCTACTCCAGCGGTAGCGCTGCAATTCCTCCTGACGCGTGGGATCCAGGCGTTGACGTTTGTTGGTGGGACGCACTGGATTGAGATGCAAGTATTCTACCAGCCAGCGCGCATATTCATCGGCTTCAATGATCTGGGCCTTGTAGCGACCGGCAAACAGGTGGCCCCGTCGGCGATGCCGCGCATTGAATCGCGCGGTGTAGGTGGCCTGCAACCAGCCCATCCCGTGGCTGAGGTTTCCGCGCGGCGTCCCCACCAGCGCGTGGTAGTGATTGCCCATGAGACAGTAGCCATGCAGTCGCCAGCCGTATCGCTCGACCGCCCCGGCCAGGGTGTCGAGGAACCGCTCTCGGTCCCGATCATCGCGGAAGATGTCGCGCCGCTCATTGCCGCGCGCCATCACGTGATAGACAGCCCCCGGAAATTCCACCCGAATCGGTCGCGCCATGTTTAGCACGTTGACCCGCCAGACGTAAAATGTCAAGTGTCAAGCCTCGACCACATTTCCCGCAGTCAATTACCCAATCCACATACTCGCTTTGCGTTTGGCTGAAGCGTTTAGTTCGATGATTCTGGCTTCACGATACCGATGACGGCAGCCACTAATACAACAAACATGCTGGATAACCACAAATAAAAACCCGGTCGATACCCCACAACGGCTGTCATGTTTCCAGCCTCATCTCTCTCAATTCCCTTGATCAATAAGGTCGCCAAAGCTATTGCCAGCGCAGAACATGAAAAGAGGGCAGCGAAATCGCGCTTCTTCATCCCCAATGCGATAAGTGCGGCAAAATAAAACGGGTTGGCGTACCAAGCAAATTGCCCGGCGAAAGCACCAAACGCGAGACAGACAAAACCTGGAAGAAATCCTGAGTCTCCTTCTTGAAACGCGAAGACCGGACAAAAAAGCGAGATGCCGTATAATGTCCCGCTCAACACGAGTGCCATTCTGCGAATGTTCATCTAGCTGTCGAACATTATTAATAGCCCTTATGAAATAGCGAGACTCAAATCAGGACACTACCCGGAATCTGTAATCTTTGATTTTTGGTTTCCCATTATGCTACACTCCCGACGGTCGTCATCAACGGCGGCCATCACAATGGAGGGGGAACCATGAGAAAGTTACGATTGATCGGTCTGTTTGCAGTTGCTGTACTTGCGGGCGCCTTCGCGGCGTCGGCGGATGAACCTCAAGCACAACCCACGGTGGATCAACAAGTCAAGGACGCCATCCAGCTTTTCAAGAAAACCGACTCGACGATTGGGAAGCTTTTCGATACGGCGTACGGGTACGTGGTATTTCCGGGCATCGGCAAAGCCGCGGTCGGCATCGGCGGCGCGGCGGGCGACGGCGAGGTTTTCGAGAAGGGAACATTGGTCGGGACTGCGCGGATGACACAAGTCACGATCGGCGCGCAATTGGGCGGCCAGAAATTCGCCGAGGTGATCTTCTTCGAAGACAAGACCTCGCTGGACAACTTCAAGGGCAGCGAATGGGCCATGAGCGCCGGGGTCAGCGCGGTGGCCGCCGCCGAGAGCGCGTCCGCCGATGCGAAGTACAAGCAGGGCGTGGTGGTCTTCACGGTTGCCAAGGGCGGCTTGATGTTTGAGGCCAGCGTGGGCGGGCAGAAATTCCGATTCACGCCGCTCGAGAAGAAATAACGCGGCGGCTCACGCCGGTTTCACGTGGTGGGGATGATTCGGGCATTGCCCCGAACGCTGGGTATGACATAATTTGCCGCCAGCATGCCGGACATCATTCTCACCACGCTGAACGCGAAGTACGCGCACTGTGCGTTTGGGTTGCGATACCTGATGGCGAACCTGGGCGAGTTGCAAGGCCGGGCGCGGATTCTCGAATTCGACATCAATCAGCGGCCCATCGACGTCGTCGAGGTGATTCTCCGCCATGAGCCGAAGATCGTCGGCATTGGCGTTTACATCTGGAACGCAACCCAGTCGCTGCACGTGGTGGCGGATTTGAAACGGCTGCGGCCGGAGCTAATCATCATCCTGGGCGGGCCGGAGGTCAGCTATGAATGCGACCGGCAGGAAATTGTCCGTCTCGTCGATCACGTCATCACGGGTGAGGCCGATCTGGCGTTTGCGGAGGTGTGCCGGGAATTAGTGGGGCGGGCGTCTCGCCCGCTGAATCAACAACCATTGGCGGGCGAGACGCCCGCCCCACTACAACCGCATATCATTCCCGCTCCCCTGCCCGATTTCTACCATCTGGCATTACCGTATGAACTCTACACGGACGCCGATATTGCGCATCGCGTCATCTATGTAGAAGCATCGCGCGGCTGCCCGTTTGAATGTGAGTTTTGCCTGTCGTCACTCGACATCCCGGTGCGCAACGCCACGCTCGACAGGTTTTTGGCGGCGATGCAGCGCTTGCTCGACCGCGGCGCGCGACAGTTCAAGTTCGTCGACCGCACCTTCAATCTCAACCTCAAGATCAGTTCGGCCATCCTGGATTTCTTTCTCGAACGCCATCGGCCGGGGTTGTTCGTGCACTTCGAGATGATTCCCGACCGTTTGCCGGAGGCGTTGCGCGAACCGATCAAAAAGTTTCCGGCGGGAGCGCTGCAATTCGAGGTCGGCGTCCAGACCTTCAACGAGGAAGTCGCCAAGCTCATCAGTCGCCGCCAGGACAACGCGAAGGTCGAGGAAAATCTGCGCTGGCTCCGCAAGGAGACAGGCGTGCACGTCCATGCCGACCTGATTGTCGGCTTGCCGGGGGAAAATCTGGAAAGTTTTGCGGCGGGGTTTGACCGGCTGGTTGCGCTCGCACCGCAGGAGATCCAGGTCGGGCTGCTAAAACGGCTGCGCGGGACACCGATTGTGCGTCACGACCGCGAATGGGGCATGGTCTACAGTCCCGAACCGCCCTACGAAATCCTACAGACGAAGCTGATCGATTTTTTCACGATGCAGCGCCTGCGCCGCTTCGCCCGCTACTGGGATCTCGTTGGCAACAGCGGCAATTTCGTGGAGACGACGCCTCTCCTCTGGCGCGACGGTTCAGCGTTTCCAGAGTCCCCTCTCCCCTTGGGGGAGAGGATCAAGGTGAGGGGTTCGCCGTTCTGGTCATTTCTCCATTTCTCGGATTGGCTGTACGCGCAGACCAGGCAAACGCACAGCATCGCCCTGCAGCGACTGCGGGACCTGGCGGCGCGGTATCTCACGGTAGAAATCAACCTTCCGCAAGAGGAGGTTCATCGCGCGCTTCAGCAAGACGCCAACCGCAGGCGCGCTGTCGCAATACCCGGTTCACCGCCGAGACAAGCGCGTCACCTGGCGAAGTTACAATAATCAATACCAGTGATGGCGAGCCTGTCTTTTGGTTGTTGGAGCTACTAACCCCTCGGCCTTTTCCCCACATTGCCGGCGTAGGCGGCCTGTTCGACGGCGCGGGCGACGCGGCGGGAAACCTGTTTGTTGAAGACGCTGGGGATGATGTATTCCTCGCTGAGTTCGTCGGGGGTGATGCAGCCGGCGATGGCCTTGGCGGCGGCGAGTTTCATCGGTTCGGTGATGGCGGTGGCGCGGGCGTCGAGCGCGCCGCGGAAGATGCCGGGGAACGCGAGGACATTGTTGATCTGGTTCGGATAGTCGCTGCGGCCCGTGGCGATGATGCGCGCGTACGGCTCCGCGTCTTCCGGCATGATTTCCGGTGTCGGGTTGGCGAGCGCGAACACGATCGCGTCTTTCGCCATCTTCTTGAGCGCGTTGACCGTGAAGACGCCCGGACCGCTGACACCAATAAACAGGTGCGCACTGCGCGCTGCGTCCTCGAGGGAGCCGCTGACATTGCGCGCGTTGGTGTGCTCGGCCAGCCACGTCTTGCTGAAATCAAGGTCGGGGAGGCGTTTGCGGCAGATGATGCCTTTGCGGTCGCAACAAATAATGTGGCGCGCGCCGGCGGCCTGCAGCATTTTGGTGACGGCGACACCCGCGGCACCAGCGCCGACGACGAGGATTTTGATCTCGCTCATCTTTTTCTTGAGCAACTTCAAGGCGTTCAACGCGGCGGCGAGAACGACAACGGCAGTGCCGTGCTGGTCGTCGTGGAACACGGGAATGTCGAGTTCCTCCTTGAGCCGGTCTTCGATCTCGAAACAACGCGGCGCGCTGATGTCTTCGAGGTTGATGCCGCCGAATCCGGTGGAGATCCACTTTACGGCGTTGATAATTTCCTCCGTGTCTTGCGTCTGCAGGCAAATCGGGTAGGCATCGATGTCGCCGAATTCCTTGAAAAGCATCGCTTTGCCTTCCATGACGGGCATGGCGGCTTCGGGGCCGATGTTGCCCAAGCCGAGGACGGCGGACCCGTCGCTGACCACGGCAACGGCGTTGTGTTTGATCGTGAGCGTGCTGGCCTTGCGTTTGTCCTCGGCAATGGCGAGGCACACACGCGCGACGCCGGGCGTGTAGGCCATTGAGAGCGCGTCGCGCGTGGTCAGCGGGATTTTGTTCTGGATGCGGATCTTGCCGCCAAGATGCATGAGGAACACGCGGTCGGAAACATTGATGACCGTGATGCCCGGAATGCGTTTCACCGCCTCGATGATGGCGTGGGCGTGTTCATCGTCGCGGGCATTGACCGTGAGATCGCGCACCTTGAATTTGCGGTCCGCGCGGACCACGTCCACCGCGCCGGGATCGCCCTGTTGCCGCGCGATTACGTGCAAGAGTTTCGCGAACATCCCCACATTGTTCACAACGCGCAGACGCATCGTGAAACTGTAACTGACACTCGTCGCGATTCGGGCCATGGATCCTTGTCCTTTCACGGCAACTTACTTCTGCTTTCGATGACGGAAATGCTGCCACCCGAGCCAGCCGACGGCGACAAAGGGCAGCACCAGCGCCAGCACCACGAAGAAATATCCCGCCGCGCCTTCGCCGACGCGGCGTTCCAGGAAAATGAAGCTGATGACGAGCGGCAGAACGCCGTACACCATGTAACGCAGCAGTAAGCCCCATTGGAAAATTTTCATCTCCGGTGAGGAATATAGGGAGGCGGCGCGGGGTTTGCCAGAGAAACCCACCGGCGCGAAGCGCGTTAGGGCAACCGCAGCGAAATCTCGTGGCCGTTGAAATCGAGTTTTACCCGGCGGCTCTCGATCGTGACGACACGAGCGCCTTCGATCTCCTCGCCTTCATGGACCGTCTGGTTGTTGATCATCGCGTCGCTGCCATCCTTCGCGTAGGTGATTCCCTGAAGAACGAGTTTCGGCAGGTCCGCGGATGCCGTCTTGGGCGTGGCACCCTGCTCGGCCTTGATCCGCTCCATGAGTTTGTTGACGATTTGGTCCTCGGTGGTTTTTGCATCGGCGGTCGGCGCCACGACGGTTGTCGCCGGCACGGGCGGCGCGGGCGTTTCAACCCCGGGTGACACTTCCGGCATGGGCGCTGGCTCCGTCGCCGTCTGGGTCACGGGCCGGACGGCTTTGTTTCCACCACGGGAGCATCTGTCGCCGAAGCATCCGGACTCGAAGCGAAACCGTCCTGCACGTTTTGAACGCGTTTGGCGATCCGCGACCCGAGCACAATGACACTGACCAGAATCACGCCGGCGATCAGGATTGTGGCGAAGAAATTGCCCTTGGCGCCGCTCGACTCGACTTTGCTCTGGACGCGATAGCTTGCCGTAGCGCGCTGGGGAGTGCCCCCATTGGCCGCAGCGTCGCGAGTTCGTTTCAGGGCTTCGTTAATCAGGCTCACGCCGCCACTCCTTGAAGTTCTTCGATGGCCAGGTCCACCAGTTTCCGCGTCATCAAGCCGGTCTGCATGACGAATCCTGCCAGCAAAGTCTTGTCACAAACAGCGTTGATCAAACGCGGAATGCCTTCGGAATATCTGAAGACCAGTCGGGCCGCGCCTTCCTCGAAACGCGGCGTGCCGTTGGCGCCGGCGAGCGTGAGGCGGTGGTTGATGTAGGCGACCGTCTCGGTCGCGTCGAGCGGTCGGAGGTGATAGCGCACGGTGATACGCTGGCGGAGTTGCCGCAGCTTCGGCTGTTGCAGTTTCTCGCGGAGTTCGGGTTGCCCCATCAGGATGATCTGCATCAGTTTTTGGCGATCCGTTTCGAGATTGGAAAGCAGCCGCACCTGTTCGAGCAATTCATCGCTGAGATCCTGCGCTTCGTCGATGACGAGAACCACATCGTGGCCTTGATTGACCTCTTGGAGGACGAAATCATTGATCGCTTGCAGATAGGCCACGCGATCGATTCCCCGGGCCTTGAGGCCGAACTCCATGGCGATGGTCTTGATGAGCTGGTGGCTGCTCAGGCACGGGTTGAGGATGAGCGCCGTTTTGTAAGTCGGGCCAAGTTCTTCAAGCAACTTGCGGCAAATCGTCGTCTTGCCCGCGCCGACTTCGCCGGTAAGCTCGATAAAGCCTTTCCGTTCGCGAACGCCAAACAGGAGATGATTGAACGCCTCCTGATGCTTCGCGCTGTAAAAAAGAAAACGCGGGTCCGGCGTGATATTGAACGGCGCTTCCCGCAGGTTGTAGTACTGCAAGTACACTGTTTTCGGCCTCCTTTTCGCTGCTCGTACGCACCTAAAGAAAGCATTCCCTATGCCGTCAGCGACCACCTAATGACTTGCGGCTCAGTGAACTCCATTCCTGTCTCCGCTCCGGCTTCGCCTCCTTTCGTCAGGATGGACAAAATCGGGGCGACAACGTAACCTCCGATTCGATTTGGGGACTGATTCTCGAAGTGGCGCTGAAGGCTAACAATCAATTGACTCATCTGACTCATCGCTGGCGGCAATTCCGGTCCGCAGCAAGGCGAGTCTTTCTCCTTGCCCTCTCCTGCGGGATGGGTATCACCTGCGCGATGGCACGCGACCAGCCGCTGGTCGAGGCCTCACTGCCGATCAAGCCAACCCTTGGTCAAGATGATCGGATCCTCGTGTTCGCGCCGCACCCCGATGACGAGACTCTTGGTTGCGCCGGCGTCATTCAGGAAGCGGTCGCCATGAAACTGCCGGTGCGGATTGTCTGGCTCACCTATGGCGACAACAACGAATGGTCGTTCATGATGTATCGCAGGCGATTCGTGTTAATGCCCGGATCCGTTCGGGAAATGGGTGAGGTGCGACACGATGAGGGCGTCGCCGCTGCCAAAGTCCTCGGGGTTGAGCCGGATCAACTCGCGTTTCTGGGCTATCCGGATTTCGGCACGCTGACCATCTGGTACCGGCACTGGGCCAACCAGCCACCACTCGAGAGCATGTTGACCCGGGTCACGAAAGTCCCCTATGCCAACGCGTTTCGGCCCGGCGCGCCTTACAAGGGTGAGGACATCCTCCATGACATCGAGACGAACCTGCGCGAGTTCAAGCCGACCAAAGTGTTCGTTTCCCATCCATCGGACCACAACGTCGATCACCAGGCATTGTATCTCTTCACCCGCGTGGCGCTGTGGGACCTCGAAAGCGAAATGTGCCCGGAAGTTTATCCGTACCTCGTCCACTTCGCCCACTGGCCGGTGCCGGAAGGCTTGCAGATTGCCCAGCCCCATCCAGCCTCCATCGCGGCTGGCCGACATTGTCGATTGGAGCATTGTGCCATTGTCTCCACAACAGGTTCAGGTTAAGAAATCAGCATTGCAAGCGCATCGCAGTCAACTGGAGTATAGCCGGACCTACCTGAACTCATTTGTCCGGGCCAATGAGTTGTTTGGCGATTTCCCACCCGTTACTGCGTCCGCCGTTCAAACGAACAACCAGTTTCTGGCGGGTCGCCGACAACGCTTTCCACTGCTCAAGGAACAGTTGAATGACGAGGAACGGACGAATTTCGTCGGTATCGAAAAGATGTCGACCCGGCTGGAGGATGACAAACTGGTGGTGACCGTGCGCCTGTCAAAGCACTTGTTCGGCGGCGTATCGGCTTCGATTTTTGCCTTCGGCTATCGTGCCGGTCAGCCCTTTGAGCAGATGCCGAAACTGCGGATTAACGTCGGGGAGCTGTGGCATGAAGTCGTGGATCAGACGCGCCGATTGCCGAAAAACGCCGTGCAAATCCATCGTCGGGGACAGGAATTGACCCTGCGCATCCCGCTGAAAGTGCTGGGCGATCCCCAGCGCGTGCTCACCTGCGTTCATACCTATTATCTGGACGTGGACCCGCTGGATTGGGCGGAGTGGCGAGTCGTGGAGATTGCGCCGCTGCCAGAAGCCGCCGCGACCGCCAAAGACGAATCAATACAGGAGGTTCAGTGATCATGAAAGACCCGCGCCACGAAAAACTTGCCCGCTTGCTGACGGAATACTCCGTCGCGCTGAAACCCGGCGACATCGTCGCCATCCAGGGCGATGCGTCCACCGCCCCGTTGCTGCGCGAATGCTACCGCGCGGCGTTACGCTGCGGCGCATTTGTGATCACCGACGTGCGCATTGATAGCCTGGCAGAAATCTTCTACGCAGAGGCGAATAAAGAGCAGCTCAAGTGGGTGTCGCCGTTCGCGAAGTACAAGCTCAGCAAGGTGGACGCGCTCATCAGCTTCTGGGCCGAGGAGAACACCAAGGCGTTGACCAATGTTGACCCGAAACTGCTGGCGGCGGCCTCTTCCGCGCGCAAACCGATCAACAAAATTTTCATGGACCGCAGCGCGAGCGGCAAGTTGCGGTGGGTCGGCACGCAATGGCCGTGCAATGCCAGCGCGCAGGACGCCGAGATGTCGCTGACGGAATATGAGGAATTCGTGTTCGGCGCGGGCCATCTCGACGATCGCGATCCCATCGCCGCCTGGAAACGCATCTCAAAGGAGCAGCAAGCCCTCACCAATTTCCTCAACAAGTCGCGCGAAGTGCGCATCGTCGCGGAAGACACCGACATCCGTTACTCCTGCAAAGGCCGCAAGTGGATCAACTGTGACGGCCATTACAATTTCCCCGACGGCGAGGTCTTCACCGGGCCGGTCGAGAACAGCGTCGAAGGCCATGTGAAATTCAGTTTCCCGGCGGTCCATGGCGGACGCGAAGTGCATGGCGCGCGACTGACCTTCGAGCGCGGGAAGGTCGTGAAAGCCGAGGCGGAAAAAGGGCAGGATTTCCTGCGGGCGATGATCAACATGGATGGCGGCTCCTGTTACCTTGGCGAAGGCGCCATCGGGACGAATTACAACGTGACGCGCTACACGAAGAACACGTTGTTCGATGAAAAAATCGGCGGCACGATCCACCTCGCGCTCGGCGCGGGTTACACCGAGACCGGCAACAAGAACCGCAGCGGCCTGCACTGGGACATGGTCTGTGACCTCCGCAAAGGCGGCGAGTTGTACGTCGACGGCGCGCTCATTCAAAAGAACGGCCGGTTTCTTAACAAGAAGTTCCCACAGCCGTAGAACCGATTACTCATGCCTGTGTGCTCGTATCTTGGGTGACCACCCACTGCATCGAATCTCGAGTGGTCTCAGGGAGTGTGACTTTGCCGACGCTTCGGTGAAATGATTTTTCCTGATTCAACTCCCAGGGGCAAATCCTTGTCCCGTATTATTTCTTGCGCGCACTGAAAGGTAAATGCGTCGTCGATACAGAGGATGATACGGTTAGCGGCGTAAAGCGGAGATCGTTAAAGACCCGCGCCGCAATCGAAACGAAGGCATCGAATCCCAGATGCCCGAAACCGGTGGCAAGCGCACTGACTGCAACACGCCGCACAGCCGGATCTCCGGCGCAGATGGCAAGCGCCCGCAACAACACATCTTCTGCAATCTCAGGTGTTGTGTCGTACATCGCATCACACGGCGTGGTATGCAGCAGATATCTGTAGGGAAGACCCACAGGAACGTGGTTGATAACCTCACCTTGATCTGCGAAGCGCGAACCCCGATTTTTGAGAATTTCGTGGAGTTCGACCTGAAACTTTGGCCCATACCGTTCTAGCAACGACGCGCCAACTCCACCCGTGCAATTCAGCAGAATATTGGTGGAATAAACCAGCGCATCTGCCGGATCATCGACGATGTTGCAGTGTTTTATCCCGCGCATGCGCCATCTGCTAACAGTATGGTAGCGTGCAGTCTTGCTTGCAACAAGGTCAAACCTCCAACCGTGTCACCCTGAGCTTGTCGAAGGGTCTCTGTCGTTCCGAGAAAAAGGCAGAGATTCCTCGACAAGCTCGGAATGACGTAGCACAACTTTGTCCGTGAATCTTGAAGTTCTCTACTCTGCCGCGCATGCGGACTTTCCCGACTCGGAGCCACTAGGTGGAGGGAAAGCGGTCGTGGACTATTTGATTCGTGAGTGGCGCGAGCGGAATCCGTTTCCGCTTGCGGCGTTGAGCCCGAAGTCGGTAGGGCTGTGGCAGGCGGGCCGCCTGCCCTACCAACGGCTGACGGACATGCAGGAACTGGAATATGCGCGGTTCTGCCGGGAATTTGAGCGAGCGGCGACGAGTGAAATCTTAAAGCGCGATCCGCAGCAGTGCGTCGTCCTCAGCAACGACATCAGCGAGGGGCCGGATTTCGCGGCGTTGGGCGAGCGCGGGTATCGGGTTGTGACGATTTTCCATGTGGATGTGGTCGAGTATTTCACGCGGTTTTATTTGCGCGGGTTGATCCGGCCGGAAACGGCGGCGCGGTTCCGCTGGTTTGGCGTCATGCCGGATGTGTTGAAGCTGGTGTTTGAGAAACAGTATCAATGCGTGCGTCACAGTGCTCGGATTGTCGTGCCTTCGGCGCCAATGCGGGAGGTAATCCTGCGGTGCTATCCGTGGTGTGCGCCGGAGAAGATTGTCGTGTTGCCGTGGGGGAATATCGCGAAGCCGGTCGCATCTGTAGCGGCGGTCTATGACCGCCGTTCCTCAAATTCACAGGATCCGGCGGCGCTCATAGAGCGCCGCTACAGTATCGGCGAAGACGAGATTGTCATCCTCACACTCAGCCGCCTGTCACCGGAGAAAGGGATCGAACGTTTACTGGCTGCCCTTCCCCATCTGAATACCACGGACAAGAAGGTGCGCGTGTTTATCTGTGGCGGGCCGGCTTATATGAAGGGGCGCGCTTATGAACAGAAGCTGCGACGGCTCGCGGCGCGGATTGCGACCGCGCGCGTGGAATTCACCGGCCATGTCACCGGCGCGCAGAAAGCGGCGCTGCTGCAACGCGCGGACATCTTTGTCTCGCCTTCAAAGCACGAGAGCTACGGGCTGACCATTGCGGAGGCGTTGGCGGCGGAATGCCGGGTGGTCTCGCATCATCATTACGGCGCTGAGGGTGAAGTTGTAGATTGCGCTGACTCCAAGGCGCTGGCAAATGCCCTCGACAAATTGATCGCAGAGGGGCGGACTGCAAAGACCGGCAGGGCTGCTCACGAATCCTCGCCAGCGGCTGAGAAAGTGGCGGCGCTGCTGACCGCTGTTGCACAATCACAGCGTTAGATCTCATCTCGCTATCGTGGACAAGCCTCTTGAGCCTGCTAAAATCCGTCGACACAGGCAGGGACGCCTGTGCCCCTAGAGGTTTATGGGAGGCTCGCCCTCCAACTTTTCTCGCGCGCTTCAGTACAATCGGCTTGCAATAATGCTCAACGAAATGTTAACTTCCTTGTGAAGTAAAACGTTCTACGGACCACCAATGAACCCCAAGTCGGGATGGATGAAGACCTCGAAGGGCCGTGCTTTGATTTGGATTGGTGTTCTCCTGCAAACCACCTGCCTGATCACTTCCGCAAATACCAACCTCCACACCAGTTGGCTTTGGCATATGCACCAGCCAATTTACTGGCCGGACCGCGCCCCCGCCAACCATGCCGGCGATCACTATCAAAATGCCTGGGACACAATGCAACTCGACAACAACGGGTTTACTCATCCCAGTGACACCAGCCTGCCCGGCGTGTTTGGCGACGCCAACCGGATTCAGGACTACCAGAATTATCCCCACGACGCGATCGGCGGCATTTTAAGTCTCCCCAATGCCGGCGGACAACTGAACTTTTCCGGTGCGTTGATGGAGAACGTACAAAGCCTGGCGCAAGCGGGCCAGTACTATGGCTCGACCTGGTACACTTACAACCAGCAAGCGCACGGTTGGACAACTTCCGGCGGCAAACCGCGCATGGACCTGACCAACTTCACGTATCATCATTGCATCGCCCCGCTGGTGAGCGATGAAACGTTGGAGATGGACATCCTGATTCATCAACGCCAGCAGCAGATTTTTTGGGGCGTGGGTTCTCGCGGATATTTCCCGGCGGAGACGTGCTTCAGCGAACACATCATCCCCACCCTGAACAAACTGGGAATCGCCTGGAGTGTTGTGGCGAACAATCATTTGACGCGTTCCTGTTCGGACTTCGTGTTGGCGGGACTCGGCCAGGCCGGCGAAGCCTGCGACCTGCCCAATAAAGCCGACCAGATCAATCCGGCCCAGGGCGCCGGCAATTACATTACACGCGGCTACACATCGCTCGGTTGTTCGCCGACGGCGGTGGCTCCGTTTGCCTTCCAGACCCATTACGCGCGCTATGTCGACCCGACCACGGGCGTCGCATCGACCCTCATCGTTGTTCCCGCCGACCAGGTCCTGGGTTGGGCCGACAGCGCCGGGACGTGGACTGACACCGGTTCGGGCAGCCTGATCAACCCGATCTCCTCGCGCAACGACCCGAGCAAACCTTCGATTCTCCTGCTGGCCCATGATGGCGACAACGCCTGGGCGGACGGGAATTCCTACTGGGCGAGTTGGGCGGACCAGTTTGCCAATGACGCGTCCGGCCAGGGTTTCGATCCCACCACGATTGAGCAATTCCTGTCAGATTTTCCCCCCAGCACCAGCGACATCGTGCACGTGGAAGATGGCGGCTGGGTCTATAACCAGGGCGCCAACGATTTCGGATCCCCGACCTTCGTGGGCTGGAATTGGCCGCCAAGCTATTCCACCAATACCACCCCGCATAACGTTGTTGACCCGAGCCGCGGCGTCACCGACAAGGGCGACGTCTGGCGCACGTACATCGCCACCGAGAATCGTGTCAAGACCGCACAGCAAATCACCAACTCCCTCTCCGGTGGCCTGTACACCAATCGCATTGACCAGATTCGCGACCCGGGCAGCTTCAGCCAGACGGCAAACGCGGTCGAACTCGGCTGGCATTATTATTTGGGTGGCCTCGACAGCGGTTTTGTGTACTTCGGCTGCACGGCGGACGAGTGCTGGCGGCCGGTGATCGCACAGTCCAATGCCGTGCGCAATGTCGATCCCATCCTCTTGGGCAACGAAAGCCTGGACGCAACCCCACCCACGGTTTTCCTTCCGCAACGCAACCCGTGGAATCCTGGGACCACAAATTTTGGCGTCGAATACTCCTCCAGTGTTTACGTTCCCAGTAATACCGATTTTTGGGTCTGGACCTACGCGTATGACGTCTCGGGCATCACCAACGTAACGCTGCTCTATCGCGCCAACGGCAATAATCGGCCACCCACCCAGGATGAATTCAAGACCTACGCGGGCGGCGCGGACACCGCTCCGTGGGTTCTCCAACCGATGACACAACGCTCCGTGGCGGCGCAAAACACGCTGCTGCCGCCGAAGTACCTGGCCGATTATTACTACGCGAAGATCACAGGTCTTTCGGACACATACGTCGACTATTACGTGAGCGCAACGGATAGCCGGGGCAACACTTACAACTCCCCTATCCAGCACGTGTACGTCGCGCCCAATGCGGGCGCTCCGCCCGCCGCGCCATCGCCCCCCACCAATGTCTCCGCTAGCGGCGTCGCAACCAACCAAATCAACGTGACGTGGGCCGGGTCGAGTGGCGCGACGGGGTACATCGTTTACCGTGGCGGCGTGCCCATCGGGACGGCAAACGGAGCGGGCTATACGGATGGCGGGTTACAAGCCGGACACAATACTGCTACACGATCTCCGCAACCAATGGCATCGGCGCGTCGGCGCAATCGGCGCCCGGTTGCGGCACGACGCAGACTCTGCCACCGGCCGGCAGTTATCCGCCATTCATCATGGATGGGGTCGCGGATTCGACCAATTATCTGCAAACTCCGCCCGGGTCGCCGATGATCCTCTATGCGGCCGTGCGCGGGCCCATGCTCTACGTCGCCACCTGGTCACCGGGCAGCAACAACAATGGCGTCAACGATCACTTCATCATCGTGACCGACCAGCTCTCGCCGACAATGCAACCCGCCTTCCCCACTTGGAACAAGGTCGGTCAAAATGCAGTGCTCTCGACAAAACCCTTTCTCGGCGGCGAGAGCATCAATACGTACGTCGGCTGGCAGCAGACGACGGCGTCGAACCAGGCTTTCAAGGCGGCGACCAATGCGGGCTTGATGGAAGGCACGATCAATCTCGTGCAAGCGTTCGGCTCCATGCCATCCAACATCTACGTTTGCGCCGCGGCGTATTCGACGACCAACGGCGGCGCGCTGGTCGCGCAGGGGCCCCCGGCCGTCACCCCCAATGGCAATATCGAAAGCAACGAATTCCTTTTCCTCTCGATTCCCGCGCTCATCGACAACGACGGGGACGGGGTGTACGACCGGCTCGATCCCAGCAAGGGCTTTGTCATTCAAGCCGTTCAGCCATCCGACGTTGGCGGATTCGTCATCACCTGGGCCTCCGTACCCGGGAAGACGTATCAAGTGATGGCGTGTGATTCGTTTGGCGGAGGGTGGACGAATTTGCCCAATGCGCAGGTGACCGCCGCTGCAGGACAGATCTGGCTGTCCTACCCGGATGCGTCGGCAACCAATGTGTCCCAACGATATTATCGCGTACGTCTTTTGCCCTGAAAACAGGGCCTTTCGGCCAGCACGGACAAGCGCAGTTCCAGGCCAGTTTTAACTTGAAATCGTTGGCAAAACTTGCTACTTATAGCGGTGTTTCAACAGGGTGACGTTTCCAAAAACTGCGGTCAATGTTCGCTGGTGGTTTGCGCCGGGTGTAAAGCGATTTAGCAGATGCGACCTTATCGCCCCACGACGGGTTTCCGAGGCACGTGGCAAGCTTACCTCAGACCTGAGGCGGCTGGTTCGTTTTCGTTCACGCCGCGCCGCGATGATTTCGGGACCTCCGCAAATGAACAACAGGAATTGGGCAGCGCGAGCGACCTTTCGGCCCCCTGACGGAATTTCTGGATGAAGCTCCGAACCTTACTCGCGATCCTTTTCCTCTGCGTGGCGTCTTCAGCGCCGGTTCACGCCGAGGCGATGCTTCAATTGTATAATCTCACCTGGAACCAGATTGCAGACAAGATGCCAGAAATTGCGGAGGCGGGATACACGGCCTTGTGGCTGCCCCCGCCGACCAAGGCCACCAGCCAGTTCTCGGCCGGTTATGACATCTTCGATCCCTTTGACCTCGGCGACCAGGACCAGAATGGCACGATTCCCACCCGCTACGGCACGAAGGAGGAATTGATCCACGTGGTCCGCGTCGCGCACCGTTTTGGCATTCGCGTGTATCTCGACAATGTCATGAACCACCGTGGCTACAGTGTGCCCGGGTATGATGCGAACACACCGATTACGATTTATCCCGGCCTCTTGCCCGAGGACTTCCACTTGCAGACCACGCCCGATGGCTTTTACCGCAAGTGGCCAAACATCAGCGATTGGAATGACGTCTTCCAAATCCAGAACCATGGCTTCTCGGATTTGATCGATCTGTCGCAGGAAAGCCCGAATGCAAACTTCGGTTCGATTGACGGCAGCACCAATCCAAAGTTGATATTTGTGCGTCAACCCACCCATCCGGAGTATTACCCCGATTTCACCCTCGCGCCGATCCAGGGGCAATCCGGCCCGACCGTCTGGCACCCGTTCAACGGGACCAACGGCGTGCCGGTGGCGGAAGACACCGCATCCTACGAAATTCGCGCGGTCTTGTGGGAACTGGATCAAACGAAATGCGATGGATTTCGCCTGGACGCGGTGAAACATGTGCCGAGCTTTTTCTTCGGCGACTACCTCAGCTCCACGCCCAACGGTTACAACGGCGCGATCCAGACCATGTTCGATTACGTCCACGGCTACGGCTACAACAACCCGATCAGCGGCTACAATGAGCCGGACGACAATCGCAACAGCGCGTACGACACCGAAGCGGTGCGCAATGACGCGATCATCTTTGGCGAACACCTCGGGGAGCCGCCGAGTTTTGATGATTACTACAATCGCGGCATGCGATTGGAAGACATCAACCTGCACAACAACATCAACAACATTTTGGGCAACCCGAACGGCAACAGCTTGTCCGGCTACGATGGGCGCGACGCCGGGGGATTCAGCTCCTTTGACCGCGAGATGTTTGTGGGCACACATGACCCGGGTGTCGTCTTCACGGCGCAACGCGCGGTGCTCATGGCCTACTTTTTCATGCGTGAGGGCCTGCCCTCGCTCTACAGCGATGGCTACTATGAATCGGCGAATTGCGCGCAATGCGGCGGGGCATTTCCGGCGATTGCGTATGCGCCATTCCTGGGCGAATTCGGTGACAATAAAATGCCCGAGGTCGCCTACCTCCACAACCAGGAAGCGCGCGGCGGCACCATCCCGCGGTGGAGCGATCAGTATACCGTTGCGTTTGAGCGCTACGATTACCGCGAGGGCAGCAGCCAGTCTTCGCAGGTGGTGTCGCTGTTCGTAATGAATGACGACCTTAACTTTCCCGGTGACATAGCGTTTTTGGACGGTATCAATGACTCCTGGCCGGGCAGCGACCCAATTCCCCCCGGCGCAAACGGTGATGCCCAGGGATTGGCGGTGGATTTCCCGGTCGGCTCGGTGCTTTACCAGTTGGCGGCTTCCGGGCCTGGCGCCAATCGCGCCTTCAGTCAGATCACCGTTCGGCCGGCGACCAATAGCCGGAGCGTGGCCGTGGCCAGCAACGGCGCCACTGTCTATGTAGGCTCGCAAAGCATTCCAGCCAATGGCGGTGCGGTTGAATTGGTCGTCCCCAGCGGTGGGTACGTTATTTACGCGTATCAAGGTCCCCAGGCCAGTCGGGCCGGACTCAAGGACGCGATCACCATTCAGCAGGGCGGCCAGGACGCGCCACGGATGACCACGCTACGCACCGACGGACCCGATGGTGACACCGGATGGAATCCGTCCTACCCCTTTCAAATGCGGGGCAGCATCGATCAAACCGGTAACATCATCGGCGGCACGAATGTTTCCAACCTCACCTATGCGATTGACGTGCCGATCATCACGAATTCCGGCCCGATAAACCTGGTGTTGCGCGCCGACGCCTCGACGCAAAACATGTTGGTCAAGCTCGATGGCGGCGTCGACCTCAACAGCCAGATGGGTTTCGGGCCGCTAAACCAATTCACGGGTACGATGCTGGACCTGCGCGACAACCGTCCCGGTTACACCAATGACCTGTACCTCGGCTACGAACAGGCCATGTTCCAGTTCCGCTACGGTCCCGAAAAATTTGCCGCTACAAATATCTCCCGCAACGTCGTGGTTTCGCTGGGCGCGGAGACATACACCTACACCATCGGCGGCTCCGCGACGGTCACGTTTGGCAGCGGTGTCAATGTCAACACTTCAACGGCCGCATGGGTGTACCACAATCCGCTCGATACGACGGATCAGGGCCTCGCCATGCGTTCACCCATTGCCGGCGGACAGGCGGTGACCAATTGGGTAAAGGTCGGTTACCAATTCAACACCACCACGGGCAACATTTACTACACAACCGACGGCACCGCGCCCGAGGGATCGTTCGGCGTTGCCAAGCATGGCACGACCACGCAGATCATACCCTTGCAATTTAGCCATACGAGCAGCGGCGCCGACGGCACTTATGATTGGTGGTACGGGATAATTCCCGCCCAGGGCTCGGGCACGGTCACGTACAAGATCGCCATGTACAATGGCAATGTCGGCACGCCGATTTCGGACGCGGACACAGCCAAGCTCTACGGCCTTACACAATTTGCCATTACCAATTTCAATCCCGCCACCGCGCTCGTGTGGTTGCACAACGACCTGAACACGAACAGCACGCAGGTCGGTCTGGATGCCGGTTTCCACATGTTGCGGCTGCGAACATTCCTGCCGCGCAGTGGCCAGGCCAGCGTGTTCAACACGTTCCTGCAATCTTTCTACTACGCGCCGCAGACGCCAAGCGGGGTTATTGCCTTTCCGACGAATGATGGCGATACACTGGGAAGCCAGACCTACGGCGTGGTGGTGCGGGCGCAGGACACGACGACCGAGGTCGATTATCACATTGACGACAATAGCGCAAATAACGACGATTCGGCGACCGGCCAGCTTAACGGAAATGGGAACGGCACCAACGGCGCGCCTTCCTGGGCCGTGGCCACGGAAGTCTCGCCATTGCCATCTATCGGCCTGCAATATCCGAACCTGCCCCATGAGTTTCGCTTCAACTATGTCGGCATCCCGAGCAGCGGCCCGGCAACGATCACCGTCCGCCTCAAGGACGCCTCCTCGACGCTGTATACGAACCACTACACAACCCTGACACGACAGGTAAACTGCGCCGCGCCGTCACAGGTCCTGAATATCGCCTTCCCGGTCAATAACGGCGACACGGTCTCGCTCGATCAAAATAGCTTCTACGAGATTGTCGCCTGCTTCAGCAGTTCCCTGAGCGCGGTTCCGACCAATTTCACCATCCGAATCGACGGCTCGGTGCAGCCGCGGACCTCTCCCACCAATACTCCGCTGTATCTTTTCCAAGGAAGTTTCTGCGGCAATGGCACCCGTGACCTGCGTTACGACTGGAGCGGCATGAGCGCGGGCCAGCACCTGATTGAATTCCTTTATGACGACGGCGCTGTGAGCCTCTATGCCTCCCGCATCGTGAACGTCTCGCTGACGGGCGTTTCGGCAAGTATTCTCCAACCGCCCGCGGTTGATCCCAGCAAGAACGTTCCGCCGGACACGATTGTCTTCGGCACGTGCGGTGGCGGCGCCGCGCCGACGAATGATGCGTACACCATCACCGTGCAGACCAGCACCAGCGTCACCAATGTCCTGGTCAGTTTCATGCCCACCACCAACGGGTTCCAAGGTGGTCCCGCGCAGTTGTCCACGAACGTCGGCACCGCGTTGTTGTGGAATTTCAACTGGACGAACATGGTCGCGGGCGCCTGGCTCATCCGCGCGGATGTATTCGGCGGCGGCTCCAATACGACGTTCCGGAGTGTTGACGTTGCCTTCCGTCCAATCGTGCCGACCAATCCCAACAGCGACGACAGCGACAACGACGGCATCAGCGATTACCTGGAGACCACCGCCCAGCCGCTGCCCAGTACCAATCCAGATACGTGGAAGAATAGTGATGTCCACGTCTATTTCTTCTCCGGCAAGACCGATCCGAATAGCGCTCACAGCGATGGCGATCCGAATGGATTACCGGATGGCTTGAAACTCGGCATCGGTCCCCTACCTGCCGCCACCAACACGGTTACCGGACTCGATCCGAATTGCGGGACCCGAAATTTCATCGCGAGCCTGGATCCGCCGCTCTACAACACGCTCGACAACTCGACTGCCCCCGCGGGCTATCAAGGCTACGTGCCGTGGCCGTTCAACTACAACAACCCGCGCACCGACCAGATCGCTGGAACGGTGTTAAACCCCAGCACACCCGACACCGATGCGGACGGTCTGCGCGACGCCGTTGAAGACATGAATCACAACGGTCGCGTGGACATCACACTGACAAATTCCACCGGCACCCCGCTGACCAGCACCAATGGCATCGCCGGCCTGACGTACGACACGGTCACACTCTCGAACGCCAACGGCTCTCTGGTCATCGCGGGTTACGGCACCTCATGGCAGTACCCGAACATGGGTGGCCTCTCGATCCCCAACGGCACCGCGATTACGACCAGCATCGTGGTCATCGCCCACCCGCCAACCATCTATAACACTTCGATGATCGACCGCACGAAAGTCCTCCAGGTCTGGCCCGCTGCTGTCTGGTTGGAGACCGACCCGAACAATCCCGACACTGATGGCGATGGCATCCCGGACGGCGCGGAGAATGCCAGCGGCACCGGCTTCCTGAAGATCGGCCTGCTCAACCGCAACATTGGTTACAACGCCTCCAGTTGCGGTTGTCCGTGCGTGAGCAACGTCACCGCCTGCGTCACCAACGTTTTGTCCACTCCACTGCCGCCCACCATTCTCTACTGGCCCCTCACGTCGCGGGTGAATCGAAAGGCTCTCATTCAACAGTATCCGAACGCCGTACTTCTCGAAACGGATCCAATGGATGCGCACACCGATGGCGACCCGAACGGCCTGCCGGATGGTTGGAAGACACGTTACGGACTCGACCCGTGGGACGATGGTGTCATTGGTCACACCAACTGGCACACCGGCGCCTTGATCACCACGAACCTGAATGGCGCGGCGGGCAATCCCCGAGGTGACGGCATCTCGAACATCACGAAGTTCCTGAATGGACTGGATCCGACCCTGTTTTACAGCAATGGCGTGGCTGTCAATGCCGGTTCGTTGATTGTCGGTTCGGGGGCAACGATTGGCAGCACGGCCGGCAATACGTGGTTTACGGAATTCCAGGGCTGGAGCGTCAATGACCTGAAGGTGGTGCGCCCGTACGATGGAATCGGCCCGAACGTGAACAACCATACCATTTACCCAATCTACGACGGTTTCGACTGGAGCCGCGACCTCGTGGCCTTTTACGCGCGCGATGGTGGCAATGACGGTAATTACTATTTCCGCGTGGACATGCACGACCTTACCTTTGGCGCGGACCAGAACGGGCGCGTCAGCCTCTATGTGGCCATCAACATCGGCTCGCCCGGCACGGGTGAGACTACGCTTCCCGAAAATGTTGGCGCCACGACCGACATGGGCTGGCACGTCCTGGCGGCCATTTACGGTCAGGTTGCCGGCTCTTATGCGGCGAACCTGTACGTAAAACTGCCCGGCTCGGTCCCGGTATCTACCAGACCCGCGGCTATCAGCAATCCGGCGGCGTCCAAAATCAATACTGGCGCGCGGACCTTGACTCGATTGAATTTGTCATCCCGCGACAGGCATTGTTCGACGCAGGGTGGTCGGGCTTCACCCCGCTCAACTTCCAGGTCTACGACACGGCCGGCCCGACGACGCTTTCGAATCCCACGCGAATCACCGACTCGATCTACGACAACGGTATCACCCAAAGCCAAAACAACAATTACGGCAACGCGCTGCACTATTGGTTTACATCCGTCAACCAGAGCCCCGTCAACCTCTCGTCCTATTCGTCTTCGCTCTCCGTCACCAGCCGGCCCGGTATCGCCAAGGTTGCGATTCTGCTGCATGGGAACCAGTCGATCCTGCCGGGCACGCTCATTCAGAATCTCGTGTCCAATACCGCAACGCGCACCCCCAGCAGCAGTGCCGCCAATACGAGCTACGATCCGACGTACAACCCCGGCAACAACCCTGTCGGCTATTACCGCGCGCTTGAGTCGGCCCAGATCTTTGGACTGCCGTTGAACCTGCATTTGAGCGGTTCCCTGATTTCCGCGCTGCAATGGGCCAAGAGCGATCCCACGACCGATACCAACGGCTCCGTCGACGGCGCCAAATTCAACCAGCGCATCGCGTCGCTGATTCAATCCAATCAAGTGTCCCTCGTCAGCGGCATGTTCGCGGACCACATGGCGCCTTATTTCACGGGCGCCGTCAACCGCGCGGGTGTCCAATTGCAGGACGACCTTATGCGCAGCACCTACGGATCGAACAGCGTCACGGCAAACACGCCCATTTACCTTGCGGAGCGCGCCGCTGACGGGCCGTCATTGTCTGATCTCGCCGCCAACAGCGGCCACAATTATGCGATCCTTGACCAAATGGTGCACCTGTGGTGGTGGGGCGACCAACTCTATGGCGCAGGTAATGGAAGGCCGACCGCATTGCAGGACGGCGGTTACCAGCTTAATCAATTCAACGGCATGAACACCTTCCTCATCAGCGGGGAGTCCGACCAGCTCTACCAGAATGATGACCTCGGCGCGAGCATCACCCTGCGCGAACTTCTCATCCGCAAGGCGATCGATGGCGTCCAGGACCAGGTTGTCATTCTCGCCGACAACTGGGAAACCGCAGCGGGTGTGGGCGGGAATTCCAATCCCGATAACCTCAACCTCAACCTGCGCTGGCTGGCCAATCATCAGTGGATTCAGGTGGTGCGCCTCGACCAGTTTGCCACCGGGCAGCTTGACATCAATAACGACGGCACGGTCAATGGTTCGGATGTGCCGTTTATCAATCAACGCGGTTCCGCGAATTTCAATGTCCAAGCGAAGGACTTCGTCCGCCACGCCAGCGAAACCAACCTTAACAATTGGTACTTCGGCAGTTCACAAGAGGAAAGCTTCTTCAACCGGCATCCGATCCTGCGCGGTGACGATAATGCCGGCACCGACTCGTGATACCAACAGTAATGAATTCTACTTCGGCACCAACGGTGAGGTATTGGCGGCCAAAGTACTCGGTCACGTCGCCACCAACGGCACCATTCTCGCGGATACCTGGACAGACGTTCAATCCGCCGCTGCCGGGCAGTCCAACCTGACCAGGCTCGCGGAATTGGTATACCTCAACGGCATCTTCGAGACCGCTTTTCACGACGAGGATAACGGTAATTATGCCCGCTTCTCGACCGGCGATTACGTCTATCCCGATACGACGACGGATTTGCTCTCACAGTTTGCTCTCAAGGGCGCCGCGCGCGCGACGCGCCAGGCGAGCATCGTGGCCCACGCGGCGATCTGGGCTGGATCGAACCCGTCGTCCAATACCGTCGTTGTTGCCCAGGACGTTGAACAGGCCGGCGAACCAAACTACTTACTTTACAACAACGCAGTCTACGCGGTGTTCGAGCGCATCGGCGGACGTTCTCATCGCCGCATTCGCGCGCGACCCGATTACGGGCAGCGCTTATCAACTCGTCGGCAGCCTCGCCAGCACGCCGGAATACGAGAGCGAGCGCGAAGGGATCAGCAACACTACCGGTAGCCCGGCCGCACCTTTGGCGTATCGCACTTCCGGATTCAAGGATTGGTGGGCGATCTCCAACAGCGGCGGCACCAATCTCTACGTGAACAATGTCTACAACGCCACGCAGGTCAGCAACGGCTGGCAATTCGTCAGCTCCGACGGCAATATCACCAAGACCATCACGTTGGGGAGCGGCTCGGACCGGCTGGAAGCCGCCTACGCGCTGGCCGGGGGCGTGACGACGCTATACGTCCGCCACGGCCTGTCGCCCGACGCGCTGAGCCTCATGTATCAGGGCCAGGCGAACCTGGCGTTGGCCGCTTCGACGGGTCACGTCCAGGCTGAGAACATCAGCCCCTCGTCGGTTGCCGTAGCCGCGCTGGATTATGCCGATGTCCCGTCCCACAGTAATGTCACCTACAACGCCGCGGCTACCGACCGGGGCGCTGGCTTTGCCACCGTCAACATGCGCGACCAGGCGCAGACCCAACAGGTCGAACTCCAGAGCACAAACACGGCCTTCAGTTTCGCCCTGGAAATCAAGGCGCTCCAGGGTGACGCCGCGCCGAATGGTGACAACATTCAGAATTATCAGGCCGCGCAACTGGGCGCCGATCCGTTCAATCCGTGGGATACCAACGGTCTGACGACCGCCTGGGAACTGAAATACTTTGGCGCCACGAACATCAACGCCAACGCTGATCCCGATGGCGACGGCCAGAGCAATCTCCAGGAATTCCTCACAGGCACCGACCCGACCAAGTCGAGCTCCTTCTTCCACATTATCAGCATTACGCGTCAGCCGAACGGCAACAACGTCATCGTGTGGACGAGCGTCCCCGGGAAAAACTATCAGGTCTATGCCACGACGAGTCTGGCCGGCGCCTACGCGCCCGTGGGCAGCACCGTGCCCTCCGCGGGCGCAACCACGAGCTATACGGACGTTGACACCACCGACGCAACGAAATACTACAAGGTCAAGGTTGTCCCGTGATCACTGCCGGAATTGAATCAATTTCGCAGCTTGATGTTGGCCGGTTCATCTGGTATCGTGAACAAGTTAGGAGCCGAGCGCAACAAGTGGACGATCATCTTGAGCGTTATCCGAAGGCGGTGACCCTAAAGGGTGACCTGGATGTCACCATACGCCCGCTGGTAGCGGCGGACGAAAAGGCCTTTCACGAATTCTTCTGCACCGTACCCGATAACGAACGCCTCCTTTTCAAGCATCGCGTCACTGAACCGGAGGTCATCCGTGATTGGTGCCAGCGCATCGACTACGGGAAGATCCTGCCCTTGCTCGCCATCGCGGATGGCAAAATTGTCGCCGACGCCTCCCTCCACCAACAGCTCGGCGGCTGGAAGCGTCATATCGGCCGGATCAGCGTCGTGGTCCACCCTGGCTATCGCGGACGTGGCTTGGCGCGAACATTGGTACAGGAGTTGATCGACATCGCGAGCGACGTTGGGTTGGAGAAGCTGGAAGCCGAGTTTCTGGGCGACCAGCAGGCTGCGCGACTGGTGTTCGCTGAATTGGGATTCAGCGAGTTATTGGTTCTGCCCGACTACGTCAAGGACATGCAGGCTCTCGCGCACGATTACGTGCTGATGGGACGCCATATCATCACCGACGAAGAATACGCCGGCATGGGCTGATTCAGTCGGGGCTATCGGGATACGCACGCACATGACGCAAGAATTTCGAGCTTCTCGCCTCGGTTGCTCAACCGCTTTAGCAGATCGGCCCGGACGGATTCTCATTGCCCTGCTCGCCGCGCTGGCGCTCACCGGGTTTTCCGCGTCGACCGCCACAGCGTGGACCACGATGAATCTTCCCGGTACGTGGGACAGTTTCAACGCTGCGGATACCTCCGGCCCGTTTCGCATGAATAAAGTGTCCCCGCCGGGTACGCCCTCGGGAATGGATTGGTACACCAATGTCATGTTTGTCGCCGCCTCGGGTGGGGACGTGACCAACGGCACTTACGAATTCAAGTTGGCGGCGGACGGCTCGTTTGGCAGCAATTGGGGCGGCGCGACCGCCGGCATCGACGGCACCACGACATTTACGTGGTTCTCCGCGAACAATGGGACGATTACCGTGCAAAATGGCGCCTTCTATTCATTTCGCACTCTGAACCCGCCGAGCGGCAATAATGCGGTAATCGGTGTGATGAAAACCTCAGCGCGTCCCGTCTCCGTCACCCGTTTGAGCCAGTCTCCTGCGGTACCGCGCACCAACGACACTGTTACCGTGAACATCGGCCTGAGTGCGCCGAAATCGGTGGAGGAGCATATCTTCATCCGCTGGACGACGAATAATTTTGCGAGCACGACATTTGTCGAAGCATCCGGGTCAGGCACGAGCTATTCGGCGCCAATTCCTCCCATGCCCAACGGCGCGACGGTGGCTTACTACGTGTTCAGTTCCACAGTCACGCCGACCGGCGGGCTGAACGACGGCAACGTGGATACCCTGACATTGAACCTGGACAGCAACGCGGGAAATAACTACAGCTACACATCCCACGCCATGCCCTGGCCGGGCGGCGCGACGGCGGGTTATCCGAGCGATCCCGCCACAAACATCCATCACTGGAAGGAAGAGGCCATCGTCGGCAACCAATACATGACGGTGCAGCTCGACCAGAACGGAAACACCTACGATATTTATTATCCCAGCGTCGGCGACCGCCATGGAGTCGGCACTTCCAATGAAGGCTATCGCGGTCCGGAAGAGTTCCCGAGCTGCCCCAGCCTCGACCAGGAAGCCAACGGCCAGATGAACCTGATCGCCGCCATGGGCGGTATCGGGACGATCGAAGGCGGCACGAACAGCATTCACTGGCTGCAAAACACCAGCGGCACGGATTACAATCCTGTCGGGCAGCGCTATGTCACGGACAACAATGTCGTCTACACCACGAATCTCTTTACCGCAGGCGGCAATAATATCCTGGTGGAACAATACGACTTCTGCCCGACGACCAACGCACTGCCCGTGGTGACGGATGGGACGCGCACCAACTACGGCGTCTACGTCAAGCGGTTTGTGCTCACCAATCTTCAGGCCACCACCAACACGATCGACTTCTATTTCGACGCGAACTTTAACATCAACGGCGGCAACGAATACGACACCATGTACTGGGAAACCAACGCCGTTGGGACGAACTACAACGCCATGATCGCCTTCGACAACACCTCTCGCCTCGTGCCGGTGCAGACGAATTCCTGTGATCCAAACGGTTACACCACCGAGTATTCGCCCGCGTTTGCCTTCCCGTGGCAGAAAAGCACTTCGCTTTACTTCGGTACTGTCATGAAACTCGTGACGAACAGCACCACCGGCGCAGGCGCGATGGCCGATGGAAGCTGGCGCGATCACACCAGCACCGACAATCAGGAGGGCTGGATCGGAAAACGCGTTATGCTGCCTCCGGGCCAACCCACGGAAGTCGATGTGATGATTGTCGGTTCCTGGGACGATTTTGCGGGCGCCACGGGCACGCACAACTTCTGGGGCCGGCCGATGATCGATTGGTTCTATTCGAGTAACGTCTCGAATGCGCAAGCTACGACCCAGGCGTACTGGTCCAATTGGCTTGGTGCAGGCGTTACCGTCAACCTGCCGGGCGCGCAGTACAATTCGCTGTTCAATCGTTCGCTGCTGGTGACGGCCCTGCACATCGATGCCAAAACGGGGGCGATCATCGCCGGCATGCATAACGGCGCCTATCCCTTCGTCTGGCCGCGCGACGGGGTCTATGCGGCGATCACGCTGGATCGGACCGGCCACACCAACGAGGCCGCCGCCTTTTATCAATGGTGCCGTGACATCGCTTTCCGTGACACCGACTGCGTGGACGGCGGCTTGGGCATCTTCTACCAGAAGTACACGACGGACGGTTACAAGGTGTGGACGTCTCCGCAACTGGACGAGACGGCGAGCATCCCCTGGGGCTTGTATTACCATTTTCTGGCAACGGGCGATGGGACCTTCCTGACAAACTTCTGGAATCTCGCGTTTCAGTGCGCCAACGCCAGCAGCGAGAATAGTTGCAGCAATACCGATGTATATATCGACCCCACGTTCAACTTGATGAACGGCAACAATGTTTGGGAGGATTCGTTTGGCCTCTTCCTTTACTCCAACAGTAGTGTGGTGCGTGGATTAAATGACGCGGCCAATATCGCCCAGTATGTCGGGAGCAATAGCTGGGCGAGCACATTCCGCTCGCGCGCTGTGAATCTTAAATCGGGTATGGATGCCCGCATCGACAATCGGGTCGAGCCATCGGACATCAGTCAACTGGGACTGGTGGTGCCGTACGAGACGTACTCGCCGGCGGACCCCCGCATGACCAACGTGGTGGAATGGCTCCATGGACGGCAAACGGCTGGCGGACACACCGACACCCTCGTCGAGGGCGACACAGTGAATTATCCCGGCATTGTCGGTTTGGTCAATCGCTACGTTTACAACGTCAACAACAATTCAGACAATTACTGGAACACGGCGCCCTCTCCCTTCGGTCACAGCCCCTGGTTTCTCGCCTCTTCGTGGTACGGGGAGTACTACACACGCTGGCAGGATTACGTCGGCGGCAACACGCTCGTGACGACGAACCTGGCGATGCTCGATAAACTCATCGCCAAACTCGGCCCGAACGGCCTGGCGTCCGAACAGATTGCGCCAACCACGGCGCTGCAGAAATATCCGAATTTCTGGCTGCAGACCGCCTGGCCCAACGTCTGGGAATCGCATTCGACACTCGTTGACCAGATGATGATGTTCCTCGATTACAAGCCGCAGTCCACGAACAACACTTGTTATTTCGCGCCCAAACTGCCCAACGGATGGAGTTCGATCAGCTACAACAACATGCTCTTCGAGAGCCAGCGGTTCGACATCACCATCACCGCGAACCCATCGAACACACGCGCCGATATCAACAAGCGGACGGTGGGCGCGCTGAATTACGACATGTACTTGCGCATTCCCGCCGGTGGCCCGCCCGTCATGGTCGTCACCAACGGCGCCTACTATGTTCCGGCTCCGGCGGACTACGACACATCCACCGGACGCGTCCACGTGCATGGTCCGTTCAATAACACCTCAGGGGCCAATTCGATCGTCGTGACCTACGGCACCAACAGTTATGCTGGCGACGGGATTCCTGATTACTGGTCGTTGCAATACGGATTCAATCCGCTGGATCCGAATGTGGCCAACGCCGACCCAGATGGCGACGGGCTGTCGAACTTGCAGGAATTCTTGGCCGGCACGGACCCTACGAACAGTGCTTCGACGATGCAAATCACCAGTGTCTCCCGCACGGGTAACGTCAACACCATTACGTGGGAAAGTGTCTCCGGCAAGACGTATCACCTGCAGTCTACAGATACGCTACCCGGTGCGTTTACCGATGTGGCCGGCCCCGACATCACCGCCACCGGGCCGTCAACGTCCACGACCGACACAACTGCGGTGGTGGGACGATTCTACCGGGTGCACCTGGTATTGCCGTAAGCGGCAGTCTCCGCGTATCTACCGTTTCACCAGGATTGCCGCGCTTTTCCCCGCCATGCCAACGTGGATTTTTCCACTGCGCACAACGTAGACCGGGCCAGCGTCCGGTCCGAGCCGCAATGCCCGAATCGTCGCGCTGGCCTCAAAGTTCGGAAAATTCAGGCTTTGCGGCGAAGCCCGGTAAAACTCCACCGGCGCGGCCGCCATCACATCGACAATGCGGCTGTCATTCGGAAACGGGACGTTGAGATCGATCATCTGGTCCTTGTCGCTGTTGTTCACGATCACGGCGACTACCTCGCCGTGATAAGTGCGGGTGAAGCCGTACAGGTCATTCGCATCATCCGTCAACAGCGTTTCAAAATCCCCGCTGCGGAACGCCGGATAGGTATTCCGAATGGCAATCACGCGACGGTAATGCTCGTACACATCCGCCATGACCGCATCTTGTGGATTATCGTACGGTTCCAGGTCGCGCCAGAGCATCGGCTTGCGGTCGGTCGGGTCACCCGCGCCAAACATGCCGACTTCGTCCCCGTACCAGATCATCGGGGCGCCGAGAAACGTCATTTGAAACGTCGCCATAAGCTTCAAAACCCGATACGCGGGGGCCGACGGCTTCGAGCCATCGTAGGGAGCGCCGTCCTGGGGACGATTGCCCTGGTCGTAATCCCGGTCCGGGTTGATGATCATGCTTGCCAGGCGATCGGTGTCATGTGAGTCATAAAGATTCTGCATGACGTAGTCGGCTTGCAGCGGATACGTTTTCAGCAGGTCCTTTAGCTGCCGGTCAAACTCACTGGCGGAAATCTTGCGCTTCTGGTCGATGAAATAGTGAATGGCCCGCATGGCGAACTGGTAGTTCATCACCGCATCCCACTCGTCGCCCTGCAAATGCTTTGGCACCGCGCCCCACGCCTCGCCCGTGATGTACGCGCGCGGGTTGATCGACTTGACGTGCTTGCGCCAGGCCACCCAGAAGGCGCTGGGTACGCCTTCGGCGACATCCAATCGCCAACCGTCGACCCCAGCCGATGGGTCTCCGTTGCCGCTGGGGTCCATCCACCGTCGCGTGATATCAAACAGATACTTCCGCGCGGAATCCGAAGCGATCCCGTTCTCCGCGTCCTTGCGGAAATTCGGCATCCAGCCGCCTCCATCCCAGGAATGGTACTTCACTGGCGGTCCCCAATCTGTCACCTCGAACCAATCCGCATACGCGGAACTCACTCCATTGGTAAGCACATCGCGTAACGCAAAGCTGTCCTTGCCCATGTGGTTGAAAACGCCATCAATAATGACTTTCAAACCCTGCGCGTGCGCTGCCTTGACGAAGTCCAGGAAGAGCTTGTCCGACGGCGTCCATTGCCACGTCTTTGGGTCGAGTGTCTCATGCGCGATGACGCTTTCGTTGTCATTCGTAAAGCCGAAGTATTGGGAGATGTGCCGGTAATCGACCGTGTCGTAACCGTGGTAGGAACTCGCCTCAAAAACCGGGCAAAAATACAGCGCCGTCACTCCCAAATCGCGGAAATACGGTAGTTGGCTGATGACCCCCTGAAGGTCGCCCCCGAACCGGCGCCCATACCAATCATTCGAGAACGCCTTGTTATCCGCCGGCTTCTCTCCGCGCGCCAGCTTGTACCAATCCCAACGCCACGGTAACGTGTGCGGCGGATCATTCTCCGCTGTCCCGTTGCGGAAACGTTCAGGAAAAATCTGATACCACACGACATTGCGCGCCCACATCGGTGTCGGGAACCGATCGATCAACTCAGCCTTGAACCACTGGACGCCATTGGTACTCACTGCCCGCCCCAAAGGTGTTGGTCGCCGGGCCATCAATGAGCGTGAAGTAGTAGGCTGCCGTCTTGTTTGTGGTTTCGGCGGTGACCGTGGCGCTCCAGTAGTCAAAACCAAACGCGGTGTCACTGCGATGCATCCACACGTCGCGTTCGCGTCCATCCCGCCAATGCACCGCCACCTTCTGGACATCATCCTGTAACGTGCGGAGTTTGACCTCGGCCGTATCGCTGGAAACCATGTTGAAGTAGCTCATTTGCTCGGGATGGTGGCGCACAGCCGCCAGATTTACATTGTTCGACCGCGCCGCGCCGAAATCCTGGCCGCGCTCACCGATGAACAGGCCTGAGTTGAAGCTGCCGTGACCGTCATCGGCCCGCAACGCGGGATCGCTGTTCGGGTCCTGCATCCAGGTGTTGCCGTTGACGACGAACTTGTAATGATGCAATCCCTCATCGAGTTTGAGATCGGCAACATAGGTCCCGTCTCCAAGGTCTGCCATGGGCGTCGCCGTCGCGCTCCAATCATTGAACGAACCGGCCAGATTGACAGAGCGAACCTGCACGTCTTCGCGCAACACTGCATCGTCCCTGGGGCGATAGCTGAACTCGACGAGCTCGTCGGGCTTGCAGGTCAGTTCTTTCGTCTTTTCCACATAGCGCACACGCCAGAACTGGCGGTTCGTTTGCGTAACGCTGACAGTCAGGCTCCCCAGGATCTGTCCGTCATCGTGGTTCTTGACGAGGATCAACTCATTTTCGCCGGGCTCCGTGGACTTCAGGAGCTTCTCGAACACACCCGGCGCCACCGCCTGCATGAAAGTCGCAGGTTGCCGCGGGTCGGGCGCCGTCCAATCCCCAACGAGTTGATAACTTGTCTGTGCTTTCGGCGGGCCCGCGTTCGGTGCGTTCGTCTCTCCATCGCCAAGAACACGCTTCGCGCCTGGTACCGCCAGGCAGACACAAAACAAGAACAGGCTAATTGTTCGTCTACGTTGCATGATACTTGGCACCGGCGCCACGCTACCAGACACCCTTGCGGAAGACGACCTCCGGCTAGATCTCGACCCGGAGGATGACGGCTTGACGAGCGGGAACAGCAATCTGGGTTCCCTTCAACGAGCGGCCCGAAAGCAGTTCTGTCGCCGAAATGGGCTTCGGCAAGTCCACCGTGTGCTCCGCTTCGCTGCGGTTGAGCGCGACAATGCAATGGTTACCGTCGGTGCGACGCTCGTAGGCGTATAGTTCACGCTCGTTATCGACCAGAAACGGTCGGAATGTTCCCGTCCGCAGCGCGGGGTTCGCCTTCCGTATCGCAATCAGTTTTCGGTAGTAATTGAAGAGCGCGTGGTTCTGGAGGTCGGGTTTGTTCCAGGGATAACAGCGGCGACAGTCGGGATCCTTGCCGCCCTCCAGGCCGATTTCGTCGCCATAATAAATGCACGGCGCGCCTTCGAAGGTGAACTGCATCGCCGTCATCAACTGCAACGTGGCAACATCTCCTTTGGCCACGGTCATGGGCCGCGCTGTATCATGGCTGCCCAGCAGGTTGAGCATTACCGCGGTGGCCTGCTCGGGGTAATCGAGCATGATTTGCCGCAAGGTATGATCGAGCGTCTTCGTGTCCAGCGTTTCCTCGGCGAAGTAACCCAGCAGGGCTTTTTGGAACCGATAGTTCATGACCGCGTCAAACTGGTCGCCCATGAGCCACGGCGCGGCATCATCCCAAATCTCGCCCACGATATACGCCTCCGGATTGGCCTCCTTCACCGCGTGACGAAACTTCGGCCAGAATGTTTGGATGACCTCGTTCGGCACGTCGAGCCGCCAACCGTCCGTGTGCGCCTCGCGCAACCAGAACTGGGCGACCTTCAGGAAGTACTCCTCCACTTCCGGATTCGTATAGTTGAGCTTCGGCAGCGTATGGAAGCCCCACCAACATTCGTACCATTCGAGCGTGTCTTTATGGTGCGCAAAACGGTCGGGAATCGGCCACTTCTTGATGAAGAACCAGTTCCAGTAGCGCGAGCGGCGACCGTTCTTCTTCACATCGAGGAAGAAGGGATGAAGATTGGAACAGTGGTTAAAGACCGCGTCGAGGATCACGTGGATGCCGCGCGCATGGCACGCGTCCACGAGTTTACGCAGCAACGCCATGTCGCCAAAATGTTCATCCACCGTGAAGTAGTCGATAATGTCGTATTTATGGTTGCTGGCGCTTTGGAAAATTGGTGTGAGATAGAGCGCCGAAATGCCGAGGTCGCCGAGATAGTCCAGCTTGTCGAGAATGCCCTGCAGATCACCGCCCATAAAGTTACGAAAGGCGGGCGGCGAACCCCATGGTTCGGTATTGAGCGGGTCGTTCGACCGGTCGCCATTGCAGAAACGGTCCGGAAAAATCTGGTAGAAAACCGCCTCCCGAACCCAGGCGGGCGTTGCGAACGGCGTGTGCTCCCGCGGGTCGTAGCGAAACCATTTCGCCGGCTTGGCGGAATTGGACTGCACACCCCGAGGCGTGAGCCACCGCGGCTGACCACAGGCGTTTACGTGAAAAGCGTATTTACCTGGTTTCCCCGCCGCTACCGTCGCCGAAAAGAATTCACTTCCGTTGACATTTCCCAGTCGTTCGAGCCCACATTTGCGCTCCGTCTTGCCCTCACGCCACACGAGTTGCGCATCCTGGATTGAATCACAGGTGCTCTGCAGCTTGACGATGACGCGCCCGTCACCCACCGCGTTGATGAACCGTCGCGACCGCGGTTCATGGCGCATACAGGCGTTGGCGGGTTCGTGGTTGCGTGGAGGTTCTTCAGCCGACATTTGGTCACTCCGCCGCGTCTATGGCGTAATGTCGAACCGATAAAACCCTTGTGGCTGCAAGGCTCCGCCGAAGTTGGTCAGTGTCAGGAGGGCGCCGATACAGTTGGTCACCGATACGCCTGGGACATTGACCCAGTTAGTAGGGTTCATCGAACTGCTAAACTGCAACTGATAGGTCTCGTAGGCTACTGACGGAATGGTGAGAAGGATGTTCGTCCCTGAGAACTGGACTCCAGAAATCTGGTTGGCTGGTGGGTTGAGGGGCAGAGTCAGCATGAATACGGTTCCGGGTCCGACAAGACCCACCGGAAGAGGTTGTTCCATAGAAATTACCATCACTGCCCTGAACTAACCCGCCAACCGGAAAGGAACCAGCGTAGAGAGATCCGCCAAAGGAATAAAGATTTGTATAGCTGCCATTTGGACCGATCTGAAATATCGTGCCGCCGAAACGATTCGCACCACCTTGGGAAGTCGTCCCGTAGAAATTGCCATCGCTGCCCTGTATCAGCCCCGCGAATGGGGCGGCCCCATCATTGGGGGGGCCGGCAAAGGAATAAAGATTCGTATAATTGCCGCTCGGACTGATTCGAAACACGGTGCCGCAGCCGGAAGAACAATTCGTACTCATCCCGCCTTCATAGGTCGTTCCGTAGAAATTGCCATCATTTCCTTGCACCAGCCAACCCCCGGCGAGTTCACCATCGTTGGGAGGGCCGGTAAAGGAATAAAGATTCGTTTGGTCGCCGCTCGAACTGATCCGAAACACTGTGCCGAAACCATATGCACCACCTAACCTAGTAGTTCCGTAGAAATTACCCTCGCAGCCCTGTACCAGCCCGCTATCCGGAGTACTTCCATCATTCGGCGGCCCGACAAAGGAATACAGATTCGTTAGGCTGCCGCCCAGGACTGATTCGAAATACAGTCCCGAAGTTACTGGTACCGCCGGAAGTAGCCGTCCCATAAAAATTGCCATCATTGCCCTGAACCAGCGCGGCGAGTGGTTGTCCCCCATCGTCGGGAGAATTGGCAAAGGAGTGAAGATTCGTAAGGCTTCCGCTGGGACTCATTCGAAACACGGTACCGCAGCCCAGTCCGCAACCAGTGCCCCTCCCGCCTGCGTAGGTCGTCCCGTAGAAATTACCATCGCTTCCCTGCGCCAACGCGGCCTCGGGTTCATCGCCATCCTTGGGAGGACCAGCAAAGGAGTGAAGAGTCGTATAGCTGCCGTCGGAACAGATTCGAAACACGGTGCCGCACCCGTTTGACCCGCCCGCGTAGGTCGTCCCGTAGAAATTGCCGTCGCTGCCCTGCGTTAGCCCCGCAACTGGATCTCCCCCACCAACGCCGAGGGAGGAGTTGTCAAAAGAGTAAAGAGTCGTCACCGTCTGTGCGCTGGCATTGACAGCCATGCCAGCAAAGACCAATAGGCTCAATGAGGTGATGAGTCGGAGTATTCTCTCCAACGCGAGCGCGACATAATTCGGTTTGTTCATACCCGACGCTTCTCTCCCAGCCGTTGTCTCACCCGCTTTATTGTAGGCAAATCATAGCATTCCGGCAGTGGTAAGTCGAGCCTTTCCAGCCACCGATCCCCCGCCCTGTCGCCCGATCCTCACCAAGCGCTTGCCCGGACAATGGTACCGGCTTGACATCCGGCGGGTTCGTGAGAGGACATACTCGGCTCGTCAAACGCGATGTCGGGAACGCCACAATCCCTGTAAGCTCAAGGACCAACGACCTTCACGGAGTTCTTCGTGCCAAAACCATCATCGGCCCCATCCGGACTCAACGGGTCCGGCTTCCAAGTGCCATCTACTACAAGCTTGTACAGGTATTTGCCCGGCTTGAGCAGGATGGTGGCCGTCCAGATGCCCTGTGAATCCTTCTGCATTGGGTTTGCCGTGGCGCTCCATTGGTTGAACTCGCCGGCGATGGAGACGCTCTTGGCGGCCGGATCGACGTAGGTGAACGACGCTCCGGTGGCGCCTTGCGCTGCTGGAGCGGGTTGCGCGGCTGCGCCGTTTGATGAAGATGACCCGTCTACTGGAGCCTGCGCCGGGGTCGGAGACGGAGTCGGGGTTGGGCTCTGAATCTGGGCTTGTACCTCAATGATCGAATTGCCATCCGACCCAACCGGCATGTGCGGATCTTGTTGCCAGCGCGCTCCGCCGTCGATCACGTACTTGAACGCATGCTTTCCCGGCGCCAGTTGCTTCGTCAGCTTCCAGTTGCCCGCTCCGTCATTTTGCAGTTGCCACTCACTGTGCCCGGTAACTTTGCCGTCGACGTTGTCCAGCCAGTTATTGAAGTCGCCCGCAAGTTGGACGGTGCTGGCTTTCGCGTCGGCATACGTGAAAGTGGTCCCGTCGGCGCTTCCCGGTATCCCGGCATTTTCACTGCCGCCGCCGGCTTTCACTTCGATCTGCGAATTATCATCTTGTGTTGGTGGTAAATGCCGGTCCTTCTCCCAGTGCGCGCCGCCATCGATGACGTACTTGAACTTGTACTTTCCTGGCGCAAGCGGGACCGTCAGCGTCCAGTTTCCCGCGCCATCATTCTGTAACATCCATTCGGTATGACCGGTAACTTTGCCATCCACATTGTCCAGCCAGGCATTGAACTCGCCGGCAAGATGAACGCTCTTGGCATTGGCATCGGTGTACGAGAACGTAGTCGGGATTTTTCCGGAAACCGTCGGACCAGGCGTGGCCGCCGCCGGCAACGCCCCGCCCACGGAAACCGCGGAATTCTCGATATCATTGACTGTTTTGCGCGTGGGGTTGGCCGGATCGAGCACCCACTCCCCGTTCACGATGAGCTTGTACCCGTAGTTGCCAGGTTTGAGATGAACCGTCCGTGACCAGGTCCCCGAATCGTCCCTGGTCATGGGCAACATGCTCCAATTGCTGAATTCACCCGCAACCGCGACCGTCTTGGCGTCGGGACCGGTATACTTGAAGGTCTGGTCAACTTCGTCGTCAGCCGCCACGCATGAAACCGTGGCCAGGGCGGCAAAAACGAGAGCGACACTCAGAAACAGCGCAAGGCAGCGCTTTACATGCATGATGGTTCCCCCGATTCGGATTACACCGTCTTGACGGCGGCCGCTTCCTGCAGGCGCGCACCGCACGACTCGCGGACTGTCAGATAAATTGGAATGACTTCCTGAACGCGGCTGACTTTTCCATGGATCAATTCGACCATGCGTTCGCAGGCAAGTTTGCCGATTTCATAAAGCGGCTGGTGAATGGTGGTCAGGCCCGGAATCGCAAAACTCGCCTGGGGGATATCATCGAAACCAACCACGGCGACATCCTGTGGCACGCGCAAACCGAGTTCGTTCATTTTCTTCATCGCGCCCAACGCCATCTTGTCATTCAACGCGAAGATCGCGGTGACATCGGCATTCTGGCGCAGCAATTCCTCGGCGGCTTTCATGCCACCCTCCTCCGTCAACCAGCCGTCCACGATCAATTTCGGATCGTAGGCAATCCCGCTCTCCTCCAGGACCTCTTTGAACGATTCGAGGATGTCCTGGCTCGTTTGGATTTCGGCGACGCCACCGGCGATAAACCCGATGCGCCGATGTCCCAACCGCACCAGATGCTTGGCGGCCTGCCATCCGCCGTAGCGGTAATTCGACACGACGTAATTGAGGTCGAATTCCTTCGTGTAATTGTTCACGAGCATGAATGGGCGCGTGCCATCGGCCAGATCGGAAATAAAACGGTGCCGGGAATTCGCGCCGATAAACATAATGCCGTCGATGAATTTCTGGTCGTAGAGCTGCAGGTACTCCTTGCTCTCGATGAACTCGTTGCGGGCGACTTCGAGCAGAATCTTGTAACCCAAGCGGCTGGCGCGATCATAAATGCCGCTGACAATTTCGCCAAAATACACGTCGGCAAATGCGTGCCGGAGTTGTGGCACCAGAACCGCCAGCGTCCGTGTGTGCCGCCAGGCGAGGGCGCGGGCCATGCGGTTCGGCTGATACCCAAGCCGCTCGATGGTCTTCAGAACACGCGCGCGTGTGGTCTGGCTGATTCGGGGGTTGTCATTCAAAACGAGCGAAACCGTGGAGAGTGACACACCGCTTTGTTCGGCAATGTCCTTAATTGTATACCGCTTCCTGGACTCGCTCATTCGCGTTGCTTTCCTGGCCAACCGCCCAAAATCATTCAGTGTTCAGTAATGATAGAAGTAAGTTTCGGTACAGTCAATCCCATAGTTAAACCGCTTTGACAAAGTGGTTTTTTACGCCGAGCCGAAGGGTATTACCTCCCAGCAAGTTAGCCGCGTAGGGTTGCAGGCGTCCTCTTTTTTGTGTACAAAATGCCATGCGTCTGGGGTTTTACCTGCTCTACTACGGCGTCGGCAAGTTCCTCTTCTCCATCGTTTTTCGGCTGGTCTTCCACACCCGTATCGTCGGACGCGAACGCGTTCCCCGGGACGGTGGTCTCCTCGTTGTCTGCAATCACATCAGTTTTGTGGACCCACCGCTGCTTGGCGTGGCCATGCCCCGCCCTGTCGAATTCATGACCATGGTGGAACTGTTTCGCAAGCCGTGGTTGGCGAGATTGCTCCGTACTGTCGGCTGTTTTCCCATCGACCGCTCCCGCATCGACCACGGCGCGGCCCGCGAAGCAATCCGCCGGCTTCGCGCGGGCCACTGTGTGGTCATCTTCCCGGAAGGCGGGATTCGTCTCGCCGAACAGTCCGTGCTCGGTGGCGACCCTGTTTTCAAACCAGGCGCCGGGTCGATCGCGCTGCTTGGCGAGGCGGCGATTTTACCGGTGATCGTACGGGGCACACGCAAGGCATATGCCGGGCGCAATTGGTTCCGCCGCGAAACCATGAGTCTCACCTTCGGCTGCCCCTTCAGTCTTTGGAATCCTCCGGGCCTCAAGACAGAAGAACGTCGCCGACGCAGCCGCGAGCTCCTGCGCGAGGAACTCTTGAAAACCGTTGAACTGAACTGACGTTCTGTTAGAGTCGACACCGTGCTCCGCAAAATTCTCATGGGTCTTTTCTTTTTCGTCGCCGCCCCCCTGGCTTTCGCGCAGACAACGCGCACCGTGCATCTCACCACCACCGACAATGTCGGGATTAATGGCGCGTACTATCCGGTCGACCAGCCCCACGCGCCGGCGGTTCTCCTGCTCCACTCCATATTTCGCGACCATACGGTCTGGGCCGATTTCGCCACGCTCCTGCAACGCAATGGCATTGCGGCACTGGCGATCGACCTGCGTGGGCACGGCGAGAGCACACGGCAATCGACCCCGGACGGTCCGGTCAAAATCGACTCGCGCGAACTCACGCCCCGCGATTATCAGAACATGCCGCTCGATGTCGAGGCCGCCATCGATTGGTTGCAGAGCCGACCCGAAATCGACAACAAGCGCATCGCCTTGATCGGCGAAAGCGTCGGCGCCAATGTTGCCTTGCGCTACGCGGCCGTCAATGAAGATCTCGCCGCGGTCGTGGTTTTCAGTCCGGGCCTCAACTACCGCGGTGTGCGAACCGATGACGTGATCCGTCAACTCGGGCATATCCCGTTCCATATTTTCGTCTCCCAAGCCGATGCCTTCTCCTTCGAGTCGTCGAAGCACCTGATCGAGATCCGCACAGAATCAGGCATCGACGATGCCCCCAAAGAGATGACCGTGTGCACGGGAAGCTTGCACGGGTCGGAAATGCTCAAGGGCGTTCGCAACCTTCCCCAGATCGTGCTGGCCTGGTTGAAGGTGGCGTTCCTGGACGCCGCGACCCCACCGGTCAACGCGTCCCCTCCCGCCGTTCCCCATGACGCGAACACTTTGCCGAAATGATCCCGCTGCGAGACGATAGACCCAGCCGTACGTTTGCCTTTGTCACCATCGCCCTTATCGCCCTTAACGCCGCTGTCTTTCTGCACGAACTCTCACTCCACAACCCCGATCAGGTGGAGACGTTCTTCGCCGATTTTGCGCTCACACCCGCGCGTCTCACACAAGCGCCGTCGCCCAATTCGTATCTGACCGTCTTCACATCGATGTTCGTGCATGGCGGATGGATGCACATCCTGGGCAACATGCTTTACCTCTGGATTTTCGGAAGAAATGTCGAGGACTCTGTCGGCCACTTCAAATTCATCATCTTTTATTTGCTTTGCGGCATGGCGGCGGCCGCCGCCCAGGTGGCGATCGCGCCTGACTCGACTGTCCCGATGATCGGTGCCAGCGGCGCTATCTCCGGGGTACTTGGGGCCTACTTGCTGCTTTTCCCGCGGGCGCGCGTGCTCGTCTTGTTCCCAATCTGGATCTTCTGGCGTGTGTTCTACGTGCCCGCTCTGCTACTCCTCGCATTCTGGTTTGCGATGCAACTGTTCAGCGGGCTGGCGGTCCTCAACATGGATGTCAATGGCGGGGTCGCCTTTTGGGCGCATGTCGGGGGGTTTGTTGCGGGTGTGCTGTTGATCCCGATCTTCAAGAAGCGCAGCGTCAGGCTGTTTCAGTAATCACGGGCGTCGCCGCGGGCACGGAAGGTGTTGCCAGGATGCTTTTCCATTTTCGAATCGCGTCCATCGCAATCACGGCGGTCAGCGCCAACATGATCGAGGCCAGCCAGCACATGATCTGCAGGGAAATCTGCTCCGCTGGCGGCGCCGCTGGGATTTTCCGCCACCAACCCAGTACGCTCTGCACGCTCGCCGTCAATACCGTGACAATGACGAACACGAAAGGAATCCCCGTGCACAGCGCGTAGCTGCGCTTCGGCGCGTGATTCAACAGATACGTCGTCCCCACGGCCAGCGCGATCGCCGCCAGCAACTGGTTCGAAATACCCAGCATGCGCCAGAGCGTGTTGATGTTGCCGGTATACAACAAATACCCCCACGCGCAGCATGTCAGGAAACTCATCAGGATATTCATGCCCCAGGGCGGTTTGCCCCCGACCTTCGTGCGCGGCGAGAATTCCGCCACGCTCTCCTGGAAAACGAATCGGGCCACGCGCGTCCCGGTTTCGAGCAGCGTGAGGATAAACAACGCCTCGAACATGATCACGAAATGGTACCAATAGCCGGCGAATCCTTTCATAAATTTGGAAAATACGCTCGCCATGCCGACCGCCAGCGTGACGGCGCCGCCGACGCGCCCGACCAGGTTCTTCTCTCCCGTTTCCCGCTCCAACTCGGGCAACTCCTTCGGGGTCAAATCCCAGCCGTGTTCCGCCTGCGTCTTGACCATCTGTACGTAGGCGGCACGCTGCGCGGGCGTGTCCTGGGCCACGTTCATCGCGAAATAATCGGCGGGCTGAAGCGTGCACGCAGCCACCAGCGCCGTCACGGCTACAAAACCCTCGAGAACCATCGCGCCGTATCCGATCACGCGAATGTCCGACTCCCGGTACAGCATTTTTGGTGTTGTTCCCGACGCAATCAACGCGTGAAACCCGGAAAGCGCCCCGCACATGATGACGATACAGACAAAGGGCCAGACCGCGCCCGAAACCACGGGCCCGCCGTTGAGAAACGGCGTTGTCGCAGGCATTTTGAGCGTCGGGTGCGCGAGGAAAATGCCGACCGCCAGCACAATCATCACGCCGATCTTCATGTAGGAACTCAGGTAGTCGCGCGGACACATCAACACCCAGACGGGCAAGGTCGACGCGATAAACGCGTATATCGGTAACATCAGCGACAGCGTCGGTTTGTCGAACAGCAACCAATGGGCGACCCCGGAATCCGCAAACGGTTTCCCAAAGACCACCCCGGCCATGACGATCCCCACGCCAATGACCGATGCCTCGGCGATTTTACCAGGTCGGAGTTTGTACATCCAAAAACCTGTGATCAGCGCCGCCGGAATCGTCACCACAATGGTGAACATGCCCCACGCGCTCTCACTCAGGGCGTTGACAACCACAATGCCGATGCTGGCCAGGATCGTAATGATGATGAACAGCGTGGCGATGGATGTGGTAACGCCGGAAAACGGTCCGATGTTCTCGCGCGCGATTTTCGGGAGCGACAGACCATCCTGGCGCACGGATGCCAACAAGATGACGAAATCATGCACGCCACCCGCCAGACACGCGCCGATGACAATCCAGATGAAGCCCGGCGCGTATCCCCATTGCGCCGCCAGCACTGGCCCGACCAGCGGACCCGGGCCCGCGATGGCCGCGAAGTGGTGACCGAAGAGCACGAGGCGATTGGTTGGGTGGTAATCAACGCCATCTTTCAGCCGATGCGCCGGCGTGAGGCGGCTGTCGTTGAGCATCGCGACCTTCGCCGCCAGGAATGCGCCGTAGTACCGATACGCCACGGCAAACGCCGCCAACGACCCGATGATCAACCACAGGGAGTTCATTTCCCTGTCACCGCTTCTGCCACCACCGGGTTTGCGAGGCGCACCGCGTTTGCCACGCTTCTTCGCCACGTCGCAAACCCAACCAGCGCCAGTTCGATGGCCACGTAGCCGGCCACGTAGGTGAATCCGCCGACGCCGAATCCATAACTGTGCAGCCCTTTGCCGAGGACGAAATTTACGCCATACCAGGCCATCAGCACGGACATGAAACAGACAACGCTCGCAACCGACAATGCATAGTTACTCAACCAGCCGGCAAGCCGTCCATGCAACGGAATCAAATAACTCACCAGGGCGATCAGCGCCCAGGTCTCTTTCGGGTCCCAACCCCAGAATCGTCCCCACGCATAATGCGCCCAGACGCCGCCGAGAATTGTTCCCGCCGCCAGCAGCAGCACGCCGATCTGCATCGCGCGGTATACCAGGTTCTCCAATTTCGCAATCGTCTGCCGCGCCTGCGGCGCGAAGACGTAATAGGCCAGCGCGATGTGTCCCACGCCCATCGCTACCATGAATGCCGCGTAGCCCAGCGTGATCGTGGGCACGTGCACCCAGATCAGCCAATTGTTTCGCAACACCGGCACCAGCGGTCCGAGGCTGGGATCCAATACCGCGGGAAACTGGTCGGCCAGCAGCAACAGCAGGATCGACAAGGGCACCGCGCCCACGATGTAGTACCGCTGCCGATAGATGGATTCGAGAATCATCGCGAAGAAGGCCGCGCCAAAACTCACCCACACGACGGACTCGTACATATTGGTCACGGGCGCGCGTCCCGAGATCATCATGCGCAGGTAGAAGGCATAACCGTGTACCATGACCCCGGCGACGAACGCGGCGAACCCGATCCAATAGGGAGCGGAACTGCGCGCGCGCCAGGACGCGAGTATGATCATAAACGCGACCGCGTAGAACAGCATCGCCTTGCGAAAAGGATGGAATGAATTGTAATGCACCTCACGCTCGAGGCTCGTGAAATCCGGGTAAACCGACGGGCTCAGCGACACAAGAAATGAACGCAGTTGCCCCGACATCGCGGCGAAGGCGCCGGGGTCGCGCTGAACGTAGGCGGCGGCGAGCGATTTGAAGATGTCCTGAAGTTTGGCTTCCTGGTCCGCGTCATAGTACTTGGCTGCCTGTGTCACGGGCACCCAGGCGCCTTTTGGTTCGCGCGGGTGCGGCACGACCGCCAGCGACTCGGTCCCGACCGCGTCGCTCAACGTCCGCAACCGCTGTTCCACCACCGTGGCCTCGCGCTCGTCGTGCGTGAGATCGGTTTTTTGCTTGCCGCTTTCCTTCTGTTCGATGCGGTCGATCATCTGCTGAAATTTCGGCGTCGCCAGTTGGCTGTACGTAAAGTATTTCTGGTCTGACGGCAGGCCGAGTTGGTCCTTCAGCGGGTGGTAATTGACGAGGATCACCGGCACCTTGCTCCAATCGCGCGTTTGCAGCCACATCGACAGCAACATATCCATCGGTTCCATGATGCGCCCGCTCTCGGGGTCCGTGAACGATTTTTTGCCCGTCAACTTCTCCACCGTCTCCAGCGCGACCGTATCGAGCGGCTTCTTGCGACCGTCCTTCTGTACTGCCAGGAAGCGCAGCGCGGTGAAATCCAGGTCGTCGGCGAATGCCGCTGTCGCCAGCGCGAACATCACCAAAATTGTCGTCAATTTCCTCACGCTGTCACCATCTCGGCTTTCTTCCGTTTCTTGTCCTTCATCGTTGGGCCTTCATCCTTGGTTTTTTTCTGCAACCACCCGCGTCCCCAGAACATCAGGGCGATGCCGCTGACAATCAATACCGCGCCCGCCCACGTGAGATAGGTGACATACGTCGGGTCCTTCTTCACTTGCAGCACCGTATATTTCAGGTCGTTCGGGTTCCACGACGCCTGTGAAAACTTGAAACCGTTGAACCAGGCGGGGTGGTTCATCGAAATCGAAGCGCGTTGCGTCAGCCCGCGCACGTCGTCGCGAAAAATGACTTTGCTGGTCCAGCCGGCAACGTTCATGGTGCCTTCATCGCGCTCCACTTCGAAATCCTCCAGTTCGACTGTGAACGGCAGCGGCATCGAGTCCCAACCGAATAGTATATGAACGGTTTTCCCCGCGACATCCAACGCGATGGGCTCGCCAAAGCGTACCCACCCCGATTGCTCCTGGGCGCCGACATGCGCCGTCGCTTTCAAGGCGGGCGAACTGGCATCGGGATCGACCACTGGCAATGGCTCGACACGTTCGGAGACGACCGCTTTGGCGACATATTTCACGGGTGTAAACTGAAAATCCATCCAGCCGGTCGCCACCGGCTCGCCCACTTTCATCTCGCCCGATTTGAAGCCCGTCTTCGCCGCGACGGCATAGTGCAGCGTCCCATCGGGCGCGAGCACCACCGTCATCACGCCGCTGCGCTTCGGCGACGCGTTGCCGAGCGTCAATTGTACCTGCGCGCCAAGCGCCGTGCCGCGTATGGTACGGATTATCGGTTCCATCTGTGGCGACGCGAAGACAAACTGTCGCTCCTCATTCTCGCCGCGACTGAGAACCACCACGGCGGCGGGATTGTTCGGCTCGTCCGAAGCGGTCGACGGTTTATGATTTTCGTCCAGCCGAAAGTCGGGCCAGTAACCGCCGATGCGCGCGCTTACACCCGAGTCCCCAAGGTCGACAGGTTTGTCAATGTTCCCCGCGAGCGGCACCGTGAAGGGTTTTCCATCAATGGTAATCTGCAATTCCGGTTCGGCCTTTTTTGCGGGCTCGGGCGCGGCGGTCAACCGCTGGAGTTCCTCGGCATCATGGGCCATGACAAAATCGATCTGCGCGGGCCCAATGCTTGCGTGGCTGCGTTCCGGCGTGGCGGCGAGGAGCCAATCCGTCACGTCCTGCCCGACCATCTCGCTTTTCAAGCGGAATTGCAGCGCGGGATTTGGTTCGTTGCCGCCTCCTTCGACGAGTTCCAGGACCCGCGTGTTGGCCAGCGATGCGTCCAACGTCAGTTGCAGGTCTTTCGAGGGCTGAATTACGTTCGGCTTGATCACACCATTCGGCTTGATGCGCAGCGGCACCTTCGTCCGCGCGCCGGTTTCGGGCACGATGACGGTCAACGCCTCGTCTTCCACCCGCACCACATTGGCCGGCGGTTCGCCTTCATGCAGTTCCAGCATGCCTTCCGTGCCGTAATGAAAGGCCGCGCTGCATCCGCCCAGCAGGATGATCAGGCCCGCGTGGGTGATGACGAACCCGACGTGCTTGCGCTTCCAGGGCCAGCGCGTGAGCGCCGCCGCACCGATGTTGACGGCCAGCAGCGCCAGCAGCCCGTTGAACCACCAACTGCGATAGACGACCTGCGCCGCCACGCGCGAACTTTCGCGCGATTCGAGGAACGTACCCGTAGCCATGCCGACCGCCAGCAACGACAGCACGACCACCGCCAGCTTGAGCGAGCCGAAGAATTTCAGAAGACGATTTTGCATCAGGATTTACAACGTATTTTACCACCCCCGCGCAGCCTCCACAAGCCCCCGCGCAAGTCAATGCCGGCCGCTCTTGCCAACCGCGGGCAAATCGGGTACTCCAGAACGGCGATGGTAAACCGCGTTTTTGGAAAAACAGGGTGGCGGGTCAGCCAGGTGGGGCTGGGTTGCTGGCAGTTTGGCGGCGCGATCATGCTCGACGGCAAACCCGACGGCTGGTCGGGTATCACGGACGAGGAATCGTCCGCCACGATCAAACGCGCGGTCGAACTCGGCATCAATTTCTTCGATACTGCCGATATGTACGGTTGGGGCCACAGCGAGGAAGTCCTCGGTCGCACGCTGAAGGAACTTGGCCATCGCGACCGCCACTACATCGCCACAAAGGTCGGCTTCTGGCACGACGACCAGGAGCGCCGCACGCGCAACGAATCGAAGGACGACATCCTGCGCGCCGGCGACGCGAGCCTGCGCCGATTGCAAACGGACCATATCGATCTCTATCAATGTCACCTGTGGCGCACCGAGCGCTGGACGGAATTCCTCGACGCGTTCGAGACCTTGCAGAAGCAGGGCAAGATTCGTTTTTACGGCGTCTCGACCAACGACTTCGACATGATCCAGCGTTTTGACGAACGAAAACATCTCGTCTCGGTGCAGTCGAACTACAATCTGCTCGACCGCCACGTCGAACAGGACATCCTTCCCTATTGTCGCGAGCGCGGCATCGCGTTCATCGCGCGCGGGCCGCTGGCCATGGGGAAATTATCGGGCCGGTTCACCAAGGACCAGAAGTTCGACGCCGATGACATCCGCAACAAGTGGCTCGAAGACGACAATCGCCAAAGTTTTGAGCGCGATATCGACACCGTCGAGCGCCTGAAGCCCATCGCCCACAAATACGGTTTCACCATGGCGGAATTGGCGGTAAAATTTGTCCTGACGCACGTGGCGGTCTCGACCACCATCCCCGGCACGAAAAACCGCAGTCAATTGGAGCGCAACGTCGCCGCCAGCATCCTGCCACCGTTGACCCGGGACGAACTCACGATCATCCGCCAGGTACTGGCGCAATCCGCCCCTTGATTGATTATGCTGCAAATGGGCAAAATTTTTATCGGGCTCGTCTTCTGGAATATCGTCCTGTTCGGCGTGACCATTTGGCTGGGCGTCACGCACCGTACCGCGCATTGGCAACATGAGGCGCTGGGTGTGCTCACGGCGATTTACACGCTCCTGACTCATTGCGTCGTGATGATGCATTTCATGGGGTCGGGAAAAGGCATCAAGGAAGCGGTCGAGACGTACGATTTGCCGGATGATCCCCGGACCGGTTATGTCCGTCGCACCAAAAAATTCAAGGGCCGCACCTCGGGCCTGGCCACGCTCTCCTGCCTCCTGATCATCGCCGCCGCCTGGCTGGGCGGCGCCAAGGACGTCGGGATGCTCAAAGGGATGACGCACGCGTGGTTTTCGTATTTCGTGGTCCTCTTCAACCTGTACTCGTTCTGGGTGGAATACAAAGTTATCGACGAGAACACGGCGATGATCCGTGAGATCGACGCGAAGATCGCGGCAAAAACCTGATCACCCCTTCGGCGGCAACTGCTCGAATCTCCGCCATACTTTCCGGGCCACGCGTTGCGCTTCGGCCCGAATCTTCTCCTCATCCACGCCAATAACGCGGCGATTCTTCACGATCCAGCGTCCATTCACCATCACGTCGGTCACGAATTGCGAGGACAGGCCGAAGAGGAGATGACCGTGGAGATTCTGCGGCGTGACCGGCGTGGGCGTCGGATAATCCAACACCATTAAGTCTGCCGCGTAACCCACGTCGAGCACCCCCAACTGCGTATCGAGAAGCACTGACGCCAAACTCTGCGCTCCCGTAAGGAATCCGACCACATCGCCGCTGCCAAGTCCGTTCCGCGCGTCGCGGGCCTTGAACCACGCGAATTTCACTTCCTCAAACATATCCGCGCCAATGCCGTCCGTGCCAAGCGCCACGCGCCTGCCCATCTGCTGCACGGGCGCATAGCCGACACCGTTGTTCATGTTCGAGCGGGGATTATGTGCGAACCAACAACCTGCATCCTTCGCCACGCCGAGCGAAACCTTGTCCAAATGCGTGCCGTGCCCGAGAATTGTCTTCGGTCCCAACACACCAGCCTCAGCCAATCGATCGATCAATGGCATTCGATATTTTCGGGTGCAGTCCGCCTGGTCGCAGGGATCTTCCGCCACGTGGATGTGAACGCCCGACTTCAAGCTCTCCGCTAATTCCGCGCACGCCCAGAGCGATTTGCTGGAAAGCGTGAACGACGCGTGCGCGCCGATGAGCCCGCTGAACATCGGCCCGCGGTTCTTCTTGACCCAGGTCTCATTTTCTTCCAGTCCCAACTTCGCGCCGCGGATTCCGTTACGGTCGGTCACCTCGTAGCACAATACTCCCCGCAAACCGACTTTCTCGAATGCCTCCGCCATTGTGCCGAGCGATCCGCGAATGAAATTCGGCGAGGCGTGATGATCGATCAGCGTGGTCGTCCCGCAACGCACCGCATCGAGCACGCCAACAAGGGCACTGTAATAGACCGCTTCGTCGTCAAGCGCGCGATCCAGTGTCCACCAGACATACTTGAGGATTTCGTAGAAATTGCGCGGAGCTTTCCTTGGCGCGGGCACCCCGCGCGCGAGCGCCGAATAAAGATGAGTGTGCCCGCAAACCATCCCCGGCATGACGTACTTGCCCGAGAGATCAAGCGTCTTCTCACCCGCCGCGGCGTTGAGTTTCTTACCCTTGGCGGTGATGACGCCCTGTTCGATGCGCAAATCAGCGCGCTCGACCGTCGAATCCGCAAGTAAAAGCAGCGTGGCGTTCCTGATCAGCATGGCTTCGCCAAGCGGTTAACACGAATCCCCCGCCCGCGTCAATCACGAGGTTACCAACCGAAGGTGGACATTTTTAGTTTTGGCGTGCATTGACCGTCAGTGTAGAATGCCTCTTGAACCCCATGCGAAGAATGAGGGCTTTATTTGCTTTACCGGTCTTGTGTCTGGCTGCAATGAGTCTGACAGGTTGTGCATCCATTAAGACCAAGGATGAAATGTCAGACTGGGAAATTGCGGCCCTTGAAGAAAGCCAGTCTCGCGTGACCCTCTACCGCGACCGTGTTCAAGCACTGAAAATATCCCGCGAAAACAGATCAATTCCCTCTCAAGAATACGCGAAGGCAGTGCCATTGCTCCAGAAGCTCATCCGAAGCGAACTGGATTTGCAGGGTGCCATCATTCGGAAAGAGACGGGACTCTCGACACACGCTAAGAATCTGTTATATGACATCCAAGGTGCGGCACAGCATGCGCCAGAGTTTCTTGGCGGAATAGCCATTGGTTGCTTGGTGCAACTCGCGAAGAGCGGAGTGACAATTTCAGTGCACTAGAACTTCTTTCAATCATCATGTTCTTCAAATCCACGCATCCCCAGGAGACGTTTGATCGACTGGCGCGGCGCGCGTTGTTTGGGTTCATCCTGACGTTCATCATTTCACGAACCTGTGTGTTCCTGATCATGTCGGGCCGAATGCCCAATTTCTACTTTTTCCTGCATGGCACGCATGTCCACCATCTCAACTACGGCATCTTCCTGCTCTCCGCCGTCGCTGGTTATTCCATCTTCGCGCGGCCGGACGGGCGCGAGGCCGAAATCACCGCCTTGCTTTACGGGCTGGCCATGGGACTGACGTTCGATGAGTTTGGGATGTGGCTGCATCTGGGCGGCAGCTATTGGCAGCGGGCCAGTGTTGACGCCGTCATTGTCGTGGCGGCAGTGATTGGGCTCATTGCCTATACGCCATCACTCGAACGCCTCGAAAAGCAACATTTCCGCGCCTTTATCGCCGTGCTGGTCGCGATTGTCGGTTTCGTTTTCGTTATCTTCTGGACGGGCACATACATTGGCGACCTCGTCGGGCCAAGGCTCCTTCAGTTGGAACGCGACTCGTCGCCGTAATTGTTGCGGGAACGTCACCGGCAAAATTTACCGCGTCGAAAAGAAGGACGACATGACCCTCGCCACGTGGACGCTGCTCGTTGACCAGATCGTCGGCACTGGCAGTCCCATCGCCATCACCGACCCCGGCGCTGCCACCCTCTCCAAGCGCTTTTACCGCGTCGACGTACTGCCATAGCTATCGCGGTCAACTGCCAGGTGAAAGCCGCTCATAGATTTCGCGGGTTTTACGGGTGGTATGCCGGTAGGTTTTCAGGAACTCAGCGGCTGTGGCAAAACCGAGGCGTTTGGCCAGACCCTGCTGTTCGCGCTCGTCCAGGGGAATTTTGGAAATGCTGGTGTTCTCGACCCGACGCAGGACGGACTCGATCCGGCGCAGGAAGAGATAATTCTTTCGGAGCGGGGCGCTTTGGTCTTCTTCAATGAGACCGAGCGCGGTGAGGCGGTTCAAGACAGCCAGTGTGTGGGCCGTGCGCAGTTGCGGGTGGGCATGACCGTGGCGAAGCTGCAGGGCTTGCACCAGAAACTCCACGTCCACCAAGCCGCCGGGGCCGGTCTTGAATTCAAGGTCGGGATGCTGCTGATCACCGCGTTCAGTCTCGATACGGCGACGCATCTGGCGGATCTCCGTCAATTCCTCGTCCGTTGCCGCGCGACCATACACAATCTCGTGCACCATCCGCATAAAATCCTGGCCTAGTTTTGGGTCACCGGCAACGAAGCGCGCCTTGGTGAGCGCCTGTCGCTCCCAAAGCTGCGCGCGCTTGGCGTAGTAATCGCGATGCGTGCCCAATGAACTCGCCAATGTTCCCTTTGCGCCATCGGGCCGCAGCCGTGAATCCACCGCAAACAATGCGCCGGCGCTGGTCGGCCGGCTCATGAAATCGATCACGCTCGACGCCAGCTTGATCGCCTGGGCCTGGTCGTTCGCGCCCGTCCCGCCCACGAACAGCACGTCAAGGTCCGCGCCGTAACCGAGTTCCCGACCGCCGAATTTGCCCATGCCGATCACGAGGAACGGAAGCCGTTTCAGGCCGAGTTCCTTCTGGGTGTGCTGCACGGCAAAGCGCAGGCAGGCCTCCGCCAGCGCCGTCATCTCGAGATGCATTTGCTCGAGGTCCACCAAACCCATCACGTCCTCGATTCCAATGCGCACCATTTCCGATTGCCTCCAGCGCCGCGCCACCAGCATTGGATCGGAATCCTCTTCCTCGGGTATCGCGCACAGCTCCCCGTACAAGCGATCAAGACTTTTCGGATCGCTGAGGGCGCCGCCGCTGATCTCGTCGAGCAATTCCGGCTGGCGGGCCAGCGCTTCGCTCAAATAGCGGCTCGCATCCCCCAGTTTCATCAGCATCTCCACCAGCTTCGGGTGGCTCGCGAACGTCTCGTATAACAAACCGCGCGACCCGTACGCGCTCACGAATTTGTCGAACCGCGCCAGCGCCGCATCGGGATCCGCCACCTGCGCGGACCAACTCACGAGCGTCGGGAACAAAGTGATAAACAAGTCTTTCGTTCGCTGCGACACGTGACCGAATCCCGGTCCATGCCATAGATTCTCCACCACTTTCATCGCCACCGGCACGTCCGCAAACCCCGCGTCCGTCAGCACCTTGGGCAATTTGTCCGGCGCCAATAACGTTTCCGCCGTTTTCGTGACGCCGCTGACCCCGGCGTCAGCGAGCACGGACGCGTAAATTTTCCGCACCGCCGCCGTCTGCGCCTCCTGCGCGGATGAAAACTCCGTTACCGTGCCGAATCCCAAACTGCGCGCGAGCCGGTAGAGTGCGTGCTCTTCGTCGGGAATCGTATGCGTTTGCAGCTCCATCTCCATCTGCAATCGGTGTTCGACGCTGCGCAGAAACCGGTAGGCATCCGCCAGCATCGCGGCTTCCGTCGCCGTTAGCGTTTTGGTTTTCACCAGCGCGGCAAGGGCTCGCAGCGTGTTGCGGTCACGTAATTGCGCCAGTCGCGCCCCACGCAGCACCTGAAACGCCTGCACGATGAATTCAATCTCGCGGATGCCGCCAATGCCGAGTTTCACGTGCCGGGTGAGGTGTCCTTCGCGCACGACTTCCTCCTCAATGCGCTTTTTCAAGGCGGCCATCTGCTGGATCACGTTTTCGCCCGCGTGCCGCGCGTAGACGAACGGCTGCACCATCGCGATAAACTCCCCGCCAACGTTTTCGTCACCGGCCACGGGCCGCGCCTTGATCAATGCCATGCGCTCCCAGGTTTCGCCGAACTCCGCGTAATAATTCTCGCAGCTATCCAGCGACCGCACCAACGGGCCGGATTTGCCCTCGGGCCGCAACCGCAGGTCGATGCGGAAGATATTTCCCTCGGCGCTCGACGCAGCGACGGCGCGAATGATTTCCTCGGCCAGCTTGGTGAAGAATTGGTGGTTCGTCAGCGTCGGCGTGAGGGTCCCTTCCTCGCCGTACACGAAAATCACGTCAACGTCACTGGAGTAGTTGAGCTCCTGTCCGCCGAGTTTCCCCATGCCGATGATGGAAAAGCGGCCCGTGTCCAACGCCGCGACGGACTTCAATTTGTACTGCGCGCGTAGCGAGCCCAGCGCGATCTCAAATACCGACTGCAGGCATACGTCCGCCAGGTTCGACAGCTCCAGCGTGGTCTCTTCCACCGTGGCTTCGCCGATCAGGTCGCGCACGCCAATCCGCAGTGTTTCACGGCGACGGAAACGGCGGATCGCGTCGTATTGTTGTGCGGGCACGCGAATCGACAACAACAGCCGCTGCAATTCGGCCGCGAGCCACGCTTTCTCGCGTGGTTTCTCCAACGTCTGCGGCGCGATGAGGAAGTGGAAGTGCCCGGCGTTGCGGGTCAGGGTATCGGCGAGGGCCTGCGAGTGCGCGAAGATTTTTACCAGCAAAACCAGCCGGTCGGGCGACTCGTGCAGGTAGTGGTAGAAGATGTTCGGGTTCGGCAGCGCGGCCACGAGCCGCTCGAAATTCACCAGCGCCCGATCGGGATCGGCCGATTTCTCGCAGGCGCGGATCAGGTGGGTGAAAATCGCCGCCAGGTTGCGACGTTGCAGTTCGTCCTCGTACAACCTCCCGATGGCGGCGAGCACCCGCGCGACATCGCGAAAACCGCGATCGCGCAAAAGCTTGTGGGCGGCCGGCCTGGCGGACGGGGTTTTGCCGATCAGCTTGCGAAGCAGTTTGGCCGTTGTCGCCAGGGAACGCCGCGCAGGTGCGGCTTTTGCCGATGGCTTTTTCTGGGGCGCGCGCGACATGCGGGTTTACCGCTATCGCTTCTGCATCAAATCCTTCGCAGATTCAAGAATCTTCCGCTCGCGGCGGGTCAGGCTCTGCATGCCTTCCCGGGCAATTTTGTCCAGGATGGGGTCGATTTGCTCGCGCACAAATTCCTCCGACGACATGTTGCGGGGGGTCGGGCGCGGGCGTCGTTTCAGCCGTCCGATGATGTCCTGCAACCACAGCAACCAGCGGGGCGTCGTGCCGTAGCCGAGTTGCTTGATGTAAATATAGCCGAAGGCCGCGCCGCCGAGATGCGCGAGATGCGCCACATTCGTGCCAGCGCCCTGCAACAAAGGCACCACATCGAACGCGATCGCGATCAATGCCAGATATCTTGCCCGCAATGTCACCGGGAGGACGAAGAAAACCAGCAGCGTCACTTCCCGGTCGGGAAAGAGAGTCGCAAAAGCGATGACGCAGCCCAAAACGGCCGCCGACGCGCCCAGCACCGTCGCCGCCGAATTGAAATTAAACAACAGCCACAGCGCCGCGCCCGCGAGTCCCGCGCCAAAATACAAGCGCGTGATATGCCGCGGCCCGATGAAGTACTCCACTTCCTTCCCGAAGAACCAAAGCAAGAGCATGTTCACCAGGATGTGCCAGATATCGTAGTGCAGGAACATGTACGTCAACGGCTGCCACACGAAGCCACGCCGCAGCCCGTTACCACTCAACGCGAGAAACTGTTCCAGGTACGGGATTTTTGCCGCGTTGCCGATGAGTTGGAGGAAGAAGACAACGACATTGAGGACAATCAGAAATTGGATGACGGAACCGAAGCGGGCGACCAACTCGCGAAAGGGACCCGAGAACCGCTCAAACGGCCCGCCTACCCTCGGTTGATTCGACGACCCCAACATATCGTAGAAGAATAGAACACTTTTTCAATACCCGCAAATCGAAACCGGAGCACGATGTCACAATTTGGTGAACGACCGAATCATTCCAGCGTCTCGGTCCCGAACTGCCGGGCCTTTGCGGGACCGATGCCGCGCACTTCCCGCAGCTCGGCATCCGACTGCGGCTTGACGCGGGCCAGTTCCTGCAGCGTACGGTCGGGATAAATGATATACGCGGGCACATTCCCCATGGCAGTGGCCTTGTCTCGCCGCCAGGCGCGCAAGGCGTCAAACAGCTTCTCGTCATAATCGGCCGGTTCATCGCGCCGGGCGGCTGCTCCCTTCGGCGCGCGGCTGGAGGGACGCGGCCTGGCCTTGACCTCCGGCAAGACCATGGGAATCCTTTGCTTCTTCCGCATGATGTCACCACCCAACTCCGTCAAGGACAGCGTCGGGTACTGCCCCGTGCTGACCGCAAGACAACCGGTGCGAATCAAGGTGTTCAACAGGCCCCACACATAGTCCTCACCCAAATCCTTCAACAGCCCGTACGTGCTCAGCCGGTCAAGACCCGTGTCGAGGACTTCCTTCGACCGCGACCCGACCAAACACTGGGCAATCCGTCCGCGCCCGAACCGTCCATCGACGCGCGCCACGCAACTCAACGCTTTCTGGATGGCGACCGTCTCCTCGTCGGACGGAAAGCGGGCGGCGGAATCGGCTTTGGCGAGGCAGTTGTCGCAGACGGTGCAGCCCTCGCCCGTCTCCATGTCGCCGAAATACTGCAGGATGAAATGATGGCGGCAACCGTGGTGATCGGCGTACTCGATCATGCGGTGCAACTTGGCAAAATCGCGCTCGCGCTTCTTGTCCAGCCGCTCGAAATCGATCGGCAATTCGTCGAGCGGCTTGATCGGTTCCACGAGGCGCGTCGTGTAGGTGCGCGAGCCCTGGCGGTACTCGCGCTGGATGAAATTCGCGCGCTCCAACTGGTACAAGGCCGATCCAACGGCCATGCTGTTCTTCGTCGCGGGGACCAATTCGGCAATCTCGGCGATGGGCATTTCGATAGGACCATGTGAACCGAGCCGACGCAGTGCGTGATACAGGTTCGCGATCACTTCGCGCGACGGATTGGCGCCCTCGATGAAGAATTCCTGGGTCCGCACATCGGCATAATTGTAGAGGACCTCGCAGCGGGACGGTTCGCCGTCGCGGCCCGCGCGGCCGGCTTCCTGATAGTAGGCTTCGATGCTGCCGGGGATGTCGTAGTGAACGACAAACCGAAGATCGGCGCGATCAATCCCCATGCCAAAGGCGTTCGTCGCCACCGCCACCGCGCAGTCGCCGTTCATGAACTTCGTCTGCGCCTTCGTGCGCTGTTCGTCGCTCAACCCGGCGTGATAGGCGACGCAGCGAATCTGCTCGCCCTTGAGGTGGGCGGCGACCTTCTCCACGTTCTTGCGCGTCGCGCAATAGACGATGCCGGTCTTCAATTGCCGCGCAAATTCCACGATGCGCGCCAGCTTCTCTGCCCGGCCCTTGGTGGAGGTCATGCCGAGGGTCAGATTGTGGCGCGCGAAGCCGGAAACGAACACGCGGGGCGGTTTTCGGCCGAATTTGCCAAGCCCCAATTGCTCGATGATGTCTTCACGGACTTCCGGCGTCGCGGTCGCGGTCAACGCCATCACCTGCGGCTGGCCCAGGTCCTTCAAGGCCCACTTCAAGCGAATGTAATCGGGCCGGAAATCATGGCCCCATTGCGAGATGCAGTGCGCCTCGTCCACGGCGAAGAGCGCGATGGACAGCGGCGCGAGGGCTCGGACAAAATGTTCACTCTTGAAACGTTCCGGCGCGATGTACACCAACCGATATTCCCCGCGCACCATCGCGTCGATCCGCTCGTTCATCTCCGACTGGCCCAGCGATGAGTTGATGAACGTCGCCGGAATCTTTTTTTCCAAGAGCGAGTCCACCTGGTCCTTCATCAAAGCGATCAACGGCGACACCACGACCGTGATCCCTTCCAGCGCCAGCGCGGGCAACTGGTAGCAGAACGACTTTCCCCCACCCGTCGGCATGATGACCAGCGCATCGTGTCCTTCCATGATGGCAGTGACCACATCCTCCTGCCCCTCGAGGAACTCTCGAAACCCGAAATGGGTTTCGAGAAGTTGATGCGGTGAAAGCGACACGGTCATGGGCTCGATTTTAGGAGCCGGCGGCGGTGCTGGCAAGCAGTTCGAGGAGCGGTCAAGATTTGAGGGCGACGGTCCCTTCGGTTAAACTCAGGGCAGGCTCCGACCGCCGCTACAGTCGACGGACGACGGCACGCGGGCCGCGTGCCCTACAAACGCAGGGCGATTGGCAAGCGTTTAGCTTTGATGGATGATCCTCACGTTATATTCCAGGGCGATGCGTTCTATATTCTGCCAGGCCCTTTCGACTTCATCTTTCGCTTCCGGCGGCTTGGCTGTCGTCGGCTCTAACGAAGGTGATTTCGTCGCCACGCCAATCATTCCCATAACGAATTCGCCGCGTATTGGGTTCTGATCGGACGCCCGCGCGGTAGCCTGAATGTAATCGAGCCACGCCTGATTCAAATTTCTTTGGACAAAATGCCGTATCGATTTGGGTGAGCCCGTTTATATACTTGTGAACGTTGAATTGTTTCCGAGGCATTGAACCATCGGCGGGAGGCTGGGTAAGAGATGTAACCAACTGTGAATTCTTATTCAGCACGTCTATAATGGATTTTGACTCGGCAAATCTAAACGCCATGAAAAACCCAACTGCCAACGCCGCGACTATCGCCGCAGAAAAGATAAAGTAGCGCCGAGTACTCATCCTCGAATTTTCCCGGACGCGGGTCGCAAATCAAGGCGAATCGAGGCGGGTCGCGGAGGGGTCGGGAAATGGTGAGCCGGGAGGGATTCGAACCCTCGACCCACGGCTTAAAAGGCCGTTGCTCTACCAACTGAGCTACCGGCTCACAGCCCTTATATTACAAGGTGTTGGTATACCACGGAGTGACCTGAAATTTTGTACTTGTCACCCGAAGTTGTAACCCTGTATATTTGAGGGCATGAAAACGACGCAACTCGTTCATCACACCCTGCATTACGCAGGCGAAAATCTTTACCGCAGCGATTCATCGGGGATTTACTATGCCCTGTTCAAACGTGATGGCAAGCAGATTCGCCGCAGTCTGAAGACGACTGACAAGGAATTGGCCCGTCGCAAGCTCGCCGAACTGCGCCGTCAGGTGAACCGAATCACCGGCGATGATGCCGGGCTGTTGCCCTTCGCCGAGTACAACAAGGGTAAGCAGAAGAGCAAGCTGATCGGCGGACTGGCCAAGCGCTGGCTGGATGTGGCTGCCGCGACGCTCAAACCCCGGTCCCGCCAGCGCCGCGAAACCGCCATCAATCAGTTGGCCCCGTTCTTCCGGGGCGTCACAGTCCACAACATCCGACGACGGGAGGTGGAGAACTGGGTTAAGGCCCATCACGACTCCGACCGTTCGGCCCGCGACTTCAACATTACGCGGGACACGCTGCGCATGATCTTGGACTATGCCGTCGAGCACGGCTTGCTGTTGGACAATCCCGCCCGAACCTTGAAGAGGCGCAAGGAAGGCAAGAAAGCGGTGCTGATTCCCAACATGGACCAATTCCGCGCCCTGCTGGCGCAAATGCGCAGTGCGGACGGCAAACGCGACGGCCGGCGGTCCGCCGATTTGGTGGAGTTCCTGGCGCTGTCGGGTTGCCGTATCGGTGAGGCCACGGCCATGAAATGGGGTGAGGTGAATTTCAAATTGAAGGCATTCACGGTCACCGGCGGTGAGGACGGCACCAAGAACCACGAGGCCCGTACGGTGCCGCTGTTCCCCAGTCTGGAGGCATTCCTGCTTCGCCTCCGCGACAGCCTGCCGGAACGCGCGGACCGTGACACTCCGTTGCTCAGCATCAAGTCGGCCCGCAAGTGTTTGGATAACGCCTGCCGTGAGTTGGGGCTGCCGTCGTACTCGCACCACACGTTCCGTCATTTCTTCTGCTCCAACGCCATTGAGAAGACCGGTGGACATTTCAAGACCGTGGCGGCATGGCTGGGGCATAAGGACGGTGGCGTCCTCGTGGCCCGCACTTACGGGCATCTTCGTGACGAGTTTTCGACGGCCCTGGCTCAGCGCATGGTCTTTGATGAGGCGCAACCCGACAACGTGATCAACCTGCGTGAGGCGGCGAATCGGTAGTGTAACGCTCCGGCTCATCGAAGTGACGATTCACTCCCTCTGTTGGTCGTGTGCCTCCGACCGATGGAGGCGCAGGCTTTTCGCAGCTTCTTCAACCACGTGACCTCTTCGCGAAGGTTTCCGTTTGCCTGAGTCTTGGGAAACAGGTCAAGCGGTGCGACGCCCAACACCTTGGCGATGAACAGCAACTGGAAGTCGTAAACGTGGACCATCTGGGCTTCGATGCGGGCCACTGCCACCCTGCTTTTGTTGAGGCCGGCGCTTTGCAGTTCTTTTGCCAGCCGGCTCTGTGTCCAGTGTTTTTCCATGCGGATTGCTCGAATCCGCTGCCCGACGAGGTTGAGGTTTTTCGCCGCCCCGTTGTGGGGGCTGGAATCTCGAGGTGAAAAAATCCTCCTTAGCAGGTTGCTGAAAAAGCCACGTTTTGAAGCATCACACTTTGTTTTCATTGGGGTCCTCGCATGTTTTGATTTCCTAAAATGCGCTTTTCAGCCGCCTGTTAGAAATGGCTGAATCACGCTAATGCACCGTTGCCCTGTGACTGTGTTGTACCTGGTGTCGCACCGATCTCCCCACCTTCTGAGAAACGGCTTCCTCGGTGTCGCTGGGCGAGTTTGCGTCGAGCTTGTTGGACGCCTGATTCCGGGTCAGGTCCAGTGCCTTCACGATCTCGTCCTGCCGCTCGGTCAGGCTTTTCAACTTGGCTTCGTGCTCAAATGGCTCGCCCACCTTCCCTTCCAATTCCGCCATTCGTTTCCTGGACTCTGCAACGTCCTTCTCGGTCTGAGCCAACTTCTGGTCGAGGGACTGCACGGCATGCTCCAGCGAACGCGTCGTGCCGTGGGCGCTGTCTGAAATGCTCGCCGAGTACAGATTCGCGCCCTTGAGGACAAGTTCGGTGTGCTCCAAGGCACTGGCACGAAGAACCATGGCAAACCCAGCGAGTTCACCGATCATGTGCTCTTTCCCTGACCCCCGGAGTTGCTGAGCGCGGCGATTGATCAACTCCCCGGCGATTCCTCGATCTGTGTAGTCCGTTCCCTCAATACGGATTTGGAACGCGTCGCCCTGTGTCGGCTGCCGGGCAGCGATGTCCTTGTGGAGGTTCTCAATCCGGCCGGTGAGAATCTCAACCTCCTCGTGCGTTCGTCGGATCGTGTTCCGAATCCGGTACTGCGTCTCGTGGTGCTGGGCTCGTAATCGGCAGAGACGGCCCAACTCGGCGTCGATGTGGGCTTTCTCGATGACCAGTGGATTCCCCGACGCGATAGCCTTGACCTCGGCGTACGTGAGTGCCGCGCCGTCGATGTCCTCGATATGGCGCAGGTCACTGCGGCCGGTCATGACCTGGTGGATGAATTTGGCTTTCGTTTCGAGCGTCTGCCACATGTAGGCGTCGAAACTGCCTTCGGTGACATAGCGGTAGATTTGAACCTCGGCGTTGCGATTGCCCTCCCGGAGAATTCGTCCCTCACGCTGCTCCACGTCCGCCGGACGCCACGGCGCATCGAGGTGGTGCAAGGCAACCAACCGCTCCTGCACATTTGTGCCGGACCCCATCTTCTGCGTGCTGCCCATCAAGATGCGGACTTTGCCGGCGCGAACATCCTTGAAAAGCGCGAGCTTGGCTGCGTCGCTATCGTAATCCTGAATAAAGGCGATTTCGGCAGCGGGCACGCCGGCAATGACCAGTTTGCCTTTCACGTCGTCGTACACCGAGAACCCTGAGTCCTTCGGCGTAGACAAATCGCAGAAGACGAGTTGTGTTAGCCGGTCAGTCTTCGTCTCCTGCCAGATGCGAAAGATTTCATGAACCGCGAGGTTGGCCTTGCTTTCGGGATGATCGCGCGCACTCGCATCGACCAACCGAAGGTCCAGCGCGGCCTTACGGCCCTCGGTGGTGATCTTGAGCATGTTGTCCACGCGTGGATCGACCCGTCCTTTGCGCAACTTTTCCGCTCTCTCGGCCAGACTGGAAACGAGCGCCTTCAGTTCTGGCGTTGCTGGCGCACGGATAATTGTGGCTTTCCCGTTCCGCAGTGCGGGCGTGGGCAGCTTCAACGTTTCCGCAGTGCGAATATCCGCAACCTGCCGGAACTGCTGCATCAGTTCGGGGACGTTCACGAACCGCGCGAACCGCGTGTTCAGCCGGTAGCCCGCGCCGTCCGGGGCCAGCTCCATCGCCGTTACCGGCTCGCCAAACGTTGCCGCCCATGAATCGAAGTGATGTACCCGCAACTTCGTCAGCGCGGTCATTTGCAGGTACCGCTGCATGGTGAACATCTCCGCCATGCTGTTGGAGATCGGCGTGCCGGTCGCGAATACCACGCCGCCCCCGCCGTTTACCTGCTGGATGTACCGGGTCTTGAGGAACAAATCGAAGGCCCGCTCCGAGGCTGTCTGCGGCAGGCCCGCGATTCGGGTCATCTTGCTGACGTAAAAGAGATTCTTGAAGTACTGGGCTTCATCAATGAATAACCGGTCCACGCCCAGTTCCTCGAACGTCAGCGTGTTGTCCTTCTTCTCCTCGGCCAGCAGGAGCTTCAGCCGCGTCTCCAATCGTTTCTTCGCACGCTCCAGGTCTTTGACGATCCGCCGATCGTTCTTGCCGGCGCGCTGCTCGCGGATGGCCATTTCCAAATCGTGGAGTTGCTCGCGGAAGAATGCCTTCTTGGTTTCATCCGATAGGGGGATTCTCTCGAAGCCCGAATGCGTGACGATGACCGCATCCCAGTTCCCGGTGGCGATGCGGCTCATTAACTGCCGACGCTTGCTCGCCTCGAAGTCCTCCTTACCGGCCACGAGAATGTTTGCGCCCGGATAAAGCATGAGAAGCTCCGACGAGAACTGGCCGAGCATGTGATTCGGCACGACGAACAAGGGCTTCCGCGCCAACCCCAACCGCTTCAGTTCCATCCCGGCGGCGACCATCGTGTACGTCTTGCCGGCCCCCACCACGTGGCCCAAGAGTGTGTTGGGAGTTTGCAGGATTCGCCAGACGCCCGCTTTCTGGTGTGGGTGCAACACCACAACCTGGCTCGCGCCCGGCAACGTCAGATGATCACCGCTGAACGTCCGCAACCGAACATTGTTGAATTCGTCGTTGTATTTCCTGACCAGCCGCTCGCGGCGCTCGTCGTCCTGCCAAATCCATTCCTTGAACCGCTCCTTGATCTTCTGCTGCTTCTCCCGCGCACCTTCGGTCGCTTCAGGATTCACAACGAGTTTGTCCGACTTGGGTTCTTTGTCGTAAATGGTCGGCGTCCGCAGATTCAGCGCGTCTTGAATCAGGTCGAGCGCGCCGGCGCGGTCCGTCCCCCATTCGGTGGTGTTGGCAACGGTGCGTCTGGCGAAGTATTCGCCACTGACAACCCAGGTGCCGATGGCGTGCGAATGGCTGACTTCGATGTCCGTCGCGCCGAGCAATTCCTGGCAGAACTTCTCGATGTCCTCTGCCGGAACCCACGACGCGCCCAAGCGCACGTCAATCTCGGTGGCCGACAAATCCTCCGGCTGGACAGCCTTGAGCGCCTCGACGTTCTCTTTGAAGCGAGGGTCGGTGATTCTCGCGGACTCGGCGGTTTCCAGTTTCTCGCGGACGTTGCCGGACAGATATTGGTCGTCGGTCTCCCAGTCGTTCGACTGCGGGTTGAGGAAAATTGCCCCTCTCAGTTCGGGCAGGAATTCGTCTTCGGAGCGGCCGAGCAAGGCGCTCATGTGGTCGAGGTCAACGCAGCCCTTTTCGTTTAGCGAAACGATCAGGGCTTCCTTGGGCAGTTCGACCGACTCGATGGGTTTCTGATACTGAATCGTTCGCTCGCGGAAGATCGCCGTTTTCTTGGCTCGCTTCGTCTCTCCGTCGTAAACCTCCAGTGACAGGAGCAACGGCAGGTCGGGGTCACCGTCGAAGGCGCGGGTGTTCGCATGGCTTGAAATCGGACCGAACCGCGAGACGAAGGAATCGTAAGTCTGATTGAGCTTCTCTCGCGCCGCGACAATGGCTGCCTCGTCACTGCCATCGAGTTGGCTGCGGAGACATTCCCGCACGGCGTCACGAACCCGAATCAGCCGTCTGACTCGCACCTTGGTTTCCGCCGGCAGCCCCGGCAGCGTCTTCAATGAGTCGCCGATTCGGACGGCGACCTCGTCGTGGACCATCACGAAAGCGTTGGGCTTAACGTAATCGGGGGCGGGAAACGATTGATCGAGAGACGGGGGAGCCACGGCCCGTTTCTGGGCGCGATAGATGTCTTGCGGCAGATTGCTGACCGCTTCGTCCAACGCCTCGGCCAAATCCCGGCCATCGCTGACCAGCGTAGGTTCGTTGTCGCGGTACATGCTGCCCGACAACTCCATCTTGCCGAGCATCATCTGCGGTCGCTGAACGAAGTATTCGTTGATGTAGATCGTCTCGCCCTTGGCGTTGACGTGCTCCGCTGTCTCCTTCCATGCCGGACCCGACGGGGTCTCGCCGGGATTCAGCTTGCGCAACATCACGATGTCGGTGGTGACCTCCGTGTTGGCGTTGCGCTTGAAGGCGTCGTTGGGGAGTCGGACTGCGCCAACGAGGTTGGCCCGTTGCGCCAGGTATTCGCGCAGCGTCGAGTCCTCCTTGTCGAGCGTGCCTTTGGATGTGATGAACAGAAGCAGCCCGCCCGGGCGCACCTTCTCCAAGGCGGCGGCGAAGAAGTAATCGTGGATCGGAAATTTGAAAACGTTGAACCGTGGGTCAAACGGCTGATAGTCCCCAAACGGAATGTTGGAAACTGCCGCGTCGTAGAACCCGTCGGCCAGCCGAGTCTCCTCGAATGGCTGGTGGCGAATGTCGGCATCTGGATAAAGCGCCTTCGCGATGCGGGCGGTCAGTTGGTCAATCTCGATGCCGGTGATAGTCGAGTGGGCGTGCATCTCTTCCGGCATCAGCCCGATGAAGTGGCCCAGCCCGCAGGCCGGCTCCAGAATGCGCCCATCCGTGAAACCGAAACGCGCGAGGGCAGCGTACATTCCGCGAACGATGACCGGCGACGTGTAGTGGGCGTTGAGTGTCGAGGCGCGGGCGGACGTGTGCTCCTCGTCCGTCAGAAGTTTGGACAGTTCGACCTGCTCCTTGAACCACTCGCGCGAGTTGACATCGAAGACCTGCGGCAACCCGCCCAACCAACGTACCGCACGAGTGCCGCCTTTTCGTCGTCAGAGGCAGGACGTTTGTCGGATTCGAGGC
>CAWEWF010000013.1:0-94734 GCA_963812605.1 uncultured Verrucomicrobiae bacterium | reverse complement strand
GCGGTGATGCCCTAATTTAAGCGCGAACGGCAGCGGTGATAGTGAGAGACGGCTGGCCGCCGCCGCGCATTCCTTGCCCTCACCCGACCAACTTGGTAGGATGCTCATCGCCGATGGACAAACCAGCCATTCTCCAAGCTCTGTGCGAATTGACAAATCGGCACGACATCCAGCTCATGCCGTTGCTGGAGAAGAACTCGCGCTTTTCCAAATACGAGCCGATTAACAAGTACATTCTCGACCTCAAGAACGGGTCGAAACCCGAGAGTGCCGCCGAGGATCTGTTGCGCGCCCTTGCGGCGGATGTGCTCGATCTACCGCTTCAGCCACAGGTCAATGTCGTACACGGTTTTGTGGACTTTGCCGTAGCGGAGCGTGGGACCGAACCGGTGCTAATCGAGTTAAAAGCGCTGTTTGACCTGTATAGTGATGAGCGGCTCAGTTCGCACCCGCTGAAACCCGCTGACCACCTTCCCCAAATCAAAAATTATCTACGAAAACATGAGTACGTCATCCTCACCGATCTGCGTGATGCCTATCTCTACAACGCTCGTGATACTTTCGTGGACGACAAGCCCTTCCAGCGCCTTCCCTTCGCTGAGTTGCTGGAGCGTGCCGCGCAAACTCGTAGCCTACTTGATGTCCTTCGTCGGGCCGAGGACGATGTTGAAAAACCAGAACTCGACCGCGTGTTTTTTGAAGACTTGCAGGGATGGTTTACGCGGTTTCGCGAGGTAAAGTTTACTGATAGCGAACGTGAGGCTGAGCTGGTCATCCTGCTCATCAACAAGCTGATCTTTGCCAAGACGTTGGAAGACTTCGGTCTGGTCCCGTTCCGCTTCATCCAAGAGGAGTATGAGCGGCAGAAAGAAAAATGGGTTGCCAAAGGCTCACTGTCCATCCTACGCAGCTTTCTCCGCGAGTTCGAAGAATTCTTCGATGACCACTACGACACGGAACTATTCGAGGAAAAACTTTGGGACTATCTCGATAAATCACCAGAAAACCTCGACCGTTTTGCCCGCGCTCTCGATGATGTGCTCGGCATCAGCACTTGGAACAAAGTTTTCAGCCGCGGCATCGTCCACTACAACTACCGCCGCATCAATGAAGACATCTTCGGGAAGTCTTACGAGATGTTCCTTGCCGCCAACCGCAAGGACGAAGGCATTTATTACACGCCCGCGCCGATCACCACGCCGATGGCGAACAGCCTTGTTGCGACCCTGTTTGCTCCGCTGGTCAACCAGATAGTCGAATTGCTTTCCGCCAATCGCCACGACTTCGTTGCCGCTGACGCGCTGATGAAAGAGCTTGGCGATTTGCGCATCGTGGACATGGCCAGCGGCAGTGGCGGGTTCCTTATCAAAGCCCTCCGTGCCGTCTGGGACCAATACCGGCGCATTGAATCCGCATGCGCCTGGGCCAAACAACCTGGCAAGGGACTCTTCGATGTACCACCCGAAGTGCGCGACGCCGCAGACTTTTGCCACCGGCATCTTCTGCGTGACAACCAGCGCCGCCAACTCGTCGCCGCCATCCTCCTGCGCCACATCTGGTGCGTGGACAAAGATTCCGGTGCGCTCGAAGTCGCCAAGACCAACGTCTGGAAGGAGGCCGTCAAGCTCACGCCCGAAGACTACAACTTTCGCGAGCTCAAAACCGAAGCCGCCAAGATTCTCCCCAACCTCGAACTCAACTTCATCTGCAACGATTCCCTCGTGGACGCGGACATTGACGCACAACTTGCCTGGCTGTCCACAACCGGGCGCGAGGCCATCGTTCAACTTAACGCGCTGCGCAATCAGTACGTCGCCAATCCCAGTGATCACGCCCCGCTGGAAGGGGCCCTCGCGATCCGCCGCGAAATCCGCGATATTCTGATCGCGCATTTTGCCGGTGAGAAACTCCCTTGCGACCCGCTGCTGGTTGCCCTCAGTTTCTTTCCATGTTACTTCACCGCCGACGGCAAAGCCCTACCGGCAACCAAACGGGGCTTCGACGGCAACATCGGTAATCCACCGTGGGGAAACGCCAAACCCGTCCGTAAAGAATTTGCGCGTGTCGGCAAGTACTCTGTTGATGCTTCCGATGTGGACGCGTGGTTTGAGAAGAAACTCAAGACGGATACCGAGTTCAGTGCTCGCTGGGAAAAGTACCAGGCCGATTTCGTCGCGTATAAAGACTACCTTGCACGGAAATTCAAGTATCAGGGTACTGGCGACTGGAACTACTTTAAGCTTTTCCTCGAAAGCAATCTCAACTTGTTGAAGGCAGGCGGTCGCCTCGGCATCCTCGTGCCATCGGGCATCCAGACTGACGAAGGCTGCACCGCATTGCGCAGGTTGCTAACAACCGAGCACACGCTTATTGAACTTAGCTCGTTCGAAAACCGTGGCTACACGGCGAAGGTCAACGGTGAAGACAAGACGGTAAAGATTTTTCCCGACGTGGACAACCGCTACAAATTCGGCTTCCTAAAAATAATCAAGGGGGTGCCGACCCCCAAGGCACATGTCTTTGACGCACGCTTTTACCTTCACGACCCAGCACAGGCCACCGGTCCTTCAATCCGCTACAGCGTGGACTTGATGCGCCGATTCTCACCCGAGAATTTCTCGTTGATGGAGTTTCGCAGCGAGCGCGACTACGCCCTCTGCGGCAAAATACGCAGCAACCATCCGTTGCTCGGCGACTTGGGCCTCCAGTTCCGCCGGGAATTTCACGTCACTGAAGACAGCCGCTACTTCCACAAGCGCCTTGCAAACAAACTGAAAACCGGTCAATTGCCGCTTTACGAAGGCAAGATGATCTATCAGTTCGACAGCGACTACGCACCCGGCACTTACTACGTTATCGAGAAAGAAGTTCGCGAAGATCTGCTACACAAAGAGCTTTTCCGCTTGACGCAGTTTGTCCGTGAGTCCGGCGTCAAACTTCTCGAAGGCAAATCGCTGCCCGAAACCAAGGAGAAGGTGGAGGCCCGACTGCGGCAAGTGTTCGCCGTGAAGAAGTTCAAGTTACACTATGAAATGGAACGCCTAGCCTACCGGAAGATCGGTCGCTCTACTGATGAACGCACGCTGATTGCGTCGATCATCAAACCGCACGTGTGTCTCACTGAGTCCATGAACTACCTCACGTCATTTACCTACCATCTCGGCGCGAAAGGCAAGTTGGAGCAACGCGCATTACCGAACGAAGCCACGCGTACCATTCTTTGCTTATTCAATTCGCTAGTCCTGAACTATTACATGCGCAACAAGATCTCGGCTAACGTCAACCTGTTCTTCCTGTATGAGCTTCCGATTCCGAAATTGTCGGACAAGCTGCGTTCCCGTTTGGCAGCGGCGGCGGAGAAATTGTTGTCGGCGCCACATGACACGAAGGAGCGGGCCAAGCTCGAAGTCCTGGTCGCCCGTGAGTGCTACGGTCTGGACGCCGACGACTGGCGGCATCTGACCAGCACTTTCACCTACGGCAGCGGCGACAGCAAAGCCGAACTCGACGAAATCATCACCCGCTCGCTAGACCTCTGGTGATCTACCTGCCTATCGAGAATCGATAATTTTACTGGACACGGTGTTGTGGGTTCGGTATGATCCGTTCGGTTCTTTGAATGAGGGGAGACAGGGCGTTTTTTCCAGGGAGGATTGGGGCTTAAAAACATGCGTTTCTGCGAAACGAACCCGTTTTGTTTACGTCGGAAAACAGCATGTATCCATCAGATGGAGAATGGGTTAGGCGAGGAGAGAGTGGGTTTTGTAAACGGGTTCGTTTTTTTGGGAATTCCAAGAGAGGCCGCTGGTGGTCGGAGCACGACAGAGATCCTTCGACAAGCTCAGGATGACAACTTTTAGGAGAGGGACGGCGGACGAACGAGTCAGTACCAGCTCCAGACGCGGAAGAGGCTGGCGTGGTCGTCGGTCCAGACGCCGACGGCGGGTTGGGGACGCGGGGGTTGCCAGTAGCCGGTGGCGAGAAGAGATTCGACGGACGCGGGAGTGCGGGTCATCACCAGCCAGCGGGAAGAGAAGCGGCCTTGCGCGTGGCCGGAGTTGCCGGTGAAATCGTTCATGTGCAGCGCGTACAAATGCGCGTCGAGGGCGAGGTTGGCGAGGACCGATTTGAGGTCGAGGTGGCGGGTGCTGATATGAAAGGCGAGGACGCCGTCGGGCGCGAGTTTGCGCAGATAGAGAGCCAGCGCCTCGCGAGTGATGAGATGCATGGGCAACGAGTCGGAATTGTAGGCGTCGAGAATCAGCACGCCGAATTGGCCGTCGGGAGCGCGTTGGAGCGACAGCCGCGCATCGCCGAGCACAACGGTGACATCCGCCGGGCAGTCGGCGAGGAAGGTGAAATACCGCGGGTCGCGCGCGATGCGTTCCACGGTGGGATCGATCTCGTAGAAGGTCCATTGCTGGCCGCGTTCCCCGTAACAGGCGACCGTGCCCGCGCCGAGGCCGACGACTCCGACGCGTTGCTTCAAGGCGGTCGGCACCGCCGCGAGCAGTTCCCCCAGCGGCCCGGGTCGCGAGTAGTAGGAAAGCGGTTCGCGGCGGCGAGCGGGGTCGGTGCTTTGGACACCGTGCACGGTTGAACCGTGTTTCAAGGAGTGGTATTCGCCATCGACAATAACCTGATGAATCCCGAAGAAGCTGCGGGCACGATAAACGGGACGGGAGCGGGCCCAGGGCGGCAACGTAATGACCAACAGGATGGCGGTAACGCCCAACGCCAGTCGGAGCGGACGACGGGAGAACGCCAGACAGAGCACCGACGGTATTCCGAAGGCGAGCGTGGAACCGAGCCAACGCGTTTCGAACGGTACGTGGTTGAGAATCACGATGAGGCCCGCGGTGAAAAGGCCGAGCGCCACGGGCCAGGCAACGTCCCCGAAATACCCGTAGCAGCCGGGGGTTGCGGAAGCGCGACGCGGCATCAGCGCGCAGGCCAGGACGAGTGTGATTGGGTATTCGAGGACCATCGGGAACAGCCACGGCGCCAACAGCGCATTGAACATCCCGCCCAGCACTCCTCCGGCCGAGATCCACAGGTAGAATTCAGTCAATTGCCATCCCGGTGGACGGTCATTGGCCAGCTCGCCGTGGCAGACCATCGCTACCACGAACAACGCCAGGAGGTGCAACGCAATCAGGCAGTCCAACGGTTCCATCGCCTGCCCCAGCAACAGGCCGACCATCGTCCAGAGCACCGCCAGGACAACGAGCGGGAGTGCCCGCACCATCCACACGTGCGACACCAGACGGCGACGCGCGAAGACGAGGACAAATGTTAGCAGGTAGATGCCCAGCGGGATTACCCAGAGAAGAGGGATCGGCGCGACCTCGTTGGTTATGTAGGTCGTGACGCTCAACATCAAACTGCACGGCACAAACGCCAACAGCAGCCAGCGCAGGCGTCGCAGGAGCGGCAGCGGTATGGCCGAAGGTTCGGCGGCGGCTCCGGCAATGCCATCATCGGCGGCGCGGCGGCGCGCGCACAATCCGCAGATCGCCGTCAACACCAGCAGCGCCACGTAGCCCACCGACCACCAGCGGCTTTGTTGGACAAGTCCCCAGCGCCGTTCGACGATTGTGGGGTAACTGGCCAACGCCAGCAGGCTGCCGAGATTGCTCGCGGCATAGAGGAAGTATGGATCCGACGCGGATCGATGGCCGCTGGCGGTGAACCACCGTTGCAGCAGCGGACTCGTGGCTGACACGGCAAAAAAAGGCAATCCCGCCGAGACTGCCAGCACCACCAGCAACCACGGGATTGGGCTGCCCTGAGCTGACGGCAACCAACCGCGCGGGATGGCAATCGGCAAGAGAAACAGCGGCACGAGCAAGATCGCCAGGTGCAGCATCACCTGCTTGCGCACCCCCAGCCAGCGGGTCGTCACATGAGCGTACGCGTAGCCGGCCAACAATGCGGCCTGATAGAAGACGAGCGAGGTGTTCCATACCGCGGGCGACCCGCCGAGCAGCGGCAACACCATTCGTGTAAACATCGGCTGCACCAAAAACAGCAGCGCGGCGCCGACAAAGATCGTGACTGTAAAAAGGATAACCACAACGGTTCGGACAGTTATGGCATGCGCAGACCGGCTTCGGCAACACCGGGTTGGTATGGGTTGAAACTTGACGAAATCGCTTCAATCGTGTGTCCTTGGCGTTTTGAGACGGAGCAGACCTTGGACTATCAATTGGCAGCCCCAAAGCCCCGCGGCACGTTCCTGAATATTTTCCAACCGGCTCCTCCTGCCGCGGTCACGCTGACGGATCCCAAGGAGATCTCGGACAAATACCGGCACTGGCAAACCCGGGTCCTCATTTTCTCCATCATCGGCTACGCGACGTTTTATTTCGTCCGCAAAAACTTCAGCGTCGTTCAACCCATCATCGGCAAGGACCTGGGCATTTCCAAGCAAGGCCTCGGACTGATTCTCTCGCTGCACGGGATGGTGTACGGCCTTTCCAAGTTCCTCAATGGTTTTCTGGCCGATCGCGCGAATGCCTGCGTCTTCATGGCCACGGCCCTGATCGCTTCCGCGCTCCTGAATATCTGGTTCGGGCTCAGTTCTACTCTCGTGGTTTTCATTGTCATCTGGATGCTTAACGGCTGGTTTCAAGGCATGGGCTTTCCGCCCTGCGCGCGATTGATGGCCAACTGGTTTCCGCCCAAACAGCTTGCGACCAAATTCTCCATCTGGAATTCTTCCCACAACATCGGCAGCATCCTGATTGTCCTGCTCTGCGGATTTCTCGTCGTGGACGGTTGGCGACCTTGTTTTTTCGTTCCCGCGGCCATTGCCCTTGTCGTGGCGATCGTCACCTGGTTTATGCTCCCGGACACACCGCCGTCGGTCGGATTACCGGAAGTGGAGGGCACAGAAATGGCCGATGGGGAAACGGGCTCCGAGGAGGACTTCAAAGCTTTTGTGCGACAGCACGTCTTTTGCAACAAGTACATTTGGCTTCTCTCACTGGCGAATTTCTTCGTGTACACCCTCCGCTACGCCGTGTTCGATTGGGGAACCACCATCATGATGGAGGCCAAGCACATTCAGATCGTTGACTCCAAATGGATGATCGCCGGCTTTGAAGTGTTCGGGTTTATTGGCGCGATGTTTGGCGGTTGGTTTTCGGACCGGTTTCTCGGCGGACGCACCGTGCGCGCCTGCGTCGTCTACATGGCCCTGGCCGGAGTTTCGGTGTTGCTGTTCTGGAAAATTCCCGCGCAATCGCGGTTCTTGACCACGAGCTTGCTTTGCGCCATTGGCTTCTTTGTCTATGGCCCGCAATGCCTGCTGGCCATCGCGTGCGCCAATCTCGCCACCAAACGCGCCGCTGCCACCGCCATCGGTTTGACCAGCATCTTTGGTTATGCGAGCACGTGGCTTTCCGGTTGGGGTATCGGCGCGCTGGTGCAGCATTACGGCTGGGACGCGGCGTTTCGCGGTTTGTTAATTATCTCCATTGTGGGGACTTTGCTGTTTGTCGCCGCGTGGCCGGCAAAAGCACATGGCTATGAGGATTCAACATCTACATGAGCAAACTCACACTGGGCCTGATTATTCTTTTCACGAGCGCAATCGGTTCGACCGCGAAAGACAACAAGCCGCCGGTCCAATTGCCCGGTCAACAAGCCGATGGTTCCGTTTTGTTGCCCAACCAGTGGTCACTGCGTCCGGTGGGACGACAAATCGAATTGGGCGATTTCCCGATTAATATTGCCGTGCATCCCCAGGGCCGGTTCGCTGCGATTCTGCATACCGGCTACAGCCATCATGGAATCATGGTTGTGGACCTCGCGACGGAAAAGGTCGTGACCAACGTGCCACTCGAGGAAGCTTTCTATGGGATCGTTTTTTCCCGCAACGGCTCGCGCCTGTTCTGCAGCGGCGCCAGCGAAGAAGTGATCCATAGTTTCCATTTCAAGGACGGGCTCTTGTCCCATCAGCAGGACATTCGTCTGCGCGACATCAAGGATGTTGGCATTCCCGCCGGGCTGGCCCTGGATGCCGGCGCCAAACGGCTTTGCGTGGCGAACTTGTATGGTCAGAGCGTATCCGAAATCGATTTGAAGAAAGAAAAGGTCATCGATATTCCCCTGACGCCAGCCGGATTTGGATTTGAGACCGTCACAACGGCGGGCAAAGCTGTCGAAACCGAAGTGAATCACACCGGCGTTTTCCCTTACGCCTGCTGCCTGGACAATCGGCGTCAACAACTCTATGTCAGTCTCTGGGGTAATGCCCAGATTGCCGTCATCGATCTAAAGTCGCAGCAAGTGATCGCCCGCTGGCCGACGGAAGAACATCCCAACGAAATGCTGCTCACGGCTTCGGGCAGGATCCTGTTCGTCGCCAACGCCAACCGCAACACCGTGACTGTTTTCGACACCCGGACGGGCAAGATGCTGGAAACGTTGACCGCCTCGCTTTATCCCAACTGGCCTCCCGGCTCCACTCCCAACAGCCTGGCATTAACGCCGGACGAAAGGACGCTGTTCGTGGCCAACGCGGACAACAACAACCTCGCTGTGTTCGACGTGAGCGAGCCGGGTCACAGTCATTCGCTCGGCTTCATTCCCGTTGGATGGTATCCCACTTCCGTCCGCGTGACACCCAACGGCCGGCATTTGCTGGTCAGCAACGGCAGGGGAGTTATTCCCATGGCGAACCCGGACGGGCCGCAGCCGGGTCGAAAAACCAAAGCGGAAACGCTGCCGCAATATATTGCCGAACTTCTGCGCGGGACGTTGAGTGTGATCGATCTACCGGAGCGGAAGGTGTTCGAAAAGCAGCTCGTGGCCGACACGGTCGAAGCCTATCGTTGCAGTCCACTCAAGCCGGACGCGACAGTCTCCGCCGTCCGTCCGACTGACAGCCCGATTCCGCTCAAATCCGGTGATCCGAGCCCGATCAAATACTGTTTCTATATCATCAAGGAGAACCGCACCTACGATCAGGTCCTGGGCGACCTGCCGGAGGGCAACGGCGATACGAACCTTTGTTTGTTTCCGGAAGAAGTTTCACCAAACCACCATCAATTGGCCCGCGAGTTTGTCCTCTTTGACAATTTTTACGCTGATGCCGAAGTCAGCGCGGACGGCCACGAATGGACGATGGGGGCGTATGCGAGCGATTTCGTGCAAAAGACCTGGCCGCTCGAGTACGGCCACAACCAGCGCGAGAAGTATCTTTATCCCGCCGAGGGAGTTGTTCCCATGGCTGCGCCCGCCGGCGGTTATCTCTGGGACCGCGCGGCGGAAGCCGGCCTGAGCTACCGCAGTTACGGCGAATTTGTCTCCAACGGAAAAACAGCGGACGATCCGTGCGTCCCGCGTGTGAAAGCCTTGCGCGGCCATATTGATGAAATGTATCGCGGCTTCGACCTGGATTACCGGGACGCGAAACGCGCGGACCGTTTCCTGGAGGAACTGAAACGATTCGAGGGTGAAGGCGACATGCCGCGCCTGCAAGTGATCCGGTTGCCCGGCGATCACACCTACGGCGTGCGGCTGAATAAGAGAACACCCAGCGCCTGTGTTGCGGACAACGATCTTGCGTTGGGACGAATCATCGAGGGCATCAGCCATTCACCGTTCTGGCCGCAAACCGCCATCTTTGTCGTGGAAGACGACGCGCAGAATGGGGCCGACCATGTTGACGCGCACCGGACGCTGGCGTTTGTCGTCAGCCCGTACATGAAACGTCGTCTCGTCGATTCGACCCTGTACTCGACCAGCAGCATGCTGCGGACGATCGAACTGATTCTCGGACTGAAACCCATGTCGCAGTATGACGCTGCCACCATACCGATGTTCAATGCGTTCCAAAGTGCCCCCGATCTGCACCCCTACAACGCCCGCCCCGCCCGCTTTGATTTGGAACAAAAGAATACGAAGTTGTCCTGGGGCGAAAAGGCGTCGCGGACCATGGATTTTTCCCGGGAGGACGCCGTCGATGACCTGCTGCTAAACAAGGTCATCTGGCAATCTGTCCGTGGCGAAGATTCCCCCGTGCCCGCGCCCACCCACGCCGGCTTCGTCTTCGTCCATGGCAAAGACAAGACCGACGACGATTAATTCTCTCGGACAGCAGTCCACTTCACCTCTTTGTGCCATTTCCACAGCAGGTAAATGGCGGGATAGACGAGAAGTTCCATCAGGAACAAGGTGAATATGCGTTAGAGCGTGTGACCGTGGGCGGCGATCTCCTTCGGCTGCGGGACGACCGAGCCTTTCTTCATCACAAACCGCCACTTCCAGATGGAATAAAGAACCGGATAAACGAGCAATTCGAGGATGAAGGAAGTGAACACTCCGCCCACCATCGGCGCGGCGACGCGCTTCATCATATCCGCGCCCGCGCCCAGCGACCACATAATCGGCAGCAGTCCCATGAACATGGCGGTGACGGTCATCATCTTGGGCCGGATGCGTTTGACTGCGCCGTGCATGATCGCTTCCTCCAGGTCCTTATAGGTGCGCATCTGGCCCTTGCGAACGCGGTCTTCGTAGGCGAGGTCGAGGAACAGCAGCATGAATACCCCCGTCTCTGCGTCCAGTCCCATGAGCGCGATCATCCCGACCCACACAGCGATGGAGATGTTGTAGTGCAGCAGATATAGCAGCCAGACTGCGCCCACGAGTGAGAACGGCACGGCCAGCATGACGATACCGGCCTTCACCGCCGACTTGGTGTTTGCGTAGAGCAGCAGGGCGATCAGGAAAACGGTCAGCGGCAAAACCACTTTTAGTCGCTGGGTGACTCGGGCCATATTCTCGTACTGGCCGCTCCAGATGAGCGTATAGCCCTTGGGCATTCTGAGATTCTGCTGAACGCGCTTCTTTGCCTCGTCAACATAGCCTCCAATATCGCGACCGACCATGTCCACGAAGACATAGCCGGCAAGCTGGCCGTTCTCGTTGCGAATCATGGACGGCCCTTCGAGCATGCGGATGTCAGCCAGTTCGGCCAGGGGAATGTGCGCGCCGGTAGAGGTGGGCACCAGCACGCGCTTGAGCTTTTCCACGTCGTCACGGAAGTCTCGCGCATAGCGCACGTTCACGCTGTAGCGTTCGAGCCCTTCGATGGCGGTGGTCACGTTTTCACCCCCGATGGCCGCCATGATGGTCTCCTGCGCGTCTTGAACGCTGAGTCCGTAACGGGCCAGTTCATCGCGTTTGAGCACGAAATCGAGATAGTAGCCGCCGGCCGTGCGTTCGGCCAGCACTGTGCGGGTGCCGCGAATATCACGGATGATGTTCTCCAGGTCTTCCCCGATTTTTTGAACGACTTTGAGGTCGGGACCCAGGACTTTGATTCCAATCGGCGTGCGCACGCCGGTGGAGAGCATGTCGATGCGATTTTTAATCGGCATGGTCCAAATGTTGGGGATACCCGGAAACCGCAGCTTTTCGTTCATCTCGTCCCGCAATTCCTCAAACGTAAGGTGCTCGGGCACGAAGTAAGAAAACAGCGAGCGGAACGGCCGCGGCCAGTTGGAGTACCAGCGTTTCACAGTGCGCCATTGGTTTTCGGGCTTGAGAGTCACCGTGGTCTCCACCATCGAAAACGGCGCGGGGTCAGTCGAGGAATCCGCGCGCCCCGCTTTGCCGAACACGGTGTCAACCTCGGGAAACCCCTTCAATATCCTGTCTTGAATTTGTAAAATCCTTTGCGCTTCTGTCACCGACATACCCGGCAGCGCGGTTGGCATGTAGAGGTACGCGCCTTCGTTCAGCGGCGGCATGAACTCGTGCCCTAGCTTGAAGTAAACCGGGATGGTTGAGATCAACAAAACCAGAACAACGCCGAGAGTGATCTGGCGATGCTCCAGCACCCAGCGACAGGCCGGCCCGTAAATTCGAAAGAGCACGCGACTGACAGGGTGTTTCTCTTCCGGATAATACTTCCCGACGGTTACCGTATTGACCAGCCAACTCAGCCAGCGGGGCTGGAACTGATGATAATCCATCCGTGTGAACATCATGCGCAAAGCGGGATCCAGAGTGATCGCCAGCACCGCCGCCAAAGCCATCGCCAGATTCTTGGAGAATGCGAGCGGCTTGAACAGCCGCCCTTCCTGATCAACCAGAGTGAACACCGGCAAAAACGCCACGGCGATCACCAGCAGCGAGAAAAACACCGCCGGACCCACTTCCTTCAGCGCTTGCAGCCGGATGGCATGGTAATCCCCAACGCGCCCGCCCGATTGCCACTGTTCCAGTTTATTGTAGGCGTTTTCGACCTCCACAATCGCGCCGTCCACCAGGACGCCGATGGAAATGGCGATGCCGGCCAAAGACATGATGTTCGCGGTCAATCCCATCAAATAAAACGGGATGAACGCCAGAAACACCGAAATGGGAATGGTAACGATGGGAATGATGGCCGAAGGCACATGCCAAAGGAAAATCAGGATGACGATGCTGACAATGATCATTTCCTCAATCAGGGAATGCTTTAGCGTGTGGATCGAACGCTCGATCAACTCCGAACGGTCGTAGGTGGTCACCACTTCCACGCCCTCGGGCAGTGTGGGCTTCAAATCTTCCAGCTTGGCTTTGACGCGCTGGATGACGTTCAACGCATTCTCACCCTGCCGCATCACGATGATGCCGCCTACGGTGTCTCCCTCGCCGTCGAGGTCAGACACGCCGCGCCGTAGATCCGGGCCGAGAGCCACATGCGCAACTTGCTTAAGGAGTATCGGCGTGCCGGATTTGGCATCGACGCCGACCACGATCTTTTCCAGGTCATCGACCGATTTCACGTAGCCGCGCGCGCGCACCATGAACTCCGTGCCCGCGAACTCCAGCAACCGCCCGCCCACGTCGTTATTTCCTTTGCGAACGGCATCGATGACCTGCGTCAAGGGGATGTTGTAGGCCAATAGCAGGTCGGGATCGACGTTGACCTGGTACTGTTTCTGAAACCCGCCGACCGCAGCCACCTCGGAGACACCGGGAACAGCCTGCAAGTTGTAGCGCAGATACCAGTCCTGGAGGCTGCGAAGTTGAGCCAGGTTCTGTTTGCCGGACTTGTCAACCAGCGCATACTGGTACACCCAACCCACGCTGGTCGCGTCGGGTCCCATTTCGGTTTGAACACCTTGGGGCAGCCGGGGGGTGATTTTGCTCAGATATTCGATGACCCGCGAGCGGGCCCAGTAGATGTCGGTGCCATCCTCGAAAATCACGTACACATACGAATATCCGAAATCCGAGAAGCCGCGGATCGCCTTGATCCTGGGCGCGCCGAGCAGCGCGGTGACGATTGGGTAAGTGACTTGATCTTCGATGATGTCGGGGCTGCGGTCCCAGCGGCTGAACACGATCACTTGCGTGTCGCTCAAATCGGGAATCGCATCCAGACGAAGGTTCTTCACGCACCAGGTGGCCGCCGCCATCGCGGCCACCACGACAATCATGACGAGGTATTTGTTTTTGGCGCTGAACTCGATGATTTTCTCAACCATGGTCAGTTCCTAGTGCGCGCCGGCCGCAGCGGGTTTCTGCGTGTACGCGGCCAGCGCCGAACGGAACCTCGACTCGGAGTCAATCAGGAAATTGGCCGAGGTCACCACTTCATCGCCCGCTTCCAGTCCCGACAAGACTTCGTAATAGCCGTCGGCCTGCCTTCCCAATTCTACGGAGCGCGGCTCGAAGGCACCCGGCTCCTTGACCACAAACACAATCTGGTGTTCGCCCGTGTCCAGGACGGCATCAAAGGGCACGGCCAGTTTATTGCCCAACGAGACCTCTATCTTGACCTGGACGAATGATTGGGGCCTCAGGTTTTCCTCCGGGGTGGCTACCAGGATGCGGGCGCGCGCGGTGCGAGTCGTTGCGTTAAGGATTGGATCGACCGCCAGAACCTTCGCTGTATAGCTGTGACCTGGTAAGGATGGCGCGGTGACGATGGCTGTCTGTCCCGCGTGGACCAGGTCAAGTTCGTATTCATAAATCTGCGCATATACCCAGACCTCTTTGCCCGGCAGTAACAGACTGTTGGGGTCATGCGTGGCGTCCGCCACCTCTTTGATCATGTCTTCCGACAACCCCAGCTGGCGTAGTCGCAATACGGCATTGGTGATAACTGTCTCCATGCCCGGGTGACTGACCATATTCCGGTATTCGATAATCGCCTGATACAAATCGGGATCGTACGCAACCTGACCCACGGTCCGGATCACCAACTGGAGGTCTCTTGATTCGACCTTGCCATGAGTCACTCCAATGAGTTGCTGACGCGCGGTGGACAAGGTAAACGAACCGTGGCCCGGCACTTCGCTTTCGGTGGCAGCCATTTCGTCCGCGTAAACCGGGAGGTAATCCATACCCATTTCATCTTTCATCGGCGTTGGCGAGGTCACGTCGGCCCGCATGGGGTTACGGTAAAGAAGAATCTTGTGTTCTTTGGGAGCGCCCATCGTCGGCGCCGCCGGTGTTTCTTCGACCGGCTCAAGATTCATGCCGCAAATCGGACATTTACCGGGCTTGTCTGAAACAATCTGTGGATGCATCGAGCACTGATACAGTTTCCGCCTCGTCTCAGCGGTCGCCATTCCCGTGGCGGCTGGACTGGGCGGGCGCGGCACGAAGTTTCGACCAATAAAAAACGCTGCCACCAGCAATGCCGTTACCACCAAGACGGCAAAGATCCGCGACAACAACCGATGGCGGGACGGAGGAGATAGTTGTGTCGGAGATTCCATCAATTATTCCTTCATTGGTTCGCGCCACCAGGGTGTGAAACGTACTTCACACCCGTGCCGATGGCGCGCTCCTGGCGGGCCAATTGCACGCCGAGGTTCCCTTCCGCCATCGCTTCCATGACGCGCGCATTGAGCAGGAATCGCTCGCTTTCGAGCAATTCGAGAAAACTCACCTGGCCGGTGCGGTAGGCGGCTTCGCTGGCTTTGAATCGAGCGTCGGCCTGCGGTATCAGAGAGTTCTTGTAGAGATCGACCGTGCGCCTGGCGGTCAATGATTTGAAATGCGCATCTTGCACATCATAGGAAATCTGTTTTTCCGCCGCTTCGAGGGCGGCCTGGCTGGCTTCGACCATCTTCTCCGCCTCGCGCAAGCCCGCGCGGTATTTGGTCCGCCAGATCGGCAGGTCGAACCCGACGGTGACCATCACCAGGTTTTCGGAACCGGGGTAGTCGGCGTAATCCGAGCCAAAGTGGGAGTACTCCAGCCCAAGCCGGTAGTCGGGGAAGAACTCTTTTTTCATTAAGCTCCGTTGGGTTTCGTTGCGTTGGATCTCCATCTGCGCCTTCTGGATCTCGGGACGGGCCTTCTCCGCCAAAGCGAACAAACTGTCAGTGCCGGCCTCAACATCGGGCAGTGGGGGCGTGACGGCCAAGCCGAGAGGTGAATCGGCGGGGCGATCCAACAACAAGTTCAGCTTTGCCTTGGCCGTGGTTTCCTGTTGCTCCAACTCGAGCAACTGCTGTTGGAGCATGGTGGTTTCCGTCTGCGCCTTGAGCACGTCCTGCTGGCTCACGGCGCCTGTGGCGTACTTGCTTTCGGCAATCGTTTCGACCTCTTTGAGAACAGCTTCTTCGGCATGGGTAATGGCCAGCGAGAGCTGTACGGCGTAGAGATCGAAGTAGGCTTCCTTCACGGAGGCCACCACTTCCAGTTCCATCGCCTCGTGCTCGTGATGCACGATGGCCGCGTCTTTCTCCGCGATTTTCCCGCGCAGATCCAATTTGCCGAACCAAGGAAACGTTTGCTCGACCTCTACACGAGTTTCTTGAGTTCTCGGGAAGCTGAAATTATCAAGCGAGTTCCCGCCTTTGACTGCCAGCACCGGATTCGGCAACGTGCGCTCCTGCGCCGGGCGCTCCTGCGCCGCCTCCCACCGGGCTTGCATCCCGCGTACTTCCGCATTATTCCGCAGCGCTTCGGCGATGACCTGATCCAAGGTGAGGCTGGAAACTATTTCCTTCGGCTCGGACCACACCACGGTCACGGACGTCAGAAGGCCCGCGAGAACAAGAATCCCGCTCCGCATGATGGACTTGATTTGCATGACGGTTCCGTTCGGTTGGCTTACAGGGTCCCCATCGGCAGGCTGCAAACCTGGTCGTGGATGAGCGCGGAGTAGCGCTGCGCTTGTTGTTCATTCAGCAATGACCGCACTTTCAATATATGCGCCAGCGTCACCCGCTCCGCATCCGCCTGCACGGCATTCATCTTCTCGATGAAACCGCTGCATTTGTCAGGGTCCGGTTTCGACTTCGCCAACTCGTCACCCAGGGCCATCCGCGCTGAACAATGGGCGACGCAGAATGAATTCAACTGCGCGCGGAATTCAGCCTCGGTCTTTTCAACGTCACGGGCTTGCGCGTCCGTCAGGTTCAACTTGCGCTTGAGCCACGCCGCATCGTCCAAATTCACGGCTGGCTGGGCCATGGCGCAGCGGACCGACCACCGCGCCACACCGAAGGAAACCGCCGTGACAATCAGCGTCAAGACCGCAAGGGCTGTCAACGTCTTCTTCATCGCGCGTCCTTCGAGGTCATTTGCGCGTAGCCGCCCGCCAGGGTACCTGAGGAGAGGAATCGGAGTTCCGCCGTCGGCCGCTCGATTTGACGGGGAACCGAGGCAATACCGCCCCAGACGCCAACGGTTAGCGCGACCACCATGGCAGCCACGACTGACCAGGCAGGCCGCCACAACAAACGCCCGATCACGTCGATCCAGTTGACCGTATCGACCGCGGGCTTAACGGCGGCCCGAATTTGCCGCCAGACATTGGCCTGGAAATTGGACGGTGGCTCGATATCGCGCCATTGCTTCAAGAGCGCATGTAGTCTGTCGTCATCTTGGTTCATCAACTGGTAATACGCTGGGGACAAAAAAAGCCCTCGTTGTTTCCAACGAGGGCTTTCAGCTTCCGACGGGATAAGGTAGGCCTTTGGCGAAGGTGTTGGTGAGGTGCAACACCGACTGTCTCGGTGTCGCGCACCATCGCGCGCGGTTGACAGACTATTAACATGCGCCGTGCCAACCTCGCGTCGCTCACGTGAATATTACGCAACACACGTTGCCGCAAGTGATTCCGTAGTGTCAAGAATTTCCAACTGACCCCCGGATTTGTCAACCAACTGTTCTGAATCAGTCAACGTGGTTAAAGCGATACACACGCTCATCGATCCAACAGGGGGCGCAACACCCCTCGCAGCGTTTGTTTGGCGCGATAGAGCCGTGACTCTGCCGATTTCTCCGAGCAGCGCATGACCGCGGCGATTTCCGCATGCGACATTCCTTGATATTCGGACAAAACCAGCACTGTCCGCTGATCTTCAGGGAGTTCGCTGACCGCCGCGGCAATCAACGCGCCAATCTCACGCGCGTCTACCTCCTTCGCGGTATCCGTCGCGGCGGCCAGTTGTGATTCGGACTCGATTGGCTCGGTGGGATGTCGCGCGCGCCAACGCAAACGGTCGATCGCCGCGTTACGGGCCAGCGCAAAGAGCCACGTCGAGAACTTTGTCTCCGGTCGATAGGTATTCAGTTTCTGGTAGACGCGCACGAACACTTCTTGCGCCACATCGGCGGCGTCGTCCTCGTTGCCGAGCATGCGAAAGATGAAGTTCACGACGGGGCGTTGATAACGCCTCATCAATTCGTCAAACGCGGAATCGTCACCCGACTGGATTTGCCGGATGACTTCGGAATCTGGTTGTTCGTGTACTTGCATGGCTGATCAGAGACAGACGAAAGAGACACCACGGGCGTAGCGTCAGGTCTCAGATCAGGAAGGCATGCGTCAGGAGGTACGAATCGGCGGCGCTGGGGAGAGAAATGTCGGCTCTCGCGGCCGAGCGCACGTTGAAATATTCGCCGCCCGCGAGGAACATTGCGTCCACGGGTAACGACGCGACTTTCACGATCTCGTGGCCATTGACCGTGGTGGCGCGGGCCGGCAGGGAATTCGGAGCCGGCTGAACGGGCGCGGACAAATTGCAGTGGCAATGCGTGGGCGTGCAGCAATTCATTGGCTGCGGTTGCGTATTACGACACGGTGCTGTGGCACCGTCACACAGTTCGCCACGCACCGGCAAGCTGCCAACAAGCGAGATCGTCACCAGCGCCGCCACAAGTCTCAAAGCCATGCGCATCAGTGGGAAAAGCGTAGGCCGTCAGCAACGATTTGTCAAGGGACGGCCAGCCAGGGTGGCGTCTTAATTTGCCGCACCGCTCATTGTTCGTGTTTTGTAGCCGAAGCGTAAGCTTCGGTGGTAGCAATACGGATTCCCGAAGCTTACGCTTCGGCTACAGTTGGCGGATGCAAATTAAGACATCACCGGAGCCGGGGTGGTGTCCGAACTCCGTGAGCCTTCGCGCAGGCGGATCCTGAACTGAGCCAAGTTAGGTGATGAATATGCGACTGTGCCGGTCTGACCCCTTCACATGCTGACACGAATGATCACTGCTGGCTGACTCCCCGCGCAATTAAACTCCGCAGTCGTCTTGCCGTAATGAGAACCAATGACGCCACGCACAATACCACCAGCATCGCCCGCAGGTAAGTGGCGGTCGGCAAAGAGATCCCGATGCCGGTCGCGAGGGCCACATACGCCGCCACACAGGCGGGACACTTGGGAAGCAGTGCCAGCGCAGCGCTCGGAACGATCCAACCAGCGATCTCCCCGCCACGGCGCAACCGCGACGCGGGCCGACGAACGTTGTCGCCGGCTCGCGTCGCTTTGTGGCAACAGTGGCGAGCGTTCACGCGCGCGCCTCCGCCGCGTGGCAGCACGACCCGCCGTTTTGAGGAAGCGCCTCGTATTCGTCGTGGCGACGCCACCAGATGCCTGTCTCGTTGCGCCCCTTGGGTGCCCGGTCGAGCCACTGGTACATGCCCCAGAGGCCGTCCAGCCCGCGCGCATAGGTGGAATAGGTGTGGTAGACGACGCCGTCCTCGAGCACGAACGCGCTCATGCCCGGCCTCTCGCGCGTGTACGTGGCCACGTCGGTCCCGGTCATGGCCGCGTGCTCGGCGACAGGCCCCTTGCCGCGTTTCGTCAGTGAATCGTCGATTCCGCGTTTCTATCCACGCCGCTTCGCGCCGGTAGTTGTATTCGACGGTCCCCTCGCGCTGTTGCTTCTCGGTGAGCGAGACATTGAAGTCGAAGTTGAAGTCCGCGCCGAGCGAGGACGCCCAGGGGAAGCTCCAGCCCATCCGCTGCTTGTACGCCTGCAGTTTCGCGAACGGAGCCCGCGACACCGCCGAAAGCGTGACGTCGTGGTTGGCCAGGTGGACGGCGAAGCCGTTGAACCCGTCCGCGATCGCCGAGCAGGACGGACACCCCGCCGTGTATTCGGGCCCGAACATGAAGTGGTAGATGAGGAGCTGCGAGCGCCCTCGAAAGAGGTCTGCCAGCGAGGCGCTCCCCTCGTCGGTGTCGAATCGATACTCCTTGTCGATCCGAACCCACGGCAACTCCTGCCGCCGCCGCGCCAGCTCGTCGCTGCGCCGCGTTAGCTCCTTCTCCTCCTTGAGCAGCCCGAGCCGGGCCGCTATCCATTCCTCTCTGCGATACGATATTCGCTTTTGTGCTCATGATTACCTTTCGTTATGGGCTGATCCCGCGCCTGCGGGGCCAACCGTTGTCAGCTTTGTTCAGTTTCAGTGGTACGACGCGTCATTTTTTCTCCACAAAGCTCGCAAAACTCTCCGCAATTTTGCTCCAGCCTTGCGCGTGATTGTCCCGGCTTTCCACCGTGGCGAACCGGGTATGCGTCAGCACGAATTCCGTCTGCTTGCCCCGCTTGAGGAACTCCACCGTGATCAGCGATGGCTTACCCTCCACCTCGCCAAACTCCGTGCCGCAGCCGTCCTTTTCCCAATCCCACGTGTAAACCAGTCGCTCCGGCGCCTTGACCTCACGGAACTCTCCCGCGGCGGTGAAAAATTCACCGTCCGGCTTCTTCATCTGGATGCGGAATCTTCCGCCCACCCGCAAATCCATGCTCGCCATCGGCACCTCCATTCCCGGTTCCGGACGCATCCATTGCTGGATATGTTCCGCCGACGTCCACGCCTGGAACGCCAGCTCCTGCGGCGCATTCAGCATCCGTTTCACGATTAACGTCGCGTCATCCGGCTTCTGCACTTCATTATTTATCATCAGCATGTTTGGTCTCCTTCGTTTGTAGTTTGTCCAAATATTTTTCGAACTGGTCCAGGTTTCCCTCCCAGAATTTCCGATACCGGTCAATCCACGCCTGCGCCTCTCGCATCGGCTTCGCCTCCAGCGCCAGCGAATGCACCCGCCCCTTGCGCCGCCGCTTCACCAAGCCCGCCTTTTCCAAAACGATCAGATGCTTCGATACCGCCGCCAGCGACATCGCGTGCGGCCGCGCCAGATCCGTCACGCACTCGTCGCCTTTCGCCAGTTGCGCCAAAATCCGCCGCCGCGTCGGGTCCGCCAGCGCCCCAAAAGTCCGGTCCAACATCTTCGATGTATATTCAACCATATGGTTGAATATAAAATGAAATAAAAACAAGCGCAAGTAAATTTTTCGGATTTTTTAACCGCCCGTTCCTTTCCGTTTTCGCTGGGCATAATTTCTGAAAGCACCCACCCCTTTGTCCCCTCCGAGGAACAATTCTGTCAGGTGTCAAGCCCTGACTCCCTTTCCTTTCCCTGACCCCTAAGATTGACCCTTTCAACTGATTTGTATGATGTTGAGACCTGACCCCTAAGATTGACCCCTAAGATTGCAAAGCCGTGCGCATCAGTGCCTAGGCGTATACCGTCGATAACGGCAAGTCAAGAAACGGCCGGCTGAGGGTGCCAGCAAATATGCGGTTATGCGGGACTGACCTGTTTTTCCTCTCAATCGGCGCCTCCGCAATCCACTCCGCGCAACCCACGTGAGGCCCGCGACGCCGATACTGAAAAACAATAATCCCATCAGCAGGCCGATTGTCCAAACGCTTGAGGCGACGTTGCGAACCAGGACCGCTTCCGTCGGGTCGGCAGGATTGACACAACAAACCGATTGTGTTCCCGTCGGAAATCGCTGCACGATTGCCGCCTGGCTATCATAATCGCGCGAGCCGTACTCGAAGATGAGATAATGATTTGACCGGTATTCCCGATCGCCAACGCGATAGGAGTACAAAATGTCGGCACGGTATCTCGGGCCTTTCCGAAGGGTCATCACCCGACTGGACACTACCACACAGGGCGTCTGCGTCCAGCCCCTCGAGTCGGCGCGCTGACGCAAAGGTTTGATGCAGTTCAGATAGAGGTCGGCCGCTCCACCAATGGTAAATGCCGAGAAAACAATCGCGGGCAGGCAGATGAAAAATACCAGGACCAGGAGCGCGGGGACGGCCATCGTTAAATCGAACCGACCGGGTTTTGGGGGCGGGTCTTGCAGCCCGGGACTGCCGGCGTCTTTCCCAGACAGAGTCCATAGAAAGACAACGCCGACCAGTACAAACATAGTAGGCACCGCCAGGAGGATCGACAACATAATCACGCTATCCAACCCCGGACGGCGAAGGATTGACTCACCCGGATTCGGCCAATTCACATAACATGTCGCTGCTGCGCCAACGGGATACCGATCCATAAGCCGCTGAGCCCGATTGTAATCGGACGAGGCCCCACCGACATATTTGGAGTTATACTCCCGCAGATCCAGTGTGTACTGGTAGGTGGCTTCGAATACATAAAGCTGACCGTGTAGCTTGACTTCACTGCTGAGGATCAGGCAAGGCGTGCTTCTCCAGAAATACGCTCGACCCAAATCGTAGGTCGCGCGGGCGACACATATCACCATCAACAAGGCGAGGACCGTAAAGATCACCAGCTTGACCGACTGGCCCAGCTTGGCACCCGGCGCTCGAAGCGTATCGCTCACTTCACAGGTCCTACGGTTTCATGCCCGTGCCCCGGTTTGGTGGACAGTGGAGGAAGTGCATGAGTCATGAGTTTAGTTGAGGTTGGTTTCGAAGTCCACAAGGGTTTGGTAGCCGGGAGCGTTGTGGAGTAAACGGTCACTTAGGCATGGGGGCACCCATCACCTCTTCGTCCATCGTAAATCGATACAAGAGGCAATGAATGGGAATGGGGTCAGGTCTCAACATCAAACAATCCGACCTCCACTTTGTTGATCACACATCGAAAGGAGTGTCAGCCGAACTCGGATGTGCTCGCCCGCCATATTCATGCTCGCCGCCTTTCACCGCTTTGAGCCGCAGACTGAATTAGAATTCTCCACTTGGTTGCCTTCTACGCCGCTGATTTCGCGAAGGCAAGGCTTTCTTGTCGGGCGGGCATAATTTCTTAGGGTGCCCCCCTTTGTCCCGTCCGAGGAGGCGAACCGGCCGGGCCGACGCCTCGACGGGGCGAGGCGGGTACATCGGGATTCCGCCCGTGTATCGTAAATCGATATTTTTGCTGGACGCGGCGTGGTGGGAGGGGTATAATTGGCGTGTGAATTACGAATTGAGACGGAACAGCAACAAGTGGGCGGCGAAAGTGTGCAGGCGGGACACCCGCGCCACTACCAGCGGGGGCCCCTATATACGTTTCTGCGAAACGAACCCACCGTTTTGCGACGGCATTTCCGATGTATCACTTTTATTTACAGAAACTTGTGACGTTTGCAGCAGCGTTTGCAGGTGGGTTCGTTTTCGGAAAACGAACCCAAAATAAGGCCCCGGTGGGACCGTTTACATCGAAAAGTGGCTTCGTTTTTTGGAAAACGAGGCCACTGGGGAGCCGCAGTAATGTCCCTCCCGCGTTCCGGCAGGGCGAATTGTGAACGGATTTAACGTCCAACCCCGAAACGGATTCGGGGCAAGCGGTTCAATGGGACGGCCGGACGTTTCGTCCTAAGAGAAAGCCGCGCTTGCGCACGGGAATGGAGTCTAGTAATAATATACGTGAAGCCATCCGGTCATTGGGGTTGCAAAGAAGGTGTCGAAAACCCAAAAAATGAATGCCAAAACAAATGCAGGGACGAGTCGTCTCGCGATTTCACTGGTGGTGGGGCTCGTCATGCTGTTGGTGGTGATCGTGTTCTTGGGGCGCGCATTTGGCGCGACAAACGATACTCACATGGCCATACCCGCGCCCGCTTTCTCGTTAAAGATCGGGCGGGGACAGATCGTCAAACTCAGCGACTTCAAAGGCAAGGCGCTGGTTGTTTTCTTTCTGGCCACCGGGGACGGACCCAGCCAGAGGCAGGTGCCCATCCTGAATGAACTCCTCAAGGAATACAGCGAGACAAACCTGGCCGTGCTCGGCCTCGCCTTCGAACAGCCTGGCGCCCAACCGATCAAGACCTTTGCCGAAGAGCAGGGCGTGAATTTTCCGCTATACCCACCCGATTACGACATCATTCAAGGCTTCGGCGGCCTGACGGCTGTGCCGACCCTGTTCATCATCGACAAGAACCAAAATATCATCCGTAAATATGTCGGTGTCACCGAAGCCAATGCCCTCAAAGCCGACATTCGAGCCATCTTCAATCAATGAGCCGTTTCCGGCCATTTTCGGTCGCGCTCGCGCTGGTTCTCCTAACCTCGCTGGCCGGTAAAGCGCAACCGGGCGGGCCGCAAGGCGAGGCCAGGGTCACGACGTTGTTGTCGGTCGATAAGCTGGCCCCGGACGCGTCTTTCCGCGTCGCGATTGTCATCGATGTCGCCGAACACTGGCACATCAACGCCAATCCCGCCAACGCCGAGGGCCTGATCCCAACGACGCTCACACTGCCGTCAACTGCGGCTGTCGTGTTCGACCGCATTGTTTATCCAAAGGGCGCGACGACGCAGGTGTCGTGGTCTGACGGACCGGTCGCGCTTTACACGGGTCACACGATTATTTTTGCGGAAGGGCGCGTCAACGCCGCGGCCCAACCCGGGCCGGTGAAACTGGAAGGCACGCTGCGCTACCAGGCCTGCAACGATCAGGTGTGCATTGCACCGAAGACCATTCCCGTGGTCATCGAGACTGAAATCGTATCGGCACCGCAGAAGCCGCAGTCAGTCCATCCCGAGCTCTTCGGCGCCGTGACCGAGGCCGCGCCGCTGGCGCGTCTCGTGACCGCCGGGGGGAATGAGGGGGTCAGTCCCATTGCCACACTCGTGCGGGAACGCGGCTGGTTCGTCACGATCCTGATCGTTTTCCTGGGTGGCCTGGCGCTCAATCTCACGCCGTGCGTGTACCCGATGATCGCCATTACGGTCAGCTACTTCGGCGGGCAGGGCGGCGAGCGAAATGCGCGGCGCGCGTTTGCGTCCTCGCTCATTTATTGTCTCGGCATCGTGCTGACCTATTCGACCCTTGGATTGATCGCGGCGCTTACCGGCTCGCTCTTCGGTTCCGCGCTCCAAAGTCCTTTTGTGCTGGTCGGCATCGCCTTGCTGCTCGTCGCGCTCGCGCTGAGCATGTTCGGCCTGTTCGAGCTTCAACCTCCCCAGGCCCTGATGCAGAGGGCGACCGGTCTGTCGTCGAAGGCGGGCTACATCGGCGTGTTTTTTCTCGGCGCGGTGATCGGGGTCATTGCCGCGCCCTGCCTGGCTCCGTTCGTCGTCGCGCTGTTGGCATTCGTCGGCCAAACCGGCAACCCGTGGATCGGCTGGTGGCTGTTCTTTGCGCTGGCGCTGGGGTTGGGTCTGCCCTATGTCGTGCTCGGGACATTTTCCGGATTACTGACGCGCCTGCCGAAATCGGGCATGTGGATGGTCTGGGTGAAGCGGGTATTTGGCGTGGCGCTGTTCGCAGTGGCGGCGTGGATTACCAGCCCGCTCTGGCTGAATGCCGCGACGCCGACCACCGGCGGGATCGCGTGGGAACCTTACTCCGCCGCCAACCTCCAGCAAGCCGCCGCCGAGCATCGCCCGGTGATGATCGATTTCACGGCCGACTGGTGCGGTCCGTGTCGCAAAATGCAGCGCACCACGTTCCGCGATGCGCGCGTCATCGGCCAGACCAACCAGGTCACGATGGTCAGGGCCGATCTTACGCGTGAGAGTTCGCCCGAGGTTGAAAAGATCCGCAAGGATTTCGGCATTTGGGGCGTGCCGACCATCCTTTTCCTTGGCCCGGATGGTCGCGAGCATACGGAATTGCGACAGGTTGAATATGTCGGCGCGGACCAGCTTCTTGCGTTGCTGGAGAAGGCGAAGGGAATCGTCCCCACAAACTCCCCCGTCGCGCGCGCGCCCGATGTTCCGTCGCAATTGCTGAATCCGTTTTAGCCGGTTACCATCGCGCGCTCAATCAAACAGTAAAAAACCTACCAGCCACCGGGGCATGATCGGTTTTTCGACATTCACCACAAAGTCCGCCACGATCAGTTCGTCGCCACGCTTGAATTGTCCCCAGACCTTGTAGCGGCCCGGCGCTGGGAACACGGTGTGAAAACTCACCTCGGGTCCGCCCTGCGCCCCGGACGGCAGCGCCGGCGCAAACTGCTCGGGATGACTATGCAGGTAGGTTTGCGTGTCTTCACTGATGATCACGCAATGACCCATTGCGCCGATGTACGGGGACAGATCGGTCACCGGCTTGCCATCGCGCTCCAGACGGAATGCCAGTTGCGATTCACGCTCCGCCACGAGGGCCCGCGGCTGGAGAATCATCTCGACGTGATACGGCCCGACCTCGCGCGCGGGCGCCGGCGATACCGATAAAGCGCAGGGTTGCGCCGCGGTGGAGTATTTTCGTCGATTGATAGCGGGAGGCGGAATACCTGGGCCCGTTCGCCATTGGGCATGATGTCGGCGAAGAGAAGAAAATTGCCGGCGTGCGGGAACTTGTAATCAAGAGTGAACGTCCCGTCCTCCTGGCGAACGGGATGGACGTGATCGAAAAAGGACAGGTCATCGCTCACAATGATCAGGTGCAGCAAGTGTTCATGCGTGATGAGAAGATCGCGCACGGTTTCACCGGTCGCGGCCAATTGCGGCAGGAAATGCAAGGTGTCGCCCTTGCGTTCCAGTTTCATCGCGAACTTCGCATCGTGCAACCCTTGCGGCGGCGTGAGTTGTAGCGGCACCAAAGGCATCCCGCAAATCCTGCATACCCCGGAAGTTGTTGAGCGAATCCCTTCGTGCATTGGGCAAACGAACCGCGCAACCTCGTTGGGTGGAATGCCGTGGATGACCGGCGTCACCCACGGATCGAAATAGCCGGTGCGCTCTTTCCCGTCCAGCGGCAGGATGACGCGCGCGTCGAACTGCACGGCATCCTTCAGGAACAGCGCGGGGCCGCGAAAGTGCGAGGCTGTGCCGTTCGTGGCGTTGACCGCGGCGAGCGGAACCGCAGTTTCTTCGTAACCGCGCGCGACGATGATATTGACGTTGGTCGCCGCGATGCTGACCGGGTCGTCGGCAAACCGATCGAGAACCCGGACGTCGAGCATGGCTGCGACAGGGTCAAACACCAGCTCCGCGCGTTCCTTACCGAAGGATGCGACGCAGCCGCCGTTGGGGCCCCAACGATTGTAGTGGCCGATGCCGGCCCACCACGGGATGCCCTCGGTGTACGTCAACAACAAGAACGCCTGCACGCCAAGAAACGAGGGGAACAGCAACGCGCGCCAGCGCACCTTGTCGGGCAACGCATCGTCCAGCAGTTTGATGGCGCCAATCGCCAGCGCGACGAAGCCCATGGTGATATGATTGATGTAAACGCCCGCGGCGACATTGGCATAGGGCGCGACGGTGTGCACGTGCGTGAAGAGCAAGCCACCACCAATGAGCGCGAGGACAGCGATGAGGCGGTTTTGGAATCGGGCTTGCGCTTCGGTCTTCTGCACGACGGGCCCGCGGCGCTGCCTCACCAGCATATACAGGCCGGCAGCCACCATGATCAGCGCGGTGAGCTTGTGCATCTGCGCTTCGCGGTCCATGAACTGCCGTGGATCGGTCAATGCGTACAGGTCAAGATCGGCACAGAGGAACAGCATCACGCCGCCCACCTTGAGCAAGGTGGGCCCGACCCAGCGCACCTTGGATTCATACTCCGGCCAGAGCTCGCGCACGAAGATCGCCAGTGTCAGCGTCAGCACGAACACGCCGGCGCTGTGGTGCATGAAATCGGAGTATTGCAGATTACGATCAGTCTGGCGCTCGGCCAGCGTGTTGAGATCGTGCCCCGAGAGGACCGTCTTGGCGCTTGCACCGGTAACTGCCGCGCCGTATTCGGTCACCAATTTGCCGCCGAGATAACCCGTGATCCCCAGCAAGGCGTACAAACCGAGGCCGCAAATCACATAGGCGAGCATCGCCCCCCGGCGCGTGCCGTCGAGGAACAGCCGCCACGACATCAGCGCGATGAAACCCCAGGCGGCAATCGTCGCGGCGAGTTCGTGAATTTGGATGGGCAGATGCGGGACACCCGCGCGACCGGCCCAGATCTCCGCGCAGATTCCGCAGATAAACGCCAGGAGCAGCGACACGGTGCCGGCGCACAGCAACCATTTGGCCGACTGGTGCAACTTCATGTTGCGACAAGCCAAACCGAACCCGTCGAGCAACAACGCCGTCAGCAACAGCACGATGGGAAAAGGCACCAACCGCAGATGCAATTCAGCGAGGAATCGCGAGATCTCCATGGCTGAGTAATTAATGCGAAGAGCTTTCCAGTCAATCTTTTACTGGTTTCCGAGGCGCTTTTAGGAAATCTCCCTAGACGGCGCGATGGCCGTCTATTTCCGCGCTATTTTGGCAATCGCTTCTTCCAACACCAGTCGATCATCCAGTTGCGTCGTAACGAGTTGGCGATTCGCTTCCAACAGCAAATCCATCGCGCGGATCAGTTCCGTCGTGGAAAAATTCTTTGCCGCGAGCGCACAGCGGTACACGCGCCAGGCATTCGGCAACGCGCCCTCTTTCGTTCGCGGAAAATGCGCGATTACACTCTCGGGCAGGCGCTCGAACGCTTTCACGAACTCGAAATTACCGCCCTGGCCGTCACGGGCGGTGATCAGTTTGCGTTGCAGCAGGTCCCGCGCGAGCAACATCAGGCGAAACTGCGCGACCAGCATCATCAAGATGCCGATTGGTTGATCGCCGGAGTCGAGCAGGTTTTCCAGCGCGGCGATGGCGTGCGCGGTGCGGCGCGCGCCGAGGGCGTCGGTCAGTTCCCAAATTACCGCCTGGCGCGAGGCCGAGCAAATCGCGCGTACATCTTCGGGTAAAATCTCGTTCCGCTTGCCGACGTAGGTGATCAGCTTCTCCAATTCGTTGGCGATCTCGCGCAGATTCGGCGCGACCAGTTCGCGAAACACCTGGACGGCTTCCGGGTTCATCGTCTTGGCGTCGGCGCGCAGCTTCGCGCGGATGAAGGCCTCGATGTCCTCGTCGGCATCGCCCTTGCCTTCTTCGAGCGCCTCGAAAAATTGCACTTCACCGATTTTCTCGAGCGTCTTGTAGAGCGACTTGCGCCGGTCGCACCCGATCGCGCTGATCAACAGTATCACGCCGTCGCCCAGACCGCTTTTCAGTAGATCGCCCAGTTCCGCCAGCGCGTCCTTAACGGCTTCCGCGCGTGTGGTCGGATTGTCGGCTAGCAGGTCGGTGCTCTTCAACCACACCAGCTTGTCGCCCCCGCCGAACAAGCCGACGGTGTTCAACGCTTCGCGGACACGCGAAAGAACCTTCAGCGCCTCGTCCTGGTTCGACACCGAACCTTCGATGATCTCCAACCCAAACTCCCCCGCCTTCTTCGGCGCCAACTTCTCCGCCAGCTTGGCGGCGGTTTCCTTGATGGAAAACTCATCGGCGCCACCGACGAGGTAGATGGACTTTGTCTTTGTGGCCGCTACAGGCATGGCGACAGTTTGCGGATGACGCGGCAGGCTGTCAAGCAGGGTTAGCGGTTGTTTTGCCGTATCAAAGATTGAGACATGCACGACAATCGAAGCCCCTTCTTTTGTCGACACTATCGTTTGAGCCGAACGTGAGTTCATGGTAGAATGCGGATCGAAGCTACGCTCGGCTACATTCGATGCGTTGAGCTCACCAGTTGCACCCACTTGCTATTGGGACGATCCCGTTACACTCCGATTTCTTGGCGGACGCGTTGTCTTGTCGCCGCCAGTGGCGAAGGCGGCTTTTACTTTCGGCCGAATCGTACGGATCTTGCTCAAGCCATTTCTTAAGGCACGCAGCTTCACGATAGTGACGAAGACGATCCTCGCTCACCTGACGCCGGCAAACCGTCGCCATTGATGCCCTCCCCTGTTCATCACCTCGTTGCCGCGAGGGGCATTCCGCCGTCTGACAAGACCTATCTGTTTCCTGCGGACTAGCTTACTTCGCGTCGATCTGCTGCTGGTAATTCACCGTGCCGCCCAGCTTCTGGTACTGGGCGTACAACTCGTTGAATTTCCCCTGGACTGCTGTCAGGTTGGCTTGGGCTTTGGGGATTTCCGCGTCGTTGGCTGCATAGCGTGCCATGACCTGGCTGTATTCAGGTTCTGCGAGCACCTTGCCACGATACCCGGCGGTGCTGTGCAGAAAATTATGCTCTTTTTGGGCGGCGTCCACCCGCGCCTTGGCTGCCCTGACGATCTGCACTTGATTCTGAAGATACCGCTCCATGCTTTGACGTTGTTGTTCCTCGACGAGCGGCTTTTTCGCGTCGGGCAGCATCCATTTATCGGCGAATTTGACGCGTCCATGGTCCACTTCGAACTTTTCAAACCGCCATTGCGTCTGCCGGGCGGTAATCGACGCGGCGTTTTCCGAGTTGGGATAAGCGGCCAGAAATTTGTCGAAGGCCGCGATTCCCTCCGCATAGTAAGCGGACTTGAATTCCTGATTGGGATTCAACTGGTAACGCCCGAGCGCTTCGTACGCTTCGCCCTCCTGGCGCTGCTCGGGAGTAAGTTTGTGGACTTCCTTGATATCGGACTTGAGAAGAGTTCGCGTCGTGAAAACCGTATGGCGTTCGTTGGAGATTTCGACGGCGATGTCCGTGTCGGTTTCTGAGGTGATCCGTCCCTTGACGATCTCCCCGGAATTGAGTGTGACCGAGTCTTCGACAGCCAGGACGGCGAGCGATGTTAGAAACACTGCGGAGGCGACAAGTAAAAGCAGGTATTTGAGAGGACGCATAACATTATTTTTCGTCGAGACAGCGGAAGGCTAAGAGTTTCACATCCGTTCGTCAAGCGACTGTAAAGCGACAAAGCCAGGATGCCTGGTCTTTTACATCCAAATTTATGGTATTATACCCTTACAGGTAGAACCGGAGGCGCCGTGAAAAATGCGAATATCTTCATCGATGTTGATCTCACACTGGTGGATGCAGGAGGACGCCTCCTAGACGGCGCACAGGAAGCGTTACAACGGCTTCGAAATGAAGGTTGTCATCTTTTCTTATGGTCCTCAGTCGGTGCTGAGTACGCTCGCCGCGTAGCCGAGCAGCATGGACTCACCGAATTTTTCGAGGGTTTCACGGCCAAGCCCGACATTGTGATCGACGACATGCCTTCGACCGCTCATGCCCCATTTGTTTACAGCATCAATAGTGAAACATCGTGGCGGAACCTAGCTGCGGAGATTATTGACCGTCATATTGACTGAGTGTTTGCAGCTTGGCTGAATACTCACTGATTTGCACTGGCAGGCGCGGACGCAAGGTCGCCGGCCAATGGGCAACTTTTCAATTGCTTAAGGCCTTCAACCACGGACTCGGCATTTAGGCGAGCGCCGGCTTTTTTGGTGTGCTGGTAATCCGAGAACAAGTCCGCCGTCTTCTCCTGGCCGAGCGCATCGTAATGATCGGCGGCGATGTTGTTGAGGTCGATGAAGAGAGCACCCGACGCCTTCGCAGCGTCGGCAGCCCACTGGGCGTAGCCGTCGAAGCCACGCTTGATCTTGCCATCGACCCATGTGTTGCGTGGGACCGGAGAACAGATGATCACCACCGCGCCCTTGGCTTTGGCGTCTTTGACGTACTGCCGCAGGTACCAGCCATAGGCGTGGACGACTTTATTGGAACTGCCGACCCCGAAGTGCACCGTCTCATCGCCGTCGCCAGTGATCGTGGCGCGGTCGGGGTAGTTCTGCGAGTTGGCGGAATCGTTGTGGCCGAATTGCAACAGGATGAAATCGCCGGGTTGCAGGCGGTCGAGAATTTTCGCCCACAGTCCTTCTTCGATGTAGGAGCGGCTGCTGCGTCCGCCATGCGCTTCGTTGTACACGTGGATTTTTGCCGGGTCGAAAAGTGGAATGATCTCCGAACCCCAGCCCCACTGACCATTTTCGCCCGTGCCGTTGCCGGTCCGCATGATGGAATCGCCGACGAGGAACAGCGCCGGGTGGAGCGTGACAACAGTACCCACCCCTAACCCCTCCGGTGGAGGGGAAACTTTGGTACCCACCCCCTGCCCCTCCGCCGGAGGGGAGTTCGTTGGTGGCGTGGACTTCTGGGCGTGAGCGGTTGTTATCATCAGCAGTGTCAGCGAGACTCCCAAGAGTTGTTTTTTGAAGCGCATAGTTGGCAGTCCCGAGAGAACTTCTATCAGGCGGCAAAACGGCGTCAAGCAGGTTCGGATCACTGTTTCTTCGCAAGAGCGAGTTTGACGATCCGTTCCACGAATGGAGTTTTTGCGTCCGTGTAGGCCTCTCGGTCGAGGCGATGTTGTGCGGCGAGGCGCTGCTTTAACTCGGCATATTCCATCGCAACGTCAGTGTGTTCTCGCAGATAGTCGCGGAAAGCGAGGCGTTCGGCCCACAGGCGACTTCGGAAAGGGATCAAATGAAGGTGGTGGGTGCGGAACGATGGCGAGGGTTTGCAAAACCAGTGCATCAAATCGGGGCGGTATGGGAAGTGGCAGTATTCAATCTCGCTGAGGACCGGTATTGCCGAGCGAGAGGCTTCCAAGCTATCAACCCCGGCCATGATGTCGATGACCGGTTTCGCAGCGAGTCCCGGCACGGCGGTACTGCCAATGTGCTCGATTCCACCGACTGCCCAACTTCCGATCACGCGATCCAAAATTGCCCGCTCTTGTTCGAATCGTATGGGCCAGGATTCATCGTAGGGGACTATATGGACTGGTTGTTCCGGGACTGAAGTCATGGCGATGCGATTGCCTTTGAGTCGATGGATATTTCGGTAATCCCATTCCGAAAGTCAAGTGTAGTAGCTACTTTGTCCAACCCGGCGTCGAGAGTGGAATGGGGATGCCTGAAGCTGGAGGCGTTGGGGAAGAATTGATGGGCAAATCACTTTCTCTCGGAAGCGTCATGTTTGCCGCTCCATAGGGCCAGTTGCCAAAAGATGCATGAGAATGCCAGCAACACCAGCGCCGCGATGTCCCACAAGCCCATGAGACGCACACTCGGCCAAAGGCCTTCATACCGTCCGAAAACGAGCGACGCTGGGCCCTTGCGGCCTCAAATAAAACGCGAACAGCAACAATTCCCAGCCAACAAAAAGGACGATGAACACAATCGCAACTCGTCCTAAGAACGACTGTCCTCTTTCGTGAAGCTGCCATCTTCTGCCTATCGATTAAGCTCAGCTATGGACGCAATATCGGCGCTGGCTGAAGCGCATGGCTACATTCAGTCCGATCCTTGTCGTCGCTGCTGTTTCCTCTCTTCAAGAAGCCGCTGTAACTCTCCAGAAGACCAAAAGTCCCCTACACCTGGCCGCGAAGGTGCGGTGGCTTTCTCCTCGTGCGCCGGACGCAAAACGACGCTCAACGCACCAGCCCTGTCAGCAGCAGTGACAAGTTCAACCTGCTCGGGCCTCACAGCTAAAGTCATCGAACTCCCGCCAGCTTCCTTGCTTGAAGGATTAACCTTTCCGTTGGTCACCGCGAGCACAAGAACATTTTGCAGGATCATTTGCGTGGTTTCCTGGTGCGCGACCGGGTCGGTATACGTTAACAGAATGTCCACCCGGTCGCCTGCCTTGACGCTAGTTACCGCGCTGGTGATTGTGCCTCCACTAATGGCGACTGCCTGCATGCCTTCAGGGACGACGAACGCAAGACTGGGGCTATTGGATTGGCCGAAGGTGCTGGCGCTGCAAAGTACCGACACGGTGATAAGAAGCAAATTTACTTTCATTGAGCTTCTCCTGTCTAACGCAATTTAATTATCTATCGACAAGAGCACGAACGCAACCGTTTCCCCAAAAAGCGCAATCACGAGTGCATGCGCAACGCCAGAAAAGCAAACAGTGCCCGAATAAACATGCTGAGTTATTCAATAGCACAACTGTGTTTAGCTCGATCTTATTGTCAGACAGATCTACCAATGTGCAAACGCCTCCCGCACGTAGTACACAGCGTAGAACGACACACTGACAATCAGAGCCAGACCGCAACTGAACAACAAGGCAAGTCCGAGCGATATGAAACCACGCAATCCACGCGTCCTAAAAAAGTATACCGGGATGCCGATGCCCCCCAGAAGAATGATGCAAAGACCCAGCAGCATACCGATTCGGTAATGGTGCTCGAGGCTATCGTAGTAAAGCCATGTGAAAACAAATGACAACATCAAGAGAGCGCTTCCTATCGTGATGGCTTTTTCGGCCGATGTACTCTCGTGGATAAGAACATCAACGCCACCCAACACCGCGGCGAGAACGACAAGGGCCATAAGCGCAAACCACTTCTGTCTTCTGAAGTCAGGACGAACTTCAGAAGCGGCCTCCGGTAGGATGTCACTCTCGGCCATATCTAGCTACGGAATCTAACAGGTATTCCTTCCACACCGGTAAAGTGTGTGGGCCTCATTAAACCTCTGATGGAATTGCGAGGAAAGCACAAAAAGGTGTCCGCAGACGGGACTCGAACTTGAGGAACTGCCTGATCCAATGGGTATCGTGCGGGGTCGGGAGACCCTCGCACAACCGGGGTCGGACTCGGCTCTTGCACAAGCGGGGTATTCCCAATGTTGTACAACCGGGAACTTTCCAACCTCCTCACCTTAATCTTCTCCCCCGAGGGGAGAGGAGATATCCGAGAACGGTGGCGAGCGGGCCGCTCGCCCTACAATCGGGAAATTGGCAGGGGTGAAGCGGACTCGCGTTGACTTGTTTGCGGGGCAGTTTTATAAAGCTCGGCATGGAACATCTCTGGGCGCCTTGGCGGATTCGGTACATCCTCGGGGAAAAAGAAGAGGGCTGCTTCTTCTGTCGCAAGTCGCAGGAGAGCGACGATGCGAAAAATTACGTCGTCATTCGCGAGCGGAACTGTTTCGCGCTGCTCAATACCTTTCCGTACACCGCAGGCCATTTGATGGTCGCGCCGTACAAACACACGGGCGAACTCGACGACCTTTCCGATCAGGAACTCTCGGAGCTGATGGCACTCACCCGCCGCTGCAAGCAATTGCTCGCCAGAACCATGAAGCCCGACGGTTTCAACATCGGCATGAATCTTGGCCGTAGCGCGGGCGCGGGCGTGCTCGATCACGTTCACATGCACATCGTCCCCCGCTGGGCCGGCGACACGAATTTCATCCCGGTCCTTGCCGATACGCACGTGTTGCCCCAGGCGCTGGACGAGCTTTATGCCTCCTTGGTGAAGAACCTTCGATAGAAGGATCCTCCGTTTTTTGCCTTTCTTTCCGCCTTCCGCTGTCCGCTTTCGCAGTTCTGCCTTTGACGCCCGCGGCGGCTGCGGTTATACTGTGCGACGTGAGGCTGCCGAAGCACATTGCGGTGATGCCGTTGCCGAACGCGATCCTGTTCCCGCGAGTGTTGCTGCCGCTGTACATTTTCGAGCCGCGCTACAAACAGATGCTGGCGGATTGCCTGAAGGGCGAACGCATGTTCGCCGTAGCGTTGCTGCGCAAGGGTTGGGAGAAGGAAGGCCGTAATCCCACGCCCCATCCCATCGCGAGCATCGGGGTGATCCGCACGTGCGTGGCGCGGCCCGACGGTTCGGCCAATGTGATCCTCGAAGGCGTGGCGCGCGTGAGGATTTCTGAATACGTGAAGCAACGGCCCTATCGCGTCGCCCTCGTCGAATCCCTGGCGGGCCCCGAGGAGGCGGTCGGCGGCCGGCGTGAACCGCTATTGAAAGCGGTCACGCAATTGGCGAAGGCGCGGGCGCGCATGGGCGCGGAACTGCCGAAAGCCGTGCTCAACGCGTTGCGTTCCGTCAAGAACACGGACTATTTGTCGGACCTGGTGAGTTATACCCTGCTGGACGATTATTACGACAAGCAGGCGATGTTGGAAACGATCGACACGGACGAACGGCTCGAAAAATTGCTGGTGTTGTTGCAGAAAAAAATCCAGCAATTCGAACTGTGGAAAACCCTCCAAGGCAAGCTGCCCAACAAACATGTCGGACACAATTGACGCGGCGGCGCAGCCGACGACCCAGCTTGAGCCCGGCGCCGCCATCGAGATTCCCGTGAGCGCTGATCTCCAGGTTCCCGCGCGCGATTATGTGCGCCTGGCGCAGGGTTTCTATTTCGTCTTCTGGGGATTGTTGTTGACGGTACTGACCGGCGTGGAACTGCTCATGCTCACCGACATGCCGCCGTTCGCCGAGTCGTTCCTGGGCGTCGGGGTGTTGGCGACGCTGATCGGGTCGTGGCGGTTGTATCAGGTGCGCAGCCTCGGGGAATCCTGGCGTCAAGGGATCCGCCGGGCGTTCAGCCTGGCGATGCTGATGACCTATTTCTGCGTGTTCTTTTATTTGTGGCGGCGCGTGCCGATGAGCGCCTACCTGCTCGGCAACGTACTCGCCTTTGCGGCCACGGGAATCGTTTATGTCATCGCTTTCAACCGCGTGGTCGCGGTGCTGGCCACGGCCCTGGGACGAAAGGACATGGTGTTCGAATCGCGCATGTTCGGCTCGGGCAATGTCGGGTTGTTGCTGTTGCCATTTGCCTGCGTCATCGCGTACATCATTGGCATGGCGGTTTTCCAGCGCAGTGACCCGCTTTCCGAATTGAGATTCCTCCTGGGTCGCGCCAATTTGCTGATCATTGTCGTCCTCTTGCTCCCCTTCTCGCTGACACTGTCGTTGGCGTGGAGTTGCAAGGACGCCGTGTTGCGCCAATTGTCCGCGCTTGACCATCCTCGCGATCCCGGCACTGACCGCTCATGAACGGGTACCGCCACCGCTTTCCCCAATACGGCACGATTGGACTGGCGATTCTCCTGCTCATGGAAACCGCGGTCTTCTGCGCGCGAACGGACGCGCTGCCCGCCACGCCGTGGTGGCTCATTACCAGTTGGACGACGCCGGTCTGCTGGTGGGCTTACATCCTGATTGCCGATGCGTGGATCTATCGCCGCAAAGGCACGTCGTTGTTGACGGATCGGCGCGAGTCGCTGGTCGCTCAATGCATCCTCTCGGTCGCCTTCTGGTGTTTGTTCGAGGCCTATAACCGCGTGATGCCGGGCTGGCGTTACTTGAACCTGGAGTCGAACCTGTCGCTCCGCCTGCTCGGTTACGCGATCTCGTTTGCCACGATCATGCCGGCGATGTTTCTGACCTGCGAACTGCTGCAGAGCTACGAATTTCTCGCCCGCGCCCGGACGCGGAGTTTCCGCTGGGGTCGGGGTCTTCTGATCGCGTCGGTCGTCCTCGGCGCGGTTTTTGTCATCGCGCCGCCCTTCATGCCCGAAAAGACGCGCGGGTATCTGTGGGTCTTCGTCTGGCTGGGGTGGTTCCTTCTCCTGGAGCCCTTCAACTACTGGCGGCGGGCCCAGAGCATCTATCGCGACTGGGAACGCGGTGATTGGTCGCGCACGCTGCAATTGCTGGCCGCCGGCGCAATCTGCGGGTTCCTGTGGGAATTCTGGAACATGTGGGCCTACACGAAATGGGTCTATATCTTCCCGCACGGCCGGAACCTGAAATTCTTTGAGATGCCGCTGGTCGGCTTTCTCGGTTTCCTGCCTTTTGCGCTCGAGTATTTCGTCATGTTCCACTTCATTGCTTCGTCGTTCACCCGCCAGGATACGCTCGAGATTTGAAACGCGACCTCAACCCGTCTTGGTGCTGGCCGGCGGAAAACTCTCCATCACCTGGCCCGGCTTGCGCTCCAGCAGCGGGTCGAAGACGAACATCCGCAGGCAATCCCAGACCGTCACGGGCGGGCTGATGGGCTTGACCTGGCCTGTGCGAATGGCGTGGAAGATCGAGGACATAGTGGGCGCGGCGTCCGCGAGCGTGTAATGGCGGCCAAACATCCAGAGATTGTGCGAGTCGGAGTTCGCCACAATCGGTTTGTTGTGTTTTCGCGCCACGCGGACTGCCTGCTGATTGAATTTATCGAACCAGGGGAGATGAATCTGCGCGTACTCGATCGCGTCGAACAAATTGATATTCGCTTCGAGTTGATCTCGGAGACTATGCCCTCGCGGGTAAAAGGGATGCGGCGCGATCACCAGGAGATCCTCGGGGCGTTCGCGCCTGTAGGCGCGAAGATCATCAAAAGTGACCAGTTTTTCGGCTTCGCGTTGCGTGACGTTATAGAGCAAGACGTCGCCGCCGTTGATGTTCCACTCGACCGCGCGGATTAGCAGCAGGCCTTTCTGCTGCGCATACTCAAAGACGCGTTCGTCGCCAATCACCCGGCCATGGAGGGTGATGGCGATCGCGTCGTAGCCGAGTTCGACAGCCCGGTCGATCAACGCGGTCGCCGGATAGCGCAACCCGTCCGCCGGGTCTTCTCCCGAGTGCATGTGCAAATCCACTTTAATCATCCGTCACCTGCTTCACCGTCCCGCTCGCCAGGAAGAATAGCAATTTCTGGGCGAGATCGATCCCGGCCACTTGCTTGAGCGCGGCCTCGTAGGCGCGCAATTGTTCGGCGTATTTTTCCACTTCGACGCGTGCATCCGTCTTGTAATCGACCAATACCCATTGCCCTTTTTCGCAAAACAGCAAATCGATTTTGCCCTCCATCAATCCCTCGCCCAAGACCTGCGTAAACGGCAGTTCGCGATAAAGCACCTCCGCCTTGCGGGCGCGCACCAACAACTCGGAACCGACCGCGTTGCCGACCATTTCGAGCGCCCGGCGGTGATCCTCACCACTCAGACCCGCCAAGGCCAGGAACTGCTCGATTTGTTGCCGCTGTGCCGTCCCGGTTGCCTGCAAATCCACTGCTTCCAGCGCACCGTGCACCGCTACGCCAAAATCCATCGCGCGCGCGCGCTCCGCGCCGATTGGCTCTTCCTCGGACGGTTCCGATTCGGTCAAGAGTTTCGACGGGCTCTTTCGCAACGGCGACTTCACCGCGCGCACCAATAACTCGTCTCGGGATGCCGCCCACGCACGCCGTTGATCGATCAACTGCGCTGGCGAACCGCGCCGGGCCTCCGTTTTTCTGGGTTCGGTTTTCTTCACGGTCAAGGATTCCAAATCGGGCGCTTCCACCAGGGCGCTGGCGACGGGTATGAATCCGCGCGCCAGCAGACCGATTCGTCCGCCCTTTTCCGCGAACCAAGGGATCACCAGCCGCTTTTTCGCGCGCGTAGTGGCGACATACAGCAGCCGAATTTCCTCAGCCTCCTCGCGTTTCTTGCGGTCTTCATCGGCTTCATCGAATTCCACCGTGCGGCGGCTGGCAAACCGTAGTTCGCAGCCCCCGTCGCGACGAAACAGCAACTTCGCGCCCGAGTCCGCAGAGCGGCCCGCCAAATCCGGCAACACCACCACGGGAAATTCCAAGCCTTTGGCCTTGTGCATCGTCAGGATGCGCACCACGTTTTCGCTTTCTTCGTTCGCCGGAGAGGGTTCTTCTTCAACCCCGCCCAGAACGGTGTCGCGCAGCCGCCGTACAAACGCGCGCAGCGAACGGACGCCAGCCGTTTCGAGTTGCCTCGCCAATTCGAGTGCCTTGAGTAGATTGGCCACGCATTGCGCGCCGTCTGGCTGACTGGCGAAAAACGCCTCGCAAATCCGGGTACGCGCGAACACACGGTCAACGTAACCCGCGACCGAAGAATCATGTCGACACGCATGCAACTCACGCAGGAGCGCAAAAGTTTGCTTCACCTGTTCGGGCGCATCCGGCGCCGTCTCGGCCAGATAATCCAGCCCTGGCGTCGCGGAAATGAGGAACACCAACTCATCCGCCCAGCCGAACAAGGGCGAGCGAAGCGTCGCGACGAGATTAAGTTTGTCCGTAGGATTGTCGAGGCACGACAAAAGCGATGATAGCGTCTGGATCTCCTGACGCTGATAATAACCTTTCCCGCCGATGATGCGGAATGGAACTCCCTGTTCCTGTAACACGTCGCCATACGTCTCGACGCCCGTGAAGCTGCGGAACAGCAGCGCCACGTCGCCCCACTCGTACGCCCCATTGCTCACCTGTTGCTGAAGATAGCGGGCGACGGCAGTCGCCTCCGTACGTCGCAGTTCATCCGCACTGGCTTTGAGTGCCTGCTTCGGGCGAAGGAGTGTGACGGTTGCGTTTGCCGTCTGCAACTCGGGCCAGGATGCCAGTCCAATGTACTCTGGCTGGTAGTCGCCATCCGTGGATTTGACGAGGATCTTGGTAAAAACGTCGTTCACCCAATCGAGAATCGTGGAGGCGCTCCTGAAATTCTGGCGGAATGTCAGCACCCGGCCTTTGCGCTCAATCTCGCGGCGCGTGCCGGCATACATCTCGATGTCCGCGCGGCGGAACCCGTAAATGCTCTGCTTCGGGTCGCCGACCACGAAGAGCTTCCCGGGCGCGCCCTCGCCGAGCAGGAGGACTACTTCCGACTGCACGGGATCCGTGTCCTGAAACTCGTCGATGAGCACGAATTTGAAGCGCTGCTGTAATTCGCGCCGCACCTCGGCATTCCCGAGCAACAAATCCCGCGTCTTTACCAACAGATCGTCGAAATCGAGCAATGCGCGGTCGTGCTTGGCTTTCTGAAAGTGGTCGACGAATCCGCGCAACCACGCCACGAGTTCCACGAGGAAATTATGGTCGGCGGCGGCCCCAAAATTCTCCAGCAGCGAGCCAAGTTGTTTGACCGTGTCGCGCAACTCGCGGAAGGCCTCTTCGCTGTCCAAATGCGCCTTCGCTTTTGGCTCGGACAATTCCAGCGAACGCAACACGGCAATCCTGCGCTCTGCCGAGGCGTGCGACAACGATGGCAGGGTGTCCAGGAACGTTCGCGCTCGCACGTAAGCATTCTTGTCGCGGGCCGTGAAATGTTTCAGGCAGCGTTCCAATGTCGGCGCGGCGGATTTCAATTCGGCCATGACACCCTCGACGTCCAATGGTTCCGGTCCCGGCCATTTCACGCGCGAAAGACGGTCACGATGTTCCACGAGCAGCGCGGCCAGTTCGGGAAGCGTGTCCAACTCGACGCCGAACATCAGCGCCTGTCGAAGGGCGGGTGGATTCTGGCCCAATTCGGCTTCGAGCCATTCGTCCCACGCCTCTTCAAACAACAGCCGCCGCTGCAACTCGTCGGCAACGGCGAACAACGGATCGACGACCGCTTCGATTGGTCGTTCGCGCAAGATCCAGGCGCAGAAAGAATGAATCGTCGTGATATGCGCGCGCTCCAAATCCGCCAGGGCCTCTTTTCGTTTGTTCCCCTGAAGCGTCTCCTCCAATTTCTCGCGCAATCGCACTTTCAATTCACCGGCCGCCTTCTCCGTGAAAGTGATCGCCACGATCTCGCCAAGCCGGGCGCGCCCGTTTCGACTGCGGACACAATACGCGCTACCAGCGCCGTGGTCTTGCCCGTGCCCGCCGCCGCCTCGACAAAGAACGTGGTGTCGAGCTCGGTGGCTGCGGCCTCGCGCTCCTTGTGATCGACGGGCTTCATTTCACCTCTTCCTTGATCGCGCGAAAGGCTTCCATGTGCGCGTCTTCGTGCTTCAAGTCGTACAGTTTCAGGATGCCGTTGCCACAGATGGGGCGGAACTCACAACGGCGGCAGCCTTCCACGGTGGCGTACTGCGCGAAGATACCACTGCGAATGAGATTGGCGGCCGTATCCAACAGGCTGGTGAGTTCGGTGCGTCGAGTATCCAGCGCGCCACGCGTGAAGGTAACGGTGCGATAGCCGCCGCGCAACGTGAAGTAGAGGTAACTGGCCGATTCGACCAAGGTTTTTGGCAGCAACTGTTGCGCCGCGAGGATGTATAACGGCAATTGCAGCGCTTCGCCACCCGCGAATGAGTCGTCACGCACCCCCCGAGGCTGCTTGCCGGTCTTGTAGTCGAGCGACCCGTGCCCGGGAACCGTCGTCACGGAGGTCGATGCGATCGATTTTGCCCCGCAGGCGTATTGGCGGCGCGACGGCAATGCCGTTGAATTCCTCCTCAAACTTTGCGGGCTGCCAACCGGCGGCGGTTGCACGATCGCGTTCGACGAAGGCGCCCACTTCCTCAACGATCACCTGTTTTTTGATCTCCCAAACGGTCGGGTAACCCGTCACACCGCGCCGCTCGAATTCGCGGAAATGTTTTTCGGCCACCGCGACAACGTCGTGCGCGTGCGATTTGTAGTAGTCTTCCAGAATCGAATGATAGAGCGAGCCGAGATCGAGGGCGTTGATGGAAAGCGCGGCCTCGGGTTCCTCCCACGGTTCAATGCCCAACACGTGTTTCTGGAAGTAATAGAACGGACAGCCAAAGAAATCCTCCAGGGACGTGGTACTAATGATGAGTTTCTCCAGGCCGAACCGATCGCGAAGGAGTTTCAATGCCTCGGGACCGCCCAGCAATCCGTCGTACAGTGTGAGCTGGTGTTCGTGCCAGCGCGTGTGGACATGGATCACACCGTCGGCCAGCAGCGGCGATACCTGGCGCAGATAAGGCGACTGATCCGTCAACGATGCCAGCGCGGTCAGGTCGAACTCGCGCTCGGTTAGCGGTTCGTCAACGGCGCGCACCGGCGAGAGCGGGATGATGCGCGACAGTTTGTCCAAGGCCGGGAAACTGGTGGCGCCGACGTATTCCAGCAACAGGAACGACGCCAGACGCGGACGCGACGTGGCGGGTTCCAAGCGCGGATAACTCAAAACGAGTTGCTCGCCGGCAGCGGCGACGGCGAGCGAGAACAACAGCCGCTCCTCATCGTAACCGTCCAGTTTGCGCGGCAGTTCCGCGTTGACCCGCGCGCGTTCAGTCATCCAGCAACAATGGGTCTTCGCGGATGACACGGGGAAACCGTTTCTCGACAAGGCCCGGCACAATCACCAGCGGCCACGACAAACCGCGCGCGCTCATCACGTCGCCGACGAAGATGCCGCCGCCCTGGAATTTCTCGGGTTGGTCCATCGCCGATTCGAGCGACTTTTGGCAGTACTCGGCAAACGTGTCGAACGGCACGCGCGGTTGAAACACTTCCAATCCGGCGAGTTGCTCGACGCAATCGATCACGGCTTCGTTTTTTCCGCCCAGCGCGCGAAAAGCCCGGACGAGTTTCGCGCCATACTCCCCCCACCCCGCCTCATCCGGCAAGCCGCCGAGCAACGCGATGAGTTGTTTCATGAAGGCGAGGGATTGCTGGGCGGTACGCTGACGCCATTCGCGACGACGAGCGTCATCCGGGTTGCGCCGTTCGCGGGGCGGTTCCGAGGCGACGGCTTCCAGACGCGTCAGCCATTGCTCTTGTCCGCCCACGATGCCCAATTGCACCGAGAGCGCGTCCCAATGCGAACTCGGGGTCAGGTGGCCGGCCAGTTCCATCACCGTCGCCCGGTCTGAAATCGGAATGGATCGTTTCCAGCAGCAGCAACAGCAGACGCGCGTCGCTTTGTTCCGCGAGCGGGCGTCCTCCGCGAAAATAGGCTTTGATCCCGAGGTTCGCCAGCGTGTCGCGCAGCACCGCGTCGTACTGTTCGCGGCTGCGACAGAGGATCGCCACATCGTTGAACGTCCGGCCCTCTTTCCTCACGAACGCCAGCGCTTCGCGCAAGGCTTCCTGGACTTCACTCGTTTCACCCGGACAGGAAAGAATCGTGGCCGGTGGAGAGCTTTTCGCCGGCGGAGGCGCGACGGGCTGGTAGCCCTGTGACTTGAACCAATCGAGAAGCGGCTCCGCATAGGCGTTGGGTGCTGTCCACGGGAAAAAGACCGTGGTTGGAGCGAGCCTGCTCACAAATTGGCGCTGCACAGTGGTGAGATCATAGAAGCCGTACAGCAGAACGGCGGACTTCGGAACGGTGATCTCGGCATTCAAGTACAGATCGGGTTCCGTAACGAAATCATGCTCCGTAAGCCACTTGCGGTATGCGGTGTAGGCGGCGGCCAATTCGGCGAGCTTTGGCGACCCGCCGGCGGCCTTGCGGAATGCGTCGGGCGTCTGGCCCGCTTGTTCGAGGTCCTTGAACGTCTCCAGCAGGGCGTTGCGGAAGCCGCGCGTTTCACGCACGGGCGCAAAATAACCATTCGCCGGGATTTCATTTTTCGCGATTTCGCCGCAAAGGAGTTCGAGACCCAGTCGCGGGCCGAGACGCGCCGGCGGCAGCAGGTCCTCGAGCGCGCTGAAACGCAAATTGGCATGGCCGCTGGTCAACACTCGCGCTAGTTTTCGTTGCAAATGCAGCCCAAGCAAGCGGGTGGGAACGACGATGGTGAGTGGCGCGAGCGGGCCGTTCTTGTTCCGAAATGCCAGGATATCCGCAGCCAGGGCGGTTTCGAGCGTCGGCTGAAATGGGCCGAGATGGATTTTGCGTGGCGTTGGAGCCGAAAAGTTGTTAGTCGTACCCACAGCGCATGAAGATTCTCTCAAAGTACATCACACGGCAAGCGGTCATTACATTGTTTTTCACGATCAGCGTACTCACGTTCGTGTTGCTCCTGGCAAAAATCCTCAAGCAACTCAGTGATATGCTGGTGAACCAGAAGGTGGGCCTGGACGTTATCGGGTACTTCATCCTGCTCGTGACGCCGAACGTCCTTGGTTTTTCGCTGCCGATGGCGATGCTGGCGACGGCGCTGCTGGTCTACGGTCGGATGAGCGCCGACCACGAAATCACCGCCATGCGCGCTTCGGGCTCAGCCTCGGGCAGGTGGTGGCGCCGGTGATTTTGCTCGGGGCCCTGATGAGCGTGTTGTGCCTGTACATCAACGCGGACCTCGCGCCCTATTGCAAATTCCAGTTCAAGACGATGTTCGTGCGGCTCGGCTCGGAACGGCCGATGGCGCTGATCCAGGAAGGAACGTACATCAAGGATTTTCCCGGCTACGTGATGTATGTGGCCCGGAAAAATGACAACCGGATCGAGGACGTGATGCTCTACACGCTCGACGACAGCAATAATGTCCTCTCCAGCCTGCGGGCCGAAAAAGGATTCGTCACCGCGAAACCGGAAGAGCACAAGCTGATGCTCGACCTGTATAATGTCCGCGGGGATTTGCGCGACGCGAAAGACCCGACCAACGTCCACAAGATTCGTCCCGACACCACGGCGGCCCGCTATCCCATCGAGATGGACCTGAGCCGGGCGTTGCGACAGGCCAAGGCGAGCCGGCAACTGGGCGATCTCGTCTTTAAGGAACTGCTCGGTGAAATTCGTGATTTGCGCCAACGCGGGATTTATCCCGCCGCCGCGCTGGTGGAAGCCCATCAACGCGTGGCGAGCGCGGTCGCGTGCCTGGCCTTCACCTTGATCGGCATCCCGCTGGGGATCAAGACCAGTCGGCGCGAAACGTCGGTCGGCATCGCTCTAAGCATTCTCCTGGCGCTCGGTTTCTATTTTGTGACGGTGCTCGCCAACACGCTCAAGAGCCGTCCCTACCTTTATCCTGACGCGATTATGTGGTCGCCGGACCTGTTTTTCGAACTGCTCGGCTTGTGGCTGCTCTGGCGCGTGGCGCGGGCGTAGGGTACGGTTTCCATACCGAATCCGCACAGGCAGGGACGCCTGTGCCACCCGTGCTTTATGAAAACCACGACTAGTCGGAGCCGAATTTTTTTCCCATCACTTCCACGAGCGGGCGGATTTCCGCCATTAGCTGGCCGAATTGTTTCGGCTTCAGTTGCTGGCCGCCGTCGCTGAGGGCGGTGGCGGGGTCGGGATGGACTTCCAACAGCAAGCCGTCGGCGCCGACGGCGACGGCGGCGCGCGCCAGCGGGATGACCATGTCCGCCCGGCCGGCGGCGTGGCTGGGGTCGACGAAGACTGGCAGATGCGTTTCCTTCTTCGCCACGGCGACGGCGCTGAGGTCGAGCGTGTTGCGGCAGGCGTGTTCGAAGGTGCGGATGCCGCGCTCGCAGAGGATGACCTGGCTGTTGCCATGCACGCAGATGTATTCGGCGGCGAGGAGCCATTCATCGACCAGGCCGGAGACGCCGCGTTTCAAGAGGATGACCTTGCCCGAGGCGGCGGCGGCGGCGAGCAGCGGGACGTTTTGCGCGTTGCGCGCGCCGATTTGCAGGATGTCGGCGAAGGAGGCCACCAACTCGACGTCCTGCGGCGACAGGACTTCGGTGACGATGGGCAGGCCCGTGGCCGCGCGGGCTTGCTGCAGCAATTCCAGCCCGTCGCGGCCCAAACCCTGGAAGTCGTACGGCGAAGTGCGGGGCTTGAAAGCGCCGCCCCGGAAAAGCGTTGCGCCGTACGACTTCACCGCTTTCGCGGTTTCAATTGTCTGGGTGGCGTACTCGACCGAACACGGCCCGGCTACCACGTGAAAGGTGCCGCCGCCGATTTTGAGGCCGGCCACGTCGAGGACGGAATCGACGCGCCTGATATTCGCGGCTGACGAGTTTGTACTTCTTTTGGATCGGGGTGACGCTCTCCACCTGCGGGAAGACGACGAGCGATTCCAGCGTGTGATGGCTGCGTTCGTCGCCGATGCAGGCGACGACGGTGCGCTCGACGCCGCGGATCAGGCGCGGCTCGTAATTGAACTTCTTCACGGCGTCGGCCACTTGTTGAATTTCCTGTTCGCTCGTTCCCGGTCGTAACACGATGATCATTTCTTCATTCCTTTGCCCGCGCGCGGTTCGGTTTTGGCAATAAAAAAACCGCCCCGCTTCCGCGGGACGGTTGGGTGTCAACGTTACTGGCATCAACACGCGGCCCGCAGACAGGGCTGGCTAAAGTAAAACCAATACCATGCCTGAACTGCGGTGCCGTGCTGAGAAATTGCCTTCATTTACGGGCAGGATTGTAGCAGGCGGGAGGGCGTTTGTCAATGCCGGTGATGAGCCGGTAGGGCCCTATTTTTGTGCTGTTCTCGGGGTTCAAGCAGGCGTTTAATCTGAAATGTGGGAAACAAGCTGTTGAACATTCAAACTTGGCAGCACTCGCCAAATAAACTGGAAACGGAATTGTCTGATGTTGAGACCTGACCCCATTTCCATCCTCTCGTCGGAAGTGGTGGTGCGCGGATTGCGCATATTTTTGTGCTGTTCTCGGGGTTCAAGCAGGCGTTTAATCTGAAATATGCAGTTGAATGTCCAGACCGCAGCATTCGCTAAACAAAATGGAAATGGAATTGTCTGATATTGAGACCTGACCCCATTTCCCCCATTCGCCCAACAAACTGGAAATGGAATTGTAAATGCATACGAGGGGCATAAAGCTTATCTTTATCGCTCAGGTTGTGCTTGGCTGCGGCATTGTCTTCGTTTCGTTTCTCAGTAGTCACGGCGCCGCGCTCCGGCAAGCCCACGTTTACGCCTACGAGAGGTTGCTTCGCGAGAGTGGTACATCTGCTGGCGCACAGCAGATTCTCGGCATGACTCCATTGGAGTTTGCCTCGCTAGCGTCAGTCGTAGCGCGCGATGCCTCAGGCGCAAACGAAGCCCTGCTATTGTGCGGCGTCCTTGTAATTGCTCTTGGAATTGCCGCGATTATTCTCATACGGAAAGAATCATAACGATTCGGTGGAGCTAACCGCGTCCACTCTCAACTGCGCTAATTATTAAGGTTTGGATCGTTAGACCGCCAACACGCCGCCATGAAACTCAACCGTCTTGACCATCCCGACCAGAGCCCCATGAGGTTTCGGAGTACGTGTGAGTGGCGCCCGGCGGTCCGGTTTCTGCGCAGTTTGTCCGCTAAAAAATCCGATGTTTACGGGCCTTTCATAGAAAAGCTTCCAAACCTTCCAGAGCTTCCAAAGTGCGATAACGGTTTGGGTCGAAGATCATTTAGGCTCGGGGCGGATGCAGATGAAATTTATGAAGACTTATTGGGCGCGGTGGTTAAGATGCTGTTGCGCGAATCCGCCGCCGCCAGGGCTATGGCGGACAAGGAGAGGAGGCGCGAAAAACATGTGTTTCTGCGAAACGAACCCGATTTGTTTCTATGAGAAAACAGGGGTTAAATCATTGTGGCGGAGGTGGATGCAAGGCAAGATTGTGAAGATTACAATCGGGTTCGTTTGGCGTGAAAACGACTTCGTGGTGTGTGAGACAGCCGACCGACGAACAGCAAAGCTGCGACGAGTCGCAGCACTCCAAGTAGATGGAACGGGGGCGAAGGACCACAGCCGATGGCAAGGGTCAAATAAGCGACATGACCCGAAAATGGAAGGACGCGGGCGGGACGCCCGCGCCACTAATGGGTCAGGCGCGGGCTTGCGTGGGGCGTTTGGGGTCGGTGCCGGGGCGGCCGAAATAGCCGTTCCAGACGATTTCCAGTCCCTCGGGCGTCAACTTGGGGGCCTGCTTGTGGAGGCGGCAGCGGTCGATGGCACGGTCGATCAGGTCGCGCGGGTCGCAGGATTTCGGGATCCGGCCTTCCACCTGGTACTTCTGCAGCAACTGCAGCACCACGTTCTCGTCCGCGGCAAGACCGCGCGAGCGGGCGTAGCGCAGGAAGATTTCCGTGAAAGTCTCGGCGCTGGGGGCTTCGGCGTGGAGGCGGTAACCCATGCGGCGCATGAACGCTTCATCGTCCAGATCGGATTCGACGAGGTTTGTGGCGAAAACCACGATCTGCTCGAAGGGCATCTGGATTTTTTTCCCGGTGCTCAAGGTGAGGTAATCGACCCGATACTCCAGCGGGACGATCCAGCGGTTCAGCAGCTCGGTGGCCGAACAGCGCTGGCGGCCGAGATCATCCACCACGAGCACGCCGCCATTGGATTTGATGTGCAGGGGAGCTTCGTAGAAGCGCTGCGTCTCGGTGAAGGCGAGGTCCAGGCTTTGCAGCGTCAGCTCGCCGCCGACGACCACCAAGGGCGGACTGACGCGTATCCAGCGGCGGTCGTAATCGTCGTTGGAGTGCTGGACGGGCACGTGGTTGTGGCTGTCGAAAATGCGGATGACCTGACCATCGACTTCAATGGCGTAGGGAATCCAAACTTCACCTGGAATCGCGTCGACCAGCGACCGCGCCATGGCGGTCTTGCCGTTACCCGAGGGCCCGGTCAAAAACAAACTGCGGCCCGAACCGACGACCAGCCCGAGGATTTCCTTGGCGTAGTCCGAGAGGATGAGATTCGACATGGCCTGATCGAGCGCCTGGCGCGAGGAGGGCGGCCGGTTGCGGACCTGCTGCGTAATCATTTCCGTGTAGGCCTTCAGCGAGACCGGGGCAGGCCCGGCGTAGCTGCAAAAACTGGTCAGGCGGCGCAACGCCTCCCACCCGTGATCGAGCATCGCGTAGCGATGATTGTGCAAGCCGACGACGCCTTTGGCCTCGATGAATTTCTCGTGGCACAGTCGTTGGAGCAGCGCCTCGGTGATCATCATGCCCAGCCGCAGCCGTTTCGAGATGCTGAAGGTGTTGCAATCCGTGTCGAGCGGGACGACCTTCAGCGCCAGGTCAGCGAGGAAGCCGGGGTTGACATCGAGGTCCTCCAGTTTTTCCGGGAACGCGGGAACAAACCAGTCGGCGGGATTGGTAAAAAGCGGGGCAATCGAATCGGCCGGGGTTGCGGGCGCAGCCGCGCTATCCGACTCCAATCCGACCGTCAGTTCCTCAGTATGCTGAACGTCAGCTATGCCCATAGATGCTGCCTCGGACAATGAAAAGCACGATTCAGGCCAGCGGGGGGCGGTTTGGGAATGAAACTGATTGCGCAACAATGGATTCGGGACTTGCAAGGATTCCGCAGCGTTCCTAGACTGTTACCATGAAACACAAGGAGCTTCTCAGATTTGCCATCATTTTGGTCGCGTTCGCAGTAACGGGCCTGCCAGCACAGGCCCAGGAGCAAACCATCGCCCAGCAGGTGTCCATCCTCGACGAACGCCTCAGCAAGCTGCGCGCGGATGTCGATGCCCTGCAATTCAGCCAGCAACAAATCCAACAGGACATCAAACAGATCCAGGGTCAAATGGATGAGGTCCGTCACGCGGGTCCCAGTGCGTCGGCGAATGATTTGCAGGCGCTTGAGGCGAGGGTCAAGGCGCTGGATGCCGCCCGCGAGACCGACAAGAAGGTCATCATTGATCAGCTCGCCAAGGAACTTGCGGCAATGAGTGGCGGGGCGCACGCCGGCAAGACGACGACGGCAACCGCGACCGCGACCGCAGAGACAGGTAACGAGCATGTTGTGCAATCGGGCGAAACGTTGACGTTGATTGCGAAAAGCTGCGGGGTCACCATCGCTGATTTGAGAAAGGCCAACAACCTGACCAGCGATTCGTTGAAAGTCGGCCAGAAGCTTGTTATTCCGAAGTGAAAACTCCCAGCGCTATCAGGCGAAGTTTGGTCCCAGAAGTTTCGGGGCCGGGAAAGGTTTTTGAGAGAAGCTGATTCAAGAAGCCACTGCTGCCGGCACACCCCTTTGCTCCCATGGTCGTCCGCGACGGACTTCGTTGGTCGCGGCCAGTTTTTCGGTGTCCACTTTCAGCCAAACGCTCTCCTCGCCGAGAATTCCTTCCACATCGCGCACGAATTGCTGCGTGGGCGCCACGGAGAAATGTTCATGCGCCTCGAGGAAGACCAGTTTGCCGTCGGGATACATAAAGCAAAACATTACCGGAACCTCGCCTTTGTGCGTCCGGAGAACCTCCTGGACGCGTGTGAGCGTCGAATCCTCCGTGGTGCCCGCCGAGATACGGATGTGCACGGCCTTCGTGAATTTCTTCGGCACATCGCCCAGCGGAATGATCTGGTCCGCCACGATCTTCGGCTTGTCCTCGCGCAAGTTGACCGTGCCACAAAGGAAAATCGCGGCATCGGTTTTCAAGCTCATCGCGTACCGGGCGTACGACTCGGGAAAAACCAGGACCTCCACCGCGCCGTCAAGATCTTCGAGCGTCATGATCGCCATCGGCTTGCCCTGCTTTGTCGTCTTCGGCACCAGTTTGCCGATGATCCCCCCGATGCGCGTCACCTGCCCATCCTGAAGCTGCGCCAGTTTTCCAGAGGAAGCCAGCTCGTAGCGGCCCAAGATCTCGGCGTACTCACTCAACGGGTGGCCCGTCACGTAGAAACCGAGCAATTCCTTCTCGAACGCCAGCATTTGGCCCTGCGTCCATTCGACCGACGCGCGCTGGCCCGTGGCTTTTTGCCGCGCGTTCACCGGCTCCACGTCGAACAGCGCCGCCTGGCCGCGTTCGCGATCGAACTGGACTGTGGCAGCGCGGCTCATCTGGTACTCAATGGCCGCAAAAGCCTGGGCCCGCGGCTCGCCCAAAGAATCGAACGCCCCGCATTTCGCCAGGCACTCCAGCACCTTGCGGTTGACGACCCGGAGATCGACTCGCGTGCAAAAATCCTCGAAAGACGCAAACCGGCCGCTCTCATCGCGCACCTGGATGACGTTTTTCACGGCAACTTCCCCGACGTTCTTGATCGCCGCGAGGCCAAAACGAATCCTGCCGTCGCGCACCGTGAAGCGGACACCGCTCTCATTGACATCCGGTGCCTGCACCTCGATGCCCATGCATTTGCACTCGTTGATGAAAAGCTGGATCTTGTCGGTATTGGCCAGTTCGTTGGAGAGGACCGCGGCCATGAACTCCACCGGGTAGTTCGCCTTCAGCCACGCCGTCTGGTAGGCGACGATGGCGTACGCTGCGCTGTGCGATTTGTTGAAGCCGTACCCGGCAAACTTCGCCAGCGTATCAAAAATCTGGTTGGCCTTGGGACGGGGAATCTTGTTCTTCTCGTGGCAGCCCTTGATGAAGGTCTCGCGTTGCTTCTCCATTTCCTCGGCATTCTTCTTGCCCATCGCGCGGCGCAGCACGTCGGCGCCGCCAAGCGAATAGCCCGCGAGCACGTTGGCCGCCTGCATCACCTGCTCCTGGTACACAAACACGCCGAATGTCTCCTTGAGAATCGAATCCAGCAACGGGTGGTCGTACGCAACCTTGACCTTGCCATGCTTGCGGTTGACGTAGTCGTCGAGCATGTTCATCGGCCCGGGCCGGAACAAAGCGATGAGCGCGATGATGACGTCGATGGAGTCCACGCCGATGCGGCGGCACAAATCGCGCATCCCCTGCGATTCCAACTGGAACACGCCGATCGTGTTGGCCTTGGCCAGCAGGTCGAATGTTTTCTTGTCCTCCAGCGGGATCTTGTCGATGTCGAGGCGCTGCCCGGTGGTCTGTTCGATGATATCGTTCGCGTCCTTGATGACTGTCAACGTCTTCAACCCGAGGAAGTCCATCTTCAAGAGGCCGAGGTCGCCCAACGGGTTCATCGAGTATTGGGTGACGATTTCGTTCGAGTTCGTGCCGGTGGTGAGCGGCACAATGTTCGTGAGCGGCTCGGCGCCGATCACCACGCCGGCCGCGTGGGTCGAAATGTTGCGGGAAATCCCTTCGAGCGTGTACCCGTAATCAATCATCCGCTTGACGTTCGGCTCGTTTTGGTAGGCCGTCTTCAGCTCGGGATTGATATCCATGGCCTTTTTCAGTGTCATCCCGATGTCGGGCGGGATCATCTTCGCAATGCGGTCGCACTCGCCGTAGCTCAGGCCCATCACGCGGCCCACGTCGCGCACCACCATCTTCGCGCCGAGCGTGCCGAAGGTGACTGATTTGCGCGACACGATCATCGCCGTATTTCTTGCGCACGTAATCGATGACTTCCGGACGGCGGTTGTAGCAAAAATCCATGTCGATATCGGGCGGCGAGATGCGCTCGGGATTCAGGAAGCGCTCGAAAAGCAAATTGTAGCGGAGCGGATCGATGTCCGTGATCTTCAGCAGGTACGCCACGACGCTGCCGGCCGCGCTGCCGCGGCCCGGACCGACGGGAATCCCATTGGTCCTGGCGAAGTGGACGAAGTCCCAGACGATCAGGAAGTAGCTGACGAAGCCCGTCTTTTCCATGATCTTCAATTCGAACTCCACGCGTTCGACAATCGACTTCTCTTGTTCGTCCTTCGGCTTTTTCCACTCAATGCCGTAACGGTCGTGCAGCCCTTGCACGCACAAGTGCCGCAGGTAATGCTCGCGGGTAAAGCTGTCGGGCGGCTGATAAACCGGAAACCGCAGCTTGCCAAATTCCAACAAGAGATTGCACTTCTCGGCGACGGCCAGCGTGTTTTTCAGCGCGTCGGGAACCTCCGCAAACAATTCGTGCATCTCCTCGGGTGTCCGCAAATAAAACTGCTCGGACACGTACCGCATGCGTTTCTCGTCGGCGAGCAGTGATTGGGTCTGCAGGCAGATCATGCAATCGTGCGCCTCCCAATGCTGGCGCTCGACGTAATGCACATCGTTGGTCGCGACCAGCGGGAGATTGAATTCCTTCGCCCAGGGAATGAGCGTGCGGTTGACCGTGCGTTGCTCCTCGATGCCGTGGTTCTGCAACTCTACATAAAAATCGCCGGGCTCAAAGATTTGGCGGTACTCGTCGAGCGAGGCTTTGGCTTGATCAAGCTGGCCTTCCTTGATCTGGTAAGGCACTTCCCCCTTGAGGCACGAGGTGAGCCCGATCAGTCCCTTCGAATGTTTGGCCAGAATATCCTTGTCGATGCGCGGCTTGTAGTAGAAGCCGTCGAGGTGCGCCATGGACACGAGTTGGACGAGGTTTTTGTAGCCGACTTCGTCCTTCGCCAGCAGAACCAGATGATATGCGGCATCGCGGGCGTTCGTGGATTTCTTTTCAAGGCGACTGCCCGGCGCGATGTATGTCTCACATCCGATGATTGGCTTCAACCCCTTCTCTTGCGCGGTCTTGTAGAATTCGATGGCGCCGTACATGTTGCCGTGATCGGTTACGGCCACTGCCGGCATCTTGCACGCGTGCGCCTTGTCGACGACATCAGAAATACGGCAGGCCCCGTCGAGCAGGCTGTACTCGGTGTGCAGGTGAAGATGGACAAAATCAGAGTGCTTCATCAAAACTCTCCGCTCCGCTGCTCTCACTCTAAGTGGGTCGTTGGTCGCAATCAAGACTTCTGCGCGAGAATTGCGACACGGCGAAGGCCTCACTCAAATCGGGGCATCAATTCGGCTCCCGTCCGTTCATACAGGCCGATAAGCAACCCCGGAGAGCTGTGGATGAACTGCACAGCGTGGTGGTGATGGTTGTCCATCCACTCGATGACCTTTTCCCACGCGTCCGGGTTTCTGAAATCCGTATAAAGAACGAGCCAAATACGTTTGTAATTCGTGCCATCCCCTGGCGGTTGCCCGTCGCCAATCACGCGATAGAAATGCGGCAAGTCTTCAAGCTTCCGGGCCACGCCCTGCGCAATCCGGTCACCCAAGTAGTATTGGAACGGCCGATAGCTAAATTGCGAGGAATGGATGATAACGTCACCCGGACGCAAGCGCACCGCAATTTCGAGCGCACCTTTGCGAAGATCGGATTTTACCCAGGGATTATCCGAGAAATAGTAGTTGCCCAACGCGAAAATATTTGCCGAGACCAGCGCCACGGCCAGCAGCGCAACCACCGGGCGTTCAATCACGTTTTCGGCCCGCGCCAAAGCGCACCCCATTAACAGAGCGAGAGCTGGCGTCGTGTAAACCAACGTGCGCGGCAGAAAAAGATTCTGTCGCAGCGACAGCACCAACAACAGGGTGATTGGCAAACCGAACCAGAGTGTCAGAAGACAAACTGTTTCGCGATTCTCACGCTTACGGCAAAGAATGGCTATGGCTGTCGCCAACACGGCCGTCGTCACGAGAACAGACAATACCCGTGATCGTGCATCTCCCAGATAGGCTCCGCTGAAAAGTGAAACAAAACCAAAAATCTGGCGCAATTCCAGCGGTTGAATCCATGAACGCCCCGCAACCCGGGTCGTTTGCCAAAATAACAGCGGAAGGCAAGGCGTAAAAAGAAGCGCCACCGCGCATTGCGACAGCAACCAGCACCGGAATTTTCTTCGATCTTTTCGATAGTAGATGGTGGCAAACACGTTTTGCGCCAGAACCGCAAAGATCGACGTGTATTGCACGTAGAGGGTCAGGGCAGTACAGAGAACGTAGATTACCCATGAAATCCCACCTCCCTCCCGCAGCGCCTTGAGGAGGAAGAGAAACGAGAGACAAATCAACAGGGTCTGCAGGCTGTACATCCGGATCTCCTGCGAATACCAAATATGCAAGGGCGACAGGCTCAAGAGTCCCGCGCTCAGCAGCCCCGCATTTCGCCCGGCCAGCCGCCTACCCATGAAGTACACCGCTGTCACAGTCGCCACGGCCGCCAGTACAGACAACATTCGGGCTCCGATTTCGCCCGTGAAAGCAGATTGCCAGACGTGCAAAATCAGATAATACAGCGCGCTGTGCACATCGTCGCGCGCCGCATCGATGATCTCCGCTGGCGATGCCCTGGCAACCAGCAACGAGTTCGCCTCGTCGAACCACACCACGCGTTCCCCAAGATGAAACAAGCGAAGCCCCAATGCAGCCGCCAGCACGAGGATGAGCAAGACGCCAGATCGTTTGCCGTCGATGTTCAAGATTCGGTGAAACTCCCTGCGTAATGGCCTATGGGATCGCGCACCATAGTCGCACCGCGAACAACCACAACAGCGCCGCCAAAATCACCAAGCCGATTGCCCACCAGAACCATTGCCGCTTCGTCCGACGGGGCCCGCGACCATCGATCTCGCGCCGCTTCCAATTATCGTGGTCGAATTCATCCGGATCTTCGATGTCAGTCCCATCATAGATCGTATCTGGGGACCAGCCCGTCTTCTCGTCCGCACCGCATTCGGGGCAGGCCATGGCGCCACCAGGAACTTCGGCGCCGCAAGCCGGACAGATGAAGTCACTGGGTGGCATGGCCCAGTAACTCGTCCACGCGCTTCTGGACAGCCTCGTCCATCTTGATGATGGGCGGCCAGGGGCGCGTGTTGCCTTCGCCTTTGATCTTGTGCGTGGCATCAATGCCGATCTTGCTGCCAAATCCCATGACCGGCGTGGCGTGGTCGAGCACATCGGCGGGACCTTTGGTGAAGATAACGTCGCGGTCGGGATCGATATTGGCGGTGAGGCGGAAGAGCACTTCGCTCATGTTATGGACGTCCACGTCTTCGTCCACGACCACGATGATCTTGGTGAACATCATTTGCCCCATGCCCCAGAGCCCGTGCATCACCTTCATCGCGTGATAGGGGAATTGTTTTTTGATCGAGACCACGACGAGATTGTGGAACACGCCTTCGGCGGGCAGCGCCATGTCCACGATCTCATTGAAGTTCATTTGAAATACTGGCAGAAAAATCCGCACGCTCGCCGTGCCCATGTAGAAATCTTCCATCGGCGGCACACCCACGATCGTGCTCGGATAAACCGCGTCGCGCCGATGGGTGATGCGTTCGATGTGAAATTTCGGGTACAATTCGGGCAATGTATAATAGCCCGTGTGATCGCCGAATGGGCCTTCGAGATCGAGGTTCTCTTCCGGGTCCACGTAACCTTCCAGCACAAAATCGCAGTCCGCCGGCGCTTCCAGGTCGTTCGTCCCGCACTTCACCATCTCCACCGATTTCTTGCGCAGATATCCCGCCAACATCATCTCGTCGATGCCATCCGGCAGCGGCGCCGTCGCTGCGAAGGCGTACACGGGATCGCCGCCGAGCGCTACCGTCACCGGCATGCGCTTCTTCAATTCCCGGTAGCGCCGCCAATGGCGCGCACCGGTTTTGTGCAGTTGCCAGTGCATAAAGGTCGTGCGCCCATCGATCACCTGCATCCGGTAACAACCCACATTGCGCGCACCCGTATCGGGATCGCGCGTGATGACCAGCGGCAGGCAGATGAATCGCCCCGCATCCTGCGGCCAGCACTTCTGGATCGGCAACGCGGCGAGATCGGGTCCTGACTCAACAGTTTCCTGGCACGGCCCCGACTTCACGGTTTTCGGCTTCGCGTGCCGCAATTCGAAGGCCGTGCCGAGGAGCGCGATGGCCTCCGTAAACGAAGTTGGCGGTTTCGCCTTGAGCAATCCCCCCAGTTCACGCGCAATGTCGTCGACATTTTCGACTCCCAGTGCCAATGCCATGCGTTTCGTCGAACCATACGCATTGATCAGCAGCGGAAACTGCGCGCCTTTGCATTTCTCGAAAAGCAACGCCTTCCCGCCCCCGGGCAACTTCATCTCGCGGTCGGCGATCTCGGTGATTTCGAGAACGGGATCGACCTCGACAGGAATTCGCTTCAGTTCCCCCGCCGCAGCCAACTTCTGGACGAAGTCGCGCAAAGAATCGTAGGCCATGCCGTAGATTGATAGCACGAGTACGTAAACAACGGAAACCTGAAATCGGCAAACGAACTCCGTCGTTTCGAAGCCGAGTCCGACGGAGCGGAGTCCGACGACACGCCGTTGTCGTGTACGGCAAACCGACCATGTAGTGCCTGGGTCGCAACCCGAAGGGCAACGCACGCAGGGGCGGATGTCGTCCATCACGCGCCGCATCCTGATCCCGCGGTAGGGACGCGCCGCCACGCGTCCGTTGATTGCCATCATCAACTCCGGCACCGCATTAACCCCGGCCGGTTTTTGACACCCGCTGCGATAAACCCTTGTAAAGCAGCATGTTAACAGGGGGGTTCGTTTCGTAATTTGTGTATTTTTTGTGCTCTTCCTCGGCCACGGCAACCCTGCCAAAATGGGCTCAGGCCCCTTCTGGCTCCTGATTTCTGGATTCCGAATTCCATCTTCATCTCTCATCCTTCTGCTTCTACATTTTCCGCCACCCCGTGTCCAGCAAAATTATCGTTTAACGATATATAACCGAGCTCCACTCCCGGATGTCGCCGCCCGGCCCCTCCTGCCTGTAGAATTCAAGATTAACTTGCCGAGTTCAATTTTCATTTTCTATTTTGTCCTTCCAATCTCCTTTTGAAAGCTGTTACATACCGCGTCAAATCCTCCACACCAGCTTCGCGAAATGCGTGTTGCCGTTCCGCGCACTTGTTGCAGCGACCGCAATGCATTCCATGACGCGGGGCGATACAGGAAAAACTCAGATGCAGCGGGAGCGACCTACCGCGACGAAGCACTTTCCCCTTGGAGAGCGTTCGGAACGGGGCGATGACCTTGATGCGAAAACCCAGCGCGCCACCCGCCACGGTCGCGAATTCGCGGAAAAACTTTGGCGTGGCATCGGGAAAGGGATTGTGGTCGAGAGAGCCGACGGCCATCGTATCGATCTTGTGGAGGGCACAGAAGACAGCGGCTTTGGACAGGAGCAACAAATTGCGCCCGGGCAGGTACACGGCTTCGTCGGGCGTTTTGGCGCGCGGCACGTTGCGACCCGTGGTGCTCCAATGAGCGCCGTAGAGGTCACGGACCGGGCAAATCAAGAACCGTCAACGATTGGACGCGCGGGATTCTGGCGTGGCGGAGAAATTTCTTCAGGTGACGCAACTCCGCCGTCTCCCACACGAGTCCGTAGCGAATGAAGACAGGATAAACTCTTCCGGTACCGGCGAGCCAACTCGGCGAGCATCACGCAACTGTCGAGGCCGCCGCTGACGAGGGCACAAACAGCGCGTTTCACTTCCCTTGCCGTGCCGCTTCTTTTTCGGCATCAAGTTTGCCGCGTAACTTCTGGACCTGCGCCCGCAAGGTCTCTTCGAGTTTCTGCGCTCCCTCCAGGTCGCCTGCCGCGCGCGCGGCAGAGATCTTCGGGTTCAGCGACAGCTCTTCCTCGGCGATTTTCGCGGCGTAGACCCGATCGAGTTCCGCGAGTTTCGCCTTCTGCTGTGGCGTGAGTTTCTTGCCCGGTTCCCCGCCCATGCGTTCCAGTGCCAGTTCGTAAGCCGATTTAATTGCCATCGAGCTTCACCTTCACATCGTTGCCTTCGACCACGCAATCGAACTTCTCAACTTTCGCGGTCGGAATGACCGGCGATTGCCCGGTGCACACGTCAAACCGCCACCCGTGCCATGGACAGGTCACCACCGAACCGTCCAGCGTCCCCTCGCCCAACGGTCCGCCGCGGTGCGGGCAGACATTGTCGGTCGCGCAGAATTTCCCGTCCACATTGTAAAGAGCCAGCTCGCGCTCGCCAACCGCCACGGTCTTGCACTCGCCCGGTTGCAGATCACCGACTTCGGCCACCTTGATCAAATCACTCATGCGTGTTGCCATCCTCCCCATTGTTCATTGGCCAATAGACTAGCGGATTTTCGTCACCTGCGCAACGGGCATCGGCCTGTTGCCAAAGTATCAACTGGGCTTCTCGAATCACTGTTGGTATCCTTGCCCGAAAGGGAACGGGAGCGACGACGTGATCAGTATCCGCCAATTGTCGAAGCGATTTGGAGAACAGGAAGCCGTCCGGGCGATTGACCTGGAAATTCCCGCAGGCCAATTGGTCGGCCTGCTGGGACCCAACGGCGCTGGGAAATCCACGACGATCAAGATGCTGACGGGAATGCTGCTGCCCAGTTCCGGGACGGCGGAAGTATTCGGCTTCGACGTGGTGCGCCAGCCGCTGGAGGTGAAACGGGTCGTCGGCTACGTGCCGGAAAGCGGCGCGGTGTTCGAATCGCTGACGGGCTGGGAATACCTCGAACTCGTGGCGGCGCTCTATCACATTCCCGACGACGAAGCGCACGCCCGCATCCGGCGCTTCGGCCAGTTCTTCGAATTGGACGAGGGAACGCTGCACGACAAACAACTGTCCGCCTATTCGAAAGGAATGCGGCAGAAAGTGGTGATTACCTCCGCCCTCCTGCACAATCCGCAGGTCATCTTCTTCGACGAACCGCTCAATGGTCTTGATGCCAACGTCGCTCTCAGCGTGAAGACCTTGATCACCTCGCTGGCGCGCGAGGGCAAAACGGTGGTGTTTTGTTCGCACATCCTCGACGTCGTGGAACGGATTTGCCAGCGCATTGTGATCCTGCATCAGGGACGGATTCTGGCGGACGGAACGCTGGCCGAGTTGCAGCAGCGTTGCGGGGAGCAGTCCCTCGAACACATCTTCAATCAACTGACCGGCACGCGCAACCTGCTGGCACGCGCCGAGGAATTTGCCCGCGGGCTCACCCAATGACCGCCACGGGCACACCGGGGTCTCGTGTGATCGATGGTCCGCAACTCCGCGCGTTGTTGCGATGTTACTGGCGCCTCAGCACGCGCGGCAAGTTGGCCGGGTCGATGCGCCGCCGGCAGAGCGGCAAACCGCGCGGGCTGTTGTTCATTGCGGCGATGTACATGCTCGTCGGGCTGACGACCAGCTTGTCGGTCTTCGCGCACATGAATGTGTTCACCTACGCCATGATCCTGCACAGCATGACATTTCTCGTCGTGGGTATGGCGATCACCTCCGAGTCGGGGGACATTCTTTTCAGCGCGAACGAGTCTGACGTGTTGCTTCATCGACCGATCCACTCGCGAACGCTCCTCTTGGCGAAAGGACTGAATCTGGTCGGGTTGGCCTTATTCCTCGCCGGTTCCTTGAATTTCTTCCCCGTGTTTTTCGGATTGGCAGCGCACGGAGCGCAGTGGTGGTTTCCCTTGACACACATCGCCTCCATCGCCCTGCTCAGCGTGTTTTGCTGCGCCGCCGTCGTTTGCACCTACGGATTGATCGTCCGCTTCCTCAATCGGGAGAAATTCGACAACTTTGCCGCGTGGACCCAGGTTGCCATGTCATTTTTGTTCGTGGGCGGATACCAATTGATGCCACGGCTCATGCAACGCTTCGACGGGTTGAACCTGGAGAATTCGCCGTTTCTGCTGCCATTGCCACCCGCATGGTTCGCCGCCATGGACGCGATCGGCAGCAGACAATCAGCCCAACATTCTGTCTGGGGACTCGTGCTCATCGGTTTCGCGGCCACCGGCGTGTTAACGTATTCCGCCATCGGCAAGTTGGCCCCGAGTTACGGGGAAGCGCTCGCCAAACTCGGCGAGACCCGGCAGCGCGCCGCCAAATCGAGACGCGCGCCCCAACAAACGAACCGCCGCCGTAATCCTTTTTTCCGCTGGTGGATGCCCGATCCCATCGAGCGGGCCTCGTTCCGGTTGGCGGCCGCCTATATGCACCGCGACCGTGAAATCAAGTTGCGCCTGTACCCCTCACTGGGTTCTTTTTTGGTCTTCCCGCTGATGGGCTTGCTGGATCGGCGAACCGGGGCTTCCCCGTTCATCCCGCTGTTGACGGTCTGGATGCTCGGCCAACTTCCCATCATCGCGATGGAAACGCTGCGTACTTCCTCGCAAGCCGCGGCTGCCGACATTTTTGCCACCGCACCGCTGGAGAGCGGCGCGTCTATTTTCCTCGGTGTGCGGAAAGCGACCATCTTCTATCTCATGATACCCGCCCTTTGCCTCGCGTCCGCGCTGCTTGTATTCGTGATCCACAGCCGGTCCGCCCTGCTTCTGGCATTGCCCGGTCTCGTAGCCATACCCATCGTGTCGCTCCTACCCGCTTGCGTGGACACCTACCTGCCGCTGTCCCGGTCACCACAGGTCGGCACCCAAAGCGCGAAAAACACGACTTTGATGATCGGCACGATGCTTACGATGGGGATCGTGGCTGGCATTTCCTATGTCGCATCCGAGATGAACCTCTTGTCGGTCCTGTTGACCGTCGAGATTGCCGTCGTGGTCACGGCGTATTGGATCTTGAAACGCCACATCCAGAAACGTCCACTGCGTTGGGGTTGACACTCTCCACGGGTTGCCGTCTACAGGGATTTCTCGTATGCTCGCGTTGTGGCTACTCCTACATCGTCCAGATTTCAGGACGCCCTGAAACAGTTTGACGCTGCCAACGCCCAGGATCCGCGCGGCGTAGAGCTACCTTACGCCCAGCGCCTCAGCGCCTGGGTCGAACGCCTCGCGCCCAACGCTTCCGAAGAACTCCGCCTGGCGGCGCGCGCGCAACACATTTGCCGCTGGATGATTCCGCGCGAATCGTATCCAGCGGGGCGCATCGGCTATCTGAAGTGGCGCGAAGATTTGAAACAATTCCACGCCCGGAAAGCCGGGGAGATCCTGCGGGAACTCGGCTACGAGGAAACAGCAGCGGGGCGCGTCCAGGACCTGATTCGCAAACGTAATTTCCCCCGCAACCCGGAAGGTCGCGTGCTCGAAGACGCGCTCTGCCTGTTGTTCTTGGAAACACAGTTCGTCGAGACCACGGCCAAAACCGGCGACGAGAAGATGATTGGCATTCTGCGAAAGACGTGGCAAAAAATGACGCCTCAGGCGCGTGAGATCGCGCTGACTCTTCCGATGAACGCTGATCAGCGCGCGCTCGTCGAGAAAGCGCTGGCAGGGCTCGCCAGTTAGAGTAAAATGACGCGCATGGTTGCCGCTTCCATTTCCGTCAGCACCAACGATCCGATCAATGCGAAGATCCTCGCGGTTTCCGAGGATCGTCTGCAAGGCTTCCAGCGTGATCCGCTCGGGGAAATCGCGCGACAATCGGGCCTCGAATTGCCCGTGGTCATCGAACGCATCCAGGCGATGTTGCGCGCGGGCACGATCCGGCGGGTGCGGCAAACGTTGCTGGCAACGAATCTCGCCCAGGGTGCGCTCGTGGCCTGGCAGGTGCCCGCCGAAAAACTGGAAACGGCCTTCGATTACATGTTTCAGCAAGACCCGTTTAGCGGGCACGTCGTCATCCGCACGACCGACACAATCACCGCCGGATCGAAATACCGGCTTTGGACCACGGTAAAAGTGCCGCAAGGGTTTTCGATGACGAAACACTGCGAGTTTTTGTGTCAGCAGACGGGCGCCGAGAAGTTCCTGTTGTTGCCCGCAAAAAAACTCTTTGCGCTGGGGGTCGGTCACGTGCGGCGTCGCGGACTCAAGCCTGGTAGCCGCGCCGAAGTCCTCGCGGAGGTTACGGACGTATCGGTCGTTACCCTCGACGAGACAGAGTGGCGGGTCCTTGTCGCGCTGAAACGTGAATTCACACCGGAGGAGCTTGTTTCCGACATCTGGGTCGCCCGCGCGAAGGAAGCAACGGTGCCGTTGGACACGTTTTTGGAAGTCGCGGAAAACCTGAACCGCCGAAAGATCATCGGTCGTTTCTCAACGTTTCTGGAACACGTGAAGCCAGTTGCGAATGGCGAGGCGGTGACCCGCTACAACGCCCTGTTTCACTGGGCCGTGCCGAGCGGTCGCGAAATCGAGGCAGGCCGTGAAGTGGGTCGACATCACATCATGACCCACGCCTATTGGCGCGAGGCTGGCCCCGAGTTTCACCATGTCAACGTCATGGGTGTCGCTCACGGTACGGACAAAACGGTGCTCCTTGCCCATAAAGCGGCCATTGACGAACATCTCCTGGAAGCCGGCATTCCGGTCTCTTACACCAACGTCTTTTGGGGAGGTCGCAGTGAAATCAAGCCGAGCGAGATTTCGCCTTTCGCCTACCGTGAATGGTGCCAAAGTATTGGACTTGATCTGGGACAGGTAACCTAAAAGGAGACCCAATGGCCATTTCAGATCTCAGATTCGTGAAACGCTGTGCAGAATGGGAGGCGCGTGACAAAATACATTTTGTTCCGCGCGGCACACGGGGATTGTATACCCTTCTCAATGAAATCCAGCACTTGCGTGAAGTGTACTATACTGGCAACGAGGTGCGAGTTGTGACGATCTTGGGCATTTCGCCCGTGGATTCACCTCGCAGGGCTGTGCGGGTGTCGATTGTGGCGGATTTAAAGAAATGAATGCTAGTCGCAACGGGTGGGTGATCGGAATCACTACTTGCTTCATCATCCTAGTATGGATTGCGTATTTTATCTCTCGGCATCAACTCCACAATCTTTTTCCAAATTAGGACAACGCCAATCGGTGGCCGTTCTTGAATACGGCTAACGGTTCGGTTATGGTAACAGCTGCGTGAGCCATGATTAGACAGACCGCAAAAGTGACGAAGGTGGCTTTGAAACTGCCACCTCGTTCGCGGGCGAAGCTGGCCGAGCAATTATTGCGAAGCCTCGACGACCCAAATCAGAAGGAAATTGATTCCCTCTGGGCTAACGAGGCAGAAGCCCGCGTCGATGCATTCGAACGCGGTGAAATGAAAACCATCCCCGCGCGCGAGGTGTTTCGCAAGCTACGCGCGCGCAAGCGGCCATGACCTGCCAGTTTCTTCCGCCAGCGCGAGCTGAGATGGAAGATGCGGTTCACTATTACGAAGCTCGACAACAAGCGCTGGGTGACGAGTTCGCCAACGAGATCGCGCACACGATTCAACGCATTCTCAAGCACCCGCAGGCGTGGGAGAAGCTGTCACGTCGTACGCGGCGATGCCGCACCAACCGCTTCCCGTATGGCGTGGTTTATTCAGTTCGCCCAACGGGCATTCTCATCGTCGCAATCGCCCATTTGCATCGAAGGCCAAGGTACTGGCGAGACAGACTGACACGGACGATTTGATGAAGATTGCATTTCTCGAACTTCATGACTGGGAAGAAAAATATTTGCGCGGACGGGTGGATAGCGCGCATGAACTGGCTGCGTTCCGCGACGTGCTGGAGGACAAAGATCTCGCGTTGATCGTAGATGCGGAGATTGTCTCGCCATTCATCTATTCGAAGTTGACGGCGAAGCGGCTGGCGAAATTGCCGAAGTTGCGGATGGTCGCTACGCGATCCACCGGATTCGATCACATCGACATGGCGGAATGCGCCAAGCGGGAAATCACGGTATGTAACGTCCCTTTTTATGGCGAGAATACCGTGGCGGAACACACGTTTGCGCTGATTCTGGCGTTGTCGAGGAAGGTCCATGAGGCATTCGTGCGTGTGCGGGCGGGGAATTTTTCGCTGGACGGGCTGCGGGGATTCGATCTCAAGGGAAAAACCATTGGCGTTATCGGCGCGGGACGCATTGGATTGCATGTGATTCGCATCGCCCGCGGGTTTGGCATGAAAGTACTGGCTTTCGATGTGAAACGAGACAGTTTTTGGGCCGAGGTGCTGGGATTTGAGTACGCCGAGTTGAACGAGTTGTTGGCCCACTCCGACATCATCACCCTGCACGCGCCGTACAACCGTCACACGCATCACCTTATCAACTGCGATAACATCCGCCAGATTAAGCGTGGCGCCATCCTGATCAATACGGCGCGCGGCGGGTTCGTCAACACGGAGGCGCTGCTTCAGGCGCTCGATCAAGGCATTCTTGCGGGCGCGGGCCTGGATGTGCTGGAGGGTGAAGAGTCGATCTACGAAGAGAGCGCCCTGCTGGGCGACGCGGCAAATCCAGAAAAACTACGCATTGCGATCCAAAACCATTTGATCCTCAAGAAGCCAAATGTGGTCTTCACACCGCACAATGCGTTCAACAGCCAGGAAGCGCTGGAACGAATTCTCGACACAACGGCGGAAAATATCGCGGCGTTTGTTGCCGGTACACCCAAGAATGTCGTACAGTGACGGGTATGGCGATCCAGTTGATCGACATGCGGGTCACGAAGGTCGTCCAGGAGACACCGGACACACGGACCTTTCGGCTGGAACCACCACCAGATTTCGATTCCAACTGGAAACCGGGGCAGTTCATCACCGTCAGCCTGCTGGACGACCCGAAAACACGACGCGCCTACTCTCTCTCGAATTCCCCGCTCGATGGCCGCTTCCTCGAGATCACCATCAAGCACATGGGTAATTTCGGGGCACATATCTATGAAATTGCAAAGGAAGGAACGTTGCTGCAAGTGATTCCGCCCCGGGGGAAATTCGTGCTGCCGGCAAATCCTGAATTTCCTTTAATGCTGATTTCGGGCGGTAGCGGAGTCACGCCCTATCGGAGCATGATGCGCTACCTGATCCAAAGAAAGCTGCCAACCCGCGTTGTGAATCTCTACAGCGTGCGCATCCCTGCCGACATCATTTTCAAGGATGAGTTCGAGGCGCTTTGCCGCGCCAACCCGAATTTTCAGTTCTTCGTCACTTGCACGCGCGTGTCCCCCGGGGATACATCGTGGACCGGGCTGCGCGGTCGCGTGAACCCGGAGATGATTAGAAAATTCTCGCCCGACACCGATCGGACAATTTACTACTCGTGCGGCTCGCACGATTTTATTGCCGGTACAACGAAGATGCTCCACGACATGGGCCTGCCCAGGGAACGCGTTATTTTCGAGGACTGGGGCTGAGAGACACCCGGCTGCTGACGGCTACAGTACGGCCTTCTTCCAGATCGGCACCTTCTGTTTCAGCTCGTCGATGATGAACTGCGCTGCGGCAAAGGCCTCGGCGCGGTGTCCCGCCTCCACCCGCACCAATAGCGACGCCTCGCCAACGGCGATGACGCCAAGGCGATGAATTACGCGGATTCGTTTCAACTTCCACTTCTGATGCGTCTCGGCGAGCAGCTTGCGAAACTGGTGCTCGGCCATCTCGCGGTAGGCCGTGTACTCCAATGCCCGAATTGGTTTCCCGTCCTCCTCATTGCGCACGATTCCCCAAAACGTCACCACTCCCCCTACTGTGCCGTTGAATTTGTCCAATCGCGCCTCAGCTTCGCCGATCGATTCTTCGGTGAGAAGCAGTTCATCCGTAGACGGCCCGGTCCCGCCCTGCAACGGTGGCATCAAAGACAACACGTCGCCCTCACGGAGCCGGCTGGATCGTGTGGCAAACTCCAAGCCGACGGCGATGAGCGCCGTCTTTTCCGCCTCCTTGAGTTGCGGGAACCGGTCTACGTAGTTGCGCCAGGGCATCTGCCACGGTGGAACCGTCCGGCAGATTCAACGTGAATTCATTTTCGCCGGTTTGTTGACGGAGGAAGCTGAAAAACTGAACGGTGATCTTCACAGCCTGGACGCAATCGCCTCGGGACGCAATGTGCCAACGTACGGCAAATTCCGGTAACGCTCGCGATAATCGAGCCCGTAGCCGACAACAAACTTGTTGGGAATGTGAAAGCCGACGTAATCGGCGCGGAAATTCTCGCGGTGCGGAATGTCCTTTTCGAGAAAGGTGCAGAATTTCACGCTTCGTGGCTCCAGTTTTTGGAGCATGGCGCGGATGTTCACGAGGGTGAGCCCCGTATCAAGAATGTCGTCCACGACGAGCACGTCACGGTCACGTACGTCGAGCTTCAGGGCCTTGGTAAGGATCAGTTCGCCCGTCGAACGGGTCTCCCCGTGGTAGGTGGACACCCCGATGTAATCCAGCCGCAGTTGCATCGGTAGCCGCCGCAGCAGGTCGGCAATAAACATCACGCTGCCGGTAAGGATCGCCACCAACGTCAGGTCCTTCTCCGCGTAATCCCGCTGGATCTCCGCTGCCAGATCATCGAGTCGGTGCTGAATCTGCTCTTCGGTGAGGAGAACTTCCTCCAAATCCTGCCGCATGGGATGCATGTACCCGATACTCTATCGCAACTCGCGGCGATGGGAAAGAAAAAGCGCGATTTCGACCCAGGGTTACCAGACCCGCCGCGGCTGACCATGAAAAAGTGAATCTGCGCACTTGACGGGGCCAGCCGATGGGGTTACTTTCAGCGCGTCGGCAAAAGTTGCCCAGGCTCCTTGTAGTTAACTACCCCGAATCACTGGCACTCAATCGGTTCACCATCTCCATGAATTCGGTTACGGAAACCTGATAATGAAACGGCTGATCAAAGTCGGGCTTACGGGAGGTATTGCGACAGGGAAATCCATGACCCTTGGCCGTTGGCGACAGGCAGGGGCGGTGGGCATCGACGCCGACGTGTTGGCACACCAGGCCCTAGCGCCCAAAACGCCAACCTGGGACGAGGTCGTTCGCATGTTTGGACCAAAGATTTTGAACAAAGATGAGACGATCAACCGTCCAAAGCTCGGCAAAATCGTGTTTGCCGACGAGAAGAAGCGTAAGGCGCTGAACCGCATCGTTCATCCAGCAGTGGAAAAAATGTGGACGGAGTACATCGAGAAGCTGGAACGCGAAGGCGCAGCCAGGCTTGCGGTTGTTGCGATTCCGTTGCTGTACGAAGTCGCGGCAGAAACACAATTTGATTGCATCGTCGTCGTCGGGTGCAGCGAGCCGACACAGCTCGCGCGCTTGACGCGAAAAGGTTTAAGCAAGACACAGGCGCGCGCGCGCATCCGCGCGCAGTGGCCCTTGCCAATGAAAATGGAGCGGGCTGATTTTGTAATTTGGAACGATGGCCTGTTGGTGGTGTTACACCAGCAAGCCGAGATGATTTGGGCGAACATCAAGGAGACTTACCATGCCCCGAGCAAAAACTAGCCCCGAAAAAATCGGGGGAAGCAAGAGTGACGAACCAAAGACGGTAGCGACTGATACCGCGGTCGAGGCGCAAACCAAACTCGATGAAGCCCAGAAGAGCGGGGGCGTCGCCCTGGCCACGGCCGAAAAGGACGAGGCGCCCGCCGCTCGCAATGAGTTGCCGCCCGGCGAGACGCTGAATCTCGCCGATCTTCAAGCCATGAGCATGCCGCGCCTGCAAAAGATGGCGCGCGACGGCGGTGTGGAGACGGTTGCGGTCCTCAAGAAGTACGAGATCATTTTCGAGATCCTCAAGAAGAACGCCGAGCGCAACGGAGCGATGTTCGGCGAGGGTGTCCTGGAGATTCTGCCTGATGGCTTTGGCTTCCTCCGTTCGCCAGCGTACAATTATCTCCCCTGCCCCGAGGACATCTACGTTTCGCCTTCCCAGATTCGGCGTTTCGAGCTGCAGACGGGCGACCTCGTGGCGGGCCAGGTGCGTCCGCCCAAGGACAAGGAGCGTTTCTTCGCGCTGCTGAAGGTGGAGGCGGTCAATCGGGACAATCCCGACAAGGCCAAGGACAAGATCATGTTCGACAATCTCACTCCTTTCTTCCCCACCAGCCGTTTCATCCTGGAAACGAAGTCGGAAGAGATCAACTCCCGCGTCATGGATCTTTTCACTCCCATCGGCAAGGGCCAGCGCGGCCTTATCGTCGCGCCCCCACGCACGGGCAAGACCATCTTGTTGCAGAAAATCGCCAATTCCATCATCACCAATAATCCCGAGGCGATCCTCATCGTGTTGCTGATCGACGAGCGCCCCGAGGAAGTCACCGACTTCAAACGCACCGTCAACGCCGAGATCATCAGTTCAACGTTCGACGAAGCGCCGGAACGCCACGCGCAGGTCGCCGAGATGGTGCTGGAAAAGGCCAAACGCCTTGTGGAGCACAAGAAGGATGTCGTCATCCTGCTGGATTCGATCACGCGTTTGGCGCGCGCCTATAACACGCTCCAGCCGCACTCCGGGAAGATCCTCTCGGGCGGCGTGGACGCGAACGCGCTGCACAAACCGAAACGTTTCTTTGGAGCGGCGCGCAACGTCGAGGAAGGCGGCTCGCTGACGATTATCGCCACTGCGCTGGTGGAAACCGGCTCGCGCATGGATGAAGTTATCTTTGAAGAGTTCAAGGGCACGGGCAACATGGAACTGTGTCTCGACCGGCATCTCGTCGAGAAGCGCATCTTCCCCGCGATCAACGTCGAGCGCAGCGGCACGCGCAAGGAAGAGCTGCTCTACCACCCGGACGAATTGGATCGCATTTACATCCTGCGGAAAGCGCTCGCAGGCGTGCCGCCGATTGAGGCGATGGAACTGGTCACGGAAAAACTCAAGAAAACCCGTTCCAACGCCGAGTTTCTGCTTGCGATGAAGTTCTAGCGGCGCGGCAGCTTCTGCCCATGCGCCACCGATCTCTCATCCGCAATCTCACGGCATCATTCTTGAGTTGTCTTCTCGGCGTCGCGTCCAGGCGGAAGGAACCAACTCCGCATCTCCTGTCGTCGCCAAGAGCCGCGTCGTACTTGTCCGTGATCCGAGCGCCATGAACAGCTTCACCGCCGACGCGACCAAGGTCCGCGCGATGGTCGTGGCGGGCATCCAAACGCTCACGGGAGAAAAGGACGAGGCCGCTCCCTGGCGGCACTTTGCGAACAGCAACGACGTGGTCGGCATCAAGATCAACACCCAGGCGGGCGCCGCTTCAATCCACCCGACGCGCCGTGGTGGAAGCGATTGCCTCGGGACTGCGGGCCGCCGGTGTGAGCGCCACCAACATTTATGTGTTCGACCGCGATCCGATCCAGATGCGCGCCGCGGGCTATCTGAAGACGGGCCGGACCAATCAAATGCAGGAAGTGTCCATCATCGATGGGACCGGCTGGGACGCGACGGCCTATTTCCAGGACAATCTCGCCGGCAAACTTATCTGGGGCGACCTGCTTTTCGGCCGGGATTTCGACCAGGACCTCAGTAAGCGCTCGCATCTGCCAAAGCTCGTGACCGAGACGATTACCAAGCTCATCAATGTTCCCGTGCTCCAGGACCATGACGTATGCGGCATGGCAGGCTGTCTCTATAATCTCTCCCTGGGTATGGTCGACAATATCCGCCGCTTCGAAACCGTCGGCCAGCACGGCGATCCGATGATCGCGGAGATTTGCAACATGCCCGCAGTGCGCGGGAAAATTGTCCTGAACGTCATGGATGGATTGATCGCCGGCTACGCGGGCGGCCTCGGATTCAAGCCGCGATACTCCTGGAATTACGGCGCGCTCTACTTCAGCGCCGACCCGGTCGCGATCGATTCGCTCTGCGTCGACATCCTCGAAGCCAAAGGCCGCGAAGCCAGGGTGCCACTGATCCGCCCGCTGGCCACGCACATCGCCACCGCCAATCGCCTCGGTCTCGGCCAATCCGACCCCGCGAAAATTGACTTGTCCGAAGCCAAACCCTGACTACTTCGACTTGGGGGCGGGCGGCTCCGTTTTTTCTTCCGCCGCCGGTTTTTCCTCGGGTGCCGGGCTCTTGGCTTCCAACGCTTGCTTGGCGCCATCGACGATGTCGGACGCTGGCAGGATAATCGGCATCATGCCGAACACGCTGAGGTTGCTGAACATGAAACCGCTGGATTGCTCGGTTTGCGTTTTGGCGCTGCGCAAGAAGAGAATGCCGACGAGTTTGCCATTGAGTGAAAACACCGGCGAACCGAGCGCATAACCCCACATGGATTGGCCGAGCACATAAAATGTCCGGGGCTTGTCGACGATGGCCTCGATGCGCCCGATCGAAACCGCGGGCACGCGATTGGCCACCTGGCTCAGCCGGTTCACCACGATCACTTCGTCCAGGATCTGGACCTTCGCATCCTGCGCGAGATCGACAAACGGAAGCGGCTTCGCCGGTTTATCGGACGGGCGCAGGTACGCCAGATCGAGGTCCTTGTCCCGCAAGACGACTTCCGCTGGTATCTCCGTTCCATCCGCCAGCACAATCTTCACATCACTCAATTCACTTTCGAGTTTGAACTGCGACATATCTGCGCCGCGGGCGGCCATCGCCCGCGTGTAGGAATCCTTCACGGCGCTGCCGGGATCGGTGGTCGCCAGGGAGACGACCGTCAGGCCCGAGGGATCGATGACTGTTCCCGTGGTCTCGGTCTTCGATTCTGATTTTGAATCGTGGCCGCCCATCGACATGCTCTGCTTGATCGCCAATTTCACCGTGACCACGGCTTGCTGGCATTTCGCCAGGATCTCGCGACCGGATTTCGCGGCGTCTTCGGCCTGCGCGGGAAACACCGTCCATCCGCCAAACCCCGCGAGTGTCAGGGACAAAATCAACGTGATCTGTCTTTTCATCCTAGTGATCTCCTTTCGCGATTTCCTTGTGTGCGTCCCACTTTGGTTCCAATTCCAAAAAGACCGTGTGAATCCCGCGCGCCACCCGCACCACGATGGTCTTCCGCTTTTCCGCCGCCACGTGTTTCATTTTCTCCTTCAACGAAATCACGTCCGTCACCGGCTCGCCATCGATCGCCGTGATAATGTCCCCGGTATTCAGTCGGCCAATCGCCGCCCAGCCCCCGTCCTTGACTTCCGTGACCAGCGCGCCCGGCCGCTCTTCCGCCCAATCCTCGTGCACCTTGTCGAAAAACGTCATGTCCCGCACGGTGAACTCAAAATCCTCGTCGCGATATTTCTTCATCTCGCGTTCGAGTTTCGGCGAGCGCACCAACTCCACGGGCAGACTCAATTTGTCCGCGCCCCGCATCACGGTCAGCGTGGCCGTCGTGCCGATCTTGTATTGACGTACCATCGTATTCAGGATTTCCTCGTCGCCGGGCTGCGAGGCGGAAATAGTGTCGCCATCGAGCGCCAGGATCAGGTCCCCGACTTTCAGTCCCGCTTTCTCGGCGGTGCTATTCGTGTACACCTGCGTGACGCGCACGCCATTCAGCCCCGGACTGCCCAGTTGCTCCGCCAAATCCCGTGTGATCGCCTGCGCCGCGACCGGTAGCCACGCTTTCTGCGCTTCCAGCCCCGGGTCCTCCAGCTCTTGCAGGCCCACTTTCACCACCGTGAGCAACTGCTCCGTCCCGCGCAAAAACCCGAGGCGCGTCGGCACGGGCTTGGTCTTGCCTGTCGTAATTTTCTCGGTGATCGCCTGCATCTCGGCCACGTTGCGCACGGGCGTGCCGTTGATCTCCACCAGCACGTCAGTTCCCTCGACTTGCGGCTTGGCATCACTGCATGCCCCACCGGGCCGTACTGAAGTCACGATCACGCCGTCACGGCTCTTCAATTTCATCTCGCGCTCCGCCAGCGCCGAAATATCGCGCACGGTGATTCCCCATTGTTTCAATTCAAACGTCTTCGGCTGGCTCGCCTCGCGCTCGGTCGTGCGCACCTTCAGCGTCTTCTCCTTGCCGTCGCGCAACACGATCGCCTCAAACTCCTGGCCCACCGGCAAATCCGCCACCTTCTGGTTCAGGAGCGGAATTTCCTCCGCGTACCGCACCAGCACATCCTTCCCCGCCAACCGCACCAGTACGTCCCCCGATTCGAACCCCGCCCGGGCCGCGGGCGAATCCTCCACGACGCCCCCAATCAGCACGCCGCGATCTTCCTTGTCCTCTTTCAAGAGCGGCTGGATCTCGACGCCCAACCAACTGCGGCTTACACGCCCTTTCTCAGTCAACTGGCGCGCGACCGCCTGCGCAAGGTTGCCGGGTATCGCCCCGCTCAATCCGAAGCTGATTTCGTTGATCCCGATCACCTGCCCCTTCAAGTTCACCAGTGGTCCGCCCGAGTTGCCGGGATAAATGTCCGCGTCGTGCCCGATCCAGCGCACCAGCGAGCCGACGTCTTCTCCATCCAGCGTAAACCGCGCCGAGGCGAACGCCTGTGGCATGACCATCTTCATGTTGCTCACGATGCCCAACGTCACCGATTGCGACATCGCCAGCGGACTGCCCATCGCCAACACCGAGTCGCCCACCCGCATCAAATCCGAATTCCCAAACTCGACCGGCGTGAACTCCCGCGGGCTGTCCGGTTTCAGTTTCACCACCGAAATGTCCGCCAGCGCGTCGGTCCCCACCAACTCCGCCGGCACTTCCTCGTTGCTCGGCAGGATGACCACGATCCGCGTCGCATGCCCGGCGACGTGGTGGTTCGTAATCACGAGCCCTTCCTTCGAGATGATCACGCCGCTGCCGCTCTCCTCGAACTTCACCTCGCGCCCCTGGTAATACTGCGTCGCCACCACCTGGATCCGCACCAGTGACGGCTTCACCCGCGCCACCGCTTCATCAATCGCCTGCCGCTGCGGATCAACCGCATCAGCCGCGAATGCCCCGCCGCCGGAGAACGCAGCGAGGTAAGAAACGACCGCAAGGAGCGCCCATGACCGCCGGATTCGAAAAATCATGCCGCGAAGTATGGCAGAAGTCTTTGCGGGCGTAAAGCAAGGTGCGCTACTCAATGTTGTCGCGTCCCGGGCATCTTCGAGCCCTTACTGCGCCGCCTTCATGGCGGCAGCGTTTCGAGCACCAGCACCCAACCTCCGTCGCCGTCGCTGTTGTTCCCCGGCGGGGTGAGGTCCACCGTGCCGGTATTCGACAAGGGCGAGCCGTCAATCGGGGTGTAGGTCCCATTGCTCGGGTCGTACCAACGCGCCGTCGCGGGCGCGCTGAGCTTCGTCATGTCGATGGTAATCTGCCGAACGGTTGGCATGTAGGCGATCACCAGTGTCCCATCGGGGGTTCGCGCCGCGGTCAGATAATCGTTGGCGGCAACGATGTCGCTACTGGAAAACGTGCCGTAACCGGCCGTGACGACGACGTGGTCCGTGTCAGGAATCAACTTGTACCAGGCCCGCGGCCCGAACAATTGACCCACGTACGCCATTTCAATCGCCCCGGGCGTGTCGAGCAAACTCTGCCAGCCAGATTCGAACGTCCACGTCGCGTGGTTCCCATAGAGTTGTCCCGTGGCCCCGCTGAGGTTCGCCCAGTACTCCTGCTGACGCAGAACTGCGGCGGTCGTGACGGGGCCGGAGAGACTTTCGAACTCGTAGTTGGCTTCCACCAAAAAGACCGGCTCGAATTTCTTGCGCTGATAGTCCTTGAGGACCTGGGCGTACGTGGGATTATACGTGTAGGAGCCGCTCAACTTGACAATGCTGGCCCACCGCGGATCGTCCAGCGAACCACCAGGCGAGCTCAATTCAAGCGTGTGGATGTGGCTTCCATCCTTTTGCTTGATCCCCAACGCGACTGAAGACACGGCTATGTCCTGGATGGCATTCGGCCACATGAAATCATCGTTGCCGCTCATCCAGACAATATTGGTAAAACTCTCGTAGCGCTCGCCCAGATACTCGCCGTACGCCCGGCAATTCTTGGCGCCGTTGTTGAGCATGGTTGTCGTCCAGCCGCCGGTCTCGATCGGGTCGAGAAATACCACGAGCCCGTACTTGTTCGCCAGGTTGAGCATTTGATCGACACGCTCAAAGTAGGCTTCGTTGGGCGTGGTCAGATCGTAGTGCGCCAGGTCATTGGCCCCGCCGGGAAGATAACCCGTAAAGGGCAGGATCGCATCATACGTGCTGCCATCCGCGTTGCCGGCGGTGTAGGTCGTGCAGAGCAGGTTGATCCAGACCGCGTTGAACCCATGGGACTGGCGATTCGCAAAGTACATGTCCGCATCGGTCGTCGAGATATTGACCATCAGCGACTGCGGTGAGTCTCCCGCAATCAGAAACGGCAGGTTGTTGGGATCGATCAGGTACCGACGGTTCGAGCTTCTCTTCACCGAGGGAATCGGCGCGGCCCCCGCTGTCACCGCCACGCAGGTCATTAACAAACAAATCCAGCGAGCCATCATAAGGTGCACATTATACATCATCATTAACATGACAGCCAAATCGCGACCTAGCATCTCTTGTCGACGGTGGTAACCCTGCTAGTGCCCGCTTGTCCTCCAAAACCAACACAGAAACCCGTTTTTTGTTCCTGGGAGGCTTCAAAAGGGGGTCATTTTGGGTTCGTTTCGCAGAAACATATATAGGCCCCCAATCCGCTCCCTGTGGCGCAATCGCGCTGTAGCAAGTTCGTCTTGCACCCTTGCAGGTCGGAGTTTTGGCGAAGGTGGATTGGTCATGATTTCCGGTAGCCGACGAATCATACACGTTCAAAAACACGCCGTCCAGTAAAATTATCGTTTTACGATATATCGTTGGCGGACTGTCCACGCCAGATTCCGCTTCCGCCCCCCGAAGGCAACATTGCCAACTTCCTTTCATCGGCGGTAGACTGCCATTCGAGAGCACAAAATGCATGACCGACAAATTCGATAAATCCTCAAAACGGCTGCTGATCGCAGCCCTCGCATTCAGCCTGGTCGTGGCGGCGACGACGGTTGCCGTTTATGTCGTCTTTTACAGGATTCCCCGCCAACTTGGGCATGCCGTTGCGGACAGCTTCCGGAGCGCCTTCAATTTCCAACCTCAAGTCACCATTGATAATCTTGTCGTTCTTGAGCAATCCTCTCCCATTACCGAATTGGCAATGGAATCGAAACGCGTGTTTGCACAGCGCCTCTATCAATCAACCTGGGCCTACAGCACCAAGACCATGGAAATGTACGGCGTCTTTACCGCCAAGGCGGGCTTTGATCTGACCCAGCCTTTTGTCGTGAAAATTCAGCGAACGCCGCCGAAAATCTTCGTCAAACTCCCGCAACCAAAACTTCTCTCGCTGCAGATGGACAATTACCACATCTTGCGAGACGAGGACGGTTATTGGAACAAGCTCGACGCTTCAGAACGCGAGGCCGCCTTCACCGAACTCCAAAAAAATGCCCGCCAAAAAGTACTGGCCTCCCCCCTGCTGGCAGAATCGAAAATCGAGATCGAAAAACGAATCCGGGAAATCGTTGCCACCAACGGCTATTCCGTCGAGTTTGAATACACACCGTCCGCTGCGGTTCCCCGCGACAAGTAGCCAATTTCGGTTCTTCGCCGCCTTGGTCAATAAGCCAAATTCACCCCGAAATCCGGGATACCGCCTTGCTTGACGGTGGCGGTCCACTGACTGAGCCGGGGTTGGTATCGCCAGAATTTCGCGCAGAGGTCGAAATATTCCAGGACCGCTTCCGTTTGGTTTTTCTCGAGTAATTCCTTGGCCAGGGTCATGTTCGGACCGAAGGAATCAAGCTGGGGCGAGCCGGGGGTTTCCCGGCCTCAAGCAGATAGTGCTTGGCCTGCTCGATGTCGCCCGCTTTCAGGGCCAACCGACCGAGAATGAGGTTGCCAAAGAAAATGTCGTTACCGAGGTTCCAATTCTTTTTCTGCATCTGGGCTGCCTGAAGCATCTGTTCGGCATACATCCTGGCCTTGTTGGTTTCGCCGGCATCGAAGGCAGTTCTAGCCAAGTCTTGGAGCATGTATGATTTGTAAGCCTCGGGAGCCAGAGCATATGCCCGCTCATATTGACCGAATGCGGCGGAGGCAGCTAGTTTTACCTCCGGCGGGCTCTTGTCCATGGCCCCGAGATAATAGAGTCTCCCGAGTGCGCTGGGCCATTCCGCGTTCTGGGGTTCAAGCGTGGCTCCTCTTTTTAATAGGTCCTCGGCAACGGGCCGGTCAAAAAGCAGGAAGTAATTGGCGGCATTGCGCAAGACGGGCGGCTCGTTGGTGTGGCTGGCGATCTTGCTGCTTCCAAAGCGCTGCGCCTTCTTTGTAGGAGAATGGATGAAGGACGGCATCGAATTGCGCGTACGGCAGGCCGGCAAGCCGCGCTTCGGGATGGTGTTCAATTAGCCAAAGTACCTCTCGCTCGCGAATGCCGTCGTTCCACTCGGAGCTTTGAGGTCGGCTGGAATAATAGCCGAGAAGCTTCGCGCGAATGGAAAGGTCTTCGGGCTTGTGCTTGAGTGTCTCCTCGAGTTGCTGCGCGTCTTCCACCGACAGCTTCATGCCCTCCATCACATCCTGGTCCGCATCGGAGCTGTCTGACGCCACGGCGTTTTTCCGTGATAGAACAACAGCGGCGAGCGCGACAAAAAGAAACCGGCGGATGGAGCGGATGAGGTTCAATCTGGAAAGGATTCTAAACCAGAGCAATGCCGTTACAATGTTTCTTTTGGCGAAACGATATACGACCACGCATTATTGTTGATACAGAATCATCCCCGACTTGTACCGTACACGCACCGTGCCTTCGACAATGCGCTCGTCCTTGACCGCGCCATCGGCGTCGAGCGCCACGTGCCAGGAACCGGCGGGCAACGCGAAATCAAAGCTCATAAAGTCGGCGCTATTGGCAATGACGCAGACGTGTTTCCACGGCTCACCTTCCAAACCATCCGGATCGATCGTGAACATCACCGCGCCGGGGTTGTTCGTATCATGAAACTTCAGCCACGCGGCGATTTGTTCCTTGGAGCGCAGCCGAAAAACGGGATGCGCCTTCCGCAGGGCGATGAGGTCGCGCGTGTAGCTGAAGAGATCATAATTCTTCTTCTTCAGCGACCAATCGACCTCGTTGATGCTGTCGGGCGCGTTGTAACTGTTATCGTTGCCAAATTTCGTGCGCGCAAATTCCTCGCCGCCATGCAGGAACGGCACGCCTTGCGACGTGAACAACAAGAGGTACCCCAGCTTCATCATCTCCTTCAATTCCGGCTCCGTCGCGCCGGGCTTGGAGAGTTTGAGTTTGTCCCAGACGACATAATTGTCGTGGCAGCTCATATAATTGATGGCCTGCGCGGGTGTCGGCGCCCAGTCCCGCCAGCTTCCCTCAATCCCGTGCTTCACGTTCTCAATCTCAGAACCGTCCTGGATGAAACCGCCCTTCGTCTTCTCAAACGGCGAACCGACCAGCGCGTTGCGAATATTGTCATTGAACGCGCCGATGCGCGTGCCGCGAATGGTCCGCTTGTTCGTCGGGTTCACCGGCGCCTGCTTGCCGCCCCCTCCCCAAGGCTCGCCGTAGAGAACGATGCGCGGGTTAATTTCCCGCAGTTCCCGCTCAACTTCCTTCATCGTGTCGAGATCGAGCAACGCCATGAGATCGAAGCGGAACCCGTCGACGCCGTACTCTCGCACCCAGTACTTCAGCGAATCGACGATGTATTTCCGCCCCATCGGCGCTTCGGTGCAAAAATCGTTGCCGCAGCCGGAGCCGTTCGACGGGCTGCCATCGGCCAGAAAGCGGTAATAATAGTGCGGCACGAGCGCATTGAACGGCGCGGCGTTCGCCGTGTGGTTGTAGACCACGTCCATGATCACACCGATGCCCCGCTCATGTAACGCCGCGATGAGCAATTTCAACTCGCGGATGCGGCTCTCATTATCGATGTCCGTCGCGTACCAACCTTCGGGCGAATTGTAGTCGGTCGTGACGTAGCCCCAATTATAGTTCGTACTGGTTTCGTCGTTCTCGAAATCCTGCACCGGCATCAACTGCACGTGCGTCACTCCCAGCTCGGCCAGATGATCCAGCCCCGTCTTCATCGCCGCATCCCCCGGCAAATGCGTGCCCGACTCGGTAAATCCCAGATATTTGCCCTTGTGCTCTGCGCCTGAGTCCGCGGCGATCGTGAAATCGCGCACGTGCATCTCATACACCACCATGTCCACCGGCGAATCGAGCGCCGGCCCCGTCTTCCCCGTCTCCCAGTCCGGCGGATTCGTCTTCGACAAATCCGTGATCCGCGCGCGCTGGCTGCTGTTGACGGCGTTGACGCAATAAATGTCGAGCGCTTCCCGATCCGGCGGAAAACCTTCACCCTCCGGTTTGTAGAGATAAAACTTCCCTTCAAGATCCCCCGCTACTTTCCCCTCCCAAACTCCCTTGCCTACTGCCTGCATCGTGTTGGTCGTGCGACCCTGGTCGCCCGCGGCCTGATCGTAAATCACTACCTGCACCGCGCGAGCGGTCGGGGCAAAAACGCGAAACGTCGTACCCTCGGGCGTATACGTCGCGCCGAGCACCGCCGCGCCGTCATAAAACAAATTCGGGTCAGCCAGAATGGCCCGCGGCTGCAGGCGCACGCTGCCACCAAAACCCTGCACTGTCACCTCGTACGTGCGTTGCCCAATGTCCAGCGGCGTGCCCATGACCAACTCGACCCCGGTCCCCATTGGCTTGCCGTTATGCAAAACAAGCCGTGTCGTTGCAGGAGACTGCTCGCCCTTTTGGTCGTCAGTGATCGTAATTCTGTCCGGCGCCACGTCACTGAGGCCCACCAGTCGCGACATCTCCAGGACAATCCGATTTGGCGCGTCAAGATAGGCGCCGACTACCCGCGGACTCGTGTCCGGCCGCTTCGTCCAGATGCCGTTCACGCCGCCGACCAGGTAGACCTCGTTTCCCATGTCGGGCTTCCACGCCTTGTCCTCGCCGTCCTTGCGGTTCCAATCGCCACCCAGCCGCGCGACCAAACCGATCTTGTCCGAGTCGCCCTTCTCGCCGTAGTCGGCGCGGTCAAATTGCAGGATCGGCCCGTAATCGTCGCGACCCACTTCGAAAATCTCATTCTGCTCGGGCGTCCGCTTGAAATGCGTGTCCCACGTCCAGACGCCAACATTGTCGTAGTCTTCGTCGTATCGATGATAATGAACGGTCACCAGATTGGCGGGCTTCGACAGCGCGCGTTCCTTCCACAGCGACGCATCCGTCAACATCTTCATCCGCATCCCCTTCTCCAGGCTCCACTTCTCGTGCACAAACAGATCGCCATAGCTCGGGTAACACGACTCCAACGCGTCGCGGTTGATCGTGACCCAGAGTTCGTACTCGCCGTCCGGCACCGTCTGCGCCGGCTCCATCGCCCGGATGCTCAGCGCCACATTTCCAGCCGGTGGAACCACCGATTCTCCGCGCGCCACGATTCGCCCATCGCGCTTGAGGCCCGCAAATATCGACCGTCCCACAGTGTCCGGCGGCGGCGTGACCGCGACGGTGGCGACCACCGCGCCTTTCGCTTCCGGCGGCGGCAAATATTTCGCCTCGCGCTCCGTGGAAGCACGCTGGCAGCCGGCCAGCGCATTCCCGAGCGCCAGCGCCGCAAAAATCGCTTTACCGAAGCTGTGTTTCATTGTTGCGTCGTTACGGAATAATGGGATTCAGCCGTCCGCGGAAACCGCTCGTTCTCGCCGAGTCAAATCACGTTCGCAAACATTCGGCGATGATGTCGATACCAATCGCTTTGAAATATTTCCGCGGGATCATAACGCCGCTTCGCGCGCAGAAATTCCGGCAGGCGCGGATGGCACAACTCCGTCTGCGCGCGCGTGGCAAACCGGTGGTAGGTCAGGTAAAACGTCCCGTCGTGCCGCGCGGCGATGTCCACCACGCGGCGGTACGTGTCCGCCAGCGCCCGCTTCCCCGCGTCATCGTGCACCACGTGAAAGTTGAACACCACGCCCGCGCACGGCTGGCGCGCCCAGGCGAGGACACTTTCCGTGTCGCGTTCCGCCAGTCGCACCGTGCCGTAGAGCATGGCCACGTCGTGCCGCAAAAAGTCCGCGCGCACTTCTTCGAGAAACGCCGCCAGCGCCGGGCGCGGGACAAAAAACTCGACCAGCGATTCGCTCGCGGGCACGCGCGCCTTCAACTCCCGATCGACCACCGCGTGGTAGTTGTCCACATAGACGCGGTCGAGTTGGAAGGTGTCCGACCAGACAACATCTCCGTTCTGGCCCAGCGCGCTCTCGGCGTACCGCGCGAAAGCCGCGCCGCGATTGACGTGCGCCAGTGTGACCAACCGCAGCCAGTCATCACTCGTGGGCAACGGCCCTTCGTTCACGGGCACGTCTTCGTTTTCGCCCAGCGGTTGATACGTCGCCAGGACGCCGCGACGCAGGAAATCGTTCGAGGAAGGATCGGGCGAATAATGCCAGTCGCCGTAGAGGCACCCTTCCGCCTTGCGCTGCGCCAGCGTGGCAACCACATCCGTGGCGTCGAGCATCTGCGTCGCAACGCGAAGCTTGCGACGGCGCATCAGTCGCAACCGCATCGAAGCGACGATCCCGAGCAGCCCGTAGCCGCCGGCCCCGAGGGAAAATAATTCCGCATTCTCCGTGCGCGAGCAGGTCCGCACCCGGGCCGCCGCGTCCACGAGCGTGAACGATTCGACCTGCCCGACAAACGGCGGAAGCGTCAACCCGTTCCCGTGTATGTTCGCGCCCAGCGAACCTCCCAACGACATCCGATCGACGCCCTGCTTCTGGACGATGCCCCAAAGCTGCGCCGCTCCCGATTGCCGCCGGGCTAGGTCGTCCATCAAGTCCGGCCAAAGGATGCCCGCTTCCGCTTCCACAATCCCGGCGTCAGCGTCCAGGGAGATAACCCGGTTCATACCGCGCATGTCGACCAGCACCCCATCCGTCACAAACTGCTGGCCGCCCGCCGCATGACGACCACCCGCAACGCTGATCCCGTTCCCCTCTTTCGCCGCGAACCGCACGGTGTCAACGATCTCGCTGACAGATGTGGGACGGACGATGCGTTGCACGCGCGTGGGATTTAGTTGGGAATGAACATCATTGACCCAGACACCTGCCGAGGGGGAAGACTTCGAGCGTGTCCAGGAACAGCCGATTGGCGCGAAGGCCAACGCCGCTCCCGCACGCATGCCCAACTTCAGGAATTGACGCCGTGAAAGGCGCATGGAATTAGACCACCCGAGCGTAGACCACCAGGAACACCAAAACCAATCCGCACAGCAACACCACGCCATTCATTTGCACGCTGAGCCGGTGGAGCGCTTTCCATTCCCGGTCCAGCACTTCGTCCGGTGGTTTTCCGGAAGATTCGAACATCGCCCGTCGATCGCGCAGTTCATTCATGTGCGGCATGACCGCCTGGCGCAGCCAGAAATCCGTCGCGCCCATGCCCGCCACCAACAGCAAACTCAGGATCGCCGGCCATCGGCTGTACGCCCGATCGGCCAACAACAACCCGAGGCAGACGATGCTCACCGCCGCGCAGATGATGCCGATCAGGTAGTACTTCGAGAAAATCCGACGGATCAGCGCCGCCGCGTCTTCTGGTTTCAGCGTCTTAAAGACCGTCGGCGCTACCACGAAACTGAAGAAGACAATGCTGCCGACCCACACCGCCAGCGTCACGAGATAAAACCATTTCACTCCCTGTGTCATCGCCGCTCCACCGTAACCACGCCCCGCGGTCGAAGTCAAAACAATCTCCTTTACAAGCGCCCTCCCGCCGTTACGCTTCCGTCCATGCGCGAGACGGACAAACTCCGCTGCGGCATCCTCGGCACCGGCTGGATGCTCGGCAAATATGCCGAGGCAATTCCCTTGATCGACGACGCTGTCCTGGTGGCCGTCGCCAGCCGCGATGCGGCACGGGCCCAGGCCGCCGCCAGCCAGCGCCATATCCCGCGCGCCCATCCGAGTTACGAGTCCCTCATTGATGATCCCCAAATTGATATCGTCATCAACGCCCTGCACAACGGCTTGCACTGTGAGTGGACGGTGCGCGCCCTCCAGGCGGGCAAACACGTCCTTTGTGAAAAACCGCTCGCCTGCTCAAGCGCCGAGGTCGAAGAAATGTTCGCGGCGGCGCATGCGAACCAGCGCTGGCTGCTGGAAGGTTTCATGTTCCGGTTCCATCCGCAGATGGCGGAAGCCAAACGACGGGTCGTCGCCGGTGAAATTGGCCGCGTCCTGTACATCCGTTCCCATCGGGCCGCCCAGGGACGCGGACGCGAAAATCCGCGCTACTGGCGCGATGCTGGCGGCGGCGCGCTGATGGACATCGGCTGCTATTGCGTAAATCTCTCCCGCTTCTTCGCCGACGCCGAGCCGCAGCGCGTCGAGGCCAACGCGCATTTCGATGAGCAAACCGGAGTGGACTTGACGCTGAGCGGAAGCCTCCAGTTTGACGGAGGCGTCACCGCCCACTTTGTGTGCAGCCTGGAATCCGAACCTTCTTACGCCGCCGAGATCATCGGGACCGAAGGCCGGTTGCTGATTCCCCATCCCTGGTCTCCGCCAGTGTGGCCTGCCGAGTTGCACCTCACCCGTCAGGGTAAAACGGAAATCATCCGCGTAAAAACACCGGCTGTCCCTCAGCATTTTCTCGCGCCATTCGCGTTGGAGCTAAAACACCTTTGCCACTGCGTCCGCGAAGGTCATGCGCCGCAGTTTCCGCCGACTGTCGATGCCGAGCAGGATTCGCGCGGCAACATGCGCGTGATGGAAGCGTTGCTGGAAGCGGCGCGCCAACGTCACTGAACCGGTCGCTGCGCCAGGATCAGGTCGCGGATGGCTTTGGGATTGGGAATGCCTTCGATTTCTTCGTCCGGGTCGACCGTGGCTGCGGTGGAAATGGTCAGGTCGCCGATCCCCACCATCCGGGCCATGATACCCTGGTCAATCTCGACCGAGCGAATATCGCGCGCATCGAATTCCCGGTAGGATTTCGAGAAAAGACCCCGCTCCAGCGTGACGCGCCCCGGATAAATGCGCAGTTTCACCGAAGCCCGCCGGGCCCACGCCACAATCCATGGAATAATCAGCCAGAAAAAAAACAGCAGCCAGAAAAACTGCCACCATGACGGCCGCACCTCCGCCAGTACGCTGTCCGGTGACGGTTTCGCTTGCGCCGCCACTTTCGCCGCCACGGGAAACCCGCAGGACGGGCAAGCCGGCGCTTCCGTCGAAACCGCGTTCCCGCACTCCGGGCATTTGACTAATGCCATGGCTTCTCCACGCCGCATCCTGGGTTGCGGGAAGCCCTGCTCACACTCCCGCCTTCCCGCCCGCGACTGTTCGTTTCAGGATTTGCAGAAATGTCCTGGCGAATGTTAGCGTACGCTCATGCTGTTGGTCGCGAGCTTCGCGCTCGTTCATCAGATCGGGTCCCGGCTTTAGCTCCCGCCAATCCTTCGCTACCAACTCCGCCAGTCGCTCTGCCTCGTCGAGCGGAAAGAATACTGCATGCGGCGGTTCTTGCTCGCGATGCACGCGAATGTCGGATACATACATCGGCTTGCCCAACGCTCGCGCGTCTTCGATCAGCGCGCTCCACCCCTCAAATCGCGAGGGCTGGATCACCGCGGCCGCCCGTCGCAACAACTGGACCTCCTCGTTCCGTGGCAGTAATCCCAAAATCCGCACGTGCGCTTCGAGGCCGTGCCGCCGGAGGAACTCCTCCAACCTCGCGAAGTGACCGGGACTGCGGTAGTCATTCGTGCGACCGGTGCTTACAAGGCAGATGTCGGAAAAACCCCGGTCGCGAAGGATGCGGATGGCCTCAAAGAGCATCTCATGGTTCTTGTGGACCCAATATTGGCAGGGGAAAATCAGGAATTTCTCCGGCAAGTCGAACTGCGCCGCCACGTTCGCGGGTCCTTCTTCGTACCATTTGCCGTTGATGACCGACACGAATGGCAATACGCTGACACGCGACGGCTCCGTCGGAAACCATCGCTGCAAATCACGGTGCGCATCTTCGCTGCTGACCACGACATGCCAGGCGTCGTTCACAATTCCCTGAAAGCATTTGTTCCGTCGACCTATCTCCTCCTCGGGGAAAAAATGCGGAAGCCACTTGTGTTGAAAATCCGGAATCCATCCGATCCAGGGTATCGGGAATTCCCGACCCAGTGAATCGAGGACCGGGAACGCGACCGTTGCCTTCGCCCGGGCCATCGCCGCCTCCAGGCTGCGCGGCCATTTTCCGTAATGAAGCCCTCTCCTCGCCCCGCGCAATTTATCGGTCAACGAGTCCGTCGCGCGAAATGCAAACCAACGCGCCTTCACGACCGGGCCCAATTCGTTCAGGTCGGCCCGGCCAGCCGTCGGTGGCGCAATCTGGCAAACGGCGATTCGTTCCTCCTCCGGCAACAGGCCCAGGGCCCCGATCAGATTGGCGGTGTAAATCCTGCCCGGCAATCCATTCTGCCCCGCCCTGCGTCAGCACCGCGACCGACAGGGCTGCGCCGCTCCTTCTCCCGGGACGATCCACAGTTTTTGGAGGCGCGCTAAGAGGCACGGCTTGCGCCCTCCAGTGCGCCCGTCCAGGAGGTATCCCCTCCGTTCACAACCCCGAATTGCTCCGCCGGATCAAACTTCGCCCGCCAGACGCTCCGCAGCACTTCGCCCGGCCTCGGGTCTTGCTGGCTTCTGCTTCGCTGCCCCGTCACCACAAATAACCATCCTTCGTGATAGACCGCGCTGGTCTTCATCGCGTAAGGCAGCCGACCCGCTTTCCGCCAGCGGTCCGTTTCGGTGTCATACACCTGGATCAGATCCTCGTACTTGTAGCGCTCCGCAATGCCGCCAACAATGACAGCGTACCGCCCAATCTTCACAATCGAATGTTCCGTGTGCGCCCGGGCATGGGGCATCGGCGCCATGCGTCTCCATTGTTCCGCTCGGTCTTCCAGCACAAACGAATCACCATACGACTTCTCGACCGGCGTATTCCAATCGCAGGTGTACTTCGGATCACCCGGAACAGGCACGACATCCCCCTCTTCTCCACCGAGGACATAAAGCCTGTCGTTAAAAACGGCGCTCGCGCGATGCGGGCCTCCACGCGGGATGGGAACTTCTTCACACCACCGATCCTCCAGCGCCCGGCCCTTGGCCACGGCGATGCTCCAATGTTCGCAACTTGGCGTATAACGGTCTGGCTTCGAGCCCGACAAGACGTGCAATCTTCCACGCCACAATTGCGTGGTCAGCGAGTAGCGCGGCTCGGGCAACGGCGGCAGGCCGCTCCATGTCCGGTTTTGTGTGTCAAAAACAAATCCATCCGCCACCGCTGGACTGCATTGGGGCCCGAGCTGGCCGCCCACGATGTAAAGATACTGCCGGTCATCGCAGGCTACGCCCAAATGTGTTTGTGGTATGTTGGGCGGCATCGCGATCCGCTCCGTCCACCGTCTCTTGCCCAGATCGAACACATCCACCAGGCTCAACACGCAATCCAGCGTGTGATACCCCCCCACAACGAAAAACTCGTGACCGATCTTTCTCCCGGAAGGTTCCGTCCGGGTAACGGGACAACCTGCGCATGTCTGCCACAGAAGTTCCGGGGGCTTGCGACCCAGCCGGTTGAATTCCATCTGTTCACTCAGACAGGAACGCACTGACCGAAGAACCCGATTCACTACTCTCTTTGCCAACCTTTTCACCACGGATCCTCCTTGGGGCAAACGAAAAGCGACACGTCGTAACCGCGGTCGCGCCCACGACGGAAAGTATCACCGAAAATGAGCGCCAGCAACATTTTGTCACCATGCGCCCCACTCGTGTCGATTTCGTAATCCTACAAAACTCCTTCCGGCGTTAAATTACTTGATTCGCGGAGCGTTCCCCCTAGAATGCCCCTCAAGGAGGAAGTTAATTTCCGTGACGAACATCGCTCGAATTCAAGCCCGCGAAATCCTCGATTCCCGCGGGAACCCAACCGTTGAAGTGGACGTGGACCTTTCCGGTGGCGCGGTCGGTCGTGCAGCCGTTCCCAGTGGCGCCAGCACCGGCGCGCACGAAGCGTGGGAACTCCGCGACGGAGATACGGCGCGCTTCGGCGGCAAGGGCGTGCTCAAGGCCGTCGCCAACGTCAACACGAAGATCGCCAACGAACTGGTTGGCCGCGATGCGCTCGATCAGGTCGGCATCGACCGCGCGATGATCGATCTCGACGGCACGCCGAACAAGGGCAAGCTCGGCGCCAATGCGATTCTCGGGGTCTCGCTCGCGACCGCGCACGCGGCGGCGGCGCAACTCGGCCTGGAACTTTTCAAATACCTCGGCGGACCGAACGCCAAGGTTTTGCCCGTGCCGATGATGAACATTCTCAATGGCGGCGCGCACAGCGACGCGCCGATTGACCTGCAGGAATACATGATCATGCCGAAGGGCGCCGCGAGTTTCCGCGAGGCGTTGCGCATGGGCGCGGAAGTGTTTCACGCGCTGAAAAGCGTGCTCAAAGCGAACAACCTCAGCACGGCAGTGGGGGACGAAGGCGGATTCGCGCCCGCGCTCAAAAACAACGAGCACCCGCTTGAAGTGATCCTCGCCGCGATCAAACAGGCCGGTTACAAACCCGGCAAGGACATCTTCATCGCGCTCGATCCCGCGTCGAGCGAATTTTATGACGCGGGCTCCAAGAAATACATTTTCAAAAAGTCCGACGGCTCGAAGCACACGGCGGCGCAGATGATCGAGTTCTACACCGATCTCTGCAAGAAATACCCGATTGTCTCCATTGAAGACGGCCTGGCGGAGAGTGACTGGGAGGGTTGGAAACTGATGACCGACAAACTCGGCGGGAGGCTGCAACTTGTTGGCGACGATTTGTTCGTCACCAATACCAAATTCCTCAAGCGCGGCATCGATACCGGCACGGCGAACTCGATCCTGGTGAAGGTCAACCAGATCGGCACGCTGACGGAAACCCTCGATGCCATCGAGATGGCGAAGGAAGCGGGTTACACCGCGGTCATCAGCCATCGCTCGGGCGAGACGGAGGACACCACGATTGCCGACATCGCGGTGGCGACCAACGCGGGCCAGATCAAAACCGGTTCGCTCTGCCGCACGGATCGCGTCTGCAAGTACAACCAGTTGCTGCGCATCGAGGAGATTCTCGGCAAGGATGCCGTCTATGGAGGGAAACTATAGCGATGAGCTGGCCGTCGGCCCTCTGGCGTAAACTGCAGTCGCTCGGGTTCTTTGTCTTTGTCGCCATCGTCGGCTGCGGGATTGCCCTGCTTTTCGTGCCGCTCTTGCATCAACGGCGTCAAATGCAACAGGAGATCGCGCGACTCGACCGCGAAATCGACCAGCAAGAGACGCTCGAAAAAAAGCAAAAAACCGAGATCGAGGCGCTGAAAAGCGATTCCAGTTTCATCGAACGGACCGCCCGCAATAAACTGAACCTGGCGCGGCCCAACGAAGTTATTTTCCGCTTCGAACCACAGCCTTCAACCGTGGCCCAACGCCGCTGAAACGCGTGCTTGACGAACCCACCTTGCGCCACTAAGGTGCAGCACACTTTTGACTGCGGGGTGGAGCAGCCCGGTAGCTCGTCAGGCTCATAACCTGAAGGTCGTGGGTTCAAATCCCACCCCCGCTACCAATCAACAAAGCCCGAGGCCGGCAGTTGCCTCGGGCTTTTTCTTCTACACAACAGATTTCCAAGGATGAGAGCCACTCGAACCATGCAGAAATTCCAGATAGTCAGGCGCTTGCACACGTCGCAGTTGGCTGCGCGCCATCTCCAAACGCTCGCGAACACCCAGCCGCTTCACTTCACCGGCGTAACTCGATTTTTTCAGCAACTCTTCGAGGCGGCAGACGTTCCGCTCCCACAAATGAATGTCGAATGCCTGTTTGGCGGCCAGACGTTCGCCGTACCAATCGCCGGCGAGCATGCTCTCGCGCGTAAACAGGGCGCGGAATTCCGGGTGGTTGATATCTTTTCCCTCGTGATGCCCGTGCGCCATAATATGCAGCAGCGCTCGCAGCGGCGGACAAGCCTCCTCGATGCTGCCATCGTCGAAATAACTCCGGGCGATGCGCTCGTGAGCTTCGATCATGTTCTCCATGCCATCGGCAAAAATGTCGTAGTCCTGCTTCTCGGGACAAAGCATTTTGTCGGTAAAAACCACGTGCGGGTGATGGAACACGCGCCCGAAAAAATTGAGAACGAATCGCTTCGTAATCCGATAACCAAGACGGCTGGCCAGCACCATTTGGCCGGCGTGTTCAAAGTCCCGGCATCTCTCCAGGTAGCCATGCTCCATCAGAAATCGCGGGTCGCGCTCTTCCACGCTCATGCGGCTCCAGATTTCCGGGACGAGCAGGCTGACATCGTGGTCGACACGGAGGTGTGGACCAACATACCCGGCGGCCGTGATGAAAACATGGTCTCCCGTCAGCAGCAGCGAAACCAGCGCGTTGTTTAAATCAATGATCGGGGGAAGCGCGTTGAACGGCCCTTTCGTCAGCGCTCCTTCCGAGCCGGCGCCCGTGGTGGATGGCGACTTGCCGGTAATGCTGCAGATGAATCCCATGAATAACTCGGGTAGTTCCAGGTAATGAATCGGGTTGAACACCGCCAGCGAGCGGATCTGCGAACTGGATTCCGGTGGATTGTTGCGGCGACCGGGCAGGACGGCGTTCACGGGAGTAAAAAGCGGCTGGCCCGGGGGAATGCGGCGGCGCAGGCGCGTGCCCATTTCCGCAAGATAAACGGCGCGGGCATCCAGCAGATCCGGCCGGATTTGCAGGTACCGCGGATTCTTCGAGGGCTTGCCGTTCACCAGCCGCGGCTGTGCCGACGAGACAACGTATGACGGCTTGCCGCTCTCGACAAATTCGCGGATCATTCGTTGCATCGGCCCGGTGAACTTGTCGAAGCCGATGGCGTCCTCGATCAATTCCCGCCCTTGCGCAACGGTGAGGGCCTCATAATTGGAGAAGAAATTTCCCGGCCTGCGAAAAATCCGCTTCGGTCTGCTTGTCATAACCGCGACGGACGGCGTCGTCGGGCCTCTGGAACAGCCGGTATTCGCAGTTCTTGACGAACTTCACCGACGGCTGTCGGTACTGTGGATCCAAACCCGATAAGTACTTCGTCGGCACCACCACCGAGGCGGTGATATCGTCCTCCGCCTGCAATTTTACGGCGGGATGAAAATCCTTCCGCAAACCAAACGTCCGCCACGAGCCGTCGTGGTCAAATCCGACACGCAGGTAATTGGCCACCAGTTTGCGGTTGTCGAACTTCAGTTCGTTGCCGGGCCTGCCGTCGATGATGTCCACGCTAAAATGCTCGCGCCAGTCGTCCCCCATCTCCGGCTTGTAGTAGCGCTTCACGACGAAAACCAATTCCTTGATGTATTGGGGGACGGACGCCAGCCATTCATTATAATCGACGGTATACTCGTCGGAAGGCGTGAGCAATTTGATGACGGACCCCAGGGAGCGCTCGGAACTGAGAACGGGGCGGCTGTCTTTCTTCGACTCGGTCTTGCCGCGGAAGCGATCGGAGTAATCGCGTCGGATCAGCTTGTTGGCGAAATCAAACTCGCGCTTAAAGTCCGCGATGAATACCGGCCCCTGGATGATGGCGTCGGTGATCGGTTTGGAGATCTCCGACTTCCCGCCGCCGGAAACCGTGCAGGGTTTGTGGCAAAGCGTCGGCTCAGCGGCCGTTCCCACGAGTCGCCACGAGCGGCCACCGGGCGGTTTTTCCATGTGGACCTTGTAACCCGACGGGCGAACGTACGTCTTGCCGGGAAGCAGTTTGATCTTCTGCCTGCCGTCGTTTTGCGGCCAGCTCACCGTCTGGCGCAACAGGTCAAAATGTACATCTTCGGTCACGTAAAGAATGTCGGGAAACTTCTTGTCAACCGCATAACCTTCGGGTTTCAAATCCAAAAGCTCGCTAAAAAGCGTGATCACCTCCTCAAATTTATAGTCAAGCCGTGGCGCATGGAGATCGCCGCTGAATTCCTCACCCAAATCGTAGCAGGGATAGACCAGCGCTCCGCCCGCATGCTCTTCCTCACACAGGCCAAACAAATTGGCCGAGTAACTGATCTGGGTCTTGACCTCCTTTTTGCAATACCCGAAGTAATTGTCGGCAATAATCGTGACCATCACCCCGCGCGCATCCCGGCATGTGAGCTTGAACGCCAGGCCGTCGTTGTAGCGCTCCGTCTCGCTGCGCCAGCACAAGCTGTCGCGCCGCTGTCGTTCGGTGGCCGCGTCCCAATGCGGCAGGCCCGCCTCTTTCTTGGTGATCTTGACCAGATGCGGCGCCAGGATCACGCAGCCGGTGTGACCGGTCCAGTGTTCCACGTCCAGGCTCGCGTCATTCTCCGGCAGGAATGGATCGCCGCCATTGCCAAAGATGCTCTCCACAAAGTCGAGGTTGCTCACCAGGTTTCCCGGCGCGAAGAAACGGACCTCCATCGTTTTCTCCGCGATATACCCGGCGACCTCGGGCACAACCAACGGCCGCAGCAGCAGCGAGACAAAACATTCCACGGGCTCCGACGCCGACGTGAACGGCAGCCGCAACAACTCGGGTGGCGGCGTCAACGCCAGTTGCAGCATCCGGCCAAATACCGCCTTCGGCACGCTGTATTTGTCGTCCGGAATGCCCAACCCGCCTTCGGCGATGTGAAAGATCCCCTGCGTCGTGCGCCGGTCGGCCTGCGGATTGTGCAGCACACCCTGCTTGACGCGATACGATCGCACGTGCTCCGAGATAAATTCATCACGATCCGGCGGCAGGGAAAGAACGCGGGCCAGGCCGTATCGATCCAGGACAAACGTCCGCCCCGGTAACTTGATCGACGCGCCGGTTTCCTGGAGATAATCGTTGAGAAAAATCTGGATCCGTTGGTCCGCCGGGCAAAGGTAGTCGGCCAGCAATCGATCGGTCTCGCGTTGGTGCTGCAGTAACGCCGCCCGCATCTCATCGAACTCCGGGTCGGGACTTGCCGCCACCGTCGGAAAGCCCAGCAACGCCAGTTTCAGGTTGATGTACCGGATCGTTTTCGGATCGACGAATTCCGACGCCGTTCCCAGCCCAATATTATTCTTCGCCCGCATACTTGCTCCAACAGAAGCACAACTGCCACGTGGCCGGCAAACATGATTTGTGCGCGGTCAATAATAGCAGATTGTCGGCCGGATCAGATTTGCGGCGGAACATCACAAAAGACAGCCGTCACCACTGGCCGGATTTTTCCGTTCTGCTCAAAACACACCAGTCACCAAAGTTGAAAACCCGTCTTCTGTTCTTAGTTCTTCGCCGTTCCCCAGCGTCGATAGAGGAAGCGTTCCCATGGTGAGAAGAGAATCTTGTCGGCCAGGATGCCGATGACGATGATGACCAACATAATGCCAATAACTTGATCCATGGCCTGTAGTTCGCGTCCGGCCTGCAAGAGGTAGCCCAACCCGAATCCGCTGAGAATCGTCACGTAAATTTCCGCCGCCATCAGCGAGCGCCACGCGAACGCCCAGCCCTGCTTCATGCCGCTGACGATGAACGGCAGCGAAGCGGGCACGATCACCTTGATCCACACATGCAACCGCTTCGAGCCCATGGTGCGCGCCGCGCGCGCATAAATCGGCGGGACGGTGCGCACCCCGTTGTCCGTGGCGATCACCACCGACCACAAAGTGCCCATGATGACCACGAACAGCATCGCCGCCTCCGTCTGCCCGAACCAGAGCAACGCCAACGGCACCCAACAAACGCTCGGCAGTGTTTGGAACGCCAGGGCAATGACGCCCAGCGTGTCCTCGCAGAATTTGAACCGCGCCGTCAGCAAGCCCAACGGCAACCCAAAGAGCAACCCGAGCGCATAGCCAATGAGCAACCGGCGGACGGTCACCGCCGTTGCGCGCAGGAGCGTGCCATCCTTAAGAGCGCCTGCCAGATAGCTAGCGACGCTCAGGGGCGATGGCACGAGTACCGGCGACCAGATCTTCAGGCGCACCAGCGCCTCCCACATCACGAGGAGCAAAGCGAAGAAGATAACAACCACCAGGACGCGTCTCATCCAACCACCTCGGCCAGTGTCGGATCCAAATTCATATGGCGCTTGAGCGCGCTCCGGATCTCGGTCGAGTATTTCGCAAGATCGACGCTGTTGATGTCGCGTGGACGCGGCAAATCGACCTGGAATTTCTCCTGAATGCGACCCGGATGGGGCGAGAACAACACGACCCGATTGCCGAGACAGGCGGCCTCGCGGACGTTGTGCGTGACGAACACGATGGTCTTCTTGCGTTCCTGCCAGATCCGCTGGATATCGCCGTAGAGTTGCTCGCGCGTGAGCGCGTCCAGGGCCGCGAAGGGCTCGTCCATAAGCAACACGCGCGGGTTCGGCGCCAGCGCGCGCGCCAGTGCGACGCGCTGCTTCATGCCGCCCGATAGTTCGTGGATGTTCGCCGTCATGAACTTCTCCAGGCCCACGAGATGGAGATAATACTTCGCGACTTCACGGCGCTCTTTCGTCTTCAAGTTCGGCTTTAGTTTCAGGCCAAACATCACATTGTCGATGACGTCCAGCCACGGGAAAAGGGCCGATTCCTGGAACATCATCATCCGCTCGCGCCCCGGGCCCGTGACCGGTTTGCCGTCAGCCAACACCTGTCCGCTGTCGGGAATTTCCAGGCCGGCAATGATGTTGAGGAGCGTCGATTTACCGCAGCCCGAGGGACCGACCAGGCAGACGAACTCCCCTTCGTGAATGGTCAGGGAGACGTTATCGAGCGCGTGCACCTCCGCGCGGCGCGTCCGGAACCATTTCGACACGCCCTCCACCACCAGCTTTTCGGGCGGAACATTCTGGAGTTCTTCGTGGATCGTCATCACTTGACTTCCGCCAGCCCTTTTTCACGCAAGACTTCATTGAGAAGCTTGAGATCGTAGATCCGCGACAGGTCCGGGGATTCCTTCAGGAATCCGACGCGATGCGCGTCCTCGGCGCACTTCAGCAGCGAGGCGCTGACCGGATCATAGGTAATCTCCAACCGCTTCCACGCGCTGTCCAGGGTTGCCGGCGGCAACGCCTTCGTGGTTTCCGCCTTCATTTCTTCGTTGAAAATCCGCTTGGCTTCGTCGGGATGGTCGTTGATCCATTTCGTCAACTCGACCTGCGCGGCAATCCATTTCTTCAGCAGGTCCGGGCGTTCCTTGAGGAACTTCACGCTGCTCACGAGGTGTGTCGTCACGTACTTCCCGCCCGTGTCCTTCCACAACGAACTCTCCTCGAGGTAAAGTTTCCCGTTGGCCTCCTGCTCCAGCCGGCTCACCCATGGCTCAACCGTCCACACGGCGTCGATTTTATCTGCCTGAAAAAGCGAAAGCTGGTCGGGGTTCGCGGTCGGGATGACGGAAGCATCTCCACCGGTCATGGTGATGCGCAAACCTTTTGACTGCAACCACGCCCGGGCCGCCACATCCTGCGTGTTGCCAAATTGCGGCGTGGCGATCTTCTTGCCCTTGAAATCCGCGTCCGCCTTGATGCGGCCATCCGGTTGCACGACCAGCGCCGCGCCGCCACTGCAGGCGCCGGCGACGATGCGGATTTCCTCGCCCTGTGATTTCAAGTGGGCGTTGATGGCGGGATTTGGGCCGACGTACGTGAGATCGATCGACCGCGCAAAAATCGCCTCCATCGCGCTCGGCCCGGCATTGTAAATGAACCACTGCACCTCCACCTCTGGCCCGAGTCGTTCCTCAAACCATCCCTTGCCCGCGCGGCTCAACCCGTGCGCGATCACGGCTTGCGCGTGCGTTACGTTCGGGAAATGGCCGACGCGCAGGATGACTTTCTCCGCGGGACGCGAAGTACACGAGCCCAGTGCGAGCAAGAGGAATGGCCAAGTTTCAAGGGCTTCACTTCTTCGTCTCCAGGAACGGCAGCGGCACTTTGTCCCGCCGCATTTTCCGCAAGGTCACATCCACGGTGTCAGCCAGCGTGTATCGGTCCAGGATGTTGGCAATCGCATTGCGGACATCCACCATTAACAAACGCAATCCACAATGGGCCTCGTCCGGACACGAGCAGGGATGGTAGGCCGTCACGCTCGCGCAGGAAATCGGCGCCAGCGGGCCGTCAATCAACCGTACAATCTCGCCAATCGTGATCTTGTTCATTGGCTTCTTGAGAAAATAACCCCCGCCCTTGCCGCGTTTGCTCTCCAAATAACCCGCGCGATTCATCTCGAGCAAGATGGCTTCGAGGAATTTTACCGGGATGTTTTCCTTCTCGGCCAGTTCGCGGATTTGCAGCATGGGCAGGCCCAATTCACGGGCAATGCCGAGATTGATCAGCGACCGCAGGGCGTACTCGCCTCGTTTGGAAACTCGCATAACAATGAAAGTCTATCAGATAACTAGAGAATGGCAACCTTCTTTTCTACGAGATGCAATTTGGTTAGGGTTCGCCATTGGGATTTTCGAACACGGTCACCAGTTCCGACAGAATGCCGTCAAGGGCCACCTCCAGGCGCCGCCACTCGGGGATCAACGGCGAACCCAGAGGGTGCTGGTGAAACTCCTGGAACGCCTGCTCCAGGACGCCCGCAAAGGCTTCGATGGTTCGCAGTTCCGCGTGGGAATCGAGCCGTTCGACCTTGTTCATTTCGGCGAGCCCCTTGTAGACGCGCACGTACGCCCGCGCGTTGACCATGTACGTGTGCTTGAGCGTA
>CAWEWF010000012.1:0-37607 GCA_963812605.1 uncultured Verrucomicrobiae bacterium | reverse complement strand
GCATGGTCGCTACGATCCATCTTTTCGCGTACGTATAACTCATTTGTCCCCCACCGATTCTCCCAGCCATTTCAAATAATCCCGTTCCCCCGCCGCAAACGGCACGAAAACAATTTCCGGCACATCGTAACTATGCGCGGCCTGGACCTCGCTCGTGACCTCGCCGATCCTCACCTGCGTCGTCTTGATGAGCAAGAGATACTCGCTCGCGGTCTCCAGTTTCCCCTTCCACCAATAAGTAGACTCCATTCCGCCGATGATATTCACGCATGCCGCCAGCTTCTTCTTCAGGATCGCCCTGGAAATCTTCCGCGCCTCCGCGCGCGTCGGACACGCCACCAGCCCCATCACGGCGTTCGTCATGACTTCTTTCCCTCGATGATTTCAATCACTTCCGCCAAGGTCTCGATGATATACGTCGCGTCCTTCGCCCAATCGGGCGCCGCCTCGCCGTTCGTCAGCATCGCGCTGGGCGCGCCCGCGTTCTTCGCGCAGAGCACGTCCCACTTGTAATCGCCGACCATCAGCACCTCACCCTGTTTTGCGCCCCAACGCCGCGCGATCTCCCAGATCGGCTCGGGCGCGGGCTTGTGCGGCCCGTCCTCCCTTGTGACAGTGATGTCGAACTTCAGGTTCAATTTCTGGCACACACCGTCCACCGACCGCCGCGTGTTCCGCGTCAGCAACGCCGTCGGCATCTCACGCCGCGCCAGCTCGTCCAACAACTCGCGCGCCCCGTGGTTCAACTTCGCCTCGGCCACGCCCGCGTCCTCGAACTTCGTCATGATCGCCTGCACCCGCGTGTGTTCCGTGCCAGTGGCCGTCGCCAAATAATCCAGCATGTCGATGTCGCCGATGGCCACCTCGTCCCGGTCTTTCACAAAATCGAAGTACGGCGCCGTGATCGTGCCATCCATATCAAATATAACGCCCTTGATCTTCATTGGAACCGCGATGAAACCGTACCTCGCCCCGGAATTCCAATCCCGAACAAGGCCGCCCGTTGTAGCAGCGGTCGTATGACCGTCGCGCCTGACGCCCCCGAATTGTAGGGCAAGCGGCCCGCTTGCCGCCGTTCTTTCTTTGGAGTGCTTGCGACTCGTCGCAGCCTTGCCTCTCCCCCAGAAGGTGGGAGGGACGTTACCGTCGCGATGTCCAGTACGAATCCCCTTGCCCGCGCCGCTTCCGCCCTTTCCGCACACTCTGTGTCTCTGTGTGAACTTGTTTACCGCCCCCGTTGAACGGCCCGCCCCGAATCCATTTCGGGGTTGAGAGTTTAGCGTTGAATGTTGAACGTTCGCTCCTTTCTGCTACATTTCCCACGCGTTCGGCCAACCGGCCCGCGTTGGCGTGCGGGCCCCGGCCAAGAAAAGGAGCCAACATGTCCATTCGACCCGTCCACAAAGTGATCAAATCCAAGCCCACCATGGAAGGCGCGGGCGTCCACCTTCGCCGCGCGTTCGGCTTCGGCAATACCACCGATTTCGATCCCTTCCTGTTGTTGGATGATTTCCGCAACGACATCCCCGCCGATTACCTCGCTGGCTTCCCCTGGCATCCCCATCGCGGCATCGAAACCATCACCTATGTCCTCGCCGGCAACGTCGAGCATGCCGACAGCATCGGCAACCACGGTTCCATCGAGGCGGGCGACATCCAATGGATGACCGCCGGCCGCGGCATTATCCACCAGGAAATGCCCAAGGGCGACCAGTCCGGCCGCATGCACGGCTTTCAGTTGTGGGCCAACCTTCCGTCCTCGCTCAAGATGACCGCGCCCCGTTACCAAGAGGTCAAAGCGCCCGAAATCGCCAGCGTCACCGAGGACGACGGCACGCAGGCCCGCATCATCTGCGGCACGTTCTGGGGAAAAAAGGGACCTGTCACCGGCATCGCCGCCGACCCGATCTACCTCGACGTCACCGTCCCGCCCGGCAAACGCAAACGCCTGCCCGTCGACACCTCCCGCAACGCCTTCGCCTACGTCTTCGCCGGTCCGGCAAATTCTGCAACGCCTCCGGCCCACTCGCCGTCCCCACCGAAAGCGTCAACTGGCTCGACACCACCCCGCCCGCCGAAGCCGACGACCGTAGTTTGATCCTCTTCGACAGCGGCGACGAAGTAGTAGTCCAAGCCGGCGACCAAGGCATCCGCTTTCTTCTCGTCTCTGGCAAACCTCTGAAAGAGCCGGTCGCCTGGTACGGCCCCATCGTCATGAACACGCAGGAACAACTCCGCAAAGCCTTCGAACAATTGAACGAAGGCACCTTCTTGGAATCGCAGCCGTAGAACGGGCGTCCCGCCCGTTTAGCCTAATCCAAGTTGAACAGGCGTCCCGCCTGTTTATCACTCAATTCCCCGGTGGCACAGGCGTCCCTGCCTGTGTAGATCGGTTTCACCCTCCGGTCGTGCATTGTTCGCAGATTGGTGGGGCGCGGTGGCCACCGCGCCGCTTCTTCCTCATTGGAGGGCCACGTTTACCCCGAATCTTTTCCGGGGCGGAGCCTGTCCTGAGCGAAGCCGAAGGATCGTGGCCGCATTGACCTACCATGCCAAAAGCTGTCACCCTGAGCTTGTCGAAGGGTCTCGGTCGTGTTCCCGTTAGAGACCCACAATCATCTTCCACGCTTGTCGCTTCAATGCGAACCCAACGGCTCTCTCGTGAGTGTCACAGCTTCATTGCTCCCTGAACTATTCTTCCGGACCGTCAGCATGACGCTCGTACCGGGAGCGCCTTGAACAGCTGAAACAAAATCCCAATCGGAGACTTGCGTGACATCTTTCCCATCAACCTGGAGTATAGAATCGCCAGGCATCAGGTTTGCCTTGGCTGCCGGTGAATTGGGGGTAACTTCATCAATCACGCGAAAGCCCCCATGGGACGTGTACTGGATTCCGATGAAACCCTCACGCGCCTCAAGCTCGTACCCGGAGCCGCCCTGTCGGGGACCTTCGTGCCTGTAGTAAACAAAATAAGATGTGCTCACGCCGCTGGAAAAATTTGTGATATGCAAGTCATCCCAGGAAGCGGGATACTCACCATGCTCGCCTTTGTACGCTTTAATCGCCTTCTCGATATCTGCTTCCGCCAACATAATTGGACGCCATCGTTTCTCGTTAAGCGCCTTGTCCTCTTCAGAGAGCTCGGGGAATCGGTAAGATCGTTGGTAGACTACAAACCCGGCCACGCCACCGATAAGAACGCAAAGGAGAAGGAGAATGATAAGGGGGCTTCTCTGTCTGGTCATTGCCATGTCTCTCTGAAACAAGGGCTTGGCTGGCCCAAAGAAAGCGAGCGCGAATATGACGCCTTCAAGTAGTACGCCGGTCTCATCAAACACCCCAGTGTATGTCGTACCGACACACCAAGAGGCCAACAAGGGCGACCCGAGCGTTCTGACACACACGGCGATCAGGAACACGTAAAGAGCAGGCCGCCACAAAAAGAACATGCCCACCAACCCGACGAGTGCCGCCAGCAGAACCCCGCCCTGCATGATGCCAATAGCAATCCTTGCTGGCTGACTGTAATCGGTTGTCGACTCCCTGCGTGCAGCTTTCTCTGCGCGCACTACAGATTCCGGAATCATTGGCTTTGTGACGTAATGCGACGTGATTGAACAGGCAACGAGTAGGCAATAAGCGACCAGCAACCACCGAAACTGACCTTTGGTGAGCGGTTTCAATGACTCCTTAGTCTAAGTTCTTAATCGTCGGGCTAACGCTTCAACAATTTACCGCATGGTTCTGGCCGCTCGCCTATGTCCAAACAGAAGCTCACACCACATCCTATCACACGCGTACCTGGCGCTCACTGTCTCCCACAACTCTCGATCCGCCAGAAACGCCTACTTCACGTCTTTGATGGCCGCCTTCACCTTCGCCACCAATTCGGGAGGAATGTCCTTGAATCCGTGCGCTGCGCCTACATCTTCTTCTCGCAATTAATCATCCACGGCGTGCCGAATTTATCGACCAACATCGCGAACCGTTGCGCCCAGAATGTCTCCTGTAGCTCCATGCAGATTTCGGCCTTGTCCGACAGACCTTTGTAAATCCGTTCGGCTTCCGCGGGAGTATCCACCCCAATCGACACCGAGAATCCCTGCGGCTTCTCAAACCGGTCCGGCGGCGCGTCCGAACCCATGAGCACCTGATCGCCAACCACCAGACGCTCGTGGATAATCTTGTTCTGCCAGTCGGGCGCCGTCTGTTTCGACGCGGGCGATTCGCCGTACGTCATCTTCATCGCGATCTTGCCGCCGAGGCATTTTGCATAAACGTCAAACGCCTCCGCGCATTGTCCCTGGAACATCACATAAGCATTTAATTTCATCGTGGTCTCCTTTGGTTGTAAACGATGGTGAATTTCATTTGTAGGAGTCGCCTGTACCCCAAAACGAAATTACACCACACACGCTGAACGCGCAATTGACGTTCACAATCACCGAGAGACGTCGATCCGCCGGAAACGCCTACTTCACGTCTTTGATGGCGGCCTTCACCTTCGCCACCAATTCGGGCGGAATGTCCTTGAACCCGTGCGCCGTCCGCGCGTGTTCCTGCAACTTCTTCATCAACTCCGCCTCGTTCTCCGCGCGCGCCTCAAAATCACAGTCCACGCCCACATCCGAACATTTCATACTTTTCGGCATAACTGCCTCCCGGTGGTTGGTTGTTGCCTCAGATTCTGCTCCAAATCGCGCCGACCTTCAACAAAGAAATTGACCAGTTTCAGCCAATAACGCTTCGTGTTCTTCGTGGTGAATCCGCCCGCGTGTATCAAACTCTGCGCCCTCTGCGTCTCTGTGGTGAACTTCATTCGCCGCCCTCGTTGAGCGTTGAGCGTTCAGCGTTGAATGTTAAACGTTCGTTCCGTCCCGGTTACTGCCGACCTTGCAGCCGCACGAGGGCGTTGCTCGCCGCGGTAAAATCCGGTTGAAGTTGGAGGACCCGTTTGTATTGTTCGATCGCTTCCGGCATCCTGCCCTGCTGTTCCAAGGCGGTCCCCAGACTGTAGTGCGCCTGAATATCGTCCGGATGAATCCGCAATACCTGCTCCCAGTGCGCCATCGCCTCCGGCATCCGCCCCAGACCGGCCAGGACCAGGCCAAGATTGTAATGGGCCTCGGCGTACTCGGGATCGAGACGCAACGCTTCCTCGTAATGCGGAATCGCCTCTGACGCCCGGTTCTCCAACGCCAGAGCGTTTCCAAAACCCCATTGCGCCGGGGCATACTCGGGATCGACCCGCAATGCTTTTTCGTAGCGCTCAATCGCTTCCGGCGCGCGGTTCTGCATCAGAAGAGCATTCCCGAAATAGAAGTATGTCCCCGCATAATCGGGATTGATCCGCAACGCTTCCTGGAAATGCCCCATCGCCTCGGGCACCCGACCCTGTCGCAAAAGCGCGCTCCCGAACCCGAGGTGCGCCTCCAGATAATCCGGCCGGATCCGCAGCGCTTCTACATACTCCCCGTCCGCATTTTCCGTCTGGCCAAGCCTGGCAAGCACCGTTGCCAGATTGAAATGCACTTCCGCGTTGCCGGGATCGATCTGCAAGGCCCGTTCATACTGCCGGACCGCGGCTTCAAAGCCGCCCAATTGCGACATCACCAGGCCCAGCGCGTTGTGCGCTGCGCGCTGCCCTGGCGCGATCTTCACATATCGTTCCGCGCAATCGAGCGCCTCCCGGCCCCGGCCTTGATCCACCAATGACATCACCACCAACCCATTCGGCAGTTCCCAGTCGGGAAACTCCGCCAGCACGGCCCGCCAGAGTGTTTCGTCGTCGTGCCAAACCAGGATCATCCGGTGGGTGAGCCGTCCGAAACCGCACACGGCGACCACCAGCAGCCCGACCAACGCCGCGCGCGCGCCGTTCGCCGAATGCCGCCACAACCACACCGCCGCTCCTCCCGCCAACAACAGCAGCGGTAGCATCGCCTGATACGCATAGCGCGGGGCCATGGCCTGCGAACCGCCCTGCATTGGCCCGGACACGGGAAGAATCATCATGGCGTACGCCGCGCAGCCCACCACCAGCGCCGGCGTCCGACGCCAACGCCACACCGCCACGAAAGCGATGGTCCCGACGCTGAGCACTGATAGCAAAATCGGCCATTGCTCAAGGGAAAGTCCCGACGGCAACGGATAGAATGGCGACAGGTGCGCCGGCCAGAGAAGCTTCGCCGGGTAAAACGCCAGGTTCTCGAACATCAACAGCACGCGTTGTGTCGCCGGAAACGCTTTCATCGGTACCATCGGGCCGGCAAACCGCCAGCCGGTGATCATCGTCGCCGCCACCACCAGGATTCCCAGCCCGAGCAACGGGATTTTCTCAATCAACAGTTGGCGCCAACCAGCCTCCTGGTGCCGCCGCAGCGGAAAGTAATCAATCGCCAGCATCGTCAGCGGCAGCGACACCGCAATCGGCTGGCTCACCACCGCCCCGGCATACAGCGCCCACACCAGCCACCGCCGCGCGCCCGCCACATACGCCCAGACACTGCCGATGCCGAACGTCGCGCATAACAAATGCGTGCGCCCGGAGATCCACGCCACCGTCTCCACTTGCAACGGATGAACCGCGAACACGACAGAGACACCGCACGCTGTCGCCAGCCGCTCGCCCGTTGTCAACGAGGTCGCGCCCAATAGCGTCCACGCCAGTCCGAACACAAGTACAGCGTTGACCGCATGCAAAACCACGTTGGTCAGATGATGCCCGGCCGCCTTCTTCCGCCAAAGCTGGTAGTCAAGCGACCGTGAAAGGCGCGCCAACGGTTGGTAGTATGGTTGCGCGGATGTGAACGCCCAGTGCACGGCTCCCCAGCTAAGACCGTCCCACCGGATCGCTTGATGCAGATTTTCCCAGTCGTCTCCCCGGAGAAATTCGCCATCAAGGCTCGGGCGGTACAGGCAGAAAGTGGCCGCAAATATCACCAGCCCCAATCCAAGCAACCTCGTGCGGCTTTCGTTCATGCAAATCAGGAAGGCTGGCTTCCCGTAACGCTCTCCTCCTTGTTCGAAGCCGCGCCAGTGTAAAGGCGCGAAAACAATTCGGCAAGCCGCGATTGCAAAACACCGCCCTCGTTGAGCGGCCTGCCCCGAATTCTTTTCGGGGTTGAGCGTTCAGCGTTGGATGTTGAACGTTTACTTCTTTGCAGTTCCGCTACGGTTCCGCAACCAACACGCGGCTGCGTGTCCGTTTGCACGTTCAATGCGCCCGGCGCAGTGGCCCCTTCGCCGCTTGAATCAAAGTCCGCAAAGCCGCATTGACCGATTGCTCGTCCGAAAAATACTCGGCCACGTCCGGTGACAGAAGCACGAGATTCGTCCCCGCTCGATAACGCGTGATATATTTACCGCGTGTGCCCCCCTTCAACGTCGACAAGTCATACTCGGGCCTTAGTTCGACCCGCCTCCGCCTTTTCTCACTTGTTTTCTTCATTTGGAATCAGGTCTCAACCTCAAACCTTACGCGCCTTCCCCACTTGTCCAATCACTCCCACCCTATCACGCCATGCACACTTTGCCGCCCTCATTGAATCTCCAGCGATACGATCTTGTCGTTTTCGAGCGTGAACGTGTAATCGAGCTCGACCGGACTCCCGGGGAAGTCGCCCGTCAACCGGGCGCGAAGTCTCACGATGTTCCCGTCCACCGCAACATCGAGAGGTTCCGCAATATACCGGTACTTCGCGTCCGTTTCCCGCTTCCAGGACGTTATCGCATCGAGCCCACGATAGTCGCGGTCTTCGTCATGCACCAGCGCGTCGTCCGCAAAGCAAAGAGCCAGCATGTCCACATCCCTGGCTTTCACCGCCGCCAGGTAGGTGGCGACCGGCCCGGGCAGATTTAATGGCATCGCCTTGTCCTTGTAGATCGCACAGGATGGAATTTAGTAGCATCCTCACGTCCTCGCAAGTACGCGCATCACTTCATTTCCGTTCGCCCTTTCCGCCTTCCGCTTTCCGCTCTCCTTGGACGTTGAGCGTTCAGCGCTGGATGTTGAACGTTTACTTCTTTGCAGTTCCGCTACGGCTCCGCCACCAACACGCTGTCATTGGGATCGTCATTCGTGCCCGCCGCCGACGGCAGACTGTTCTCCCAAGCCACATGCCCGTCATTGAAAAGCACATGCCCGCCGGCATCCTTGTGGGGCGCGGTAGGGGAGACGCTGGTTGACCATTTCGCGCCTTTCGTGTACCCCGCCGCGGTCACGGACTTGCCCATCCGATCCATCGCGATGATCGAATCCGGCTGGTCCTCCCAGACCAGGCCAACCGAATACGAATAGCTGATCGCCATGCTGGACGCCGAATTCGTCAGCGGATAACTGGCCTGCATCTTCGCCGCGCTGTCACTCGGGCACGTGAAAATCTTCGCCGAAGTGATTACATTGCTCAACAGATTGAACGAGCCCGCCAACGTGGGGCCGCTGGCGAGGTCTTGGGGCATCCGACCGTTGTAACCGTCCGCGTACATCGCGATGCCCAGGCCGATTTGCTTGAGGTTGTTCAGGCAGGCCGCCCGATGCGCCTTTTCGCGGGCCGCGCCGAGCGCGGGCAGCAGCATCGCCGCCAGAATCCCAATGATCGCGATGACCACCAACAGTTCGATGAGGGTGAACCCGGCGCTGTCTCTCGTGGAACGTTTCATAGCTCGGTCCTCCGTACGGTTGTTCGAGGACTGCATGCCCGCGCCTGCGTAACCTTACGCCGCCATACCTCGCGAAGCACGTAAACACCCTGTAAAATAGCGCGTGTGGATGAGCAGAACCCATCTCATAAATAGTGGTGGGACAGGCCTCTGTGCCTGTCAAAACCTATTGCCACAGGCCCCGAAAGCTTTCGGGGTGCCACCAAAGGTTTATGGGACTAGTGGTGCGACACGCTTCATTTGCAGGGTCGTTGGTAGGGACGGCTCGCCGAGCCGTCCGCGATTCCGCGCTGGCGCGGCGCGGTGGGCCACCGCGCTCCACCCATCGAATGAACTGTGTCGCATCACTAGTTCTCGTGCGCAGCCGCCTATTTCCCGCACGAAATCAAGGCGTGATGTCGAACCGGTAGAAGCCTTGCGGAGCGAGGGCGGCGCCGAAGTTGGTCACAGTCAGCAATGCGCCGAGGCTGTTGCTCACACAGGCATCGGCGATGTTCGACCAATTGCCGGAGGTGAGATCGGTAGTGTACTGCAACTGGTACATTTCGCCGGCGACTGATGGGACCGCGACGACGATATTGCTGTCCGCCATGCTGAGGCTGCTGATTTGATTCGCCGGAGGATTGAGCGGGACACAGAGCTTGAAGATAGTGCCGTAAGCGCCACCATCATTCGTTCCGCCAAGACCGTAGTCCCATAAAAAGCACCGTCGCTACCCTGAACCAGTCCTCCAATAGGGTCAAAGCCGTCCGGGGACGGGAAGCTGGATAAACTGCCAAATTGCCATAACGGAGTCAGCGTGCCGGTCGAGGTGATCTTGAAGGCGGTTCCAAAAGAATGAAACTGGTCTGTCCCGCCGCTGGAAGCGGTCTCATAGAAACTGCCATCGCTACCAAGAACCAATGCTGCATATGGACGGACGCCATCTGCGACGTTTGACAAGCTGCCAAATTGCCATAGCGGCGTCAGTGTCCCGGTTGGAGTAATCTTATAAACAGTACCGCCTGCATAACTGCCTCCGCCATAGGTTGTCCCATAGAAAAGGCCATCACGTCCCTGAACCAATGCTGCAAATGGTGAGGCGCCATCCATGCCACCCGTAAATTGCCAAATGTTGGTTAGCACGCCTGCTGGGGTGATCTGAAACACGGTGCCGTGGTTGAACGTACCGCCATGGGCGGCTGTCCCGTAGAAATTACCATCGCTTCCTTGAATAAGAGGCGCGTCCGGATCAGTCCCATCCCCGGCGAAATTGCCAAACGAATAGAGAGTTGTCAGGCTGCCATCGGGAGTGATCCGAAACACCGTGCCGTGATTGTTCAACCGTTCCCCAATTGTTGTGCCGTAGAAATTGCCATCGCTTCCTTGAATTAACCCATTCGGTCCTCCACCGTCTGCGTCATTCGACAAACTGCCAAACTGCCACAACGGTGTCAGCGTGCCGGCGGATGTGATTTTATAGACAGTGCCGTAGAGTTGGTTTGTCCCGCCGAAGGCGGTCGTTCCGTAGAAATCGCCATCGCGACCTTGAACCAGCCCCGAGGAGAGGACGTTGCCGTCTGCATCGTTGGATAGACTGCCAAAGTGCCAGAGGGTGGTCAACGTGCCCTGCGGCGTGATCTTGAACACCGTGCAATGGGCGTGGTTAGTGTAACCACTGGTCCCGTAAAAATTGCCGTCGCGGCCCTGAATCAGCGTTGCCCCGGGGTTGCCACCGTCCGCGTCGTTCGACAGACCGCCAAACTGCCAGAGCGGCGTCAACGTCTGGCCGCTGGCATTACTCCCCCAACAACCCAAGAGCAATGACATCAAGACAAAGAGTCCCGGCCGCTTCATATGGACACCACCTCCTTGGTGGCGAGTATCCACCACATAGAATGGCAGTCAAGCGCGAATACCGCGCCGCCTACTTCGTGCTCTTCCTGCACTTCGTGGTGAATCCGATCGCATGTACCAAACTCTGCGCTGTCTGTGCGCTAAAGAAATAATCCTAGCCCACGTTAGGTCAATTCCCCCATAGCGAAAGTCAGTCCCCGGCGTTACGTTTGATGCAGGAAAACAATGCCAACAAAGGAGCGTTGGTTATGAAACGAAATATCACATTGGCAATGTGCGCGATATTGGTCGCCACGCTAACACTGGCAATTCGGGTTTCGGCGGACAACCCGCCTCCCACGCCGGGCATGCCCATCTACAGCGGCGTACTCCGCGCTTTGGATCTGCAGGGGCGGACGATTGTAGTCGACGGCTTCGCCGTCCCGCAAAGGTTTGTCGTTCCGAACGATGCCGAAATCATCGTAAAAGATAAAGCCACCGGCGCGCTCGGCGATCTCGCCGTGGGCAATGGAGTCCAGGTCAAGTACACGAACGAAGGCGGCGTTCTCGTAGCGCACCAAATCTCCGTCCTCGGCCTCAAAGCTCCGTAATACCGGGCATCTCAGTCGCTGTCGCGCTGATTGCTACGGCGTTTAGTGCACGCTTACCAAATGCACCTTCGCGCTCGAGAGCCAAGCGAAACCCCACAAGAACGTCAAAACGACGGAAACAATTGACCAGCGGGGCAGATGTTTATCGCGGACGGAGCCCGAATTTCTCAATATGGCAACGACCGCAAGAATGCCCGCGACCGAGGAAACAACCAGAAACAATCCCGTAAGGTTAAAAAGAAATACTTCCATACGATGCGCAGCCCATGAGATTTGATACGGCAATCCCCAGATAATCAGCCCTCCCAATACAGAGCCAACAAGCATTCCATTCTGAAACAAAAGAAAAGCGTGGGAGCGAACTCTAATTGGAATTCTCATTGCTATAACAACGCTTACCTCTGCAGCACAGTTCGACGTTGAGCGTTTAGCGTTGAAAGTCGAACGTTAAGGAGTTATCCGGATCACCACGTATATCTCACCGTATACGTCACCACCTGCTCGCCGTCTTTGTCCACCTTCACGGGAAAATGAATCGTGTTGGAGTCGTACTTCGTCCATTTCTGGTTCGACTCGGTGATCTCCCAGTTGTTCCAGCGGTAGAGGGTTTCCTTAACGAGGACTTCGACCGGCTCGGTCTTGTGGTTGCGGACGCGGATCTCGAAGCTCTCGGTAATGACGTGCCGGCCCGCATCTACGTGAAAGTCCGTGCGTTTGCGTTCGCCGACGATGTCGAATGCGTCGCCGAGGTGCAGCTTGACGGTCTCATCCTTCGGCGTGTGGTCGATCTCGTCCTCGCCGATGAACTCCAGCGAGCCGTCGGCTTCATCGCGCTTATAGAGCCGCATCTTGCCCTTCGGCAGCGCCATGCCCATGTTGTTCTCCTTGGAATTCTTCACCTCGATGACCACGTTGACCTTCTTATTGCCTTCTTCGCTGCCGTAGTTGGCATCCTCGTTCAATCCGCCGTAGAACCGGTACTGCGGCGCGCCGTCATAAAGAAAAACCTTCTTCACCGGCACGTCCGCCGCCTTCAGTAACTCGATCTGCTTGGTCTGGTTTTGCGCCACGGTTGCAGGGCGACCCAGCGTGTAGAGGTGATATTCAAAGAACGCCTTCTCCGCGAAACCCGGTTCCTTCGCTCTCGCGCCCGCGAACATCGCCACCGGCCCGCTTGTCTCCACCGCCGGCGCCACACGCCGCACGTCTCCTGCCATCAACTTCAGTTTCGCGTCTTTGTACGTCGCGCCCGACTGATTATTGATCGTGACCCAACCGCCGAGATCGAGTTTGGTGTCGTTGGGATTCAACGTGGCGTTGTAGTCCGCCTGCCAGGTGATCCCGGCGGTTTGATACGCCACTTCGATGAGTTGCTGTCCGACTTTTTCCGTCGCGAGCTTCCAAACCAGCGTCGGCTTGGTGATCAATCCTTCCGGCAGCGCGCCAAACTGGATGTCCTTCACGTTGTCGCCGCGTTGCACCATCACGATCTCCGCCTTCTCGCCCTCCTGCCGAATCACCAACTGGTTCGCATCGAAGCTCAAGAGACTGCCCGAATACCGCGAACCATCCTTCGTCAACACGGCAATCTGCTTGTCGATGTACTTTTCCAGAAGCTTGTCGGCGGACACCAGATCGTACTCGTAATTCTGCTCCAGCACCGTTGCGTCCGGGTCGGTGAGCGATTTGAATTGTACGCTGGTCCCATCGATCTGCGACGCCACATCATCAAAACGGATCGTGCCCGTCTTTTCTTCAACGTCCACATTGCGTTTCTCGCGCACCACGCCGAAATTCTGGTTGTAGATCGTCAGCGCAATGCCCTCGCTGTCGGTTGTAGCCGCCGCCGTCCCGGCGGCCGGTGCGTTGGCGGCGACGAACGCGAACGCCAGTGGAATCATCGTCAGGCTGCGTAGCTTCATAACAGTTCCTCCGTGGATGTCCGACACCGCCATCCTACAAGAGTTCCCCGCCGGGTGCGATATTTTCAGGAAAACTTTCCAAATGAGCTGGACTGCCTATAATGCGCGCATGGCTTCCTGGAAATACGATGTCATTATCGTGGGAGCGGGTCCCGCCGGTATCACGGCGGCCATCGCGCTGGCGAAGGCGCAAATCCCCGTGCTCGTCATCGAGGCGGGCGTGTTCCCCGGCGCGGAAAACTGGTCGGGCGCGGTCTATTTTACGGAAAACCTCGCGCAGCCCGATGTCCTCGGCGAACAGGCCGTCCGCGATTCCGCCTACGAACGTCCCGTCACCAAGCGCGGCTTCTACATTTATAACGGTCATTCGCTCGTTGGCCTCAATTATCGCAATCCCGCTACTTTCGCCAACTGCTACACCGTCCTTCGCCCCACGTACGATCATTATCTGGCCGAACTCGCGAAGTCCTTCGGCGCGGAGATCCTCACGGAAACCACGGTCGACGGCCTGCTCCGCGATGACAACGGCCACATCGTTGGCGTCCATACCGATCGCGGCTCGATTCACGCCGATGTTGTGTTCCTCGCCGAGGGCGACGCGTCGCAACTTGTCACGAAAGAAGGTTACGAGCGCAACGTCGAACCCGGCGCGCCGCATTTCCTGCAAGGCATCAAGGAAGTCATTGAGGTCGATCCCGATTACATCGAGCATACATTCAAGCTGCCGCAAGGTGAAGGCGCGGCGTTTGAAATCCTCCTGCGCAACGGCTCGATCCACAATCGCACCGCCAATCTCAACATGGGCGGTTTCCTCTACACGAACAAGGCCAGCCTGTCGCTCGGCCTCGTCCTGCCGCTCGACAATCTCAGTAAAGAATTCGGCGGCGACCACAACCGTCTCATGGAATGGTTCAAAGGCCTGCCCGAAGTCCGCCGCTGGACGAACAACAGCCGCTCGTCCGCCTACGGCGCAAAAATCATTCGCGGCGGCGGCTTCCGCGAGCTGCCGCAACTCGTCGACAACGGCCTCGCCATCGGCGGCGCCGCCACCGGCATCGGCCTCGATTTCCCCTACCCCAATTTCACCGGCCCCGCCACCGCCATGGGCCGCTTCTTCGCCAACGCCGTCAAGCAGGCCCGCGCCGCCAACAAAACTTTCTCGCGCCCTGTCCTGGAAGAACTCTACGAGCGCCCGCTGCGCGAGACGCATTACTTCAAGAACGTACAGTTCCTGGAAAAATGGCCGCATTACGTCGAGCACACACGCGTGTTCTTCGGTCGCGCCGCCGACCTCGCGACCGGCTCGCTCTATATTGCGAGCAACGCCGCACTGCGCCCGCGCCAAAGGCTCTGGCAACTGGCCAAGTTTACTCGCGAAACTCTCCCGCTAAAAAACTGGGGCGAGTTTTTCCACGATCTGCGCGAACAGCGCGCCGCCCTGGGTTTGACACAAAAGAATTCTGCGCATGTGGGAGGGACCTCAGTGTCCCGACCCGAATCAGGCGAAGTGCTCCTGGAATTCCGCGTTGACGGCGAACCGTGCACGGACTTTCTCTGGCCGCTTTCCCGTTTTTTCCTGAAACTGCCCCAAGCCCTGCCGCTCGCATGCGATCATGTCTACGGCAATGACGCAACGCCGTTGCCCGGCAAGCTCAAGAGCGCCATCTCCGCGTTGCGTCGCGGTCTCGGCTTGCCCGACCATCTCATTCCTGTCGTCGGCGGCCTTGCGTTGCTGGTGTTGATGCCCATTCAATGGATCTGCGAACTGATCTACCTCGTCATTACACGGCCGTCGCCGGAAAAATTTCTCTCAGGTTTCTTCCAAAAAAATCGCGCTCTCGTCCGCGAACGCCTCAAGCTCGACCCTGACGCCGTCAAAATCGAACAGTCGTGGGAAGAGAAGCTGTCCCTCATCCGTTACTTTTCCGAGGACCACTCGCATATCAAGATGTTCCGCCCTGAAAATTTCGAGAACCGCGCGAAGATCGCGGAGTCCCCGCTCTGGCACGTCTGTCCCGCAAAAGTTTACGAGTGCCACACCGACGACCTCGGCCAGTCCCAACTGGTCGTGAACTTCGAGAACTGCATCAAGTGCGAGACCTGTTGGCGCTCCGCCCCGAACGACGTCGATTGGACGCGCCAACGCGGCCAGCGATTGATTTTCAGTGCTCCCACCGAGGTAAATCGAAAACTTCTCGCCATACTGAAGTCCGTCACCCCGACCGAAGCGAAGGGTGTGGCCTCGCAGTCATCCCAGATTCTTCAATTCACCCAGTATGAGATGCGCGAGAAGGCTCTCGCTCTCTCCAGCAAACTTCACCAGTTCTGCGACACCGTTTATTCCGGCCCGCGCTATATCGACGCCGGCCGCACGCGTTGGCTGCAATCGTTGTTGAACGAAGCGCAGGCCATCGCCACCGGCATCAAAAACCCGGGCATCGGCAGGCAGATGGTCCGCATTCTCGGCCACGCCAAACGCCGCAAGTTCTTTTGGGCCGAAGCCGACACCCGACAATTGCTGGAACAACTTCCTCCACCTCGTGCTTTGGCGACTGAAACGCCGCAGCAAGCGCGCGTCGCGATGCTCGCGCGTCTTGACAAACTCTTTTCGAAACAGGCCATCAAGGACCTTGAACACAATCAGCCGTTGTCAAAAGAGCAGAAAAATTTCCTGCATGTGCTTGCCGACACCGTTTCGCCGCCACGCCCGATGATTCTGCGCGAGCTGGCGCGCCGCGATCCGTCACTGGCCGCGCTCGTCTCGGGGATTTATTCCGCGCAGGTCGCTGCGCGCCCGGAACTCGTCAACCAGCCGTGGATCGGCCTCACTGCCGCGCGCAGCGCCTGGAAGGAATTCGTCCCGGAGCAGACGCCGACGTTGCCGCAAGTTGCCGCCGACGTTTGCGCCATCGCCCTGGGCGCGGGCGAGATGTTGTTGGAACGCTGTCGGCAACATGCGACCAGTCGCGTCCAGTTTCCCGGACTCTTCAAGGACGAAGACGGCCACGACGGCATCGCCAAGTTCGGGTCCGTGAAGAAACTGCTGAGCGAAATGGAAGCGCAGGTGTACCTCCTGGAGGCGCTGTTAGATGTTGTAGGGCAAGCGGCCCGCTTGCCAAATACGACGGCAGGCGATGCGCCTGCCCTACAAAACGACGCCGCTGCTTTGGTGAAAATTCTGGCGAGCACGGCGTTCGGTCCCGACTCCGGCAGTCTCGCCTATAACGCCGGCCAAATCTTCGGCGGCACCGCCTATAGCGAAGACGACGTGCTGTCAAAATTCTACCGCGACAGCGTCTGTTTCTCGCACATGCTGATCGATGATGGGGAGTTGAAACGGCAGCTTGGTCCAGACGCGGAGGCAAAACTGCGCCGTTTCGCCGTCGAAGCTGTCAAGCAACACGCCATTGATCCGACGGAACTCGAGGCAGAGATTGTAAAATACTTCGTGGCCCACCAGGACGCGCCACAGCCCGCTTCAGGGCTCGGCATCCAGATCATCGAGCGGGGTTACATCGAAGCGCCACTCGAACGACCGCCAGCCTTCAATTATCGCGAGTCGCTGAAGACCGAACAGGAATATGACTACGGCGATTTCCTCGTAAAACCGTTCGATGCAAACGCCTGGCGGTTCACGCCCGAAATGCTGCAGGCGGACACCGAGTTGCGGGCCTATTACGATGAGCTTTATCAGTATTTCACCGAGAAGTTCTGGAATGCCCGCTTCGACGGCCTGCCGTACTACCGACTCGTTGAAAAACTGCACATGATTCCGCTCGCCGACGTCCGCGACATGATCGCGCGCGGCTTCATGCGCATGTATATCCCGACGGAATTCGGCGGCCAAGGTTTGCTCAAGGCCCACTACTACGTCCTCTGCCCGCTCTCGATGCGTTACGCCGACCCGTCCTACGCGCTGACCATCATGGCCCATTCGAGCATCGGCACCACGCCTATCCTGCTCGGCCTCAACCAGGATTTGCCGCGCGCGAAGGAAGACCTGCAGCAGTTCCTCTCTAACCAATCTCAAATCGAAAATCTAAAATCGGAAATCGCCCGCATTCTCCGAATGCTGGACTCACCGGAAGCCCTCAAGGTGAAAAAAGTCTTCACCGCCTTGGGCGAACAAGTGAAGACGAACATCGGCAAAAAACCGATGCTGCGGGCCATCGCCAGCGAATTCCTCGCCCACTTCATCGACGCCGGCCGCGCCGGTTTGCGCACTGACCTCGTCGCTTTCAAAAGCGAGTTGCAGCAGTCGCTGGCGACGTTGGACACGCTTCGCCCGCGCGCCGAAGCGGTCATCGCCGAACTGGACCGCCGCGCCGAGGCCCACAAACTGTTCCTGCGGCTTATCTCGGCGGGCCAGATTAGCGCGTTTGCGTTGACCGAACCGAACGCCGGCAGCGATTCCGGCGGCGTCCAGACCCGGGCGGAACTGAAAAAAGCCGAGGTGCTCACCGACGCCGACGGTGTGAAGTACTTCCTGCTTGGAAAGGATCGCAAAAACATCATCGATGCCGCGACGATCGACCTGACCAAGATCGATTACAGCGAGTACGACTACAAGACCGATGACCCGGCGAAATTCCGTTACTACCAGCACAACGGGAAGCGCATTCCCATTCACGACATCGCCCAGGTCCGCCGCGACGGCGACAAGGAATTCTACGAGTACTACGAGGTCAACGGCGCCAAAATGTGGATCACCAACGGCCACGTGGCCGGCGTCTTTTGCCTCTACGCCCGCACGAAGGAAGGCCCAACGGGTTTCATGGTGGACCGACACGCCGAGGGCCTCATCGTCGGCAAGGACGAGGAAAAAATGGGCCAGCGCGGCTCGCCCACGAACGAACTCGGCCTCACCAGCGTCCGCGTCCCCCGCGAGAACATCATCGGCATCGAGGGCCGGGGACAGGTCAACGCGCTGGAGACGTTGAACGTCGGCCGCCTCGGCCTCTGTGTCAGCGCGGTATCGATGATGACAAAAATTTTCGAGCAGACCCACACCTTCATCAAAGAGCACTATCTGGAAAAGAACCCCCATGCCTTTGCGATGCTCGGTCCCATGGCTGCCGAGCTGTACGCCACCGAATCACTCGCCTACGAACTCATCGGCCGCGCCGACCACCACGGCACAAAATCCGTCCGGACCGAATCGGCCATCGGCAAATACTACGCCAGCGAGGCCCTGCATCGGACCATCCGCTCCGCCGAGAAAATCATGGGCATCGAGGGTTGCACCCAGATGCACGAATTGGAAAAGCACCGCCGCGACGCCCGCGTCCTCAACATCTACGAGGGCACCAATGAAGTGCAACGTTTTCTCATCCTTCGCGACCTCATTGATCATGTGTTACCACAATGGCGGAAGAGCGAGACAGGGTTCAATCCCGGTGGTTTGAAAGGTCCTGCGCACGGAAGGCTGGCGGATGCGAAGAATCTTTTGGTGCGCGCTGTTAGTCGCGCCGCAGATGCGTTCGGACCCCAGGTGTGGCAGAACGCCGATTTCCAGCCGACGATGTTTAAGCTGGTGGACATCGCAGGCTACATCAAAGTGATGGATTCGACGGCGTGGCGAACACACTGGCTGGACACCCAGACGCACGACGTTGATCGTCAATCCTTCGCTCACTTTGCCACGGAGGCGTACACCGAACATGCGTGGCGTGAAATCGAGCGCCTTCACGAAGAATTCGAGCGCGACCTACTCCTCCTCAAGCAAGGCCTCTACCCACCCGACATCCGCGTCGCGCAATTGGCATTGCAAGCCCAAGAGGAACACAGTGAAGAACCGCGCCCACAACCACCGCACAAGGTCACCGGGCCATTACACGTACTAGTTGTCTTGAATATCGTCCCGATTCTCTCGCCGCGTCCGCGCATCGTGAATGGCGAACTGCTGGAGACACATTTCGATATTGATGCCGCGAGTCGCACGGCCCTGGAGCGCGCCCTCGAACTGAAATTCGCCTCCGAAAAAGTTAGCGTCACGGCCATTGCGGTTGCGCCGGGCTACGCGACGGAATCCTTGCGCCGCGCCCTAGCGCTCGGCGCTAACGGCGCGGCGTTAATCAAAACCACTGATCTTCCCGACAACCCGCACGACAGCGCCCGATTGGTGGCCGACCTGATGGGCCAGAAACAACTGCCGTGCGATCTCGTCCTTTGTGGTGACGCGATCATGGCCGCCGTGCTGGCAGGCAACCTGGGCGCGTCCCATTTCTCCGGGGTGAAGGAATTCGTCGTCAATGGTGACCAAACGACAATCCACCTCCTGAAGCCGGCGGCATCCATTACCAACGACGGCCCCGTCGTCCTCGCAATGACGGAAGGCGAAACCGACCTGGATTTCCATGTCGACGATTACTTCAAGGCGCTGAACAAACCGCTGGAAGTCATCGACGCCCTGCAACTCGCCACTGCGCCACGTCCTGGCTTGCGGTATCAATTGCCGGAGAAGCCGGCGGTGGAAGAGAAGTTTGAATCGACACCGGAGTCAGTCGCCGCCCTCGTGCGAAAGATTGCCGGGGTCGAAACCGTCGCGCAAGGCAGCGGGTCGTTCGCGGGCAAAGTGGAATCCGCCGCGAAGGAAAAGCTGCCGGGACGCGATGCCGCCGTGTTCCTGGCGACACCCGAAAAACTGGAAGGCCTCGAAACCGCCGCCGCCTGCGCCGTGGCATTGGGATTGCCATTCCACGTGCTGGTGCTGGGAGATTTCGACAAGCGCGCCGCGCGGTCGGTCGCGGCCCGCGTGAACGCCCGCTCGATCTACTTCGCAAGCAGCCCGCATCTGTCGGACGCGACGCCGGCCGCGTTGCTCGCGGCGCTTCAAACGATGTGGAAAGACCTGTTGCCCGCCGTGTTGGCCTCCGGTACGTGGGCCAATGAATTGCTCGCGCAATTTGCCCGCACCTTCCCGCGCGTCCAGGCTTGCTACAACGTCGCGGATGTTGCGCCAGCAAACGGGGCGCTTGAACTCGTGATGCCGGCGTTCGGCGGCAAGGTGCAACGCGTGGCCACCGTCAGCGAGATCACCACGCATCCGCTGGTGATGACCGTCGCGACAGGCGCGAGCGGAGAGCCGAAAGTTGAAAACGACAAACAAGTCTCTCTCGTGTCCCTGGAATTCGAGTACGACCCGGAAACTGACGACCTGGCGCGCGCGTTGCGGGCGGCACACGAGGAAACCAGTGTAAAATCCATCGCCGATGCCGAGTTCATCATCGACGTCGGTTACGCGGTGCGCAACCAGGAGAACTTCGACCTGGTGATCGCCCCGCTCAAGAAGCGGCTCGAGGAAATCGGCCTGAAGAATGTCCTGCTCGGCGGGACCCGCAAAGTCGTCGAAGAATTGAAACTGCTCGCGCCCGATCAACAAATCGGCCAGACCGGCACCGCCGTCAACCCCCGGATGATTATCTCCATCGGCGTCAGCGGCGCGCCGCAGCACGTGGACTATATCGGCGACCGGGCCACCATCATCGCATTCAATAAGGATGCCGACGCACCGTTGATGACCTTGAACAAACGACGAGCGCGCCCGAAGGTCGTGCCCGTGATCGGAGACTTGTTTGAGACGGTGCCGCGTTTCACGGCGGCGCTGAAGCCGCACCGTTGAACGCCTTGTAAAATATGTCTTGCAAAGGCAGTGGCGATTTGCCATAAACCACCCGGCGAGTTTTGGAGAAGCATCAGGCTGGGTGTGTGGGCGGCTTCTATTTCCATTCCAGCCTTGGACCTCTTCATTACCTACAAACCTTAACCGTCGGAATCAGGAGGAAGGGCAATGAACGGCATTCAGGCGAGTGGATCGATCGGGCGTCGCGGGCTTCTGGTATTCTCTGTTCTCGTTTTGGGAACAATCGTCGATTCATTCTCGGCAAGGGCCGACACCAATGCGCTGGCTATCATCAATTTGACGGGCGGCATAACCGCCTTCGACGGTAGCGGTGTTACCGTGGGACAAATTGAAAGCGCCACACCCACGAATCATGTGGATTTCAACAGCGCCAATCTTTCGCAAACACTTTTGAGCGCCACCGCCACGTCTTCTGCCACTAACCATGCCACCGAGGTTGCCAGCGTGATGGTGAGCACTGGCGTGGTGACGCGCGGCGTCGCCCCCGGGGCCAAGCTTTATTCGATAGGCGCATCTACGGATCCTCAATTCCTGAATGCATACTGGCTGATCGCCACTCAAGCAGTCGGGAGGGCCAAGGTAATCAATATGAGTTTTGGCTCGGCCACTGTCACCAGGTCCAGTAACACAGCCAATGGAACGAATTACGTTACCTATACACGCGTGGCCAATCCCGATGGAAACGACGCGGACTCTCAGACAATTGATAATGTCGCGGCTACCACAGGTGCAGTATTCGTCAAATCCGCCGGTAATAGCGGCGAGGCTGGTACTAACACGGTCACCGCGCCCGGGGCTGCCTACAACATCATCACGGTCGGTGCCGTGAGCAACCTGACTGCGAAAACAACATCCGTAGCCGACTTCAGTTCCCGGGGATACCTGGCTAGCGGTCGATCTGCCGTCGATATCGTCGCGGTCGGCGCCGACGTGGCCATGGCCGGCTTCTATACCAACTCGACTTTCACGCGGACAGTTGTTCAGGTTGTTTCGAACAATGTTGGGGCGCCGGCGATCTACCAAATAGGAAGCACTGGTTACTACCCATCCGGTCCCGGGCTCGCCCAAAGCCCGCTTTCCATGGTGGCTACAAGTTCCGGCACGAGTTTTGCCGCTCCCATGGTTTCGGGTGTCGCGGCACTCCTGGTGGAAGCCGCCGCAACCAACTTTGTGGCGACGCCGAGCACCGTGACCGCCGCTCAGGATCCCCGCACCATCAAGGCCGTCCTGCTGAATTCAGCGACGAAACTGCCGGGCTGGGGGCAAGGCGCTGTGGCCGGTGGCACGGCTGGCCTCACCGGTATTCTCACGGGCGGGGTCAACGGGGTCACGACTGTCCTCCAACCCCTGGATCCCAACCAGGGCGCCGGCTTGCTCAATGCCAATGGAGCCTACCTCCAATTGGCTGCGGGCCGTCAGGGACCCTTGTTCACCAATAACAACATTCGGGCCAACGGAAATGTAGGATTGATCGGTTGGGATTTCAACACGGTGGCGTTGTCCTTGAGCAATGTTTACCGGGTAGCCAGTCAGGCCCAGGGCTCTATGGCTCTGACGCTCGACTGGAATCGAGATGTCACAACGGATGGGGGAACGAACCTGCTGCAAGGCATGGCCAACCTGAACTTGAACCTCTACACAAGTTCCGACGTCTTATTTACCAACGTGCCGCTGGTCGCCCAATCCATCAGCGGGATCGACAACGTCGAGCACCTGTGGTTCACCAATTTGCCGTCAGCTTTTTACGAATTCGGCGTAGGTTACGCCAACTATAATTCCCTGGGGGGCCCCAACGCGCCGACGGTCAACTATGGCATCGCCTGGAACTTCCAGGCTGTGCCCGAGCCTAGTTCGCTCCTGCTGGTCGGGCTGGGTATCAGCGGCCTGGCATGGCGCGTGAAACGCCGACGAATACCGCCGACGGTCTGAAACTGGATCTCCAGCGGCACCAAAAGTGCGTCGCAACACGTCGATCGTGATGGCGCTTGAGCGACCCTTGTTGCGTTCAACAAGAACGCGCGAAGTGTATTGTTGCGCTCAAAACGTGGGGTTGACCTTCTATTGATTACGCCAGCGGATATTAGCGTCACCCTTCCGGTGAGTGTGGCCATCAATCGCGTGAAGCTGCTGTTGTTCGAGCCTTTCGATCTTGGCAAATGGTTTGCCATCGGCTTCTGCGCCTGGCTCGCCCATCTGGGAGAGACGGGATTCCAGGCAAATTACAATGTCGGCGCGCCCCGCGGCGGAGCGGGAAAAGGCGTCCACGAGGGATTCGAGCATGCGCGGGCCTATGTGTTGGACAATCTCGGCTGGATCCTGCCGCTCGCGGCGGCCTTGGTGTTTGTCGGCTTCGCGTTCTGGGTGCTCCTGACCTGGCTGCGCAGCCGGGGCAATTTCATGTTCCTTCACTGCGTGGCCTTTGACAAGGCAGAGGTCCGCGGGCCCTGGCACAAATTCGCTCGCGCAGGAAAGAGCTTGTTCCAGTTCCGTCTGGCGCTGGGGTTGGTCGGGATGATTCCAGTGTTACCGTTGCTGGTGCTCGCAGCCATGATGGTCATACGGATGATTGACCACGGCCAGCCTGAATTTCACAGCATTCTGCTGCTGATCGGGGTCGTGTTGATGCTCTTCGGGGTGGGGATGGTCTTTTTCGTGGTCGCCAAGCTCACCACGGATTTCGTGGTGCCGATCATGTTCCTGCGAGGCATCACCTGCCTGGAGTCATGGAAGGAATTGCTCGGCCTGATCTCGGTTCAGGTTCCCAACTTTCTGTTGTATCTCCTGTTCCAAATCGTACTGGGGTTCGCGACGGGTGTGCTCGTGCTCATCGCCGTCCTCGTAACCTGCTGCATCGCCGGTTGCTTGATGATCATTCCGTATCTGGGCACCGTGCTGTTGCTGCCAATTCTGGTATTCAAGCGCTCCTATTCGCTCCACTACCTGGCGCAGTATGGACAAGCATATGACGTGTTCCCCCCGCAACTACCGCCGCAACTCGGCGTGACGCCACCACTATCATAGGGCGGTTCCAAGGTGGGTCTACGTGCTGTCAGCACTCGACTCGAGCAGTTGCCAGAACTTGGGATTGTCCTGCAAAAGCTGGTCTTCGGAGATGGGCAGTTTGCTGCGGAAGAAGAAATCCTTGAGCGAGTTCTTGCTGAGAATGCACCGCACATTGATGATCTCGGCATTCCGCTCGAAGTAGATGCGATAGTCCTTCACGCGGTAACGGTAAATCTTCTTCCCGCCGCGGGTAAGCTGGCCAAATTTCTCGTCGTCCTTCTCGAAGTCTTGCGGGAAAAGCTGGAAGCCGTCGATCATCTCGAGCTGCAGCTTGCGCGGGAGCGCAGCCAGTTCCTTGGCGCTCACGGGGTTGAAGATGATCTGCAGCATGAACGAAGAATAGCGGAAGCCTAGGGCCGCGCAAGACAAGATTTGGCGCGGTCAGGATGGTTGGTGATGATGCCATCCACCCCCCAACTCGCGAGCTTCTTCATCTCGGCTTCGCGATTGACCGTCCACACGAAAACCTTCCAGCCGCGCCGGTGAATTCGCCGCACGACCCGCGGCGATGTGATCAGCCGGCGGCTGATGCCAAGACCTTCAACGGCCACCGCGGCTTTCAGCCGCGCCATCGCCCACAACGGATGGCGCGCGACGAGGCCGAAACGCGGAATGCCCGGGCCCGCGGCGGCAAATTGTTTCATCCGCGCCACCGAAAGCGAGAAGACAATGACTTCCCGTTCCATCCGCAGCTTCGCGACGAGCCCGGCCACCTTGCGCGGGTCCGCCCGTTTGATTTCGATCAGCACCTGCGCCTTTCCTTTGCACGCGTTAAGCACCTCGCGAAGGGTCGGGACTTGTGGGTTACGCCGCTGGATTTCTGCCAGCGTTTTGTGGCGCACGCGACCGCGCCCGCCGCAAATCCGATTGAGCCGGTAATCGTGGAACACGATCAACGCGCCATCGCGGGTTTCCTGCACGTCGATCTCCACGAAGTCGACGCCCAGTTCGAGCGCCGCGCGCACGGCCGCCAGCGTGTTCTCCAGATAGCGACTGCTGAAGCCGCGGTGGGCGATAATCAGGGGAAGCTTGCTCACGGGAGGTTTCGATTCCATTCTTCGGCGTAGCGTTCAAATTGAGCGCGTTCTTCATCCGGATTCCAACCAAGTAACGGCGCCATCACGTGAGCTACTTGCAGGGCGATCTCCGGTCCGCCGGCCCGGCTCAACGCGAGCCGGGTGCGCCGCCGCATGACATCGCTGAGTGTGATGGCCATCTCTTGTTTACAAGCGTGGATAATATCGCTGGCGCACACGGTTGGCGAATCAGAGATTTTCTCGCCGGCAGGCGCGGGACGGCGATTTGGCAACGGGACTTCCGCGGTCTGGCAGGGCCGGGCTGTCGCCTTGAGAATCTTAACTGCCGCATCGACGGTCTGTTGCGCGATGGCGCGAAAGGTTGTGTATTTTCCGCCCACGATGCTTATCAGGTTTTGCCCATGATGGACAATACGGTGTTCGCGCGAGCGCGCCGACGGCAACGCGACATCCGAGGCCAGCAGCGAGCGCACGCCGGTAAAGGTCGTGGCGATTTCCGCCTCGGACACGGGCGCATCCGGAAACAGCGCCCGGACTTCGGCCAACAAATACTCCACGTCGGCCCGCTCGGCGCGGGCGCTGTCGGGATCCCCGTAAAACTCCGTGTCCGTCGTTCCCACCAGCGAATAATCGCCCCACGGGATCACAAACAGCACGCGCCTATCACGGCGGGCTTGAAAAGCAATGGCGTGATCCCGAGTGAGTCGGGGCAATACCAGGTGGACGCCCTTCGTCGGGCTGAGGCGCGTTGTGTCGCCATCGAAAGGTGTGAGGGTGCGTACCTGGTCGACCCATGGTCCCGCCGCGTTGATAAACACCCGGGCCGTCACCTCGGAGGTACAGGAACCGACTTCGTCGCGCACGCGCGCCGCGACGATGCGGTCTTCGCGGGTAACGAAACCCGTGAGCGCACAGTAGTTGAGGCAGACCGCCCCGAGTTCCGCGGCGTGAAGGATGTGGTCGACGCAGAAGCGTGCGTCGTCCTCCTGGCAGTCATAAAACATGACGGCACCCCGTAACCCATCGCGGGACAGTGACGGCTCGGTTTCCAGGGCGAGTTTTGCGGAAAGCGTGCGGTGAGAGGCGACGTTGCGGTAAAGCGCGAGCCAATCGTACAGTGTCATCCCCAAGCGCAGTTTGGCCAGGGAAAGTGGTCCGCCCTTGTAAATCGGGAAAAGAAACGGGAGGGGCTGCACGAGATGCGGGGCGATCCGTCGGAGGATGCGTCGCTCGCGGCAAGCCTCGAAGACCAGCCTGAAGTCGAGTTGCTGGAGGTAGCGAAATCCACCATGAATCAGCTTGGAAGAACGGCTGGAAGTGCCGCTGGCGAAATCCGACTTTTCGATCAACCCCACGTGGAGTCCGCGAAGCGCCGCATCGCGCGCGACGCCCGCTCCAAAAATGCCTCCGCCAATAATCAGGATGTCAAAGTACCGGTCGGACAGTGCCGAAATGTCGCGATTCATTACAAGTCCTTGAAATATAGCAGCTAAGAGTGGAATTGTCTCGGCTAAACCGACTGCTTTTCCCCAAAAATCGCGTAAGTCTCCTCGAGAAAATTCTTACCGCTAAAGCGTGCATCCGGCGGGCATATTTAGCCGCCAGCAGTCGTGGATTCATGTCGCAACGCTGTCTGGTCATCAGCTACAATCCTCTGGATTTTCTCTCAGCGCGCGCTAGAATATTTCCAGGTCCAGGAGGCGTCTTTCGGACAGCACGACCAGCTCGGCACACCGTTTACTGACATGAAAGAGTATTTGGATTTGGTAAGGCTCGTGCTTGACCACGGCAAACTCAAAAAGAGCCGCACGGGGATCGACACGATTTCCTGGTTCGGCGCCCACTACTCGGTCGATCTGTCCCGAGGGTTTCCGTTGCTGACCACCAAGGAAGTCAACTGGACGGCGGTGTTGCGCGAATTGCTCTGGTATCTCTCCGGCGAAGATCACATACGCAACCTCCGCCAGCACACCAAGATTTGGGATGCTTGGGCCGATGCCGACGGCAATCTCGAAACCGCCTACGGCCGTTATTGGCGGCGGTTCCCCCACCCCTACCAGGATGCCGGCGGTCAATGGCAGGTGCGCGAGGTGGATCAAATTCAATTCGTTATCGACACGCTGCGAAAAGAACCCTACAGCCGTCGCATGGTCGTCACCGCCTGGGAACCGGGCAACGCTGAGACCAGCAAGCTTCCGCCCTGCCATTACAGCTTCGTGTTCAACGTGCAGGGGGACCGGCTCAACTGCCACCTCACGCAGCGTTCAGGCGACATCGCCCTTGGCATCCCCTTCAACCTGGCCTGCTACGCCGCGCTCACGCAAATGATCGCGCAGGAGGTTGGCCTGCGGGTCGGGTTCTTCAGCCACACCATCGTCGACGCCCACATCTACACTGCCGCGCGGGACAGCGGCCTTGCCGAATACGACCACGTACCGGGGCTGCGCGAACAACTCAAGCGCGAGCCGTGCGCCCTCCCCCACCTGGTGATCGCCAAGAAGCCGTTTGACCAATTGCAATTCGAGGACTTTCAACTGGTTGACTATCATCCGCAGCCGAAGATCAAATTCAAAGTGGCTGTATGAAGATTGCTCTCATCGTCGCTATCAGCGAAGACGGTACGATAGGCGACAAAGGCAAAATCCCCTGGCATATCCGCGAAGACCTGCAACGCTTCAAGCGACTCACCATGGGCCACCCCATTATCATGGGACGAAAAACCTATGAATCCATCGGCAAACCACTTCCCGGTCGCATTAACATCGTCCTCACCCAGAACCCAAACTTCACAGCGCCACCCGAAGTGCTCACGTTTGCCAGCCTCGAAGCCGCTCTCGACCACTGCGGCAAGCAGAATGCCGAGTCCGTCTTCGTCATCGGCGGCAGCAAGGTCTATCAACTAGCCCTTCCGCTGGCCGACAAGTTGTTTGTGACCGAAGTGCACCAGCACGTCAACGGCGACACCAAGTTTCCCGACTATGATCGGCACGAATGGAAAGAAACCGCTCGGGAGGAGGGGCCGGAGTGCTCGTTCGTTGAATATGTACGAAGTCGCGCGACAACGTAGTACAAATCCCCTGTTGAAAAGGCAGCGAGTGGCGCGTATAAGTTTCACAGATACATGAAACCGACCGATCTCCGAGGTATCCTCCATTACGTCCCGCAATTCCGGGAACGGGTCTTCCTCATTGCGGTCGATGGCTCAGTCGTGGCGGATGAGAATTTCGGCAACCTGCTGCTCGATATTGCCGTCTTGCGCAGCCTGAACATCCATATCGTGCTGGTCCACGGCGCGGGCCATCAGATTAAGCTGTTGTCGGAACGCCTGCACGAGCCGATCTCCAACCATGACGGCACAGGCGTGACTGATGCCGCGACGCTCAGCATCGCCATCACCGCCGCCACGAATGTCACCCACGAGATTCTCGAGGGCCTGAAACTTAACGACATTCGCGCAGCGCAGACCAACGCAATTGAATCCATTCCGCTGGGGATCATCAAGGGCATCGACCAACAGCATACGGGCAGGGTGCATCAAATCGATCTCGAGTTGTTGCACACCCTCCTCGACAAGGGCATCGTGCCTGTCATCCCCCCGCTCGGGTTCGACGGCAACGGGCACACCTATCGGTTGAACTCCGACGCTGTGGCCGTTGAGTTGGCGCGCGAATTGGGCGCGGTGAAATTAATGTTCATCGGCAGCACCAACGGCCTGGAAATCGACGGCAAGCTGGTTTCGCAAATGTCCGTGAAGGAACTCGAACTCGCCTTGAAAACTTCCGCCGACAAGTTTGTGCCGGAAATGATTTCCAAGGCCCAACATGCGCTGCGCGCCAGCCAGGGCGGCGTCCCCCGGGTCCACGTCATCAACGGCCAGGTCGACGAAGGGCTGCTGGCCGAGGTCTTTTCCAACGAGGGCATTGGCACGTTGATTTACGCGGATGAATACCAGGCAGTTCGCAAGGCGCTGCGCAAGGACATTCGCCACATCATGGCGTTGATCAAGCCTTCCATCCAGGGCGAGCAATTGGTCAAGCGCACCCGCAGCAGCATTGACAAGCACATCAACGAATACTACGTCTTCGAGATCGACAATAACATCGTCGGCCTCATCGCGCTCCATTCCCAGCCCGACTCGAAACACGTCGAGCTGGCCAGCCTGGCCGTCAACCCGGCGCACGAGCATCGCGGCATCGGCACAAAACTGGCATTGTTCGTCGAGAACCTCGCGCGAGAACAAGGGGCCGAGAGGATCTTCTGTCTTTCGACGCAGGCGTTCACGTTCTTCCAGCACAAACTGGGCTACACGGAAGGCCGGCGAGGATTTGCCGCCCGCGCGGCGCGCGCAATATGAACAAAGCGGCCGGAATTCCAAGGTGTTGATCAAGAGCCTGGTGCCAACGTCCTCTTCCTCGGGCATCCCGCCGCGCGAACCGGCGCTCACACCCACGGCCGGCTGAACGTCATTCGCGAACCGGAATGCGTGTTCGATCGCCCTTGTCCACGCTCGCCCCAACAACCACTGGCTTTGAGGCATCCACCTCGTCGCGCGAGGCGGCGAAGACTTTCTCGGACAGTTGATTCCATTCGCTAAGGATTTGTTGCTGCGAAGTTTCCAGGCGCGCCAGCATCACGAGATCGCGGTTGACTTCATTCAGGCGGGAGGCAATCCGACCCGTCACTTCGCCGCGTTGCGTCTGGAGTTCCTTGAGTTGGCCGGCCAACACGACCAGTCGCTTTTGGGCGGGGACATCGAGGGCGCTCGCCCCGGTTTCTTCCGCAGACCCGGCCGCTTCTTTGGACGGCGTGGCCCGCGCGACGGATGCGGACGGCTCGGAGCGGGCGGTCGATCGCGGCGGCACGATGACATTCGTGCGGCATTGCGGGCAATCGACGATCATTCCCTCGGCGCTCACGTCCACCACGAGACTCTTCCCACAGGAGGGACAATCGAAAAGTATATCCTGGTTCGTCACCACAGCTCCGTCCGCGTTGGCTTTCGTTGGTTGCTTGTTCATGCAGCACCTGTTCCACCAGAAGGATGCCGCCAGTACTCAAGCTTTGCAAGTCCGAACATTCCTGCTAGCATCCGCCGCCGTGCCAACCAAGCGTCCGCATGTACGGGTCGGTTGCTGCGGCTTTGCGATGGCGCAGGAGAAATACTTCCAGGCTTTCTCCTGCGTGGAGATCGACTCCAGCTTTTATCAATTGCCCAAGGTCGAAACGGCGGCCCGCTGGCGCGCCGCGGCCCCACCCGATTTTGAGTTCGCCATGAAGGCGTGGCAGGTCATTACCCATCGCGCCACCAGCCCCACCTACCAGCGCACGCGCCTCGGCGCCGGCGATCGCGAGCACTGCGGCCACTTCGGGTTCAACCCGACAATCCGCTGGGCCTGGAACGAAACCTTCACCGTGGCCAGGGCGCTCGATGCGCGCCTCGTGCTCTTCCAGTGCTCGCAAAGTTTCCGCCCGACAAAAGAAAACGTCGCCAATCTGCGGCGCTTCTTCGAGCGTGCCAAGCGCGGCAAGTTTTACATGGGCTGGGAACCACGCGGTGAGTGGGATGGGGAGTTGATCGCTTCGTTGTGCCGGGAACTCGACTTGATCCCCGTGCTCGACCCATTCAAGACCGAACCGCTTCCCGTTGGCAGGGCCCGCTACTTTCGCCTTCACGGGGTCACGGGTACGCGTCACCGCTATACCAGCGAGGAGTTGGGCCGGTTGCGGCCATCTGCGCGGGACGGCAGCCGACCTACTGCCTGTTCAACAACCTGGCCATGACCGATGACGGACAGCGCTTTCAGAAGCTACTGGGCCCATTGGCCCGCTGAATGAGGGATGACGACGGCGGGTAGGTAATTGCGCAACCCCTCGGGAGTGGCGTGGCTGTCCACCCTTAGCGAATCAAACCACAGACCCCGCGTAATCAATCTCTTCCTAGGAGTTCCCGGCGCTCTCCTCGCCGAAATCGAAGGCGGTGAACACCTGCAATCGCGCCGCGGGATCGCGCCACGCGTCCATTGGCAAACCCGCCTTCTCGCAAACCATCTCCAGGGTCTTCGTCGCGTCCCACCCCTGCTCCTGCGCGACCTTCGGCAACAGCAGCGCGTGCCGCCAGCCTTTTTCGACGATGATCCCATGCCGCAAGACATCGAACATCCCGGGTTCCGGGAATTCTTCCGGCGGATTCAAGATGGAAATCTCCGTCGTGAGCTCGCCAAGCTCCGGGGGTATGACCGGCGAGAATCGGGGATCTTCCAGAGCAGAGGCAACCGCGGCATCCACGGCGTTTGCCCAGAGTGGCCGCTCGAAATCCATCTTGCCGATGCAACCGCGCAATTCGCCCTGTTTTTTCAGTGTCACAAACACGCCGCGCGGCGCGCGCAGTCCTTCGGTCACTTCGGATTCGGGAATTTTCCACCGTTGTTCCCCGCGCACTGCGGCCTCGATCGTCGCGCGCACCCACTGCAGCAGTTTCCCCTGCTCGTCACGGCTGATCGGTGGATCGTCCATGTTACGCCTCAGTGCCCCTTGCCCGCCGCTGCTATACTACGACTGCGTCCCCAACCCGTCAAACCAGGAAGAATACCCAAACTACAGCCCGAGGCCGTCGAATAACTTGCGACCCTCGGTCGTGGCCGGATCCGACAGAAAATCCAGCGCGGCATCCTTCATCGCCTCGACGTTCATTGGGACTTGTTTGCAGGTGGCGCGAACATAAACCTTGCCCTGCTCATCGCGCAACTCGGCTTCCGATTCCCAAAGACGGCCGCGATCCGCTTTTAAGTCGCGCGACACAAACAAGCTTCTGGCCAACGATAACCTTATCGACAAAGCGGACATTGAGTTCCGCCGCGAGGCAGAATTGCTTCTGGGTCGAGGCGGCGGCCCAAAACATGGCCTCATCGAGCACCGTCGCGAGGATGCCGCCATGGACAATGCCGCGAAAGCCCGCGTGCTGGGGTTGCGCCGTGAAGTCGGCGTGGACTTCGTCGCCTTCACGGTGGAAACGGAGCTGAAGCCCGTGTGGATTGTGCGCGCCGCAGACGAAACAGTCGCGAGTGTAGGGAAGTTGTTGTTTGCTCATTTCATGAAAACCCTCAAGAGACGACCGACCAGGTAAATGAAAAACCACGTGGGCAACGCGAAGATCAGGATCGACTCCAGCGACAGCCAGTTCCACGTCACCAAGCCGACCTGCATCGGGTACAACGTGATCAAGAAGTACCCCGAGAACCGCGTGTGCCCCAGGATCTGGCACAACGCGCGGTCCTTTTTGCGAAACCCGAGCACGATGGTGAAAATGCCGAGCCCAACGGCGCAAGCCGCGACGATCCACGCAATCGCCGTGCGATCTTTGATGCTTCCCAAGTAAGAGCAGAAGCCGAGGTTCGAGAGGTGCATCGCCCAGTTCACCCCCGCCCACAGCATGACGAAGCCGTTGCCCACGGCATGGCCGAACGACACCTTCTTCCGGTACAGTTCGCCCAGCAGCAAAGAAACGTACAACGGCACAATGCCCAGCCAAACCGCGCCGAAATCCCGAAACGGCGCAACCAGCAACGCCACCAGCCTGACCAGATGTCCCTCCAACGGCAAGAACCGCACCTCCTTCCCCCGCTTTCTAGCACAAGAACGAATTCGCGGGCAAGCAGCCTCTGCCTTGTAGTGCCCCTGATCAACGAATCTTCTTCACTCCCGTTGGACGTTGAAAGTTGAACGTCGGATGTTAAATCCATTCCCTTCTCCCCAGTGGTTTCGTTTTCCTCCAAACGAACCCGATTCACCTTTTGCGCATTCCCGTCGTAACTCCCCTCTGTATATCGGGTTACAACGAAAATCGCATCACGACAAATCGGGTTCGTTTCGCAGAAACACATGTTTTGAGCGTTCCCCTGTCGCAAGGCCTCCGCAATCAATCGGGCCAGAGGCCGTGATTGTAGGGCGCGATGCCTGTCGTTTAGGTATCGCGCCGCGCCATTCATCAAAATATTGCCTTCTAGCGCAGCTTTGCCGCTCCGTTTGCCGCCCCTTGCCCTTCGACTCGTCCGCCAAATCGCAGAGCGCGGCGGCGGAAACATCCTAGCAAAGCAGGCTCACGCTTCGATTCATAATTCACGCGCCGACTATACCCATTTCACCATACCCCGTCCAGCAAAATTATCGATTTACGATACATGCGCAAAATTTCACGCCGGATCGCATTTGTGCTATGCGGCGTGTTTCAGGCACAGCCATCAGATTTCGAGCCCGCGCTGGAGTTAAGCAAGATTATAACCTTGAACTCGTTTGCCAAAACCCCGGATGCCGGAGAAGAGAACAATGATGATGTCAGTGGGGGCGTAGGCCAACTGGCAAACTACCGGGCCATACGTCTTGGTGCGGTGCGAGCGTCTATAGGCAAGTCATTTGATGGTGTTCAATTGACTGCTTTAGCGATTTTCTTGTCCAGTTGGTAATTCACGACCTGGCAGTATTCACGAAACTGGCCGGCGTGATCGCGATTGCTCCACCGATTCCTCTCAGCCAGAAGGAAAGCTTTTGTCCAATCTCCATCCGGTCTTCGCTTGCGCAAACTGGCCAGCGCCCCATCCCAAACAGCCTTCCGATTTTCGCATATTCTTTGCAAATTTAGGTTTAAGACCTTATCCAAATCGTTGTTGATTCTGGCGTCATCAGAATAAATCACGCCGTCGGCCTGGTACTTGATGAGTACTTCACAGTTGTGCGCTGAATTTGCTGGATGAATTGTGATGTCGTCATCTCCTTTTTGCGTGTCGCAGTGCTGGAGATGCTTCGCTGCCCCTTCATCTCCATCGCACGCAGCCAGAAGATTTTGGTATTCCAATTGTCTGTCCGGATGCTTGTGCCGACACGCCCAGTGCTCAATTTTCATATTCTCGGTAGTAATGCGTCTCATGCAATAGCAGCAGATCCTGCCGTGTTCCGTGAGCAGAGCGTCGCGCAATTCGTCCTTCTCAGCGTAGTTGTCGAAATTGGAATTCGGTTGCTTGCGATGCTCGATCAGAGATTGCGGCTCATGGCCCTTTATGATGTGCTTCATGACCCCTCCGCAAATGCAATCATAGACCGGGCGCGAAGGATCTCTGGATCGTCTTCACCAAGGAGTCTTCCAAGTTCCCCAAGCTCCTCCTTTGCGCGTGCCACTTTATCCTCATCAATGAGCCTGAAGCATTGCTTTAGGCGCTCCTTGATCTCATCCGGCCGGTTAGAACGGCCATCACATCGAACAGCAGCGAGTTGGCATCACGTCCGAACGTATGGGGCTTATTCTCAAGCAGCTTAAAATCCTCAATCAGGAAAGCTTGCTCCCGCGGCAAATAGCTAAGCACCAATGGCGAGTGGGTGCTGACGATGAACTGACACTTCGTGAAGGTGCGCTCCAGTGCGGGAATGACCATGCGTTGCCATTGTGGGTGAAGATGCAAATCCACTTCGTCAATCAGTACAACCCCTTCGCCGTCTAGCGGATTGCGTAATGAAGGATTGGCAATAGCCAACCGGCGCGCCAAATCGCCCGCCATAGCCAACAGACATTTCTCGCCATCGGACAATTGGTTGACGACCAACTCTTTCCCGTGTTTCTCGATGGTCATCCGCAATAGTGGATGCCGCCGCACCCGGGGGTTAACAAACCCGGGTAGCATTCTCTCAATCGCGGTTCGCACAGCGTTTAACTGCCTGTCCCTTCCGTATTTTCCTTGTGCCTCCCGCGCGACATTCCCGCCTTTCGCCGCCACATCACGAATCCCTTCGTTCTCAATGTCCTCACGGCGTCTGAACCACTCAAAGAAGATTCGGAAGTCGTTCCGGTCCGGTGAGTGCCTGATCATACGCGGCCAATTGATCGAATTCGTGCCGAGCGCGAATGCGCAATGGGATATCCAAAACCGCACGATTCACATGATAGTAAGTTGCTACCGGAATATTAGTGTCGGGTTTTATCTCCCCAAACCAATCGACAACATTCTCCAAGTCAGGGAGATTCGTGATCGATTGCGTTCTGCTGCTGTGCCGTCTCCTCGTCACTCTCCACGTCATCAATCGATCGCGGAGACTTACTTCAATTGAATTGCGGGTTTCGAGCGCCTCGTTGCGGATATCCTGTTCGGAAAAATAACGCCCCGTGCCCTTGGACGTGCGAATGCGCCCGATCAACCGGGAAAGCAGGATGGCCGTACAGTCTAGAATGCCCGATTTTCCAGCCCCGTTGATCCCGACGAGAACGGAAGTCCGGGCCTCCGGGAAGTTGAGCGTCATCTTCTCGATTCCCCGAAAATCCTGCATCGTCAATGTCTTAACGCGCATCTGTTTTCTCCTCTTCCAAAATCTTGGTTACTTTAGCCACAAGCTCCTCTTCGGTCAACGCGGCCGGGCCGCGCTCGCGGAGTTTCCTTTGCCATTGTACTTTCTGTAGGTCAGAGGAGATGGTTGCCGTATCGGTATCGGTTTGCTTGCTCCAAAACGCACATGAGTTTAGCTGTTCACTTGACCTACGGCAAGCGCAAGTCAAGCTTACCGCCTAGTCTCCACATCCCTTGAACCCGCAATTGCCAACCCCCTTCGTGTTCTTCGTGTCTCCTTCGTGCAATTCGTGGCGCTTCCACTTTGACGCCTCCCCTCTCTGCGGGTATACTCTGCGTGTGGTTCTGGAAGTCACCAAATACGGTCATCCGGTGTTGCGCGAGAAAGGCAAACGCATCGAACGCGTCACGCCGGAGATCCGCCAGCTTGCCGCCGACATGGTTGAGACCATGCGCGCCGAAGACGGGGTCGGGCTGGCCGCGCAGCAGGTGGGCCACGCGCTGATGCTCACCGTCATCGATGTGTCCAGCTCCGAGCGGCCCTCGCAGTTGATTATCGACGGCGAATCGCTCGACATTCCCACGTCCATGCCGTTGGTCCTGCTGAATCCCAAAATCATCAAGCCTGAAGGCGAGCAGATCGCGTCGGAAGGTTGCCTGAGCATCCCGGACGTCAATGCCGAAATTCGCCGCGCGGAAAAAGTGACCGTTCGCGCCCAAGGGCTCGACGGCAAGGAACTGGTTTTCGATTGCACCGGATTGCTCGCGCGCGCCGCGCAACACGAGATCGATCACCTCAACGGCATCCTCTTCGTCGACCGCATGGACGCCGCCACGCGCGTCAGCCTGGCCGGCAAGTTGAAGAAAATGCAGAAGGAAACGCTGGCCCAGCTTGCCAGGACCGCGAAACCGCGGCGCACGCTTGCCCCGACCAGATCGGGGCTAGTGCGCTCGTGAGCCGTCCGAGGCCGTCATCCTGAACGAAGTCCGGCACCGAGTATGAAATTCCTGCGCTCTGTCATCGCGTTGTGCAGCGGCTTCGCCACCTATCGCCCGTATCGCGACCTGCCGGTCACCACCTCCTTGAAGCATCTGCTCAAACTGATGACCCTGCTGGCGCTGGTGCTGGCCATCTGCGCCGTCCCGGCCATTCGGGATGGAATGGATAAATTCGCGCAGCGCTTTGACCAGGGTCGCCCCGATTTTTCCGTTCATGACGGTAAGATCGTGACCCAGGCGCAACAACCCTATTCGTGGGGCGACGACAATCTGCGTTTCATCCTCGATACGACGGGTGCCGTGACCACCCCCAACTCCAACTCTGCGTATGGCGTGCTCTTCACCGCCGATAGCTTTCTGTACTGGATGACATTGACCAACGGACCGACTCCCGTCGTCAGCGCCCGCCCGCAAAGCCTGCGCGGGTTTCCCGACGGCACGATCGACGGCCAGTATTTCCGCAATCTGACCCACGCTTTGCTCTGGCTGGTGATCCCGCTGGCGTGGCTGTTGTTCGTGTTACTGGGGATGCTGAGTTGCCTGGTCCAGGCCTACTTGTTCTCGATGGTCGCCTCGTTCATGGAACGCTCGATGCCCTCGCCGCTGAAATTGCCGCAGTTGCTGAACATCGCCATCCACGCCTGCACACCCGCCGCCATCGTCGTCACCGTGTACACCGCGTTTCGGCTTCACGACCTGAACCTGTGGATGATCTACCTGATTGTCTATGGCATCTTCCTGATCGGCGCCACCAACGCCAGCCGCGATCCAGTGGAAGGAAGAAAACCGCGTGAAGACGATCTATTGTAGGAAACAGCGTAAACGTCGAACGTTCAACGCCCAACTCTCAACGTCCAAAACTTTTGGTGGCACCCCGAAAGCTTTCGGGGCCTGTGTGAGTTGAACGTTGAGAGTTGAATCTCCCCCAGAAGTGGTCTCATAAACCTTTGGTGGCACAGGCGTCCCTGCCTGTGTATGGTTTTTTGACAGGCACGGAGGCCTGTCCCACCATTTGCGAGATGGCTTCTACACCGAAAAGCTTTCCCCGCACGAACACGTCGCCGTCGCATTCGGATTGTGGATCTTGAACCCGCCGCCAATCATCTTGTCCTGAAAATCGATCTCCGACGCGCTCACGTATAACGCGCTCTTCACATCCACCAGCACCCGCACGCCCGCCGACTCGATCAAAATGTCCTTCGGCGTCGGCGGATTCTTGTCGAAATCCATCTTGTACTCCAGCCCCGCGCACCCGCCACCCACGATCTTCACCCGCAACGCCCCATTCGCCACCCCGTCCCGCTGCATCAATTGCGCCACCTTCCGCCCCGCCGATTCCGTCAGCCTGATCAGCTTCTCCGAGCCGATGCGTGGCGTCGCCTGCGTTGGTGCTTCTGTAGTCATTGCCGCTACTCTACTCCAGTTCGCTCCCCAAGTGAAGCCCGCTTCTCTCAGACGCATTTTCTACATTTGTCATCCTGAGTCCCGTCGTGCGACGGGATCCCGCAGAATTGCGGGACTTGTCGAAG
>CAWEWF010000011.1:0-73707 GCA_963812605.1 uncultured Verrucomicrobiae bacterium | reverse complement strand
CAGATCAATGACATCATCTCCAGCGATTACGGGGGGATCGCGCGGCTTTCGTAAAAACCCTCGAGGCTGAAAACCTCACTCTGTCGCAGTACCGCGATCAGGTCCGAGAACGCGTGATTATCCGGCCATGCGCGGCCACAAGACGCAGCAAACCATCGTGGTTTCTCCCTATAAAATGGAGAAATACTACAATGAAAACCTCGATCAATATAAGACTCGGCGAACAGATCAAACTTCGCATGATTTTCATCAAGCGTGGCGAACTGGTTTCCACCGTGAGTGTCCCGGAACAGACGCCGACGGCCTCGACGAACCAATTGTCGCAGACCAACTCAGAAACGACTGTCGCCGCCACCGCTTCGACGACAGCGGTTTCGCAAGCGACAACGACAGTGACCAACACGCCCGAGGCCGTCGCAACGAATGCCACCCCGGCCATCACGGCCACGAACCTGGAAGTCACCGCCGCTTCGACCAATACGATCTCGCAAGCAACGGCGACCGTTACGAACGCAGCCGAGGCCGCCACAACGAATGCCGCCGCCCACCGCTTCCACCAACGAAACGAACGCCCCGGTCCGCGTCGCGAGAGGTCGATCTGCAACGCAAGCTCGCGGATGAAATCCTGGCGAAACTGGATGCGGGCGACAGCTTCGAAAGCATGGCGCGTGTTTACTCCGAGGGCAAGGAAGCGAAGGAGGGCGGCGATTGGGGCTGGATCGGCAAGGATGTCCTGCGCAAGGAACTCAACGAAATCGCTTTCTCACTCAAACCCGGCCAGCACAGTCGCGTCATTGAGACGGCGGAAGGCTATTACATCCTTCAGGTCGAAGACGTGAAACCGGCGCACACGGTCGCGCTGGCCGAGGTGCGTGACGATATCGAGAAGATTCTCCTCCAACAGCAACGGGCGAAGATGCAGGAGGACTGGGTCAAAGACCTCCGCGCCAAAGCCTACATCCATCTTTTCTAAGCACATGCCAAATCGCCCCTGCATTGGGATCACGCTGGGCGACCCCGCGGGCATCGGGCCGGAGGTCGTGGCCAAGGCGTTGAAATCCGGCGGGCTCAACCGGCACTTCGATTACGAGGTCATCGGCGATCCCCGTGCCAAACGTCGCGCCGACGCCGTGGACTGGATCGTTGAAGGCGCGAAACGCTGCCTTGCCGGCGATCTTGCCGGGCTCACCACCGGACCGATCACCAAGGAACTTTTACGCCGCGCGGGCTATCCGTTTGTCGGCCAGACGGAACTTCTGGCCCATCTTTCACGCACCAAACGATTCGCGATGATGCTCGCGGGCGACCGCTTGCGCGTGGCGCTCGTAACCACGCACGCGCCGCTTCGCGACATCGCGAAACTCATTACCGCGCGCAAGATCGTGGATGTGATCGAACTCTCAAACCAGGCTTGCCGACGGTTCGGAATCCGTCGCCCGCGCATCGCTGTCGCCGGTTTGAATCCCCATGCGGGCGAAGGCGGTCTGCTGGGGAACGAAGAGCGGCGCATTATTAGGCCGGCGGTGAAACGCGCCGCGCGCACCGGCATCGCCGTCAGCGGACCGTATGCGGCCGACACGCTGTTTTATCGCGCCCTGCACGGGGAGTTTGACGTCGTCGTGGCCATGTACCACGACCAGGGGCTCGCGCCATTCAAGTTGATCGCGTTCGGCAATGGCGTGAATCTGACGCTGGGACTGCCCTTCAGCCGCACGTCGCCAGACCACGGCACCGCCCCCGACATCGCCGGCAAAGGCGTCGCCGCCCGAAGGAATGATCGCCGCGATCAACATGGCGGCGCGGTTGGCGATTCCAAAATGACGCTCACACAAGTCCGTCAATTACTCGCCGAATTCGACATCCGTCCAAGCAAGGCGCTCGGGCAGAACTTTCTCATCGACGGCAACATCCTGCGGATTCTCATCGAACAGGCGGATCTTCGCGGTGATGAAACCGTGCTGGAGATCGGCCCGGGGTTGGGGGCACTGACGGTGGAATTGGTGGCGCGCGCCAAACGAGTCGTCGCCATCGAGAAAGACAGGCGGCTCTGCCAGTATCTGCGCGACCACGTGGACGGCGTGGAATTGATCGAAGGGGATGCCGTGAAAGTGCTGGAGCAACCGGACTTCCATGTCGCCGCGCCCTACAAGGTCGTGTCCAACCTGCCCTACAGCATCTCCACGCCGATTCTCGAACGGCTGGTCGAGCGCCTGGACCAGCCGCGCGCAATGGTCCTCACATTGCAGCGCGAGGTCGCGAACCGCCTGGCCGCGACGCCGCGACACAAGGATTACGGAGCGCTGACGGTGTTCACGCAACTTTGGTATCACGTCACGATTGCCCATATCATCTCGCCGGGCTGTTTCTACCCGACCCCGCACGTGGACAGCGCCATCGTGGTCCTGGAGCGGCGCGATCCGCGCGTGAAACTCCTGGCCAACACGCCGTTTCATGAAGTAGTGCGGGCGGGATTTGGCCAGCGTCGCAAGATGCTGCACAAACTGCTGGCGGGGTTTGGCGACGTGGACGCGGCCTTTGCCGCCGTTTCCGTCGCCGCCACCGCTCGCGCTGAGGAATTGGCCATCGACCAGTGGATTACGCTCGCGAATTCATTGCGGTCAAAAATTTGACGGGCGCGGGCTCAGTCTCCGACGCTGGGGTGCGGAACAGGCGTGGGCGTGATGGACTGTGAGCGCGGTGCGAGCTTGAGCTTGTTCTTGGCCGCCTTGCCCTCTTTGGTCTTCGGCCATCGCTTGGCGACGTATTCCAGGATCTTGCGGCCAAATTTCTGTTCTTCCCCCGTGCCTTCGCTGAAGTGGAACCCGATGTAACTCAGGTCCGCCGCTTCCAGCGCCTTTTCCTTCTTCAATCGGTCAAACAGCTTGAAGCTCTTGTCCGGCAGCAGCGCCTGAAATCCCCGCAGCGCCTGGTCTTCTGCCCGCAGATGCGGCGTCAGGTCCTTCGCGGACTGTTTGATGTTGCAGACGCTGAGCTCAAAACGCAATTCCGTGTCAGACGCCTCGGAACGCGCCACCTGTTTCAGGCAATCCACGGCCTTGGCCCATTTCCGCGCCTTCTTGTATTTCAAGCCGACCTCGCGATAGACGTTGTCGGCCAGCTTCGGGTCGATGTTGCGGAGGAAATAAAGCAACGTCTCATATCGTTGATCGCCGGCCTGAAGGGCCCGCGCGGCCAGAGCGGCGAATTTCTTGAGTGTCTTGCGGTCCACCGCGGGACCATGCGGCTTGAGAATTTTCGCCAACCGCCAGGCGGGCTCGGATTTGCGTTCGCGCGCCAGCGCGGCGAGCAACAGTTTGGTCGCACCCTTGTGTCGCGCGAGCGCGCCCGCGGCGATTTCGCTGACCTGCGTGTCCGGGTGCGCCAGCAGCGTCATCATCAACCGGTTCGTGGCCGCGTTGTCGTTCGCCGCGAGTTTGCGCGTGGCGAACGCGCGGACGCTCGGGTGTTTGCTCTTGAGCAGCTTCCGCCACTGGGCGTCGTACGACTTGCCGAGCGGCAACTTCTCGATAATGTCCAGCGCGTTCTGCACGATGTTCTGGTAATCGGGCTCGCCAAGATACTTGAGCATCTGGCGGGCGATCTGGTTGACCGCCGCGCCGGTATACTGCAGGCCCTTGAGCCCAATAAGCGCATTGCGGCGGATGTAGCCAAGATTCCGCGGCGTGCTGTATTTCAACAACACCTTGCGGGCATCCGGCGCGCCGATGTAACCAATCAGCAACAGGCAGGAAGTCAGCACCCGGTCATTCTTTCTTACCGCCGAGGTCGTCATAAACTTGGCGACCTGCTTGTGCAGGGCCAACTGGTTCTTCGGCGGCGCATCAGCAATATGGCGACGAACGGCCTGGCAGGCTTCCTTGACGAGTTCGAAATCGGGGTCGAACAGCGCGTCAAGAATGAGCTGCATCGCGTCGCGGTTGTGGATGCGCGCCAGGATATCCACCAGCACCCGCTTCTGCTGCGGGTTGGCCTTGGAGAATTGCGCGCGGAGGCTGGCGACGTTATCGCCGCCCGTGCGGGCGATGATCGCGGCGGCGCGCAACTTGGTTTCGGTTTCCGGCGCCTCCAGCAACGGGAGCACATATGGGACAACGGCGCGCGAATCGAGCGCCTCAAACGCTTCCAGCACATAGCGCGTCAGCAGTTGGTTCGCGTCCTTCAAGGTCGCGCCCAGCGCCTTGATGACCACGTCCTGCTTCGGTCGCAGTTCGGCGATAACCATGGCCGCCGCGCAGCGCCGCATCCCGTCCGGGCTCTGCAGCATGCCGCAAATGGTCTGGAGGGTTTTGTCCATAACGGGGCGATACGGTAACAGAACGACCGCGCACTTGCAATGCGGGCGCGTTTCTTCTAAACTCCATCGCATGGCATGGCATTTTGAATGCACAAGTGTTTGGAGGACAGTCTCTTGCGAGGCTGACAACGCATGAAATCGCATCCCTTCGAACGCCTTCAGCAAATTTATTCGCAACCTTTTTTCGACCTTATCCAGCAATCTCGGGCCGTTTATTTGCGGAATTGGCCCAATAATGAAGTCCAGCTTTGCACCCTTTTGAGCATCAAAACCGGCGGCTGTAGCGAGGATTGCGCGTATTGCTCGCAAAGCGCGCGTTATGATACCGGCCTGCAAACCGAACGCCTCCTCTCCACCGCCGAAGTGCTGGAAGTCGCCCGCCGCGCCAAGTCCAACGGCTCGACCCGCTTCTGTATGGGAGCGGCATGGAAGGGTGTCCGTGAGGGAACACAGGCTTTCGATTCCGTCCTCGAAACCGTGCGCGAAGTCAGCAAGTTGGGGATGGAAGTCTGCGTCACGCTGGGCCAGCTCACCGATGTTGCCGCGCAACAATTGAAGGAGGCGGGCGTCACCGCTTACAACCACAACCTCGACACCAGCCCCGAGTTCTACCCGCAGATCATCACCACCCACACTTTCCAGGATCGCCTCGACACCATTCGCGCCGTGCAGACCGCCGGCATGTCCGTTTGCTGCGGCGGCATCATCGGCATGGGCGAAACCGTCACCGACCGCCTGCGCATGCTGGAAGTGCTGGCGAATTTCGATCCGCCGCCCGAAAGCGTGCCCATCAATTGCCTGATGGCCATGCCCGGCACGCCCTTGGAAGATCAACCGCCCGTCGATGTCTTCGAACTGGTGCGCCTGATCGCAACGACGCGCATCGCATTGCCCCATGCAAAAGTGCGTCTCTCTGCCGGACGCTCGCGATTGTCTCGTGAAGCACAGGCCCTCTGCTTTTTCGCTGGCGCCAACTCCATTTTCTACGGCAACAAACTCCTCACCGCTCAAAACCCCGAGACCGACGCCGACCACGAGTTGCTGCAAGATTTGGGACTTGTCCCCCAGCCTCCATTTTCCGATTCTCCCTCGCCCGCCGAAAAAGTGGCGATCAACACGTAGATCGCGCGCTCCTATTGTAGGGCAAGCGGCCCGCTTGCCGTCGGTAGGATTGACTATCGAATTTATGGGCTGCTCTCGTCGCATTGCTCTCCGCAACCCCCTAAAATTGGGTTCGTTTCGCAGAAACGTATAGTGGGGGGTGACCCAATGCCTCGTCGTTCGCCGCGTTTGGTGTAGCAGCGCGCGTCCCGCGCGCTTCTCCGACTTGTAGGGCAAGCGGCCCGCTTGCCGTCGTTGGTTCTGCCCACAATTCACGTGTCAATCCTACCCTAACTTCCAAAATCCCGTTCGCGCACTTTGGAAGCTTTGGAAGGTTTGGAAACTTTTTACCGGAGATCACCTTTGGGAGACTTAGTATCGACGGGCGATTACTCACATCCCGCACATCATCAACCAAATTGTCCGTCCATTCCTTTCGCAACCTTCGTGTCTTCGTGGTAAAAAAATGATGCCTCATCGCCATATGCCCCCAAAAACTCAGCCTTGCTTCCGCCCGCTTAAAACGCTATACTACGTTCGTTCTTCAGGCGTCAACGGTCAGTGAGGGGCCATGACTCTCGAGGAACTCAGACTTCTGCGGGTCGTGCAAGGTGTCCTGGTGCGCAACTACGTCGACACCCAGAAACTCGACGTGCAAGTCATCGGCTCTTCCGTCTACATCGAGGGTGAATTCCTCGTTTTCGACTACCATCCCGGCAAGAAGAATTCCGATGAGAAGACCGAGAAGGACCTCGGCTTGAAACGGACCCTCCTCCACATCGAACAACAGATCCGTTGTCTCGGCGAGGTCACGCACCTGCAGATGAAACTGAAAAACTGGGAACGCCGCGGCATGCAGTGGGTTCCCAAGCACGAAACTGTTGGCTGATTCTAAAATCGCCCTTATAAATTAAATCTTAGGTGGCACAGGCGTCCCTGCCTGTGTCGATGGTTTTTGATAAGTGCACAGGTCCGTTGTGCGTTTGAGTTCTAGTGTGCCGCCGTCGCGCCGAATCCGCTCGATGACAAACCACTCCGCGGGCAATTGCGTCTCGTAATTGCCTTCATACACTTCCAGGCGTGATTTTTGTTGGTTTGGCAACGATTGACCCGGCGGCAAAATCGCCGCCTCCAGCCCCCGCGGAATCCAGAAGTCGCCAATCTTCTTGAAGCTGGTGACCGCGAAACGCCTCACCAAATTCTCGTTTTTATCGAACGCTTCCGCCCGCAATAGCGCGTAATACTCCTTGTCGATCCAGACCTTCACGCGCGCGTACGGCTCCCCCGCCGCCGAGATCTCAATCGCAAAACAATCCCGGCCGCGCACCCGGTCGTCCGCATCGAGCAGCTTCGGATTCGGCCACCGTAAAAACGGCAATGCCAGGTCGTAATACGAAAACTCCGACCCGAGCAGCTTCTCCGCTCGTTGCGGACCGACCAGTTCACCGATGCCGCGCAGGTAAAAATGCGGGTCGCCATTCACAGGCTGTACGACCAGCGCCTGCGTTTGCGCCGTCCGATAAATGGTGCGCGTGTCCGTCGCCGTGTTCTTGACCAGGATCTCCACCATGACGGCATCTTCCTCACCCACGAACAAACGGGCCTTCAAGGAAAAATCCTTCAATGGCCGATTCGCGAGCAACCGTCCCAAGAATCACCCGCGCATCCTGGTTCGTCGACGCCGGATCGGCGGACGCATTGAGGCAGAGCCAGGAGGTCAGGACTGCGATCAGGGTAAAATATTTCATGGCGCTCTTACTTTTGGCGCAATCCTCATCAAATCAAAAGCCCCCCGATGATACCACAGCGCATACAGGCCGAGACATCCGGCGGTGCACAGCCCAAACAGTACCGGCGGCCATCAAGGCGGGCAACACTGGCGCAAACAATATGACGAATCCGATTACCACGGACGAGAGGACGCCCACGAGGAGCAGCTGCCTGCATCCACGCCCAGGGTTGCCAAAGACGGCTCGTATCATTCGTGCGGGCCGAGAAAAGGAGCATGATCGCGATCGGTTGACCGAGCAACTCAACACCACAAAGCCGGACCCCAAAAACCGCGCCCTGGACGGGGCCGAACTGCAGCCGCCACGCCGCCACCGCACCGCAAATCACCATGGCCGGCAACCAGGCGAGCGTGCGAATGATGTTGGCTTTGGTTACCATCCTGGCAATCTCCCAAAAACCGCACGGCGCAAGGGCGTAGACGGGAATGGTGGGACCAACGGACGGCACGCCATGCTAACCCGGGCCACTCCGTCAGGAAAACTCCCGTGGCAGCCAATGTTGCCACCCCGAAGGCGCCAACACTTGCCACGGCGCCGAGCGTGCCGGGTAAAAGGGCCAGCGCCGGCCCGAAGGCCGCGGCCTTTAGCGCCGCCCGCCAGTTTTGGCTCCAACGAGGCGGCCGGCCTCCCAGGAGAAACTCCGCGAGCAGCCGTTCGCGCGCCGTCCACCACCGCGCCACGAGATGTTCGATCCACCGCTGCTTTCCCCAATCGACCCCCTCCAGAAATCGTTTGGTCATCAGCGTCTCCGTGACTTTGCGCAACTCCGTCGGGCTGACCGCCTCGAAGTTTTCCGCCACCGTCGCCACGGGCAACAGCGATTCCAAGTTGGGCGCCTGATAGGTCTCCTGCAACTGGCGCACGCTCCCAATCGCCGCCGCGACCAGGAGCGCTAGCGGCACGAACAAGAGCCATTGGCCCGCGTGTAGGAGCAGCAGCACCCAGCCGGCCGGTTGCGCCCACAACAACCAGTCGCTCATCTGTAGCAACAACGGCGCAAACCATTCAGCGGCATACCCGAAGATGAATCCCGCCAGGCAGAGAAGCACACCCGCAAGCCCCAGCTTCGCCTTCTGAAACCGCTGGGGTACCGCCAGACTGAGCGCCATGTTCGCCACGGACTGCAAGAGAGTCGCCACGACGGCCCAACCTACCGCGTTCCAGTCCGACTTCCCACGCTGCCAAACGACCAAATACCATGACCCGGCAAAGAAGTAGATTGCGAGGGCCAGTGAACCCCTTAGGAATCGGGCCAGCACAATTCGAAACACCGCGCGATCGCTTAACGGAAATCGCAACAACATCGCGAGGTACGGTCCGCCGCGCAGTTGGCTCACAAGGTTCGCCGAGCGTACCAGTGCGATGCCCGTCCACATCAATGCCGCAAGATTGAGCGCTACCCCAAACGAGTGATCGCCCAATCCTTCGCGTAACCGGAGCAGCGGCGAAACTGCCAGCCCGGCATACACTATCACGCCGATGGGCCAGGAGAACCAGCGCATGACGCGTTGCCGGAGATTGTTGCGCCGGCGATACTCGCGCCAGCGCGCCTTCGAGCCGCGCAACTTGCGGCGCACCCGGCGTCGCAATTCCCGCTCAAACTTTCGCCAGCGGATGCCGATCATGGTTGTTCCCGCAGCCGGCGAAACAGCCCCTCCAACGCGCCCTCCTGGGTACCGGCCGCCAACGCGCGCAGCCGGTCGACGTTCTCAAACGCCTTCATCTCGCCGCGATCCAGCACGCAAACCCGGTCGGATGATTTCTCGGCGATATCGAGAATCTGTGTCGTGTAGATCACCGTCCGTCCCCGTCGCACCGCCGCGGTGACATGGGTCTTGAAGGCATGGATCCCCTGGGGGTCGATGCCGGAAGCAAATGGTTCGTCGAGCAACCACAGGTCCGGGTCCACCGCCAGCATCGCAACCAGGGCGGTCTTGTACGCCTGCCCGCGCGAAAGCGTTCCGATCGGCGCTTCCGACAATGGCAGGAGATCGAAGTCGCCGAGCAGACTGATTACGCGCTCGCCCAAATTGGAAATTTGCCGATCGTCATCCCGTCCGTACAAGCGCAGGCACATGCCAATGTGCGCGGTGACCCTCATCGTCGGGAACATCGGCGGAAAATCCGGCAGAAAGAACAACCGCCGGCGCAAGGCCAATTGGTCGCGACGGAACAACTGATCGTCGTAATAGATCGACCCCTTCGTGGGCGCGGCGATGCCCGCCAGTGCGCGTAATAACGTCGTTTTCCCCGCTCCGTTTGCGCCGAGCAACGCCACAATCTGCCCCGCCTCAATCGACAGCGACACGTCGCGCAAAGCGATCACGCGGCCGTAGGACTTGCTGAGGTCATCGACGACAATGCGCACGGCGTCCTTCTAACGGAAAACACTTGCGAGAACAAGCGTGCATCGTTAGCCTTGACAATGTGAAGCCTCTCGATGGTATCCGGGTTGTGGATCTCTCGCGCATTTTGGCGGGGCCCTATTGCTCGATGCTCTTGAGCGATTTCGGCGCGGAAATTATCAAAGTAGAAAATCCCGACAAGGGTGACGACACGCGCGCCTACGGCCCGCCGTTCCTCGAAGGCGAAAGCGTCTACTTCCTCAGCATCAATCGCGGCAAGAAATCCCTGACGCTCAATCTCAAGACACCCGAGGCCCGCGAAATCCTGAAGAAGCTCATCCAACAGTCGGATGTGTTGGTGGAAAATTTTCGCCGCGACTTCCTGCCGAGCATCGGCTTCGGCTATGACGAAGTCGTGAAACTCAATCCGAAAATTATTTATGCCTCGGTCACTGGTTATGGTCATACCGGTCCCTGGGCTGATCGCCCCGGCTACGATCTCTCGATCCAGGGACAAGGTGGCATCATGAGCCTCACGGGCGAACCAAACGGTCCGCCCTTCAAAACGGGCACGTCGCTGGCCGACATCACCGCCGGCCTCTACGCGACACTCGGCATCCTCCTCGCCTTGCAGGTCCGCCAGCGCACGGGCCGCGGACAAAAAGTCGATGTGTCGCTGCTCGATGGACAGGTCTCGTTCCTCACCTATCAAGCCGGTATTTATTTCGGCACCGGCAAATCGCCGACGCGCAAAGGAAACCAGCATCCCACCATCGTGCCCTACGAGACCTTCAAGGCCAGCGACCGCTGGTTCAACCTCGCCGCCGGCAACGACCGTCTCTGGCAACAGTTTTGCGAGGCCATCGGACGGCCGGACTTGAAGACGCACGAGAAATTCGCCACCAATCCGAAGCGCGTCGAGAATCATACCGAGTTGTACCCCGTGCTGGAAAAGATTTTTGCGCAGAAGACCGCCGAGGAATGGCTCGCGTTGCTGGAAAAGAACGGCATCCCCTGCGGCCCCATCTATTCCGTCTCCGAAGTGCTCGAGCACCCGCAGGTGCGCGCTCGCGACATGGTCGTCGAGCGTCCGCACGCAAAACTCAAGTCGGTGAAGATGACCGGCGTGCCCGTGAAGTTGTCCGCGACCCCCGGCGACGCGGGTGACGCACCGCCGTTGCTCGGGCAGCACACGACGGAAGTTCTGCGCGATCTCGGCTACAAAGATGACGACATCGCCGGTTTGAAAAAGGCAGGCGCAGTATGATCCAGCAAATCCTTGTCATGCCGAGCCTGTCGAGGCATCTCTGTCGTTCCTTTTTGGAGTGCGGTGACTCGTCACCGCTTTGCCTCTCCAGCCGCAGCTACCATATAAACACGGTGTCTTATGATTAACGGCATCGACCACATCGGCATCGCAGTCAAGAGCATCGACGAGGCCAAAAAATTCTGGGTCGATGCGCTCGGCCTGAAACTCTCGCACATCGAGGAAGTGCCCGAGCAGAAAGTCCGCGTTGCGATCCTGAAGTCAGGCGAAAGTACCATTGAATTGCTCGAACCCACCTCGCCCGACAGCCCCATCCAGAAATTCCTCGATAAACGCGGCGAAGGTTTGCATCACCTGACCCTTCAAACCGACCACCTCGCCGAGCAACTGAAGAATCTGAAAAGCGCCAACGTCAGCCTCATCGACGAACAGCCACGCACCGGCGCCGGTGGCGCCAAGATCGCCTTCCTCCACCCAAAGTCCGCCCACGGCGTGCTTGTCGAACTTTGCGAGCCGCATGACTGAGCCACTCGAACAACCCGGCAAATTCCCCTTCACGCGCGGGATCCACGCTTCGATGTATCGCGGGAAGCTCTGGACGATGCGCCAGTATGCGGGCTTCGGCACCGCAAAGGAAACGAATCAGCGGTACCGCTATCTGCTCGGGCAGGGCCAGACCGGTCTTTCGATGGCGTTCGATTTGCCGACGCAGATCGGGTACGACAGCGACGATGCGATGGCCCTTGGCGAAGTCGGTCGCGTCGGCGTCGCAATCTCGTCACTGGCGGACATGGAACAGGTTTTCACCGGCATCCCGCTCGACAAGGTCAGCACGTCGATGACAATCAATGCGACCGCTGGCATCTTGTTGGCGCTCTACCTCGCTGTCGCCGAGAAGCAACGCGTCCCGTGGGCCAAAGTTTCGGGCACTGTACAAAATGACATTCTCAAGGAATACATCGCGCGCGGCACCTACATTTTTCCGCCAAAACCTTCCCTGCGCCTGATTGCCGACATTGTGGAATTCTGCGCAAAGGAAGTGCCGGGCTGGAACACCATCAGCGTCGGCGGCTATCACATGCGTGAAGCCGGCTGCACCGCCGCCCAGGAAATCGCCTTCACGCTGGCCGACGGCATCACCTATGTGCAGACCTGTGTCGAGCGTGGCCTGAACGTCGACGACTTCGCCCCACGTCTTGCATTTTTCTTCAACTGCCACAGTAATTTCTTCGAGGAGATCGCGAAGTTCCGCGCGGCGCGCCGGCTCTGGGCGCACATCATGCGCGACCGCTTTGGCGCAAAGCATGAACGCTCGATGATGTTGCGTTTCCACACGCAAACCGCCGGCTCGACGCTCACTGCCCAGCAACCCGACAACAATGTCGTCCGCACCACCCTCGAAGCGCTCGCGGCTGTGCTCGGCGGCACGCAAAGCCTGCACACCAACGCCAAGGACGAAGCGATTGCCCTGCCGACCGAGGAATCCGCATTGCTCGCGTTGCGCACCCAACAAATCATCGCCTACGAGTCGGGCGTGACGACCGAACCCGACCCGCTCGGCGGCAGTCCTTATATCGAATCGCTCACCGACCAACTCGCCCAAGAGGCCCGCGAATACCTGAATAAAATCGACAACATGGGCGGGATGCTCAAGGCCATCGAGAGTGGCTACGTTTACAAGGAAATCTATCACGCCGCGTACGAACACCAGAAGGCCGTCGAGCGCAAAGAGAAGATCATTGTCGGCGTCAACGAATGCGTCAGCGACAAGGTGCTGAAGATTCAAAGGCAAAAGATCGATCCGCAATTGGAGCCGCGCCGCCGTCGCGACCTGGCCGCGCTGCGCAAGAAACGCAACGCCGCCAAAGTCGGCAAATGCCTCGCAACCCTCGAAAAAGCAGCAAAGGGTTCGGAAAACCTGATGCCGATCGTCGTAGACTGCGTGCGCAACTACATCACGGTCGGCGAAATCTGCAAAGTGTTGCGGGCAACATTCGGCGAATATCGGGCAAATCATTCAATATGACAAATCTCAAATCCGAATCCCGAAATTCGAAGCACGAAACAAATCCGAAATTCGAAGAATGCAATTGCGGAAATCGTTCCGGCGGCCCCCTTTTGAGTTTTCCGATTTCGGTCATTCGAGTTTGTTTCGGATTTCGAAATTCGGATTTTCCACTATGAACCGACCCATTAAAGTTTTGATTGCCAAAGCGGGTCTTGATGGCCATGAGCGCGGCGCGCTCGTCGTGGCCATGGGGCTGCGCGATGCGGGGATGGAAGTCGTGTACACTGGCATTCGCAACACACCCGAGCAGATCGTCGCCGCCGCGCTACAGGAAGATGTGGACGTCATCGGCTTGAGTTCGCTTTCGGGCGGCCACATGGCGCAGTTCAAGCGCGTGATGGAATTGCTGAAAAAAGAAAAGGTCAAGGGCCTGTTGGTATTTGCCGGCGGCATCATTCCCGACGATGACGTGAAAAAATTGAAGAAGCTGGGCATCAAGGAAGTCTTCGGCCCGGGCAGTTCCATTGGCAGCATCGTGGAGTTCATCCAGAGCAGCCGGCGATGATCATGCACGGCAAAGAACTCACCAAGTTGATCACCCGCCTCGATAGCGGCGAGCCGTTGCCGACGGAACTTTACCGGCGCACGGGCAAGGCGCGCATTCTCGGCGTCACCGGACCGCCCGGCGTGGGGAAAAGTTCGCTGATCGACCGGCTCATCGACAATTTGCGCCGCCAACACAAGACCGTCGGCGTGATTGCGATCGATCCGACGAGTCCGATCTCGGGCGGCGCGCTGCTGGGGGACCGGCTGCGAATGCAACGGCACAGCGAGGACGAGGGGGTGTTCATCCGCAGCCTGGCGACGCGCCACCATCACGGCGGGGTGACCGATTCGACACCGCAGATCATCCATGCGCTGGACGCCGCGGGGTTCGACATCGTGATCGTGGAAACAGTGGGCACGGGGCAGGATGAAGTGGAAGTTGCGGAAGTTGCGGACACGGTCGTCGTGGTGCTCATGCCCGAATTGGGCGATGAGATCCAGCGGGCGAAGTCCGGTTTGATGGAGATCGCGGACATTTTGGTGGTTAACAAGGTGGATTTGTTCAATGCCCGCGCCCCCGCAGCCGGCCCCCGATACAGCGCGATCAAATGGGAGCGTCCAACGATTCACACGTCGGCCAAGAGCGGCGAAGGCATCCCAACCCTTTGCGGGGCGATGGACGTCCACCACGCCTATCTTGTGCATTCGGGTGAATTGGCAAAAAGGCGCGCGCGGGCCGTGCGCGCGGAGGTGACTCGACTATTGCAATCGCGCCTGACGGCCACTATACTTCGTGCGCTAGAAGGGCCACGGGCGCAAACCGTTCTGACCGATGTCGCCAAGAGAAAACTTGACCCGCACGACGCGGTTGAGAAACTGACAAACGAGATTTTAGGGAGCCAGAAGAGGAGTTCCAAACATGCCGCCACAAGCACTCGCCGACAAACCGCAAAGCGCCGCAAAACCCGCCGCTGAGTCGCGCCGCTACAAGAATTTCATCAACGGACAGTGGGTGGATTCGTCCTCGGGTAAGTCCACACCCAACATCAATCCCGCCAACACCGACGACATCATCGGCCACGCGCCGCAGTCGACCCGCGAAGAAGCGCAGGCAGGCATCGCCGCCGCCCAGGCCGCGTTTCCAGCATGGCGCAATACGCCCGCGCCCGCCCGCGGTCGCATCCTCGCCAGGGCCGTGCAACTTACTTACGAGCGCAAAGAGGAAATCGCCCGCACGATGACGCGCGAGGAAGGCAAGACCCTCAGCGAATCGCGCGGCGAAGTCCAGAAAGGCATCAACCTGCTCGAGTATTATGCGGGCCAGTCCTTTCGCATCGAGGGTCGGACCTCGCCGAGCGAGGTGCCCAGCACGTTCGTGTACACGATTCGCCAGCCGCTCGGCGTGGTGAGCTGCGTCACGCCCTGGAATTTTCCTTTCTGCATTCCCGTGTGGAAAACGGCGCCCGCGCTGGTCGCCGGCAATACGGTGGTCTTCAAGGCCGCGAGCAATACCCCCGGCTGCGCGGAATTGCTCGCAAAAATTTATGAAGATGCCGGCCTGCCCAAAGGCGCGCTGAATCTCGTCTACGGCGGCGGCGGCACCGTCGGCGATGAGTTCGTGAACAACAAGACCGTTCGCGCGGTCTCGTTTACCGGTTCCTGTGAAACCGGCGGACAGGTCGCCAAGCAGGCCGCCGCGCATTTGGCAAAGGTCACATGCGAAATGGGCGGCAAAAACCCGTTGGTGGTGATGGACGACGCCGATATCGACCTCGCCGTCGAAGGCTGCGCGCAAGGCGCTTTCGGTTCGACCGGTCAGCGCTGCACCGCGACCAGCCGCCTGGTTCTGCACAAGGCGATTGCGGACAAGTTTCTCGAAAAACTGATCGAGCGCGTCAAGAAGATCAAGGTGGGTGACGGCACGGAAGACGGCGTCCACATGGGCCCGGCAGTTGACAAGGCGCAGTACGAAACCGACCTGCGGTATATCGAGATCGCCAAAAAAGAGGGCAACAAGTGCTTGATCGGCGGTAACGCGCTTACCGACGGAAAACTCGGGAAGGGCTATTTCGTAGCGCCGACCGTGTTCGACAACGTGAAGCCCGAGCACACGCTGGCGCAGGAGGAAGTCTTCGGCCCGGTGCTGGCCGTCTTTCGCGTGGGCGATTTCGAGGAAGCCATGGCCGTCGCCAATAACGTGCAGTTCGGCCTGACCTGTGCGATTTACACCGGCGACGCAAATCTTGTGATGCGGTTCACGGACCGGATCGAAGCCGGCATGGTACACATCAACTCGCCGACCGTTGGCGGCGAAGCACAATTGCCGTTCGGCGGATTCAAGGCGACCGGCTACGGCAGCCGCGAAATGAGCGATGAAGGGCTGAATTTCTTCACGCAACTGAAGACCGTGTTCTACGACTACACGGGGGTAAAGCGTCAAACAAACATTTATTGAGGAGAGCGCAACATGGCACGCATCGTACGCGGCGGACTGATTCAAGCGACCAACCCGGAGTCAGGCGCGTCGTCCGTCAAGAAGATCAAGCAGGCGATGATCGAGAAGCACGTGAAGCTGATCGAGCAGGCGGCGAAAAAGGGCGTGCAAGTGCTCTGCATGCAGGAGATTTTTTACGGCCCGTATTTCTGTTGCGAACAGGAGATCAAGTGGTACGAGTCAACCGAGCGCGTGCCGGACGGTCCGACCATCAAGTTGATGCAGCGGCTGGCAAAGAAACACGGGATGGTGCTCATCGTTCCCGTGTACGAAGAGGAAGCCACCGGCACGTACTACAACACGGCGGCGGTTATCGATGCCGATGGCAAATATCTCGGCAAGTATCGCAAGAACCACATCCCCCACTGCCAGCCCGGCTTCTGGGAGAAGTTTTATTTCAAGCCCGGCAACCTCGGCTATCCTGTGTTCGAGACGGCGGTCGGCAAGATTGGCGTTTATATTTGTTACGACCGCCATTTCCCCGAAGGCTGGCGGCTGCTCGGCCTCAACGGCGCCGAGATCGTTTTCAATCCCAGCGCCACGGTGGCGGGCTTGAGCGAATACTTGTGGAAACTCGAACAACCCGCGGCGGCGGTGGCGAATATCTTTTACGTGGGCGCGATCAATCGCGTCGGGACGGAGAAGCCCTGGGACTTCGGCGAATTTTACGGGCAAAGCTATTTCGCCAATCCGCGCGGCAAAATCATCGCCGAAGGCCCGCGCGAAAAGGACGCCATCATCGTCGCCGACCTGAACCTCGACGTGATCCGCGAAGTGCGCAACGTCTGGCAGTTTTATCGCGACCGCCGTCCTGAGACCTACAAGGAAATGTCCGAATTGCTCCCGTAGCCCGATGAACGTGCCCATCCAGGAACTCGAAGGCGTCCGCGTTACCAACGGCATCCACGAGGTCACGGACAATATCTCGCATTCGCCGTACTGGAACGAGGACATCGCCCCGACGCTGGTGAAAGACCGCAAGTGGGGCATGAAAGACATCGCGGCGTTGTGGATTTCCATGTCGGCCTGCATCCCGACCTACATGCTCGCCTCATCGCTGATCTCCGAGGGCATGAATTGGTATCAGGCCGTGTTTACGATTTTCTTTGGCAACGCCATCGTGCTGGTGCCGATGATTCTCAACGCGCATGCCGGCACGAAATACGGCATCCCCTTCCCCGTTTATTGCCGCGCATCCTTCGGCATTCGCGGCGCGAACATCCCCGCGCTGTTGCGCGCGTTTGTCGCCTGCGGCTGGTTCGGCATCCAGACGTGGATTGGCGGTTGGGCGATTTACAAGATCATTACCATCTACGTGCCCGCGTGGAATTCCCTGCCGAGCTGGTGGGGCGGCATCAACATCGCGCAGTTTGCCTGCTTCATGTTTTTCTGGGGGATCAACATGCTCGTCATTTACAAGGGTATCGAGTCGATCCGCATCCTCCTCGATATTAAAGCGCCGCTGCTTATCCTCCTCGGGTTGGCCCTGCTCGCCTGGGCCTATCGCGCCGCCAACGGTTTCGGGCCGATGCTCTCGCAACCGTCGGCCTTTGTGCCGGGCGGCCCGAAAGCGGGGCAATTCTGGCTGATATTTTTCCCGGCACTGACCGGCATGATCGGTTATTGGGCCACGCTTTCCCTGAACATCCCCGACTTTACCCGCTACTCGCGCACGCAACGTGATCAGGTCATCGGCCAGGCGGTTGGTTTGCCAACCACCATGGCGTTGTACTCGTTCATCGGTGTGGCCGTAACGTCCGCGACGATCGTGATCTATGGTTCCGCGATCTGGGATCCCGTGGTGCTCATTACCAAATTCAAGAGCCCAGCCGTGCTCGGTATTTCGTTGTTTGCCTTGTGCCTCGCGACGCTGGCCACCAATCTCGCCGCAAATGTTGTCAGCCCGGCCAATGACTTTTCGAACCTCTGGCCGTCCAGGATCACTTTCCGCATCGGCGGTCTGATCACCGGCATCATCGGCATCCTGATCCAACCATGGAAACTGGTGGCCGACCCGAGCGGTTACATCTTCACGTGGCTGGTTGGTTACTCGGCCCTGCTCGGGCCCATCGGCGGGATTCTGATCTGCGACTACTTCGTGATCCGGCAGACGCGGTTGAATCCGGTTCAACTTTATTTGCGCGACGGCCGGTATTTTTACGGCAGCGGATTCAACCCCGCGGCCATCGTGGCACTGGTGCTCGGGATCGCCCCGAATGTGCCCGGCTTCCTCGGCACCATCAAGCTGGTGGACCCTGCAACCGTCGGGCCATTCCTGATGCACCTGTACAGCTACGCGTGGTTCGTCGGCTTCTCCATTTCATTCGTTGTGTACTGGGCCTGGATGACCCTCGTGCGCAAGCCGCAAGCAGCGGTGTGAACTGCCGGGAAGCTCGCTGACCACGGAGGGATGTTGACTCACATTCGCGGGACGATTTACCAAAACAGTAAAGGAGAGCGCGTAGGGATCACGTATAGTACCGGAAGGAAAATGGCGGATGGACGGAAATGGTGGCTCGGCTTGCCTGAGGGAGAGTTCCAAGGCGCTGTGCTGCTGTGTGGATATGACGACGACAACATAAAGGCAGTCTGTCTCCCAAGAAGCTTCATTGACACGCACCGAAATTTACTCAGCAAATCGTCCGGCGGGCAGGACCAATTCAACGTTTTTGAACGCGCTGGAAAGTGCTATTTGGGGCGACAAGATATAGACAAATACATCGACAATTATTCGATGGTGCTCTAACCAAATTGCGCTATACACGTCAACTCCCTGCGACAAAGAGTGCTTTCTGGGCATGGCGAAGATGTGGTTCGCTGAGATGGGCCACGTCGCCGCAGCCACCGGCTTCGCGCAAGCGGTCAGGACGGTTTCCGGTAGAGCCGGGCGCTGTGAAGAACTGTCAATATGCGCACTGTCGCGCCGCTGATCTCATAGATCACACGATAGTTACCCACGATTACTTCGCGGGTGTTGGGGTCGCTCTCTTCGGGCACGATGCGGCCTGACCGGGGAAATTTCATCAGACGATCCACCGCTTCGAAGATCTCCACCACCATCGTGTCGGAGTAAACTTTGGAGTCACGGGCGATGTAGCCACGAATTGCGTCCAAATCAGAAACGGCCGGAGCGGTCCAGACGACCTTCATCACTTGGCAAAGCGGCGTTTCACGGCAGCATGCGAGATGATACGCCCTTCAGTGGCGGCCTTTCGACCGGCCGCGATCTTCATTCGCACGTAAAGCTCATACATCGCGTCGGAATACGTAGCCGAATCAGGCAGTTGCGCCGCGATGCTTTTCAATTCACGCTTCACGCTGGGCCCGCTCATGTTTGTAGTATCTCCAATCTTGGCGGCGACGTCAACTGGTTAGGCAATTTCAGCCGTAAACGATGACTTGCAGCGCCCGGAGAAAAATCTCTGGTAAAAAAATAGGCTTGCGGTGTATGCTCGTAGCAATACCTAAATCTTGATTATGAGGTAATCCCCATGCACATGAAACCAACCGAAACTTTGACGCCCGACCAGATCGGGCAGATGCGCGACGAGTACATCCTGCCCAGCACGATGAAGTATTTTCCGATGAACATCGTGAAGGGCGACATGCAGTTCGTCTATGACGACAAGGGCAACAAGTATCTCGACGGATTTTCCGCGGTGGTCACGATCAGCGTCGGCCATTGCCATCCCGAAGTGACCAACCCGACCATCGAGCAGATGAAAAATCTGCAGCACATGACCACATTGTATTATCACCCGAATTTGGTCCGCTACGCCGAAAAACTGGCGACGGTCATGCCCGGCGGATTGAAGGTCAGCTTCTTCACGAACAGCGGCTGCGAGGCGAACGAACTGGCCGCGCTGCTCGCGAAGAATTACACCAAGCAAACGGAATTCATCGCCCTGCGCCACAGTTTCCACGGGCGCACGCTGATGGCGATGACGATGACGGGCCAGTCGAAATGGCGGCACTCCTTGCCGTACGTCTTTGGGGTCACCCACATTTCGCCGGGCTACTGTTACCGCTGCCCGTTCGGCCTGAAGTATCCCTCCTGCAACGTCGCTTGCGCGCGCGAACTCGAGGACGTCATCAAGTACAACACGTCCGGCAAGATCGCCGCGTTCATCGCGGAACCGATCCAGGGATTTGGCGGCGTGATCGATCCGCCGAAGGAATATTTCGAAATCACCTACGACATCGTGAAGAAATACGGCGGCGTGTTCATCTCCGATGAAGTACAGACGGGCTTCGGGCGCACGGGTGACAAATGGTGGGGCATCGAGCAATGGGGCGTGAAGCCCGACATGATCACGATGGCCAAGGGCATGGGCAATGGCATCCCGCTCGGCGGCGTGACCTGCACGAAGGAAATCGCCGAGTCCATGCGCGAGAAGGTCCACTTCAATACCTACGGCGGCAATCCCGTCTCGATGGCCGCTGGTCTCGCGGTCGTCGAATGCATCGAGCGCAACAATTATATGCACAACGCCAAGGTCCAGGGTGACCGTCTGGCCGCCGGCTTCGACAAGCTGGTTCGCGACCACAAGATCGTCGGCGAACATCGCGGCAAGGGTCTCATGCGCGGCCTGGAGATCGTGAAGGACAAGGAATCGAAGGAAGTCGCGCCGCAACACGTCCAGCGCGCGATGGAATTGTGCAAAGACCGGGGTCTGCTCATCGGTCGCGGCGGCATGGCCGCCAACACCATCCGCATCAAACCCCCGCTTCTGCATCACGAATGCCGACAGCGATTTCATCATCAAGACGCTGGATGAGGTCTTTACGATTATCGAGAAGAGCTGAGACGCAAAGATCGCCGAGGTCGTTGGTAAGGACGGCTGGCCCAGCCGCCGCCCGGTAACGTTGCCTTCTCCCCCGGTTGTCATCCTGAGCTTGTCGAAGGATCTCTGTCGTTTACGATTCTTTCCTCTCCGGTAACGCCATAAAACTCTCGCCCGCCCGGCCTGCTTGTCTTACCGGCTGAAATATCGTCAGGCTTGTCCCTGCCGGAATGCGTTGGCATACTCCGCGTAATGGGGAATTCTGCATGGTTGTTTATATCGACGAATCCGGAGTCTTTGTTCCTCAACTTGGCCAACACAGTATTAGCTGCGTCGGTGCTCTGACCATTGCGGAAGAACTTCATTCTGATTTTGAGCAGCGCTTTATCGCACTGAAGCACAAGTGGGGATACGGCAGGAAGGAAGTCAAGGGGGGTAGGCTTGGCGAAAGTCAGATCATGGAGTTTATCGAGCTGTTGGAGCAACTAGGCGCAGTATTCCACGTTTGCCCAACCGACCTCGGCTGTGTTTCCGAATCTGAAGTAATAACACACCGGCGACTACAGGCAGAACAGTTGCTCGCGCACCTGACTGAAAAACACCAGCCAAGTATGATCAATCAGTTACACAACGTCAGCAGGCAACTGGCAAACTTATCGCCGCAACTTTACATACAGTTCTTCCTGATGGGTGAACTCGTTGATTGTCACATTCGAGATATTGTCCTCACATATGCGTCAACGCATTGCGCCGCGCGGTGATGGGGAATCTTCTTTGGCCAGCTTGGGTTCGTCTCGGGAAGCTAATGATTGGGACGCGAGGCCCAGCTATCAACTTCCTCTTTGTGGCGGAGACTTCACAAAGGAATCTCGTCCCGGTTCCGGCGGAATACGTGAGGACATGCTACGAGATGAACCGCGAAGCTCGCACGCTAATGTAGTTATCCTTTTCTGGGTGGTAAAGTGAAGCTAGCACTATGTGAGATAGCTCGTGCGCCATCACTGCAATGAACGAATCGGGATTTTGACCGCAGTTCTTGCTGACCCTTACTCGGATTGGATAATTCTTAAGGCTTGAACTGCCGTATAAAGGCAGCCGTTCCGGTATCGACACCTGTGCTGTGATGCCATCGACTCCACGACCTCTCCAGTCGGTTTTCACCAAGCCGTCGCTCTCGAACCGGTTTTTGTCGCCAGTCTTTGGGTTGTTCGCTACGTATGCGAAATCAATCGCGATGGGCAGCCCCAGATACGATGCGATGCCCTCGACGCATTCCTTAGTTTTTCCACGTTGTAGGAGTGAGTCGTACTCCTTCCAATCGCATTGTTCCTTAATGCCAAGTTTGGCAACAAGATCGTCAATCCATGCTCGGATTTGGTCGTTGGATAGAGCGTTATCCATATTCCGTCGCTACTACCGGCGTCCTACTCCATCGCGCCAGCCACCTTGCTCACCGCATCGCTAACCACGTCGCAAACCCGGTCGGCTTCGGCGGCGGTCAGCGTCAGGGGTGGCTGGAGGCGGATGACGTTGGCGAAGGTGCCGCCGGCGCCGACCAACACACCCGCTTCGCGGCACAGTCGCCGGACTTCCTTGGTTTCCGCGACAGCGAGCGTCTTCTGTTTGTCTTTGATCGGTTCCATGCTGATCATTAAGCCTTTTTATTGCAGGCTGCTTGCAAAAGAGGGTAGAATCTCGCCCAGTGAGAGGACGTTCGGCACTGGAGGTGCTTTGGGGAAAGGGGGATGATGAAGGTCTATATCCAGCAGGCGGAACGCACCAAGGCGTATAAGAAGACGGATTTGTCGCTGGTTGACCTCCTCTGTGAGCCGGCCCAGAAGATTCTTTCCAAGGTTGACCCGAGCCGGATCGACGGCGTCTTCGTCTCCGTCCAGAACATTTCTTCCTTCACCGGCGAAGGCAATATCGCCACCAAGGTCGCCGACCGTCTCGGTTTGCGCGGCGCGGAAGCCGAACGCGTCGAGACCGCTTCCAACGGCCACACCGCGCTATTGCGCGCGTTCGACGCCGTCGCGAGCGGGCGGTGCAAACGCGTGCTCGCCGTCGGCGGCGAGAAGATGAGCGCCGTGCTACGCGACGAGCGCTCGCGAATCATCGGCGAGGTGGTCGATCCGATCGATCGCGCTTGCGGGCTGACCATGCCATCGGCAATCGCGTTGATCTCGCTGGAATACGCGCGGGTCAACAAGGTATCGTCGCCGGACTTCAAGGCCTTGCTGGAAAAGATCGCCATTCGCGCCTATCGCTACGCGGCGGCCAATCCGGACGCGCAATTCTCCGGCAAGGGAATCACGGCCGCCGAGTATCGCGACCCGGTGCGGAACCCTCCCGTCGCGACGCCGCTGCACGTGTTCGATTCCTGTCCCACGAGCGACGCCGCCGGCGCGATCCTGGTCACCAGTAAGGAGAGCGACATCGAGATTTCCGGCGTCGGGCATGCGGTGGATGGCTCGCGCATTTTCGACCGCTACTACATCGATCACCTCGAAGCTACGCGCTGGGCCGCGCGCAAAGCCTATAAGCAGGCAGGTATTCTTCATCCACAGGACTTGAGCGGACTGATCATCGAACAGCATGATGCGTTCGGGCCGCTCTTTTTGCTGAACCTCGTCGACTTGGGCATCTTCACGCATGCGGAAGCCCTCAAGGCGATCGAGAAAGGAACGCTGGAACGCGATGGCGCAATCCCGACGAACATCTCCGGTGGACTGAAAGACCTGCACGCGCTGGGCGGCACTGGCTTGATCAAAATCATCGAAGCTTGCCGGCAACTGCGCGGGGAAGCGCCGGCCGGGTTGCAGGTGAAAAAAGCGAAGGTCGCCATCTGCCACAGCATCGGCGGACCCGGCAACAACATCGCCGTCACGGTGCTCGACAAGGTCGGCAACCGCCGCTATCGCCATCATTTTCGCCGCTGGCAGCCCGAGCCGCTCCCGCACAACAACGAGCCGCACAAGCCCCGGCTGCCGCAGGGAGTCCTGGAAGTTTCCACGACGGTCTACCCGCAAGTGGGCAGTCCCGAAGGTGCTTACACGGTCGCGGTCGTAAACTGCGGCGGCAAACACATCCTCGCCGCACCCGCGAACGACAAAGTCGAGACAGCCTGGGGTGAGGAAGTGAAGATCTCGACCGTGGCCCGCGGCACCTTCAACCGTTACGTCTACGAGTAAGCACTGGAAGTAGTCTCATAAACCTTTGGTGGCACAGGCGTCCCTGCCTGTGTCGATGGGTTTTGACAGGCACAGCGGCCTATCCACCATTTGTATGATGAGTTCTAGTGCTCAATGTAACCGGGCGGCTCGCACTTCGGGTTCTTTCCGAGTTCCGCCTGGTATTGGCGCCAGGACATCGACTTCTTGCCGGTTTCGACCTCGACCATTTGAATGCAGCCGTCGACGGGACAGACGAGCATGCAGAGATTGCAGCCGACGCATTCGGGATCGTTGATGACCGGCACGCGGTGGCCGTTGCCCATTTCGAGGTCGATGCACTGGTGTGACCCGTCCCACGCGGCGACGTGGCAGAGTTCGCAGCCGATGCAGAGATCGGCATTGATGCGGGCGACGAGTTTGTAATTGAGGTTAAGGTCGCTCCAGTCCTTGATGTTCGGCAGCGCCTTGCCGATGAAGTCGGTGCACTTCTTATAGCCCTTCTCATCCATCCAGTTCGAGAGCCCGTCGATCATGTCCTCGACGATGCGGTAGCCGTAATGCATCACCGCCGTGCAGACCTGCACGCTCGTCGCGCCGAGCACCATGAACTCCACGGCATCCTGCCAGGTCGTGATGCCGCCGATGCCCGAAACGGGAATGCCGATCTCCGCGTCCTTGGCAATCGCGCTGACCATGTTGAGCGCGATGGGCTTGACGGCGGGGCCGCAGTAACCGCCATGGCTGCCTTTGCCGTCCACGCTCGGGTACGGCGCGAAATTGTCGAGGTTGATGCCCATGATCGAGTTGATGGTATTGATCAACGAAATGCCGTCGGCTTTGCCGGCGGCGGCCGCGCGCCCGACGACGGCGACGTTGCTGATGTTCGGCGTCAACTTCACCAGCACGGGAACTTCGGCGACTTCCTTCACCCATTCGGTAATCATCTTCGTGTACTCGGGCACCTGGCCGACGGCGCTGCCCATGCCGCGTTCGCTCATCCCGTGCGGGCAACCGAAATTCAACTCGATGCCGTCGCAACCCGTGTCATTAACTTCCTTGACGGCCTTGTGCCACGCCTCTTGCTTCGATTCGATCATCATCGAGACAATGACGGCGTTCTTGGGATACTTCTTTTTCGTTTCCTTGATCTCGCGAATGTTGGTGTCCCAAGGACGCGCGGTGATGAGCTCGATATTGTTCAGGCCCATCATGCGGGTCGAGCCGTAGTCGAGGGACCAGAAGCGGGAGTTGACGTTGATGATGGTTTCGCCGAGCGTTTTCCACACGGCGCCGCCCCACCCCAGGTCGAACGCGCGCTGGATCTGGCCGCCGCTGTTGGTCGGCGGCGCGCTGGCGAGCCAGAACGGGTTGGGTGATTTGATGCCGCCGCAATTGATGCTTAAATCTGCCATGACTTCCTTTCTAAATCCGAAATTCAAAAACCGAAGCACGAATCAAATTCGAAAATCGAATTTCAAAGAGTTGTCTCGCAGTCGCCGTGGTATTTGGGATTTCTAACATTCGAGCTTGTTTCATATTTCGAAATTCGGATTTTCGCCATTCACGCATACTGGTGCTCAGCCGTATTCGCGTTGCGGCGGATGGTTTCATTTTTCCACAAACCATCCAGGTCGATGTCCTCGCCCGACAGTTTTTTGTGGATCGCCCACGCGGCGCGTTTGCCGTGCGCCACGGCGTTGACCACTTCGCGGCCGCCATTGACGCAATCGCCACCCGCGTAAAATTTCGGATTGCTGGTCTGCATGGTGATTTCGTCAACCGTAATGCGGCCGCGATTGTCGGTTTTCAAGCCGAGCACTTTCTGGGCAAACTCACCCTGCTTCTTCTGCCCGAGCGACTTGATCACCATGTCGCATTCGAGGACGAATTCGCTCCCGGCAATCGGCTCGGGCGACGGCCGTCCCGACGCGTCGGGCTTGCCGAGTTTCATGCGGACGCATTCAATGCCTTCGACGGCGCCTTTGCCGACGATGCGTTTCGGCGCCGTGAGGAAGTAGTAAACGCAGCCGTCCTTCTTGGCGATCTCGTACTCGTAATCGTACGCGGGCATCTCCGCTTCCGTGCGGCGGTACAGCACCATGACCATCTCCGCGCCGAGCCGCTTCGACTGCGTGGCGGCGTCCACGGAAGTATTTCCCGCGCCAATGACCGCGACGCGGCGGCCGACCCGCACATCGCGCAGCTTGTTGTGCTTGAGTTCGTCAATGAACGTGATGGCGTCCACCACGCCGGGTAAATCTTCGCCGGGAATCCCGAGGTCTTCGGTCTGCCCGAGGCCGACGCCGACGAAAATGGCGTCGTTGTCCTTCGTGAGCTTGTCGATGGCCACGTCCTTGCCGACTTCGCATTTCTGTTTGAATTTCACGCCGACGTGCTCGACGAGCTTCACTTCCTTGAGCGCTTCTTCGGCGGACATCTTGTAGCGCGCGATGCCGTACGTATTCAGGCCGCCGGGCTTGTCGTTCTTGTCGTAAATCGTGACCGCATAGCCGAGTTGCGCGAGGTAAAAGGCCGCGGAAAGGCTCGCGGGTCCGCCGCCGATGCAGGCGACTTTTTTCCCGTTGGACTTGCCCGCCTTGAACATCTGCTTCGTCTTGTCCCAGTTCTCGTAAAACCAATCGATCGAGTAACGCTGGAGCCGGCCGATCTCAATCGCCTCGGTGTCGCGCTCGTTGTAGACGCACGCGCCTTCGCACAGCGAATCAACGGGACAAATCCGCCCGCAGCTCATGCCGAGAATGTTGGCATCGAGAATTTCCTTCGCGCTGCCGCGCATGTTGCCCGTGGCGATCTTCTTGATGAACGCGGGAATGTCGATATGCGTCGGACAGGCGCGCGTGCACGGCGCGTCGAAGCAGTACAGGCAGCGGTTGGCCTCGATCTTCGAGTTGTGGGGCGCGAACGGCGGATTGATGTCGGCAAAATTCTTCTCGTACTCCGCGTCGGTCAACTTCGGGGCAAGATTCTTAATCATTGATGGATATTCTCCGATTCGCGCGGCCCATTGGACGGGGTTCGCAACTGCCCTCGCCCTGTCAACGAATTATATGCGGCGCGCCAGCGAGAGCAAAGGAAAAAGACCGGGCCTTCACCATCCATCTCGCCTGCCTTGTCTCGTTCGCGAACTCATCGGGCAAATGCCGGGAAACAACCCAGCCAAAGTCGCGACCCCATTCTCATAAACTTCTATCAAATCGCGACTTAACTGGGGGGTTCGTTTCGCAGAAACACATATTTTCCAGCCTCTTTTTTCCCGATAGTGGCGCGGGCGTCCCGCCCGTGTCTTTCCGCTTTCGAGTTGAACAGGCAGCCTGGCCTTCGTAGCGTCTTCGCGAAGTAGGCTCCCGCCTGTACTCTTTCCCTTTAGCCGCGGCGCTCTGTCGCCGTGCTGCCTTCCGATTGTACAGTGCAATGCCTGCCATTTAGGTATCGCGCCGCGTCGTTCATTAAAAAGATCGCCCATTGCCCTTCACTCTTCACTCTTCTGCCTTTCACCGTTCATGTCCTTTGCGCCGACCATACCCATCCCAGCACACCTTGTCCAGCAAATTATCAATTACCGATATAAGAGTAACACCTGCTGCGCGGCACGCCACGTCACAATGGTTCCCAGTGTGCCTAATGTCTTTTGAAATACTGCACTGCGCGTTCGTGCTTCTGCGCGGCGCTCGGGAACTAAATGTCCCAAGATTCCGCCGCCTCCCCGTCTTCGGGTTCTTCTTGCGCGAGTACAGGCGATACTTGCCTGATTTAAGCTTTCGAATCACGAAGCAACCTATCACAGCCCGCTTCAGCGAGCAAGAGAAGCAGCAGAAAAACTGAAACCAAAAAGACAGCCAAATGGAACTACTGGAATTTCCGCTTCTTGAACGCTTTCACTTCTTCTGAGGAGAGAGCGAACCACTCCCCCTCTTGACGTTTTTCTGCAAAGCGGCGATGCCAGTACTGTTCGATGCCCTCGGGATCGTCTGTTTCAATGACATGCACTGTGTCTGGTTTTTTCGGTAACTGGATTGCAAGTTCCCGGAGACGACGGCCTACCGCATTCGTACGACCTAGCTTGTAATATTTGCCGTAGCGAAGCAGGTATACGAAGCCCCTAATTTGTAGTGAATCGAGACGGCGATCCAAGTTAACGGAGATACCCTGTTTTAAGAGATCAGAAACCACTTTGAACTGTGGTTTTCCTTCGCAATACTCACCGAGTTTCGATAAGAGCGATTCTCGACTGCCCCACCTACGAAAGCAGCCTTTTGACGGGAAAGAAGGATCTTCTTTTCGCTTCAGAACTAGGTCCGGTTCTGTGGGAACCTCTTTTCGATCCAGAGCTAATTCGGCGAAGCGCTGTAAAAGCGTTTCGTCCTCGGTCTTTTGATTCGGCTCGTTTGGCGTGTGTCCAGCATCTGCCTGAAATGCGGACCATGACCGCCAGAAACCCCCGTGCCAGTAATAGCGGGAAAAGTGGGACTCCTTCGTGAAGACACCCTCACCGATAACCTTGCCACCTTTCTCTGCGACAAGATCATTGTAAGCAGCAATGATAGACTCTCTTGATGGCTTCTGCATTCGGGTGTTCGCCTGATTGGTTCCCATTGACAATTCAGACTCAGCCACGGGACGAATCACTCAACGGTGATTCATCTGCTCGCCTGAATTCTCTTCTTCACCTCCGACCACGGGGAACCGGCTTGCGCATTTTTACGGTATTCCTCAAGGCGGCGGTCCAACTCTTCCTTTTGAGCTTTCGTCAGACTCATGGATTCTGGCACGCCGGCAACGCCGCTAAATTTCAAGGCCTTAGCCGGTGAAATGGTCTTCATAGCAGAATTACTTTAGCATTCGGACAAGTCCGTACACAATCCGTTTAAAAATGCGTCGGGTCGCGTTTGAGGAGTTGGCCGCGCTTGGTGTTTCCGACAAATTTGCCGTCTTTGGCGGCGATTTCGCCGCTCACGGTCACGACGTGGGGGCGGCCTTTGATGGGCCAGCCTTCGAAGGCGCTGTAGTCGACGTTGATCGTCTGGGTCTTGGCGGAGATCTTGCCTTTATATTTCGGGTCGTACACGACGAGGTCGGCATCGCTGCCGGCGGCGATCGAGCCTTTGCGCGGGAAGAGGCCGAAGAGTTTGGCGGCCTGGGTGCTGGCGCAGTTGACGAAGGTGTTCAGGTCGAGCCGGCCTTCGCAGACGCCGTGCGTGTACAACAGATTCACGCGATCTTCGAGCGACGGGATGCCGTTCGGGATTTTGGTGAAGTCGTCCTTGCCCATCGGCTTCTGGGTCTTGAAATCGAAGGGCGCGTGGTCGGTCGCCACCGTGCTGACGAACCGCTGGCGAAGCGCGTTCCAGTACACGTCCTGGTTTTTCTTGTCGCGGAGCGGCGGCGACATCACGAACTTCGAGCCTTCGAAGTTCGGCAGCTCGGCGTAGCTCTTGTCGAGGACGAGGTACTGGATGAGCGTCTCGACCCAGACCTTCACGCCGCGCTGCATGCCGCGCAACGCCTCATTGAGCGATTCTTCGCAACTGGTGTGCACGGTGTACACGTGCGCGTCGTGCATTTCGGCGAAGGTCATCAGGTGATGCACGCCCTCGGCCTCGACCTGCGGCGGACGGCTCCAGTAATGCCATTTCGTGCCGGTCTTGCCTTCGCTGATCAGCTTCTTCTGCAGTTCGAAGACGAGGTCCGCGTTCTCGCAGTGGGCGGTGGTGATGACACCGAGTTTCTTGGCGAGCCGCAAGGTGTGGTACAACTCCTCGTCGTTGATGCCGAACGCGCCCTTGTACGCGAGGAAGATCTTGAAGCTGGCGATGCCTTTCTTGACGATCTCGGTGAGTTGGTCTTCGCATTCCTTGTCGTAACGCGCCACGCCCTGATGGAAGGTGAAATCGCACGCGCAATGGCCCTTGGCCTTGTTAAGCCACAACTCGAAACCGTCGGCGAGCGGCTGCTGGGCCCGCGCCGGGCAGACCATCTCGATCAGCGTCGTCGTGCCGCCGATGAGCGCGGCTTTGCTCGCCGTTTCGTGCGTGTCCTTGGCGTACGTTCCCATAAACGGCAAATAGATGTGCACATGCGGATCGATGAAGCCGGGGAACACGTACTTGCCCGTCGCGTCGATCACGGTGGCTTTGGGAGGCGCGCTCGAGATTGGCGCCGATGCGGGTGATTTGTTCGCCTTCGCAATAAATGTCCGCGGTGTATTGTTCGCTGGCGGTGACGATTCGGCCATTCTTGATAAGGAGTGACATGGGAAATCTCCTGGGCTCGCACTGTTTTCTTTGACAAACGCGATACTACCCCGCCGACGAAAGTGAAATCAAGTATCCATCATTGGCGCCACCAAGTACGGCTGATTCAGCCGGAAATGGCTTGCGCTTGGCGCGGTTGTGGCTTATAGATGGATGCTCGTAAAGCGATTTACCTAACGGGCGCGATTACGTGTGAGAAGGACGTTCCAGAAAGGTTTCGAGCCATGATGCTGCAGAAACTGCCACCAAGGCATGTCGTCGCCTGTATTCTTTTGTTGATCCCATCGCTCCTCGTTTCCACTCGATCCCTCATGGCGGCTGTCACGGAGGTCGGCGCCGTGAACAGCCTCACGGTGAGCAACGATCCAACCTCGGGCAACAGCATGTACATCTTTGGCATCAGCACGGGCGGCGCCGCGGAAGTTACCCCGTGGGCGCCCGACGTCGTGCGGGTGCGGTATCATTTCACGGGCCTCTGGAGCAAGGAGGAGCCGATGATCGCGCAGCAGTTCAGCAACTGGGTGGCGGTCGCGACGACGATCCTCGACCAGGGTACCAACTACCTCATCCAGACTCCGCAGCTCAATGTCATCGTCACCAAAAACCCGTTCAAGGTTGATTTCCTGGACAGAAACGCCGGTTACTATCTATTGCAGGACGATCACATGGAGTTTGATCCCACGTACTCCATGCCGGGCGGCACGGCGCTACCCACGGGCAGTTCGAAACTCAAATGCCTCAAGTTGATGCCGGCGAACCAGGCGTATTTCGGCTTTGGCGAATACGCCGGGCCATCCAATCGGCGCGGACTGAACATCATTTGCTGGAACAATCAGTCCTACCATTGGGGTGACGGGCAAAACCCGATGTACATGAACACCCCCTTCTTCTACGGTGTGCAACCTGCCGTCGGCAGCACGCCCGCGTTCGTCTACGGCATCTTCTTCGACAATCCCTGCCGTCCGACCTTCCGCATGGGGACGCAGATCGCCAACGAGTATTCCTTCGAGGCGGGCGACGGGCAGATGGACTACTTCTTTCTCGGCGGCAGCACCAACCACACGATGAAGTCGGTGATCGATCGCTACTCGGAATTGACCGGGCGACCGACGATGCTGCCGAAATGGGCGATGGGCTATCATCTCGGCCGTTACTCGTATTGGGACCAAAACTGGGTCCAGTACATTGCCAGCACGGCCACCGCGAGCAACATTCCCCTGGAGGCGATCTACCTCGACATCGATTACATGAATTACAGCACGGACCCGGCGCACAACACCATTGGCCCGCTGGACCAGTTGACGGTGAATACCGCCAACTATCCGGACCCGTTTGGCATGGCGACGAATGCCGCGAGCTTCGGGGTGAAACTCATTCCGTTGATCGAGCCGTGGCTGGAACCCGGCGATCCCTTGTACACCGGCGCCTCCACCAACCTCGATTTCATCAAGGACAATACGGGCGCGGAGTTTACAGCCGGTATTTTTGTCGGGAACGTGTCATGGTTCGATTATACGAGCACCCCATTTCGGAATCGCTGGAAGGCGAAGGTCATGAACTGGATGAATTCATTCCCGTTCGGGGGCATTTGGAACGACCTGAGCGAACCCGAGGACAGCCAGCAGATCCCGATCAACGGGCTCCTCTGGCTGGATGGCCGCTATGGAACGTCCAACACGGACACGCGCCGTCAATGGTCAAACGAGAGGAATTATTTCAGCCTGCGGGAAGCCTCCTCGAGCTATGACATCCTTCGCACCCAATATCCCGACCGCCGCCCTTTCGTGCTGACGCGTTCCGGGTTTCCCGGCGTCCAGCAGTACGCGGCCGGCTGGAGCGGCGATACCGTGGCGAATTGGTACTACGCGCAGGCCTGTATTCGACTGGGCGTGAACACAATGATTTCCGGGCAGGCCACGTACGGCCACGATCTCGGCGGTTTTTCGGGAAGCGTCACGGGTGAATTGTTGACCCGCTGGCACGAGTGGGGCGCGCTGTTGCCGTTCTATCGGAACCACTCGCAAAAAGGCGACAACGTTTGGCCAGATGGCAACCAGGGACGCGAGCCGTGGCGGTTCACTCCGTGGCAGAACAGCCCCTCGGCGGACGGCACGGATTACTGCAGTCTTATGCGGAAGAACATCCAGTTTCGCTACAAGCTGATGCCGTATCTGTACACGCTGATGCGCAATGCGGCCGTCAACGGCACGCCGATGAATACGCCGACCGTGTTCGATTACTATACGGACGTGAACAGCTATTCGCTCAATGACTTCGATTTCCTGTGCGGTGATTACCTGCTGGCGGCGCCCATCTATACCCAGGGCGCCACGACCCGGAGCGTGTACCTGCCGTGGCCATCCAATTGGTATTATTGGCCCACGAACACGAAGTACGGCGGCGGCAACACGGTCACGGTCAATGCGCCGCTCGGCACTCTTCCCTTGTTTGTGTGCTCGGGCGCGATCATCCCGATGGGGCCTTCGATGCAGTATGCCAACCAGTTCATGCCGGGCTACCTCGACCTGAATTGTTGGCCGGACGGCAATTCTTCCTTTACGCTCTACGAAGATGAAGGCGAAGGCTGGAATTTCACGAACAACGTCTTTGCGACGACGACGTTCACCAGCTCGCGCACCACGAGCAATTGGGATTTCACGATTGGCGCGCGCCAGGGCGGGTACAACCCGGGGCGCACCAATTACAACATTTACGTGAACAATCCCGACACCGTGTCGGACGTGAAGCTCAATGGTTCACCGCTCAGTCAGTTGCCCAACACGAACGCGCCGGCTCCGGGCTGGTTGATGACGCCCACCGGCCAATTGGAGATCAAGATCGCGGACACCGCCGGCCTGCAGACGGTTCATGTCGATTGGAACACGGGCGATCCTTATGGTTCCATGACGGCGGCGGGCACGTTCAACGGCTGGAACCAGGCGTTAAACAACATGCAACTGGTCGACATTCGCACCTGGCAGTACGACGCCAGCTTCAGCGGTCTCACAAACTTCCAGTTCAAGTTTGCCGCCAATGGCGGATGGGGCACGAATTGGGGCGGCACGACGCAGTCGCAAACCGTCCCGGCCTCCGGCACGGCCATCCTGAATTCGTCCACGAATATTTTGGTGAACGGCATGTTCAACGGGACCTATCGGTTCACGTTCAATGACCAGACGCTGGCTTATAGTGTGGTGCCGCTGTTGGCCAGCCCGTATGCCTCGATGACCGTCGCAGGCACATTCAACGGCTGGGACCAAACGTTGAACAACATGCTGCTCATCGCCAATGACACCTGGCAATTCGACGCCGACCTCGTCGGTCTCACCAATATCCAGTTCAAGTTCACCGCCAACGGCGCCTGGGCTTCGAACTGGGGCGAGAACAACGGGTCGCAGTCGCAATTCACCGTTCCGCTGGCCGGCACCGGCAAAGCGAATTCGTCGACGAACATTCTCATTAACGGCGCTCTCAATGGGACGTATCGGTTCACCTTCATCGACACGAACTTCGCTTACACCGTGCAATCGCTCTCGGGAGATTCTGTCGGGGATGGTATTCCCGATTGGTGGCGCGCCCAGTATTTCGGCGGCGCTGGCAACAATACGAACAGTGTGTCCTGTGCCCTCTGCGATCCCGACGGCGACGGCATGAACAACTTGCAGGAGTATCTCGCCGGCACCGACCCGACCAGTGCCGCATCGGTCTTCCGCATCACAGCGATCCAGGCCAGCGGCAGCGACTATCTCGTGAGTTTCACCAGTGTTCGCGATAATACCTACGAAGTGGAAAGTTGCGACAACCTGTCGAGCAACGTCTGGACGCTGGTGACGAACAATCTCGCCGGGAATAACGGCATCATCCAGGTCACCGACCCCGGCGCCGTTTCCGTTCCGCAACGGTTCTATCGCGCCCGGCTCACGCCGTAGGGGCTACCGCTTTTCCTGGAACAGCAGCGGCGCGAACTCGATGAGGGCGCGGCGCCACATCAGGAAGTTGTGCCGGCCCGGCTGCTCCAGCCAGGTGTGGACGATGCCTTTCGTCTTGAGCCACTGCTCGAATTTCTGGTTGCTCGTCGAAAAGCGCGTCTTGTTTGCCGCAGGACATCCAGAGCAGAGCGGAGGCGCTTGTTGATTTTCTCGTTCACGTCCGGGAAACTCCTGGTCGAAATCGATGTTCTTGAGACCACCCGAACTGAACGCGCCGATCCAGGCAAAACGATCAAGCCCGTTAAGCCCAAAAACCAGCGATTGTTCGCCACCCATCGACAGACCGGCGATGGCGCGCGCAGTGCGATCCGTTGAGACGCGATAATTCTTTTCCACCATCGGGATGATCTCGGCCAACAGCGAGTCGTGGAATCTCGTGAAGCTGTCATCGCGAACTTTCCACCATTCGGGACCCGTGCGTTTTGCCTGCCAGCCGCCGTCGAGCATGTGCAGGGTGCCATAACCGAGCGGCATCACGATCACCATCGGCCTGGCCTGCTTGCGCGCGATGAGATTGTCGAGGATCACGTTCGCGCGACCGACATCGATCCAGGCGTCTTCCGCGTCGCTGAAGCCGTGCAGCAGATAGAGAACCGGATAGGTCTTACGGGCAGCGGGATTGTAACCGGGCGGCGTGTAGACCAGTACATCGCGTTCATCATCGCAAATTTTGGACCGGTAGTGATGGCGATGAATCACGCCGTGAGGCACATCGTTGATTTCCCACGGCAGCGTCGCCGGACCGGGCACGTGGACCTGGCTCTCGGTGTCGATCAAACTGTATTTGAGGAACGAATTGGCGGGATCATTGATGCGCAACCCGTCCACCAGGAACGAGTACGAATAGATGTCGGGATCGAGCGGCTCGGTGGTGTTTGACCAGATGCCCTGTTCATCCCGCTGGAGGGTATTGGTCCCGAGATCGTACCGCACCAGGACTTCTTTCGCATTGGGCGCCTTGAGGCGGAAGGTCACGGTGCGGTCCGGATGAACTTCCGGCGAAATCAAGGGTTCCGAGAAAGCCGAGGTGGTGAAGGTGATGAGGGACATCGCCAGCGGGAGTTTTGCGCGCATACGGTTATTCGTACCCGATAAGGAGGCGTGGCGGCAAGCGGCAAACGGGTGGGAAATCAGGCCGGAAACCTGCTGCAAAGCACATCCGCCAATGAAACGAATACTGCCAGTTTGCGTTGGGATGGCGCTCGCCTTCGGCGCCCGCGCGGATGTGATTGAGTTCCAGAACGGCGCGAAATCCGAAGGGCGCGTCCTGGCTCTCTTCAACCAGCGATTCGAGTTCGCCGACAAAGACGGCAGCGTGACCCACGTAAAGCTTCCGGAGATCAAGCGCATCAGCTTTGATTCCCGGACAGCCGCGGTCACGTTGCGGGATCATACGATCTTGAATGGGGAGCTGCTGGGTTTGGAAGATGGCGTCCTGACGATGGGCATCACCAATGGCTTGCCGCGACATGTCGCCCTGGCCGAAGTGACCGATTTTACCGCCAATAGCACGAACACCGAGACGCCCAACCGTCCGCCTCCTCCCCCTCCCCATCGCAAGCCCGAACCGGCTTCCGCATCCAATCCCCGTTCCCAAGCCAGGGGATCCATCCAGCCCGAGCATGGCAAGATCACGATTGTGGATTTCTACGCTGACTGGTGCGGCCCGTGCCGAAGAATGGGGCCGATCCTGGAGAAAATGGCGGAACAGAATTCCGACATCACCGTGCAAAAGATCAACGTCGACAAGCATCGCGATCTCGCGGAGGAATATAAAGTGACCGCCATCCCGCGCATCATCATCTATGACAAACAAGGCGGTGAGGTGGACACTGTTGTCGGCTCTGACGAGGCCCGCGTGCGAAAAGCCGTCGAGGCTGCGGGTGGCAGTTAGCGTTCCGCCGGCCAACCGGTAAAGGCGTTCTCCGCATCCGGCCCCAGGTCGGCCCTTGCCGCCGCCTGAGACTGTCGGACAACCGGAACACGCTTCCTCTTTGAATACACCCTCTTACTGAACACGCCTTCTCATCGACTTGCGGCCAGTATCCGCTTGCTGAGCCATGATGCATATCTTAGATATGTATCATGGCATTAGCGGTGGCGATGGGTAAGGTGGGAAAGCTGCCGAGCACTACGGTGAAGAAACGATCTTGATGAACAGTTGGAGATCCCTGCGAGCCGAAGATCTTGCTTGAGACCGGCTCTCCCTTACCTCAATTTGATTTATCGAAAGGTTGGAAGAATTCCATGGCATCGGTCGTATTTTTTAGGGCCGTCAACGTCGGCGGTCACCAGCGGTTTCAACCAGGCGTTCTGGCCAAGCAGTTGGGGGATTTCGGAGTGGTCAACGTGGGCGCGGCGGGAACATTTGTCGTCCGTCAGAACGTCAGCCAGGCAAAATTGCGCGCGGAAATCCTCCGGCGACTGCCATTCGAACCCGAATTGATGATTTGTCCCGCTCGGAATGTCATCGCCCTCGCGCGCAGCGACCCGTTTCAAGATGCGCCCGACGAAACCAAAGACCTCCGTCATTACGTGACTGTTATGACCAGAATGCCCCGGCCGCTATCTAGTGAATCTCGATTTGGGCAACTGGCCCTCAGGCGTTGACCTCACCGACAGGGATACCACCTCCGCCATCCGCACTACTCGGGAGAGATGAACCACCGACCAGTAACGAATTGCGCCCTTGACCGCGCACGATTGCCCCGGATGATACATGGCACTACCATGCATCTCTTATGAAGCGTGATGAGTTCGCGAGAAATTTGGCGGCGGGCACGTACGATTTGATCGTCCTGGACATCCTCCGCGACGGGCCGAGCTACGGCTATGGCATCCGCAAGCGCATCTTCGCCCGCTCCAAAGGCACCCTGAACTGGCAAGATGGCACCATCTACCCCGTCCTTCGCCATCTGGAGAAGCAGGGCTTGCTGACGAGCCAATGGCAGGGCCCCAAGGAAGGTCGACAGCGCCGCTACTACCGCCTCACCTCGCGCGGCCGACGAGTCTGCCAACAACTGCGCCACCAGTGGACCACCTCCACTCAAGCGATCACCGCCCTGTTAAACCGCCCATCCAACAGCACACAGAATCGTTGATACATGGTACTACCATGTATCAGGCCATCGCCGGGAAGCGATTTCCGAATATGCTCATCAGAAAGCATCTGGGTTGCGGTTCTTGCAGTTGCCGCCCCCAGCCTCTGGGGACGCCAAATCAACGGCATCTTCTATCCGAATGCCGTCGCCGAAAAACATTTCAGAGGCACGTTGGACGGATTAACCGTTAGGGCCGGATGCGGACCAATCGTATCTGCCCCTTGTCTCCAAACACAAGCGGCAGGCCGAGCTTGGCGTTCTCCGCACGGAGCTGTCGCGCGACGCGTTGAAAAGCTCGGCGCGCAGGTGCGATGAAATCGTCCTTCTTGCGGTGTCCATTACGGCTCTTCATGGCAACCTCAGTATAGTCTTAAGTTGCTCGTGGGAGCAAGTTTCAGATTCAGCCAAGAGTCGCGGCGGACTCGTCTGATTGTCCCATACAGCCCAGCGGTCGGCCAAGGCGACGTAGTCATCGACAAAATGTCGCAAACTTCGTCCAAATCGCCTGCGCACATCAGCTTCCGGGACGTTATGGCCGCCCTTCTTCACGCGTTCGCGCACGCGAGCGAGAGCCATCAACGAATTGGGTAGCCAAAGATAATGGAGGTAAAGACGGAAGCCTTGTCGTTTGACTTGTTTCAAACGCCGAATGTAAGTCGTGCCACTGAGCGTGCTTTCAATAGCAAACGTTTCGTGTTTCGTTATAAACGAATCGAATTCCTCGAGTAACAACCGCCCTGCTTTCACTGTTGCTGCTGTAGCATCCAGCGGAGAAAGACCTTGTGCGATCAAATCGGCGTTCAGAAAATTCAGGCATTTCGCCTCGTGTGGAAGAAATGACTTCGCGAAAGTGGTCTTGCCCGCGCCATTGCAGCCAGCAATCAAGTAAATGATTGGTTGTGATTCCGGCAATTCAATTCTCCCGCGCTTTCTTCGCCCAAGTGTCCTTCAGTGTGATGGTGCGGTTGAGCACGAGTTTGCGCTGGCTGGGGGTTGGGGGCTCGATGTCGGAATCGGGGTCGAGGGTGAAATAGCCGAGGCGCTCGAATTGGTAGCGGAGGTCGGGTTTGGCGTCCACCAGTGAGGGCTCGCACTTGGCGGTGACGACTTCGAGGCTGTGGGGATTGAGATAGGCGGTGAAATCGTTGCGGACGGCTGGGACAGCCGTGCCTACCTCGGATGCTTCGGCGGCGGCCTTGTCGGGTTCGGGGACGGTGAAGAGGCGGTCGTAGAGGCGGGCCTCGACATCGATGGCGTGTTGGGCGCTCACCCAGTGGATGGTGCCTTTGATTTTGCGCGAGGAGGTTGGGCCGCCGGATTTGCTGTCGAGGTCGGCAGTGCAGCGGAGTTCCACCACCCTGCCCGAGGCGTCTTTCACCACTTCGTCGCACTTGATGATATAGGCGTACTTTAACCGGACTTCGCCGCCGGGTTTCAAGCGGAAAAACTTCGGCGGCGGGGTCTCCATGAAATCGTCCTGCTCGATGTAGAGCGTCTTGCCGAACGGAACCTTGCGCGTGCCGGTAAACGGATCTTCGGGATTGTTGACCGCGTCGAGTTCCTCGTAGTGGTGTGGGGACAAATTCGTGATGGTCAGCTTGAGCGGGCGCAACACGGCGAGGCGGCGCAGGGCGCGCTTGTTCAGGTCCTCGCGGATGGCGTGGTCGAACACAGCCATGTCCGTGAGGCTGATAAATTTCGTGACTCCAACGCCGATGGCGAAACTGCGCACGGCGCTGGCGGGCACGCCGCGCCGGCGGATGCCGCTGATGGTGGGCATGCGCGGGTCGTCCCAGCCGGTGACCACCTTGTCGTTCACAAGCTGGATCAGCTTGCGCTTCGAAACGATGGTATAGCTGGGAATCAGCTTCGCGAATTCGTACTGGTGCGGCAGCGGGCGCGGCAGATCGAGGTTTTCGAGGATCCAATCGTAGAGCGGGCGGTGCACTTCGAATTCGAGCGTGCAAATGCTGTGGGTGACGCCCTCGATGTAGTCACTCAGGCAATGGGCGAAGTCGTACATCGGGTAGATGCACCACTTGTCGCCCGTATGATGGTGCGCGGCGTGGCGAATGCGGTAGAGCAACGGGTCGCGCAGCCAGATGTTGGGCGAGGCCATGTCGATCTTTGACCGCAACGTCCGCTTACCGTCGGGAAACTCGCCATTCTTCATCCGCGTGAAGAGATCCAGGCTCTCTTCGACGGAGCGGTTGCGGAACGGGCTGTCCTTGCCGGGTTTATCGGGCGCGCCGCGATACAAATCTGTTTCCTCGGGCGAGAGATCGCAGACGTACGCTTTGCCACGCTTGATCAACTCGACGGCCCATTCATAAATCTGGTCGAAGTAGTCGGAGGCGTAGAAGGGTTCAATGGTTCCAGCGGATGGCAAGCGGGCCGCTTGCCCTACAACAGCGGGCAGAAAGAAATCTTTTTTCCCGTTGATGGTCTGCGCAGCGGGAGTTTTGCCGGCGGGTTTCAGGCCAAAGCAATGGTCGGCCCAGCCGTCGATCAGCCATTTCACGTCGGTCGTGATGGAATCGACGTACTCGACGTCTTCCTTGGTCGGGTTGGTGTCGTCCATGCGGAGGTTGCACTGGCCGCCAAACTCGCGGGCGATGCCGAAGTTCAGGCAGATGGATTTCGCGTGGCCAATGTGCAGGTAGCCGTTGGGCTCGGGCGGGAACCGTGTCACGGGCGCCCGGTACCTTCCCGAGGCGATGTCCTGGCGGACGACCTCGCGAATAAAATCGTTGGGTTCTGGCGCGGGGACGTTTGGATTCTCGTTCGGCATAGCGTCACTAGGAAATACCATTCTCGGCATTACAGGGCAAGCGCCCCGCATAAACGGCAAGAGCGCCAGGGCCACAAGACCCTGACGCTCGGAAAGTCCGATCTTGTGTTACGCCGCGGACAGGTCTTTGACGAACTGGTCGCGGGCGGGCTGGTCCACGAAGCGGTTCGGGTCGGCCAGGCCGGTATCGAGCCGCGATTTGCGCGTGGCGTAGGGCCCGCGTTCGTCGGCAAGAATTACCCAGGCATCCGTCGCGTCCTGCTTGGCCGCGGCGATCTTGCCGGTCAATTCCTCATTCGCCATGCTCGTGTGCGAGCCGAATTCGCTCGGGTAAACGACCTTCGCCTCTTTTTTACCGCCTTTATCGTCCTTCGCCTTCGGGCGCGCGTTCGTGGTGCCTGCTTTGGGTGCTGATGGTGCTGCCATAATGTGTCTCCTGAATTGTCTGTTGTAAGGGTCATCTATTTAAGCGCTTGTGGGCACGAAGGTCAAGCCCCGTAGTACCCGCCGCGAAAGCGTTTCGCGGCTACAAACAAAAAGCCCCGGGTTAACTCCCGGGGCTTCCTGTTTGCGACTTGCTCCGTACCCTAGGAGCACCCCATGGAATTACCGCAGTTGAGGCATTTGTAGCAGGCGCCATTGCGCACGGTGATCGCGCCGCAGGTATCGCAGGCGGGCGCATCCTGCATGAAATGCTGGACCGTTCGGCTCAGTTGCTGGACGGCGGAAAGACCGGTCGGGCGCGCCGGTGGTTCTTCCGTCTGTTCCAGGTCCTGGACGGGTTTATTGACGAATTTTTTTTCCTGCTCGGCGTCTTCCCTGAGCGGCAGCTCGGGCTGCCCGGGATTGGGGGAATTGGCCTCGCGGTAGCCGGGGATAAACTGGCAACCCAGCCAGCGGAACAGGTAATCGCTGATCGACTTCGCAATCGGGATATCGGGATTCTTGGTAAAGCCGCTCGGTTCGAAACGCTGATGCGCGAATTTCTTCACCAGCGTTTCCAGCGGCACGCCGTATTGCAGCGCGAGGCTGACGAGTGTCCCGATCGTGTCCATCAAGCCGCCAATGGTCGAACCTTCCTTCGCCATGGTGATGAACAGTTCGCCCGGCACGCCATCGTCGAACAGGCCCACGGTGATGTAACCTTCGTGGCCGGCGATATCGAATTTATGGGTCACGGCCTGGCGCGTGTCTGGCAGGCGATGCCGCGCGGGGGCGCCCAGACGGGCGCGCAAGCTCGCGACTTCCTCTTCGAGTTCGCCAATGCGCGACTTGAAGCAATCCGCTTCCTTCGCGGCCTTTTCGGCGGGTGTGTCGCCGCTGCCGCGGGAGGTGTTGAGCGGCTGCGAGCGTTTCGAACCGTCGCGATAGATCGCCACGGCCTTCAACCCGAGTTTCCAGCCCTCGGCGTAACTGTGCATGATCTCTTCCACGGTGGACTCCTGCGGCATATTCACCGTTTTGGAAATCGCCCCGCTGAGGAACGGCTGCGCGGCGGCCATCATCTTGAGGTGCGCCATATAGTGGATGCTGCGCCGGCCTTTCGCGGGCTTGAACGCGCAATCGAACACCGTGAGATGTTTTTCCTGGAGGTGCGGCGCACCCTCAATCATGTCCTTCTCGTCGATGTACTTCACGATCTCGGTGATCTGCGAATCGGTATAGCCAAGTTTCTTCAACGCCATCGGCACCGTGCGATTGACAATCTTCAACATGCCGCCGCCCGCCAGCAGCTTGTACTTCACGAGCGCGATGTCCGGCTCGACGCCCGTCGTGTCACAATCCATCATGAACGCGATGGTGCCCGTCGGCGCGAGGACGGTGACCTGCGAGTTGCGGTAGCCAAAACGCCGGCCCAGTTCCACGGCTTCATCGCCGCAACGCTGCGCCGCGTTGCGCAGGTAATCCGGGCAACTCGGGTGGATGCGTTTCACCGCGTCGCGGTGCATTTCCATGACTTCCAACATCGGTTCGCGGTTTTTGGCAAAGCCCTCGAACGCGCCGAGTTTCTCGGCGATGTGCGCCGACTGCGTGTAGGCGTGCAGGTGCATGATGGCGGTGATCGCGCCGGCCAGCCCGCGGCCCTCATCGCTGTCGTAGGGCAGGCCCATCGACATGCTCAGCGAACCGAGATTGGCGAAGCCGAGGCCGAGCGGGCGGTACAAATGACTGTTCAGCCCGATCATTTCCGTGGGATAACTCGCGTTATCGACGAGAATCTCCTGGGCGGTGATGAAGATTTCCACGGCCGCCTTGAAGCGCTCGACATCGAACACGCCGTCCGCGCGCACGAACTTCATCAGGTTCAGCGACGCGAGATTGCAGGCGCTATTATCGAGGAACATATACTCGCTGCACGGGTTGCTCGAGTTGATCGGGGCGGTGTTTTTGCAGGTGTGCCAGCGCTGGATCGTGTCCTCGTACTGCATGCCGGGATCGCCGCAAATCCACGTCCCTTCCGCGATGCCACGCATCAACTCGCGCGCCTTGTAGGTCGGTCCGGGCCTGTTCGGATTCGTGACCCAATGGGTCGTCCAATCCTTGTCGTCGAGCACGGCGCGCATGAACTCATCGGTCACGCGCACGCTGAGGTTTTCATTCTGGAAAGAGACGGAACCGTAGGCGTCGCCGTTGAAATCCCCCGCGTATCCCTGCTCGATGAGGGCCCAGGCCTTGCGTTCTTCCTTCGGCTTGGCCTCGATGAAGTCCTTGATGTCCGGATGCCAGACTTTCAAGGTGTTCATTTTCGCGGCGCGGCGCGTCTTGCCGCCCGACTTCACGACGCTGGCGATGGCGTCATAAACCTTGAGGAACGAGAGCGGGCCGCTGGGGCGGCCGCCGCCGGAAAGTTTTTCGCGGGAACTGCGCAGCGACGAAAGGTCCGTGCCCGTGCCGCTGCCATACTTGAACAACATCGCCTCGCTGCGGGCGAGCTCCATGATGTCTTCCATCGTATCGCCGATGGATTGGATGAAGCAGGCCGAGCACTGCGGATATTCGTATTGCGTCGAGGCGCGTTTGACGGCCCGGGTGTCCGCATCGTAGTAGAAATTCCCCGCGCCGCTGTGTTTGCCCACGCCATACTGGGAGAAGAGACCGCAGTTGAACCAGACGGGCGAATTGAACGAACCATGTTGGTTGACGCAGAGCCAGGTCAGCTCGTCATAAAAGGTCTCGGCGTCCTTTTCGCTGGCAAAATAGCCATCCCGTTTGCCCCAATCGGCAATCGTGCGCGTGACGCGGTGAATAAGCTGACGAACACTGTGCTCGCGGGAGGCGGTACCGTTCTCGCCGTAGAAGTATTTGGAGACGACGACTTTCGTGGCCAGGATCGACCAACTCTTCGGGACTTCCACATTCTCCTGCTTAAAGATGATGCGTCCCGCGTCGTCCGTGATTTCCGCCGTGCGCCGCTCCCATTCGATCTCGTCGAACGGCTTCACGTCGGCACGACTAAACACCCGCGCCACAACCGCTCCGTTTTTCCGGGGCTCGTGCGTTTGGGCGCCGCGTTTGGCGCGTTTGTTGGTGTCGGCTGAACCCGGCATATCCATGTCCGGGTCCTTGCGGGCCAGTTTAACCTTGGCCGCGGAAAGTTCCCCCACACTCTGCTTCAAGTTGATCACGTTCCCCCTCCTTAAAAGCCTGCCAGTTGACGATTAGCAGCGATCTACGTCTTGCTTGCAACCACTGCTAATAGTGCGGGCGGCACTATATGACCCCATATGTTGTGTTTCAAGTCAAAAGTACGCCCGGCTCAATATTTTTTCAAATGCGGGCAATTTCCCGCAGCACACCTTCGGTCTTGGGCAGATTTGCGGTGGATTTTAGCCGTCGAAGCAAAAGCTGAACGGCCGCCGTCCTACCGGGAACCTGCTGTCACCGTGGTATCGCTCGCCTCCAAAATTCCCTTCCTCCTCGGTGAACTGAGTCGCGATTCTAGCGAGCGCATTTCCCGGCGCAAGTTCTTTTGTTTCGTAACGGAAAATATTTTACTTGAATCGATGGCGCGATAAAGATTGTTTTCATTTCAGCGGACAATGTTTCATCTCGAATCGAGATCACAATCGAATCCCCTTGCGATGGTGGAGCCGCGCTGCTAAAATTCCGTTTCACAAAGGTCGGCAGCAGGATTCGTACACCGGCGGAGTAACGAATGCCCATACCGGGAACACGTGAGAATGCACAAAAGGGCGGGATGTCCCCCAAGCGTCGGCTCTGGATATTTGCCGGCCTGCTTTTTCTTGGCCTGTCGGCATCCCTCAAGGCCGACACCTTGACTTTGAAATCCGGCGAAGTGCTGGAAGGACAAATCCTCTCGGAAACGGAGACGCAAATCGAAATCGAGGTGTCGCTTTACCATGGCACGATCTTCTCCAAGCGACAGGTGGACACGTCCGACATCCAGTCCATTGCGCGCGAGACCCTGGAGCAAAAGCAGGAGAAGGCGGCGTACGCCTCCCTGGCGAAATTCACGCTCAATCCGAACCAGGAGTTGACGAAAGATCAATATGCGGTCGGGATTGCCGCTTTCGAAAAGTTCCAGGCAAAGTTTACGAACTCCGCCGAGGCCGCGGAGATCGACAAGCGCCTCGTGGATTGGCGAGCGGAGGCAACGAACGTGGCCAGCGGGAAGGTCAAGTTTGCGGACACGTGGATGACCCCGGAAGAAAAGAAGGTCCAGGCGGAACGCGCGCAGAAGCAGGCGGAAGTTCAAACAGCGCAGACGGCCTTGCAATCCCTCAAGAGCCAGCTTACCAACCTTCAAGTGCAGCGGGCCCAACTCAGCGCCACCATTACCACAACGCAAGCGAAACTGGCGGCAGCGCAGGCGCAACTTCCAACTGTTCCCGACACCATCGGAGGATCTACCTATGGCGCGACCGTGAGCTCGGGTGGCGGCCGTCGCGATTTGGCAGGTCGCCTGACGGCAGGTGTTACTACCCCGCAGCAGGAGCAAGTAACAATGGGTCAGGGTCCGGTTCCCAATCCTGAAAAGGCCCAGTTACAGAGCGATATAACGTTCTACCAGCAGCAGATTAGTCAGGGGCAAGGGACGTTAGGATCCATGGATGCGAAGATTAAGGATATTCAATCTCAGATCCCGCAGCGCGAGCAGGAATCGAAGGTGGCGCTCGCACAGTTATCGGAAACAACCGCACAGGGCAAACCTGGCACGGCCCCAAATGGTCCGGCGAAAGACTACTCACCAAAGCAAACCGCCTCCCCCACCGCCCGCCACCGCCCGAGCCACCGCCCCCTTGGTATACCCGGGCGTGGAATTGGGTTCGTGAAAAGATATGATCTGCGAGAGTCAGTTGCGGCGCGGAGAACCATACGGCCAAAGCCAGTGCTAGTGCTGCGGTCACGACTTTGGTTCATCGCCAGCGGAGGGGACTGAGGCCACCGTGATTCAGTGGGTGAAGCAGGCGAATGAAAGCAAGAAGCGACAAAGATCCGCAATGGAAACGGGACTATGCACTTGACAAACAATAGAGTTTCGCATAGATTTACACCATGAAAACGGACAACTTGGATTTGACACTGATTCAGCTTATCGACCGCTTTGCGACGGACGACAAGGCCCGCAAGCATCTGGAAAGCATTCGCTGGTCTGACGGCATTGCGTGCCCACATTGCAAATGCACTGACCAAATGAAGTTTTCGGAGATAGCGGCCAACCCGGAAAAGAAGGTTCGAGCCGGGCTCCGCTGGTGCGCGAATTGTGAGAAGCAGTTCACCGTGACCATCGGAACCATCTTTGAGGATTCGCATATCCCGCTCCGCAAGTGGCTGATTGCTTGGTATCTGATTTGCAGTTCCAAGAAAGGAATTTCCTCGCTGCAACTGCAACGGCTGTTGGAATTGGGCAGCTATCGCTCTGCCCTTTTCATGGCGCATCGCATCCGATACGCGCTCCAAGACCCTGCGTTCAATGACAAGCTGGACGGCACGGTTGAATGCGATGAAACGTATGTCGGTGGGAAAGCCCATGGCAAAGGCCGTCACTTCATGGGCAACAACGTGCCGGTGGTTTCGCTCTTGGAGCGCGGGGGCCGTGTGCGTTCGCAGGTTGTGCGGCATGTAACGGGCAACAATCTGAAAAGGGTCTTGCAGAACCATATTGACCCTTCGGCAACCATAATGACCGACGATTTTTGGGGATACCGCAAGGCCACCAAGGGATTCGCCGCGCATGTGGCCGTGAACCGTTCTTCCAAGGAATACGTTCGCGGGTTGGCGCACACCAATGGCGTGGAGGGATTCTTTTCGCTCTTGAAGCGTGGCGTGGTCGGTACGTTCCACCATGTAAGCGAACAACACTTGCCCTTGTACCTTGCCGAGTTCGACCATCGCCACAACTACCGCAAGGCGACGGATGGAGAGCGTACTGTTGCGGGGCTGAAAATGGTCGAAGGCAAACGCTTGACTTACCAGCCCCAGTGTCCGGTAGTGGAGGATAAGCCGCACGTACCACGACGCGCTATTCGGCGGAAGAAATTCAGCGTTTAATCTCATAATGGAATCGGAGTCACAGCAGGCTTCCCAAAATAAGAAGGGCGACGATACCCCAGCAGATGAGCACAAAAAACGTATCGATTGGAAACGGGTCAGGTTCATTGCTGCTGCAGTCACAATCATTGAGATCGTGTCTTACGTTCTCTGGCAAGAAGCAGATGATTTTACCGGGCTTGTGGCTGTCTTTATTCATTGGTTTTCCAAATGTGGTGGCCTATTAGGTGCAGCGGTCATAGCGCACAAAACTGCCGAGATCACAAAGCGCCAAGTAAAGGTTTGGGTTGTTTACATTATTCTCTGTGGCGTCATGTTGGCGATACCGCTTAATAAGTTCTACAGGAACCCGGCTGATCAACAACCACCAGAACAGGCCGCTCCAGTCGCGGGCTGGCAACCGCCAGAGCTTCCGAGCGACTGCTCGAATGTATTTCTCCATCTCGGTGCTCAAGAAATCTCTGAACCGGTCTGGACTGCGACAATCCCACCGACGAGAAGTTCCATCAAATTTCAGAAGGGTGAAGCGCCAATAGAAATTACCAACCTTTGGGGGCGCGAGACTAAGCCCATGTTTTTCAGAGTATTCTCGGTGATGGATGTGAATGGTCACTCTTTCCCGACGCCTGTGATGCCTTACGTAAAGAACAGACGGTTGTTCGTCTATGCCCAAACCCCGATTGGTGGTGAAATGCGGAAAATCGAGATGAACAACGAGTGGGATACCAAAATACCCACCGGCTGGGACAGGAATTTTAATGCTAACGCATTTGAAATCGTCAATGAATCCGGACGACCGGGTATTGCAGGTGTTCTACCGCAGGTCTAATGAAATGGATGTGTCGGGTCTTTTTGTTTTGAACACCAATGATACGCTCGCGGTATTCGGCTCGACGATCATTCTGTTTTCCCTTCAAACAAATGGCACTTATAACGCATACATCCAGGCATCGAAGCCTTCCACTAATTTGGAGCACTTTGTTGTCCCCGGCCCAGACCCATACACAACTGAGCCTCTCGCAGCAAAAATGCATCTTCAAATATCCGTACTGGAAATATCCCGGTGTCTTGGCCGAATGAATTGTCACGCGCCCAGAATTTTGCTAGAGTAAATTGATGGCCGATGAAAAACAAAAGCCAGCGACCCGCGAGCGTGACCCACTGAAGTGCGACCTTCCCCCGAAGGAAGCACTCAAACGCGCCATGCTCGTGCCGGTCCCTGACTACTGGACGAAGAAGCCCAGAAGCCGCCAGACCTCGAAACGGAAGTAGTTTTTGAGGCCGCCCTCTCGGTTGACATATCCACCCGCGTTTATTGTTTGTCAAGTGCATAATGCCGAATGGAAATTCCCGCACCGCCGCGGAGAAGCCTTTGAGCACCAAGCAGGCGACGGAGGAATACCCGCTACGGTTTTCCATCGCCGGCGACAATGCGGAAGAAATAGGTGGTGGACGGTGTCAGGTTGGAGATCGTGACGCTGGTGATGGTGACATCGTTGGAGGCGACGGTCGCGAAGTTCGATTGATTGGTGGCGGACATCTGCACGAGATAGAACACGGTGGCGGAATTGCTCGCGGTAGGTGTGCCGCCGACCCACGATACCGTCATCGATGTCACGCCGATGTTTGAGATCAGCGGGGCCTGCGGCGTGGGGGGAACGCCGGCCGAAGTTGTGCCGGATCCAACCGGCCCGGTGCTCAGGGAGGCGCAGGCAATGGCCGTGATGCCGGCGACGATGGAGGCGGCGATGGCGGAGAGTTTCATCTTTCGATTCATGGTTCCTTTCGGGGTTATTGGTATAACGGCACAACGTAGTGCTGGCCGTTGGTGCCGATGATGTCCGCCCACGCGGTTGGCGAGGAAACGGCGGCGGCGGGTGCGTTGGTGATGGAGGACCGTTGTGACAGTGAACTTCCCAGTGGCACTCCGTTCGTAATCACCGGATGCCCCTTCTCCGTCAACGTGCCTTCCACATCAAACGGCACCTGGCTGGTGGCCGAGGCCTGGTCCACGGAGAAAGTGATTGTCGCGCCGCTGAAGGGCGTCGAACTGCCGGAGTTGGCGTTGACCCAGAATTGAATCGGCGCGGCCCCTTCTTCCGCCAGGAAACCCGTGCCGTTGTGATTGCCAATGCCGAACACGACTCCGCTGCCGGTCAGGACTCGGAACCAAAAGTACGAATCGCCGTTGGCGTTCGGGTTGCTCATCATCCAGAAGCGCTCGTTGGGGTTGAACTCGGCCGGCGGATCGGGATTCAGTTCGGTCTGGCCGAATCCGCCGGCGTAGAAGTTGCCGTTGGTGGTCATGATGAACTTGATGTCGCTGCCGGCGACCAAGCCGACGCCAGCGTTCGTGTAGACAGTCATGCCGGACCATCGCTGGAAAATAGGGTCCTGGAGCCCGAATTGCGGCACATCCAGGCCGAAGCTGCCGGTGTAGGAGATCGACTTCGGAATGGGCGTGGCCGGGTAACGTCCACTAAAGAGGCGCGCCAGCAGGGCCTTCATCGCGGTCATCGATTCCACGTGGAATGGAGTGCAATGGTTGATTAAGAGCGAGGCGTTGACCGGCACGAGCGCCGAAAAGGATGCCCACTGGTTTGTCGTGGTGAACGTGGTCCAATCATTGGTCGTGACCGACCAGCCCATGCGCTCTTCCTGGCGCGAGGGCGCGAACGCGGCGGCGCAGATCAAATAGCTGTTGGTGGTCCCGTTGGCCTGCGCGATATCGAAAATGGATGGACCCTCAATTGCCGAGAGAGTCGCGTTGGTCAGGCCGGTAAAGGCGCCGGCCATGCCGTACGGACCGCCGATGCCGTTGGTCGAGGACGCGACATAAACCATCGTGTCGTTGCCGGTGAAAAGGAGCCAGTGCTTGCCGTTGCGGTACTTGTAGAACCCATCGTTGAAGTTGCCGCTGGAAGGCACCGTCCAGATGCCGCTGTTGGTGATCGAGATCGCCGTCGGCGTGGTGAATGCGGTCAGCGTCGTATTGGTGGCCTGCATGACGAAGAGAGCCAGGCCGCTGGTGCCATTCGTGGCAATGGTGACGACTATATTGGTGGTGGCTGACGGCGTGATCGCCTCTTCCGGCGCATATACCAGTCCATTGCTCGCCAATACGGAGGCCACAGAGACGAAGGTATTGGCAAGCGCCGTCCTGAGGTCGGTTGTCTTGGTTAGCCCGAAGCCGTTGGTGGGATTGATGTTGATCGTGTTGGCGATGGTGAACACACCGTCCGCTCCCTCAATCATGCTGCCGTCGCGGAAAAACCAACTCGCATTGCCCACTAGTATCGGGTTCGGCGCGAGCGGGATCGCGTTGGTGAGTCCCCCGATGAAGAATTGTAAATTGTCGTCGGCATCCACGAACGTTGGCCAGACCCACAGGTCGGGAGGAAATCCCAGACTTACATTGCGCTGATTGTTGGTGACCATGCCTGCCGGCGAAGGAACGTTCGTCAGCGAGCCGCCGTCGTTGAGGCGGAGCTTGTCGAGGGCGGCGTTGGTGGTTTCTTTGGAAGCGCTGCCGCTGATCCCAAGGATGGCGCGACGACCGCCGCCGGGCAGATTGGTGACGGTGAGCGAAACGTCGTTGGTGCTGTACTGCGTTTCGTCAACTTCGCCGGTGGCGACGCCGACAATCACGCGGTCGGGGTAGACGTTGCCGGCGCGGACGACCGCAGGCAGGGACGCCTGCGCCACCAGTGAAAGGAGAATTAAAGTGCGTTTCATGGTCAGAGAATCCTCAGTTGGGTTTTGGGAGTGACGACGACATCGACGGCCTGGTTGCCGCTGGTGATCTGGACGGCCAGCGTCGTGTTGGCGGGGACGACGAGACCCGAGCCGGAGGCGCCGCCGTTGCCGTCATTGATGACGGCGACCAGGGCGTAGGCGCTGGCGGCGGGAAGCGCGTACTGTTGCGACTGCAGCACGCCGCCGACGATCAGTTGCACGATCAGGGAACTGCCAACGGGCGCGGACCCTTCGGCGCGAATCTCGACGGCGGTGATGAGACGTTCGATGGCGATCTGCGATGTGCCGCGAATCGCGCCGTCGCGCGGCAGGCCGTAAAATGGCACGTCCTTGTCGAGGAGACACATCAGTGCGATTTTTTGGAAAGCGGTGTTGGCCACAGCATACGCGGCTGCCGGCGTGAGGTTCTGGCCCTGGAGATCTTCGGTGCCGTTGGAGAGGACGCTCATGATGTTCTGCCTCGTAGGGCGAGCGTCCCGCTTGCCCTGGTCATAACGACCGCAAACGGGACGGTCGCGCTACCATCGGAAAATGTGATCATATCTTTGTCACCAGGATTTCTGCCGGGCGCAGGGCGCGCAGGCCGTTTAAGATTGGGTAGACCTTGATGTCCACGGCGGCGGCGAGGCTGCCGTTGTCGGCGACGTTGTTGGCGGCGGTGTAGATGTAGCCGACGGATTCGTAGCAATTCACGGTGTCGCCCAGCGCGGGCGGAATCGCGATCGGCGAGACGAGCGTGATCGTCAGGCCACTGATCGAGGCGATACGCCCGAAGTATTCGTGCGCCGCGCCGTGGACGACACTGATGCGGTCGCCGGGCTGTAATCCGGCGACCGAAGCGACATCGAATTGCAGGGCGCTGGTTGCGGTGGCCACCGCGGTCGCGACGGCGGCGCGGACATTGGCCGCGTCGGTGCGCACGAGCGTTCCAGCGACCCAAATCTCGATGGCGCACGTCGCGATCTCCGTGGCGACGGATGGATCAAACTCGCAAGGGATGGTCTCCGCGCCGAAACCCGACGCGCGATTGCACAGGTCCCACGCCAGGTTAATATCACTCGCGGGCGAGCCGCCCGCGCCACTATAGAACGGCGAGGCAATTCCGCCGCGACCGTTGGCGTTGAGATTCTGCGCGGGGCGCGGGCACGCGGCGCGCGAAAGGATCGTGAGGCCGGTGGCGACCGTTTGCGCCAGCGTCGGGGAGATTCTACTGCCGAAAGGAATCCCTTTGAACGTCAGGAGCGAATTGATCACCCACGATGGCTGGCCAGCCAGATTATAAAGCGGGCGGACAGCGAAGACGAACACGGGATCGCCGGGATTTGGCGTGGGGACTGGCGTGTCTGATAGCGGCCCAAAGATTCCTCGTAGCCGCCAGCTTATGCCGCCGAGAAACACCAACTCGCGCGCCGCGTAGAGTCCTGCGTTGATGCCAGCGCCAACGAGCACGAGCATTTGATATCCAAACCAATCGTTGTCCGAGAGCGACGAGAACGCCTCGATGTCGTCGCTGCCCTGCGTGAAGTCGATGTAGGCTTCGCGATCCATCGTGAATTTTGGAAGGCTCGCATCGACGAACGTGCCGCCCGCGTGAAAGGGAGCAGAATCGTCCACGCCGTTGTAATCGACGGGCGGGTTCTCGGTGGACGCGTAGAGCGTCATGCCCTGCACGTCGGGATCGGGACGCGCGGCGAACAAGGTGAACTGTTTCGAGCCGTCCGGGGCGAAATCGAATGGCAACTCGACAAGCTCCTGCAGCGAGATCGGGTCAATGGGCGTTCCTGAAGCGCCTTGTCCTGGCCCGTTTGTGCCGCCGACGACTGCCGTTGTTGCCGGCAACGGGCTGAACACGTCGGGCACGACATCGATCTCGATCACTTCATCGCCCGCGCCGTGCTCGCGGATGGCGATGATGATCATCGGCAAGGTCGGGTCGAAGCCGCGCGCGGCATCGTTGATCAAAAGCACGTCGCCGAACTGGAGTTGAAACGCGCCGCGACCGCAGAGAATGGTGTCGGGATTCTTTGGGAGAGCCTCCAGCGTGCGCAGCCGCGAGCCGATCAAGCGCGCCACGCCGTTGTCGGTGACCATCGGCAACGCGATCTCCATTGTCTTTTCGTCGTCGCCAAAATCTCCCGCGCCTGGCAGCGGGAGAATGGTGTCGTGGAACTTGCGATTGATGTCCGCGTACTTGACGGTCGCGTATTGCGGAACCTCGTACCAGCAACCGGGGCGTTGCTTGAGGCCGACGATGTCATCTGGTTCAAGCGTCAGCGCCACCGTACCGCCGGTGAGCAGGCGCGGCCCGATGGCGCCGTTGCTGATGACGAGCGCGCCCTGGACGCTCTTCAGGATGTCCTCGATGAGCGTGCGCGCATCGCCCTTTTGTTTGACCGCCCAGGAAAGGCCCATCTGTGTCACGGCGGCGGCGGCGTTCTGGAACGCGGGCATGTCGAGGACCGCAGCATCCAGCGCGACGCCGTGCACGCTACTGGTAAGCAGCTCGTAGATGATGCTCGCGACGTTCGCGCCGCCGATGGCGCTGACGGCGCTGGTAAGGAAGATCTCCCAGATGGCGACCAGGACGGTCTCCAGTGGCGGCGATGCGTTCGAGCCCCACGACAGCGTGACCATCAAACCGAGCGTGCCGACAGCGAAAGGAGTGCCGTTGGTGATGAGCGCCGAGCCGGTTGTGTCACTGCCCGTCTCGGAAGCCCACGCGACGTTCAGTTGTGAATTGGAACCGATCTGCTCGCGGGCCAGCAGCGAGTACTCCACATCGCTCGTGCCCGTGAAAGCCGGACGCGTCTAGCCATAATGGTGATGGGTTGCAATTCGTTCGACGCGTTGCCGGGATTCTCCTCGACGCTGGCCGTGAACGAGATTCCCGCAAATGTCTTCGGGATGCGCTCCACGTACAGCGCGACCTGCGCGAGTGTGTCCGCGTTGCCCAGGCGAAAGCCCCGAGAGCCACTACGGGGCCCGTGGAACACTGCGTAGCACATGCCGCGGTAGAACGGCACGTCGGGAATGAATTGAGCGAGCACCGGGTCTTGGGTCTGTGTGTCCAACCCGAAATAGAACGTGATCGTCCCGCGCGCAACGTTGTCGGTAAGAACGACGCCGCCGACACCGACCGTGGCCGTGGCGACGGTTGCCGCGGAGGCTACGCCAACATTGCCTTCCCAGATCAACTCATTGTCGTACCAGATTTGCGTGATGCGATCCACCGGCCCGATGCACAAGCCGAGCGCGAACGTGCGGTAATCCTTCTCGCCGGAGGAAACCTGGCCACCGCCTTTGCCGGAAGAGCCCGCGTTGCTGAATCGGTGATTCGTCCAGGCGATGACGGTCCCGTTCAAGTCGCGCAGGCCCCACAGCGTCGGCCAGGGTGTGCCGAGAATGTTGGAAGCGACAGGCGATTGCGTGACCGCGCGCCGGTTCGAGTTAACACCTGCGTTGGAGCCGCCGAGAAAACCCATTACGCCGCCTCCTTATGTAGCCACGGCTCTGCGAGCCGTGCGGAACGAACGCGCCTCATAGAGGCGCGGCTACACCGGAATACGTGTTTCACGCGTCCTCCAACAGTCGATACACGTATGCCAGCGCGGCGATGTAATGGGACTGGTGGAACGGCTCTTCGAGCAGGCCGTTGCCGGTGAGGTGGACGAAGTGGAGCGGCGATTCCTTGACTGCGAGGCCGCAGTGGGCGCCGCTGGTGCCGTTCTTGAAGAGCAGCACGTCGCCGATCGCAAAATTTTGTAGGGCGAGCGTCCCGCTTGCCATCTTCGGAACGACCGCAAGCGGGACGCTCGCGCTACCAGGCCGCGCCCACGTCAGCAATGCGCGGCCGGTTGCTTCGATGCAACGACGGAGCGTCTGCATTTCGTCGGCGCTGGCTTCGTGCAGGCGATAGTCCGGGATCTCCAACTTTGCCGGCAGCGCGCCGATGGCCTTGAACGCGTGAACCCAAAACAGGCAATCACCACTGATGCCACAGCGCATGTCGTTGGGTCGCGCGCCCGCGTGCCGCCAGCGCGTGCCTTCCCACGCGGCGAGCTGCGCCAGGAGCGCATCGATGCGCGGCTGGTTGTTCGGGAAGTATGGACAGTGCGGTGTCATGCGGAAACTCCCGAATGTCCAACGTTCAACGTTGAACGCTCAACGTCGAAGTCGCCGGCAGTTTTCCCCGTTGGACGTTCAACGTTGGAAGTTGAATGTTGAGCGTTTGTTTTTTCGTTCCTCACTTCGTGGTCTCCAGGGATGGGTGCTCGATGGGGATGTCGGTGCCGCCGAAGTTTTGCAGGTTGCCGAGATTGATGGGCGATCCATTGCTCGGCACCCAATTGACCGTGAAATCGTATGCCGCCTGGTGGCTCATCTTGACGATCAGGGTGAAGCCGTTGGCAGCAGTGGGCTTCTGGCTGATCGTCGGGTTGCCTGATCCGTTGTTAGTGAGAGTGAAGACGTAGCCGGTCGCGTTTGGCGGTCCGGTGCTGCCGGCTGTCAGCGTAAAGCCTGGACTCGTTATCAGCGAACTGCCGCCGAGCGGGACCATCGTGGTTGTGGTCCAGTCCACGTTATTGATTGCGAAATTGCCGATCTGCGTCGTATCGGTGCCGGTGTATTTGATCGTCAGGAGCGTCGGGGTGATGATCACGTAGGCGGTCTTGGCGTTGCCGTGGACGCTATTGAAGAGCTGCAGGGCCACGCGAATATCGCCCGGCGTCGGCGTGCCCGGCGCGGGCGGGACCGTGCCGCTCGGGATGTGCTTGGTGATGCACGTGGACCGCACGCGGTCGCAACCACCGAACGCGGAGACGACCGCGCCGATGATTGGCAATGGCGGAAACATTTCGAGCGTCAGGTCGCCGTAGTTCACGCCGGAAGCGGTGTGCTGCGTGCTGGAAATGATTCTCAGCGCGAAGCCGAAATCCAAGCCGCTGATCGGATCGGTCGCAACATATTCGAGCAAACCCTCCGCGAACCAACCTCCGGGCTTTCCATACCACTCCGTGGCGCTGATCACCGCGCCACTGGCCTGCAACACGAGGCCGTCGATGCGAACGTATTGCATGTCCGCGTTGCAATCGACCGCCGCCGTGCCCGATGACGAGAAGAGCGCCTTGGGGCATTCGATGCTGAAGATGGGGCGCGGCACCGGACGATCAAACTTCTTGGTGATGTGGTCCCACTTGGTTTCCAGCTTCAGCTTGCCGCCCTCGATGGTCTGCTGCAGGCCGGCGCTGTTGACCTCCAGCGTATCGTCGGCATCGAGATAGCCGATGAACGCCACGTCCACGACAGGCACCTGCGTCCCGCTGCCGTTGTCCACCGTCAGCACAGCATTGCCGTTGCGGTGCACTTTGTAGATCACGATGCCGAAGGTCAGCGGCCACTGGCGGTTGACGTAATTGGCAAACGGATCGAGCGAAGGATCAACCGTCAGGGTAATGTCGTGCGGATCCAGGGCGGTACTCTCCTTGCGAAAGACCTGGCTCGGGTCGAATTCAATCGCGGCAGGGACATACGTGCGTGACTGGATGCCGTCGCTCGCGTAGTTGGCCAGGTCGGTGAAGTTGACGTTGCCCTGAAAGCCGACTGAATACGTCCACGAGCCCCAGCCGTTCGGCAGCGTCACGCGTCCGTCGCGCCGCGCGAAGATATGGATCAACAGCGCGACCTGGCGCTCGCGCGTGAATTCCAGTGCAAGCCAGGCTGGAGGAAGTGTTCTCATTGGCGATCCTGGCCCTCACGGCTCACAGAGCCGTGGCTACACCAACGCGGCGCGCGTCCCGATCTCGGAATCGGGACGCGGCTACAGCGGATGGAGGGTGAGCCTCTCATGGCTGGACGATCTCCACGGTGAACGTGCTGAGCACTAGGGAAAAGAGTTGCTCGTAGGAATACTCGTTGGCGAGCTGGCCGCCGACGCCGTTGAGGGCGTTGCCGTCGCTGGTGCAGGTGAACGTTTGGTCGCGGATGATGTGTGTGGGGCTGCCCACGACGACCCACTGGATCAGCATCGACGTGGCCTGCTTGGTGAGCCGGAAGAAACCGTTGACGGTTGCGCCGATGCCGCCGCCCGTGCCGCAGTGATTGTCGGAGTAGGTTTGCGCGGCCATATACACCGCGCCGCCGCCGCCGAAATAGTCCGCGGTGGCCGTCTCATACACACAGGGACTGCCCGAGACCTGCGTGGCAACCAGGTCGTGCTCGAAGAGCCCGTTCGCGTCGAAGTCGCCGGGCACGTTTTGGTAGACCATCTTCAGCGTGTTGCCGACTTCGTAGGCGGTGCACACGCCGGGCGGTGGCCCCTGAATCTTCACATGGATCAGCAGTTGGCTGGGCGTGGTGCCCGAATCAAAATTACTGCAAGGCGTTGCTGGGGGAGGCGGTGCATTGTTCAATCCGCCGGTACCGGTTCCGCCGGCGGTGCCGCCCACGGGCGGCCACGAGGTAGCGTCCACTTCGACGTATTCCCGTTCCAGTTCGGTGAAGGCCAGGGTCGCGGTGGCGACGAGCGGCGACTGGCATTCGATCTCGATATCGTCGGTGGCGAACTGCACGAGGGGCAACAGGCCGATCATCGTCGCGGAAGCGGAAAGCGGAGAGCCGATCGCGAAATCAATCGTCACTTTGTTTGAGTTGTCGGTGGAAAGGCTCTTGACCTGGCGAATCCAGAAGTTGAAGCCATCCGTGATGAAGATTGAGACGCGCAGGTCGCCGCCGAGATTGAAGCGGCTGCTGTAGTCCGCGAAATTCTCCAGCGTCAGGAAGGTATCGGTCGCGCCGACATCGGCAGAAAGTTTCAGTTCATCCTTGAACGACGGCAGCCAGAAACGGTCCCACCGTCCGCGGCGATCGTGAAAGAACTCCCAGATGGTCGCGCGGTCCTGGCGACCGTCGCAACCGACGCGATAGGAGAGGCGCTGGCGGACGTATTGACGGAGCGTGGCGAGCGCCTGGCGATTGATCCCTTGCGAAACCACGTGCGTGCCCTGGGTGATGCCGACGGTTGGCGGCTCGCTCCATTCGGCGATGAGCGGCAGGACCGGGATGCCGAGATACGACACGGCGTTGACCGTGCCGGGGACCGCATACGCGCCGATGTGCGCGAGGTCCTCGACAAACTCCAGCACCAGCTCGGAGATCTCCGGGCTGAGGACGCGCTCGGCGTAGTCGTCGATTTGAAAGCCGCGCATCAAGGGAAGGAATTGATCACCGGCCTTAAAGGCGATTGTAAGGGCGCTTGAAAGATTGATCATGGCGCCGCTGATGCTGGCGATGGTGACGCCTTCAACGACCGCGGGCGAGACGCCCGCGCCACTACCGAACGGCCAGAGGACGGCTTCACCGCGCCAGTCCACGAAGTTCACCGCGGAGAGCGAGAGAGTCGTCGCGCCGATCGCGGCGTCGGCGGTCAGGTAAATGCCTTCCTCGCTCCACAACGGAATGCCGAGGATCGTGCCCGGCGGATTCGCCTCGCGGAAGGCGTCCCACGAGTCACGGACGCAGGCAGGGACGCCTGCGCCACCATCATTGTAAGGCAGGATGTTGAACTTGATGGATCGCTGGCCGTAGTCGCGGGCGCTATCGCGCGTGATGCTGCCGGGGATCGACTCACGCTTGACGTTCGTCGCGAAGGTGGACTTCAGCGTGATCGGCTTGGACCAATTCGCACGGAACGGGAAGATGGTGAGGCCGCTGATCATTCCTGGCGGGTCCCTCCGCTGCGTTTGACGTGGCGTACGATGCGGTGGCGATTGCGGTCCAGATGATCGTCGAGGTGCTTCTGCATTTCGCTGGTGGCCATCAAGCGGTCGATCTCTTGCGGACCGAAGGCCATCAAGACAGTCGCGCCGCCGACGCTGACATTCGGGATGATGCCGCCACCGGCCATGCGCACGGCGATACCGCCTTCGGCAAAGGCCCTCACAGGCAGAGACGCCTGTGCCACCATACCTCCCAGCGAGAAGGTGCGGTGCTCCATCGAAGCGCGGATGGCATCACGCGGGATGGAACGCGTCCGCATCGCTTCCATGACATCGGTGCCGTAGTAATTATGGGCGGAGGCGGGTTGCACGAATTCGTTTTGCGAAAGCCACGCCGGAATCGAATCGCTGGTTTCGCTGCCCGCGCCAAACACCGGACCGCCCTCCGCTTTACGCGTCAGGGCCAGCAATGCGCCGACGCCACCCAGCACGGCGGCAATCACCAGCGCCACGCCGATGGAATTCGCCCCGAAGGTGGCGGCGCCCGTGAGCGCGGCGGCGGGCGCGGCGCTGGCGGCGATTTCCGTGTTCGCGACAGTCTGTGTTTGCGCGGAGACTTGCGCCTGTGTCAGGCCAAGCGCGTGGGCAATCGTCTGCTGAAGCATTATTTGAATGATGCCTTCGAGGACGGAGGTGACGAAACCGGCAAAGGCCTGCTTCGCGTTCTTCGAGCCCTCGATCCATTGCGTCAACGCGCGCGCGGACGTGGAAGTGAAATCCCGGAGGGTGTGCGTGGTGAAACCATCGACCTGCTTTTGCAGGTCGCCCCAGTTCTGCGACAGCTTTTCCAATTGTGAAGGGGGCTGTTGGAATTGCGCCTTGGCGACAAGACCCGCGGCTGGTGACGTCTTGCCGATTTCCGCATTAAACGTTTTTTGCGCGGAGGTAGCGGCCACGGTGGTGGTCATCACCTTGTTCGTCACTTGATCGAGCTGGGTCAATTGCGCGGCCAGAGCCTGGGCATTCCCCTGACCTTCGGTCGTAACTTTCAGGATGATTTCGGCAATGTTGTTGGCTGCCATCTCATCGCCTTTCAGCGTCAATTCGCGACCGGAACACCCTGGGCGAGGAAGCTGGAGAGCAGTTCCTCGGCGACGGCGCGTTGTGAGGTCCCTTCGATTGCCTGGTGGAGGTCATCACAGTATTTTTTCCAGTCACGCGGTTTGGTCACCCATGGCAGGCCGGTGTAAAACGCGGCTTCGACCAGGCCGTGCTGCCAGTTTTTGAATGCGACGGTGAAAGTCTCTTCGATTTCATAGTCGGTCAGTTTTTCGGGGTCATGGCCGCGGGCGCGGAGGAAGTCGAGGGCATCGCTGACAACCACGACCGCAGATTTTCCAGGACGGCCTCCAGCATTTTTTTTTGAAGCGGCGAATGGTTCAGCGCGAGCGCCTTTTCGACGACGGCGAAGGCGCTGTCCTGCGTGAGGGAGTCGAACCAGAGCTGCCCGATTTGAGATTGGAGATTGGAAATCTCAGAGCGCTCAACGGAACGGAAGACGAGGAAAGCCTTGTCGAGGCCGGTGTCGGCCCACTTGATCATGTCGGTGTTGGAAAGGCGTTTGACGATGATGGTCTCGCGGCGTTCGTCGGCGTAGGTGACTTCGATCGACTCGCGAAGTCGGCGGCGCGTCCCGATCTCGGAGTCGGGATGAAGCTCGCCTTCCACGTTTGGTCTTACGGCTTGGTCAGTCATATGTATGGTTCCCCTCACCCTAACCCTCTCCCCCGAGGGGAGAGGGAACGGGAGTTGGTTGCTATTTGATTTGGCGCAGGTAACCGAAGGGATAGGTCGTGTCGCCACTTGGGACGGGGGTAATTTTGAATGACTGCTCGGCAGGTTTGTCGGGGCTGAAGTCGAAGTTGCCGGTCGGTTCCAAGCGGGACTTGGCCATGTGACGGAGCCAGACCTGCTCGGTGGTGCGGCCTTCGTTGGGCGGGAGGACCATGTAGAGGTAGAATTCGCCGTAGACGAAGCCGATGTGGGTTTGCGGCCGGTTCTCGACCTTGCTGATCGCCGTCAGGTCGTAGGTCAGCGCCATGGTATCGCTGACGGAGAACATGCCGCCCGTGAGCGGCTTGACAGCGCCGAGTTCGGTGTCCAGATCGTAATCGGTGCCGAACACGGCGGTGGTGCTGGCTTTTTTCACGACGACGTTGGCGATTTCGAAGCCGGCGATTTTGTGCCACAGGTCGAGCGCGGCGACGGTGATATTCTGGGTGGTGGCCGAAGCGGAGGCCTGGCTGAAGGCGGCCTGGCCCGTGCCGAACAATGCGAGGTCGAGCGCTTTCGGGTCGGGCGCGTTGCACTTGATGGTGATGGGCAATTCGAGCCGCTTGATCGGACGGGCTTCGGTGACGAGCGTGCCCGTAGCGCGAGCGGTGCGGAAATCGGTCGCCTCCAATTCCTGGTCGAACGTGGAATCGGTGACATTACCGAGGTCGAGCAGGACGCCGAGATAGTTGCTGTCGAACAGCGCGACCGCGCCGCCCTGCCAGACGTTGCCGACGGTCAGCCGATTGCGGATGGCCAAGTTACTCATTTTTTATTCCTCCGTTTTTGGTTTTGGACAATGATTTCGTTCACAGTTGCACCCGGGTTCGGAACTGAGCTTCGTAGACGGTCTCAGTCGTCGTCTGGCCGAGCAGTTCCAGACCGACAAAAACGAATGGCTCCGCTTGCGCGATGGGGGGCCAGCCGCGCAACTGGCCGGCGGTTGATGGCGGGGAACCCGACGGGCCGACGACGAGGTTGATCATGTCGTACGCGCCGATGACGCCGGGGCCGCCGTGGGAAAGTTCCCTGGTGGCGCGCAACGAGCGGGCACAGAGGAACAGCGACCAGACACAGGCAATCTCGTTGCGCAACGTGCCTTGCAGGACGGGTTGACCGAGGCCGCGCGCGCCTTTGAATTCCTCGGGCTTATTGAGGATGCGGTCGAGACGCAGCCAGGCGGAAGGCGCGGTCTCACGCGCGACTGCGAGAAAGACTTCGGCCTTCTCGCCGCGAAAGATGTCCACGCGATTGAAGAAATTGCGCGTGGAGTCGTCCGGTCGCAGGGCGGAGTTGACCTTGGTGATGATGGCATCTTCGATGTCGATGAGGTAATTGCTCATGATCGCGCCCGTTCGAAGGATGAAACCAATGTGATTGTGGCGCCTAGCGCAGGGACACATGGGCGGTAACGGCAGGAGATGCCTCGACAAGCTCGGCATGACAGAAAGCACGTTTTCATTGTGAGATCTCCGCCAAATAAATGTTGATGCGCGATTGAACCGCGATTTCTGCCTCCGGGCATTAGTTCGCCACTGTCCCAATTGAAGGGGGCGGTTGGGCGCTTCGGAATCGTGATGGCTTTTTTGCGCGCCCAACCGGAGTCGGTGGCTGAGGCGAGTGGATAACGGAACATGAGCCACGGCTTGTTTGTCGCTTTCACGTCCGCGCCGAATTCGTGAATGGCGAGCAGGTTCCAGTCATTACCGACCGTGAGCGGGCTACCGACGCTGATTTCTGCCGGGCCGGTCTGCTGGCCGACGATGGAATCCTGCATCAAGCCGCGGTCACGCAACGTGACACCGCCGAGGGATTCGGCTCGATAGGAGAGACCGGCTTGCCAGCGATCATTGGGGCCGGCATCGATGTTGTCGCGCCACATTTGTGCGAGGTCGGAGGCGAGGACGTTCAAGATCGGATCAAGGTTGTCGAGACGGGCGTCGATGAGCCGGAGGCGCTGGCCTTGTTCGTCGAAGCCGCGTGGTTCGATGGTGAAGGGCAATGTTATATTCCCCTCACCTTAATCCTCTCCCCCGGAGGGGAGAGGAGACGGCGCGCTGGGCCAGCGCGCCCTACCAACGACGACGACAAGCGGGCCGCTTGTCCTACAATTCGCGACGGCAAGCGAAGCGCTTGCCCTACAATTAAAGTCGAGGGAATCATCACCAACCTCTCATTCGTTTGCGCTCGAAAGTGCCTTTGTGGGGGCTGGTTTCGACAGCGGCAGTGCGGGCTTCGGCGCCGGGGATGGTTTTGCTGGTGCCGATGGTGGCTTTACCGTCGCGGACGGCTTCGAGCCAGGCGATGGCGCGGTTGTAGCCGTCTTGCACGCCGGTGAACGCTTGAAGGATGTGAGGTTTGTCCTTCATCGCGTAGTACTCGAACATGTCGAGTGCGAAGCCCGCGAGTGTGGCCTTGATGTTGTCCGCATCGGTGTCGTCGACTTGCAGCGGGAAGAGGAGCTTGCCCGAGGCGAGGCTGCTGGCTTCGCCGTTGACGCGGGCGATGATTTTGTCACGGAGAGTGGTATTTAAGGCGCCCGTGGGATTCACGGGATCGTCGAGCATCTCGATAAGCTGCGCGGGGCTGAAGTTGTCGGTCACGTCGCTGGCTGCCAGGAAAGCGTTGATGATGGTCATATTTTTATGTTCCCCCTCACCCCAACCCTCTCCCCCGGTGGGGAGAGGGGATCAGAGGCGGATTTACACATCGTTTGTGACGCAGTTCTGCAACAGGTAGCAGGAGTCCTGGTTGACCATGAGAACCTTGCGGGTGTGGCCGATGATGTCGGCGACGGCGCCGTAGAGGCCGCCGTTTTCCTCGCCGGGCTGGATCGTGCGCGAGGCGACGAAAACCGGGCCGGCGTTCATGATGTTGCCGTAGGCGGTCAGGGCGGTGCCGGGATACGGTGAGACAGTAGACTGCGGCGCGTCCTCGATGCGAATCGCGGCCAGGTGCTTGCCCCAGATGCGGCTGTAGCTGGCGACCTGACCGGGGTTCGCGTCGTTGGTGCGCTGTTTGCCCACGAGCACCTGCTTCAGGCCGAAGAACGCGGCAACTTCGTCCTGGTTCACCTGACCGCTGACGGCGGCGCGGCTGCCAAGGACGGCCTTGATCGCGCTGACCATCTGCGGATGGCGCTGCAGCGGACGCCAGACGGCGAGGCCCATGACGAGCGCATTTGGTGGAATCAATGGTGTGTCGATCAACGTCTGGATGATCTTAATGGGCTCGTTGTCGGCATTGTCGAGCATGTCGGTGGTGGCGGCAACGCGGGTGTTGGCCGCGGCGTAATTGCCCGCGCCGAAGACGAGGCTGTTTACCTCGAACTCGTGCGAGAACCAGAACGTCTCGGTCAACGCCTTGAGTTTTGCCATGCGGACATTTACCGGCGCCTGCAAAATCTGCGGTGGTTGGCCTTCGCTGAGGAGACTGATATCGTTGGGGTTGACGATCTGCTGGCCGTGATCGGCAAGGACATCGGAGTCCGTGATGAAACTGAAATCCGTCACGGGAATGGTGCCGCGGCGGTTGACCTTCGTGTCCTGCTTGCGCAGGTATTCGGCGGGATCAAATTTCCACCAGTTGAATTTCACATCGGAAATCAATTGCGCGGGAGAAGTCGGCGCGATGATGCGGCCGAGCAAATCGGGCGGTTGCACGCCCGCGACGAACGTCGTGAGCTGCGCGTTGAGAGTCAGGAGTTGTGGTTCGGATGCCATGTACTTGTTTCCTTTCGTCGGCGGGCAAGAGGCCTGCCCTACAATTTTTGGTTATGGGAGTTTGAATTGCGCGGCGCGGGCCTTGACGACGTTGCCGGCGACGCCGCTTTGCAGGAATTGCACGCCCGTGTAATTGCCGGTGGTGGCCGGGATCCAGGCGCCGTTCGCATCCGACATGCCGAATTGGAATTCGGTGACGGTGTTGCCCAGGATGACGTAGATTTCGCGGTCGCCGTCGTCCGTGACAATGGCGACCGTGCTGCCCACGGCGATGATCGTGCCCACGTCGGGGCGTTCACTAAAGACGGGGAATGTCGGCTTTGTGCCATCAGCGGCGAGAACGACATTGCCGTCCACGCTGCCGCGATTTACCGCGAAGCCAAGCTTCACCGCCGTTTCTACAGTTCTGCTCCACATTTGTGTGTCTCCTCTTTTTTGGTTTTTGGTTCCGTAGCGGACCCGATCGGGTGCGGCTACTTGAGGAGCGCTGGCTCCTCCCTGGCGATTCGTTCGAGCGCAATTGATTTGGCGCGTGCGGGATCCTTCGTCGCGATGGGGGCAATGAGGGGGTCCTTCGCGCAAAGTTCCTCGACCCGGTGCTCCCACTTCGCTTTTGGCTTCGTTCCTCCCGCGGCGTGGGTGGCGGATTGGTCCTGGATAATCCGGCCCAGCAACACGCTTGGCGCTTTCGCGAGCAACTCCTTCGTCCAGCCCGCGCGGTCTTTGGCGAGGCGGCGCTCCCATTCCGTTTTCTCGGCAGGCGCGAGAATCCCGCAGCCGACCGCAAAGCCGACAAGCTCCATTCCGATTTCTTCGTCGGACGGTTTGCGGAGCGCGGCTTTTGCGGTCAGCTCGGCGGGGTTGGGCATGGCGGATTTCTCGAACCCAAGCGCGACGATGGCGTTTTCCGCCAGATTCGCCCGCGCGGTCAGTGCGGTGATGTCAGCGAACTCGCGGTCGAAGGCAGCGATCAATTCGGGCTCGGTGACGGTAGCGGGATCGAATTGGTAATGGGCGCAGAGTTTGGCGATCAATTCGGTAAACGGGCGGGACGCCCGTTCTACGGTTGCGGCGACGGAAGCGTCCGGGACGGACGCTGCTACAACATTGATGAGTTCGACTTCGTTTGGATTGGCGGCGACCAATTCCTGCGGGAGATGCGCGGCGGCGGACAGCGAAGTGGCGTCGCCGAAGAGCGGACGATTCACAAAACCGCCGCAGTTCATATATATACCGACCGCCTCGCCCGTTTCGGGGTCGATGGGCACGTGCGGCGAGAAGGCCTGGAACTCGGGCGGATCGCCCGTGGTGCGTTCGATGGCTTGGAGCGTGCGCCGCGTGAGGCCAATCACACCGAGGTCGTCATGCCACGCGAATTTCAACGGTCGACCGCTGGCTTCCTTATCGTCGTGGTTGTAATCGGTGTACGGCTGGTTTCTCGGTCCTGGTGGCGCAGGCGTCCCTGCCTGCGGTCGTACCTCACCTGCAACTACCCGGCGCGCGGCTTCCATGCGCTTCGCGGAAAGCGCGGAGGGATTGACGCGCAATTTCACCGGCGTCCCGTCCTCGGCGCTCTGGTCAACCGCGCGGTCGCCTTTCGGCAAGTACACGATCCAAAGATCGGTGCGATTTTGGATTGGCGATTCTGGATTGCCGATTGCGGTCGAAAGGCCGGTGAAGGCGACGGCGTGTTTTGTGTTCGGTATTGATGTTGTAACGTCAGACATGATGACCTCCTGAAAACGGGGTTGTCTTGGCCACACCGGCAGCATGTAGGCAGCGGTTTTTTCCGTCTCTTTGGCGAAAATCGGCTTGAAGCTTCCAATCCCTAGGAGTATATTCTTCCTCGTGGAAACCGAGTTGGCGCAGCCCCATTTTGACTTCAACCTGGCACCGCCCGACTGGTTGGCCGTGCGGATGCTGGTTGCAGAAATCGAGCAGGAAATTTCCGAGCGCAGACGCACTCTTCTCTATCGCCTGTCGCTGTGGCTGTGCGCCGTGAAGATGTTTCGCCGCGCCGAGGAGAAAAAGCTCATTCTCGTTGATCCCCAGCCGCGCGATCTTCAATTTCATCGCGTGCTGTTGACCGGCCTGTTGGCCTCCGGCGAATTGCTCCTTCTCGATATGAACGACCACACCGAGGTCGATCCCAAACATCTCGGTCTGCAAGTCGAGGACTTGCGGGCGCTCGTCGAAACCTTGCGAATGAACCACGCCGAGTGGTACAGCGACATGACTCCTGCGCGCCGCGAAGCGGCCCTGCGGGAGATCGGCATGTGAGTACGGCCGAAGCACTTGCAGCAAATCTTCGCCCGCGTGGTTAACCTGTCCGCGAATGGTTGATGAAAGATATTCAAACCATTCTCCGGGCGAAGTACGAACTGGAATGCGCCGAACCCGATCAAGTCGCCACTTGCAAGCAGCGGTACGACCGTCTGGTCGCTGAGGTGCTGCAAGGAACTTCAGTTTCTCCCCACGAATTCGCCCATCTGATTCGCGACCGGTACATCCAGTTTCGGCGCGAGCTGATGCGCAAAGAAGGCACAGGCCCGCCACGGCAACTCCCCAAGTCTTGAGCGCGTTCATCAGGTCCCTTTCGTGTGGCCGGTGACGAGTTCCGCAAGGATGAGCTTCTCGCGGTCGATGGATTCCGGGTCGCGGCCTGCGGCGACGGCCTTGAGGCGCATGGCTTCGAGAGCGCGTTCCACAGATCCGTTAAGCGGAACGTCAGATGTATCGGTATCGACGGGGCCCGCGCTGCCGGTTTGGCTCGGCGTTAAAAGACGCTCGGTGGTCGTGCCGGGCTGCGGGATGTCGAACTGGGCGTGGGCCCAGGATTCGGGGACGCGGAGGCCGAGGTTGACCAGGGTGTTGACGACGTTGGCGAGGGCGGCGATGTCGCGGCGGCTGGCACCGGGCAATTCCATCACGGGATTGTCGGTGGGATCGGCGAAATTGAAATCCATCAGCCACCGCAACGCGGTGCCGGTCATCGTTCCCGCGAAGAGGAGGCAGGTCCAGTCCACCATCTCTTCTGTTTCGTCCTGTTGCACCAATCCCAAGGAACGCGCGCCGTGGGTGCCGGCTTGTGTGCCGAGCGTCGCGCCGAGGAGACATTCGAGCGCTTTCTCGGAACAATATTTCACGAGCGCTTCCTGCGGGAACGCGCTGCCGCTGGCGGCGCGCTGGAGATTGACGACCGTTCCCTCATCGAACACGCCGGCGCGCGCGGCGAGCCGGGAGAGATGCAGGAGGATGGCGTTGCGCTGTTCCTGGGTGGCGTCCTTGTTGCAAAACGCGTGGGCGATATCGACGCCGAAGGTCTCGGCGAGCGTGCTCCAGTCCTTCATCGTGTAGAGGTAAATGAGGAAATACCAGGCGAGCGGGCGCAGCATCGCGGCGCGCGCGGGATGCCCGCTCTTCGAGAGGTGATGGAAGATAATGAACTTGCGCTCGGGCACGTCGATGTGCAGGGCGCGGTTGCGCAAGTCGGGGAATAATTGCAATTCGGGTCGGTCCCACCACCAACTCCAGTGCCGATAATTCACCCAGGGCATTTCAGCGATGACGACAGCGGCGCGGCGCGCTGGGCCAGCGCGCCCTACCAACGACCCCGAAGCTGCCACCTCCCCTGGTTGCCAATCGATCTCCGCGCCGCTGATGCCTTTGCCGACGGCGTCGAGGAGATTGAAGGCGGTGCGATGCCAGTTGCGCATCGCGGCGAAGACGTAGTTCGCGAAGTCGGCTTTCTCTTTGGCGAGGGCGGGATTTTGCGGATGATCGGGCGGGACGATGCGCGGATTGCGGCGGGCGGCCTTGAGTTTGTGTTTGTAGAGCGCGAGGCGCAGCTCGGGCCACTTCTCTTCCATCTCCTCGAAAAGCGCGAACTGGTTCAACGTGTCGCCGCTGATCGCGGTGGTGAGATAATCGTCAACCGCCTCGGGCGTGAGGCCGCGCGTGACCTGGTTCATCCAGCGCTCGGCGACCTGCGCCTTGACGATGGTGCCGGCTACCGGAGGAACGGGCGAGACGCCGGTTCTACGAGGCGCGTCCACGAGATTGCTCTCGCCGAATTGGAAGAGACCGCGTGTAGCGGTGTCCGTCCCGGACGCCCCGGCGATTGCCGCCGGGAAGGCGGCGGCTACACCGACAAGTTTGCGCCACGTTTTTCGAAGGCGATTGGCCATTTGGTTTCTCGTGATCGACCGGCGGTTAGAAACTCTGGTGCGAGCCTTCGATCACGGTGACGGTGGAAGTGAGGTTCGCCGTCGAGCTGTCGAGGATCGCGGAGATGGATCCCTTGTAGAGCGTCGGGCGTTTCGTGTCCCACGTGCTGCCGACCGTGCCGATAAGGTAGTCCTGCTGGCCGTTGGTCACGGTGAGGCCGTAACCAACATCGATGGCATTGGTGCCGCGCTGGATGATCTTGCAGAACACGCGGTTGGCGTTGTCGGTCGCCACCAGCGTCGAACTCGCGCCGGCGATGTTGAATTTGCTCGTGCTGATCGTCGACGCAACGTCCGAGCCGAGCGGGTAGCCACCCTGGGCGTAGACGTAGGTCGCCAGGACACTCGCAGTGAGCAGGATTGAGAACAGGTGCTTCTTCATTTTTATTCCTCCGTTGTTTTGTAGGGCGGCCATCCTGGCCGCCGCTGTTGGTTTGATGGCGGGCAAGATGCCCGCCCTACAATTTTCAAAATTATTCTCCAGTCCACCGACGCCGCGTGAGGGTTGCGCCGCCGGCAATAATTCGGCGTGTCTCGTCTGACTCGGCTTGCGGCCTACAACGGCGGATTTCCGATAGTTTGAAAGTTGAATGTTCAACGTTGGACGTTGAGCGTTAACGTCGTTCCTTTTCACCACGGCCTCCTCGCCAGGGTGGGCGCGCCCCAGCGGCCGCGGTTTCCGAGGGTGAGGGCGGCGGCGGGATTCATCGCGCCGGTGGGAGGAGGCGCGAAACCGCGTTCACCGACGGATTCCGCGAGCGCGCTGTAGGCGTTGCTGAGCAGGAAATGGTTTTCACAGCCATCGACAAAATGCTCGGCCCGGCCGCGTTCGTCGCGCTCGCGACGGCTGCCGGAAACGATGTGGGCGTCGAACGTGTCGATGATCTTCGGCGTGGCGACCCCGCGCGCGGGCAGGCGGATCGACGGCGTGGTGCGCAGTTTGCTGTCGATGACTTCGATGACGTTTTCGGCGGCGGTGAGCAGTTCGTTGACGACGCGCTCGATGGTCTCGTCGCGGTTGCAGGCGATGACGGGATAAAACAGGCCGTCCTGCGTGATGCCGAGTTTGTGGACGACGCCCTTCCCTTCCTTGAGCGTGAACTCGACGGCGGCGCAACGCAGGCCGCGCCAGCGCTGGTTCGCGCCGTCCCACGTGAGGCCGCCCGGAAAATGAATGACGGCGCGCTCGGGATCGGGAAGCGGCGCGGGATGAAAACCGGTGAGGCCATTCAACAGAAAACAAAGATCGCGCGCGAGATCGCGCAAGGGGCCGGCATCCACGAACAACGTGCTGATTCCCAGCAACTCGAAAATCTGTGGCACGCGGGCGCGGACGCGTTCGGCGCTGAGTTGCTCCAGCCACGTGATGCGTTTTATGGTGGCGCAGGCGTCCCTGCCTGCGGTCGTTTCCACTTCGCGAACGGTGAGCCAACATCTGTCGCCAGTATCGAGCCCGGCGTAATATTGCACTGGTGGCGCAGGCGTCCCTGCCTGCGGTCGTCGCGGCGACAGTGACAGGTCGAAATGTTCGAGGCTGCGGGCGCGGTCGAGGATTTTCTGGTCGAGCTGCTGGCTGCTGGAACGCGGCAGGCCGAGGCGATCGACGTAAAACGTCTTCATGGCGTCGGGGTCTTGCACCGCGTTGTGGCACCAGTCGGCGACGATCTGTTTCAAGGCGATGGCGGCGACCAGCAGTTGCGAAATACGGACGGACCAATGCTGCAACTTCTCGCGTTCGGGATGCTGCGCGATAAATTCGGGAGCGTGACGGTCAAGCTCCGCGCCGCAATGGACACAGGCGAGGTAGAAATTGCCATCAGGCTCGAACTCAAATATCTGCTCTGGTGGCACAGGCGTCCCTGCCTGTGTCCTCTTGAAATTCCCTTCCAAAGTCAGTTGTGGATCATCGCATTGCGGCGCGTCGTCGATGGCGAGCCGGCAAATTTGCGGCCAGTTTTCTTCGGGGTTTTGTTTGTGGCCGCATGCCGCACAGGTGAAATGGCCGAGGTGCATCGTGCCGTCCTCGAACTCCTTGTTCTGTCCCGCGCCGGCGTAGCGCTGGGTGCCGATGCTTAAGCGGAAGCGCAGATCGCTGGCGGTCATGCGGGCGGTGAGGTAGCGCGACATGGTCGGCGGGATGTCGTCCTTCTCGTCCTCGATCACGATGTCGAAGCTGAAGGTGGTGGGGATTTTCTGCATGCCGTGGATCATCCCGTGCGATCTTTTCCGGCCATCGGTGCAGGTGAAGAGACCCTTGCGGTTGACGGTTTTGCCCGACGCGTTTTCCGCTTTGCCGAGCGTGATCAGGGAATTGAGCCACGGCTGCTGGTCGAGGACATCGGGACGAAGTTTGCTGTCCACGATGCCCTCGACGAGACTTTCATCGGGCAGGAACAGGCCGACGGAGCGAAATTGGATACCGGCGGCGTAGGCGAGAAAGTTTAATTCGAGGATGGTTTTGCCCCATTGCGCCGAGCCGGTGGCGGTGAGGCGGGCGTCGGAGATCGGAACATGGGATGTTGCTGGTAGGGCGACCGTCCCGGTTGCCGCCGTTGCGGAATCGCCGGTGATGGTCGCCGGAACGACCGCAAGCGGGACGCTCGCGCTACCAAGAATGTGGTCGATAATCCCCACCACAAATTCCAGCGCCTCGCGGCCCTGGAAGGTGTAGGGGTGATAGCTGCCGTCGGGGGTTTTGACGCGGGCGTGTTTTTCGAGGAACTCGCGGAAGGAATTCACCCTTGGTGTGCTGACTTTCGGCATTTCGTCGAGTTCGATGGACTGGTAAATGCGCTGGAAGCCGGTGTTCATGCGCTTGGTTTTGGCGAACCTTTCACGATGTCGTGAAGTTTCCTGAACAACGCGACGGCTTCCGGGTCTTTCGTGATTTCGGCCTTGAGGGCTGCAAGGCCGGCATCGATGGAATCCTCCGTGCGGAGTCTCAGCTTTTCGTTCTCGGTGGCGGCCTGGTTCAGTCGCGCCCACGCAGCGGCCAGGCGGGCGATTTCGCGTGGATCGGCATTCTCTTCGTGGAGCACTTTGATGGTCTCCAGAAGCATGGACTGAATCAGCATGTTGCCGCCGAGCACCGCCCCGGGCCGGGCTTCTTCGCTGGCGACGCTGCTCAATTCCTGCATCTCCTTCAGCGCGCGAATCGATTTGTCTTGTCTGACCTCTTCCCGCAGCCACTCGCGGTAGTGGCTCTGGAACCACATGCACAAGGAGTGCATCGCGTTCTCTTCTACCCGTTGGGGCATTCTTGAATCACGCGACCAAACCAGTGAATAACGATCGCCCTTTTTCAACCGGAGATCGGGAATCTCACTCTTGGCCTTTTGGGCAAAGAGCCACCGGACAATTGTCAAATACTGCTGACCATTCCGGATCCTCCGGTTGATCTCCATCCGGATCGCTTCCGGCAGCATGGCAATCTTGCTGCGGCTTTTTCGCCAGAGCTTCGTCATACCAGCCGTTTCGCCTCGCAGTGGACCATGCCTTCGGTGGTGATGAACCAATAGGGGTCGAGGCCGGGGGAGATGTCGTCGGCTTTGACCTCGCAGAGGAAATGTTTGCCGCGCAGGAACGCGAGCTGGGCGTTGACCTCGGCGACGGTGCACTCGACTTCGGCTTCCACCAGCTTGTGGAGCACGACGGCGCGGCGGCCGAGCGGTTGCAGGCGGTAGAGTTCGCGCAGGAGCGCGACGCGGAGGTCGCGGAGTTCTTCAGGTTTCATCGGAGAGTTCCCTTTCATCTTCGGGTTCGCGGAGGTGCGCGGTGCGTTGCAGGAGGATGTCGAGTTTCTTGTTCATCAGGCGGCGATCGCGCTCGGCGGTGTCCACGTACCGCTGGAAATCGTCGATGGGCATCGCGTCGCTTTCGAGCGTGCGCATCCGTTTCTCGTGGTCCTCGACGCTTTTTTGCAGGTTGGTGAAATTAAGGCCGTTAAGCTGGTTTTCGAGGTGGTCGATCTTCTTGCCCGCGCCGCGCAACGGGCTGATGAACATATAGATGACGACGCTGCGGAGAAATTCGAGGATCGCGACGAAGGCCAGGACCGCGCCCCAGTTGATTCCGTGTGGTTCATTCATTCCTTAGTGTTCCCGGGTTCAAAATTTCCGCGTGACGGAGAGACCGAACCGGTTTTCCTTCCAGTCGACGTGACGGAAGAGCTGGTAGTAATCCTCGACGGGCAGGCCCCAGTTGACGGTCCAGTCGATGTCGCTGGCGTTGAACAACGCGAAGCGCAAGAGGCGCGGCGGTGATTTCCAACTGCCGCTCAACGACCAACCGAGTTGCTCCTCGTTCTCGGCGGGGAGAAAGAAGGTGGCATGCGACGGGCCGGTGGACCAGGAGGAGTTCGTGCCTGTGCGACCGAACAGCGGCAATTCCTGCGAGAGCAGCGGCGCGACCTTCGCGTGAAGATTGATGCCGACGCCGCTGCTGAACTTGGTGGACTTGCCAATGTCGGTGACGAGTTGGGTGAAGGCGTTGTCGAGGAGAGGTGCGGCGGAATTCGTTTGCGCTTCCGCCGTCGTGTTCGTTTGTAGGGCAAGCGGCCCGCTTGCCGATTCCGAAACGACAGCAAGCGGGCCGCTTGCCCTACAATTCGGAGAGGAAACAAACAGCCACGCGCCAAGTCCGAACGCAACGATCATGGGCAAGGTTTTCGAGCCGATTCCGGAAACCGCGCGGGCTTTTTGGACGACGTCGTTGACGCGCACGTCGTGTTTGCTGATGGCGTGGCGGACCCAAATGATGCAGAGGGCGGCGAGGACCAGGAGCGCGTGCGTCGCGGCGGCGGCGATTGTTTCGGTGCCATGCAACACATTGTCGACCGCCTGGGCGAGCGAGCCGGCGACGAGCGCGACCGCCCCACGGACGGGATACGTGTCGAGCGTATTGGCGACGGCGAGCGCGTCGTCCGGGAGCGTGGGGTTGGCCTGGGCGAATTCCTCGAACTTCCTGCGGCCGACCAGCAGGGCGATCTTCGACAACAGATTCATTTTCGATCTCCTCGTATTCGCTGCGTTTTTGACGGCGGTTGCATCAACGCGGGCGAGAGTATCGGAAGCTGAAAAAAGCCGTGAGCGAGCTTTGGAAGGTTTGGAAGCTTTGGAAGCTTTTCTTCCAAAGGCCCGTAAACATTGGGGTTTTCGCGGATGTTTTTAGCAGAAGAAGGGCGAAAAACCAGGTTCGAGGCGTTTCCGCGTGGAGGTAGTGTCGTAATTTGCCGCATCGCTACCACCGAAGCTTACGCTTCGGCTACAGGCGACGGAGGCAAATTAAGACATCACCCGCGCGGGCTTGAAGTGGGCCGGCGGGGATGATAAAAGTGGTGTGGAACAAGCTATCCAAAAGGTGATGATGAAACGCGCGGTATTTTTCCTGACGACGATTTTCGCGGCGGCCCTGTTTGCCGGGTGCGGCAAGCTCAACGACCAGGAGCCGGCGGCAAAAGACCCGGGGACGGCAACGAACAAGGTCGCCGGCATGGACATGCCGCAAGCTCCGGCCACCTCCAGCCAACCGGGCGGCTTCGTGGCGCACGACGGATCGGTTTACGAGGGGGAAATGAAAGACGGCAAGCCGGACGGCCGGGGAACACTTACCGATGCGCGCGGGACCTATCAAAAAGGCGAATGGCGAAATGGCGTGCTCTATCGGGCCAGCGGCACGTGCGTCTTTCCCGATGGCACGAAGGAAGAAGGAACGTGGAACAATGACGGGTCGAAGAGCGGCGGGACGATTTCATGGCCGGATGGGCGGACCTACAAGGGAGACTGGGTGGTCGTGGATGGGCAACCCGACCTGCCTTACGGCATGGGGACGATGACCTGGCCCGATGGCCGGCAGTACGCGGGCCACTTCGCTAACGGGAAGATGGACGGGGCCGGGAAGATGACGTATCCCGATGGCAAGGTGGAGGACGGCGCCTGGAAGGACAATGCATTCCAGGGAGCGGCGAA
>CAWEWF010000010.1:0-243677 GCA_963812605.1 uncultured Verrucomicrobiae bacterium | reverse complement strand
TATGTGATGCAGTTCCAGCGCCCGGGTGTTGTGCGCTTCCATTCCAACCTTCGCCGAGGCGATAACGTCGCTGATTCGCAACCCCATAATCGGCATACCCGGTAGTCCCTCAATATTGATCGCCACCCGCGCGCCGTGGATGGTCATGTGACTGATGGCGATGTTGCGGAACACCGGGGTCTTCTCCGAAACGGGCTGCGGGGAAGTCCGCACTTCGCCCTCCATGAGATAGTAACTGGTCACATTGATGGCCTGACCGACGTTTTCTCCATCGTCCAGTGATCGAACCGGACGTCCTCGACCACGCCGCCCCGGCCGCGCCGGCTCTTGATGCGCACGCCCATCTGGGTGCCGTCACAGGTGATGTTATCGGCCACGAGGTTACGGATCCCACCCGCAATTTCACTGCCCAGCGAGACGGCGCCATGCGCGTGGTGCACGGTGCAATTGGCGATGGACACGTTTTCGGTCGGCTTGTTGACCCGCCGCCCGTCGGCGTCCTTCCCGGATTTGATCACGATGCCATCGTCGCCGGTGTCGATATAGCAATCGGAAATCCGCACGTTGCGGCTGGAATCAACGGCGATGCCGTCCGTGTGCACGCCCGGATACGTTTCGATCATGACGTTGCGGACCACGGCGTTGTCCGTGTAAAGCAGATGGATCGTCCACATCGACGAACCCACAAAGTGAACTCCCTCGATCAGGACATTCGTGCTGTCCATCGTGCGGACGAACGAGGGCCGGAGTTCGGGGGCGACCTTTTCGTATTCCTCATCCGGCGCGGGGGTCTTCACCTCGAGGTCTTGCAACAGGCGCTCCCAGTTGGGGCCGAACGCCGTCCCCGGGTCCGACCCGGCGCGCTTCGTTCGCGGCATGATCTTGAGCCATTCGGCGTTGTCGGTGGTGAGTACGCCCGGCCCGTGATGGTCACGTTCTGCAGGTTTCGTCCACCGATCAAGGGGACGGGCGTGAGGCATTCGATTCCCTGCTCCCGGCCCTTCGTAAACGGAACCGCTCGCCGGAAACCGCAGCGTGGCGCCCGCGTCGATATCGAGGACAAGGTTGTTCACCAGTTCGATCGGCCCAGTGACATCATTGCCCGGCGGGAAGTACACCGTTCCTCCGCCGGCCGCTTTGGCCGCCTGGATGGCGGAATGGATCGCCTCCGTCGAGTTTCTCGAGCCGTCGGGATGCGCGCCGTAATCCAACACATTGAAAAACGCAGGGGCACCCCACGCATTCGCACCCACCAGGAGCAATAGCGACACTACCAGCCAGTTTTGAAAACGCGCAACCGTCGGTACCCTCATGCGCCCAATGCTACCGAGGATGGTTCCTTTCGTCTAGAAGGACTTCAGACCTCAGCACGGGTTGGCGAGACAGGCAGGTTAGAAACCCTTTTTGTATTCTTCGCGCCGGGATCGGTTCGTGACGGCGGTGCGGCCATCGGTGCCGCGCCGGTCGACGTATCCTCCCACACAGTGGCTTCTACTTTTTGCTCGCGTTCCAACATCTGCTTGAGTTCCCGTTCGGCCTCCAACCAGTTTTGCAGGTCCCGTCCGGGTTTTCCGTGCCTCCGATAGATTTCGTAGGCGCGCTTTCGGATTTGTTCTTCCGTAGGAACATTCATGAAAGACCTCTCTTTCTCCACAATCTATCCCGCAAAGGCGCGTGATTCCACCGCTCACAATTCCGAATTGTCCTTCGGAAGAAAACCTAGTTGAATAATGCGAACGCCAGCTCAGGCTCGATGATGGCCACTTCCGCCATGGACATCAGAAGATCCGCTTTGGCGGCCTCCCAACTTTAAAAGGCATTTATCACCTGCTGAATGTGACAATCGCCCCCGAGCAAGCGACTACTGGTCTTGCGCGTAGGCCAACACGCGATAATAATACGTCGTGGATGGAGTCAGCCCGGTGTCGGTGTAAGAACGTCACGTTGGTTGCGGTGGTCCCCGTTAAGTTCCAGGGCCCGGCGGCTGTCGTGGCCCGCTCGATCTCGAACTCGGTTTCGTTGTTCGAATTGTCCTGCCAGTTGAGCGTGACGGATGCGGAACGTCACCGCAGCCACCGCCAGGTTCGACGGCGCGGCCGGCGTCACGATGGGAGGCGGGAGTGTGGTTGCGCACGTCTGCGCGCTGACGGTCGAATCGTTGCCGGCGTTATCGTAAGCCTCGATCGTGTAGCAATACTGCGTGCCCGCGGTCAACCCGTTGTCCGCAAACCTGGCCCCGGTAGTCTTCCCGATCAACACCCCTCCGCGAAATACCAGATAGCCTGCCAGCCCGGACCGCCGGAATCAGTGCTGGGAGTCCAAGACAACGTGATCTGCGAGGAGGAGTCGACCAGGGCGGTCACTCCGCTCGACGCTGCGGGAGCTGAGGCGCCGCCTGTGGCTGATACGCCGATTGTGGTGGTTGCGCACACCGACGCACCGAGCGGAGAATCATTGCCCGCGACATCGACAGCCACAATCTGATAACAATACTGGGTGCCCGCGGTCAACCCGTTGTCCGCAAACCTGGTTCCGATAGCCGTCCCGATCAACACGCCTCCGCGAAATATCAGATATCCCGACAGCCCGGGACCGCCCGAGTCAATACTGGGACTCCAGGACAGCGTGATTTGCGAGGGAGAGTTGGCCAACACCGTCTCAATGTTCGGTGTCGTGGGGACTATCGTGCCCAGTAACCCCAAGATCGCCGGACTGCCGGGACTATTCGTGGCCGGCGCATCGACAACATTGGTGGTGGTGTTGGAAGCCGTGGACGACGAATTGGATTCCGTGTTGTCGACCGGGGACGGACTCCGGAACCCGGCACGGGAGGGCCAACGGCGATACTGCCGGAACCACCTTCCGCAAAGTTGACGGGGAATTGAGCCTCGAGATCGGCATATGAGTAGGCGCCCGGAACCAACTCCGTGCCGTTGATCGTAACGGCACTGAACCGGCAATCCTGATGCAAGACCATCACGCTATTACTCCCAAGAAGCGTCAAGGCACCGGGAGTTTGAATGTCATAGCTGATTTCCAAAGTGCCGTTGCTGACAATGACGTTTCCGGCGCCGAGCGAATTCACGCCCGTACCCCTGAGATAGCCGCTGATGAGCAGCCAGTTGCCGGCGTACGAATTATTCGCACTTTGAACATCCACGAAATTTCCCGGGCTTCCGCTAAAAAGACGGAGCGTTCCCCCGCCCGAAAGTTGCGCCGTGATTACCAGGTTGCGGGAGCCGGAACCGAGATCGGCAACCGAATCGGCTGCGACGGCGATTTCGCCGTCAATCGTAAACGTATTATCGTCTCTGAGTTGAATTCTGCCGCCGTTTAGGATCAAGCCCGCAGTCCCGGCGATGCCGGGAAAACTCAACGTTTCCGGCGAGGTTCCCTTAAGCTGGAGCCGGGCGCCGTGATCCAACGTGAGCGCGTCGCCCGGAAAAACCGCGGTATCGCCCGAAGGATTCTGGACGGCGCCACCCGCGAGGATCTCGTAGGTGTTGCCGGGCGTTGGAGTTGTCAAACCCGGTTGCCAGATGGCATTGGTCCAGGTTTGCCCTGCGTAAGGCGTGTGAATGCTGGTGGTATAGAGAGCGGCTTCGCTAGTTGCGGCGACAACGAATGTCGCCACGAACATCGCGATACGGCGCAACTCCGTAACGTGAGAGTTGGTGCAACCTTTCATGAATCTCTGCTCCTTTCAGCTTCGTGACTGAAGGCACGTCCTTCGCGGCATCATTATTTCGCTGCTGATCATTCCGCCCATTGACAGCGGCGTTGTTGGTGGAGAACCGAACGATGCCGGACTCGGCCTCCAGGCAATCCCCCGTGATTGCGTTATTCGCAAAAAGACTTCAGGCTGATCACGCCAACAGATGACCCGCCGTCATGCCATACTCACTAACAAAAGCGCCATCGGATGCTGTTCCGAAATCGGATTGTCGGCCGACTGTCGAAAAATGAACGCCGGAATTTCGCTGTGACTTCCCAACGGACAAACGTACTCTGACCGCGTTTGATCCGACCACGAGGTGAAGCCTTAAAGATAGTGGTTACCGCTGAGGAACCAGGGAACTTCAACGACCAGTACCACGTCAGCCTGTAAAACAACGCCCTACGCACCCAATATATTCCTAGTCGCGTCTAGGTCAAGAGCTAATTTTTTCATAGGTGTAATTCCTACCACCCTCCTCGCCCTTCCCCGCACACAACCCGTTTCAAGATTGGCGCCGGCATTACTGTAAGCCACAACACAATCTGATAACAACTCCGGTTCTTCGCGGTCAGGCCATTGTTAGATACGTGCTGCGTCTACCTCTTCTCGACATCCCCTCGGATTCACAGGTGTAACGGTAGCTTCGTTCACGCCATCAATTGCGCCAAAACTCCCAAAAAGTTGCTACGACGTGCTGGAGAGGCGATTAGGTGGAGCATTCACTGGCGATGAAACAATCCCCAGCGAGAAATGGCGACTATATGACGCTATTACTTCGCCGTCAGCCCAGCCTGTCACAAGCCAATTTGTCACACATAAATTAAACACGGTCAGTGCCGCGAGTTTAGCGAATAATTTTTTGCACCACACTCGGCACACAAGGCGAGAGACAATTCCGGCGGCTATTCAGAACGTGCTGCCACTAACCGATAGACAAATTCAGGACGCTTCCGTATAAATATGGTTTGCCGTCTCAGACTAATCCACCAAGCGGCGTGAAGAGCAGGGTCCGATCATAGGTGAGGGGCTTTTATGAGACACGTGTCTTTGGGCAGGGCTTGTCGTATTATCGCGCACACCTTCTTGACAATAATCACTGTCGCGCTGGCATCTGGCTGGGGAGGAATTGCTGCCGCCCAATCGAACGGCCTGGTGGTTTCCTCGATGATGCTTTCGGAATCGAATCTGATCCTGAGCGGGTCGGGTGGTCTGTCCGGCGCCACCTATTATGTACTGGCTTCCACAAACATGGCGCTGTCGCCACTGACGCTCTGGAACAAAATTGCGACCAATACAATCGCAGCGGACGGCACATTCTCCAATAGTATTCCCATCAATCCGATCGTTGTGCAGGAATTTTTCGTAATCGAAATGACCCCGAACGTACCCGATGTAGAGAGCCCGACTTCGCCGAGGAACCTGAGCGCCACGGGGATCAACAGCAACCAAATCAATCTGGCCTGGGTGGCATCCGTGGATAACGTAGGGGTCACGGGATATTTGGTGGAACGGCAGTCGCCGGGCAGCACGAATTTTGCGCAGATCGGGTCGACCTCAGGCACGAGCTACAACGATGTGGGGCTGGCGGCGAACACGAATTACAGCTACCGCGTGCGAGCGACCGATGCCGCCGCTAACTTGAGCCCGTACTCGAGCGTGGCCAGCGCGGTCACACTTCCCCGCGTGGTAGTGGCGTACTCGTTCGATGAGGGAACCGGAAGCACGGTGACAAACGCGGTGGGGAACGGCAACAATGGCACGATCAGCGGAGCGACGTGGACGAATGCGGATGTGTTCGGAAATGCGCTGGTGTTCAACGGGACGAGCGCGCTGGTGACGATCAGCGACTCGGCCCCGTTGCATCTCACCACGGGAATGACGCTGGAGGCCTGGGTGAATCCGGCGGTGGCAAGCAATGCCTGGCAGGACGTGATCTACAAGGCGAACGACGATTATTATCTCGAGGCGACCTCGTACCCGACCGGAGTGCCCGGTGGCGGCGGCACCTTTGGCGGGGCGGACATGGTGACGTTTGGAACCACGGCCCTGGCGACGAACACGTGGACGCACCTGGCGCTGACCTATGACGGGACAGTGCTGCAGTTGTATGTAAACGGGGTGCTGGTATCGAGCCTGTCGCAAACCGGGAGCATTCAGGTGTCAACGAACCCATTGCAGATAGGCGGGGACATCCCCAATGGGCAGCATTTCCAGGGGATGATCGACGAGGTGCGGGTTTACAACGTGGCCCTGACGGCAGCGCAGATTCAGTCGGACATGAACCTGCCGATTGGCGATATCCCCACCGCACCGTGGAATCTGACGGCGACAGCAGTCAGCAGCAACCAGATCAATCTGGGTTGGGGAGCCTCCGTGGACAGCGTCGGGGTCACGGATTATCTGGTGGAGCGGCAGGCGCTGGGCAGCACGAATTTTGCGCAGATCGCCTCGACACCGGGCACCAGCTACGACGACATGCACCTGGCGTCGAACACGAATTACACCTATCGGGTGCGGGCCACGAATGCCGCGGGTCGCATGGGCCGTTACTCGAATGTGGCGCAGGCAGACACGGGGCTTTCCGTCAGCCCACGGGTGGCGCCATTGACCGTGACGCGAACACAACAGTTCGTCGCCAATTTCGGGAACGCCAATGTTACCTGGTCAGTGGATGGTGTGATCGGTGGGTCGATGTCTTCCGGCACCATTACCGCCACGGGTTTTTACACACCGCCAAACAGCCCTGGCACGCACACGGTAACGGCGACGCTATCGGATCAAACACAATCGGCCAACGCAACGGTGTATGTCACCGGCTATCCCGGGATGTTTACCTATCACAACGACAACTTGCGAACCGGCCAGAACCTGAACGAGACCGTATTGACTCCCAGCAATGTGAACTCGGCGGCCTTTGGAAAGCTCTTCAACTACGGGTTGGACGGGATGACGTTTGCCTCGCCGCTCTACATGGCCAACGTGAGCATTCCGAGCAATGGTTTCCACAATGTCGTGTTCGTGGAGACGGAGCATGACAGCGCCTACGCTTTCGATGCGGATGGATTGACCAACAGCCCACTTTGGAAGGCGAGCTTCATCAATCCCGCGGCGGGGGTGACGCCGGTTCCCGCCGCCGACACGCTCGAGCCGGGCGATATCCCGAATGAAATTGGCATTACCAGTACCCCGGTGATCGATCCGACCAACGGGACGCTGTACCTGGTCGCCAAAACCAAAGAAATTTCCGGGAACACGACCAATTATGTGCAGCGATTGCACGCGCTGGCGATCGCGACGGGGACGGAGAAGTTTGGTGGTCCGGTGGTGATCCAGGGGAGTGTGCCGGGTACGGGGCCCGGTTCGCAAGGCGGGGTGGTGACGTTCAATGCGCTGCGAGAGAACCAGCGGACGGCGTTGCTGCTGGCGAATGGCGTGGTGTATTTCGGCTTTTCCAGTCATGGAGATACACCGCCGTATTACGGCTGGGTGTTGGGGTTCAATGCAACGAACCTGCAGCAGGTCCTGACCTATAATGACGCACCCAACGCGAGCAAGGGGGGCGTCTGGATGGATGGCGATGGGCTGGCTTGCGATTCCACCGGGAATCTTTACACCGTCACCGGTGATGGAGTTTTTGACGTGAACACCGGGGGGAGCGATTACGGAGACTGCTTTCTCAAGATGAGCCCTTCGGGAACCGTCCTGGACTATTTCTCGCCCAAGGTCCAGACCAGCCTGGACGCCAGCAATTTGGATCTGGGGGCGGGAGGCGTGCTGTTGCTCCCGGATCAAGGCGGGGCGCATCCGCACGAGATGGTCAGCGCCGGCAAAAACGGAACGATCTACCTCGTGGACCGGGACAACATGATGGGGCATTATCATACGAACATCGACCAGATCGTTGAGTCGGTGGTGAACATCTTCCCGAATAATCTTGGACAAGAAGGCGGCAACTTCTGTTCACCCGTGTATTTCAATGGGAATGTGTACTTCAGTCCGGTTCAGGAGAGTGTCCAGGCGTTTCAGTTGAGCAGCGGGCTGTTGTCCACCAATCCCACATCTACTTCGTCGGAGCAATACAACGGACGCGGTGGAACGATGGCCATTTCGGCCAACGGGAATTCCAGCGGGATTCTGTGGGCGCTGGAGAGTACCGGCATAGTCACCCCGGGTGTTCTGCACGCTTATGACGCCACCAATCTCGGCAACGAGTTGTACAACAGCAACCAGGCCGGGACGCGGGACACGCTGGATGCCTGGTTCAAGTTCAGCCTGCCGCTGGTGGCTAATGGGAAAGTCTACATTTCGTCCGTGAGCCAGTTGACCGTATACGGGCCGTTGCCGTAGACCACTTTCATCAACCTTCCCGGTTCACACTCAGCGCGTCACTGGCGGTATTCGCAACCGCGGTGGCGGGCAGCTCGCGCAAGTGGCGGCCGGGGCCGTTCAGGATATAGAGTCCGGCGCCGAGATACGCGGCGGCTGAGATTAACAGCGCGTTGCGCATGCCCAGCAGGTCCGAGACGTTCGTGATGCCGAGCGCGGCGAACGGCATGAGGCCGAAGAAGCTCATGGCGACAATCGACGACACGCGCCCGCGCATCGGGCCGGGCGCGCGCTCCTGGACAATGGTGTTGGTCAACCCGGCCAGCGTGGACACGCCGAGGGACAGCATGACCAGCGAACCCCCGGCGACGATAAACCGGTGCGCCGTCGCCAGGCTGGTCAATGCCAGCGCGATGCAACCGACCGCCGCGAACAACAGCCTGCGCCGGTATTCCCGGCGTACCCCAAGCAGGCTGACCGATCCGGTGAGCGCGCCGATTCCGGACACTCCCATGAGCAAACCCATCCTGCCCGGGCCGAGCAGCAGTACGTCCTTGGCGTAGAGGGGCAGCATGACCATCATGACGGGAAACACGAAAATAACGGTCGCCACAAGAAGCGTGATCATCGCGACCGTCGGTTTGTCGGAACGAACATAGGCGAAACCGTCCTTGATGGAGCCGCGGCGTTGTTCCTCTTCATGGGCCGTGCCTCTGGCGCGCGGGTGAATGGTCAGCAGGGCCACGATAAGCGCGCCAAAGGAAAGCGCGTTGGCGTAGAACGCCGCCGCGGGTCCGGCGATACCGATGACATACCCGGCGAGCGCCGGGCCAATGAGGCGCGTGCCATGAAACACGGAACGATCGACCGCAATCGCCGTGGCGATATGATCCCGGCCGACCAGTTCCGGGACGAGCGCCGCCGCGGAAGGCATTTCAAACGCAGTCGAGATCCCCAGGAAAAACGCCACCAGGATAATGTGCCAGATGCGGATTTGTCCGGTCGCCACGAGCCAGCCGACCAACAGGGCAAAAAGAATCTGCACCACCTGGGTCACGAGCAGGATGGCGCGTTTGTCGTGACGATCAGCGAAGGCGCCGCCAATCAACGAAAGCGCCACGATGGGAATGCTTCCGACAAACGTGACCATGCCGAGCATGACGGCCTTGTCGGTCAGCGTGGTCATGACCCAGCTTTGCGCCATCATCTGCATCCAGGTGCCCGTCATGGAAATGGCTTCCCCCGTCATGTAGCGCGCGAACTGCCCGTTGCGGAACAAAGTCCGGATACTCTGGCTCTTGGATGTCGGTTCCTGGCTCATGGATATCGCAGTGATCGAGTCGTCGACTGTAGCGTGGAAACCGTTCCTTGTCCAAGGAGGAAGGATGCGGGCCGTGTTTCAATTTCCGAGTCGGAGGGACGCGCTCCGTCGCGTCCGCTGTCGTCAGCGATCCCGGACGGCCACGACGGAGCGTGGCCCTTGTATCTAGAATTTTTGGTACTCTCTGGCTTGGTTTCCCACCGGTGTGGGAGCGACAGGATGGCCCTTGGGGGGCATGCCCCCCAAGGGCGCGCGGAAGTGATCGTCGTGGCCCTCGGTTCGGTTCAGACCTGTCCGTTTGGAGCTGGATCCATCCGCGTTGCCTGTCGGTACGCTCGAACAGTTGCCAGAGCGGCGGTCGCGCCCATCCGCGCCACCACCACTCGCATTGCAAGGAGGAGTCTAACCATGTTGCCATCGATCGTCTACGTCGGAATGGATGTCGCCAAACTCACCCTGGATCTGCACGCCGCCAGCGGATCCCGCGCGCAGTTCCGTCAGTTTCCCAACCACCCTCAGGGCCACCGCGCCTTGGTGCGTTGGCTGCAAGCTCTGGGATCCGTGCACGTCATCGGCGAAGCCACAGGCGGCTATGAACGCGCCGTCGTGGCCGCCCTGCACGCGGCCGGTGTAGTGGTTTCGGTAGTCAACGCGCGTCACGTGCGCGACTTCGCCCGCGCCACCGGTCGGCTGGCCAAGACTGACCAACTGGATGCCGCCGTGCTGGCGGCTTACGGCGCCGCCGTACGCCCGGCCGGCACCGCCGCGTTGAGCGCCGCCCAGAGTCAACTGGCGGAGTTGGTCACCCGTCGCCAACAAGTCCTGGCGCTGCGCGTGGCCGAGCACAACCGCTTGGAGCATCTCACCCACCCCGACGCCCGCCGGCAAATCCAGCGCCACCTCAGCCAACTGGATCGACACCTGGAACAGCTCGCCGCGTGGATCGCCGCCTTGGTCCAAGCCGAGCCCGCGCTGGCGCAGAAAGTCGCCCGACTCTGTTCGGTGGTCGGCGTGGGACGCCTGACGGCCGTCGTGCTGTTGGCGCTGCTGCCGGAATTGGGCACGCTGAATCGGCGCCAGGCCGCGGCGCTGGCGGGTGTGGCTCCCTTCAATCGCGACAGTGGTCCGCATCGGGGACGCCGACAAATCGGCGGAGGACGGCCCGCCGCCCGGCGGGCCTTGTACATGTCGGCTCTGGTGGCGGCCTTTCGCCACCCGCAATTGCAGCCCTTCTATCAACGCTTGGTGGCCAAGGGCAAGGCCCCCAAAGTCGCCCTGGTCGCCGTCATGCGCAAACTCATCATCTTACTCAATCGCCTGCTCCAAGAACCTACTTTCCAACCCTTATGAAAAGACAGTTGCTCCAACGGAAAAGCGGAAGGGTTCGTCCCGCTGGGAGGGATGAAAAAATGGGCTTTGCCGTTGAAAAACCCTTTGGCAACTCCTGCTGAATCACTCGCCGCTTGATTTTGTGCCGGGATTATGAAAAAAGGTTGACACTTCGATGGGGAAAAACCTTAAGATTGCGCTTGGTTCGGATCATGGGGGCCTGGATCTGAAGAACCAGCTTCTGGGTTATTTGCAGAGCCGCGGCTTTTTCGTGCAGGACTGCGGCACGCACAGCAAGGATGCCGTGGACTACCCGCGCATCGCCTACACGGTCGCGCGGCTCGTGGCGAGTGGGACCTGTGACCGCGGGATCATGGTGGATGGTGCCGGCATCGGTTCGGCAATGGCGGCCAACAAAGTCCGTGGCGTGCGCGCCGCCGCGTGTTACAATGTCGCTTTGGCGAAGAATTCGCGCGAACACAACGACGCCAATGTGCTGACGCTCGGCTCGGGCCAGACCAATTTTGAAGCGGCCAAGCAGATCGTCGAGGCCTTTCTGGCGGGCGAATGTGTTGAAGAACGTCATCGGAAACGGGTACAACTGATCAATGCAATCGAGGACGGGCCAATTGAAACCGGAGCGCACCAGGCAACTCTGCTGGCGACCGTGGGAGAACCACGCGTGAGCGCTTCCCAGACCGACCTCGAACGCATCGCCAAGCGCGTCCAGGAGCTTCTGGCGTCCCAAGGCAATCCGCCCATCGCGGCCACGGTCTCCCGACCCGGACTCTCGCCCGCGCAAATCGCCCAGCTCATCGACCACACGGTTTTGCGTCCCGACACCACGCGCGCGGACATCGAGCAGCTTTGCCGGGAGGCGCGCCAGGCCAAATTTTACTCCGTCTGCGTCAATCCGACGTGGGTCTCGCTTGCACGGCAGTTGCTCGAAGGCTCGAACGTCAAGGTCTGCTGTGTCGTCGGGTTCCCCCTGGGCGCGCAGCCGCCCGAAACGAAGGCGATGGAAGCGCGGGCGGCCATCCGCCAGGGCGCGAAGGAAATCGACATGGTGATCAACGTCGGCGCGCTCAAGAGCGGCGATGACGAGCTGGTGTTGCGGGACATTCGCGGCGTGGTCGAGGCCTGCCGCGACGGAAGCGCGAAATGCAAAGTGATTCACGAGACCTCGCTGTTGACCAACGAGGAAAAAGCGCGGGCCTGCGAGCTTTCCGTCAAGGCGCACGCGGACTTCGTCAAGACGTCCACCGGGTTCAGTTCGGGCGGCGCGACCGTGGAAGACGTGGCGCTGATGAGCCGGATTGTTCGTGATAAGGGGCTCGGCGTGAAAGCCTCGGGCGGGGTGCGATCGCTGGCCGATTTGTTGAAAATGGTGGCGGCGGGCGCGACGCGCATCGGCACTTCGAGTGGCCTGAAGATTTTGAAGGAGGCGTCGGGGGAAGTTGTTTCGACGGAGGGCGCGAAGTATTAGATGGACCCGAAAGGAATGAGACATGGCCGATCTACGCTCTTACATTTTTCTCGATAGCTTGCAGCCGCAAGTGGCGTCCTTCTTTGCCACGGTCTCGCAGGGCTTCCTGCCGATTGCGGGGCAGGCGTCGCTCTTCGTCGAGATTTCGCCCGGCATGGAAATCAACCGCGTCACGGACGTGGCGCTCAAGTCCACGAAGGTGACGCCCGGCATGCAGATCATCGAGCGCTTGTACGGGATGCTAGAGATCCATTCCGAATCGCAGGCCGACGTGCGGCAGGCGGGCGCGGCCATCCTTGAAGCGCTCAACCTCAAGGAAGAGGGCCGTTACAAACCCCAGATTTTCAGCAGCAGCATCATCCGTCGCATTGACGACTATCATACGATGCTCATCAACCGCACGCGGCATGGTAATATGATCCTGCCCGGGCACACGCTGTTCACGATGGAATGCGCGCCGGCGGCGTATGCGGCGTTTGCGGCGAACGAAGCGGAGAAGGCGGCGGAGATCAACATCCTGGAGATCCGCGCGTTCGGCAGCTTCGGCCGCATCTATCTCGGGGGCGACGAGAAGGACATCGATGTCGCCGCCAAGGCCGCCGAGCAGGCCATCAACAGCGTCACCGGTCGCGAGATGAAGGGCAGCGGCTAGACGGCAACAGGCAATTTGAACCGATCACAAATAACGTAAGGAGATCCGAACATGGCAGATGCATTAGGTTTGCTCGAAGCGCGTTCCTTCGCCGCGATGGTGGAAGGGGCGGACGCGATGGTCAAGGCCGCCAAGGTTGACTCGTGAGTTATGAGAAGACCGGCGGTGGTTACGTGACGGCGGTCATTCGCGGCGATGTCGCCGCGGTGAAGGCCGCGACGGATGCTGGTCGCACGGCGGCCAGCCGCGTGGGTGAAGTGGTGGCAGTCCACGTCATCGCGCGTCCGCACGAGAACGTCGACGCCATTGTCCCGCTGGGACGTGGCAACAAAGCTGCCAAGAAATAATTTCTCCGCCTCCCACTGTAGCCGAAGCGTAAGCTTCGGTTCCGGTGGAACTTGGCCGAAGCTTACGCTTCGGCTACAGGAGCGAGACGCTTATGAATCTTGGCAAAGTTGTCGGCACGGTCGTCGCTACGCGGAAGGAATCCAGCATGGATGGCCTGAAATTCATGCTGGTCAAGCACGTCGATCCCGAAGGCAAGGAAACCGGCGGCCAGGTGGTGGCCGTCGATGCCGTCGGCGCCGGCCCCGGCGAGCTGGTGTTGGTTGCCACGGGCAGTTCGGCGCGCCAGACCCTCGCGACGAAGGACCGGCCCTGCGATGCAGTCATCATGGCCATCGTGGACAGCTGGGAAATCGGCGGCGCCGAGAAGTATCGAAAGGATTAGCGTGCCATGGCTGGACTGAGCGAACAGGAAGTCGATCTTATCGCGCAACGGATTGTCGCCGACCTCACGGGACGCGGCAAGACAGACGGACGGCTCGGAGAGCCGTCACTACCTTCGGCGCCGTTGCGCGACATCGGAATCTTCGAAACCATTGATGAGGCGGTCAAGGCGGCGAGTATCGCGTTCTGCCAATTCGATCAACAGGGCCTGAAGAAGCGCAACGACATTATCGCGTCGATTCGCCAATCGATGCGCGAACACGGCAGCGCACTGGCGCGCATGGCGTATGAAGAAACGGGGCTTGGCCGTTACGAGGACAAGATTCTCAAGAACCAACTGGTCACCGAAAAGACGCCGGGCACGGAAGATCTGCTCTCGCATACCGTTACCGGCGATGACGGCCTGACGCTCACCGAGCCGGCGCCGTTCGGTGTTATCGGGGCGATCACGCCGACGACCAATCCGACCTCGACGATCATTAACAACACGATTGCGATGCTCTCGGCGGGGAATGCGGTCGTGTTCAACGTGCATCCCAACGCGAAGCGTTGCTCCTGCCACAACGTCGCGCTGATCAACAAGGCCATTGTCGCCGCCGGCGGCCCGCGCAACCTCATTACCTGTGTGGCGAACCCGACAGTTGAAAGCGCCCAGGGATTGATGAAGCATTCCGGTGTCAGCCTCGTCGTCGTTACGGGCGGCGGGGGCGTCGTGCAGGCCGCGATGGCCAGCGGCAAACGCGCCATCTGCGCCGGGCCCGGCAATCCGCCGGTGGTGGTGGATGAGACGGCGGACATCGACAAGGCGGCGCGTGACATCGTTTTTGGCGCGTCCTTCGACAACAACATCATCTGCGCCGACGAAAAGGAATGTCTCGTCGTTTCCAGTGTGGCCGACAAACTCATCAAAGCAATGACCTACAATGGCGCGTGCTTGATCACGAAGGAACAACTGGCCGCGGTCGAGAAGGTGGTGTTCAAGCAGACCCACGGCCCGCGCCAGGAAGCGGAAATCGACCGCTCGCTCATCGGCAAGAACGCCAGCGCCATCCTGCAGAAAGCGGGCATCCGCTGCGACGACAGTGTTCGCCTCGGCATCTGCGAAGTGGACCACGATCATCCCCTGCTCTGGACCGAGCAGATGATGCCGATTTTCCCGATCACGCGCGTGCGCGATGCCGATGAGGGCATCGATTTCGCGATGCAACTGGAGCATCCGCGACGGCACACGTTCGTCATGCATTCGGACAATCTCTCGAACCTCAGCCGCATGGCGCGCGAGTGCAACGCCAGCATCTTCGTCAAAAATGGCCCGTCGCAGGCGGGCCTTGGCTTCAAAGGCGAAGGCCCCACGTCGTTCACCATCGCCAGCCCCACGGGCGAAGGCATGACGACCCCGAAGAGTTTCTCACGCTGGCGGCGCTGCACGCTGGTGGGGGCATTTAGAATTGTATGAACGAGATGGCTCGCACATCTCAAATTTGCGGGGAAGCCGCCCCCCACACAGGCAGGGACGCCTGTGCCACCGCGGCTCGCGCACCTCAAATTTGTAGGGCAGCCGGCCCGGCTGCCATCATTTCATGGCAAGCGGGCCGCTTGCCCTACAATTCAATCGCGCGCGCTGGATGATGAAGATATATCCCGCCATCGCGGTTGTCGAATTCAGCAGCATCGCCGACGGCATGTTTACCGCCGACGCGATCCTGAAGAAGGCGCCCATTGCCATGATCAAGGGCGGAACGGTCAGTCGCGGCCGGTATCTTGTCATTTTCGGCGGCACCACGGGCAGTGTCAGTGAATCGCTCAGCGAAGCGCTCGTCATCGGCGCGGGCAGCGTGCTTGACCATGCGTTCCTGCCCGACGTGCATGAGAAGATCCATGACGCCTTGTTGGGGAAGCGCACTGCTTGCGAGCAGAGTACGGTGGCGATTTTGGAGACCGACACGATTGCCGCCAACGTCCGCGCTGCGGAAGTCGCGATCAAGGGCACGGAAGTGAATTTGGTCGAGCTGCGGCTGGCCGAGTATGAGATGTCGGGCAAAGCCATCAGCCTGTATAGCGGCGAGTTGCAGGAAATCCAGTCGGCCATGAATCTCGCCAGCGATTTCCTGCGGGGCCGCCAGGCGTTCACGCATTACCGCATCATTGCGCGTCCCCATGAAGCGCTCGCGCGGCAACTCGATGAGACGACGCGCTACAGCGACGCGAAACTGCACGAACTCGAAGGTGAGGAGGCATCCTAGACGGCAAAATTCGAATTCCGAATCTCGAAATCCGAAACAAGCACGAATGAAAAAAATCCAAAACAACGACAGGCACAATCTGCGCCAGTTTGAATCGTTGCTATCGTTGAATTTCGGATTTGCTTCGGATTTCGGAATTCGAGTTTTCCTGGAGACTCTTAATGCTGCTTGGTAAGGTCATCGGCACGCTCACGCCGTGCGTGGTGTACACGGGACTCGAAGGCGTCCCGATGCTCTGGATTCAACCGCTCGACAAACAGGGCCAGCCGAAGGGCGAGCCGGTCGTCGCGTGCGATTCCACGCGCATGGCCGGACCCGGAGGAGTTGGTGTATTACGAAGGCGGACGCGAGGCGGCGATGCTGCTTGAGCCGTGGTTTGTGCCCGTCGATCATGCGATTGTCGGGATCGTCGACGAACTCCATCACGAATCATGATCATCGGCACTGTCAGGGGGCATATCGTCTCGACCATCAATCACCCGTTTTATGACGGCAAGAAGATGTTGATCGTCGAGAAAGAGGATTTTGCGGGAAAGGCCGGCGGTTATCTCATTGCCGTCGATGGCGGCGTGGGTGTCGGCGTCGGCGAGCGCGTGTTGGTCATCGACGAAGGCAACTCCGCCCGCCAGGTCGTGAAAGACAGCAAGGCCCCGTTGCGTTCCATCATCGTGGGGATAGTTGACCATGTCGACGGCGGGGCGTAAATTTGGTTCGGTGTGAAATTTGACGTAACAGTGGAAGCTGGCGGCGACGGTTTCGTGGCGCAGTGCGAAAGCATGGCTTGCAGCGCCCAGGGCCTCAGTCCCACCAATGCCCTCGACTCCCTCCGCGACGAGATTCGTTACCGCCTCGAACTCTGCCCCTGCACCACCGTCAATGACGATTATGTTGAACTTAATGTTGTCTCGGCGTTGTGATGCTGGTATGACATATTCATCGACACAGGCAGGGACGCCTGTGCCACCAAGGCTTTCCGGAACGCGGTGAATGTCCATCATTGCAGGTAGGGACGCCTGTGCCACCAAAGGCTTGTGAGCGCACCGTTCTTGCTGGTTGCTTGCTGCCGTTGTTATACTCTCCGTCCGTGACGTCAGCGGTGCCAAGCGATGAAATGCCGGGTGCGGGCGACCGCATGCCGCGTGGCATCATACTGGCGGCGCTCGCATTGGGGTTGCTCACCGTCGCGCTCTTTGCGGCGACCTGGCATGACCAGATGCTCTACTGGGACGACGATGTAAATGTGTTGCAGAACCCGCTCGTCGTAATGCCCGTGGCGGCGGGATTGAAGCAGGTTTTCACCGCGCCTTTTTCCACGGATTATTATCCGCTCACCTACATCAGTCTGGCGCTCGATCACTGGGTGTGGCGTGGCCAGTTCTTTGGGTATCATGTGACGCAAACTTTGTTGCATGGGTTGAATGCGTTCCTGGTCGTGTTGCTCGTGTGGCGATGGACAAGGGCATCGGCCGTCGCCTTGCTGGCCGGGGCGTGGTTCGCGTGGCATCCGGTCCAGGTCGAAACCGTCGCCTGGATTGCCGAGCGCAAAAATGTTCTTGGCGCCTGCCTCTTCCTGCTGGCGTGGCTGGCGTATCTGCGGGTCGATGAATCGGGAGGGAAGCCGTCGGCAATTTGGTGGCGTTTCACCGCGTTGGCGCTGTTCATCCTGGCGGTGCTCGCCCATTCGCTGGTCATCATCATGCCCGTATTGCTCCTGCTCTATGAGATGTGCTTGCGCCGGCAGAAATTTTCTCGGGGTTTGCAACGCACCTGGCTGTTTTTCGTGCCGGCGGGTTTTGCGGCCCTGATGCGCATCCTCGGACACGCGCGATCCGGTCAACTGGCGAGCCCGTTTCGAAGTTTGTCCGAGGGGGTTTTGACGATGACCAAGGTGGTCGGCGAATATCTCGACACGCTGTTCTGGCCCATGCATCTGAGCAATCACTACACCGAGACCACGGCCAATAGTATCGTCAATACCGGCGTCGTCGTGACGCTGTTGTGGCTCGTGGCGTGGGCGATCCTGGTCTGGCGCGGGCCAACCTTGCGGCGCTGGACTGTTTTCGGCCTCGGTTGGTTTCTGATTTGCCTCGTGCCCGTATTGGAAATCGTGCCGCATCCGACGGTGCGGGCGGACCGATACCTGTATGTCGCGGCGCTCGGGATTTTCCTGGTGATCGCCCAGTGGTTGCAGAAGAACCGCGCAGTCCTAGCCGTCGTCGGCCCGCTGTCGGGCATCTGCCTGGTCGGGTTGACGCTCGTGCGCCTGCCGGATTGGCGCGATCCGAAAACTTTGTGGAGCGATTGTGTGCGGAAGAATCCGCGGTCGGCCATTGGCTACTACAGCCTTGCGGGCTGTTCCCTCACCGATCACGATTGGCCGATGGCCACGCGTTACCTGGAGAAAACCATCGAATTGAAGCCCAATTTTGCCGAGGCGCATGAGCGTCTCGGCGCGGTTTATTTCATGGAAAACAAGGAAGCAGAAGCGCGGGTAGAGTTTCAGCGCGCCCTTGCCCTGAATCCGCAACTTATCGACGCCAGACACAACCTGATGCTTCTTGAGCAACGCCACCCATAATCAATTCCTGTAACCGCCGGACGGCGAGCCATTTTTTGCTGGAGGCGCCGGATGCGGACGGCTCGGAGAGCCGTCCCTACCAACGACTCCTGGCCTCTCAATGGCGCACGAAAAGTTGATCGCAGATTCGGCGGGCGGCGGCGGGGAGGCCGTTTTTGCCGTGCGGGACCACGGCGAGCAGCGGGACTTTGCACAGTTTTGGCAGGATGCGGATGTTCGTCTTCTCCGCCAGGCCATGCCGGACACCTGCCATGTCATTGAGCACGAGACCGGCGATCTTCAATCCGGACGCGTTGGCCTGGCGCACGGTCAGCAAACTGTGATTGATCGTGCCCAAGCCGAGGCGCGCGACGATCACCAGCGGAAGTTTCAACGCTTTGGCGAGATCGGCTACGAAATAATTCTCGCGGATGGGGACGAGGAGGCCACCGGCGCCTTCGACGAGAACCACGGAATAGTTGGCGGCGAGTTGCCGGTAGGTTCGGAGAATCTTGCGGAGGTCGATGCGTTGGCGCTCAATTTTCGCCGCGACGCTTGGCGCGAGCGGATGGCGCAGGTAAACGGGATTGATCACGTCGAGCGGCTGTTCGTGATTCATGATGGCCGCATAGATTTCCGCGTCGTGTCGTCCGCCCGGACCGCAGGCGATGGGCTTGAACGCCCCGGCGGACACGCCGCGCCGCCGCAACTCGGCCAGCAGCGCCGCAGTGACGTGCGTTTTACCGACAGCGGTGTCAGTTCCCGTGATGAAGAGATTATGCTGCATCCACCGGGTCCTTGTTCTTCTTCGCGCACCCTGCCACCGCCAGGATCGCCAGCAGAGGGATGATGGGATAGCGGAACCGACTGTTGCCGAACGGGCCGGCGCTGAGCGCGACGAAGTACAGCACCAGAATCGTCAGGAGCGCAAGTTCGCGTCCCCGCCGGACCGCTCCGCAAGCCGCGAATCCCACCAATGTCAGCAACATCCCCATGTACGAAATTTGCCACCAGCGCGGTGTTGGTTTGGGGTCGCGCAGAAAGGCCGCCAACATTCGGCCGCCAGGCCCCACGAGCGTCTGGCCCGTGCCCCAAACCATTTCCGCCGCCAGCCGCCAGGGCGCGGCTCCCAGTATTTCATGGAGGACCTTTGCTTGTTTCTGCTGCGTCTTGTCGAAATTTTCCCGCCCGTCGAAGAATTCGATGGAACCGGTGCGTTCGAGCAACTGTTCCCGCGCCTGATCGACGGAAATCCCGGTGCGTTCCGCTTCCAAGCTGGCTGCCCAGCCGGTCACCAGGACATTCCGCCCTGATGAACTGAAAAAAAAGTGGCCGGTCAAGAGCTCGTTCCGCCCGATCCATAATCCGACCAACGGCAGGAAGCCGACCAGGAAAAAGATGACGTGTCGCGGGCGCATTCGCCACAGGAGCGCCGCGGCCAACGCGACCAACGGCAACCACATCGCGACAGCGCGGCACAATGTCGCCAATCCCCACAGGAGGCCGCAAAGTCCCCAAGCGTAATTCTTCTCGCGCCGCCAAACCAGCACGCAGAGTCCCGCCAACAAGAACGACACGAACAATGTTTCCGTCATGACCAGGCAGCAGCGCAGCACGGAGTTTGGTTCCACGGCTGTCAACAGCCCGGCGACCATCGCGGCCCCCGATTTCAACCAGTGCGAGGCCAGGACCACTGTTAATGCGCAGCTGACGGCGGCCAGCACGCAGTTGGCGACCAGCAGCACACCGAGGCGGTCGCCGGCGATCTTCATCAATCCCGCCAGGAACAACGGATAGCCCGGCGGCCGGTTGATGTTCGGCAGCTCGCGTCCATCCGGTGCGGTAGCGACAAAGCCCTTTCCTGCGGCCACGTTTCGCCCAAGTTCACGGTAGAAATCCGGGTTTTGGTCCGGCAGCAATTGTGGCAACAGCAGCAACACGACACCCAGTCGCACGAGCAACGCCACGACGAACACCACGATAATCGGTCGCGGATTCATAGCAACGAAAGCGGATCGACGTCGATGGTGCTACTAACGTCATTCGGCATCTTCGTCGCCGTCATGACCTTGCCGACGGCTTCGACGAGCGGCAGAATTTGGGCGCTGCGCATGACGATTTGGTAGCGGTACTGGTTCTGCACTTTCGCGAGCGGCGCGGGCGTGGCACCGCCCATCAGGACCTTGAGGTGGGCGGTCTGTTTTTCAAATCCTTTGGCCAAGTTTTCCGCGACAAACCGGGCCTTATCTTCGCTGCGACTGCGGACGGTAACGCAAACCATCCGCGTGGCGGGGGGGTATTGCAGTTCCTGGCGAAATTCGATCTCCTGTTCGTAGAACCCGAGGAAATCGTGCTGCCGCGCGTATTGGATGGCGGAATGAAACGGCGTGAAACTTTGCACGACGACTTCGCCCTCGACATCACCGCGGCCGGCGCGGCCGGCGACCTGCACGAGCAGTTGAAAGGTGCGTTCCGCCGCGCGGAAATCGGGCATGTGCAGTGCCATGTCGGCGTAAATGATGCCGACAAGCGTCACGTTGGGGAAGTGCAATCCTTTCGCGATCATCTGCGTGCCGACGAGGATATCGATCTTGCCGACGCGGAAGTCACCGAGGATTTCGCGATAGAGCGACTTGCGCGTCATCATGTCGGAATCCATGCGCTGCACGCGGGCCTTGGGGAACGTTTTTTGGATCGCCGACTCGACTTTCTCCGTGCCCATGCCGCCATAGCGGATTGCGGGATCGCGGCACTCGGGACAGTTTTTCGGCACGGGGCCGACAAAGCCGCAGAGGTGACACAACAACTGCGCGGCCTTGCGGTGGTAGGTGAGCGAGACGCTGCAGTTCGGACATTTCGCCACGTAACCGCATTTCGGGCAGAACATATGGGTCGCGTAGCCGCGGCGGTTAAGGAACAGGATGACCTGCTCGTTGCGGTCGAGCCGCGCCTGGATCGCGTCGCGCAATTTGCGCGAGAGGACAAAGAGACCTTTTTGGCGGATGACTTCCTGGCGCATGTCGATGATACGCATGAGCGGCATCTTGCGGTTGTCCACGCGGATAGGCAGGGAAGTCAGCGTGTAGCGACCGCGCCGGGCGTTGTAGAAGGATTCGAGCGCGGGGGTGGCGGAGCCGAGGACGACGGCGGCGCGTTCGATCTTGCCGCGCATGACGGCGACGTCGCGCGCATTGTAGCGCGGCGCTTCCTCCTGCTTGTAGCTGGTCTCGTGTTCCTCGTCGACGACGATGAGACCGAGCGCCTGCACGGGCGCGAAGACGGCGGAGCGCGGGCCGATGACGATATGGGACAGGCCGTCGCGAATTTTGTGCCACTGGTCGTGGCGTTCGCCCGCGCTGAGGTTGCTGTGCAAGACGGTGACTTCCTGGTTTTGGAAGCGCGCGCGGAACCGCTCGACGGTTTGCGGGGTGAGCGCGATTTCCGGCACGAGCACGATGGAGTCCTTGCCCTGATGGAGCGCGTGTTCGATGGCTTGCAGATAGATTTCCGTTTTGCCGCTGCCGGTCACGCCGTGGATGAGGACGGGTTTGGGGGCGTCGTGGACCGAGGACGGCGAACAGTCCCTTCGGTCGACTAGGCAAGCTCCGACCGCTCCCGCCCTGGCCATTGCGGCGGCGTCGATGGCGGCATTGCAGAGTTCCAGGGCGTGCTGCTGGTCGGGTATCAGCACCAAGGCCTCCGAGGGTAGAAATACTTCGCCGCTGAACGGGTCGCGGTCGTCGATCTGCTCGCTGAGTTGGATGTAGCCTTTCTCGGCGAGTTTCTTGACGGTGGCGCTGTCGGTGTCGGCGAGTTTGAGCAACTTGAAGAGGAACATGCCGGGCGATTTTTGCAGAATCTCCAGCGCCCGCGCCTGTTTTGGGGCGCGCTTCTTGAGCTTTACCAGTTCTTCGGCGGAAATCTTGCCGGGTTTGGCGTATTGGCGTTCCTTCCAACTGATCTTGCCCTTGCGGACCACTTCGGGCAGCGCGCATTTCACGCACAATTCGACGGGGCAACAGTAGTATTTGCCCATCCAGCGGGTGAGTTCGAGGACCTTGTCGCCGAGCAGCGGCTTCTTGCCGATGACGTCCCCGATTTCCTTCAGATGCGGGTACTGCGAGTTGTCGGCGAGGCCGACGACGTAGCCTTGCGCGGTGGTTTTGCCGAACGGGACCGCGACGCGCGAGCCGATTTGCACCGCGCCGGCGAGACGCGACGGGATGCGGTAGTCGAATTCGCGGTCGAGGTGCGAGAAGTCGATCGACGATTCTGGCGCATGGGTTGCGACGGAGAGCACGGTGGGAGGATGACAGGAGAAAGAGGGAAGCGGAAAGTGGGAAGCGGGGATGGGTTCGGGGTTCATGGTTCTAGGTTCTCGGTTTTGGCGGAAGGGATGGGGGGAGGACGGCGCGGGCGGGGAAACAGCAGCCAGTAACCGAGTAGCCGAGGGGCGGAGAGGAAGGGGCGATTTTAGATTTTGGATTTGAGGATTGGAGATTTGAGAAGAGAGCGGCGAGCGGGGCGCTTGCCTTACAATTTCGTTTATTACAAATTGTGATGCTTGGGGTATAATTTGCGGCGTGATGAAGGCGGGCCGGCCAGCCCGCCATACCAAAAGCATGCAGGGCAGTGAAGATCCATGGTCACAGGCAGGGACGCCTGCGCCACCAAAAGGCTTTTTAGAATATGATTGTGATTGAGACGGATGTTGAGCGGAATTTGTTGACGGTGACGTATTGCGGGCAGGTGATGCCGGGGGAGTTTGGGCCGGCCTTGAAGCAAATTGAGGACGGGTTGGCGCGGTTGGAGCCTGGGTTCCGATTGTTGACCGATCTCGGCGGGTTGGAGTCGATGGATGTGGCGTGTGCGCCGTTGATTGATCAGGCGATGGATTTGATTGATTGCCGGGGCGTGTCGACGGTGGTGAGAATCGTTCCTGATCCGAAGAAGGATATTGGGTTTGGAGTGATGTCTATGTTTCATTACCGGCCTGATGTCGCTATCGTGACGGTTGAGACGATGGAGGAAGCGATGAGGGTGTTGGGGAATTGAAAGCGGAGAGCGGAAAGTGGACGGGAGAGGCGGCGTCGGGCGACCAGAAGACGACAGAGATCCCTCGACAGGTTCGGGATGACAAAGGGCGGACGGCGAAAGTCCCTTCGGTCCGACTCAGGGCAAGCTCCGAGCCGCTCCTACCAACGAGGCGGCGCGGCCGGCGCGGCGGGGACGACGCTCACAGGCAGGGACGCCTGTGCCACCAAAGGCTTATTAGAATATGATTGTGATTGAGACGGATGTTGAACGGAAGCTGTTGACGGTGACAGATTTTCGAATCAGGCGATCTGGCAGGCTTCTGCAAAGCTGAGACGGGGGCCGCGGGGATGGAGCTTGGTTGGGTCGCCGTGACCGAGGTTGCAGAGGAAGTTTGATTTGACGGTCGTTCCTGCGAAGAACGCGGCGTCGACCTTCGCGTTATCGAAGCCGGACATGGGCCCGCAATCCAAGCCGAGCGAACGGGCCGCCAGCATGAAGTAGGCGCCTTGCAGGGAGCCATTGCGCAGGGCGATGTATTCCAGCACGTTCTCGGGCAAATCCTTGAACCAGGCCTTGGCGTCCACATGCGGAAACAGCATGGGCAGTTTCTCATAGAAGTGGATGTCCATGCCGATGATGGCCGTGATGGGCGCGGCCATGGTTTTGTCCACGTTGGGTGGTGACAGGGCGGGTTTTAGCTTCTCCTTCGCCGCCTTCGATTTGACGAATATCAGCCGCATCGGGCACATGTTGGCGGAAGTGGGCCCCATCTTGGCGAGGTCGTAGACCTGGGCAAGCAGCGCGTCGTCAACAGGCTGGTCAAGCCAGTTGCTGTGGGTCCGTGCATCACGAAAGATCAGGTCCAGGCCGTCGTCGCTCAGTTTTAACATGTTGAATCTCCTTTAGACAGTAAGCACAGCTTTGTTCCATCACTCGTCTTTGATGCGCCTGATGGGCTGGATGGTTCGCGGGTTGGCGGGAGGCAGTAACCAGTAGGCGAATTGCCGATTTTGGATTTAGGATTTTGGATTGGCGGATTGGCTGCGGGATGGCGGTAGGACGGCAGAAGAGGTGCATTTATCGGACGGCTTCCGCCGTCGCGCGTTGTGCTGTAGCGAGACAAGTCCGCCGTTGCACATCGTGCTCTGGCGGACAAGCTGGCGACATGTGGGGGGCATACGGCCTACAATAGCTTGCTGGTAGGGGTGTGACGGGGTACTGTTCGGGGGATGCTGGAGAGAAAATTAGGGGTTGTGAACCCATGAGCCAACAGCGATTCGCGGAGCGTCGGGCTGAGGTGCAGAACGCGGTGGCGCGGTTGCAAGAGGCGGTGACGCAAGCGGAAAGTTCCATCGTTCGGGACGCGGTGATTCAACGGTTTGAGTTCACTTTTGAACTCACATGGAAGGCTCTGCAGCTTTACCTTGAACATCGGGGTCTGGAGTGTGGGAGCCCGCGGGCGACGTTGAAGAAATCCTTTTCCGAGGGCCTGATCCAGTCGCCCGAAGAGGCGGACGTGTGGCTGCAAATGCTGGACGATCGGAACCTGACCAGTCATGCGTATGACGAAGCACTGGCGCAGCGGATCTATCAGCATATCGCGCAGGATTATGCGCCGTTGTTGCGGCGCATGGCGGAACGGATTCAGGGGCTGGCGTGGGAGTAGGCGAATGAAGCTGCGCGCCAAGGAGCTTGAGGCGTTGCGGACAACTTTCCGCCGTTTTCCGGCGGTGCGCGAGGTGAAGGTGTTCGGCTCGCGCGCGACGGACACGGCGCGCCGGGCTTCCGATCTGGACCTGGCCATCTCCGCGCCGAACGCGACGACGGCGGAATGGGCGGACATCTGCCAAGCGGTGGAAAATGCTCCGCTTATTTACGAACTCGACGTGGTGCGTCCCGAGCAGGCAACCAATCCGCGGCTCAAGGAGAAGATCGCCCGTGAAGGGGTGGTCATCTACTCGAGCGAAGAGCGCGGGTAAGGAATCGGGCGTCGCAGTGGGATGGCTCGGTTGCCGCGACGACTACATCGCGGCGGGTAGCGCAGCCAGTGCAGTTCATGCTATTGCGGACGAGTCGGGGCGGCAAGGTTTGTTTGGAAATATGCGATTATGCGGGACTGACCCTTCTTCCTGTTTTTATTAACGCGGGGGGCGAGTTCCGCTGGGTCGCAGTTTGCGGTTGACGGTTCTCGGTTTTGGCGGGAGGGATGGGGGAGGACGGCGCGGGCGGGGAAACAGTAGCCAAGTAGCCAAGGGGCCAAGGAACGGGCACCGCGCCTGCGCCGAATTGTAGGGCACGCGGCCCGCGTGCCGCCGTTCGCCGCCAAAATCCAGAACTGCGAACCGCCTCCCGGCTGACGATGCGGACAATTCTACCTTACAAGTACAGAAGACGACTGATAATCGCCGCTAGGCTCGGTTCGGTCGATTCACTCGTATCAATTTCCCGTCGAGAATTGCATGTTCGGCAGTCGCGGCATCGATTCGTTGGGCTTGACCAAGGTAATCCGCATCTTGAGTGCAAACAATTATTCCAGGATGGGAGCCCTGGACGTTCTTGTGAAGATGGATAAAGTCTTTTCTGTTAAGTGTCAAAAGCACTCGATTTTCAGTCGTGGCAAATCCGAGGACGTCTTCGTCGGGGATAGCCTGTCGGGACTTGCCCGCGTCATGCGATGTCAAAACATCGTGTCCCAGTTGCCTGAGCGCCTCAACTGTTCCTTGGGGAAAATTCTCGTTCGAATAAAATCGCGTCATCAGGCGTTCTCGTTGGATCGGACATCCTCATCAATCTCGGCCTGATGTGTTTCAGCGTATTCCCAGGCTTGCTCCAATTCTTTGGCGCTAAGACTCGGATAATTCCTGAGAATCTCCGCATCGTCCATGTGCAGTCGTCGCGCCTGCACCAAGACCCAAACCGGAATCCGAGTTCCAGCGATTCTGGCCACGCCGCCACAAACCTCAATGTTTTTGCCAATGCCGGGCATACTTCTTGTATCTAATGTAGCCTCTTTTGCAGCCGAATCCACCGCGCTTTGCCCCGCTATTTTCTTCGATATGCTTTGAAAGTCTTTGCCCTCAGGCATTAAAAAGAGGCACTTACCTCGGCTTCGCCCCTCCCAAACCGCGCCAATCGCGCGTTTCTCTGTCGCGTCGATGCCATCCCAGCGATCCTTGCCCTTGTACTCCACGACCAATACCCGCCCGTCTTTCAGCAAGCAAACAAAGTCTGGGTAAAAGCGATCCGTGGAAGTTTGCAGAGAAAATGCCGTGGGGCGCTTGGCCAGATTCCTGACCCAGTACTTCACGTCGTCCAAGCCGTCGAGGAACATCGCGCACTCATACTCTTCACCACCCGATTTCAACTCACCAACTTTGCCGAAGTAATGCTTTTGGAATTGAAACGCACCGTCGTACCACCAACTTGGGTCGTAGATGATTTTTGAGAAATCAACTGCTTTCTCAGGCGACACCACCAGGCCCGACGCGGACGAAAGTAGGTCGTGGAATGCCTGGGTGTGTTCCGTCCGACGGTGCTCGTCAATTTTATGCGCGACGGCATCGCGCAACCGGTGCCGATCCAATACGAGCGCGCCAATGTCCGCAAAACCCCGGCTGCTCAATAACCCCTGTATTACCTTGCGGAGAAACTCCGCCGATTCGTTGGCGGGAATGTCGCGGTGCTCGACGTGCTGGTCCAGCCATTGAATCAGGTCTTCGGCTGTCCAGTTCTGCTCGCTCGCGATGGCCCAAACCTGTTGATGTAATTTACCAACGAAATCTTCGGGTCGGGCTTCGTGGACCTGCTGCACTTTAACCCTGCCAGTGGCCTCCACGTCGATTTCCGCCAGATCGCCCGTGGGCCGCTTGCTTGAATACAGGGTTTCGCTGATGGTTGCGTCTTTCTCGGAAAGCTTCCACTCCCGTTCCAGCAGGTCCGTCTTGTCAAACTCCCAAAGCAGATCGTTCTGCCGGAGAGCGAGCAGGGGAACGATAAAACTTACCTGCTTCTCATAACCGGTCGCCGCTTTTGGTTTGCTTGCGCCGAATGTCTCCGCTGCTTTCGCGACCTCGCGCACAACCGAGGCAGCTTTCTTACGGGCCTCATCGGTTCGCAAGCAAGCGTACAACGCTTTTTCTTCGTCGTCCGTCAGGGGCGCCAGCACCCGGATCGTCCCAGTCTCGGTATCGAATGCTACCTTGCCGATCAACTCAGGCGCATTTGCTTTCACAAGCGTCGTGTCAAAATCCTTCGACGGATCGACGGTCACTGATCTCGGTTGGACACCAAGGGGCAGATTCGGCGAAGACGCCGGAATGATAATCTGCTCCGCCTCCGCTGGTGTGAAACCATTCAATTCCAGGGCGTGCTGAAATTCGCCCAACACGGTTGGCAGGGAATCCGAGCACGAAAAAATATACGCGCAATTCAACTCGGCATGCCGCTTGAACTCGACATTCGGCAGCCGCAGCACGCGTCCCACGATTTGCTCGATCGCTGTGGCCGACCGTGTCTCCTTCAAGGTGCACAGCGCATAGGCAAATGGACAATCCCAGCCCTCCGCGAGCTTCTGCACGGTGATGATGTGGCGAACCGGACAGTTCGGCGCGGCGATGTCCTTGATGTCCTTCAATTCGTCAAGACTGCCGGTGGAAATCTTGATCTCATCCGCGCTCAACCGCAACTCCTTCACCATTCGGTCGCGCAACGGCTCGGTGTCGCTAATGCGTTCCGCTTGGATCAACAAAATGGGACGGATGTACTCGCCGGTCGCCTGGCCCTCGGTAAGCGCGACTTTCTCGAGATCGCTCCGTAATATCACCGCTTCCGCCAGCAACTCCTCCTTCTGGCTGGAAGCACGGTTGATGACGCGCAACGGCAACTTGATCATCGCCGCCGCTTTTAATTCCGCTGCTGATGTGCGGTGGAGCACATTGGACGGGAACCGCCCCACCGACGGCTTGTGTTCCAATGCGGGCGTCGCCGTGAATTCAATAATGCAAGACGGCAGGACTTTGCCGAGCGTCGCAAACGAAAGTTCCGTCCGCGCGTTATGCGCTTCGTCCACAATTACGATGGGACGGCGCAAGCGCAGCGCATTGACCAATGAGCGCACCGGTTTGCCGTCGGGGCCGCGTTCAAGACCGGCTAGTAGATGCTCCGGCCAGCCGTCAAAGTGCGCCTGCAAATACCCGTTATCTTCGTACACCTTGCGTCCGGTTGTGTCCTCGACCCGGAAACTCTGGATTGTCGCCACGATGACGACGGTCTGGCCGTCCACCGTCGCGCGGGACATACGCAGGGCCTCGTCAATCGCCAGTACTTCGACGGTCCCGCCAACGCCCATTTCCAGGGCGCGCCGGTAGGGATGCCGGTTGTCTGACAGCGCCCGAGCCGTTTGGTCCAGGATGGTGTTACTGGGCACGAGCCATAGCACAACTGACCGGTCGGCTTGGACGAAATCACTTTGCGCGATACCGGCGGCGTGGCATGCCAGGAGCGTCTTGCCGCCGCCCGTTGGCACCCGCAAGCAAACATATGGCAAGCCGCTCAGTTCTGGTATTTGAACCGGGAAGTAGGGTTGGGCGGTCCCGAAAAGCCGCTGCGTGACTGTCGCAAACGCGCCGCTCGGATTCTTCGTGCGGACGCACTCACGCAAGAAATCGCGCAACGAATCGAGGACGCGTTGTTGGTAGGGTTTGAGCGAGACGTTCATGATGCGTCATCCTGTTTGAAACCGATGCGCCGCTGCGGAGGAACTGGCGGCGGTTCGAGAAGCGGCAACAGCTTCCGGTACAACGTCCCGCAAGGCGGAATCATGCTGCAGCAGCGTCTTGTCGATTTCCGTCAATCGCTTGAGAATCTCCCGGTTCACCGCCAGTTCTTCCCGCATTTTCACAAACGCGCGGATGACATACAGGCTCATTTCCACCGCCCGCTGGCTCCGAAGAATGTTCGCCGCTTGAAGCGCGCCGTGTTCGGTGAAGGCCCATGGACGATAGGCCGCGCCGCGGTGCTTGCGGGAACTGGTCGCAAATTGCGGCCAGTTCGGTTGGGCCCGTTCGTCGCCGGAACTTATCGCGATCTGCGATGAGTTCGGTGTGCGCAATGTCTCAAACTCTTTTGCCGTTAATTGAAATGCGAAATCATCGGGAAATCGCTGCCGATTGCGTTTGAACGCTTCATTGAAACGCTTCGTCGCCACACCGTACAACTCCGCCAAATCGGCATCCAGAATGACCTTGTGTCCGCGCACCGTCAGAATCAGCGTCTCGACTGTTTTCTTCGGCCTCATGACATTTTGATCTCGTACGGCGTCTGGCGAAACGTGATTCCCTCGGCCCGCAAGCTCGCCTCACCAAGCCGGCAACCTGCCGCATAAATCACTTTTGGTCCGTCATATTTCGGGAGTTTCGCCAGCACCGGGCGCGTCAGTATGTTGCCGCCGTCAACCTTCTTATCGCCGAGGATGCCATTGAAGAGCAAATAAATCCCAATGCCGCGACAGATGTGCAACAACGCCGATTTTGCTGGCTTGCCGTTTGGCAAGGGCTCGCCGGTTTCCACGAAATAGACATGCCGCGCCAGATCTCCAAACCGCACCTTCGGGTTGATCTTCCGTTGCGCGTCGAAAACCGGCTCGCCAAGCTCGCAGTACCGGAACCCGCCGCCCAGGCCCGGCGTCTCACCGTAACCTTTGATGACACGGCGGACGCGTTCGGCTGTAACTTCACGTGCAATTTTCGCTTCAATCTCCACGAGGATGAAGCGACGGTCTGCTGCGACTTCTTTGTTGAGCTTCAATACCGCATGACCGGTCGTGCCCGAGCCTGCAAACGAATCGAGAACCAAGTCACCGGGATTGGTGGCGATTTGAAGGACTCGCTCAAGAAGACGAACAGGTTTCGGTGTTTCGAATGCTGTCTGCGTGCCCAGTATTGTTTGAATCTCTTTGCGTGACTCATCGGTGTGGCCTACTTCGTCATGCGGCCACCAAGTCCACGGGACGAAGCCATCAACTTCCGAAAGGTAGCGAATGACGCTCGGCTGCGATTTGCCGTCCTTGCCAAAGTAGATTCGTCCGTCGGCTAGGAGTTTCTTGAACTCACTTTCAACCATGCTCCAACAACGACCTTCTGGTGGCTCGTGTTTGATACCTGCGGGCGAGATGATCTCATACATCTGATTAGGCCGCCAACCTTGCGCGGTCATGGGAATGCCACGCCACCGCCCCTGAGGATCGTTTTTGGGATTTTTGTAAATCTTGGCTTGTGCTTCGTCTATCGGTACGCGATTGCGCGCTACCTTGAATAACTCCGGATTCTTTGCATAGACAAGCGCGTACTCGTGAACGTCGCCAATCGCTTCACGGTTTTCGCGCGAGTACCGCTTCTGCCAGACATTGCTGGCAACGAATTTGTCGCGACCGAAAATCTCTTCACAAAGAAAGCGCAGGTTGGAGATCTCCGAGTCATCCATCGAAATCCAAATTGAACCGTCATTCCTTAGAAACTTCCAAAGCAACTGTAATCTTGGATACATCATGCAGAGCCATTTGTCGTGGCGGGAGAGGTCGGAGGCTTCGTCTCCGACGGTTTTATTGAGCCATTGTTGAATGAGAGGGCTATTGACGTTATCGTTGTAAACCCAGCCTTCGTTGCCGGTATTGTACGGCGGATCGATATAGATGCACTTGACCTGCCCGGCGTAGTACGGCAGCAGCGCCTTGAGCGCGACGAGATTGTCCCCCTGCACAATGAGATTGCCACTGCCCGGATCGCCAACGGAGAGATCGGGCACGTCCTTGAGGAGATGGAAGGGCACCTTGAGGTGGTGGTTCACCACCGCCTCTTTCCCGATCCAATTCAGCGTCGGCATTTGCGCGCAGTGTAGTCAGTCGGCGCCTCTTCGACAAGCTTGCCGTGGTAGAGTGTTTATCGGGGCCGCCCCGATTATGGCCTATTAACAAGAGCCTTCAGCTCCGGCGAGACAATGTTGCTGGCGTGGATGGCCTTGCGAAGCGCTCTGCGCAATGCAGCGGGCAAGTCCTTGTCGAAATAGCGGATTTCCTTGCGCACGAATCGGGTGTTGAACTCGATCAGAGAGACCTGCTTCAAGTCGTTACAATCTACAATGGATGATTTGTTCAGGACATCAAACAGGGTCGGCGAGAGCTCGACGAGAGTCTCTGGGCAGGTCTTGCGCCGGAGTTTTACGTTCGCGACCTGGGAGGTCACTACGCAGAGCAGGAGCACGCACTGGGTGAGCGGGGCCGAATTGATGACGATGAAGTAGTGCGGCTCCGTCGAGGTGAGTGAGCGATCTGTAAAATAATAGATACTTCCTTCGCGGAGACTCAGCCGGAGTTTGACATCGATGCCGGCACCTGCCAAGGATCAGCTCCAGCGTTTGTCGAAGGCCTGACGTTGAAGGAACAATTCTCGCGCAGCTTTGCGTTCTTCTTCGCTGAGAGCGTGGCAGGGAATATAGCCCGCGTCGGGCTCATCGAAAAAGTCAGCACAATCCATTGGCACGCGGCGTTTTGTCGGATGCCCCAATGCACCTTCGTGGCGCTTCCACTCGGGGTAGTGGTGCGTGATATCACGAAGTTGATACTTGTTAAATCGCCCGAAATTCTTCCAGGAAAAGTCCAACGCCTCGAGGTCGCTGACTGACAGGACAGATTTATCCACGTTGACAACCGAGGCATAATCGAAATCGCGCTTGCGGAGAAATCGCCGGCCGTAGGTTCGCGCGGGTGAAGGCAAACGGTCATCGTCTTCTGCAATGCTCTTCGCTTCGGACGCCACTGGGCCATGAGTCATTGCATAATAGGTACATCCGCTAACCGTCCGTCCATATTTACGCAGATGGTATCGGTCAGCAAAGAAAAGTAGCTTTAGCGCTTTTAACCGACTAATACGGCCACCAGATTGTCGGGCCATAAAATTCAGAGCCTGGGTGGCTTTACGATGGGTCAAAGGCGAACTCATACAAGCAAAATTAGCACAAACAGGTCCAAAACAACAGCGTCATTATTGTGGGTTTTTCGCGCTCCCGTCAACGAATTATTTCACCTGCCGCTCGCGCGCGGTTTCCAAAGCTGACCAAGCTGCGGGGACGGTCCTCATGCGGGGTTTCCTTCCGGGGCTTTAGCCACGGCTCTGTGAGCCGCTGCTGAGCAAACGCGCCTCACAGATGCGCGGCTACACCAGGCGCGGCCATACCACGCAATCTTTCCTCCGGCAGGCGATAGCCAATCTAAAATCAAAAATCAGTTCTTCCGCACCTCCTCCTCTCGCTTCAACACCGCGAGCAGCTTGCTGAACAACTCCCGCGCCTCAGGAATGTCGCGAATGTCCTTCCCGATCTCATCCAACGCAACGTTATGCGCATCCTGCGTCCTCAACTGCAACTTCTCCACCTCCACGTTCGTCTGGTTCAGCCGCGCCCACGCATTCGCCAACTGCGCAATGTCCCGCGGATGATTGCTCCCACCCCGAATCGTACTGATCGCATCGACCAATACCGACCGCATCATCACATTCCCGCCCTCGATCGCCTGGGCCCCAAGAGTCGTTGTGGGGCGGGATGCCCCGTCCGGCGGGCGTATCCCGCCGACCTGGGCGGCTTCTTTCGTCAACAAATCCGCCCGCCTCACCACCCGCATCGAATCATCCCGCTGCACCTGTTCCCGCAACCACTGCGGATGATGCACCCGAAACCAATTCCCCAACGCCAATTCACAATGATGCCACGCGTGCTCCGGGCTCTTCGCCGCCCGCACCCACGCCAACGAAAGCGAATCCCCCTTCACCAGCTCCAACGCCGGCACATCACACTCCGCCACCTGCTCGAACAACCATTTCCGAATCGACCGATACGCCCATCCCTGGTCCAACTTCCGATTGATCTCCTCCCGCACCTCCGCCGGCAACCGCGTAATCCGACTGGTCGATTTCCTCATTGATCATGTCCTCTGTTTAACCCCATTATATCGTAAATCGATAAATTTTCCACTTCTTTTTTCGGTTTGTTGGGGGCGGTTCGGGGTTGGAGGTTCGGGGTTCGGGGTTGGCGGTTTTGGCGGGGAGGGCAGCGGTCCCTTCGGTCAAGCTCAGGACGGGCTCTATTTCGCCAGTTCAGGGACGACGGCGTGGGCGTAGGGTATTCTTTCCACGTGAAGCTTTTTGAGCCTGTTTGACTGCACCTTGTAACCAAGCGGAAATAAACTCAACCCGGTCCGCGTAGGTCAATTCTTTCATCCTGAGGTCGGCGGACCGTGCCATTTGAGGAAGATTTTTTGTGAAGGCACAATACCGGTCCCAGATTTTGCTCGGACCAGAAATCGCACCCTTCCCCCGTGTCGTACTCAACCAATTCCTGACGATGGCGACTGCTTCTTTTGAGTCGTTGCCATGCGCTTTAATATCCTGGCCGGCAATATCCGAGATGTATTTTTGATAACTAAAGCGTTTTCGCTCGAGGATCATGCAGATTTTGCGTCCCTGTTTACCGGCGCCATAGCATTTTGCGCCGAGAAAAACTCCGAGTTCGTACGGCATGTTGAACCGAGGAAGCCGGGTACCGCGATCAAGTTCTATTCGCGAAATGTCATGTAGTCCGAGCCGGCAATCCTGGATAATTCGCTGCAGTTTCCTGGCACGAACCTCACCGGCGTCCTGTTCTTCCAAAGCGCAGCGGGGCACAAAGCCGCAGTCGAAAATGGCAAAGATGATCGCATTAAAAATGGGTGTGTAATGTTCATCAAACGGGCAATTAACAAATACGCACTTATCGTATTTGCCGGCAGCCATACTCAGGCAGGAACAGTGGTCGGCTTTGAGGCGCGGACTACTTTTATATCCTGCCCGGCCAGGACCTTTTTAGCGGCCTGCCGGTAAACGGAACGGCTGCGAGTGCCTGCGACGGGCGGTTGCTGCAGAGTGCGCTGGAACATGGCGTCATCCACCAGAATTGTGATGCCCTTATTTCGCGTAAGGTGGTCGTCAAGTTTTAGCACCAAATCTTTGCGACCGCCAAATCCGGATGAAAATGAAATTTTGCGATGGAGATGCGGCTTTCGTCGCTTTCCAGCGGTCTTGCGATTCCGTTCTAGTGCGCGCCCCATGACTGAAATATAGGTTTCTCATTCGTCTGTGTCAAGCTGACGCTGGCAAATGTTCACAACGCCCTAAGACTAAGAGCATGCTTATGAGGTGGATTTGTCCGCATGTTCGGGCGGTTCACGGTTCGCGGTTCGGGGTTCGCGGTTTTGGCGGAGGGGACGGCAAGCGGGTTCTCGGTTCACGGTTCGCGGTTCGGGGTTGGCGAGGAGGACGGGTGGGGGCAACAGGCGGGACGCCTGTTCAACGGGGAGGACGGCGGGGCAATTTTGGATTTAGGATTTGGGATTTAAGATTGGAGAAGGCGGCGTGTGACGGCGGGCGGCAGGAGAACGGGCGGGACGCCCATTCTACGGGGAGGACGGACGGCTCGGAGAGCCGTCCCTACCAATGACGTTGAAAGCGGGGGCTGCTACAGGAAAACAGCCGCAAGCAGGGACGCTTGCGCCACCAAAGCCTTTGGGCACTGCGGTATAACAATTGAGGGGCGACCAATTGAGAGGGGGTGCGGTATAGTCGTGGGATATGTCGGGGAAACGCAGAAAGAGGAAATCGTCGGGATTCGAGAGGATCGGGAATTGGGTCAGCCTCGTTTTGGTGGTGGGGGCGGTGGGGTCGGCGGGGTTTGTGTGGTGGCGGTGGGAGTATCGGGAGCGGCGGTTTGATAAATTGATCGGGGAGGTGGCGGGGAAGTATGGGGTGGATCCGTGTTTGGTGAAGGCGGTGGTGCGGCGGGAGAGTAAGTTTGATCCGTGGGTGTATGGGAGCCGCGGGGAGATTGGGTTGATGCAGGTGACGGAGGGGGCGGGGGCGCAGTGGGCGCGGGCGGTGGGGCGGCGGGATTATGGGCGGAGTTTGTTGTGGGATGCGCGGGTGAATGTGGAGGCGGGGACGTGGTATCTGGGGCGGGCGATGGGGCGGTGGCCGGAGCGGGGGGCGGAGTTGCGGGTGGCGTTGGGGTTGGCGGAGTATAATGCGGGGTTGGCGAATGTGGTGCGGTGGCTGCCGCGGGGGCGTGAGGTGACGGTGGGGGAGTTTGTGGGGGGGATTACGTTTCCGAGCGTGCGGGATTATGTCACCGATGTGATGGAGAGCTATCGGATTTACCGGGAGCGCGGGGAGGCGGGGGAATTGGCGGGTGCCCGCGAGCTGGATGGTAGTGTCCTGGGTGAGGCCAGGTTGAGGCTAGGAGAAGCGCAGCTACCATCGTGGATTGCTTACGGGCACCCATAGCCTGCTATTAAGATTCGACACCGTGCCCGGGGTTTCGTTCAAAAAATATCCTTGCGGTGGAGCCCAGCAAATATCTGGCATAGCGGAGAAAGAAAAATATTCACCGTCGGAGTGTGACGTTTTTCGCCCGCGATTCGTCGGCGAGCCGCCGCTTGAATTCCAAATATTTCGCCTGCAGTTTTCCATCGCTCACGGCCAGAATCTGCACGGCCAGCAATCCCGCGTTGCGCGCCGCACCGATGGCCACGGTCGCCACGGGCACGCCGGCGGGCATCTGCACCATGGATAACAGAGAATCGAGTCCCTTCAGGGATTTCGATTCGATCGGCACGCCGATCACCGGTAACGGCGTTTGCGCGGCCACGACCCCCGCGAGATGCGCCGCGCCGCCTGCGCCCGCAATGAGCACGCGCAGTCCCCGCGTATGTGCTGTGCGTGCGTATTCGGCGACATCGTCCGGCGTCCGATGCGCCGACATCACCTGCGCCTCGGCCCCGATGCCAAATTCCGCACAGGCGTCCGCCGCCAGTTTCATCGCGGGCCAATCCGAGTCGCTGCCCATGAGAATCCCGACCAAGGGTTTATTTGTCTTGCTCATCTGTTCCTTTCTTTCAAAAGCTGCGCCGCCTCACTCTGGACTGGCCGACAAAGACTTCAAGATGTTTTCGAGTTCAAGTCTTTTTTGCTCGCGCTGCCTGTCTCCCGCACCGACGGGCACGATCATTGGTGACCCGATGCGAAGTGTTGCGTGAGTAAACGGCAACGGAATCATGAAGCCGTCCCAACTATTCACCGTGATTTTGTGCCCCAGATCGTAGGAAACCGGGATGATCGGCGCCTGGGTGAGTTGCGCCAGGCTGATGGCGCCGTCGTGACAATGATATTTCGGGCCACGAGGGCCATCCGGGGTGATGCCAGCGTCATAACCTTCGTCGACCAGATGCGTCAACTCGCGTAACGCTTCCTTCCCGCGGCGGCTGCTCGAACCGCGTACGCAAATCAGGTTGAACTTGCTGAGCACGCGCGTCAGTTTCTCACCATCCTTACTGGCGCTGACGAGCACAACGACGCGGTCACGGCGTCGTGTGTGCCAGTATTTGCGGAAGAGATAGGGCATCAGAAAAATACGGTTGTGCCAAAACACGAAAATGCACGAGCGGTCCGGCGTCCGCGCCAGCAACCCCGGCGCGTCATCGATGCGCCAGCGCACCGTGCTGCCGATGAGCGAAACCAGGACTCGCAGCAGCCAGCCAATCATACGCTAAACTGCATCTCGTAGAGACGTTTGTAAACCTGACCCAGCGTCAGAAGCTGATCGTGTGTCCCCTTCTCCACGATGCACCCTTTGTCGAGCACGATGATGCAATCGGCGTGCTGAACGGTTGAAAGACGATGCGCGATGACGAGCATCGTATGCGCCTTCTTCTGTTTCCCACTCCACATCAGGTCGTCGAGCGCCGCCTGTACAGCGCGTTCACTCTCGGTATCGAGCGCACTCGTGGCCTCGTCGAGCAGGAGAATCGGCGGATTCTTGAGAATCGCGCGCGCGATGGCCAGCCGCTGGCGCTGGCCGCCGGACAATTTCATCCCCGACTCCCCGATGACAGTGTCATATTGATTTGGCATCTGCGCGATGAATTCGTCGGCATGGGCGCGCTTCGCCGCTTCGACAATCTCCTCGCGTGAAGCGCCCATCTTCCCATACGCGATGTTATTAGCAACGGTGTCGTTGAAAAGGAATGTTTCCTGGGTCACGAGCCCAATCTGGCCGCGCAAGGATTGGAACGTGCCGCGGCGAATGTCCTGTCCGTCGATGGTCACCAAACCTCCGGTTGGATCGTAGAAGCGCGGGATGAGATTGAAGAGAGTGGTCTTGCCCGCACCGCTGGCGCCGACAATGGCCATGATGGAGCCTGCGGGGATTTCAAGGTTTACTTCATCGAGCACCGCGCCGTTGGAACCGTAGCGGAAGCTGACGTTTTCGTAGCGAATGGCCTGCCGAAGGCGCGGCAAGGCAATCGCCTGCGGCGCTTCAACGACCGTGGGTTGGGTGTCCAGTATTTGAAAGACGCGTTCCGCCCCGCTCATGCTTTCCTGGATTTGGAGGTTCACGCGGCTGATTTTTTTGACAGGATCGTAGAGCATGAACAAGCCAAGCGCAAAGCTGACGAGTTCGCTTGATTGCATTTGGGAAACGAAGGCATAAATAAATACCAGTGCGGCGGCGATGCCCGACGACCATCTCGATAATCGGCCCCGAAATGGCGCGCGAACGGATGACTTTCATGCGTTCGCGAAACACCCGGCTGGTGAGATTACGAAAATCCTGGGACTCACGCTCTTCCATGCCGAACGCTTTAACGACGCGAAATCCCGCAATCGCTTCGTGCAAGACAGAGACCAGCGTGGCCTGGTGTTCCTGCGTCTTGCGGCTGGCCACGCGGGTCTTGCGGCCATAAACCATAATCGGCACGAGACAGATCGGAAACAGCACCAACGTCGCCAGCGTCAGCCGCCAATCGGCGTAAAGCAACCAGCCCAGGACGCAGACCAATGTCACGGGCTGCTTGACGATGTCCTCGACAACATTGGAGATGGCCTGCTGCACCGCGCCAACGTCATTCGTGACTCGTGAAATCAACTCCCCGGTCTGGGTGCCGCTATAGAAATCCAGCGACAGGCCCTGGAGGTGCTCGAACAATCGCTCCCGCATATCCATTACTGCGCGCAGCCCCACCCAGTTCAGCAGGTACGTCCCGAGAAAATCGCAAGCACCACGCGCAATCATCGCTACCGGCAGCAGCATCGCGACCGCGAACGCCTGCCACAGCGTCAGGTTGCCCGCCGATTGCCCAAATATACGCGCCCAGAGATGACGGACGACCGATAAGACGCCCACGTTGATCGGGCCGTAGAGAATGCTGAAAACAACCCCGCCGACCAGTCGGCCGCGATAGGGCTTTACATACGTCCATAACCGCCGGTACTGCGACAACAACTCTCCGAGTCGACTCATTACGACAGCGAGTATACCACCCGCCAAGGCGTGGCGGAATGGCAATGTTGGGTTTGACAGGGGTGAGACACCTCTGTTACAAAGAGACTGCGGAGCTTCGGTACAACAAACAGGTATTCACTGTGGCAAAAGTTCTCCTCGAAAACGTTTGCAAAACCTATCCCGGCGGATTCAAAGCGGTCGACAACGCCAATCTTGAAATCGGCGACCAAGAGTTCGTTGTGCTTGTCGGTCCTTCGGGCTGCGGCAAGTCGACGACGCTCCGCATGGTGGCCGGCCTCGAGGAGATTACTGGCGGCAACATTTTCATCGACGGCAAACGCGTCAATGACGTCCCGCCCAAAGACCGTGATATCGCCATGGTCTTCCAAAATTACGCACTCTACCCGCACATGACGGTGTACAAAAACATGGCGTTCGGTCTCATGCTGCGGAAGTATCCCAAGACGGAAATCGACCAACGGGTGCGCGAGGCCGCGCAAATCCTTGGCATTACCGACGAACAACTCGAGCGCAAACCAAAGGCCCTCTCGGGCGGCCAACGCCAGCGCGTCGCGGTGGGCCGCGCCATCGTGCGGAAACCGAAGGCTTTTCTTTTCGACGAGCCGCTCTCGAATCTCGACGCCAAGATGCGCGTCCAGATGCGCGCCGAGATTTCCAAGCTTCACGATCGGCTCAACTCCACAATGATTTATGTTACGCATGACCAGGTCGAAGCGATGACGATGGGCGATCGTATCGTGGTGATGAAGGATGGCCTCATCCAGCAGGTGGCGGAACCCATCGCGCTTTACGACAATCCGAAGAACATGTTCGTCGCGGGCTTCATCGGCTCGCCGCCCATGAATTTTTTCAAGGGAACGATTGAGCAACGGCCGGGCGCCTTGTGGTTTGTCGAGCAAGCAGTCGCTGGCGGCCCGAAGGGCTTCGCGATGCGGATCAATGACGAGCTGGCAAAAAAGCTCACCGGCCATGTCGGCAAAACCGTCGTATTCGGTTCTCGACCCGAGGACATCAATAACAAGCAATATGCTTCGTTCACCCAGCCCGACCAGACTGCGGCGGCCACCGTGGAGGTCGTGGAGCCGATGGGCGCGGAGATTTATCTCTACCTCAACACCGGCAGCCATGGTTTTGTGGCCCGCGTCAATCCTCATGAAAAGGCCGACGTGGGACAGAAGCTCGAGATGGCGTTCGACTTGCGGAAAAGCCATTTCTTCGACGCGCAGACCGAACAGGTCATCGTTTAATCATCTGAGGCGCGCATGGCGCCAGCCACTCAACAACCTGAAAAGCTCCCGCTTTCTCGCGGCCAGATTATATTGCGCATTTGTGGCGGCGTGTTACTGACAGGCTGCGCGCTGATGGTCGTGCTCGGCATGACGGTCCTTTATGAGCGGTTGCAGGGCGTCCAATTCGTTCTCTATTGGACGTGGTGTTTGCTGCTCACGTTCGGAGCAATCATCCTGGCCCTCGGGGACATGCTGCTGGTCCGGCGCACCTTGCAGCGAACCCGGCGCGAGTTATTCGAACGCGAGTTTATGAACCAGCGCTTTGCCGACAAATTGCGGGAGAAGGAAAACCGTTGAGAATGGACCACTCGGTGGGCTGCGCCCTAGTTCGAGTTGTCGCAAGTAAAAGCCTGGGGCGGAACTACCGACAGCGTGTAGCGGAATTTTTCGATTTTCTTCTTGTTCCCATACTCGGATTTCGCGGCGTTCCAATTTCCCCAAACGCTGACGTTTTGATCCGACGGGTCGCTTGATTCGTTGGTAAAGCCCTGAGGCTTTATGCTTCCAGCCCGAGGCGACTGAAATTGTACTTTGAGGGACGGGGTATCCTGGGGCAACGGCTGCGTATGATCCAGATGCAAGGTGGTGCTGCCAAGTTTCTTCGGATTATCGATGAGGAAGCCATTTGTATCCACCAGGCTCCAACAAAATGACTTTTTCGTGACGACGCAGCCATAAAAGAAACAGACTTTCTGTGTAACCCTCAGATAGCGCGCCTCATCATTTTCCTGAACATTGGTGGACAGGTAATTTGCCGCCATGCTCGCAACGTGAAAAGTATCCGCCTCATCGCTGTTGGTTTGGCTGATGCAAATGTCGCGCGTGGCAACCAGACTGTAACTCACGTCAACACTCATGGAGTCAGACTGCGGTGGGGAAAACTCCAACAGGAAATCCTTCGCTTCCATCGATGTGAAATTGGAAATCTTCCCTTGAAGCCGTAGTTCCCCGTTCTTCCCTTTTTTTGCTTCAATATCCAGCGCAACAATCGACATCGGGGGGATCAGCCCTTCATCGCAATCCTCGTAACTGGTCATGTAGAATGTTCCCCCAAACACCCCCGGAGGCGGCAAGGAAAGACGAATAGCACCACTGCCCGTGAGCGTGCATACCGCCACGACGCCCGTGCCGCCAACATTGTAAGAGAATACCAGCTTGGAGAACGAGTTGGTGGCGTGTCCGTTTACCGACAGCGCAATATTCGTGGGATTTGGCCCCACATCATCAGTGCCGTCGATCACCCAAGTTCCGTTATCCACCAAGTTGGTGTCGGCAAATGTGTTTCGACCGGCAAGCGTGCAGATTCCCAAGAGAATAACAACAAGAGCAAGCTCCCGACGGCTTCCGAGACGAACGAAAAACATCTGCAAACTTAAACCGAACTTCGAGTCGTGTCAAAGTTTATCCTCGGCCTTTGGCGACGCTGAATTTGCTCTATCGCCCAGGCTGCGTGTTCCACCACCATCGGCTCGACATCCTGGCGCGCGCGCTCCAATGCGGGCAACGCAGATTGGACGCCGATATTCCCCAGAACGACGCAAACATTGCGGAGAAAACCGCGGCGTTTGATGCGGAAGATGGGCGTGCCCCGAAAAAACTCGCGGAACTTCGCTTCGTCCCACGACAGGTATTCCGTCAACGGCGGCGTGTCGCGACGCTGGAACTGGCGCACCGGTGATTGTTGGGCGAACCGGTTCCACGGACAAACTTCGAGGCAGTCGTCACAACCGAAGACGTGATCGCCAACCAACGATCGCAGTTCAACGGGGATCGGGCCTTTCAGTTCAATCGTAAGATAACTGATGCACAAGCGCGCATCCAACTGGTAGGGACCGACGATGGCGCGCGTGGGGCAGACATCCATGCAGCGCTGGCAGGTGCCGCAGTATTCGCGTTCCGGCGGGTCAGGCGGCAGTTCGAGATTCGTCAGTATTTCGCCGAGGAAAAGCCAATTGCCAAGTTGACGGCTGACGAGATTGGTATGCTTGCCAATGAATCCGATGCCGGCGCGCTGTGCGAGGTCGCGCTCGAGGATAGGACCGGTATCGACATACCCAAGACATCGTGTGCCCGGTCCGCCGATTTCGGCGATGTTCCTCGATAGCTGTTCCAACTTTCCCGACATCACTTCGTGGTAGTCGCGCGCGCCCCAGGCATAACGCGCGACGCGACCTGTTCGGTCGTGATCGCCGCCATAGTAATTCAAACCAACCACCACAATTGACCGTGCATCGCCCAGTATTTTGGAGGGATTAACCCGCTTGTCGACATTCCGAGCCAGATAACCCATCTCGCCATGAAAATCTTTTGCGAGCCACTGCTGCAGGTGCTGGGAATGTTGCGGCGGCTGGGCGGTTGTGATGCCGACAAGATCGAAACCGATGTCGCGGGCGCGGGCTTTGATCTGCTGCTCAAGCCCGAAGGACCCCGGGGCCGTGTTGCTATCCTGCCTGCTGCTTGTAGATGCGGAGGATTTCATCGGTCTGCTGCTTCACACTCATCGCCGAGGTGTCGACACGGTTCGACACGGCTTTGTAAAGGTGCTCGCGTTCACGCAAGAGAGCCTTGATCCGCGTGAGTCGGTCGGTTTGTCCCCCCAACAAGGGGCGGTGTTTCGCATTCTTCGTGCGCTCATGCGCTACCGTGGCGTCCACCCAACAACAAATGACAATCCCCGTGCGGCTGAAATCCCGAATGTTGTTCGGATTCAGAATAACCCCGCCGCCGGTGGCAATGACGCGGTCCTGGCGGTCAGCCAGTTCGCGAACCAAGGCGCGCTCCTGCAGGCGAAAGAAGGCTTCGCCCTTCGTTTCAAAGATTTTGGAAACCGTTTGCCCATGCCGCTGTTCGATGATCTCGTCCATGTCCACAAACGTCATCCCCAGCCGCGCGGCTGCGAGCTTGCCGGCGTCCGTCTTGCCGCTGCCCATGAATCCCACCAAGACCAGATTCTTCATCAGACGGATTATAGCAGATTCCGCTTCCGGCGACCAAGCTAATGAGCTATAAGGGAACCATGAAAAAAACCGTCTGGAAGGACCGCATCCTCCGTGGCGATTGCCGCGAGGTGCTGCAAACCTTGCCCGATAAATGCGTGCATCTCGCCATCACGTCGCCGCCGTACAACGTCGGGCTCGATTATGACGGCCACAACGACCATATGTCTTACGACGAGTACCTTGCGTGGCTGCTGCCGGTGTGGCGCGAACTTCATCGTCTCCTTGTGGACGGTGGACGCTTCGCGTTGAACATCGCTCCGACCAGCATCAAGGACTTCAAGCCGATCCACTACGACATGGCGGCGCAGTTGCGTGGTCTTGGATTCATCATGCGCACTGAGATTCTGTGGTACAAACAGACGATGCGCCGCCGCACCGCGTGGGGCTCCTGGAAAAGCCCGCGCAACCCGCACATTATCCCCAGTTGGGAATACGTGCTCGTGTTCTCAAAGGGTTTCTGGACTCTCGACGGCGACAAGCAGGACGCCGATATTGCCGGCGAGGAGTTCATCAGATTTTCCGACGGCTTCTGGCAAATTCCCCCGGAGACGCGCGGGCGTCAGCCATTTCTAAAGAGTCTCTATCCTCCGAAGTCGGGACGAAAACAACGCGAAACAAGAACCGGAAGCCACCCTGCGCCATTTCCCGAAGAATTGATTTACCGGCTCGTGAAGTTCTACAGCTTTCGTGGCAATGCCGTGCTGGATCCGTTCGGCGGGACCGGGACCGTGGCGGTCATCGCCAAGAAAACAGGCCGGCATTTTATCCATGTTGATGTTTCGAAGAAGTACTGCCAGATCGCGGCCGAGCGTTTAGCGCAACTGCTGCATTAATTCACGCGCGGAAACTTGTCCCGGCGCGACGGGCGCGTCCAGGTAGCCATACGTCAGACACGAACCCAATTTCGGAAATTCAACGCGGGTCTGCGGCCCAAGCGGCCCCATGCCCAGCACACAAAGCGCGGCGGAACAGTTCTCGTGGAACAATGTTCGCAGTGTAGCGACGTCTTCTTCGGTCCTGGTGAACGTGGCAATCTTGACGACGGTGCCGAAGTTGGCAGCCCTGGCCATGACTTTTTTGAGTTCGTCGATTGGCGGAGTTCTCTGGAAATCGTGGTACGAAATAATAAGTGCGCGTTGGCAACGACTGGCCAGTGCGGAAACCTGCTCCAGGATCGGGCTGCGCAATTCGATGTCAACGGCGGCAAGTTGATGCAGTGCGGTATCGAATAAAGGCAGGCGCATCTCATCGGCTTGCTTCCATTGGCCGCCTTCTTCGGCGATCCGAACGGTGACAAGGACGGGCAAACCACGCGCCTCAAGGGTTCGGGCGTTTTCCAGCCACTGTGGCGCGCCGGAACCGATGAGGTCGAGACGGATTTCGACAATATCGCAGTCGTAATTTGCGCCCGCAACGAGTTGAGCGAGCGTATCCGGTTGGGAGACAGTCCCAACGACACGCGGAATGGCGCCGAGCATGATGTCACCAAAACGTGTTTGAGCGCGAATCATCGCCTGTATGTTAGCGTGAGACGCAGCAGAGGGAAAGTGATTAGTCTTTGCGAAGAAGCGAAAAAGCCTTATAATCGAGTTTGTGCCATCCAACCGACTAGAATTCCAATGAAGAGCATTCTCAATCAATTGATCCAGTTACAGGAACTAAACTTTGCCAAGGAGGAGCAGAAAGCCTCGAACTCGCAGATGCCGCTCGCGCAGTTGGAGAAATCCATCGCGAAAATTCGCGGGCAATTGCCGCCCGATGTGGCCGATCGATACGACCGGTTGCAGAAGCGCTATCCGCTGGCCGTGATCCCGCTGGCGCACGGGAATTGTTCGCGCTGCGGCCTGGCGGTACCCGCCAATGTCGTGAACGCGGCGAAAGCCGGCGAGCAATTGCAGTATTGCCCGCATTGTGGCCGATTTCTTTTCTTTCCCGACACGATCGCGCGCACACCCAAGAAGAAGTTTGACGGAAATCGCCCGGTGGAAGTCGGCATCGCGCGCTTCTCGGCGGCGAACTTGATGGTGCCCAAGCTGGCGGCGACGAGCCGTGAAGAGGTTATTAGTGAACTGTCGAAGGCGCTGGGTGAAGGGGGCTTTGTGGAGGACACGGCCACGGTGACGGAATTGGCGTTGCGCCGCGAAGCGATTGTGAGCACGGCGGTTGAACACGGACTGGCGTTTCCGCATGTACGCGACGTGGAAGGCGGCGGGTTGACGTTTGCCGTGGGCTTGAAAGAGAAAGGCCTCGATTTCGGTGCGACCGGAGATCATTTGAGCAAGATTTTCTTTTTTATTGTGATCCCGACAGCGGCGACGGCTTTTTATCTGAGGCTGCTGGCGGGATTGGTGCGGACATTTGAGTCAACGGAAGCGCGCAAGGCATTACTCGATTGCGACAAGCCCGATGAAATGTGGAAGACCCTCACGAAGCTCACAAAAGACACGGTTCCGTAACTGCTGTGTGCCGCCAACAATAACGTCGTGAACAGCCACTTGGCTGGTCCCTGTGGTGGGAAAGGACAGTTCATGTCACGCACTCCGCTAATTGCGACCTGTGGTCTGGCCCTCTGCCTTCTCTCCGCTTGCGTGGGCACAACTCCGCACCAGCAAATCAGAACCCTTGTTGTCTCTGATCCCCTGGGCAAGGACTCGCTGGGTGATTACAACAACCTGAAACATCTGCCCCACGACGCTTTTGCCAAACGGGTGGGTGAACGAATTGTCGAAAGCTACCAGCAGTTTGATCTGAGCGTCGTTGAGTTCGACGATCAGGGCAAGTTTTGGAATAAGGAGCAGCAGTTAATTGCGCTTGACGGATTGGTTAACGACGCAAAGGCGAAGCAAAATGGCGCCATCATCCTCGTGTTTGTCCATGGGTGGCAGGAAAACGCGGATGTCGTTAACGCGACCGTCCGGTGCTTTCGGCGCACGCTTTACGACTGGTACCAGGATGAAGGGCCGGATGGGCGGAGAATCATTGGAGTATACGTCGGCTGGAGAGGCCAATCACAACGACTGCCTTTGATAAAGTGGCTGACATTTTGGAGCCGCAAGAAGGCGGCGCACAAAATCGGCCGCGGCGACATGGACGAACTTCTGGTCCACTTGGAGGATCTTAAACGCCGGCTGATAGCGTTTGAACCGCCTGACAAACGCTACGGGACGCGGCTGGTAGTCATCGGCCACAGTTTCGGAGGCGCCATTGTTTTTTCGGCCCTGGATAACATTCTTAAGAAGAACACATTAGAGAGCATGGTTCTCTCTGAGCATGGTGAATCTAAGAGCGTACGTGTCATCACCGCCGGTGACACCGATCTGGTGGTGCTGCTGAACCCGGCATTTGAAACATTGCTCTACTCCGGGCTGGCCGAAGCCACGACGAATTGCACCGAATTCAATCCCTACCAAAACACAGTGCTCATGACGATCGGCGCGCAAAACGATACCGCTACTGGAATCGCCTTTCCGGTAGGACAGTTCTTCCCATCGCTATTGCAAAACTTTAAGACGGACTCCGACGAGCGTGTGATGAACCGGAAGGCCCTCGGGCATTACAACTCGTATTTTGATTATCGGCTGACAGGTATTGGGCATACCAACTCCGCTGCCGCCACAGCCTCCGACCATCAGGACACAGATATTAACATTCCCAGACGGCATCGGGCGCAAATCCCATCGTTATCAGAAGGGCTGATCGCGCAGCTCAGCGCGATTACGAATCGCCAGTGGGACCTCCTTCCCTACCCCGGCCAGCCAGTCCCTGCGAAGCACAAGCCCTTTTTGGTGATCTCTGCCACCAAGGACATCGTAGACAATCATACCGGCATCTGGGGCGATGCCTTGATTGATTTTCTCCGGGATTTTATTGCGGCGCATGATGACCGCCAGGCCGCAATTAAGAGCCAGCAACCATCCCCAATCCCCAAATGAAAAGCCCGCGCTGATTTTTCAACGCGGGCTTTTCCAAATTACCCCGGCAGCGACCTACTCTCGCGCAAGCTATACAGGCACTACCATCGGCCCTGCAGCGTTTCACGGCCGTGTTCGGAATGGGAACGGGTGGGACCACTGCGGCAAAACTACCGGGAAATCTCAAGCTGTCAGGAGTCGGCGTTCCGCATTCGAAAAGCGGGACGCTGGCCCGGTGAACCGGGCGGACGACTGACAGCTTTGTGAAAGAACAGGTTCTCTGATAATTGCATACAGCAAGGGGGCAAGACTACACAATGCTGATTTGTTAAATCGCTCCTTCTTGCGAAGGAAATTTAAGTGATCAAGCCTCACGGCTGATTAGTACCAGTCAGCTCACATGTTGCCATGTTTACACACCTGGCCTATCACGAGGTAGTCTTCCTCGAGCCTTTAGGGTCTTGCGACCGTCAGACGTAATCTTGGGAGGCGCTTGGCGCTTAGATGCTTTCAGCGCTTATCGTTTCCGCACACAGCTACCCGGCGCTACCGTTGACACGATAACCGGCATACTGGAGGTGCGTTGTTCCCGGTCCTCTCGTACTAAGGAACAAATCCCTCACGTCTGCTGCGCCCACAGTGGATAAGGACCGAACTGTCTCACGACGTTCTGAACCCAGCTCGCGTACCGCTTTAACCGGCGAACAGCCGGACCCTTGGGACCTTCTCCAGCCCCAGGATGCGATGAGCCGACATCGAGGTGCCAAACCGGGCCGTCGATATGAACTCTTGGGCCCGATAAGCCTGTTATCCCCGGCGTACCTTTTGTCCGATGAGCGATGGCGATTCCACATTCAACCACCGGATCACTTGGACCCGCTTTCGCGTCTGCTCGACTTGTAGGTCTCACAGTGAGCCTGGCTTATAGCCATATCCTCAACACCTGATTGCCAACCAGGTTGAGCCAAGCATCGTACTCCTCCGTTACTCTTTGGGAGGAAACCGCCCCAGTCAAACTGACCCGCTGACACGGTCCCTCGGCCGGTTAACGGCACGAGGTTAGAACCTTAATGAGCGAAAAGTGGTGTTTCATTGTTCCCTCCGCCAGACCCGAAAGCCTGGCATCAAAGGGTCCCACCTACGCTACGTATCACACACCAAAGTCCAATATCAGCTTACAGTAAAGGTGCACGGGGTCTTTCCGTCCTACTGCGGGTATGCGGCATCTTCACCGCAACTACAGTTTCGCCGAGCCTCTCTCCGAGACAGTCGCTCTTTCGTTACAAGATTCGTGCAGGTCGGAACTTACCCGACAAGGAATTTCGCTACCTTAGGACCGTTATAGTTACGGCCGACATTCACGGGGACTTAAGTTCAGAGCTTCAGGCTTGCGCCTTGACCCCTCGCCTTAATCTTTCCGCATTGGTCACTTGTCACTCTGTATACCGTCTCTTGCGAGTTCGCACAGAGCTGTGTTTTTGTTAAACAGTCGCAGAGCGCCTTTCACTGCGGCCCCAATCAGCTTTGATATAATCTGACCAATCGGGGCGCCCCTTCTTCCGAAGTTACGGGGCTAATGTGCCGAGTTCCTTAGAGAGATTTCACTCGCGCGCCTGAGAATACTCATCTCACCCACCTGTGTCGGATTACGGTACGGGCACCCATGGTGAACACTGCAAGGCTTTTCTCGCCAGCGTGGTATCAACGAATCCGCTTTGACCGTAGTCGCCACGTCCAACGCCGTCTTCCAACGGTATTGACCACCACTTTCAATCGGTGGCTCGCATTCCCTTCTGGGTTCCTTACAGCTTAAACCAAGGTGGTGTTGGAATATTAACCAACTGTCCATCATCTACGCCTTACGGCCTCGACTTAGGTCCCGACTAACCCTGGGCGGACGAACCTTCCCCAGGAAACCTTGGGTTTACGGCGAGTCCGAATTTAACGGACTTTATCGCTACTCGTGTCTGCATTCTCACTTCCAAGCACTCCAGTTTCAGTCACCTTCCACCTTCGATGCGCTTGGAACGCTCCCCTACCACTCATCCCGCACGAATGCGGGATGAATCCATAGCTTCGGTACTACGTTTGATCGCCAATCATTTTCGGCGCAAGATCGCTCGATGAGTCAGCTATTACGCACTGTTTAAATGATGGCTGCCTCTAAGCCAACATCCTCACTGTTTTAGCAACCTCACATCCTTTCCACTAAACGTAGTTTAGGCACCTTAGCTGATAGTCTGTTTATGTTTCACTCTCGACAATGAAGCTTATCCCCCACTGTCTGACTGCCCGGGTAGTGCAACGCGGTATTCGGAGTTTGGTTGGATTCGGTAGCCCGGTAAGGCTCCTATCCCATCCAGTGCTCTACCTCCGCGCGCTAGTGGCCGGACGCTATACCTCAATATATTTCGGGGAGAACCAGCTATGACGGGGTTTGTTTAGTCTTTCGCTCCTACGCACAGTTCATCGCAGAATTTTTCAACATTCACGCGTTCGGGCCTTCATCTGGTGTTACCCAGACTTCACCCTGACCATGCGTAGATCACCTCCGCTTCGGGTCTATTGCCAGCGACTAATCGCCCTATTCAGACTCGCTTTCGCTGCGGCTGCCCCCGTCGTACCGGGGTTAGCCTGGCCACTGACAATAACTCGCAGACTCATTATGCAAAAGGCAGGCCATCACCAAGTCTTGCGACTCGGCTATGACACATTGTAAGCACAGGGTTTCAGGTTCTTTTTACTCCCCTCAAAGGGGTTCTTTTCACCTTTCCCTCACGGTACTAGTTCACTATCGGTCGACGATGAGTATTTAGCCTTGCGCCGTGGTCGGCGCGGATTCAGACAACGTTTCACGTGTGCCGTCTTACTTGGGATACCTCTAGGTCGCTTTGAGTTTTCGCTTACGTGCCTGTCACACTCTTTGGGGGCAATTTCCATTGCCTTCGACTAACTCTCGGCATACCACATTAAGGTCCCGCAACCCCGAAGTACAAGTACCTCGGTTTAGGCTGTTCCCGTTTCGCTCGCCACTACTCAGGGAATCGATGTGCTCTTTCTTTTCCTCCGGTTACTGAGATGTTTCACTTCACCGGGTATGGCTCATATGGTCCTATGAATTCAGACCACTGTACTCCGATATTACTCGGAGTGGGTTCCCCCATTCGGACATCCACGGATCACCGCGTGCTTGCCGCTCCCCGTGGCTTATCGCAACTTACTACGTCCTTCATCGCCTATCGTCGCCAAGGCATTCACCCTGCGCTCTTAGTAGCTTGATCACAAACTATCCGTCTGGTTCTCTTCTACAAGAGTTCCAGAACAAATATTCTCAGCATTATGTAGTTTTTTATACCCACTACACTGTATGCAATTGTCAAAGAACATCCGCCCCGCCGAGCGGGGCGAAAATTGAACCGCGAAAACTGGTGGGCGCGATAGGATTCGAACCTATGACCCTGCGCTTATCAAGCGCATGCTCTAACCAGCTGAGCTACGCGCCCAGGCGGCGCGTGGCGCCGAAACTGGTGGAGCCGACGAGAGTCGAACTCGTGACCTCCTGCTTGCAAAGCAGGCGCTCTACCAATTGAGCTACGGCCCCGCTGGGGCTCGGCCTGGGATCGCTTTGCCCCAGAAGGTATTTTCTCCAGTACTTCACGTTTGTAAAGAACAGTGGCTCCTCGAAAACTGAAAAGTGCGATACGTTTAAGCGTCCCAGCCCTGCTTGCGCAGGACGGGATTCGACCTAGGATCCGATCCGAGACCGAAGTCCCGGATCAAGGTCTCCTTAGAAAGGAGGTGATCCAGCCGCAGGTTCCCCTACGGCTACCTTGTTACGACTTCATCCCAGTCACTATCCATACCTTCGGCGCCTATCTCCCTTGCGGGTTGACGTGGCGACTTCGGGTGCAGATAGCTTCCATGATGTGACGGGCGGTGTGTACAAGGCCCGGGAACGTATTCACGGCGCCGTAGCTGATGCGCCATTACTAGCGATTCCGGCTTCATGAAGGCGAGTTGCAGCCTTCAATCTGAACTGGGCATGGTTTTCTGGGATTTGCTCCACCTCGCGGTCTTGCGTCCCTCTGTACCATGCATTGTAGCACGTGTGCAGCCCTGGCCGTAAGGGCCATACTGATTTGACGTCATCCCCACCTTCCTCCTCGTTTAAAGCGAGGCAGTCTGTTTAGAGATCCCGCTTTCGCAGGCAACTAAACACAGGGGTTGCGCTCGTTGCGGCACTTAAGCCAACATCTCACGACACGAGCTGACGACAACCATGCAGCACCTGTGCTGGCTCTCCTCTTGCGAGGAGTCGTCACCGTTTCCGGCTTCTACTACCAGCATGTCAAGGCCAGGTAAGGTTCTTCGCGTTGCATCGAATTAAGCCACATGCTCCACCGCTTGTGCGGGCCCCCGTCAATTTCTTTGAGTTTTAACCTTGCGGTCGTACTTCCCAGGCGGTTCACTTATCGCGTTAGCTTCGGCACGCAGGGGGTCGACTCCCCGCACACCAAGTGAACACCGTTTAGGGCCAGGACTACCGGGGTATCTAATCCCGTTTGCTCCCCTGGCTTTCGTGCCTGAGCGTCAGGAACTGTCCAGAGACTCGCCTTCGCCACCGGTGTTCTAGTCGATCTCTACGCATTTCACCGCTACACCGACTATTCCAGTCTCCTCTCCAGCCCTCGAGTCCGCCAGTTTCGAATGACCTATCACAGTTAGGCTGTGAGATTTCACATCCGACTTAACGAACCGCCTGCGCACCCTTTACGCCCAATGAATCCGAACAACGCTTGCAGTCTCTGTATTACCGCGGCTGCTGGCACAGAGTTAGCCACTGCTTCCTCTTCCGGTACTATCAATAATCCACGTGTTAGGTGGATCACATTGTTCCCAGATGACAGAGGTTTACAATCCGAAGACCTTCATCCCTCACGCGGCGTCGCTCCTTCAGGGTTTCCCCCATTGAGAAAAATCCTCGACTGCTGCCACCCGTAGGTGTCTGGACCGTGTCTCAGTTCCAGTGTGGCTGGTCGTCCTCTCAGACCAGCTACCCGTCTTAGGCTTGGTGGGCCATTACCCCGCCAACAACCTGATAGGCCGCAGCCCCATCTCAAAGCGCCAGGTCTTACGAGCCCCAGCTTTGACCTTACAGTCACATTCGGTATTAATCCGGCTTTCGCCGAGCTATCCCCAACTTCGAGGTAGGTAGCTACGTGTTACGCACCCTTTCGCCACTAGAGTTCACTAATATTGCTACCAGCAAACTCCCGTTCGACTTGCATGTCTTATCCACGCCGCCAGCGTTCGTTCTGAGCCAGAATCAAACTCTCCGTAAAAAAATCAACCAGACCTGCCCCGAATTGCTCCGAAGCGTCAATGCCCCCTTTCGGGGCCATTGCTGATCCGACCGATTCCACGTTGAGCGACCAGTTAGGGCTAACCAACTGGTCTGTTACTACTCAATTTGTCCATCCCGACTTGCGCCGAGACAAACGTGGGCTCTCACGTATCGCACTTTCAATTTTCAAAGAACGCGACGCGACGCCATTGGCGGCGCGTGTAATCAACTTTCAGATAATGAACTCTCAGCCGTCGGGCTGAACGCTCATGTCTAACCGCTGATCACTTCTGTTTTCAGGCGACAGCAAACCCGCTCTCGGGATTAGAGTTTGTCGCGCTCCTAAAGAACCGTCCGAAACGTCCCCTTGCAGGCACCCTCTATGTACTCGCACTCCCCATGCCTGTCAAGCCCATCAAACAAAAATTTTTACCGCGATCCCGCGGCCGTTTCCCTGTCAAAGGACGGCCAAACTACAGACCGCCCCGCGCGGATGCAAGAACTATTTTCAATTTGCTCCCGGAGCAAGATTTTATGGGCATCGCAGCACTACGTGAAGCCATTTCCATGCGCGAACGCGCTGCAAACGCCAGCGCTTCCGCGTTTTGCGCACAGTCGTTGCCCTCCCACCCACCCCGGCTCAAAAAAACTGGCCGCATTCCCGCGGCGCTCCAGCAGCCTAGACCCGGGTGACGTTCTGGGCCTTGGCGCCCTTCGCGTCCTCGATGATCTCGAACTCCACGGCTTGCCCCTCGGCCAGGGTCTTGAATCCGTCACCCTGAATGGCCGAAAAGTGGACGAATACGTCCGCTCCACCCTCCTGCTGAATGAAACCGAAACCCTTCTTTTCATTGAACCACTTCACAGTGCCGCGTGCCATGTCTTGTTACCTCCATCGGGGATGTTGCTTGCTCGGAAATTCACTTTGGGAAAAAAGGTTTTTGGGGGCCAGAATTAAAAACCGCGCCGCCCCATCGGGCAGGCACGGTGCCACTCACGCATCCGACTGCATTCCTCCAGATTTCATCACAAACGGCTCACAGATCCTGTGCATACAACCCTTGGATACTGGGCCTTCTGTACCAAACCCTTACCCGTCCTGTCAAGGTCGTTCCGGCACGCCTTTTCGGTCAGCGTTTTGTCTCTCAGCGGGCGTGTTTAACGCAATGCAAGCTGACGGTAAGACTCTCTCTTGCCCTGTAGGTGAAGCTGAATGCACTTTTGCCTCAATCCCGCTGAACAGACCGACTTGTTGATCTACCTCCCCGACAATTATCGCTGGCACTCACGTGCTTCTACAAACGCTTTTTGGCGAATGCTCGTCCCGATGCGGTCTTGAGATAACGCTCGAAGTCCAGGGCCGATTTGCGATCAGTAAAGGCAATGCAAGTCTTGATGCGCCAGGGACGAAGTGCTTTCGTGTGAAGTGACTTCCCCGCGTTGTGCTCGGCAAGTCGCTCCTTGAAGTTCTCCGTAAACCCGGTGTAGAAGCGATTCGAATTCTTGCAGCTCTGAAGGATGTAAACGTAATAGAATTGCCCGACCAAAGCTTCTCCCATCAAAGACTGGCGTGCCGAGTCGTAGCTGGCAGCCAACGGTAACCTCTCTTTGTCCGCCTACGCTTGCGCTACGGCGAGACAGTCTTCGCTGTCACCAAAGCTGCCAGCGAAGACTGGCGTGCCGAGTCGTAGCTGCTGCCAGCGAAGACTGGCGGAGAGGGAGGGATTCGAACCCCCGAGACGCTTGCGCGCCTAACGGTTTTCAAGACCGCCGCAATCGACCACTCTGCCACCTCTCCATCGCTGCTCGCGACCTGATAGTAGTTCCCCCTCCCATGGAGGTCAAGATACACCACGCTCCTTCCCTTCACCAAATCGTAACCGTTGCTGGCTTGATTCGTCACAATTTCGTGGGAGTCTGCTTCACACAGAATCTTTCGCCCTGCCCTCACGGGTTACTAAGGGGCTGTCGTTTGGGAAATGGGGCTGATTTGAGGGCAGGGCGGGAGCTGTACTCCGTTGCTATCAGCCAACATACGCGAATCGCTGGCTGTGTTCCTCGGCAATCTGTTCCAGAACAACATAACTTCAGCGTTCTTCGCCCGTCGCACTTGTCATCTGACCTGATTTTTGTTACCCTAAACGCGGCATGAACTCATGGGTTAGCAGGGCGTGGGCGTTGTTCTGCCTTTTGGCACTCGGATCCTTTGCGACACGAAGCGAAGCGGTCATTTTGGAGTCCACCAGCAACGTGACATTCAACACCACGGCTCCGACAGGTGCGCTGACCAATAGCGGCTGGCAGTATGAAGGGATCTGGCAGGGAAGCTACATGGGGACCACCATCGCCCCGACTTTTTTCCTCGCGGCACAGCATGTCGGCGGTAACGTCGGCGATCCCTTTCAAATGAATGCTGTTCCGTTCCTCTACCAAACGGTTGCGTTTTGGGATTGTCCCAATTCCGACCTGCGCGTCTGGCAGGTGGCCAACACCTTTCCACGGTACGCTCCGCTCTATACGAACTCGAACGAAGTGAACAAACTCTGCGTCGTCATCGGGCGGGGCACCCAACGGGGCAATTCTGTCACCGCAGGCAGCCCCCCTCGGCTCAAGGGTTGGGAATGGGGAACGCCAGATGGAGTCGTCCGCTGGGGGGAAAACATCGTCTCCACGATTTACACGGACGCATCGCTCGGCCAGTTTCTAAAGCCCAACTTTGATCGCAACGGGATCACCAATGAGTGCGACCTCTCCGTCGGAGATTCCAGTGGCGCGATGTTTATCCAAGACGGTTCCACGTGGAAATTGGCGGGGATCCATTATGCGGTGGATGGACCATTCAGCCTCGATGGGACAACCAACACGCAATTCCAAGGTGCCATCATGGACGTGAGCGGACTTTATATCGCCAACGGCGCAGGGGGTTGGCAGTTCTTCCCGAATCAATCTGCCGATATTCCCACCGGTTTTTATAGCTCACGTGTTTCGTCCCACGCCGCCTGGATCAATAGCGTTATCAACTTCGAGCTTGGACCTGACCTGAGGATCACCAATATCGCCCCGGTAGGCGCGGATATCCACATCGGCCTATGCACCGCTTCGAATCGGCTTTATCTCGTCCAGAGCGCCACTGACCTCGTGACCGGCGTGTGGACGACCCTTAGCAGCAATCTTCGTCGGTACCGGTGGCATCGTCACCGTCATCGACACCAACGCCACGACGCAACCCAAGCGTTTCTACCGCGCACAAGTCATACAGTAAGCCGGCGGTAGTAGTATCTTAAATGTGGAGGGCCACGCGGAGCCTGTCCTGAACGAAGTCGAAGGGTCGTGGCCGTTCGGGATCGTTGACGCCAGCGGTGTAGCCACGCCTCTGCGAGGCGTGCCTCTCCAACTTGGAAATGTCGATAAGCATTTGTCCAGCGGTGTAGCCACGCCTCTGCGAGGCGTGCCCTTCCAACCTGGAAATGTAGGCAAGCTTTGTCCGCATCGATTAGCGGTTTTGCAGGGGTTTTTGAAGATTCAGGCGGTCGGCTCGTTTGGCTTGCGAAACGGGCGGAGCAGGAGCGTTTGAGAGAGGAAGAGAGAGGTTGGAGCAAAACCGTGCTATATTATGGAATAATAGGTGCTGCCAAGAGGAAGCCATGAGCCACATGAAACGTCTCCTGACATACAATGCGATAGTCCTCATCGTCTTTTATGGGATTTGGCTTTGGGGATGGTTTATGAGTGAATATTGGATGCACGTCATTGACATGGGTGCGCCTTGGTCATGGATTGCCATGTTTTTTACCAGTTCGTTTACAGCTTCGCTCTTGGCATTGCGTAAGCCGATTGCCAAAGCACTGGAGGTGGCTTTCGCTTGCGCACTCATGAATTTCGTAGCCATTTTTTTATTGTGGTATTTTTCTATGCCATTTTTCGACCCATATTGGTGATTAGATTGAGCACGATGTGACCTAACCAGCCATTTCCTTTCCTCGAATCCTGATTTGTGCGCATCGCAGAATCGTCAATGTTTGCGGGCTTTTTCTTGAGTTATTCACATTTATGCGGGTTCGGATCACTGGAAATGTAGGTAAGCATTTGTACGCATCGGCATAGCGGTTTTATTGGGCTTTTTGAAGATTCAGGCGGTCGGCTCGTTTGGCTTGCTTCGCTGGCGGATCGGGAGCAGAATTTGGTTAGCCTGTTGAACAGTTGCCTTACAATATTCATTTTAGGAAGCCGATCCCCTCTGGAAGCGATAGTATACCCACAGAGTTTGCTGGTTGGTATTTTGCCTTTGAGTATGATGCTGATTATAAAATACAGAGCTATTATTTGAGCAATCTACATGAAATAATCCTTTTTATAAAATAATCTCTTTAGCAGTTTTGCTACAATGTAGCCATGCGAGAGCATTTTCGTCCTCGAATCCTGATTTGTATCGCATCGCAGAAACGTCAATGTTTACGGGCTTTTTCTAAATTATTCACATTTATGCGGGTTGTGGTCACTCGAAATAGAGGCATAACCTCTTCGACGAAACGCTTGGACTGTTCCCCGCTCTGTCCTATGATTTCGCGTTGACCATGCATCTTCAACATTCCGCCAACGCGCAACCCACCACGCCTGATACCCGGATACTGGCGGCAATGGCTGGTGTCTCGGCGTCCTTTCTCTGCGCAACTGTCGAGACTCTTGCGGTTCCCCGTCATTACGAATTGCAATCGGAGAACAACCGACTGACAGCGCATTCGATTGCGCGCCAGTTGCATTCGTACGGTTACGAAACAAAGTTGCAGGGTGAATACGCCAATGTTGTCGCTCGCTCCCGGCACTCTTCGGACGCCGCCTGTGTCCTCGTTGGCGCGCACTACGACACTGTGCCGGGCACCCCGGGCGCCGACGACAATGCGAGCGCGGTCGCGGCACTGTTGGCCTGCGCCAAGGCGTTGGCCGAACATGCTTCAGAAAGTCCGGTTTGTTTCGTTTCCTTCAACCGCGAAGAGGACGGACTGTTGGGTAGCGCCGACTTTGTGAGAACCATTACCGCGGAAGGGCAAATGTCCGTTCGCGAAGCGCATATCCTGGAGATGATCGGCTACTGTGATCATCGTCCCGGCTCGCAGACGATCCCGCCGGGCCTGCCGATCCAGGTGCCAGACCGCGGTGATTTCCTGGGGATCCTGGCAAACAAGGATTCCACCGCCATGGCAAACACCGTTCTGCAAACAGCCAAGACCTACTGGCCGGATTTTCCGGTGCTGAGCTTGAAAGTATACGCCGGCGTGGAAAAACTTCTGCCGGTCCTGCAACGGAGCGACCACATGCCCTTCTGGAGGGCCGGCATTCCCGCAATCCTTTGGACCGATACTGCCGAGTTTCGCAACCCGCACTACCATCAATCCACCGACACGCCGGACACACTCGACTACGATTTCTTGCGAAGCGTCACGCAGATTCTTATCGCGACGATTCTCGCCACGCGATGAAAGACACCACCTCAGACACTCAAGCACGGGAAACTCTCGGGCGTCTGGCTGCGGCGACCGGACTCCGGGTTCAAGGGGGCAAAATTCGCCGCACTTCATCCCGATTCTGCCTGGGAGTCGAGCATGGCGACTACAACGGCACGGAACTTTTCGGCGTCGGCACGGATCGGTTTCTTTGGCTGGCTTACCAGCCCAATCATACCGACCGTGTACGCCTGTGCAGCGCGAATTTCCCGGACGAGGGCCTTGTCGGTTTCAAACTCGGTGAAGTGCCGCCACCAAGATCATTGGGCGCTGCGAACAGGTGGGTGCGATTCCCCTATGGCGTCGACCATGTTTTGCGGCGGGACGGATTGCAACCGGTCCGTGGATTCGACGCCGTCCTCTACAGTAACATCCCCGGCGGCGGGATGTCGCGCTCGGCATCGCTCTGCCTGAACTTGATTCTCACATTCCTGGAAGTGAACCGCATCACGGTGTCGGACGAAATGAAGATCATCGACATGGCCCAGGCCGTCGAGAACGATTACATCGGCTCCCCCTGCGGCAACCTCGATCAAATCATGATTTACTTCGCCCGTGAGGGCATGGGGACGCATTATGATCCAAAAACCCGCGCCGTTCGCTACGTGCCACTGGGCAAACAGGCCATCGACTTTCGGATTGTTGGTCTCGACACCGGCACCGTGAGGCCCGGCCTCGAAAAATCCACCTACAAGATTCGCCGCGCTGAGTGCGAGGAGCTTGTGGCCCTCGCGGGAAAGGAATTCGGCTTCTCCTGCCTCGCCGACATTCGGGACCAGGCGCTCTACCACCGCGTGGTCGCCCGTTACGGAAGGTCGCATCCACAGCTTTGCGCCCGCCTCAAATACATCTTCCATGCCCAGCAGCGCTTCCCACAAATGCTGGAGGCCTGGAAATCTGGAGATATCGAGGCCGTGGGCGCGGTCTTCCGCCGGGATGGGATCAGTTTGCGCGATGATTACCAAATATCGGGTCCGGAACTGGAAACGATGTGCGATATCGCCCGCTCCGTTCCCGGCGTTCTCGGCGAACGCATGCTCGGCGGCGGCGACAAGGGCGCGGCTGGTGCGCTGGCGCGCGCGGAAAGCGTCGCAGCATTGAAAAAAGCGGTGGATGTCGGTTACCCGCGCCGTTACCCGCAACTTGCCGACAAGTACGCGGTCCACGTCTGCAAAATGGTGGCGGGGGTGAAGGTCCTGGAAGGCCTATGATCTCCAAAGAAGGAATCAGTGCGGCTTGGAGCCGTAGTTGATGGCCATGGACCCGAACCAGAATTCCTCGATGCCGCACTCGCGATAGCCTTGCGACTCCATCAGTCCCTTGATCCCGCGTTGCGCCGGATAACTCTGCAACGACGCCAGGATATACCCGTATGTGTCGGGATCGCCGCAGAAGAGCCGCCCCAGGATCGGCGAGACAACGCGCAAATAGCCGAAATACAAGGCCCGGAAGGTCGGCGATTCGGGCTTCCCAAAATCAAGCGACACAAATTTTCCGCCCGGCCGCAGCACGCGGAAGACTTCGCGCAACCCCTGTTCGATGTCCGCGAGGTTTCGCAGGCCATAGCCCACGCTGACAGCGTCGAATGAATTGTCGGCGAATGGCAATCGCAACGCGTCCGCTTGAATCCACGAGACTTCGGAGTTCTCGCGCGTCGCCGCCACGCGCAGCATCTCCCCGGTAAAGTCCACTCCAACCACCCGCCCCCGAAACCGCAGCGCGATGTCGCCCGTTCCGCAACAGAGATCCAGCACCTCGCGCGGCTCGCCCGCCAACTCGACCAACCGGCGTTTCCACCGCCGGTGCAGTCCCGCGCTCATGATGTCATTGAGCAGGTCGTAACGCCGCGCGATCGTGGCAAATAAATCGTGCACCTTTTCCGCGCGGTGCTCATCGGCCCGGTAGAATTTACTTTCCACGCCGCGAGAGCCTAGCGTAGAAGAACGCCATGAGTCACGACCGAATCGCCAAAGCCCTCGCACTGTGGCGGCAATTCCCCGATAATGATCTCTCGCGTTTCAATCTCGCGCAGGCGTATGTCGATACGAACGACTACGTCGCTGCCATTGAACACCTGCGCGCGCTCTGCGGGAAGAAACCCGAATGGATGGTCGCGCACATTCAACTCGGCAAATCATTGATCGCCCTCGATCGTTCGACAGAAGCCAAACCGATTCTGGAACGCGCCCTGCAACTCGCCATAGGGCAGCACCACGACGGCCCTCGTGAAGAACTGACAGAACTGCTCAAGACGTTGTAGGGGGGCTTCGGCTCTGCCGCTACGATTCGGGCGCCGGGCCCTGCGCGGGCTTGACCTGCGTGACGTTGAAGCGCCGCTCCAGGACCAGTGCGTCATCGCAATAGAACTCGATCGAATACGTGCCGGGTTCGGGAAAGACGAGCCCCACCAGGTTGAAATTCAATTCGACCACGGCGTTTACATCCGGAAACTCGATGCCGCCGTTGACCTCGGCCACGACGTGATCGCTCTCATCATGGACGATCCGCAAGCGCGCAACACATTGCCCGCGCCCCTCGGTGAGCGAGACGAACACACAAATTTGCGGATGACGGCAGGGGAAGTTTTGCGTCCCAATCTGGTTGAAAATCCCGATCAGGGATTTCTTGTTCGTGAGCTTGTCCTCAATAATCAGGTCACAGATCACGATCGCCAGGCCAATTGGTGTCGGCTGGTCGCTCATCAGCGTGAAATGTCCTTCTGGCCCAGGACCCGGTAGCCGGCTTTTACCAGGACCTCGCGGGCAAATTCAGGGTCTTCGCAATGCAGGGCCAGAAGCGCCTTGTCGTGCGGACGAACCATCAGGGAATAGGTGTACTGAATATTGACCTCCGCGGCGACCAGGCTCCGCAACACCGTGTCCAGTTTTTCCGGGCCGCGCGGCATCTCTACGACCACGAGGATCGAGCCGCTGACGGGAATGCCTGCCTTCCCCAGCGCCTCGTGACAACGTTCCGGATCGTCCACCACAATACGCACGACCGATGCGTCAGCGGTATCCACCACCGAGATTCCGCACACGTGGACGTTCGACTCGCTCAACGTGCGGGTGAGATCGAGCAGCGCGCCAACCTTGTTTTCAAGAAAGACGGAGAACTGCCTCACCAACGGCGACTGCAGCTTGTCGCGAACCCTCGATTCCGATTTCGCCATGTTCTCTCCTTGTGCATCTCATTCTACCACAGCACTCAACGACGCGAAAGTAAATCTTCGCGGTTCAGATGCTCCAGTCCGCATCGATGTACTGCAGCTTCAAAAAGTCAATGATCTGGGCAACGCATTCCGCCGGGGTCTGCTTGTCCGTATGGACCACCAACTCCGGGTGGTCGGGCGGCTCGTATGGCGCGGAGATGCCGGTGAAGTTGGCGATCTGACCGGCGCGCGCCTTCTTGTAGAGTCCCTTCGGATCGCGCTGTTCGCAGACTTCGAGCGGCGCGTTCACATAGACTTCCACGAACTCGCCCTCGTTGACCAGCGAACGCGCCAGGCGTCGGTCGTCCCGGTAGGGCGAAATAAACGCCGTGATGACCAGCACACCCGCATCCATGAGCAGCCGCGCGACCTCTGCCACCCGCCGAATGTTCTCCGTGCGATCTTCGGGCGAGAACCCGAGGTTGGCGCTCAGACCATGGCGGATGTTGTCGCCGTCGAGAATATACGTATGCAATCCCTTCGCAAAAAGTTCGCGCTCCAATTCCGTGGCCACCGTGGATTTCCCGGCACCGGATAAGCCCGTGAGCCAGAGGATGGCTCCCTTGTGCCGATTGCGTTGTTCGCGCGCCTCCCGCGTGATCTTGCCCGCCGACCAAAAAATGTTCTGGCTCTTCACTCCCGACAAAACCTGACGGCGGTCGGGATATTGCCCCTTGGAAATGACACCGCCGCCACACACCTGGAAGCGGTCGATGAATACAAAACGGCCGGTATTGACGATCCGGTCCGCGTTGTCGAACGCAATGGGCGTCTTGGTGCGAATCGTGACCTCGGCCACGTCGTTGCGCGCCACGTAAGGCCGCGATTTTGTGTCGATTTCCGCCAGCGTCGAGGCATCGATCAGCTTCTCAATCGATTGGATCTGGCACTCCACCTCTTCAGTGGTCAGCTTCAGTTTGATCTTGCGGCCGACCTCGAGGTTCTGGCGGCCGAGCCAGAAAAACTTGGCATTGAACACATCCGTCTCGATGGGCGCATCCTGTTCATTGGATGCAATCTGCCCGCGCTCGACGAAGATCTGCTCCGTCAGCGTAATCCCGATGGACTCACCCGCGCTCGCGGTCTCACGGGAATTATGCGGCCAGCTCTCAATCGATTTGACCGTGCTCACCTTGTTTCGTGGCGAGAAGAGAATCTTGTCACCCACGTGAAGTGTGCCGGACTCGACGCGGCCCGCCAGGATGCGGCGTTGATCGAACCGATAGACGTCCTGAATCGGGAAACGCAGCGGCAAATTATGGGGCGGTTCCGCAGTTTGAAACCGGTCGAGTGCTTCCAGAACGGTCGGGCCGCTGTACCACGGCATGTTCGCGGACTTGTTGGCGACATTGTCACCCTTGGCCGCGGCAATCGGTATGAAAAGTTTCGGTTCAACGCCGAATTGTTTCAGGAAAGCCCGATACTCGTCCTCAATCGACTTGAACGCCTTATCGCTGTAGCCCTTCAAGTCCATCTTGTTCACGAGCACCGCAATCTGGCGAATCCCGAGCAGCGAAAGAAGGAAGCCGTGCCGCCGCGATTGTTCCTGCACGCCCTCGCTCGCATCGATCAGCAGCAGCGCGGCCTCGGCGCTCGCCGCTCCCGTGACCATGTTCTTGAGAAACTCTTTGTGGCCGGGCGCGTCGATAATCACGTACTGGCGTTGCTTCGTGCGGAACCAAATCTGTGCGGTATCGATGGTAATGTTCTGGTCGCGTTCCGCCTGCAAGCCATCCATCAGGAACGCCCACTCGAACGGCATCCCGCGCCGCTCACAGGCCGTCTTGATCTTCTCGTACTTCCCTTCCGGCAGCGAGCCGGTGTCGTAAAACAAGCGCCCCACCAGCGTGGACTTGCCATGATCCACATGGCCGACGATGACGATTTTCAACTGCTCGGATTGAAGAGTGTTCGTGCTCATCGCCTACATATACCCATCACGCCGCAGCTTCTCGAAGGCGTCTTCGCTTTCCTGGTCTTGCGCGCGGACGCTGCGTTCGCTGCGCTTGGTCGTCCGCAATTCTTCGCGGATCTTTTCGTAGGTGTCGGCGTTGGAGTCGATCATGAACGTGCAGGGGACACAACCAAGGCTGCGATAGCGTTTCCCGTTCTTGGCAAAGTACAGCGACACATTCGGAATCTGCTCGCGCTCGGCGTATTCCCAAATGTTTGTCTCCGTCCAGTGCAGGAGCGGATGGACACGCAGATGCGTGCCGCCCGCCAGGTCCGTGTTGAATTGGTCCCAGAGCTCGGGCGGCTGGTCTTCGACGTTCCATTCCATGTTCTTGTCGCGCGGCGAGAAGTAGCGTTCTTTCGCTCGGGTCGGGTCTTCATCGCGACGCACGCCCACAATAAGTCCGCCGTATTTTTCGCGGTCGACAATCTTCTTGAGGTTCTCTTTCAATAACGCCGAGCAGCAATTAACGCGGCCGCGGGTGTGGTTCATACCCTGCGCCAGCGCTTCCTCATTGCGGGCGATGACGAGGTTCAATTTCCACTCCTTGGTCAATCGGTCGCGCAGTTCGACGAGTTCCGGCATGTCGAAAGTCGTTTCCATGAAGACGCACGGAAATGGGACGTGCCCGAAAAACGCCTTGCGCGCGAGCCACATGATGGTCTGAGAGTCTTTGCCCACGCTCCACAACATCGCCAGCCGCTCAATCTTGTTGAACGCCTCGCGAATAATAAAAACGCTTTGGTTCTCCAGCTTGTCGAGATGGTCCATAAATTCGGTAACTTTATTCCTTTGTCACCCTGAGCAAAGCGAAGGGTCTGCCACCGAACGACAGAGATTCTTCGCTTCGCTCAGAATGACAGTCATGAAGATCAAATATTCGCGGCGAATGTGTGGAGTCCGCACTCCTTCTTTTCGGAACCGGCCCAGCGGCCCGCGCGCTCGTCTTCTCCGTCTTTCACGGCACGCGTGCAGCAGTCCGGCGAGCAACCGATGCTCGGGTAGCCCTGATCGTGGAGCGGGTTGTAGTGCAGTTGGTGGCTGACGATATACCACCAGACTTCTTCCTTGCTCCAGGCCGCGAGCGGATTGATTTTCAAATAACGCAGGCCATCCGATGTCTCCTGCAATTGCAGAATCTTCGCGCCCTTGCGCGTTTCGCCCTGCGTCCGGCGCAGACCGGAGACGTACGCATCGAGATCCGCCAGTTTTTTCTGCAGCGGCAGCGTCTTGCGCATATAGCAGCAACGGTCCGGCTCGCGCCGATAAAGTTCGGGCCCATGCTTCTCCGCCTGTTGCTCGGGCGTCAACTCCGGATGGAGGCGTTCGATCGTGATGCCGTATTCCTGTTCGATCTTGCCGATGAGTTCGATCGGTCTCTTTGAAGAAGAAACCGGTGTCGATGGTGAAGACGGGAAGCCGCGGCGTGACCTTGCGCATCGCGATGTCGATCACCACCAGGCCTTCGGGGCCAAACGCGGAAGAGATGGCGACGCGCGAACCAAAACTGTCCGCCGCCCATTGAAGAATGTCGCGCGGGGTTTGGGTCTCAAACTCCGCCGCCAACTGATGGATTTCTTCCGCGCTGAACTTCACGTTCGTTCTCTACCCTTCGATCACATTGATTTCGACCGGCTCGACCTTGATGCTGAGGCCTTCCAGCCATTTGATCGCTTTTTTGATCTCGCTGCGTTCACCCACCAATTCGAGCGAGACAATGCCAACTTCCTCCGTCACGCTGGCCTGACGAATGTTGGTCACGACCTTGAACTTGTAACCCAACTCATAAATCACCGGCCGCTGGATGGCCTTTTTCGGATAGGTCAGCCAGAGACGCTTGGTCTCGTTCGCTGCTTTCGTTGTCTTTGCCATTCTTGTCATGTAGCCGCGAATCTCCTTCGCGGTCCCTTCTGCCGCGAAAACGTTTCGCGGCTACAAATCATTTATCACCGTCCACCCGCGATTGCGGGAATCACCGAAATTTCGTCGCCGTCCTTCACCGGCGTGCTCTTGCCTTGCGCAAAGCGAATGTCCTCGTCATTCAGGTACACGTTCACGAAGCGGCGCAATTCGCCCCGCTCGTCGCAAATCCGCTCCTTCAAGCCCGGGTACTCTTTCTCCAGGTTGTCGATGATGTCCTGGATCGTCGAGCCCGCCGCTTGTACGATGTCCTTGTCCTTCGTCAGTTTCCGCAATGGTGTCGGAATCCTTACATTTACTGGCATAATCGTTTCTCCTTCTTCCTCTCAATTCTTCCTGTCGAGCAGCGCCGAAAACTCATGCAGATGCGGCCCGATGACCCGCGCCTCGCCGCACTTGTTGGCCACGGCTTCCTGCGTCTTCAGTCCATGGCCCGTGATACACAACACCAGCGACTCGTTCGGCTTGATCCGGCCATCTTCCACGAGGCGCTTGGTCGCCGCCACGGTCACGCCACCGGCCGTCTCGGCGAAAATCCCCTCGGTTTCCGCCAACAGCTTGATTCCCTCGACCACCTCGGTATCGTCCGGGTTCTCCGCCCAGCCGCCGGTTTGCTTCATCGTCTGGATCGAGTAGAACCCGTCGGCCGGGTTGCCGATGGCCAGCGATTTGACGATTGTCTGCGGCTTGCTCACCGGCTTGATGATGTCCGCGCCGGCCTTCATGGCGTTCACAATCGGCGCACAACCCTCGGCTTGGGCGCCATGAATGCAGTAGTCCCGCTCGTCCACCAAACCGAGTCTCACGAATTCCTTGAACGACTTGTGGATTTTCGTGATGAGGGAACCGCCTGCCATCGGGACCACCACGTGATCCGGCAATCTCCAACCCAGTTGCTCGATGACCTCATAGCCCAGTGATTTCGAACCTTCCGCGTAGTAGGGCCGGATGTTTACGTTCACAAAGGCCCAGCCGTACTTGCCCGCGATCTCGCTGCAGAGCCGATTCACCGCGTCGTACGTGCCGCGGATGCCGATCACGTTCGTTCCGTACACCAGCGACCCGAGTACCTTCCCCGTTTCGAGGTCTGCGGGGATGAACACGTAACTTTTCAGCCCCCCACTCGCCGCGTTGGCCGCCACGGAATTCGCGAGATTACCCGTCGACGCGCACGCGACAATTTCGAAGCCCAGTTCCCGCGCGCGCGACAAGGCCACGCTGACGACACGATCCTTAAAGGACAATGTCGGGTAATTGACCGTGTCGTTCTTCACCCAGACCTCGCGCAGGCCCAGCCGTTTCGCCAGGCGATCCGCCTTGACCAGCGGCGTGAAGCCGACCTGGAAGCCGATGGTCGGCTCGCCTTCAATCGGCAGCAACTCGCGATACCGCCACATATTCGTGGGCCGCGACTGGATTTTGTCCCGTGTCAGCACGGTTTTGATCAAGTCGTAGTCGTAATCGACTTCCAGCGGACCGAAGCAGAACTCACAGACATGCAGTGCCTCCTTCGGGTAATGGCGCCCGCACTCCCGACACTTTAGACTGGTGAAGAATCCATGTTTTGCCTTCATCTACCCTCTCGCTTTCTTCACCAAGTAGCGACCGCCACCGCATCGGGGCAAAAAAACAACCCCTTCAGCGTCCCCGAACGGCGGGTTGACGATGAAGAGGCATCAAGACAACTCGATTCTCTCCCTCATCTTCCCCCGCTCCCGACTTGCGTCGGGCCTCGGAGCTGGAATTGGCACCTTGTCTTCAACCATTGACTGCCTGGCTGAACGGTTGCCGCGGCTTCTACGGGCCAGTCCCTCGACCGCTCTTGATGAGTTCTTCCCTGAAACCTTTCAGGGAACGAGGGGACTATATCAAAGAACAAACACCTGTCAACGGCCTAGATGTAGTACATTTCCGGCCGATTCTTCGCCTCCGCGCAAATCTCCTCAAAATTAACATCATCCGCTGCCTGTTCGGCGGCCTCCTTGATCCGTCGCCAGGCGCGTTTGATCTCCTCGGGGCAGCGCGATTCCAGGAGTAACGGCATCTCCAGCACATCGCCCTGTACCGCCCGCAAAACATCGCCCACCGTGATTTCGCGGGGGGTCTTGGCCAGGGCATAGCCACCGGCTTTTCCCCGCCAGCTCTGGATGAGCCCCTTGCTTTTCAGCTCGATGAGGATTTGCACGAGATAGTTCGCCGGAATCGCCTCTCGCTCCGCAATTTCCTCGATGCGCAGCGGACGCGCGTTCGGGTGATGAAGGGCCAGGGCCTCCACCGCGCGACACGCGTAATCACTTTTTACAGATGCTTTCATTCAATCATTAGTATCTTGCTAAAGATGCTTTATTTTAACACAAGAACACACCTTGTCAACCCACACTTTTTCGAAAGCAATCAATTTGCTAGAACATTCACGCGCATCGTTAGTTAGACACTGAAAAAAAAGTGATGATTCTGATTGCAGACCAAGGCTGAGATTTGGTACTATTTTGGAGTTGTTTCAAGGAGGGGGAATTTAAATGCCCAGTAAGCTTCTGGAGAAAAAACGTACAGTGGAAAAATCACTTTCAAAAGAACCAGACCGCCCGTTGGAGGCCCTCGGCTCCAGCGATTATACCGCCGATAAGATTCAAAAACTTGAGGGTGTGGAGGCGGTTCGCAAGCGTCCCGCGATGTATATCGGGGATACGGGTGAACGCGGCCTGCACCATCTGGTTTATGAGGTCGTCGATAACTCGATCGATGAGGCGCTCGCGGGTTTCTGCAAGCACATCGAGGCCACCATCCATGTCGACAACTCGATCACGGTCGTTGACGATGGCCGCGGCATTCCCGTGGATATGCACAAGACGGAGAAGAAGCCGGCCGTCGAGGTCGTGCTGACCGTCCTGCATGCGGGCGGCAAATTCGACAAGAAATCGTACACGGTTTCCGGCGGTTTGCACGGCGTCGGCGTGACCTGCGTCAATGCGCTCAGTGAATGGCTGGAAGTCGAGGTGAAGCGCGACGGCAAAGTCCATCACATGCGCTTCAAGCGCGGGAAGACCGCGTCCAAGCTTGAAGTGATCGGCAAGGCGAAGGGCACGGGCACCAAGATCACTTTCAAGGCCGACAACGAAATCTTCCCGGCCATCGAATACAAGTACGACATCCTGGCGAACCGCTTGCGCGAGCTGGCGTTCCTCAATCGCGGCATCGAGATCACCCTCACGGATGAGCGCAACAATAAAAAGGACCTCTTCAAGTTCAACGGCGGCATCGAAGAATTCATCAAGCACATCAACCGCGCGAAGGAACCGCTCCATCCGAAAGTCATTTACGTTGCGAAGGAGAAAGACGGCATCGCCGCCGAGGTCGCGATTCAATACAACGAAGGCTACAACGAGTCCGTCTACGCTTACGCGAACAACATCAACACCATCGAGGGTGGCACACACCTGAGCGGTTTCCGCTCGGCGCTGACTAAAGCCGTCAATCAATATGCCAAGTCCAACAGCCTGTTGAAGGAAAAGGACCCGACGCTTAGCGGCGAGGATTTGCGCGAAGGTCTGACCGCGGTCATTAGCGTAAAGGTCCCGAATCCGCAATTCGAAGGCCAGACCAAGACCAAGCTCGGGAACGGCGAGGTGGAAGGCATCGTTTCCTCGATCGTCTACGAAGGACTGATGACGTTCCTGGAGCAGAACCCACCCATCGGCCGTCGTATCGTGGACAAATCCCTCACCGCCGCCCGCGCCCGCGAAGCCGCTCGCAAAGCGCGCGAAGCCGTTCGCAAAGGTGCGCTCACCGGCGGCGGACTGCCGGGCAAACTGGCGGATTGTTCCGAGCGCAATCCCGAATTCTGCGAACTGTACATCGTCGAGGGCGATAGCGCCGGCGGTTCTGCCAAGCAGGGCCGCAATCGCCAATTCCAAGCGGTCCTGCCGATTCGCGGCAAGCTGCTCAACGTCGAAAAGGCACGGCTGGACCAGATTCTCAACAACACCGAAATCCGCACGATGATCACCGCCATCGGCACGGGCTTCGGCACCGGCGAGGGCGAAGGCGCGTTTGACATCAACCGCCTGCGCTATCACCGGATCGTCATCATGACGGATGCCGACGTGGACGGCTCGCACATTCGCACCTTGCTGCTGACGTTCTTTTACCGCCAGATGCCGGAACTTATCAAGGGCGGTTACATCTACATCGCCCAGCCGCCGCTCTACAAAGTCAAACGCAAGAAGCGCGAAGAGTACGTCGAGAACGACGACCAAATGAGTGGGATCCTGATCGAGCTCGGTTCTGAGGAGGCCTCCCTGTTCCGTCTCAAGGACAAGAAGGAATTTTCGGGCCAGCCGTTGATCTCGGTTCTGGAATCACTCCAGGAATTGGAGAAGCTTGTCGATACCATCGAGCGGCGGGGTATCAAGTTCGAGGAATATCTTACGGCGCGCGATGAAAAGTCTGGCGAGCTGCCGTCGTACGCGATCCGCATCAAGGAAAACGGCGTCGTCCGCTTCGAGTTTGCCCGTACCGACAAGGAATGGGCCAAGCTTCGCGACAAATACGACATCAGCGCCGACGAAGAGATCGCTGCGGAACCCAAGAATGGTGACAACGCGAAGGCCGTCGTTGCGAAATCACTCCAGCTTTCCGAGTCCAACAGCATCCAGTCCACCATCGAAGCGCTCGAGAAGAAGGGCTTCAATCTCGAACACTACGCCGCGCAGGAGAAGCCACTCTTTGAGTTGGTCGAAGGCACCGCTTCCGCCGCCGAGCCGGTGGAGGGCGAGGCTCCCGCCGAGCCGCAAGGCAAACCTTCCGCAAAGCCGGTCGGCGAAGGCCGAGGCGAAAAAGCCCAAGACAAAAGCCGAGGAGCGCCGATCCGACATTCACTCCATTCCGCAGATTCTGGAGCAGATCAAGGAGATTGGCAAACGCGGTCTCACGATCCAGCGCTACAAAGGCTTGGGTGAAATGAATCCCGAGCAGCTTTGGGAAACGACCATGGATCCCGAGCGTCGCAAGATGCTCAAGGTGGAGTTGATGGACGTCGCCGCGACGGACGAGATGTTTACCATCCTCATGGGTGACGAGGTGGCGCCACGCCGCCAGTTCATCGAGGACAACGCCCTGAATGTCCGCAATCTCGACATCTAAATTTACGCCGTGACGCCCGAGGCCCAAGACTTGATTCATTTACGGCTCACACAAGCCGACGAGAGCCTGAACGAGGCGCGTCTGCTCATCGGTCAAAAGATGCGCCGCGGCGCCACGGACCGCGTGTATTTCTCGATGTTCTATTGCGCGTGCGCGTTGCTCGCGACGAAGGAATTCGGCCCGTCCCGTGACGGCAATGTCGCCGCGAAATTCCAGCGCGAATTCGTGAAGACGGGTTTGATCCCCCAGGAGTTCGGGGAGCGTTTCAAGCGCGCCACGCAGTTGCACCACGACGCCGACTTCGGCTCCAAACCGCCGCCGGGCTGTGAGCGATTGAAAGAATTGATGGCCGATGCTGAGAACTTTTTAACAACCACCAAGCTGTTTTTGGGGAAATAGCAGGAATCAAATTATGTACGCACAAAACGAGAAGGTCACGCCGGTCAACATCAGCGAGCAGATGCAGCAGGCCTACATCGATTACTCGATGTCGGTCATCGTCGGGCGCGCCCTGCCGGACGCGCGCGACGGCTTGAAACCGTCCAACCGCCGCGTGCTCTACGCGATGCGCCAGATCGGGTTGCTGCATAACCGCTCCTACTCCAAATGCGCCAAGGTCGTCGGTGAAGTGCTCGGCAAGTACCATCCGCACGGCGACGCCAGCGTTTACGACACGCTCGTGCGCATGGCGCAGGATTTCGCGATGCGCTATCCGCTCATTGACGGCCAGGGTAATTTCGGCTCGATCGATGGCGATCCCGCCGCGGCCTACCGCTACACGGAATGCCGCCTCAAGGAGATCGCGGAGGAATTGCTCGCCGACCTCGACAAGGACACGGTCAATTTCCAGCCCAATTTTGACGAGAAGGAAGTGGAGCCGGTCGTCCTGCCCGCGCGCATCCCCAATCTTCTGATCAACGGCAGCACGGGCATCGCGGTCGGCATGGCCACGAATATCCCGCCGCATAACCTCACCGAGATCATCGACGCCTGCTGCGCGTTGATCGATGAGCCGGAACTGGAACTCGAAAAAGTCGCCAAATTCGTCAAGGGCGCTGATTTCCCCACCGGCGGCCAGATCTGCGGCAAACAGGGCATCAAGGATTACCTGCTCACCGGCCGCGGCAGCCTTAAGATTCGTGGCCGCATCGGCGTGGAAGAGGTCAAGGGCGGCAAAGAGCGCCTGATCATTTCCGAGATCCCGTACAACGTCAACAAGGCCTCGCTCATCGAGCGCACGGCGCAACTCGTCAACGAAAAGAAGCTCGACGGCATCAGCGACATCCGCGACGAATCGAACAAGGACGGCATCCGCGTCGTCATCGAATTGAAGCGCGACGCCATCCCGAAGGTGGTAATCAACAATCTCTTCAAGCACACGCAACTCGAGGACAGCTTCGGCGTCATCATGCTCGCGATCGACCACGGTCGGCCGCGCATCATGAACATCAAGCAGATGATCGAGTGCTACATCGCGCACCGCCGCGAAGTCATCACTCGCCGCACGAAGTTCGAGTTGCAGAAGGCCGAGGAGCGCGCCCACGTCCTCGAAGGTTTCCGCATCGCGCTCGACAACATCGATGCCGTCGTCAAGATCATCCGTAACGCCGACGACCGCGAGGATGCGAAGAAGAAGTTGATGGACAAGTTCAAGCTGTCCGAGGTCCAGTGCAATGCAATCCTCGAGATGCGCCTCTATCAGCTCACCGGCCTCGAACGCGACAAGATCGAGGAAGAATACCTGGAAATCATCAAGCGCATCGAATACCTGAAGAGCCTGCTGGCCAGCGAGAAAAAGCTGATGGCTGTCGTGAAGACCGAGTTGGTCGAAGTCAAAGAGAAGTACGGCGACGCGCGCCGCACGGACATCGTCGCCGATGAAGGCGAGATCAACATTGAAGACCTCATCGTCAACGAAGCCTGTATCGTCACGATCTCCCACCAGGGCTACATCAAGCGCACTGCCGTCAGCGCCTACCGCTCGCAACGTCGCGGCGGCAAGGGCGTCATGGGCATGGAACAGCGCGAAGAGGACTTCATCGAGCACCTATTCACCTGTTCCACCCACGATTACATCATGTTCTTCACTGAGGAAGGACGCGTGTATGTGGAGAAAGTGTATGAATTGCCGGAGATGGGCCGCGCGGCAAAAGGCAAGAGCCTCGCAAACTTCCTCCAGCTTCGTCCGGAGGAGAAAGTCTCCGCGCTCATCCGTGTCAAGGAGTTTACCGACAAACAGTATCTCTTCATGGCGACCAAGGTCGGCATCGTGAAGAAGACCAACCTCGGTGAATACGCCAACCCCCGCAAAGGCGGCGTCATTGGCATCAAGATCGAGCAGGGTGACCGCCTCATTGGCGTGAAACTGACGAACGGCAATAATGAAATCGTACTGGTCACCAAGGACGGTATGAGCATCCGGTTCCATGAAGAAGAAGCGCGCGACATGGGCCGTGCCTCCGTTGGCAACTGGGGCATTCGCCCCGACAAAGGTGACTACGTCATCGGCGTTGAGATCGTTGACACCAATGCCACGCTCCTCGTCGCCGGCGAACACGGCATCGGCAAGCGTACCCCGTTCGATGAATATCGTGTCCAGTCCCGCGGCGGCAAGGGCATCATCACCATGAAAACCACCGACAAAGTCGGCAGCGTGGTCGGCGCCCTGAGTGTCACCGACACAGATGAAATCATGCTTTCGACCTCCCAGGGCCAGACCGTCCGCACCAGTTGCAAGGACATCCGGATCGCGGGAAGAAATACCCAGGGCGTCAAACTCATCGACCTCAACGAAGGCGACAAACTGGTGGCTATCGCTCGCGTCATCAGCGAGCAACAAGAAGCCGCGGCAGAAACCGCCGAAGAAGAAAAAGGCGACAAGAAGTAGCCAGCGGCCCGGCAATGACTGCCCCAGAGCCGCGCAGCGATCACGCCAATCTCAGAACGCGATGGTTGGGCCCGTTTATTATTCTCTTGGTGGGAATTGTTGATGCGTGGTGGAGTTGGCGGAAATGGCCCGATGTACTGGTGGACTTTGGCAGGGAGCTTTACGCAGCCTGGCAGTTGTCCGCCGGCAAGACGCTCTATACCGATGTGGCCTGGTTCAAGGGGCCGTTTTCTCCTTATCTGAATGCCCTCTGGTTCCGGCTGTTCGGCGTGAGCGTGACCACGCTGATTGTTTGCAATCTCGTGATCCTGGGGATGATCGTTTATCTCCTCTATCAAATCCTGCTGTTGATCAGTGACCGCCTGTCGGCAACCATCGGCTGCGTGGTGTTTCTCACTCTTTTCGCTTTTTCCCAATTCATCGCCATCGGGAACTACAATTTCGTCTGCCCGTATTCCCATGAATGCACTCACGGCATCCTCTTGTCCTTGTCAGGGATTTGGTGTTTGCGAATCTATTTGTCGCGCCGCGGGTTGCCGCCGATTGCCGGCGCCGGAATCCTGCTCGGGCTGGTATTCCTGACCTCGGCTGAGATGTCATTGGCGGCGTGCCTTGCGATGACGACGGGCCTGGGTTTGACTCTCTGGCAGGAACGACCAGGCGCCGCTCGCGTTATCCGCGACGTCGGCCTGTTTGTCGGTTGTGCCGTTATCCCGCCGGCCATTGGTTTCTCCCTACTCTGCCTGAAGATGCCGAGCAAGCCATGCTCTCGTCGGCGTGTTGGGTTCGTGGACCAGTCTAATCAACGGAAAAGTGATTTCATTAAGTTCTACCGCGATCTAATGGGAACATCGAATATCACCATCAGTTTGAAAGCCATCTTGAGTGGCTCGGACAATATCTTGTCGTGTTTGGTATGGCCGCCGCAGTCGCGTTCGCGCTGCCCCGACGCAGCGTGCACTGGTCGTGGCTCTTGCCGATTGTATTTGCAATCGTGGCGGGAGGATTGGCAGTGATCTGGCGTTCAATCGCCTGGCTTTCTGCGATGCGTCCGTTACCAATGCTGCTGATCGGGATTGGCCTCGTTTCCGTTGCTGAGTTTATCAAGAGAGGACGGGCTTCTTCTGAAGGCGCTTCCCTTATTGTACGCCTGACCATGCTTGTGTACGCCTTCGTCCTATTGGGAAAGATCATTCTCAATGTCCACGTCTATCACTATGGTTTCGCGCTGGCGATGCCCGCAACCCTGATCACGGTCGCCGCCCTCCTCTGCTGGGTGCCCGCTGCCATCGACCATCGCGGAGGAAATGGCGGGGTTTTTCGCGCCACTGCCCTCGCCGTCTTGACGATCGCCATCTTCGCACACCTTTCTGTGCAGCAGTCGTACTTCCGCTGGAAAACCCATCGCGTCTCTGCAGGAGCCGACAGCATCCTGACCGATCCACGCGGAGAAATGGTTACGGCGGCGCTGTCGACCATTGCTTCGCGGTTCGAGGCAATGAGACGCTGGCTGTTTTGCCCGAAGGGGTCATGTTGAATTATCTATCGCGACGCGCCAGTTCCGTCCCGCTCATGAATTTCATGCCGTTGGAGTTCGCCCTTTACGGAGAAGACCATGTGCTGGAATCGTTTCGCGCCCATCCTCCCGACTACATCGCGTTCGTGCACAAAGACACTTCCGAATATGGTTTCCAGTTTTTTGGACGTGATTACGCGCGAACACTGTTCGCCTGGGTACAACAGAATTATCATCCGGTGCTTTGATTGGAGACCAGCCGTTGCGAAATGAAAACTTCGGCATCCTGCTGGTAAACCGGAATCAACCGTGACCGCGCAATTTTTCTTTTCGTCTTGCGCAAAAAACTTTGTAAAAAATTTTCTGGTTTTCCTTTTTTTGTGCTGGTGTAATTGCGCGCGCAGGTTCATGGTAGAGGGCAATAGCTCTTCTTGAGAGCGGAATGGGGGTGAGGTGGAATGGCAGCGAAGAAAAAAGGCAAGAAGAAGAAGGGTGGCAAGAAGAAGAAGTAATGTTGGTTCCACATTTGCGGGCTTCACTGGTGGCGCCGAAACCTGGCGTCCCCGGTGATGCCCGCAAGACCAACTCCCCCTCCAAAGAATTCATTTCGTTCATCCGGCCACTGGCCTTTTGCGCAAGGCCAACAATTCTCTCACTGGCTTCCATCTTGTCTTTCGTGGTGTCTGCAAGCAGCGAAACAAGCGTCGCCGGCAACGATCGCGTTCCTTCGTCAAAATACGAAATAGCGACCGGCGCGGAATTCGGGAACCGGTTCACGGAATTCTGGTAGTATCCTTCCATGTCATTGTTCTTGTTTTGGCTCGCCGTGGCGACGCTCCTGTTGGTGCTGGCGACAGCCGTCGAATTTGCCATCGGCAATCGCTCGTTGTCCCGGCTGGGGAATATCGCGCCATTTCAGGGCCGCGAAGCGCCGAAGGTTTCCGTGATCGTCGCCGCCCGCAATGAAGCGCGCAAGATCGAAGCGGCGCTGCAGTCCATCCTCGCGCAGGACTATCCGAACCTCGAGTTTGTCGTCGTCGACGACCGATCGACAGACGGAACCGGAACTATTCTTGATCGCCTGGCGAACCAGGACACGCGCGTACACGTTGTCCACATCGTGGAACTGCCCCCGGGCTGGCTTGGCAAGAATTACGCCCAACATTTCGGCGCGGTACGCGCGGCCGGTGAGCTGATTCTTTTTACGGACGCCGATGTGGTGATGGAGCATTCGGTAATCAGCCGCGCTGTCGCCTATTTGCATCGGAAGAAATCGACCACCTCGCCATCACGCCACAACTGCGAATGCCCGGTCTGGTGTTGGGCATGTTTGGCGGCGCGTTTGCCCTGTTCTTCGGCCTGTACGCCAAACCGTGGAAAGCGCGCGACCCGAAAGCCCACGCCATATCGGCATCGGCGCGTTCAACCTTGTGCGCGCCGAGCGTACCGCGCCATCGGCGGCCATCGGGCGATTGCAATGCGACCAGACGACGATATGAAACTCGGCAAACTGATCAAGATGCACGGATTTCACCAGGACCTCGTCCTTGGCGACGGGCTCATTACGGTTGAATGGTACAGTTCCGTGGGCGAATTGATTCGTGGACTGGAAAAAAATACGTTTGCAGGCGTCGAGTACAACCTCGGCATTGTCGTGGCTTCCAGCATTGCCCAACTGGTGGTGTTTATCTGGCCACTCGTGGCTCTGACATTGACGCACGGCGCAATTTGGTGGCTGAACCTCGTCATTGTCGGGTCGCTCGCCATCCTGTACATGGACAATGCGCATTGTCACGGGGCGAAGCGCTGGCATTGCGTGGGCTTCCCCGTTACGGCAATATTGTTTCAGTACATTATCTGGCGAGCCACGCTGAAGACGCTGGTGAATGATGGCATCGACTGGCGCGGCACGCATTATTCCTTGCCGGAACTTAAGGCCAACAAAATATGAGTACCAAGACGGACTTCAAATCGCTTGGTCGCGAGGAACTGGGCCAGCGCCTTCGCGATCTCGACGAGCCGGCGTATCGCGCCGATCAGACTCTGCAATGGGTCTATGGGAAGCAAGCGGAGTCGTTCGAAGGGATGAGCAACCTGTCCGCCTCCCTGCGAAAAAAACTGGCGGACAGCTTTACTCTCGACGCCGTCCATGCGCTCAAGACGCGAAACGCCACGGACACAACGGAAAAATTCCTCTTTCAACTCCGCGACCACTCGCTGATCGAGACCGTGCTGATTCCCGCGACGCCCGGGCTGACCAGCAGCAGCGATCGCCACACTGTCTGCGTTTCCACCCAGGTCGGCTGCGCCTATGGCTGCAAATTCTGCGCGAGCGGTCTCGACGGCATCAAGCGCAATCTCACCGCGGCCGAGATCGTCGATCAGGTCTTGCAGGTCCAAAAACTCAGCGGCGAGAAGGTCAATAACATCGTCGTCATGGGCATGGGCGAACCCCTGGCCAATTATGACAATCTGATGCGCGCCTTGCGGATCATCAATGCTCCGTGGGGCCTTGGCATCGGCGCGCGAAAGATTACGGTGTCCACCGTCGGTCTCGTGCCGCAGATCAAACAACTCGCCGACGAGCCCATGCAGATTCGGCTCGCCGTCTCGTTGCATGGCGCGACCGATGAAGTGCGCGAAAAGATCATGCCCGTGAACAAGAAGTACCCGCTGAAGGAACTCCTCGACGCCTGCGACTACTATGTGAATACGAAGAAGCGGATGATGACATTTGAGTACATTCTCATCGAAGGCGTGAACGATTCGTTGGAGCAGGCCCATAAGCTCGGGGCCGCGGCCCGGCGCTTGCGCGCGAAAGTTAACCTCATCCCCTGCAACCCTGTCGAGGGCCTCCTTTGGAAACGCCCCGACCGCGACCGCTGCAAGATGTTCCAGCACACGCTGCAGACGCATGGCATCACCAGCACCCTGCGCCTGGAAAAAGGCACCGACATCAACGCCGCCTGCGGCCAGTTGCGGCTGCAGCACGAGACGGGCGCCAAAGCCGATCTCAAAAACGAGCATCACGGCTAGTTCGGTCGATCCTGCGGATCCGTTGAACTGCCGATCTCGCGTCTTTTCCACACGTTCATGTAACCTTTTTCTTCCCGCCGCGTCTCGTGTTGGAGAAAGGACAACAATATGAAGACACATACAAAGGTATTGATCGCAGCCGGAGCCATCATCGTCCTCACCGTGGGCGGTTTCTTCGCGTTCCTCGCGCACGCGAATAGCACCAACGATGTCGGTTTCAGCAGAGGACGCTTCGCGCAGAAACTGGCCCAGCTCGGTGTGACCGCCGACCAGAAAGCGGAAGTGAAGACCATCCTCCGCAAGTACCAGCCGACGGTCGGGCCGCTGATCAAACAGGTCGTAAGCGAGCGGCGCGCATTGCGTGACACCATCCGCGCCCAGACCATCGACGAGACCGCCATCCGCGCGCAGGCCGCGAAGGTCGCCTCGCTGGAGTCCGACCTCGCGGTGCAGCGCGCGTATGTCGCGCACGACATCCGCGCCGTGCTGACGCCGGACCAATTGCAGAAGCTCAAGGACATGCAGATCGATGTTGACGCACGCATTGATGGATTCCTTCATCGAGTTGCCAACCGCATCGCGGCAGACTAATAATGGTCGCGCGATGAGCGCGCCCATCGATGAACCGACTGACGAACGCCTCATTCAGTCCACCCTCGCGGGCGACGATGAGGCGTTCGCGGAGTTGGTGCGGCGGCACAAGCGCAAGGTGTTCGGCATCGCGGCCCGTTTTGCCCGCAACGACCACGAACTCGACGATATTTGCCAGGAGATCTTCGTGAAGGCGTATCAGAAGTTGAACGGCTTTCGCGGCGAGGCGCCGTTCGAACACTGGATCTCGCGCATCGCCGTCCACTCCTGTTATGATTTCCTGCGCAAGACCCGCCGTGACCGGCAGAACGTGTCGCTCGATGGGATCGAGATCGGGGTGCGGGACAATGTCAGCGCCCGGGACGCAACCGAGGTATTGCAGTGGGCGATGGCCCGGCTTTCGGCGGACGAACGGCTGGTGATTACGTTGCTGGAGTTGGAGGAAAAGTCCGTGCGCGAAACGGCGGAGTTGACCGGCTGGAGCGAGTCGAATGTAAAGGTGCGCGCGTTTCGCGCGCGCCAGTCCCTGAAAAAGATATTGGAGACAAGCCATGAACGATGAACGATTGGACAAACTGTTCGCCGCCGCGCGCGGGAACAAACCCGACACATCACGCGCCGAGTACGGCTTCGAGACACGTTTGGTGGCGCGCCTGCGCGCGGAACGGGAACAGTCCATGCCGTGGTACGCGTTCGCCTGGAAACTGGTTCCCGCCTTCGCCGCCATCGTCGTGGCGCTCGGGATATGGACGTACACCGATTCGAGCGCGACCGACCTGCAAAGCGCGATTGCCGGTGACCGCGATGAAAACACACTGGTGAACTTCTTCTCGGGAGGAACACAATGAAAAACTGGAAAGCGATCGTCGGCGTCATCGCCATCTTCATCCTGGGCGGCGTGGCCGGGAGCATCACGACCATCGGCCTGGTCCGCCATCGACTCGTGCACGGACACGGCAGCCAGATGCTGGCGGACCTGATCGTCCGCCGGCTGAGTTGGGAACTGCGACTGGACCGGGCGCAGCGCGAACAGTTGCGCGTCATCGTCGCGGAAGGCCAGGGAGAGATGAAAGCCATTCGCAAGCAAATCCAACCGCAGGTGGAAGACCTTCTCGGCCGTTCCGAAGCCAAATTGCGCGTCCTGCTCCGTCCCGATCAACAGGAGAAGTTCGACAAGCTGATCGCCGAGCGCAAGGCCCAGTGGGCCGAATCCAACGGCGGCTGAGCGGTTCGGACTTGTAGGGCAAACCGAGTCCGACGAGATGCGCCGAGTCCGTGCTGACGGCGCAACGCTCCGCTTGCCGTCGTACGTTCGTCGCAGCCGGATTTGTAGGACAAGCGGCCCGCTTGTCATTCTTTCATCAGAGGATTGAGCCGAAAACACCTCTAATACTCCCCCGAAAATGGCTCGTTTTCCGCCAAAATGCTGTCTTCGCGCCACCGGACCGACCAAAAACCCCTCAAATGTGGGTTCGTTTTCCAAAACGAACCCACCGAATTTCCAGTGATTTTTCGTCGTTACCACCATATGCAATGGATGTTGCGTCATAAATTTCACCACAAAACGGTGGGTTCGTTTCGCAGAAACGCATAGCCCCTCTTGGACCCCGAACAATTTCACAATCGCGCCATCTTGTCCCGCCATTCCACTTCCAATCCAAGACCATACCTCGGAATATAGCATTATCGGAATTCGATTTCCAGAAGAAAGCAAAGCGCAGTTGCCGCCTTCGCAGTGAATTTTCGCGCATCGCCACCTCATTCCCGAGCCCTCCCGCTTTTCTCTTGCGCCGCGTCAGTCGTCTGTTACTACTCTTTGCCAAATGTTCGTTTTTCGTCCCAAATTACTCGACGCGCTGCGTGGCTATGACCGTATGACCTTTTTGTCCGACCTTGCGGCGGGGGTGACCGTCGGGGTGGTGGCGCTGCCGCTGGCTATTGGGTTTGCAATCGCTTCCGGCGTCGAACCGTCGCGCGGATTGTGGACAGCGATCATCGCCGGCTTTGTCATTTCCGCTTGCGGCGGCAGCCTCGTGCAGGTTGGCGGACCGACGGGCGCGTTTGTGCCGATCCTTTTTGTGATCGTGGTGAAGTACGGCTATGACGGGCTGGTGGTGGCGACGATCATGGCGGGCATCATGCTCGTGATCATGGGCGCTTTGAAGCTCGGCAACCTGATCAAATTCATCCCCTACCCCGTCACCTCCGGCTTCACCAGCGGGATCGCCGTGATCATCTTCGTCGGCCAACTCAAGGAGTTCTTCGGACTGACGGTGAAGATGCCCGCGCACACGCCCTAGCAAATCGCAGCCCTCGCCCAAAACCTCGCGCAGACGCAAGGGCCCGCGCTCGGGCTTGGTTTCCTGGCCGTCGCGATCCTGATTCTTGGCCGAAAGCGTGGCGGCGTGTGCCCGCGTCGATTGTGGCGGTCATCGTGACGACCGTGCTGGTGGCGGTTTTTCACATCGATGTCCCGACCATCGGCTCGAAGTTCGGCGGCATCCCGCGCGGCCTGCCGGGCATTTCCTTCCCCAGAATCAGCTTCCTGCAGGTGCAGGACCTGATGATCCCGGCGCTGACGATCACGATGTTGGGCGCGATTGAGTCGCTCCTGTCGGCGATTGTGGCCGACGGCATGATCGAGTCGCGGCACGATTCCAACCAGGAATTGATAGGCCAGGGACTCGCCAACATCCTCTGCCCGTTCTTCGGCGGCATTTCCGCGACCGGCGCCATCGCGCGCACCGCGACGAACATCCGCAGCGGCGCAAAGACGCCAGTGGCCGGCATAATCCATTCAATCACGTTGCTGGTAATCGTCCTGGTCGCCGCGCCGCTGGCGAAATCCATTCCGCTGGCCGCCCTGAGCGCGGTCCTCTTGGTCGTTGCCTACCGGATGGGCGAATGGGAAAACTTTCTCGAGTTGTGGCGCGGACCAAAGAGCGATTTCGTCGTGCTGGTGGTGACGTTCGGGTTGACAGTGATTTTTGATCTCACGATCGCGGTCGGAGTGGGGCTGACAATGGCGGGCGCTTTATTTGTTCGTCGGATGGAAGAAATCACGCAGATCCGTCTGGTCACCGCCGACAGCGAAATGGACGTTGGCGGGGGCTCGATTCGGGACAAGGAAATTCCCGAAGGCGTGCTGGTCTATCGGATCGAGGGTCCGTTCTTTTTCGGCGCGGCGGAGAAACTCGAAACAGCCCTGGACCGGTATTCGACCGTGCCACGCATCGTCATTTTCCGCATGCGCAACGTGCCGGCCGTCGATGCAACGGGCCTGCACGCCCTCGAAATCATGCTCGACAAGTTCCACCGCAAGGGCACGCAACTGATCCTGAGCGGCGTCCAACCGCAACCGATGAAAGTGCTCTACAACGCCGGGTTCGTGGACAAAATCGGGCTGGACAACGTCTGCGCCAACATCGACGCGGCCCTCTCGCGCGCGCGCCAGCTTCTGGGAGGCGCTGCCCGGGAAACAAAACCCGGGATATAGCGCATGGACAATTCCGCCCCGCGACTAAAAGTTGATCACAATTTCTCGGGCACGATGATCCAGTCCCCGTTTTGCACCTGGATGTCCTTTTCAAATTCGCCCCGCTTCATGATTCGATCCACATCAACATAGGTGACATATTTCTTGCCGGCTTCGTTGTAACGGATCAGTTGCACCTTTGCCGCCATTGGCGAAGGTCGCGAAATTTCCCGCGGCGATGATCGCCTTCGTCACGGTAAACTTCTCGTCCTTCGGCAACAACAGCGGCCCGGGCCGATTCACATTGCCAGTCACATAGATCACCCCGCTCCGGCGCCGCCGACGATGGGCACCGCCTCGACCGCCACGGTCACCGTGGCCTTCTGAAAATAGTCCTTCTCCAAACTCTCCCGGATCTTCTGCGCCACCTCGTCCGGCGTGAGGCCTTCCACCGCAATCCGTCCGAGCGGCGGATAGTCAATCGCCCCGCTGTTCGGAATCAAGTACGCGCGATTCAGGCTGTGATCTTCATCCACCGTCACGCTGATGGTGACCCCGGGCACAATCACCCTCGGTTTGGCATTCGTCGCAGTCGTTGCATTCGTTTCCGTGCTGCTGTAGGCTTCGCCCCCGGTGGCAGCGACGAATTTCTCAGGAGACAAAACCTGTACAGATTGGTTAGACTGGCACCCGGCGAATAAAAGACAAAGGGCAACGAACGTGAAAATCCATCTCATCGGCCTGGAATCATATCCATGGCCTCCGGCTCCGTCAAGCTGGCGCGCCGCGAGCTATTTCGTGGGCAACCATCATCTTCACAAAACCAAAATTGCTTGATTCCAAATGAGTTCGACACAAAACCACCACGAACAACTCAAAACCCTCCTGTCCCAACGCGACTGGGACAATGCGCAAGCCCTGTGGCTTGAATTAGCAGAGCAATTCCCTGACCAACCTGAGTTCCTGCTCCAGCTCGTGAAGGAATTTGCGGACGCCGGCGCAGCCGGCAGTGGCCGCCGAACTGGCCTCGCTTATCGCCGAAAATATCAAGGCTGCCGGCAAACATCATGAATGGCTCTATGCCCTTAAGCTGCAAACGGAAGCGCATCCGACCGACAAACAGCTTCGCGCCCAGATTATCGAGGCGGTCAACGAAATCTATGAAAAAGACCCCCGTCTGAAAACCATCCTCGCAGCCTCTGAACTCGATCAAAATCGTACGCCCCTTCCGACTAGCGCTGGCCCGAATCGAAACCCTGCTGGCGCTTCAACCAAATGCCTTCTGCCAGCACAAGAGCTGGGGCTTCGGTCGCGTCAAATCCTTTGATACCACGCTGGGTCAGGTCGTCGTCGCCTTCGCGCATAATCCTTCGCACTCGATGCAGCTCGCGTACGCCGCGGAAAGCCTCACGCCCGTGAACCAGGACCACGTGGAAGTCCGCAAGATCACCGACCTCGACGGCCTCAAGCGCCTGGCCACCGAAGATCCCGTCGCATTGCTCCGCCAGGCGCTCCTCAGCCTCAATCGTTCCGCCACGGCCGACCGCATCGAAGCCATGCTCTCGGGCTCGGTGGTTCCCGCGGACCAGTGGAAAAAGTGGTGGGACAATGTCCGCAAGCTGGCGAAGAAGGACCCGCATTTCGACCTTCCCGTGAAAAAGACCGACTCCATCGTGTTGCGCACCGCGCCGGTTTCGCAGCAGGACGAAATTCTGGAAGCATTCCGCAGCGCCAAGGGCTTGATCCAGAAAACCAATGTCGCGCGGGAATTCCTCAAGCGTATCGATGAAATGGACAATGCCGATCTCCTGATCCAGGAGTTTCAAGATGCGTTGCTGGATGCCCTGAACAAGACGCCGACCAGCCGCCAGCCCGAGCGCATCGAAGCCGCCGTCATCCTCGAACAACTCGGCCGCCGCCGGCAGACGGCCGTCGAAGACGCCGGGGCTTTTCTCACCAACTTGCTGGCGGGGATCTACAATCTATCGGCGTTGCTCGACGACCTGAGTACCTCCGCGGCGAAACGAGTGCTCGCGCTCCTCAAAACTTCCGCGCCCGACCGCCTGGTCCAGGAGTTCAATCGATTCTCCACGAAAGTCCTCGATGAGATTCCCGATTTGCTGGGCCAAAACGCCGGCGCCATCAAGCAGTGGGTGCATAACCAAACTGCGGGCGCCGAGCTGTTGTGCTGGATTTGCCCGCAATGTTTCCACCCCGGCTTCCCGCAAGGCCTGGCCCTGGCTCGACGACTTTCAAACCCCCGCGCTCCTGCTGGCCGTCGTGGAAGCCATCGAGTCCGCGCCCACCAAGTCCGCCAATAAAAAGCTCCGTGACGTGCTCTTCGAGGAGGGAGAATTGGTGGCCGATCTCCTCGCGGAGGCCGACCCGGAAACCGTGCGCAACCTGACGCGCTTGATCATGGCCAGCGGCGCGATCGAGGAACTCGACCGTCGTTCGCTGATGGCCCGCATCGTCAAGGAACACCCCTTCGTGCAGGAGTTCCTCATCTCGAAGACGGTCAAGGAGCAACCACTCGTCGTCTCCTGGGGCAGCTACCGCAAACGCCAGGCGGAGCTTGAGGATATCGTGAAAAAGATCCCGCAGAATAGCAAGGAAATCGGCCTCGCCCGCAGTTATGGGGACCTGCGCGAGAATTTTGAGTTCAAAGCCGCCAAGGACATGCAGAAACTCCTGATGCGCCGCCGCGCCGAGCTCGAAAACCTGCTCTCACGCGCCCAAGCAACCGACTTCGCCGACGTCAAGACCGACCTCGTCAGCATCGGCACCAGCGTCACCGTCACTGAACTCGGCGCGAAGCAATCGCAGACTTATCACATCCTCGGCGCGTGGGACAGCGACCCCGCTCGCGGCATCATCAGTTACCCCGCCGCCCTCGCCCAGGCCCTGCTCAACAAACACGCCGGCGACACCATCGACTGGCAGGGCGACACCGGCCCGCAAAAATTCCGCATCGACCGCATCGAAAAAGCGCCACCGGAGATTTTGAACGCACTCTAGTAGCGGGCTTGCCAAATCTTTTTACGGCAACCACCGATCCGCGAGGTGCGGATCGAGTTGGTCGGAAGGCATTGACGGAAGGTTCGCAGCCGCCGCGCGCAATGCTGACGCAAATTCACTTCGCGCGAGCAGCACCGACGTGTCGTCGGCCCGGATCACTTCGTAGCCGTGTTCGCGCAGATCAGGGGGTGAAAGTTGTGTTGCCCGTAACTCCAGTATGATGAAATCTACGCGGTACTCTCGCAGGAGCCGATCCCAATCCGCGCCGATCGGTCGAAAAATGCGCGGTTCATCTCAAACGTCGCGTCCGGATACGTCTCCTCGTAACGCCCGTCCATCGACACCTTGATCTTGGGCGCCAGCCGCCACAAGGCGTAGCTACCCCAGCGGAATGGCACCGCGAGGTTTCCTTTGACGCCGGCCTGGTCGAGCGCCGCGACCGCGCCGACGGGATAGAAACTCGGCGGCACCACGGGTTCCAGCGAAGCCTGCGGCAGGAATTCCAACTGCCACGAACCCCGCCAGGACTACGTGGACCGCCAGGACGGCGACCAGTGGCATGCGCCGGCACCAGCGCTCGGCATACGGCCCGAGATACACGAGGGCCGCCAGCCCAAAGAACGGCGCATGCCGTCGATGCAGCCACGCGGCGATTGCCGTCAGCGCGAGCATCGTCAATCCCAGCGCAGTGCGTTGTTTCCATCCTGCGGCAATCACTACGATCGCGATAACGAACAGGATGAGGAACCCGAAGTAAGGCCCGCTGCCCCCGATGGACATCGGGCCCCACTCGGTGATGTCCGCGCGCGGATGCAGCCACGCGGGTACGAGATACGTCCAGTAATGGAGGCCGTACGGGTTGATGCACGTGACCACGACGGCGGCCAATAACGTGGCGAGTATCGGTCCGCGTCCGCATCAGTGCCGCGTAGACGGCAATCGCAATGAGTCCGACCACGAATCCGCCGTGCACGTTCGCCCACACGAGCATGGTCATCGGGATGACGAACGCGGGCCAACGTCGCCCGGCGCGCATTGCTTCAAGGCACAACAGCGTCAGCGCAAAGAACACATACGTCAGCGCGTGACTGCGCACGACCGTCACATAACCCGGCAATACCGTCAGCGCGCACGGAATCGCCAGGAGCAACAGCGTGGACCAGCCGGTTCCGCTCGCGTCGCGCGGCAAACAGGCACAAAAGAACTGCCGCGCACGCCGTGACGATTTTCAGGAGCATGAGCGAGGCGGGACCGAAGGCATTTAGCAACCCGAAGAAAATCATGCCAGCGCCCCATTCGTGATCGATCCATTCGGGCAGCGTCGGCGTGAACGCGAACACGTCATGGCGCATCAGGCCGCCGGTCCGCCACGCCTGCGCGCCCACCGCCAGCCGCGCCCACAAATCTCCGTCCACGACGTGGTGGTACGCCAGCACAACCGCGAACGCGAAAACGCCCACGATCAGCGTAGCCGTGACGCGCTCTTTGTCGCTGCGCATGCCGCGTACTGTGAAATGCGCCCGTGATTGTGTCGAGTGCAAAAGCAGTTTATAAATGCCGCGATGCGCATCGTCGTCACGGGACTGGTCGGACAATACGCTTTCGGCGGCGTGGCGTGGGATTATTTACAATACGTCGAGGGCTTCCGCCAACTGGGACACGATGTGTTCTACCTCGAAGATACCGAGATGTGGCCGTATGACCCGATCCAGAATACCGTCTCCGCCGATGCCAGTTACAATGTCAACTATCTGCGTGGCGTCATGGAAAAACTTGGGCTCGCCGACCGCTGGATTTATCGCAGCGCGCCCGACGCGAGCTATCACGGCCACACGGAAGCGGCCGCCAAGGAGATTTGCGCGACGGCGGACCTCTATCTGAATGTTTCGGGCTGCGGGTGGCTGCGGCCCGAGTATCTGTCGATTCCCTGTAAAATCTTTCTCGATTCCGACCCGATGTTCACCCAGGTGGCGCTCGCCTCGGGCAAACAGGATGTGATCGACCGAATCCGCGCGCACGACAAACATTTTACGTTCGGCGAGAATATCGGCGGAGCGGATTGCCGCATCCCCGCCGCTGGTTTCGATTGGATCCCCACGCGCCAACCCATCGTCCTTGATTGGTGGGAGCTTCGCGCGGAACCGCCGCGGGACGTGTTTACGACGGTGATGAATTGGGTTTCGTACAAGAGTTGCGAGTACAATGGCGAAACGTGGGGACAGAAGGACGTGGAGTTCCTGAAGTTCGTCGAACTGCCGGGACGAACGGCGCAAAAATTCGAGATTGCGATGGGCATGGGCCCGGGCATGAAGCGCCCGACCGACATGCTGCGGCAGAAAGGCTGGCAGATCATCGAACCCGCCGAGCATTTGCCGGATCCCTGGACTTATCGTGATTACTTGCGCCGCTCGAAAGGCGAATGGAGCGTCGCGAAGGAGGGCTACGTCAAGTCCCGCAGCGGCTGGTTCAGTTGTCGCAGCGCCTGTTACCTGGCTTTGGGTCGTCCGTGCGTACTGCAGGACACCGGCTGGAGCCATATCTACCCGACGGGCCGCGGGCTCTTCGCCTACCAGACCCTCGACGAGGCGCTCGCGGGCATCGCAGCGATTAACGCCGATTACACCGCGCATTCTCGCGAGGCGCGTGAATTGGCCGCGCGGATGTTCGATGCGCGACGCGTTCTCGCGGACCTCATCACCCGGGCGGGCGCATGAGCCGTCCCGTCGCGATTGTGGCGGGCTATCTGGCGCGGTATCCGCTCGGCGGCCATTTGTTGTCGCAATATCATTTTCTCGCGGGCCTCGCGAAACTCGGCTACGAGGTCGTCTTCCTCGAGCATTATGGCTGGGAACAAGCGTGCTACGACCCGCGCACCAATACCATGAGCGACGACCCGACGTACGGACTCGGCCAGATCCTGCCGTTTTTCGAGCGCATCGGCATCCAGCGCTGGTGTTACGTGGACGCCACGGGAAAATGGCACGGCCTGCAGCGTGACGAGGTGAAAAATCTGTGCAGCCAGGCGGATTTCGTCCTGTGCGCTTCCTCGACCACGTGGCTGGAGGAGTTGCGCGATTGCCGCGTGCGCATCTTCGTCGACATCGATCCGGGGGTTCACGCAATTCAAAATGTCGCCGACGCCCAACGCTTCCTGCGCCGGCTATGCGTCGCCGTACGATTTCAATTTCCACTTCACCTTCGGCGAACGCATCGGCAAACCGGATTGCCCAATCCCGATGCGTGGACTGCGCTGGCAGCCGTTTCGCCAGCCGCTGGCCCTTGAACTGATGCAGCCGCGTTACACGCCTGACGCCGGACGGTTCACGACCGTCATGAGTTGGGCCGCGTATGGCAGTGTCGATTATCAGGGAGTGACCTACGGACAAAAGAACGTCGAGATGCTCAAGTTCCTCGACCTTCCCCAGCGCGCGGGCAAGGTATTCGAGATCGCGCTTGGGGGCGTCGGCGCTCCCGCGCAACAACTCGAGACAGCGGGCTGGATCATCACCGAGGCGCTGGCCGCAACGCGAAGTCTGGACGCCTATCTCGATTACCTCGGCAACTCACGCGGCGAATTCAGCGTGGCCAAGGACGGATACGTGAAGACACGTTGCGGTTGGTTCAGCGACCGTACCGTCGCGTATCTCGCCTCGGGCAAGCCGGTGATCGTGCAGGACACCGGTTTCAGCGAATTCCTGCCGTGCGGTGAGGGCCTCTTCGCTTTCCAGACGGCGGACGACGTCATGGGCGCGTGGAAGAAATCGGGAAGGACTACGAGCGCAATTGCCGGGCGGCGCGACGGATTGCCGAAGAGTATTTCGATTCGGACAAAGTGTTGCGCGGCGATGCTGCGGGCCTGCGACCTGACGGTGCCACGCTAATCGGGTTTCACAAACTTCTTCGGGGCGCTGAGCTTGATCAATTTCAGTTCCTTGGCGCAAAGATCCAGCACCCCCGTCGCCAGACGCACGGTGCGGCGGGTGCGCAGGTGAAGGTACCCCACCCAGAGGCCAATCAGCGCCAGCGGCAGGGCCGTGAACCCCCACAGCATCGGCAGGGGAATTTGCGTCGGCCGGCAACGCCAGCGTCCACCATAATCGCGAGGCCAGACACATGGCGGCGACGATCCCAAAGAAGGACATTTTTCCGAGCAATGTCCAGCCGCCTTCGACGCGCGCCCGCAACAGGCGCTTCTCGCCGCCATGGTTCTCCGACACGGTCTTCACGTGCACCTTGCTGAAGCGGTCGCCGTAAATCGTCACGTCAAACTCGTCCCAACCGCTGTCGGCGCGCGACTGCCATTGATCGCGGTCGAGCAATTCCAGCAGCGCCTCCAAAAACGTGAAGCGCTCGATGCTCTTTTCGTTCCAATAATTGAGCGTATGCACGGAACCCAGTCTGCCATATTCCGCCGCCAGTTTGCGCACGGTCTCGCGTGTCGCCACCGGCGTTTCGGAGCGGCGCAGTCGCCGCCCGTATCGCGGCCACCCGCGCACAATCGGCTGCAACAGATACAGGATCGCCACCAGCGGACGCGACCACCAGCGTGTCTGCCAGGGCGGCAGTTCCACGCGCGCCGCCGCGGCCGTTGCCATGCCCAGGCTCGCAAGGACCGTCAACACAGGCAGCGGCCACAAGGCCGGCCACACCGTCGCGAGCAGCAGCGCGCCCACCGTAAACAAGACATGCCACTCCAGGCTCGTCAACACCGTTAGCAATCCGCTGGGTTCGGGAGTGTATAGCGTTTGAAAAAGCGCGCTGCCGAAAGTGCCGTGATAAATCACGAATTTGCCGAAGAACCCGGCGATCTTCGATGGGCTGTAAATCCGCCCGCGCCAGCGCATCCCGCCGAGGCTGTTGAAATATTCCGGGTGTTTGCGGCGCAACAGCGACTCCGCGACTCCGTACCCACGCTGCTGCTTCAGGTAGGCATGGATGGTGTTGCGACGGTAATGCCAGACAAAGCCCGCGTGGGAAAAGGCGATCTTGCGGCCGCGCTGGAGCAAACGCCAACAAATGTCCACGTCGTCGCCCGCCGCGCGAAATTGCGCGTCGAACCCGTGCGCCTCCTCGAGCGCCCATTTCCAAAAAGCCATGTTGCAACCGGGGATGTGCTCCGCGTTGCGGTCGTCAAGCATCACGTGCGCCGGGCCGCCCGGCGAAACCGCGACACACCCGGCGATGGGATTGTCCTCCAGCGGCGCAAAATTATGGCCGCCGATCGCGCACGCGTCGGTCTTGAGCAAATCCCCGACAAGGTAGTAGAGCCAGTCTTCGTCGGCGCGGCAATCGCTGTCGGTAAACGCGACGATCTCGCCCGCGGCGGCCTGGATGCCGGTGTTGCGCGCGGCGCTCAAGCCCATGTTCTGCTGGTGAATCGCGCGCACCGTCGGGTAGTGGCTCGCCACGCGCGCCGTGTCGTCCGTTGAACCATCGTCCACAAGGATGATTTCGTAGTTGGGATAATTGAGATGAGTCAGGGAATCGAGGCAGGACGGCAGAGTGCGGGCCCCGTTATAGCTCGCCACCACGACGCTCACCTTCGGGTACAGTGGCAATGGAAAGTAGGGCGCGCGCTTGTACTGCTCGGCCACGGCATGGAACGCCGCGCGCGGTTCGCGGTCGCGCGTGGTCAGCCCAAAAAACCAGTTCTCGATTTGATGGCCGCCGGTATGCCAGTCGTCCGTAAACGCAAAGAGAAACATGCCTGCCAGCCCGGCGCGAAAAGCGATCTCAATGTGCCCGCTGAGGATCTGCGCCTTGGCCTCCTCGCCCTCCCGCATGGAGTCGACGCCAAACTCGGCCAGCAGCAGCGGTTTGTCGCCCGCGATATTCTGCAGGCGGTCGAGGTAGTTCGCAAAGGGACGCGGTTCATGGAGATAGACGTTGAAGCTGACGAAATCGATACTGGCCGGTTGCAGGAATTCCGTCGTGGGAAAATTGACGAACGTGACCAACCGCTGCGGGTCCACATCCTTGACAATCGCAGCCAGCTCGTCGATGAAACGCGCCAGGCGTTTTGCGCCGTACCAACGGGCGATGTCCGGCGGGATTTCGTTGGCCAGGGTGAGCGCGAACACGGCGGGATGGCCCACCAGCGCTTTGGCCGCCTCGCGCGTCGCCTTGCGCGCGAACTGGACCGTCTCGCGGTCTTCCAGGAAGCAGGTGTGCTTGGGCCAATAGTAATCCACCAGCACCTTCAATCCATGCTGTTGCGCCAGGTCGAGGAACCAGCGCGGCGGCACGTGATAGACGCGCAGACAGTTCGCGTTGAGTTGCTTCATCAATGCGAAGTCACGTTCCACCTGTTCGGGCTTCGGGAAGGTGCCGCCGGTTTCGTCGGGCTTGAATGGCCCGTAGGTCACGCCGCGCGGGTGAAACTTCTGTGAGCCAACCCGGAAAAACTTGCCTTCCGTCACCACCCGCTCCGTCGGCGCAACCACGAGCGGTGATTTGGTCTGCACTGCCTCCGTCGTCGCCTTTTCGAGGGACTCTACGGGTAGCGTGTCGATAATAAGTTGGGACGTTGGCACAAATTCCTCATGGTCCAGGATCTCGCCTTGCCTTGGACCGCGCCCTAAAATTGTATCAAAAGACCGTCGCATCGTCAATCGAACCCCGGCCTGTTCAGATTGACGCCTAATACGCGGGATTATTCAAAGAAACGGGAAAATCCGCGGAATTAGCCTTCTACCCGGCCTTCTTGGCGGCTTCCGTGACGACTTTCTGGGCGACGTGTTGGGGGACCTGTTCGTAGTGGGAGAACTCCATCTCGAATGAGGCGCGACCGGCGGTGATGGAGCGCAGCTCGCTGGCGTACTTGAACAACTCCGCCTGCGGCACCTGCGCCTTGATGGCCTGCATGCCGTCCACGGACTCGACGGTGAGAATGTGACCGCGGCGGTGGTTGAGATCGCCGGTGATGTCGCCCATGTACTGGTCGGGCACATAGACCGTGATGTTCATGACCGGCTCGAGCAGCGCGGGCCGGGCTTTCTGCATCGCTTCCTTGAAAGCATGCAGGCCGGCGATCTTGAAACTGATCTCGTTGGAATCGACGTCGTGGTACGAGCCGTCGTACACAATCGCGTGGACATCGACGACGGGATAGCCCGCCACGACACCCGCCTGCATTCCCTCGACGCAGCCCTTCTCGACGGCGGGGATGAAGTTGCGCGGGATGGAGCCGCCGACCACTTCGCTGGTGAATTCAAAACCCCGGCCGCGCTGGTGCGGCTCGATCTTGACGTAGGCTTCGCCGTATTGGCCGTGGCCACCTGATTGTTTCTTGTGCTTGTAATGGCCGTCGCCATGGGAGGTGATGGTTTCCTTGTAATCGACCTTCGGCGTGCTGAGATCGACATTGACGCCGAGTCGTTTCTTGAGGTTGTCCACCACGACCGCGAGATGCTGGTCGCCCATGCCCGAAATGATCAACTCCTTGGTGTTTGGGTTGCGTTCCATGTGGAACGTCGGGTCCTCCTCGGTCAACCGATGCAGCGCCATGCTGATTTTTTCCTCGTCCTTGGCCGTGTGGGGATGGATGGCATAGCTCATTACGGGCCGCGGGAATTTGATCGGCGGGAACTTTACCGGCCGGGACGGATCGCACAGGGTGTTATTGATGTGGGTGTCCTTGAGCTTGGCCAGCGCCACGATTTCGCCGGGGCCGGCCTCCGCCACGGTCGTCTGCGTTTTGCCCTGCATGCTCAGCAACTGCGGGATTCGCTCTTTCACGCCGCGCGTGGCATTCAACACGTCCATATCGGCCTTCAAGGTGCCGGAAACCACCCGCACGTAGGCCAGATGTCCCGCGTATGGATCAACGGTCGCCTTGAACACGAAGGCGCTGAACGGCGCGTTCGCCAGGGGCTCGACACTTCCGCCGTCCTCGGTAGCGACGGCGCCCACGTCCGCGGGCGACGGCAACAACGCGGTGACGCCTTCCAGCAAATTGCGCACGCCAATTTCCTTCTCCGCGCAACCGCAATAGATCGGCACGGTCGTGCCGCGGGCGACACCGACGTGGGTGCCCTTCGTGATCTCTTCCACCGTGAGCGCCTGGCCGCCGAGAAATTCCTCGAGCAACTTGTCGTCCTGCTCGGCGGCGGCTTCCTCCAGGCTTTCGTGGCATTTGTGGAACTGCTCGCGCAGTTCGGCGGGCACTTCCGCCTCGGGCGTCGTGCGCAGGTTCAAGCACTTTCGAGAAACCCGCTTCCTGGCCGACCGGCAACTCGAACGGAATGCAATTCTTCCCAAACGCGCCGCGAATCTGTTCCACGCAACGGAAAAAATCGCTGTTCTCCTTGTCGAGTTTGCTGACGAACACCAGCCGCGGCTTCTGCATTTCGTCGAGCATTTTCCAGATGCGGCGCGCGCCAACTTCGATGCCGCCCACGCCGTCGACGACGACAATGGCCGCATCGGCGGCGCGGATGGCCGCCAGCGTATCGCCGAAAAGGTCGGCGAAGCCCGGCGTGTCAAGCAAGGTGATCGAGTGGCCCTGCCACTGGCAGTGGAAGGACTTGGCGTGGATGGTCATCTTGCGTTCGAGTTCGTCGGGCAAACAATCGGCGGCGCTGGTCCCGTTGGCGACGCGGCCGTGAGCGGTCACGGCCTTGGCGATGAACAGCACGGCATCGATCAGGGACGTTTTGCCGCTGGAAGCATGGCCGACGACGGCTACGGTACGAATCTTCGAGGTGTCGAGTGGCATTTTGGAGAATCTCCCGAAAACTGGTTTACCTTTAAGACTCCGCCTGACTCGCGCGGCGCGAGACTGATTTAGATTGTACCCGAAGGCCCAGCGAATCAAGCAAAAAGCCTTGACGGGCGGGGGATTTTACTCTAAACACCGACTGAGGCTTCCGGGGATATTAATGATAGAACCCTCACAACAACAGGAGGAAAGACATGAGTAAACATCTGCTACGGGCAGCTATGGCATTGGGTATTGTGGCAGTCGCGGTTGCGTTCACGGCGCCGGTACGGGCTGAAGACACCAACGCACCGGCACCCGCCCAGGCGCCGGCCAAGCCCAAGAGACAAGCGTTCACGGGGCTGGTCGAATCCATCGACGCGAAGGCAGGCAGCCTTGTCGTCAAGAAGGGCACAGAAAGCAAGACGTTCAAAATCGTTGAGAAGACCAGGTACGCCACCGCCGACAAGAAGGACGCAACAGCTGCTGACATCAAGGTGGGTGACAAGGTCAAGGTCGGATACACCGAGGAAGACGGTGTCGCGACGGCCCACAGGATCGGACCGCCCGATGCCCCCAAGAAGACGGAATAAGTAGAGAAGCAAGGACTGGCTACACTTCCTTAAATCTCGAAATTGCGACAGGGAATCCGTTTTGGATTCCCTGTTTTTTTCTTAGGCATTGCGCTTGAGATAGCGGGCCACGCCTTCCTCGAAGCTCTCCTGCTCCAACACGAAGTCCCGCTCCGCTGGTTTTGGATCGCCAATGTTGTCCTCTTGCAACATGAGAAGTTGGTCGCGCGTAAAGGGCGGATTCGGCAGAATCTTCTCGAAAAGCGCCGCTTGCACCCGCGCAATGGGCAGCGGCAAATGCCACTTCGGTTTTCGCGTACCGAGGATTGTCTGCAATTTGTCGTACAGTTCGTTCCAGGTAAAAGGCTCCGGTCCGCAAAGATCGTAGGTCTGGCTGATGCTCTCGTCATTGCGAATCGCCCCGACAAATGCGCGGGCCACATTCGCCACCGAAATCGGCTGGATCCTCGTATTGCCGCCGCCGAGGACCGGCACGAACGGCAGGCGTTGCACGAGCTTCGCCAGGGTGTTGATCGCCTTGTCTTGCGGGCCATAAATGAACGACGGACGGAAGATTGTCCAGGCCAGGCCGCTCCTGCGCACGCAGTCTTCCCCCGCCCACTTCGTCTGCTGGTAACGGCTCCGCGCATTCTCCCGCGTGCCGAGCGCGCTCATGTGCAGGAACCGTTTCACGCCGGCTTTCTTCGCCTCATCAATCACGTGCTTCGTCGCCTCGACGTGCACTCGTTCGAACGTGTTTTCCTTCCATTCGCGGATAATGCCCACCAGATGAATCACACACTTCGCGTCCTGCATCGCGCCTTCAATCGACGGCGCGTACAAGACGTTGCCGTGAAAAAGCTCGGCCCCGTAACGCTCCGCCAGCCACGACGCGCGTTGCGGATTGCGCACGATGGCGCGAACCGGATGACCCGCGGCCCGCGCCTGTTTGACAACTTCCTCCCCAACAAATCCTGTCGCTCCGGTAATAATAATCATCTTGCTGTCTTTATCTCGTATTCCAGCCGTCCATCCCCGCGCAGTATGGCGAGGCCCGGTTAGCCAGACAAGTCAGAATGCTCCGGCGGCGGGTAAACTTACTTGAGAAATGTGTGAATCTCGTACTTGTCGGAGGTCAGCCCAATGGTGACCGCGCCACTTTCGTCGCTACGAAAGAGGGTGATGTTGCGTTGCGCCAGCCGGCCGCGCAGACCCGGTTCGGGATAATGGTGGCTGTCGTTCAAGTTGACCACTTGCACGACGGCTTCAGGGCGGACGGCATCGAGAAATTCGGCGGTGCACGACGATTCCGTGCCGTGCTGGCCTTTCACGATAACCTGGGCATGCAGATCGCTGAAGTTTTTCAGGAGCCGCTTCTCCACGGTCTCGCCCACATCGGACATTAACAGCACACGCGTCGGACCGAACTCAATCGCGAGCACCAGCGCATTATCTTCACTGCGGCTGGCCGTCACACCGGGCGGCGGATTCAACACGCGAATATGCAACTTCGACGTGGCGCCCAGATCGTCTCCCGCCTTGACCGCGCGCAAAGGAATCTTGTGCATCTTTATCTCTTCGACCCATTGGGGAAAATATTTCGAGCGCGAGCCGATTCCGCTGTAGAGCGCCTCGTGGATGGGAACCGCATCGACGACATCGTCCAATCCGGCCGCATGGGCCTTGTCACCGCGAGTGAGGACGATCGCGGCGAGGTGATTCACTCCTTGCGCCCGGAGAAACGGGATCACGATGTGCGCCCCGCTCCAACCGCCACCGCCGTCGACCAGCATGTCGTTGCGCTCGCCGGGCGCATCGATGAAGATGGACGAACCGTCGTTCAATGACAAGACGGTGAGTTCCACCTGGTTGGCGCCACCGCCGCTCAAGAACAACGCCGCTGCCATCGTCGCTACCGACAAAGCGACGGCCAGTCTTCGCCGTGACGGGGGAATGTTCAGTAGGAAGATGCCGAGCCCGTAATAGGCCCAGACCAGCCAGAGGGGCGGGGCTTGCACAAAACGGTGGCCGAAGGACAAATGGCCAAGCCAGTCGACGCTATGAATCAGGATACTGAGGAGAAAACCGTTCGCGTTGTTCAACGTCACCGTCAACCACACCGAAGCGACGTGTGCCAGCGCGGCCAACAATCCCAGCGCAAGGATGCTGCCCAGCAAAGGGATGACCAGCAGATTGGCTACGATGCTGATTGGCGTGAATAAGTGAAAATAGGTCGCCATCAGGGGCAGCAGCCCCAGCCACGCCGCGATGGAGTAACTCAGCAATTGGATAATGCGGTTCAACCCACCTGTCAGCTTCCTCCGCCACTCCGGGATAAATTGCCGGGGCAAGAATGGATCCGGCCGAACCCGCACCAGTAGCAACGCCTCGATACGTGGCGACAATGTCACAAACGCCAATACCACGGAAAACGACAGGATGAATCCGCCGTCCAGGAGTTGCGCGGGGGCACAAACAAGGATGATCAACGCTGCCGCAGCCAGACTGTTCAGGAAATCCGCCAGGTCGCACCAGCATCCAGCCGGTCAACATGACGCAGGCCATCACCAGCGCCCGCACGGCGCCCGGATGAGCGCCGGTCGCGAACACGTAAAGAATCAGCAGCGGCACGGCCACTATCGCACACCAGCGGCGCGGAATTCTGAACAGGCGCAACACGATCAGCACCACCGCCGTCACGAGCCCGACGTGCAGCCCGTTAATTGCGAAGACATGAAACACACCGGTCCGCTGGAAGTCCGCGTAGGTTTCCGTCGGTATTTCCGATCGTTTCCCGAGCACCATCCCGGCCAGGGCGCCCGCGAGCTTCGGTTCGTTTTCGAGCCCGAACTGCAACGTGTGCTCCAGATATTCGCTCAACCGCAGCGATACCGCGATCACGGGATTGCCCTGGTCGTGGGCTTCGACATGAACCGCATCGGTTTTGCGAATTGTCACCGTGAAATGAATCCCGCGCTGCTCCAGCCAGGTCCGCCAGTCGAACGCGCCGGGATTCCGCGCGGGCGGCGGCACGCGCAAAAGCGCCGAAAACGTGAGCTGATCACCGTAGCGCAGCGGCTCGGCATCCCGCGTTTCGCTGACGAAGATAAGAATGCGACCGACGGCCGGCTGCCATTGGCCGTAGTGTTCCACGCCGGTCAGTTCGAATTCGAAACGCTGCCGTTCCGGTTCATCTTCATTCGAGGGCCCGGCGTGATCCCCGGGATCACTGACAATGACGCCTTGCATCTGGACATTCTGATCGCGCGGTTCGAGCAAACGCGTGATGTCGTTGGGAGAAGAGATCGTCGCGGCCTCCCGGTAACGGGTGATTCCCGCCACGAGAACCGCCGCCACCAGCGCCGCCAGACCCCAGCGCGTTCGCTGGAGAAATAAAAAAACGGCGAGCAGTCCCGCCGCTACGACGCACGCTGTCATCGCCGGCCAACCCACCCGCGATCCAATCCAGATTCCTGCAGCGTACGCGACTGCCAGTCCCGTGAGCGGACGCTTCATATCCGCAGCACGGAGTGTGGCCCTACTTTTCGCGCGCCGCGAATGGCACTGGTCACGAATCGTTTTGCGCGGGCGATGGACTCCGCCAAACCGTGACCGAGGGCCAGATTGGCCGCAATGGCGGCGGAAAAGACGCAGCCGGTGCCGTGGGTTTTGATATTTGGCACCCGCGTCGCGCGGTATTCGTGAAGCTGTTTGCCGTCGAAGAGCACATCGACGGCTGATCTTCCGTCGCGCAGGTGCCCTCCTTTCACGAGGAACGGTACGCCGAATTTTTCCGCCAAAAATCGCGCCGCCGCGCGCAGTTCGCCGAGCGTACGGATGGGACTGCACAACAGCACCTCGGCCTCGGCGAGATTGGGAGTCACGACCATCGCGTGCGGGAAAAGGCTGTTTGCCAACGTCGTGATCGCGTCGCTCTTGAGCAGCCGCGCGCCACTGCTGGCCACCATCACCGGATCGACAACAACTCGGCGGAACTTGCGGCGGACAAAACCGCGCGCGACGGCCGTAATGATCGCCGCGTCGTACAACATCCCGGTCTTCGCCGCGCCGACGGGGAACGCTTCAAAGATACGGTCCATCTGTTCCGCAACGAGCCGCGGCGCGAGAGCCTGCGTGGCGCTGACACGATCCGGATTCTGCGCGGTAATACAGGTGATCGCGCTCGTGCCGAAGACGCCATGCGCCTGGAAAGTTTTGAGGTCAGCCTGAATGCCGGCGCCGCCACCGCTGTCCGATCCAGCGACAGTGAGAGCGATTGTGGTTGAGCTTCTCCGGTTCACCCAGTCACCGGTGGAGATTCTACCGCCCGGGTCGGGAATTGCAACACAGCGGGAATCTACAGGCCTCTTTTACGGCTGCTTGGCCGCGGCAGCGTTCGTCGCATCAGCGGGACCAGAGGAAGGCGGTTCCATGAGTTCTGACGGCGTGCGGGCCTTGATGCGCTGCACGAGCACGTTGCCATCCTTGTCCGTGTTAAATCGCAAAGCAACAATTTCGCCGACTTTCAGCTTGTCGGCGGTGATCTTCTCCTTATCGCGGAAAATGTACGTCCGGCTCGAGTAGGTGAAGGTCCGCAGGCCATCCTCCGTCGTGAGTTTGACCTGGTGGCGGAGCAAATCGATCTCCTTGATGGCGCCCTTGGCGATGGGCATCTTGGCGCGCCGCTGCCGGGCCTCGTCACGGGCGGTCTCCGCGGATGATTTGACCTGGTTTGTTGCCTCCTGCGATTCGCCGCGGGTCGCGGACGCAAGGACAAAACAGGCCGCCAGGAGAACTGAGAGGATGGATTTGTGCGCCACGTTCATAAGGCGCTCCGTTTGGATTACTTGGGACGGAGAGCTGACGGTGAGGGTTTGACCATCGGTTCCTTGACCGGCACCGTGACCTGCCGGAGGTCGGGACGCGGCGGCGTGGAACCCCCGAGCGTTGACGGAGGGGCGACCATCTGGGGGATTTGGCGCAAGATCGCGTTGCCACTCTTCGTGTCCACCTCAAAGACGATGGTCGTGTTCCCGACCTGAATTTTGTCGCCCGTGGCGAGCGTGCACTCGAACACCCGCGCGCCGTTGCGGTAGGTGCCGTTGGTCGAACCCAGATCCTTGAGGGTGAATTGACCGTTGACGTAACTGACGCCGCAATGCACGCGGGAGATGAACGCGTCGCGGACGGAGATCTCCGATTCCGGGAGACGACCGACGATGAGGGGTTTGCTGGCAAACTCGAGACTTTTCTCGGTGCCGTCGGGCCGTTTATGAATGAGCAAGGGCATGATCCGATAACCGTTCCACAATCTCTTCCCGCTGAACACTATATTCAACATCCCCGAGCACTGGCGTCAAGCCTTCAGTGGACAACCCGCGTTCGAGTTCGACCCAACTCTTACAGCCTCCATAGGACTCGCGCAATGCGAATCGCTCCGGCGCGGGCCGCCGGTAGACGCGAGTCAACAACACGTGCAACCCCGCTTCGCGCCCGAACTGGAAGCGTTCCTGGAGAACCGGCTCGCTCCAGATATGCCGCCCCTGCAAACGTTTCAAGCGTTCGATGTCCCTGATCTTCAAGGCCGGGTCGGCCACCGCGTAATACTCGATATCGACGAAGTCCCGGGGCGCGGCAACAGCCATTTCGCGCAACAGCGGACGCTTTGACGGGATGACGGAACGCTCGGCTTCGTGGTACTGCGTCGGGAACAGCCAAAATTCATGGTGATCGACCTGGAACTCACCGCTTGGCTCGCGAATGCCTCCCTTGCGGAGAATGATGACCTGCTCTCCCCGTCCCAGTGCATCCACCGCGACGGCCCACTCCTTGAACGCGATATTGGAAGTCACTTGCATGGCCGACTATTACTTAGCGCATCTATCCCGGTGTGTCCACCCGGAAAATCCCGCCTTTTCGGCTCGCCGGAAGACGCACTCCCCGATAAGATGGGGCGGATAAGTCACAGGATTCACCATGAAATACCGCATGTTGAAAGGCACTTCTCGCAAGGTTTCCGAGGTCGGCTTTGGCGTTTGGACGGTCGGCACGAAAATGTGGGGCGTAGCCGATGAAGATTACGACACGGGCGTCCGTCTGCTGCGGCTGGCATTCGACTGTGGCATCAATTTCTTCGACACCGCGGATGTCTATGGTGACGGCAAGGGAGAAGTATTGCTGGCCCGGGCTTTTGACGGGCGGCGCGACGAGATCGTCATCGCCACGAAATTTGGCTACGATTTTTATAATCATCCCGGCGTGCAGCCCGGGCAACGGGAACGTCCTCACAACTGGTCGTCGGATTTCATTCGCCAGGCCTGCGACCAAAGCCTGCAACGACTGAAGACCGACCGCATCGATTTCTACCAGCTTCACAACCCGCGCATCGAAACGATCCGCAACGACGACGTATTCGACACCTTGCGGGAACTGCGCGAAGACGGCAAGATCCTTGCGTTTGGCGTGGCGTTGGGCCCGGCGATCGATCAGCGCCAGATAGCGGAAGGCATCGCGGCCTTGCGTGAGCGCGGCGCGCATGTGCAGATCATTTACAATTTGTTCGAGCAGATGCTGGGTGAATCCATCTTCCCCGCAGCCCGCGAGTGCGACCGGAACGTTTTTACACGCGTGCCGCATTCGTCGGGGTTACTGGAAGGGAATTATTCCGAGAAGACGACCTTCGGCAAGGACGACCATCGCAGCTTCCGCGTGGCCGACAACGAAAAAAAGAAGGCCTGGTTGATGGACGGATTGAAGAAAGTCGAGCAGATCTCGTTTCTCACGCAGGCCACCGGCCGCACCCTGGGCCAGGCGGCGATCCAGTTCATCCTCACAGAGCCCAGTATTGGTTCGGTGCTGCCCAATATCTATAACGAGCAGCAGCTCCGCGAATTTGCGGCGGCATCGGATATGGCCAGCCTGACCCCGGCGGAATTGACCAGCCTGGCCGAACTCCACGCCCGAAACTACGGCCTCGTTCCCGCCGCCTGGGCGGAAGAAGGGGGAAACTGACGGAATTAGGCGGAAGCAGGAGCCGGCTTGGCGGCTTTGGGATTGGCTTTCTTTTGTTTCACTTTCAAACGCCTCAGATAGGCGGTGCGACGGCGACGTTTCTCGACTTTATTGTATTGTTGGCTCATGAATTTTTCTTGTTTGGTTTCTTGAGGAATTTCGTGATTTCGCTCTTCGCGTTTTCCACGATCGGGTTGCCGTGGGCGAACGTGATGATTTTGAAATCGAGGGCCAGCAGCCTCTGGAGCGACTTCAGGGCCTGTTTCTTGTCCTCGATATACGCTTCCGGCAGCAATGCCAGTCCCTTGTCTCCTTGATTGAGCAGAGTGTCGCCCACCAGAACGATGCCGCCACCCGACTTGACGTAATACGCGGTCTCACTCGCGGAAGAGCCGGGAAGATGCACCGCCTTCACGCCACCCGGCAGCCGCTCGCCGTCCATCAGCAGCACATCGATCTTGGTGTCGCAGTCGGCCCTGGCTTTTTCGTGGGCGTAGACCTGGATCCCGTACTGTTTGCGAAACCAATCCGAGTCGCGGTCATGATGGGCATTGGTGAGAAAAATGCCGATCGGCTCGCCAAGGGCCTCGATTTTCTGGAGTACGGCAGGTTCGACCTTCAACGGATCGATGAAAACAACTCCTTCGGCCGTCTTCAGCGCAAAACTGTTAAAATCCACTTTCCATTGCGGATGAAAACTTGCCCAACCGTGGAGATTCTTTGAGATTTCCCGCAATTCGACCGACGCTTTCAAATCCATAACTCGCCCCTCAAGGCAATTCCCGTCGCTGACGTACTTCCCCACCGCTGATCCCATCCGACTGAGAGCCAATTGTACCGTGGGAAGCGCGTCGGAGGCAAGTCATGTTCGCGCGATCAATCCAGAGCGGGTGCGGTGATACAGACAATATCGCCCATGACCTGACACTGGCAGCTCAGGCGGCGATTCGCCGTCGGATCCTTCAGTCGCAGTTTTTCGCGACGCGTCAAAGGTGAAAGATTCTCAATGCCTTCGACGATCTCCATCACGCACGTGCCGCACAGACCGTTTCCCTGACAGTTAAGCTTTTCATCAATCCCCTTGTAGACGGGAATCCCCTGGAGTAGCGCCGTCTTGCGGAGGTTGGCATACTGCCCACAATCCACCTTCTTGCCAGCATTCAAAAACTCAACCGTCGGCATAGATCTCCTTTGCGATTGTCGAAACTCACCGCGCCCACCCGGACGGGGCCGCACCTGTATACGAAAAAGCAGTGCCCTTTGCAACGGTTTCGGCGTGGCTACGGCTTTAGGGGAAAGAGGCTGCGACTGTCGAACTCGTTGAACACCAACACAAAACCGGGCGCAAACCGTTGCGGATGCGTCTCCAGCAGCGATCGCGTGTGTTCGGGTGTCCAGAACTCGCCGGATTCAAGTTCATCGAGATTGATCCGCAGCGGCTGGTCGCTGACCACGCTGTAAGCCCACACAAACTCCCACCCGGTTTGCTCAGAGGCTTCGACCTTGAAGTGCCGGGAGAGCCGTCCAACGGGCACCACCAACCCGAGTTCCTCTTGCGTCTCACGTCGCGCACAAATGTCGTAATCCTCCCCGCTATTCAGGTGGCCCGAGGCGCTGGAGTCAAAACAGCCGGGAAAAGTGTCCTTGGCGGCCGAACGCTTCTGCACAAAGAGATCGGAACGCGTGTTGAAGAGGAAAACGTGGACGGCCCGATGCCGCAGCTTTCGGCGGTGTACCTCGGAGCGCGGGGCCGAACCGATCACGCGGTCCAATTCATCGACCACATCGAAGATCTCGTCCGACGATGCCGGGTTCGCCATGTCGGGTATGAAAACACACCCCGAAGCCGAGGCCGAGAAAAAAAAGACCCCCCGACGAATCGGGGGGTCTTCGGTTAGAGTTTAACCGTTCCGGTTAGAACTTGACGTTGACTTCCGCGCGGACTTCCTCGGCCACAGCGGTAAAGCCTTCGTGGCGATAGGCGCCCTCCGGTATGAAGGCACCGTAAACGAGTTGGGCCCGGACGTCCTTGCTGTAGTCGTAGCCAAGGATTCCGTCAATTTCCCAGCCGATGTCCTGGCTGGTTGCGGCCGCAGGCGCCGCCAGTCCGCCAAAATCAACATTGGCGTTGCTTCCAGACGCGACGTTTAAATCCGCTTTCAGGTAGTAATAAACCTGCAACGCGAGCGTGGTGTTCTCGTAAGGCTTCACCGACGCGCCCAAGTTGAAGATTTGGATGTTTGAGAGCGAAGGGGCAAACAGATAGCCGTTGTACCCATCCACGTAGTCAAACCAGGGAACGAAAGTACCATCACCATTCTTCGCGCCACCTGACGCAAAGGTGTAGCCTCCGTTCAATACCGGCACCCACTGGACATCCTTCAACGTGTATTTGCCACCCAAGTTGAAGAGGAACGCACTGAGTTCATTGCCGCCAGCGGCGCCTTCGCCAAACTCATACGCACCTTCAACCCACGTCTGAAGACTTTCGATTGGGTTGATGTCAGCGCGCAGACCAATGATCAGGGGCGAACTACCGCCGGCGGTCGGCGGAACGCGGCTTGAGACGACCGGGCCGCTGGGACCTTGAGAAACCCAGCCGAAATACGCCTCGACGTCCTTCAGCGCGGAGTCGCTCATTTCATAACGCGCGTTCAGGAACAACAGGTCAGAGGCGCCCTCGACGCCCCCTATCTTGTTCTGTGGTGTCGCACCGAAGGTTTGATTGTTCACCAGCTGCGCACCGACGAGGTCAATCGTCAGCGGGTAATAATCGAGCACGAGGCGAGCGGCGTCATAGTTATATTCCTGCTCGACGCTGCTGATGATCAGCCCGCGACCGTATTGGAGGTACTGACGGCCAAGTTTCAGCGTGGCCGGGGTGTAGAACAGTTCGTTGAACTGGACGTAGGCCTCAGAAACACCGACATCCCAGCCGCGGCTGAGCTTGTTCCCCGGAACCGTACCCGCTCCTGTTGAACCACTGGTGGAATTATTGGCGCCCCATTCACCTTCGGCCTGGAGTGTGACAACCACCAACACGTGGTCTTCGAGGTCGGCTTCGACCGAAACCCGTGTCCGTTGCGAGATGAATGTAGCATTGCCCTTGTTGGCGTCGTCCGCGGCATCAAGGAAATAGCCGCGAATGCGGATATCGCCGCTTAGGCGGATATTCTGGACATCGGCGAATGTCTTACTGGTCAATCCCCCCAGGGAAACCAGTGCGACTACTAGCCATAGTTTCTTCACTCTGTGTCCTCCTTCGTTTTGTTTACGTTCACTGTGCGCAAAGCACAAGACTGCCATTCTCATTTTTTGGGGACCCCGTCTGCTCTGAGGACAAATCTTCCCATCACATCGATGCGAATATCCGTCTTGAAGCAGGCCGTACTCCTTATCCCCTATCCTCCACTTACGCGCCGTAGTATAGGCGCGACCCAAAATGTGTCAAGTCACAAAATCTGCGCCCCAGACCAAACGACAATCAGCCGCTTTCACCACGGAAAACTACCCGTTAATCGTCGGACTCCTGCCTTCCCGTGACTGGCGACTGAATATAGGAATGCCTTCCGTGTGTCAAGACCTGAAATTTTGCCCATGAAACAGCCTACTGCGGTACCGTCGTCAGCGATGGCAGTTGCAGGCCGTTTTTCGCTGGGGGCGTGGTCGATTGTGGCACCGAGTCACTCGGCTTCTCGGGCGGAATATCACGGGTCAAAACGACGTACTGCAAATACGCCTGCGTGAACCACGGAGAGTTTTGTCCTTGAGCGATGAGTTCCTCATATAGTTGCCGTGCTTCCTTGTTCTGACCGCCGAGCTGTAAGCATCGGGCCAACCCCATTTTCGCCGCGTTTGCTACGTAACCGTTTGGGTTGGAATTGATTATCTGCGTGTACTGTGTTTTGGCACCCTCGATATTCCCCTGGGTTTCCAGAACAGTTGCCACCCCAAGTTTCGAGGATTCCGCCAACACATGCGACGGAAACTCTCTCGCAATTCTTTCATAAGTGCTTGCTGCTTCGGGATATTTGCCAGATCGATAATAGGCGTCCGCAAGCCGCGACAACGCCTCTGCCGCAGTCGAGGAATTTGGGTAATCCCGGACTATCTGTTCCAGAGCTCCCGATGTCCCGGGCATTTGCCAACATGAATGCGGCTTGTTCCGCCTGCGAGCTTGATTCGTATTGCCGATAGACTAAAAACCCGACGATGACAATGACCGCCACGGCGCCAATGGTGATCTTCTTCCCGTAGTCCGCCCAAAAAGCCTCAAGATCGAATTGGTCGGTTATGCGCAAATCGCTATGGGTGTCTTGTGCCATGGTTCTCCGTCAACTCCAGTCGCGCTATTCTTGTGAAACGAAGCAAAAAGGCAAGCGGGAAACAACGAACAAACACTACAACCGCCGTTGGGCGCGCCATTCCCGCAATACCAAGCCGAAAAAGGCCATGTCATCGACCAAATACCGCCGCCACATCCGTCGCGGCTCCTGGATAAGTCGGAAAAACCATTCCAAGCCGCATTTTTGCATCCACAGCGGCGCGCGCTTTACCAATCCGGCAACGACATCAAAGGTCCCGCCCACACCCATCACAAAGGGAGTCTGTAATTCAGCTTTCCATTTGTTCAAAAAAATCTCTTTCTTCGGCGAACCCATCGCGACAAACAGTATTTGCGGCTGTGTTCGTTTGATCTGCTCCACCAGTTGCGCTTCTTCGGCTGGTTGCCAATACCCATTCCGGTATCCGGCAATTTGCAAGGCGGGATGGCGTTGCTTCAGGACTTCAACTACCTTTTCCACAACCTCTTGACGAGCCCCAAGCAGATACGGCCGATACCCCTTCTCTGCGCACCGTGCCACCAGGCTATCGAACAAATCCACGCCTGTAACCCTCTCTTTAATAGGGTGTTGCAGTAGTTTTGACGCCCAGACTATCGGCTGCCCATCAGCATTAATCAGGTCGCAGCTTAAAACCGCGTTACGCAATTCCGGATCATGCTGAAGCTTTACAATTTTGTCCACATTGACGACCACATGCTGGTGGGTCCCACCTTCGCGAATCATGGATTCCACCCGGCTCACCGTTTCCTCCAAGGTCAAATTGTCAATCGGCACACCAAATAGCATCGCCTTGTTTTCCGTCGGCGGGTTCATCGCTTTGGTGGGTGCTCGATCAGGCATTCGACGATTCGCCCCGCCGCCTTGCCATCCCAGTATTTGGGGGCCCGCCCACGTTTGCCGTTGCCAGCCAGTATTTTTCTGGCTTCCAAGACTATCTTTGATTGGCTGGTACCCACTAATGTGTTCGTACCCTCCGTGATCGTGACGGGCCGCTCGGTGTTATTGCGAATCGTCAGGCAGGGCACTCCCAGGACCGTGGTTTCCTCCTGCACACCACCCGAATCAGTCAGAACCAGCTTTGCATTGGCCATCAGACACAGGGAATCCAGATACCCAACTGGATCGATCAACTTCAGGTTTTTCCTGCCTTGGAGCTTACCCCAGAATCCAAACTGCTTCAGCCGATTGACGGTGCGTGGGTGAACGGGAAACACCAGCAGTAAATCCTCTTGTATGGTGTCCAGCGCCGCAAGAATCTCCGCGAATACCTCTTTGTCATCGACGTTGCTGGGGCGATGGAGCGTAACGAACCCGTACGGTCCACCCAAGCCAAGCCTTCGCGGAATGTCGGACTTCAGACTTGCGTCTTTGAGTTGTAACAGTGTGTCAATCATCACGTTACCGACAAAGAATATCTTTTCTGGCGCCACACCTTCACGGCGAAGATTCTCGTCTGCATCCTGGCTCGTGATGAAGCAGTAGTCGCTCAAGGCATCCGTCACGAGACGGTTGATTTCCTCGGGCATCGTTCGATCGAAGCTTCGCAGGCCCGCCTCGACATGCGCCACGGGGATGCAGAGCTTGGCAGCCACGATCGTCGCCGCCATGGTCGAGTTGACGTCCCCAACCACAACCAGCAGATCGGGCGGTTCGGCGGACAGCAACTTTTCCATCTCCACCATCACCTTCGCCGTCTGTTCGCTGTGCGAGCCGGAACCGATCCCGAGATAGACGTCGGGTTTGGGCAGATGCAGTTGCTCGAAGAAAAGCGTCGACATGTTGTCGTCGTAGTGCTGACCGGTGTGCACAAGTTTTGGGTCAAACTTGTCCGGGTGCCGCCGATATTCCATCATCAACGGCGCCATCTTCATGAAATTCGGTCGGGCCCCGACGACATTAACAATTTTCAGCTTCATTCGCCTTTTACTTTTAACAATTCGCTCAACGCGTAATACATCCACGACTGCGACCAGCGCAGGTACTGGATGCGGTTGACCGCCAGCCGACCGTGTTGATACCAGAAAAAGCCGCGTTCATCCCACATGTTTTTCAGCGCCCAGCGTGCCACCCCGTCGGCTTTTCCCACGTCGCCAAACGCCAGGTAGGTCAAGATTCCCTGCGAACAGCAGTGAATATCGATGGGGTGCGTCCGATTATGATAGTAGCGCGGCAAGCCGTCTGCCTGCCAGAAGACCTCGTCCCAGTAAGCAAATCCCCGTTGGGCTGCATCCGCAAAGCTGGTGTCGCCGGTCGCTTGCTCGTATTCGCGCAGGGCAACAAGATTGTAGCCCGTATGGAAATTGTCGATCCACCGCTGGTTCTCGGCCTCGCCGTACCACCACGAACCGTCCGCCCGCTGTCGCTTCACCGAGAATTCCACGCAATCCCTCCGCCCCAGCAGTGCCGCGCCCATCAGATTGATATTGTGCACCTGTGTGTCCGACTGCGGTATGTACCGAAGCCATTTTTCACCGCCACGTTCGGTGACGAGTCCCTCCACAAAACCAGTATCGCACTTCCGACCAAACCGCCGATGGGCTTTCACCGCCAGCGCCGTGCAGATAAGATTGGCCGTGTTCGGTGGCGCGTAAAAGGCGCGCGATTGCCAGCCAAACGGATATCCCCAACCCCCTTCCGCAGTCCGCAGGGAGTCGAGCACATCAAGTAGTTGCTCGTCGCCGCTGCCCATGGCAAACAAAGCCACTGCCATCGAATTCAATTGGGGACGGATCCCGCACAGAGGCCGAAGGTTGATGACGCTGCGCTTGTGGAGTTGCGTCCAGGCCTGGCGCGCGCGTTTTCCGGGCAAAATCGCCGCCACCGGGGAATTCAACCCGTCGTACGGATCATAACCGCGCCAGTCCTGGGCAGCGCAAAAATCATGCAAGCGCTGCCAAATCTCGCGCAGGCGCATGGTGTTGATGCCCGATTTGGAAATGGCTGCCACGACGCTCGTGCTGGATGCGAAACTGTTAGAACAGTGTATAAATGAACGGGGCAATGGCGTGACCGACAATCATGACCGCAGCCAGTGCGAGCAGAACCACAACAATCGGCACGATCCACCAGGCCTTGTTCTGGCGGGCAAACCCAAACAAGTTCTTGAACAGCAACAGCAGGTGTCTCAAGAATTGCATGGCGCTAGTGTTCTACACTCCGAACGCTCTAATCAAGTACGAAATCCTCGCTCCCATCATTTGGAGCCGCAAAAAAGGCTTGGTGGCACTTTCAGATATGATACCCTCTCGGCCTGCCAACGGCGGAGAACTTACATGTCTATTTTAGACCGACACAAACAATCGTGGGACAAACTCGGGGAATTGGATCCGCTCTGGGTTGTTCTCACCGATCCCAAGGGCAAGTTTGGCAAATGGGACGTGGACGAATTTTTTGCCACGGGTGAAAAGGATATCGCCGCCGTGATGGCCACGGCCAAGGGACTCGGATATCCCAAGCGATGGGAGACCGCTCTGGACTTTGGGTGCGGCGTGGGACGGTTGACGAGGGCGATGTCGAAATACTTCAAGCAATGCCACGGCGTCGATATTTCGGAAAGCATGATTGCCAAGGCGAAGGAGTTGAACCAGGCGTTTCCGAATTGCCAGTTTTCGGTCAATTACGCCGATCATTTGCGCATGTTTCCCGATAATCAGTTCGATTTCGTTTTTACCACCATCGTCCTGCAACATCTGCCAACCCAAACGATGATCAAATCTTACATCGCGGAGTTCTGCCGGGTTTTGCGGCCCGATGGTCTGCTGGCGTTTCAGGTTCCGGCGCAGATTACCTTGCGCCACCGCCTCCAATTGCGGCGGAGACTCTATGCGCTGCTCCACGGCCTCGGGTTCAGCGCGGAGTATCTCTATACCAAAGGGCTTGTGCCCATAAAAATGAACTTCGTGCCGAAAGCAGAGGTCGTCAGCCTGCTGGAATCGGCGGGGACGAAAGTGCTCAAGATCGAAGAGTTCCAAATGACGGAGCTGATCACCAACACGTATTACGTCACCAAGTGACGTGTCCCGGGTCTAATCGAGCACGAAATCTTTGCGCCAATCCTGCTCGTCGGCCAGCTTCGGCTGCTGCTTCTTGTCCAGCAGGCATGAACCCAGCACCAGGTAATCCATTTCCGTCCGCATGAAACAACGGTAGGCGTCTTCGGGAGTGCAGACGATCGGCTCGCCGCGCACGTTGAAGGATGTATTGATCAGGATTCCGTAACCGGTTTTCCGCTCGAACGCCTTCAGCAGTTCGTGGAAACGCGGGTTGCGCTCCGCGTCCACCGTCTGCACCCGCGCCGACATGTCCACGTGGGTCACCGAGGGAATGGTGGAGCGCACGATGTTGACGCGCTTGCGCAAGTCGGGGTCTTTCATGATCCGCTGTTCCTCGTCCGACAACGGGCAACGCAATTCGGGCCGCACATCCGCGACCAGCAGCATATACGGGGACTCCTGTTGCAGCTCGAAGTAATCGCCCATGCGTTCCCGCAGGCAGACGGGCGCGAAGGGACGGAACGACTCGCGATATTTGATCTTGAGATTCATAATGGACTGCATCTTGGGCGACCGCGCATCCCCAATGATCGACCGTCCGCCCAGCGCGCGCGGGCCGAATTCCATGCGACCTTGCAGGATACCGACGACGTGTTCTGACGCCAGCACGTCGGCGATCTCGTCGCCCCAGGTCTCCGGCGGCAGTTTGCGGTAGGGATACCCGTGCGCCTTGAGGAACGCCTCGATCTCATCGTCGCTAAACTCGGGCCCGAGAAACGCCCCGCTCATCTGGTCGTGCACTTCATCGACCTTACGCGGGTTTTTCTGGATCCAATACCAGACCAGCAGGGCCGCCCCCACCGAACCGCCCGCATCGCCGGCCGCCGGTTGGATCCACAGTTTTTCGAACGGCCCTTCGCGCAGGAGCCGGCCATTGGCAACGCAGTTCAGGGCCACGCCGCCGGCCAGGCAAAGATTCTTCTCGCCCGTCAACCGATGGGTTTCCCGGGCCATGCGCAGCACAATTTCCTCCGTCACTTTCTGGATCGACGCCGCCATGTCCATCTCCCGCTGGGTGATGTCGGATTCCGGTGACCGCGCGGGACCGCCGAAGAGTTCCGCAAACCGGTCATTCGTCATGGTCAGTCGATTCACGTATCCGAAGTAGTCCATGTTCAGGCGAAAGGAACCGTCCGGGCGCAGGTCAAGCAGGTGATCGTAAATAAGCTTTGGCGTACTTCGGTTCGCCGTATGGCGCCAGACCCATCAGTTTGTATTCCCCCGAATTGACCTTGAAACCGGTGAAGTAGGTGAAAGCGGAGTACAGCAATCCGAGCGAGTGCGGGAAACGCATTTCCTTCAGCAACTCGAGGCGGTTGTCAACCCCGCGGCCGAGGACGCTGGTGGCCCACTCGCCGACCCCATCGAGCGTCAGGATGGCCGCGCTCGCAAAAGGTGACGGGTAGAACGCGCTGGCGGCGTGTGACTCATGATGCTCGGGGAAATAGAAATTCCTGGGCATGTCCATGCCGCATTGGCGCAGCGATCGCTCGATTTGCAGCGAGGTCCAGAGCTTCTCCCTCATCCACAGCGGGATCGCCATGAGAAACGATTCCAGTCCATCGGGCGCGATGCCCAGGTAGGTTTGCAGGATGCGACCGAACTTGCTAAACGGCTTGTCGTAAAAGGCCACGACATCGAGTTCCTTGGGCCCGACCTTGCCTTCCCCGAGGCAGTAACGGACCGCATGGAATGGAAAGCCCGCATCCTGTTTCTTGCGCGTGAACCGCTCCTCTTGCGCGGCGGCAATGATCCGGCCGTCCCGCACCAACGCCGCGGCGGAATCATGGTAAAAAGCACTGATGCCGAGAATATTCATCTAGTACTGCCTCGAAAAATGTTCCGCGCTGCTGACGGGCACGCGGTCCTGCCAGTAACTGGTTTGGTTCTTGTCGAATTCGAGGGCGAGCAGCGCCCGCATTTGCCGGCGCAAGAACAGGCCGAGCGGCAGAAAAAACAGGAAGAAAAAAACAACCAACAGCACCCACGTCAGCCCGAGGGCGACGATTCGACCAAACGCCTTCAAGACCCGTTCTACCGCCAAAAATGCCCGCGGCAGCAACAAGCCGCTGACCAGCATCCAGCCGCTCACCGCCAGGACAATCCATCCCATAACACGATGGTGCCGGAGAAAGAACAAACCCGCCATGGCCGCCGGTATGAGTGCTTGAAGGACAACATGCCCCAGGCCCGGGGCAGTGGTCTCTTTTCTCTGGCCGTTAATCGGCCATTTCCAGGCCAGTTCGGGCGGTCGACGAGGCGGCAAGGTGCTCATGATCCTGGTTTCTTTTCTGATAAACGTTCCATCGCCTTGGCGATCTGGATGCCATAAAGCAAATGGCCTTCTTCTGTCATGTGGTGATGACCATGCGGCACGTGCGCGTAGATCAGGCCGCGATAGTCCGCCAGGGTTGCTTCGGTTTCAATGAATGCGTCGCAATTCTCACGAAATGTATCGCGTAAATCCGGAGTAATGGATGGTTTGAAATCCGTGGGATTGGGATCTCCCATTCCGGGTATCTCCACGGTGATCAACTTCACGTCGTGCGCCTTGCAAAACGCGTACATCCGTTTCACGAGGGCCCCGGTCAGGTCCTTTTGATATTGTTCGACATAAGCCGTGCTGTTGGTGGTGCGGACCGCCATTTCCGAGGTCAACTGCGAGGCATTGTGGGCCCCCAATTGGCGCTTCTCGTATTCCCAGACACCGTTGACGCCGACGGAGTACAGGTACGAGTTCTGGCTCAGCCAGCGGAGTATGGCGAAACTATCGATCCGGTTCAGGATCTTCACCCCGGGAATGTACGTGGTTGAGTTGGTGACCAACTCTCCGTTCTTGAGGCCAAAAAGATTGGCCCGGATATTGTCCTCGGGGTCATTCTCGAAATATGCCAGTACCACAAAATCCGGATGGAACTTTATCCCTTCGTTCTCGAGCAGGACCAACTCCTCCGCCGTCCCGAAACCCGACACCCCGGTGTTGATGACCTCGACGCACTTTCCCCGCGCCGCGAAATAGCGCTCGACGATGGCGGAAAAAGTCCGCTCCTGCCGGCATTCAAAACCTTCTGTGTACGAATCCCCCAGGCAAATTACGCGCTGGCAACCCGGCGGCTTTTCATATTCGTAATTCTTGTCAGCCCGAAAGCCCTGCGCGTTGATGCGAAATTCCCAGCGGCCATCAAGGCTGGTGTGCCAGAAGCGCGTATTCGGGCGTATCCGGCGAATGGTGAACTCCCCGTAAAATGCGCGTCACTGTCGGAAAACCGGGGAAATATCGGCGTGCTGCTTCGATACAAAAGTCGCGCCACCCATTCGGCCCCCATCAGGCCGATCAGCAAGACCACCAATGACAATGACAGTTTCTTCAACACGGTTTCATTCGAAGACAAGTTTTTTATTGTATCGTTTTAGCTCGTGCCCTACAAGGGCCAAAAATACTCACATCTAGAGCGTCACCGTCTGGCTTGTGCGCAACGCTTGCAGCACGGCCAGGGTCGCCCGCGTGCTGTCGATGATCTCTTCCAGCCCCATCGGCATCGGGCTGCCGGTTTTCACCGCCGCAATGAACTCGCGGACTTCCGCCGCCTGCCCTTTGTCACGAAAATCAGTCACTACCAAATGCCGTCCGCCGCCGAACGCCTCGAAGTGTTCCTTCTCCAGCGCTGCATCGGCCACGGAAAAATAATCCACCGCGCCGACCGACCCATCGGCGAACCGCAACGACACCTGCACGTTGTCGACGCCGAACCCCTGGGCGTAGACAGTCACGGGCCGCGATTGTGCGGCGAATTGCAGGAAATCCACGAAGTGACACACCTCGCCGAGGATTCGCCCGCCACCGATATCGGGATTGTTGATCCAATGCTCGCGCGGCAGCGGTGTCACGCTGACGCGGTAGCGCATCACCAATGGGCCGCTTAGCTTTCGCGCTTCCGTGGCGAACGGCGCAAAACGACGATTGAAACCGACCAGCAAGCGGGCGTTGCCCGCCTGGTTGATTACTGTCACGATCTCATCCAACTGCTCGGCGTGCAGGCACAGCGGCTTCTCGACGAACACTGCTTTGCCGGCCTTCAACGCCTCGCAAACAATCGACGCGTGCAGGTCGTGGCGCGTCGCCATGAGCACCGTATTGATCGCCCCATCGGCAATCACCGCGCGCCAGTCGGTAACACACGTTTCGAAACCAAATTTCTCCTTGGCCTTCTGCGCCTTCACCCCGGTCGCCGTACAGACGGTGCGTAATGTCACGTCCGCGTTCGCCTTGAACTGCGGCAACAGGACACCCTGCGCGTAATTGCCCGCGCCAATGACGCCGAGCACCACCGCTTTGGCTGGCGTGGCGCCAGTTGATTTGACGACAGTGACGCTCGCCCGTTCTGCCGTTGGCGGATATTGGATGAGCACGCCGACAACCCGCTCGCCGGTCTTACCGGTGATCAATTCGTACGCCTTCGGCCCGTCGTCGACGGAAAATGTATGCGTGGTCAAAGCCCCCACGTCGATGCGCTTGGTCGCGAGCAGTTGCGCGAAGGCCTCCATGTTGCGGCCTTCCGTCCAGCGCACATAACCGATGGGATAATCGATCCCCTGTTCTTCGTAGAGCGGATCGTAACGTCCAGGCCCGTAACTTCGGGAAAGCCGGAAATCCAGTTCCTTGCGATAATAAATGTCGCGCGGCACTTCCATGCCGGTCACGCCCACCATCACCACGCGTCCGCGCTCGCGGCAAATCCTGCCCGCCAATTCGACTGGATCATTTGTCGGGGCCGAGGCGGTGATAATGACTGCGTCCACGCCAAAATCATGGCTCAATTTCGCGGCAACGCGCTCCACGTCGTCGCGCGTGCGCACGGCCACGGCATCACAACCGCAAGTCTTCGCCAGTTCACACGCTGCCTCGCTCACGTCGATCCCCAGCACCACGCAGCCGGCCGCCTTGAGAATCTGCACCGTCAATTGACCCACCAATCCCAGCCCGATGACCGCAACCACTTCGCCCACGCGCGCGTCCGCCTGGCGCACCCCTTGCAGCGCGATCGCGCCCAGCGTCGCAAACGCCGCCTGTTCCAGGGCGACGCCTTCGGGAAGCCGGGTGCATAGATTCTGGGGGATCAACACCACTTCCGCGTGGCTCGCGTAATCCTGTCCCGCGCAGGCCACCCGGTCGCCCACCGCAAAACCGGTCACGCCTTCGCCGACTTCGAAAACCGTGCCCGCCGAGGAGTAGCCGAGTTGTTTCCACTGGTCGAGGCGCGACTGCACCTTGCGCATCGTCGCGCCGATCCCTTCGCGCTTGAGCGTGTCCAGCACCTGCTTCGCGAGATCGGGACGCAGCCGCGCCTTGCCCACGAACGATGCCTGCGCCATCGGCCACCGTCGCCTTCTCCGTGCCCGCGCTGACAAGGGAAAACGCATTGCGCACCAGGACGCAGCCGGGCGCAATCACCGGCGGCGGCACGTCAACGAGTTTGATGTCACCCGATTTGAAGTCCTGGACGAGTTGTTTCATGGCACCAGATTCTAAAGCTCCTTTTGAAGCGAGAGCAACAATAACGGCCGCTCGAGTGACAAGTCGCTTACGGCGCTGCAACTGCGGAATTTATGCTCAGCGGCGTGTTGCTCCCAGGCGGCGGGCGCGAAACGGTTTCGCGACAATCGCAAGTAGTCTAAATAGTTGCGGATTTGAGGAATGGAACGGGCCGGCCCATGAATCCAGCGTCCGACAGTCAGGCGGCCGATCCACTGCTCCAATTTGCGTTCCAAGTGTCTCATGTTCGGCACGCTGAACACCAGAACTCCGCCGGGTCGCAATACGCGCGCCAGTTCGCCAAAGGCGAGATTCAAGTCCTCGAGGTACTCAAAGACGCTGGAGGCGATGACACCATCGAAGGCGTTGTCCGGGAAAGGGAGACGCTGCCACTCGGTCGGCAGGTTCACCCATTCAATGGCTGTTCCGGCGAAAGTCTGGCGCGCTTCGGCGATCATCTTCTCGGCAATGTCACAGGCAGTGACCTGGTACCCGTGCTCGTACAGGCACATTGCCAGATTGCCTGCGCCGCAGCCGAAATCTAGCACGTTCGCTGGCGGCGGGATGTGTTTCGCTAGGCTGGTATAAAACTCCTCCAAGCGCCACACCAGTTTCTGGTTCTCCCGATACAGCTCGCTCCACGCGTTCGCCCGTTTGTTGAACAGGTCACGTACGCGCTCGGACTGGGACGAATCGTGGAGCCGGCCATTGGAGAAGATCGCACGAGTCCTTCCGTCTCCCGTCGGGGGTGGCAGACATAGGCCATCTTGGGTAGCGCGTTGGTTAGGCAGGAGTTCGGAAACGACAAAGCGAAATTTGCCGGCGGAGGTGCGCTCAATGGTGTCCGCGAACTCGAAGCGAATCCCCGATCGAGTCCCCGAGCCGCATACGGACTTCCTTGATCATGATGCGTTCGTCTTTCGGCCCAAAACCCTCGGTCCGCACGATGCGCAGGATCAACTCATCGAGTTTCGTTTGCACGATTTGTGCTTCGCGGACGTGCTGCACGTCCTTGAAAAGATGATCGAGTCGACCAACAATGCGGCCGTCGGGCGTGTGCACGAAATCCTCGATGCGCCCCTCAAGGCGTTCGACCAACGGAAACTCGCAGCCACAAGGGCACGCGCCTTCGCGGCGTGTCGCGCTATCGCCAACTTTGTAGCGGATAAGAGGCATCGCGCGATTATTCAAACCCGTCGTGATCATCATGCCGTCGTCCAGTAATTCGAGCACTCCATAGTCGAGCCGCTGATGCAATCGCCCAGCCGGACATTCAATGATGTTACCGGTGAATTCCGTATTGCCGTACCAGTTGAATACTTTCGTACCGAACGCTTGCTCGATGGCCAGCCGTTGGAAATCAAGCAATGTCTCACTTGCGGTAAACACTGCATGAGGGCTCAATGTCGTCCCGCGGTCCAACATGTGCTTCGCGAGCAAGTATACTGATGATGGATAGCCATGAACAAAATCGGGTGCGTATTCCGCGATCGCATCTACATAGGGTTGCAGATTCTGCGGCGTGAGGTGATAGGATGAACATAGCAGACGACGTTCGTAGCGGTCGACCCGCCAGAATGGCGGCCGTTTCTGATTCGGGGGCACGATAGGATGACCTGCGATATACGCGCCACTGCTAAGATACGGGCAGCCCGCCCACGCCTTGTGCCGCCAGCGGAATGCCATCTCCATTTGATGATATTCTCTCGTAAACCGCACCGTCAGCGGTGTGCCGGTGGTACCGCTGGTGTTGATTGTCATGAGCCGATGTGAATCGAACTCGTCCGAAAGGAATTTCTCCGGCGCAGCAGCAATGGATTGTTTATCGAGGATCGGCCACGCGGCGAAATCGTCGGGTGGCAAATTCTGTTCACGATAAAATGGCACGTGTGTGACCGCGTATTGTAGTAATTCGCGCAAGGCTTGCTTCTGTTCCGCTTCGAGTTGGTCCCGGGACTTCTTCTCGTTAGCGGCCAGTTGTTGTAGAAATGCCTGGAAATTTGGGCCGTACTTATCACGGAAATCGCGTCGGCTGGCCAAATTAACGGCGACGGTCTGCGCCCACACGGGCAAGGAATCGTAAATACCTTTGCCGAGGATCATGGCGCCTCGATGTGACCGAACCAACCGAAGTGCGGCCGGAAATGGAAGATCTCGCCAAGTTCGGGCGCAACTTCGACATCGTCCGGACCAAAATCGGCCAGCTTGAGATCGGGAATTTGAAACGCCTCGCGGATCGTTGGCACTTTTTGCCAGTCGAAACCCATCAGCCGCGTGGCAACGAAATCGGCGGCCACCGGGTTGGTACCCGCGATGAGGACGCCACAGGGCTTGGCGTCGGCTTCCATGGGCCCGTTGCCCTCGCCGGCAACGATGCCGTCGATGATGGTCAGGTAGCGCAAGGGTTTGGTGCGCCGTTTGCCGGCACCGTCGAAATGCCACAGTACCTTATTCAGGTCCAAAGTCATGCGCCACGTCGTGTCATTGCCCCACCAGTTGCCGCTGCGCACGACCTTCGTGGTGTCGCCGAAGACGCGCGAGCCCACGCGCTTGGCCAGGGGCGCCCAGAGTTTGGTGGCCGCGCCGCCGCGTTTTGCGGCGGTCTTGAACGCGGCGATCGCGCGACTCTGGAATTTCGTCGCCGCTTTGCTGTCGGGAAATTCGTCGCCGCCTTCGTCGGGAGTGCCGATGCAAAAGTGCGGCAGGTAGTTTTTATCGCCATTGATGCCGACGAGGTTCTTGAGACTGAGGGTGACCCCGACTTTCTTGTGCGTCTTGAGTTTGGGAAGGTTGATGAACACATCCGCATCCATCACGCTACGGGCGACCAGATATTCGTGTTTGCCATGGGAGTGATGCTGGGCCGTGAATGCCGTGTCGTAGTCCGCGCCGTAGAAGCGTCCCTGCTTGTTGTGGAAGCAACTGTGTTCGCCGAGATTGACCAATGTGTAGCCGCGTGGATCTTCCGGAAGTTTGTGGCGTTCCACGATTACACCGCGTTTTGTGCGCCAGGATTCGCGCCGCAAATCGAGCGCCTCAAAATGCAGCGCGGGAAATTCACGCCGCAACAGTTCGCGCAACCTGGGAAGCTCGGCGCGTTCGCCGATCGCGTCAAAATCGCTGTCGGTTTGCGGAGCGTCCGCGATGGTCAGGGTGCCCCGGCCGTCCATCGCGGCAGCGGCTTCACGCGCGACCGCGGCAATGACGGCGCCATGCGTGATGATCTGCTCCCACTCGTCCGGCCGGTCGGCGTGCGACTCGCGGATGAAATTCGGTTTCAGCAACACGCGGTCTCCCGGGCGAACGATTTCCTGCCAGGTGAGACCCAGGATCTCCACGGCGCGGTTCACGGAACGCCGCACGTTCGCCGATTCATATCGTGGAGGCTGGCGCACGATGGCAATACGCCGCTGCTCGCGTCGAGTGGGTATGTCGACCATGGGATTCAAAATATCACAAAATGCCATGTCACGGCAGGGGGAAGCTCCGCTGCCGTGCCGGGCCCTTGGAGAGCAGGAGTCGTGCAAGCGCCCAAACCCCCGCGATGGCCAAGGAGGACACGGCGAGCGCCCTACCCACCTGGAACGAAAAGGGGTCGTAAACAAACTCGATCTCGTGCGCACCGGCGGGAACAAATACCGCACGGAGCACGCTGTCCGCGCGGTAAAGTCCGGCTTCGTGACCGTCCACTTTGACCTTCCAACCCGGATAAAAACGTCCGCGAGCACCACGACGCCCCGTTGCGCGCTCCGCACGTGGAGCGCGACAGCTCATTCTCGTAATGCTCGATCTGGACAGTTACCGGCGGCGTCTTCCCCGCATTGGTTCGTGGTACGGCAAAAGCCGGGGGCGGCTCTTGTTCCAGGAACACCGTTTTCCTGGGATCGAACCCCGGCGTTTGCATCAGGGTCATCACGCGATGGTGGTCGGGAACCACCTGCCAATCGGTTACGAACTGCGCGCGCGGCAGCCAACGCTTATTGCGATACAGACGAAGGGTTGGCGTATCCGTGACCAGTTCGAAATGTTCCGGAGGCAAATCGACCGAATGCCTTGCCAGCAGGTATTTCACGTTCGCCAGATCCAGCAGGACGAGGTCTTCGTCGTTGGTTGCCCCCAGAAATGATTCGAGATTGGCCGGCGCCAGGGACTCGTAACCCGACGCGGTATTCAAGCCATAGACCATGAGCATGTTGTCCAGCAGAAACCCCGGCAACCGCTGCGGCCACCGTTGAACGCGAAACAGGTCGGGGTCCTCCTGCGCCTTCGCCAAAACCGGGAGCGGAGGATAGAGGGGTATTTCTGCAAGCTTACCTGCGGCACGATCTGACGTCCCGAGGAGGTGAGATCGCAGACCGTCAAGACCACGAGCATGACGCACAGGATTCCTCGGCTGATCCGCCCGTAGGCGTAGGCCCACCAACCAATCGCGGCGGCGATCACCGAGCTGATCGGCAACCAGAAGAGAATGTTGGAGAGGCGGTAGTGATCGAGAAACAAGGGCAGCCGATCGAAGCCATTGTCGTTTCTCGCTAAAGACGGTCGTCTCCGCATGCGCCGTGATGTACCGCTGTCCCGCCTCCAGCAATGCCGCGCGCCGCAGGTGCACAAAGATCTGCATGAGGATCAGGCCCAGTGCCAGGACGATGCAGGCCGCCGTCATCCACAGGAACGCACGGCGGACTCGCACAGAATGATCGCGCGATTTGTCCAGGACAAAATCGGTGCCGTAGGCTGCCACGACCGTTACGCCAAAAACCGCCACGATGAAGAACCGATGGTAAACATACGCGACCCAAGGAGTGAAAAAGATGACGATGAACACCAGGGTGACAATGATCAACCACGCGCGCACCCGTTTTTCGCGGAAATCGGCGGCGCCGACCAGAAACATCGTGAACGGAACCACTCCCACATAGGCCGTAAAGTCCTGTATCGATGCATGTGCCAATTTCGTCAAATCATAGGATTCCGTTGATCCGATTAGGCCGCTGAAGACAAAGCTGAGGCAAACCGGAAGTCCCAACAATGTATGATAAAGGTTCGGTCGTGGACCCGCGTCCTGCACTCTTCCGCTCACATCATGTTTCATCAATTCCAACGTCGGCAACCACTGAACGGCGGAGAGGCAAACCCCGATGAGCAACGCCACCGCAATTCGCAGGACGGCGACATTTCGCCGCGACGGGTCTCCCCAGGGGCGGTCAACATCCAGTACAGGGAACAGAGGAAGGCGACGTGAAAGGCCGATTGGACGTTGTTCCCCAGGAACGCCAGACCCAGCGCGAAGCCAGCGGCAAGTGTGTAGGACCACGAGTCCCTTTGCACGGAACGCTCAAACAGGAACAGCACCAACGGCACCCAGACGAAGGCGGACGTTTCGCGCCAGTACCACATCAGTAGGTTGCTATTCAGCCCAAACGCGCAAGCGCCGACGAAGCTGGCGCAAGGCGAGCGGCCCAATTCGCGCAGGAAGGCAAACATAAATATGCCCGCCAGCACGAATTGAAGAACAATACCCAGGCTCCAGCCGCGTTCGACGCTCGACCAAAGAAGCAGCAACTTGAACGGACTGAAAACGGCGCCCATGCTGGTCGCCACGTGTGGTTGTCCACCGAAAACGGCCGGGTTCCACAGCGGCACCTTTCCCTCGCGAACACTTTTCTGCCACCGCTCCGCCCGGGATAGTCCTGCTCCAGCGTGTCCAGCGTAAAATGGTTTTGGACAACGGGATGCGGAACGGATTCACCAAACGGCTGGACGAGTTGATGGAGCACGTCGGTCGTCAGCAGAGTATAGCCATCAAAAATACATTCGTGAAAAAACCAGGTGAAAACAGCCAGAAGCAACAATACCCAGCCAACCGACTGCATCCGTCCCCACACGGATCTTCCATTCTGCGGCACGCTCGGTGGCTCGGCAGTGAGGTATTTGATCCATATATGTGGTCGAAAGAGCACTAATAATAGAGGCGGAACAGCGGAAACACAGGCCTGTCCGGGATCAGGTAGTGTGTCAGTTTGAATTCAGGCTTCGTTGATGTGGTTCTGCATTGTAGGGCAGGCGGGCGGCCCTGCCATACAAGATCTGACTTCAGGACGAAACACGCCTACGAGCGGCGTGGCTACGACGACGGCGACCGGCCAGCTCGCCCTGGAAATAACTGCAACGGCAAGCGAGCCGCTTGCCCTACAAATTACGCGAAATGGGCTTCGAGCAAAATGATACACTACATTTGGATAAGATATAGTTGACGCGCTTTGTGGAAGGTGTAAACTGACATGAGGAATGAGGCGATGGGGATCGCTTCAGGAGGGGGGTGGTCGAGCTATGAAAAGGACGGAGATTCTAGCTCAAGAAGTTCACGCGAGAGTCAGTTGTCTTCCGAATGACTGACAGGTCAATTCCTGCTGGCTAGTGGGTCATTGCCTGTATTCCGTAAGTGTACCCGTCGCACAAAAGCAAACTACGTGCGCATGCCAGTATGAGATGACGTTAAAAATCCGATTGTTCTTGCAGCCGCAATAGATACGAGCGGGATGTTTCCCTGTAGTGCTGATGGTTTTGGCAGTCGCTGCGTGGTTCCGCGCAGCAACAGTGGATGCCCAGGCAGTATCCAATCTCTTCATTTATCCCTTCGATCCATTATGCCACCAACAACATCATCATCTCCATAACGCCGAGCACCCGCTGGGGTTTATTCCGTCTCTCCGATGCCATTACGATCAGCACCACGAATCGTTACTCAATCCGGGTGCTGGCCATGAACGGCTCGGTCGTCTACCTCGGCCCACCGACTACCCTGCACCGTTCCCTCGGGCATTATTTTGTTGAATGCAACGGTGACCGCAACCAGTTCGCTGTCCTGCCCAATGATTACACGGGCTCTTCTTTTCTCGGATGTGAAGCTGCCAACGGTGACTCCGGTGGTGCGCAACGAATGGCGTCGATGGGTACAAGCTGGGTACGTACCGTCCAAAGTATTTGGGCCGATGTGGAAACGAATCGAGATGCCTGGAACTGGAGCATCATGGACCAGACCGTGGCGGCCAGTACAGGCTCCAAGATTATCGCGATATCCGCCGATTTCACACCGTTCTGGGTGGGCCCCGATGAAATCATCCCACTGCATACCGCCTACGTGCAGGCTCTGGCAACACGGTACAAAGGCAAACTCGCCGCGATTGAGATCTGGAACGAACCCTTCGACGATAAATTCCCCAATACCACTAACCTTGACACTTTTGTTAGTTTTTACCTCCAGATGTTCTCGCAAGCGCAGCAAGCGATCAAGGCAAGCGATCCCACCCCTCAAGTGATCGGTCCGGCCTGGGCGAGCGCGCTCCAGTTGGAGTCTTTGTCGATGGCCACCAATCCGTTGGCGACGTTCGACGGTTGGTCGTGGCACGATTACTCCCGGGGCACCTACGCCCCCGACGTGGACTACCTCGCCCCGAACTGGATCCGCTCCATCACCAAAAACAACCTGATCTGGACCTTCGGTAGGTTCGCCAACCTCAGCTTGCTTTTCGTCGACGAACTGGGGCTCTTCGGCCACAGCGCCCTGGGGACCGATACGGGCACCAACATCGACTTGGAATTTGCCAGTAACCTAGATTGGCATCGCGGGATGTGCCGTGCGATTAAGACCACGGAGATGTACCATGCCTCGGGTGTCTCCTGCCTGATACCCCACGTCCTGCCCCTGAGCACCAATCTGTCGGATCCAAACTTCGAATTGTTCGGCTGGGATGTCGGCATGCGCGGGCCGCACCCCAAAACGTCAGCCTTCTTGATGACGGGCTATTGGTTGAACAATGCAACGCTGGTCGACTATCGCACCCCCGGCCAAATCGTATACTTGTATGCGTGGCAGCGAACCAACAACACCTCCATCGTTTTTGCCTGGGCCGTGGAAGGACAAACGGTATCGTTGCTCAACAACACACTCGCCGCGACGGACATCTATGGCAGCAGCACTTCCGTGACGGCCTTGACGGAAACGCCGGTGCTCTTCCAGTCGAGCAGCCTGACTGCCTCCGGACTGCTGGCCAATGTACTGGCTGCCTTGCCGCCGAATCTGAACATTCCGCCGATATTCTCCCCCATCAGCAGCCAATCCGTTCAGAAAGGAAACCGGCTGCAGTTCACCGTGTCGGCGATAGATTCCAACAACTATCCGCTGACATACTCAGCCTCGCCATTGCCCCCCGGCGCATTGTTTAATTCCACCACGGGCGTGTTCTCCTGGACACCCACCGCCGCCCAGGTGGGAACTTATTCCATCACGTTCTCGGCCACCGACGGTCCGGCGACGAGTGTCCCGACTCCCGTCACGATCAACGTCGTCGGGAATCTGTTTGACGGCCTAGCTGATTACTGGACGTTCGACGAGGACACGGGAACAATCGCCGCCGATTCCGCCGGCCACGCCAATGGAACATTGACAGGATTTACTCCGCCTTACGGATGGGTTCCGGGCCTGGATGGTTCAGCCGTGAGTTGTGACGGTGTCGGTGCGTACGTGGTGCTGCCCAGCGGCGCGCTTAATTTTACCAATAATTTTACCGTGGCCGCATCGATATATCCCCGTGACGCTTCAGGGGTAGGCGCCTTTATCTCTATCCGATCCTACTTTTTATCGAGCGGATTCGCGTTTGACGTCGATGGCAGCAGCTTGTACCTGGAAGGGCAAACCACCGCCGGTTGGCAGTCAGCAGCCTTCGACATCGGCGCCATCCAAAATAACACTTGGTACCGAGTGGTGGTCATTTACGATAAATCTACCATTATGGCCTATGTCAACGGCGTCTATCTGGGAAGCGCCTTTTGGGGAGGAAACATGGTCATGAGCACCAATGCCGCCAGCCAAATCGGGGACTTCAACGGGGTCGTTGACGACGTAATGATCTTCAACCGCACCTTGGGCGCCACTGAGGTCGCGATGCTGCCCCAAGGGGTCTTCCAGGCTCTTACGCCCGCCATTACATCCTTCAAATTGACCAACAACAACGCGGTGATCAATTTCACCACCGTGCCGAACACGACGACGAACGAATTGTACGAAGTGGATTACCGCAGCGACATGAAGACCGTCACCTGGTCGGTCCTGACCAATGGCCTTTCCGGCACCGGCGGCACTCTTTCCATCACCGACAAGACAACCGCCGGTCAAACCAAACGATTCTATCGTGTCGTCGGTCACTTCTAAAACCGAGGCACAGCAAACGTGCTCCAAGTCGTGAAAGATATTTCTAAGAAAAACTCGCGCCGGATCGACCACCGCCTTTTGGCTTTGGATGCCCTGACCGCCTGAGGGTGAGCGTTTCGAACACCTCGGCCATCCGCTGTCCGTAATGCTCGTGGGTGTAGTAGGCCTGAAACCTGGCGCGATTGGCCTGTCCCATCCTTTTTCGGATCGCAGGATTGTCCGCCAGTTCAAGAATTCTCCCAGCCAGGCCGTCCGGGTCTTGTTCCTCGACCAGCCAGCCATTGACGCCGTCCTCGATCATTTCCGGGATGGAAGCGCGCCGCGTCGCCACCACGGGCAATCCCGCCTGCATGGCTTCCAGCAGCACCAGCCCCATGGTTTCGTAGTAGTAAAAGGTCGGGAACGCGAGAATGTCCGATCGAAAAACCAGCCGCCATTTCGCCGGGCCGGACACGGGGCCGACAAACTCGACGGTTTCCTCCAATTTGTTCTGCGCCACGAATTCCCGCGCCGCGCGTTCATCCTCGGCGCGAAACCACGCGCCGCCGAACACAAAACGAACGTCACTGCGTTTGGCCGCGACAATCTTCGCGGCCTCCAGCAGTATAAACACCCCTTTTTCACGTATCAGGTTGCCCAAATACAATACCGTGGTGGTCGATGACCGAGGGACGGGCTCGGGAATGGCGTCCAGGGGCTCGATACCGGTGGGAACGACGAAGATTTTTCCGGCCCCAGCCACGTCTCGAAGTTGAAGCGCAGGCGTTCGCCGAGCACGACTGCGGCCGCGGCGTTGCGAAAGGTCCGGTCAATGATTTTTTTCACCAGTGGTGAGCACCGTGTGTAAAAGTCAGGGAGGTTGTTGCCGTGGGCATACAACACCGTCGGCACACGAAAGAACCGCGCCAGTTGTAGCAGCAGCGCGTCTTTGAGGAACGCGTTTCGATTTACGGAAACCGGGCAACAGCAAAAATCAAATCGTCGCGTCGCCAGGAGGACGCTTGCCCTCAGCAGGACGCCAAAGACCTTGAAAAGCTTGGCAACTCGAAAACGTTCCAGGTCGGCCACGCTGCCGGCCACGGTGATGTCAACGAAGGTCACGTCGAATCGGCGCGAGAATTCCGATTTCATCAGCGCCTGGTAGGTCACGCTCGGCCCGAAGTAGGGCGGCGGCAGATAACCAAAAAGAAGGATTTTGGGCCGGGAAATGGACTCGATCATCTGCAGGGCGGATTTGACAGATTTTTCCCAGGAGTATCGCTTAACCCTTTCGCGGCCGGCCGCGACCAGTTGTTCTCGAAACCCGGAATCCTGGCTCACACGCTCCATGGCGCGCGCGATGCTTTCCAGTTGATCGGGATCCACAGTCACTGCCGACATACCAACGATCTCCGGAACGGCGTGGCGATTCGACGCGACGACCGGTGTGCCGGCGGCCATGGCCTCGGCCAGCGGATTACCGAAACTCTCATAGTACGAGGGAAAAACCAGCGCTTCCGCACCCCAATAAAGGAACGGCATGTCCTCGTACGGGTCGCTGTCCAAGGAAATGCACAACGCCACGCATCCCGGATTCCTCCGCCAGATGCTCGTAACTGACGGCTGGATTCCTCGGCGCCGATACCTTTGCCGACGATGGCGCCCCAGAGATCGGCCCGGCCGGTGCGTTCACGCAGTAGTTTCAGCGCGGCGATAAACTTGTCCGCACCCTTGTAGCGCCACAGGGCAGACACGAACAAAAAATAGGGCCGGCGCAACCCCATGGTTGCCAGTCGCGCGTCAATCTCTGTCTCCGAGGGACGCTTTGCGAACCGGTCCGTTTCCACCCCGTGCGGCACAACCGTGATCTTCTCCGGGGGCACCCCCATGAAACGGACAATGTCGCGGGCGATGCTGGCGGATGGCACGAGGATCTTGCGCGCGAACCTGGCGCTCCATCGTGACACCGTCTTGCGATAAAGCCTCTTGAATGGCGGGACTTCCCCGGGGAAATGATAATAGAGCGTGCTGCGAACGGCGAGGACGTAGGGTTTGAAACAAAGAACAGAGGCAAAGTTGTTGGTGAAATAAATGACGTCCAGCTTCCTGCCGATGATGCAAAATGGCAGCACTAATTGCAGGCCGAAACCCTTGGCCCACGAAGAACCATAAGAAAACGGGACAGTGATTTTGTGAAAATTGGGCGGCAACTCTCCCCAGACGTCCTCCTTGGGGCCGCAGTAAAAGATGAAAAACTCGTGCGGCAATTTCATCTCGATGCAGGTGCGGACGAAGTTGATGATGTAGGTGCGTCCGCCGGTGTCCTCGGAGAGTTGACCGAGGGCGCTGATGCCAATCCTCATGATTGAAGCTTTCTACGATTCCGCAGCATCCGTACTTACAGCTCTCTGGAAGAAGAGCTTTCATCGTGGATTAGCCCAAGAGAAAAGCAGGGCGCTTGACGTCCACAGTTGTTCGTGCCTTTGAATTCGATTTCGTGTAAATCGCGTACTGGAACGGCTTCTGGGAATAGGCGCCTGTCGACAATTTGCGGAGGCGGTGTTGCAAAACAATCACGGGTTGCCCCCACCGCATCCACGCCGGCGCGGAATCGTGGAGTTCTTTCTTCTCCCGTAACGCGTTCGGCTTGAAATTCATGTTCTCACCGGTCCGGGTAAAGGCCGAAGTGTAGTAGCGCAAGATTCCTGTCGGCGTTTTCAAGCCCAGTAATCGCAGCACCCAATCCGCATCACCTACGTCACGCCAGCGCGTATCAAAATAAAGCTGATGCTTGTCAATCAGGCTACGGCGGAAAAAAGTGGCGCAGGTAAAAGTCGGGAGATGACTGGCCCGGGACATGATGCCTCAGAGGCTGTACCGCCTTGCGGCAGGCGAGGAATTTGCCGGATTGATCGACGACGATGGTGTCGGCAAAGACCACATCGACCTTGGGGTTGGCCTGAAAATAATCGTAAACAGCGCGAAGCGCGCCCGGGAAATACTGTTCGTCACAGTTGAGATAGGCCAGCAAATCGCCCTTGGCCCGGCGCAACCCGCGGTTCACGGCGTCGTACATGCCCTCATCTTTTTCAATGTATGCCGTTACGCGAGGATCCGTTGGCAACCAATCGAGGGTTCCGTCATTCGAGACGGAATCCTGGACAATGTGCTCTAACGTGACGCCTTTCTGATCCGCCACGGAAGCCACGCAGAGCTTGAGCCAGTCGGAATTGCGAAAACTGGGGGTAATGATCGAAAACTGCATGGGAAAGCCGCTTATTAACAATGCGGCATCATCAGGCTGCGAAGCATTTGCACAGGATGGCGATCCGCCGACATCTGATCATAAATCCAGCGGTAGGTCTTCTCCATTCCGACACGCAAAGGAATGTTCGGTTCCCATCCCAGCAGCGATTTGATCCTGGGTGTTGTCGCTATTGCGGCCGCGAACACCCTTGGGGGCTGAGAGATCGTAGTGACGCTTGAGCTTGACCTCGGCGATGTCCTCCACGATGTCAACGAGTTGATTGATGGTGACCGAAGCTTCGCTACTGCCCAAATTGATCGGCTCAATGATATCGCTGTTCAAGATCGCCAGTACTCCCTTGATACAATCATCGATGTACATAAAGCTGCGTGTCTGGCTGCCGTCGCCCCAAATGTCAATCTCATCGCTACCGCTGCGCCGGGCTTGAATGACTTTGCGGCAAATCGCAGCGGGGGCGCCTCCCGGACCGGCCATCATACGTGCCGTCTGGTCCATAAACATTATGAAAGCGCGCCACGCGCGTGACCAAACCGAAATCCTCGCGAAAATGGCGGCACATTCTCTCACTGAACAATTTTTCCCACCCGTAGCCATCTTTCCGGGAGGGGCCGGGTACGCATCTTCTTCCTTGAGTGCGACCACGTCCGCTGAAGTCTGTTTCGTGGCATTGTAAACACAGGCAGACGAACTGTAGAAGAATCGCTCGATCCGCGCATCTTTGGCGGCCATCAATAAATGCGTATTAATCAAGACACTCAACATGCACAAAGCCTTGTTGTTCTCGATGAAGCCCATGCCACCCATGTCGGCCGCGAGATTGTAAACGACTAGCCCCACCCCCAACTGCTTACCGGCACCACCAGCAGGCTCTCCTTAAGATTCAACTGCAGATTCTCAACCCACGGGTGGCGCTGATACCATTCGGGAAAGGGTTTTTGATCAACGGCACGAATATCCCGATGACCCTGCCTCAGGGCTCGGCAACCAGATGGCCGCCGATAAAATCCACAGGCTCCGCAGACAACAAGTTTTTGTGATTTCATTATGGTCATTTACTCCGTCGGTTTACTACTCATTACCTGCAAGAGCAGGTTGTTTGCCGCTCTTCGGGCGGAAGGGTCGCCAGACAGTCCGATACCCGCGCTTATTATCCCACAGGTGGTGCCGTCATTCAATTGGAAAACCCGGCACAGCATGCGCTTCTAGTCGGGCTTGCGGTGGCACAATACTCGCTGTACAGTTTGTCTTCGTTCATGAAACTGCTGGGCATCTCTACTGACGATCTTCACAACCCGCCAATGGTGAGGGCGTTTGTGACCCGGCTCACCACGTTGGTGGTGGGACTCGCGCTCGCCGTGATTATTGGAGACTGGCTGGGCGAGGGACAGACCTTTTACCTGATGTGCCTGGTGGGGGTGCGGATTGTCATCCTCGTCGCCTTTGGAATGCAGCGAAAAGCCTGGATCCTGATTCCGTTGACCTGGATCCTGACGGGAAGCATATACAAACTGCCGATACCGCTTGCCGTTCCGGGACCTGGGCGTGTTGCTGGCGACTACCTCCTACGTGGCGTACCGGGTATTGTCGCATGAAAACCTGCGCCCCAAACCGCACGTGCTGGATTTTCTCGTAGGGCTCAATCTCATTTACCTGGCCTTCACCTTTATCAAGCACCCCGTCGGCTTTGCCATCTTCGGCTCGGAGACCATCGGCGGGCGCCCCATTTTGAACATCGCCTGAGGTGATGGCCTATTGGGTGGACATTCGAGTCCCAGGCTCCCTGGCCCTTGCGTCGCCCGTTCCCCCCTTGATACTGGCGACGGCATTTCTACTGAGTGCCGTAAATGTGTTGGCCTTCATTGTTCCCTCAGTCGGATCGACACTTAGCAGCTGGTACTCGGGATTGGACTACGGCTCCACTGGTGCGATGGCCATCTTTCAAGGAATTCAGCGGTTGATGGGGCTGAGGCACCTTGGTTTGTATTTGATGTTATTCCTCTGTGCCTACTATTCGCCAATCACTTTGTTTGATCCGCGACGAGCCCGGTTTTACGCAATGCTGCTGGCGATCGTCTGCATTCTAGCCACGGGGTTTCGCAACCTGCTGTTGTGGCGGGAGATCGCCGCCCTATGGATCGGCGGCTGGTTGCACAGGCGTTGGCGAGAATGCTAGTGGCCGGGTTCATCGGTACACTGCTTCTGGGGACGCTGGCCTACGGTCAACGATATCAACTACCCACTCCCGTCCAACGGTCGCTCGCGTTTATTCCCGGGCCAATGGTCGGATGCCGTCATCACGGATACGGAAGGTAGCTCGACATGGCGCTTTACCCTGTGGAAGAAAGTGATCGAGGACGGCTCGATCAAAGACTGGTGGTTTGGGGACGGTTTCGGCGCCGATATCCAGGATCTTATTGTCGCGCTGCGCCAGGATATTATAACGAGTTCGTCACGCTTACCGGCGCATTTCACAGCGGGCCGCTCAGCGCCATCCGCTATGTCGGCCTCTGCGGGCTCGTGCTGGTTTACCTGCTCTCCATCGCCGCCGCCGTTTATTCTTACAAATGCGTTAAGGAGTGTCAGGGAACCCCGCTGTTTCCCGTCGCGATCTTCTTCGCGATTCAATTGATCTGGGGACCGATCCACTATACCTTCATCTTCGGCGGTTACGACGCCTACCTGCCCGATCTGCTCTTCAACGTTAGCTCCTGCCTGCGACTTCTTCATAGTATGCGTGATGAATTGAAGCCCAAACGCTGCGGTGAAAACGACGCGCGCGCCAGTACAAGTGCGGGGCCACCCACAGCGCCATCGCATGAACGTGCTCGTCTGGAGTAGTTACGTCGCCCAACCAGTAGGAGGCCAGGAACGCTTCGCGCTGGGCCTGGCATTGCACCTGCACCAGCGCGGTGATCGCGTGGTGCTGGTCGGGGCCTGCGACAACGCACCCGAATTGCGGGGGCCAAATTTACCCCACGGACATGGCCTTATTATTTTTTTGATCTCCACCGGTCCCGCATCAAGCCCCACCTGGCCGCAAGACGTTTGCTGACCCGTGTCATGCGTGAACACCAAATCCAGGCCGTCTCGGCGCATGGGAATGTTTTTGGCCTTTACTTCGGCCTGCCAAAAAGTCCATGTGCCGTTAGTATGAACAATGCATGGCGCTGGACCTCAACCCGCAGGCCTGGCTGGTCGCGCCAAGACGAGCGGCGGTCGCCCGTGTACTGGACAGATCCTGGAACCCATATTGTCGCCATTTCGGGCGCCACGGCGGAGATCATCCGCCAGCAATTTCCCCGCCTTGACCCGCAACGTCTCCAAATCATCCACCCATTGCACGGGCTGCATGAGGCGGCGCTGGCCCGATTGCCGCTGCCAACGCCAGATCCTCCGTGGCACCTGGGTTTTCATCGCCCGGCTTGTCGAAAGGGGAAAACGGCCGTTGGAACTCATTGAGGTGGCGCGAAACTCTGGCTCCGGTACTGGACTTCAAGCTGCATGTATTTGGAGATGGGCCGCTACCTTGCCGGACCTGCGCGCGGCCATCGAGACGGGAGAAATTGGATTCGCGGTTCATCCTGCACGGTTATTGGGATGAAGGGCAGCCCGGGCATGGTCGAACAACTGCAGGTTCTGGTGCATACCGATCCGACCGAGCCATTTCGGCACCGTCATCGTCTGAAGCGCAATTCAGCGGCCGGCCCGTGGTGGCCTATAACGGCAGGTGGTATCCCCGAAATTGTCTCGCATGGCGCAACCGGCTGGCTGGTGGCATCGGGCGACACCAATGCGTTGGCGGAGGGTGTTTTGCGAGTCACCGGGCCGGACTTCATGAAATATGCCACCCAGGCACGGCAGCGGGCGCTGGAAAATTTCTCAATGACACACATGGTCGATCAGTACCTCGCGCTCTTCGAGAGGGCGCGCACCTCATTCTAACTGACAGCATGGGCATCTTCGCCGATAATCTCCTCGACTCCCCGGACTGGCAGTTACCATCATCGCTAGCGTATCGGAAGCGAAGACATTGCGGCGAGTTCTATTTGTTCGGCCGCGTCGACGTGGCCTCTCAGTTTGGTGCCACTGCCGGTATTGTTAAACAGCCGATTTGCTAAAATGACTGACAAATCCATCGCCGTCTTCTACAAAACATGCGCGTTGCGTTAGTGGGCGGCTTCGACACTTATTTGATTCGCGGACTTGAACGGCCCGCGCACTTGATGCCATATCTGCTCTCGCGGGACTGAATCTCTTGCGCGGCTTACGTGAAATCGGCCTGCGGGATGTTCACATCCTTGTGAGTACAAGTGAGGTCAACTCGGTAAAAGTCGAGGATGGCCCATTTGGGACCGTACACCGAGTGCCATACCCACCGGGTTCGGGTAGTGCCACTCTCTTTCTCTGGCGGCGGCATTTGCTCTGGAAAGAACTGGCGCGGATCCAGCCTGAGATTGTCCACGGACAAGGGACCGAAGCGGAGGGCGCGCTGACGGCCGTGACCTCCCGGTACCCACACGTCATCACCTTCCACGGAATCATGGCCCGGGTGCATCAGGTCACACCGCCACCGTTCTTCTCGCTCAATCATGTGCCGCGGTGGGTGGAAAAATTCGTCGTGCGCAGGACCCGGAACGTGATTTCCATCAGCCGGGACGTTCAAGACTTCCTTCGCGAATCCAAAAGCCCGGCACGGTCCTTCCGAATCCCGAACGCGATGGCCCCGTGTTTCTTCGAAGTCCAGCCGGCCCCCGGAGGCCGGCCGATCACCCTCCTACTATGTCGGGGCGATTCAACCACGGAAGGGGTTGATTCACCTCGTGGAAGCTTTGGGGCGATTGCGGGATTCTTTTTTGGAGATTCCCTCGTGCTCCGCGTCATTGGACCGGCAGACGGGGACGGACAAAAATGCAGGTCAGCCAACGGGCCGTGGACTTAAAGTAGACCACCAGATTGAATGGCTGGGAGTTCACCGGGAAGTTCGCGTGGCCCAGGAACTTGCGGCTCAAAGTGATCTCTTGGTGCTGCCATCGTTTTGGGAAAACATGCCCATGTGCATCGGCGAGGCGCTGGCGGCGGGAGTGCCCGTGATTTCCCACGCGGGTGGCGGGGATTCCCAACTGGGTGGACGAAGGCAAAACCGGCTGGTTGGTGAAGCCGGGATCCCGTGAACTGCCGAAGCCATTGGCCGCCTCTTCCCGGATAAAGCCCTGCGTCGCGCGATGGGAACCGCGGGTCACGCCAGGGCTCTGGCCGAGTACGCGCCGCGGGTCGTTGCCGCGAAAACGCTCGAGGTCTACGAATCGATCTGCCGAGAGAAATCAGCGGGGCGCTGACGCAGTGGTTCTCAGGGCTTATCGGCCAGAAGAACGAATTCCACGACCGCTACTTCCGCTTTGCCCGCGCGGCAAATCCTGCGATTCAAGCGCGGCCAAATCGCTTCCAAGTACGCTGAGTCGGCCAGGCGGGTGGGTTTCACGACAATGTTGGTAAACCCGACGGCTTTGGCGAACCGGACGTATTCGCCGACAGCCCGACGGGTCGCACGGTTAAACGGCGGAGACATCAGCCAAAACAGCCAGTCCGGGTAGATCTGGAACTCCAGGGGTGGCATCGGATCCTCGAATGAACCGTGACCTCCCAGGTCGATGCAATGCACCATGCGGCCACCGGGCTTCAGCGAGCGAAAACAGCGGCCAAAGAATGTCTGCACGTCCTCGACGTGCTCAAGCACCGAGTTGGAAAAAATCAAATCGAAAGCTTCGACCGTTTCCATTTGTTCCATGAAACATTGATGGTACACGACCGCATCCTTCAAGCGCGGCGGTTGCGACTCCAGGACGGCGTCGGGACGCAGCGGCAGACCCTCGTTTTTGCAGTTGTTCGAGGATCTCGATTTGCCGCAGCGATGCCACCGGGGGATTTAATTCCACCAGATGGACCTTATAGGCTCCCAAACTAATCAAGAGTGCCGCCACTGCCAGTCCGTCGCCCGCCCCGGCTTCACACATCACCTTGTCGGTCAGCACCGGGTTCGGACCCAGTTCCTCCAGGAGCCGGGAGCAGATCTGGTGGTAACGGGCTACTGCGATGTCCATCGGGCCGCTGACCACCGGGGCTTCCGGTTTCGGGGGCAGCCGCAATAACATTTTCAGGTGTCGGCGCAGGCCGTTGTAAAGGGTCCTCGTGGCCTCAGGCACGTGCCAACTGCTGGGAAATGATTGATTGGCGTCGGTCATAAGCAGGGTCGGTGGGTTTGCCGGGAGGCGTCGCTACTCGTGGACGGTGCGCACCAGGTACTTTGGCTTGCGCCCCATTTCGTAATTCATGCGCACGAGGTATTCGCCAACCATCCCCGTAATCGTCACCGAAAAACCCCACAGCCCCAGCGAAGCGGACAACACGCCGAGCGGCCAGGAACGGATGACCATCCCGGCCAGCAGACCCGCTCCGCCAAGCCCCACGGCGGCAATGCCAATCACCTCGACAAATTGGAACGGCTTCGTTGTCGCGCCCATGAAAACCGACATGAATTGGTCCAGCCGGACAAAGAACCCGTGCTTGGAGTTTTCGCCGCCTGGACGTTCCTGATGGCTGACAGCGACCTCGCTGACCTTGAAACCGAGTTTGGAAAAAAGCACCGGGAACCAGCCGCGCGACGTCGAATAATGCGATAACTCCCTGGCGGCCACGTTGGTGTAGGCCCGGAGAAAACAACCGTAATCATGAATCGGTGTCGGCGCGTCATTGCGGATGAGATAGTTGGTGATCAGCGAAGGCAGCTTGCGCGAAAGAAACGGGTCATGACGATCCATGCGCCAACCGCAGACCACATCGTACCCCTCGGCCATTTTCTTGAGCAGCTTGGGAATGTCCGCGGGATTGTTCTGGAGATCGCCATCCAACGTCACGACAATCTCGCCTTTCGCATGGTCAAACCCGGCGTACGTCGCGGCGTGCTGGCCGAAATTGCGACGCAGTTCGATGACTTTCAGCCAGGGATACTTCTTTTTCGCCAGGATCAATTTGGGGACCGTCGTATCGGCGCTGCCGTCATCTACGATCACCACTTCCGCGGGTGATGGCAATCCCGGCAGGGTCCTCGCGATCTGCTCCAGCAGGGGATCGACGTTGGCCTCCTCGTTGTAGACCGGGATAACAATTGTCAGGGCCACGCTCACGAATCAAGCGACTATACTAACCGGGCCCGACGATGATAAAGAGAATTATTCGCCACGTGACAATTGAGGTTGTTGCCGTCGCGAACGCGCACTATCATTGATGATTACTATGCCTCTGGAGACTGGCGAACCAATCAACCGGGCCCGCGCGGAGAGCCGGTTTTACGACCGTTACGCCGAGCAGCTTTCCCCGGAGCGCCTGGCGCCCCAAAACGTGTTTGCTCCAACCTGTCTGGAGAACCGCTACGTTCTCGAGCAGTTCGGCAATTTACAGGGCAAACGGGTCTTGGATATCGGTTGCGGGCAGGGTGACACATCCGTGTTCTTCGCGCTCGCCGGCGCTGAGGTCCACGCCCTGGATGTTTCGGAAAAGATGGTGTCCGTGACGACCGCATTGGCAACACACCGCGGCGTCGGCGAGCGGGTGCACGCCCAGGTTTGCCGTGTTGAGGACATGAAATACGCCGACGATTACTTCGACCTCATTTTCGCCGATGGCGTTCTGCATCACCTGGACATGCCGCAAGCCGTGCCCAGCATCGTTCGCGTGATGAAGCCCGGCGGACGCGGCGTTTTCCTGGAACCGCAAAAAGGAAGCATCTTCAGCGAAGTCTACCGTTTTTTCGCCACGGACTTGCGGACGACCGATGAACGCCCGCTGGAACAGCGTGACTTTGACTTTTTGGCGGGCCAATTCGGCCGGCTCAATCACCGGGAATATCATCTGGTGTCTCTCGCGCTGTTTACGATGCGCTTTGTCTCTTTGAAATTTTCCGGCAAAGCGTTTCCTTACTGGATGGACGAAGTGCGCCAGGGCAAGTACCATCCCCAACTGCTGCATCGGCTGCAAAATATCGACGAATGGGTCTTCCGCCATTTTCCCTCGCTGCGCCGGTACACGTGGTTGACGGTAATCGTCGCGGAAAAGGGCAAGGGCTAAACTCCAGCGTTCTGGCGTCGATCACCCGATGGCGCGCTTGAGCTCCTCCAAAGACACTACTGCGCGGAACACCTCGTCGGCCCGGCAGATCAAGTACTGGTAATCGACGCCGACAGATTGCGCGATCCCCTCATAACAACCGTTGAGGCAATTCGCAGCGCACAACTCGACGACACGGCAACTCGGCTGACACCAAAGAAGATTGGTCAAGCCGGCTCCGTGCGCGCCGCAGATCGCCTCAGCCTGTGAAAACAATTGAATCTGCTGCGCCAGTGTCAACGCCTCGGGGTCGACGATTCCCCAACCACGGTCGTGGAAGAACGCGATCACCTCGGTTTCGTTAAGCACTCCCCGCCCCTTGCCGACTCGTTGAATATAAAACCGTTTCGGCGGGGCAAACGTCTTGTCGGCCCGGCTCGAGAAAGACATTCCGTAAAAAGGTGGTCGCATATGGGTTGTCGCACCCGGTCATGGCCGTCGGGGAGGCAAAGTGAAAACTTTCCACAAGCAGGTGCTCTTCGTGGGTCAGTCGATACCTTCCCTCCAGGCCAAGCCACTGAAGTGTCTCTCGTGCGTAGCCTCCGATCCCAGAAGCAACAAGAATCCCGGTGTCCCCGGGCAATTTATCGAGCGCCGCCAGTCTTGGCAGGGCGTCCAGGAACCAATGGTAAAAGTTCGACGATAAGGTCCACTTCGAGACAAGACTCGTCCAATTCCCCTCCAGCCGGGTAGGCGGCGGTAGGACAACTGTCCGATAAGCCGGATCATCCCGGAGACAATGCAAGCCGTAGGCTCCCTCCAAACAAATGCGCTTGTCCTTGTCCATTGCCACCAATGTGCGCCCGACAAGCCGCGCCTGGTCCCACGAACACCAAAAAAATGGCCAGGGCTGGAAACCCTGCTGATCCATGGCAGCTTTTGTCCGCAGCGAAGTGGGGCCAGCCGGGATCACTGGTTGCGACTCAAAAACCACCCGCCCCGGCGCGCGGCGTTCGCGGAGTTGTTCATACGCGGAGAAGAATCCCCGGGCCGGCCCAAAACGCGGATTGCGGAGGGATATTCTGCGAAGACATTCCAAGCAGGTATTCACGATCCAGCGGCGAACGCGCAGCATGAAACCGTAAACCGGCCCGATCTTCCGCAGTTGCTGAACGAACTTCTTGTTCTGCTTGGTTGTCGTCACATGCCAATCCAGGAACTGTTTATTGTCCCAGCGCCGCCGCCACCGTATCCAGCGTCAGCGCGGGACTGTCCTTCTTTGCCGCCCAAATCAATACCGGCTCCGAACTGAGTGTTTGCGCCACTACGTCCTGCCCGAAGATGTCGGTGGTTCTCCAGGCACTGGCCGCATGAAAACCGATCGTGTGTCCCTCCGTGCACCAGGCGAAGACGAGCGTGGTGCCGTCGGGACGTGTCCACGCGTAGAAAAAGGTCTTGTCATCGACGACGCGCCGACCGGCCGCCTTCGCGCCGTTCAACCAGTAACACGTCATGAGAAAGGCCGAGCTTTTTGGCTGAGGTCCGCGGTTCGCCGGATCGAAACCGTCGAGCTTGTGCCCGCCGCCACCGGCGAAATTATGGGGCATGATGCACTCCACACCGCCACCCCGAAGCATCACGGTCATCCTGATGGCGCGGTCAAACGCCGTCTTCCAATCGCAGACGCCATCGCCCCCCTTCAAATTCAAAGTCCCCAGGGGACTCTCATTCCAGAGTCCCAATTCATCCACGATCAACGGCTTCAACGGCGCCAGGGCCCGCAGTCGATCCAGATACTGGTCGGCACGCTTCCAAGTTGGATAATCCGTGTCCGGAGCAAATCCCCCCAGCCGATAGTCATGCCAACTGAAGCCGTCAAGGTCGTTCATCGCCCCTGCGTTGGCCAATTCCTCCGTCTCAATTTGCAGGGGACCGGAAAAGGCCGGACCGAAGACTTTCATCTCGGGCGCGACGGATTGAATGGCGAAACGGGAGGCGCGGAGCAATCTTGTGTAGAAATCCACCATGTCATGTGTCGTCGAGACATGCGGGAGGCGCGCCGGCGGATCATCCGTCACGTGGTAAGGTTCGTTCCAAATCTCAATCGCATAAATTTTTCCGCGGTAACGGCGGGCCATCCGTTTGATATACTCGGTGAATAACGGAATGAATCTCTCGTCGTTGACCCACGCCGGGCGGTGAAAGGCGTTTACGATAATGCGCCGGCCGGGATTGACCTGCACCACGCGATCCAGCTCGTCCCATTCCCACATGCCAGACAACGGCTGGACAACCTCCCACAGGCCTTCGTTCGACACCCGCACCCAGGCGGGCTCGATCAACTTGAGTTTCGCGGTGATCGATGAGTTGTTGCCCGCGTCGGATGCCATCCCCAAAAAGGACGCCCCGGCATAATCGTCGGGCAACACGGCAAATTGCGAGCGGTCGCCGTCCGTCTCGACGAAATAATGACCGACAGGAAGCTGTGGCAGTTTGCCGGGCGCGCCTTCATACACCGTCTGGCCGCGCAGCGTGAAGACACGCACCGGTGAGTGGGTGGCGACGCGAATAGAAATGTGGTCCGAGAGCCGGAACAGGCCCCAACGTTGTGCCGGACTTGGGGAAATGTAATGCTTCCGCTGGTCATACGAACGCGTAAAACAACTCGCCGCCGGCGCTGTCGTCTCCGCAGCCGTCGCGACAAGACACAGCAGCGCAAACCCCGCCGCGGCAAACGCCCCCACTATCCCGCGACAGCGTGTGAAGATCATTTCTTTCCGGATTCCTGCTGAATCATTTCCGGCTTGGGGTGAAATACCAGCCCGCGCAACATCCAGGCGAGGACCGACAATGGCGCGCGCCCGCGCAATACCATCAGAAGGTTTTTCCACAATTCCCTGCCAACAAGAAAAGCGCGTTTCACCGGTGATTTCGGCTGCATTTTGATCGTCGCGATATAATTTCGCACGCCGTAACAATACTTCACGTAATCTTCCGGGCTGACCCGGTCCACCGGAACACCGCCGCTATGGAGCTTCGTCTTGTGCACCACCACGCTGTCCAAAACACAATAGCCATTGAATTTACGGGCGATCCGGTGGAAGTATTCGATGTCGTCACACCAGATAAAGAACTCTTTCAGCGGCAATCCCACCGCCGCCACCGCTTGGCGGCTGACCAATACGGAAACGAACGAATTGCCATCGATCTTTACGCAGTGGTCGGTCATAACGGTTCCATACCACTGCCAATGTTTCACCGGGTGCTGGTTCATGCGATGCGTCGCCCCGTCAGTCCACAGAATAAGACTGCCCAAAAACCCGGTGGCGGGATCTCGAAAGTAGGGCGCCGCGACGAATCTCGCCAACGCCTCCGGTTTGGGTATCGTGTCGTCGTCCATGCACCAGAACCACTCATGGCCCCGAAGGTAGGCGGTCTTGATGCCGGTGCTTTGCCCGCCGGCACTCCCCAAATTGGGCTGCGTAATAACATGCAGGTCGCCTTGCTTTGCCAGCCACTCGGCCGTGCCATCTGTGCTGGAGTTGTCCACCACGATAATCTCGTCGAGCCGATGAGTCTGGGCCCGCAAGGCCGCCACGCACTCCTGAAGAAGACCGAGGCGGTTACACGTGACCACGACCGCGGCGATGGAAGGTTGGGACATGGGGTCTTATTCCGATGCGGACAACGGGCTCCCGCCCGCCAGGATTCGATCCGCCAGCATCATGGCGCGCCCAATCGCCTGATCCATGTCGTAGTACCGGTATTCGCCCAAACGACCGCAGACCAGCAGGTCCGGAATCTTGTCCGCCCGCTGCCGATATTCTCGATACAACCGCGCGTTGGCATCGTCGGGAAACGGGTACTCGTAGGCGTTGGGATCGGTGGGTGTGATCGTCGTTTCGCGAGTCACCACGGAACCACGAATGCTTCGGGCATGTTCGGGGGCCATCATGTGCTTCCATTCCAGCAGCCGGATGTGCGGGACGGATGGGTCTGGGTAATTGACCTGGCCGCAAGGTTGGACAAACTCGATATCTTTCGTGTACGTGTGCTCACGTTGCTGGCCGCGATATTTCAATTGCCCGAGGTCAAACCCGAAGAATTCATCGATGGGCCCCGTGAAGATCAGCAACTTTTGGGCGGTAAAAGCGTCGCGGTGCTTGAGATAGTCGCAATTGACCATCACGGGCACACCCGACAACATGTTGCGCATCAAGACGCTGTATCCCTCGACGGGGATACCCTGGTGTGCGTGCCGCATGAGGCGCGGCTCGTCATCTTCGCGCACGTCGAACCGCCGCGCCAGGCTCGCCGACAACGTGCGGGCCGGCACGCCCCATTGCTTTTCCGTGTAACCTTTGACAAATTTTTCATAAACCAGCCGCGGCATCATCGCCAGCGAGGCTTCCTCGAAATTGGCCGGCGTGCCGCGAAATTCCGGGTGCCATTTCTCGCCAATGGTTCGGCGAATGTAACTGGCGGCAATCGGCCAGTTCTCATGACGCCCGTCCACAAATGATTTCAGCGCCGCCTCGTACTTGTAAAACGTGGCGAAGCGATTGACGAAGGCCCAGATCTCGTCGCTGGTGGTGCGGAAGTAATGCGGCCCGTAGGTATGGATGCGAATGCCGCTCGGATGGGAGTGGTCATGGACATTGCCGCCAAGGTGCGGTCGTCGGTCAACAATGACCACCGTCCGCCCGGCGTCCACCAAGCGGCGGGCAATCACCGCTCCCGTCAGCCCTGAGCCGACGATGACATAGTCGATTTTCACCTGGTCAACCTCATCCCGTTTGATTTCCTGTACGACCACGGATGCGGTCGGCCAACCACATTTCGACGCGTCCGCCGCGATCCAAAGAATGCAGGATGGTCAACAGGATTTCCACAACAAACTCCCGGGCATAATTCAATCCATGGGCCTCTCCCCGCTCGATCAAACGAAGCAACGCTGCCTCGATGGAAGGGAACGTGCAGATGGCCAACTCGGCGGAACAACCGATGACATTCGCACTAATACCTGCTTCCCGCAAGTACCAGCGAGTGCGCCGGACATGATACGGGTGCGTAATGACCAGCGGTTGCCGGGCATCCAATTCGCGAAGAATATCGCGGATCGCCTCTACTTCACGGACCGTGCAGTTCGTCAATGGTCTCGTCAGGATGCGGTCGCGCGGGACACCGGCGGCAACGGCCACGTTGTGGACGACCTCGGCGCCGGAAAGATCGGAATCAGGCAGGTCATGGCCTTCGACGCAAATGATGGTGACCCGGCCACCGGTCTGTTGCCAGAAGAGAACGCCCAATGCCGCCCGCGCCTCCAGCTCATGCGGCCCTTTCCGCCGCGCCGGCCGTTTCGCCATGATAACAATCGCATCAAAACCTTTCGAGTTTTCCACAATCCGATTCAGTCCTTATCACTGCGCGGGCTGCGTTGGCGACCGCCAAATTCGCTTCACCAAACCCGCGATCGTCTCTTGTTCGAAAAACCAGAAGCAACCCGCAAACAGCAACATCCCCAGTGCCAAAGCAGCCCACCAGGGTGTATGGAAGAACACTCCCATCCACCTTACTACCGCGGCCATGAGCGCCGAGCAAATGAGCGGCCGATAAACGATCCGCAACACCGGAATACGGCCAATCCGTGCGCGCACCATCAAGGCGCCGACCGTGACCACTGCCTCCGCCAGGATTGTCGTAAAAACAGCGCCCGCTGTGCCATACCGGGGAATCAGGACGATGTTGAGCAGGACATTCACGGTGGCCGCGGCGACCGTAATCTTAAAATAGACCTTTTGATGGTCCCAGGCGGTAAGCGGTTGGGCGATGCCGATATTGAAAAACACCAGGGCGATGTTCAGGCTCAGCCACTCGAAAAGGATCCCGCTCCCGGCAAAGTCTTTGCCATACATCAAATTGACGGCATAGCGTCCCACTGCCCAACCTGCCGCCGCCAGGGGGAATCCCACCCACGTAAGAACCCGCAGGAATTCCCGCGACACCTGCTGGCGCTGTTCAAGGCTGCTTGAGGCCCGGGACAGCGCTGGGAAATAAGCGCTGGTCAGGGAGGAACTTAAAAACATCGGCACCAGCATGAGGCTGTAGGCCGTGCTGTACAAGCCGACCGTCGCATCGCCGCGCGTGAAGCCCAAGAAGATCGCGTCAAAATTATAGTACAACAAAATTGCCGCTTGCGAGAATCCCAGCGGTACCGCGGCCCGCACCAAAGGCATCGCGCCTTTCAATGTCAGATGAATCTCACCCCACCGCAGCAGCCCGTGACGGTTCGCATACCAGGCCAGGTAGAGGATGGCGCCGATCCGCAGCGGATACGCCAGCAACACGTAGCGCACCACATGCGCCGGACTGTGAATGAACAGGATGATGGCCGGCAACATCAACAGTTGGCTCGCAACTTCCGTCAGTGCGGCCGGTCCCATCCGTTCGTTGGCGTGCAACAGCCACGTCAGGTTCAACGGAAGGAGCAACAGGCCGAAAGCCTGGACTGTCAAGATCAGGCTGATTTGTGGCCCCCGTAATCCCAGCATCGCAAAAATGGCGACAAAGATAAACGCTGACATGGCGAGGAGTAGCTGCAACATCAACAACAAGGATACGTACCGCCCCGCGCGACTCGGGTCCTGCGCCACGTCACGCTTGGCAATCGTCTCCAGCCCCGGGTTGATGAGCAACGTGAAATAGGACAAGACCGAGGTGCACCAACTGAGCTGGCCAATCGCCACCACCTCCAATACTCGCCGGGTGTAAATGCCCGAAAAGAGGCTGACGACTCGTCCCGCCAGCGATGCCGCGCTAAGCGACAAAAAATTGCGGGCAATGAGGCGACGCTGTCCCGTTCTGGGTGGCGCAATCCCCGGAATTGTGGCGTCCTCACTCATGTGGGAAATAATCTATACAGGCTCATTTCCGTCAAAGCGAATCGTTTGGTGCTAGATGCGCGCCAGATAACTTTCGGTGATTGTCTCCATCCCGTCTGCTCCGTGAGAACTTCGTCTCAAATCTGACTATCGGGACGCAGTTCTGCGGCCCCGCTGACTCCCTGACGCTGCAAACCGGAATGGTGCACAAGCTGCTTGGTTGGATGTATCGATTCACGAAGGCCGGCACAGAGAAGTATGAATGTTTCCAGGGCGTTGCGCACTGTATTGCGAGTTCTCGTTTGTCTCCCTTTGGCGACCGCCGGGGCTGGTTTCGCGGCGACGGATTGGTCTCCCGCCACCCTCCTGACCCAGCCCTTCGATATCAACACCAATATCCTTCAAGTGACCCCCAGCATCCGCTGGGGATTGTTCCGGGAGTCTGATTCGATCACGATCACGACGACCAATGGTTCGCCGATTCAGATTTTCGACTTGAACGGCAATTCCGTTTACTCGGGCAACCCCACCACGCTCATGTTGCCGCGCGGTCACTACATCGTCGAATGCGCCGGTGACCGCAACCAGTTTTGCGTCCTGCCGGATGATTACACGGGCTCTCCATTTTTGGGAACCGAAGTCGCCAATACGTCCGATTCCGCCGGTTCGCAACGGATGACGTTGATCGCGACAACCTGGGTGCGTGCCGTTCAAAGTGTCTGGGCCAACGTGGAAACGAACCGCGATGCCTGGGACTGGAGCTTGATGGATGCAGCCGTGTCTAACAACCCCGGCCGAAAGATTATCGCGATGTCCGCCGATTTCGTGCCCTCGTGGGTGGGCCCCGATGAAATCATCCCGCTGCATACCGCCTACGTGCAGGCCCTGGCAACACGGTACAAGGGCAAACTCGCCGCGATCGAGATCTGGAACGAACCGTTCAACGATAAATTCCCCAACACCACCAACGTCGAGTCCCTCGTCAACTTTTACCTCCAGATGTTCTCGCAGGCCCAGAAGGCGATCAAGGCGATCGATTCCAAGCCCCAGGTAATCGGTCCTGCCTGGTCGAGCGCGCTCGAGTTGGAATCGATAGCGATGTCGACCAACAAGCTGGCGACGTTCGATGGCTGGTCGTGGCATGATTACTCCCGGGGCACCTACGCCCCTGACGTGGACTATCTCAGTCCCTACTGGATCCGCTCCATTACCAAGGACCATCTGATCTGGAACTTCGGCAAGTTGGCCAACCTCAAATCGCTTTTCGTCGATGAACTGGGGCTCTACGGCCACAGCGCCCTTGGCTCCGACCTTAATACCAACATCGACACGGAATTCGCCACCACGCTGGATTGGTATCGCGGAATGTGCCGCGCGATCAAAACGACCGTGATGTACCACGCGGCGGGTGTCTCCTGCATCATTTCGCATGTCTTCCCCCTCGGTGAAAATCTCTCCGATCAAAACTTCGAGTTGTACGGTTGGGACGTTGGCCTCCGTGGGCCGCATCCCAAGACCAGCGCGTTCCTGATGACCTCCTACTGGTTGAATGGCGCGAAGATGGGCGACGCGCGCATCATCGACAACCAGGTCTACCTTTACACCTGGAAACGCCCGAAGATCGGCACCCTCGTCTTTGCGTGGTGCGTGGAGGGACAATCCCGCACAATTACCGCCCCGCCCGGGTACCACATGACCGACATCTACGGCACCGAGGTGAACCCCACGACACTCGGTGAGGAACCCATCATCTTTCGACCCATCAAAAGCGCTTCGCCTCATAAAGCCGCCGATATTGTCCAGGCCGCGCTGGGTAGTTAATCTCCTTCGCTGGCGAGTCCGGCGGTGATGACCTTGCCCCGGTCGTCGAAAACGACTTTCGCGACGACGAACATGCCTTCCCGCACCCCTCCCCACGGCAACGCCGAACGAAACCGCAGATCGCGATAGCGCAACACCGTGTGACCATTCTCCTCGATCTTCTCCACGAGCGGAAAAGCCGCGAACCAGCGAAATAACTTTACCGTCTCCGTCGCTTCCGCCTTCGGCAGCAGATCTTCATCGCGAAACGGCACGAACGTGTCGTTGCGCGAGCTGTCGATCCAGTGCAGCACGGCCCCGTCGTCACGCACGATCGTCCAATGCAGTGGATCCATTGGCTGCGGAAACGCATCGGTTCGTCCCGTCGGCCCCTTCGCTTCATACACATCCAGTGCGTGCGCCCGCGAGACGCCACAGAATAAAAAGTACGCGCCCACCACCCCGAGCGCCGTCCTGGCCACCCACTCGCGTTGCGTCCAAATGGCCGCGACCATCCCGACCAGCAGGATGACCCAGACATAGACATCCACGATGAAGACCCAGTTCAAGGCCAGCCGCGCCGTGCTCAACGGCCAGAATAATTCGGTCCCGTAATTGGTCAGCCAGTCAAGCAACAGATGGGAGGCAAGTCCCGCCACCGCCGCCCACCATAACAGTCGAAAGTTCTCTCGACCCGACAGTTCCCAAAACGTCCAGGCAATCAGCGCCGCCCAAACCGGTAGCATGACCGCCGAGTGGGTAAAGCTTCGATGGAAACGAAAGAAGGTATCGCGGCCAAAAAAGCCCATCACAACGTCGATGTCAGGAAATTCCGCCGCCGCGATGCACGTCCACAATGCCGTCCACCCCGCCTCGCGTCCGCCCCGTTGTCGAAACCCGCAATAGCCGATCACCACACCCGTCAACCCATGCGCAATATTATCCACGAGCGCCACAGTATGCGCGGTTCGCCAACCGGGCAAGCGTCGCGACAGGTCCGCGCCGATCCCCTGGTTCCGCCAAACGAACCGGATTGCCCCACCCAATCTTTTTCCGCATAAATCATTCTGATCCTGATAGATACCTGCTGTTTTTCAAGGTAAAACAAATCGGGTTCGTTTCGCAGAAACGCATGTTTTGAACTGCGCACAGCAGCGAGTCGCGCCGAAGCCTTGGCGAAGGCGTTCCCCAATAGTGGCGCGGGCGTCCCGCCCGTGTCTTCCTGCCTTCGAGTTGAACAGGCGTCCCGCCTGTACTCTTTCCCTGCCATTTCAAAGTTGGACGTTGGAAGTTGCGCGTTCAATGTTCATCTGTCCCCCCCGACTATACCCATCCCGCGCCCCCACGTCCAGCAAAATTATCGATTTACGATATAGCAGCGGAACCGCCGGTGTGGTCGTCCCGTCCTGACGGGACGCCGGGCCGAATATATTTCCCCTCCTCGGAGGGGATAAAGGGGTGGGTCCCTCTGTCGCGCCGTCCTACCCGCCATAGGTTTGGGAAAAGGGCCGCTTCGATTGTTGTTTGGTCGCGTGCCATAACGAAAAACGACCTGACCCTTTTCTTTAGCCATAATTAAACACGCTGGCCATGCTGGATGCGCGAGGCCACGCGCCTGCACCTATTCCTAACCGGGGTTGAGGCGTTAGGATGACGCGTCCTGCCAAGCCGAGCGCGGTAAGACGCCATGTCTATCGTTCCCCTGAGAACAGGATCGAAGCCCCGCTAATACGCTTCATCGCATTCTCAATCGCAACCTTCGGCACGATCAACTGGCGGTTCAATCCGAACTTAACTTCACGCCAACTGAGATCGGCTCGCTGACGCACGAAGTCGTAAGGTATTTTGGTCATAATCATGCCTTGTTACTGATTCGGGAGCCCAGTGATTGTACCACCGGGAATGAACCTTTTGAAGGGGTCATGGAGGGGTCAGTTCGTTTTTTGTTATGGCGCACGACCAAACAACAATCGGACCGACCCTTTTCCCAACCTCAGCCTACCTTCCGCAGTTTTTATGGATAGTGCTATCCATAAACTTTCTCATGCTGATTTGATCATATTCCAACGTCCATACGTAAACCACCGCGCCCCCCTACTTCCCAGCGCGCAAGGAATCGAGCTTGCTCTTGGCTTGCTGAATCAGGTTCTGGAACCGGGCCAACTGTCCGACGAAAGCAACACACGCTCGTGGCTGCCGCGACCGCTCTGCAAGGCGACTTGGATCGCGCCGGGGCGCTTGTGGCTAGTGTAAACGGCGAGACGCAACCCGCCTCCCGTTGTATAGACCACGTCATAGTCCGGTAGGGTTGTCAATGTATGATTGGCTTTGCTGATATAGTCGATGCCGTTCTGGAACGAATCCAACTCGTCATAGTCAATCATCGTCGTGTCTTCGGGCCTGCCGCCTTCCTTCAATTCCACCGCGATCCCGTATTCCTTCCGTCCGCTGTCGGGCTCGATCGACTCCTTGGCCCTCACCGACATGGTCCCCGCTTGCGTCGAGACCGTGCCTACAAGCACGCTGCCTTTGACAATGACCGTTCCCGTCTGCGCTTCAAAGGCCTCGATATTGGTCAGCGGCGCGTTCGTGTCCTGCGCCCACCCGACGCTCGCCAAAAGCGACCACCCGGCCATTGCCACGAGGATGATATTGATTCTGCGCATAAATTCATTCCCTCCCATCACGGCGAACATGCTAGGCAGCCTGGGGAACTCGCACAAGCCGAAAGGGAGGCCGTGAGTTGGCTCGGCCAAATTGTTGGGGCTATCTCCGCGAATCAACCAGGTTGATTTCCTGCAATCTACTTCCGTCCTCCTGGAATACATCGCGAATGACCGACTCCACCTGCTGCGCCGGGACTCCGTTACTACCACTCAAAAAAGATTGTACACACAGCCCAAAGGAACGCGAGTAGTACACATAGCCCCAGTGAAGTATGACCCTGTCTTCGCGTAAGCGGGTATTGGCTCTCTCAAGAACGGCGTACTGGTGCCGGTAATTGAGGAACGATGCGATCACAAGCACACCGCAAACAGCAGGAACAATCCAGATCCAGGCAAACCGCCGCCGAAACGCAAGCAAGAACAAGGACAATATCGTCCACCCACCGAGGATGATGCAGACATCATCAAGAGGGAAACCATACCAATGTCCCCAGACGACCTTCTCAAAGAACCCTCTCGCCGTAAAGTAAACGAGGATCACTACTGGCAGAACCGTCTTTGTGAGAAACGATCTCATTCAGCACCTGGTCACGCTGTGAACCCCATTAAACCCCTCAGCAGCGGTGTGATGCAAGCCATCGCTATAGGGGCCACCCCCGGCAGAACACGCTTGACGCGCGGCTGGCGGCGTAGCATGAAAGAGGCTAGTAAGGGCGAGTTTTATGAAATCCGTTCGACTGGGAATCATCGGCCTCGGCAACATGGGCCTGGGACATGCCGACAACATCACCTCCGGCAAGGTCAAGCGTTGTGAGATCGCCGCCGTTTGCGATCCAACCCCGGAAAAGACCGCGCGTTTTCCGCAGACCAGGCGCTTTGCTCGCAGTGACGAATTGATCCGCTCGGGCGTCGTCGATGCCGTGCTCATCGCCACGCCGCACTTCGACCACACCGTCAGCGGCAGCGACGCATTGCGGGCCGGCCTGCACGTGCTCGTGGAGAAACCGATTTCCGTCCAGAAAGCCGACTGCGAACGGCTCATCGCCGCATGGCAGGACCCGAAACAAACCTTCGCCACGATGTTCCAACAGCGCACCGATCCGTGCTACCAAAAAGTCCGCGAACTCATCCAGAACGGCGAACTTGGCCGGATTCGCCGGATCAACTGGATCATCACCAACTGGTTTCGTCCCGAGGCGTATTACAAGCTGGGGAGTTGGCGCGCGACCTGGGCCGGCGAGGGCGGCGGCGTGCTGCTCAACCAGTGTACGCACAACCTCGACCTGTTCCAGTGGTTCTTCGGGATGCCGCAGCGCGTGCGCGGGTTTTGCGGGCTCGGTCGCTACCACGATATCGAGGTGGAAGACGACGTGACCGCGTATTTTGAATACGCTGACGGCGCAACCGCCGTATTCATCACGTCCACCGGCGAGGCGCCGGGCACAAATCGGTTGGAAGTCGCCGCAGAAAATGGCCGACTGGTGTTCGAGAACGATGTGCTCACCTTCACCCGAAATGCGAGGCCGATGAGCGAATTCAGCGGCGCCGCAACCAAACCCTTCGCCGCGCCGGCGACCGAGGAATTCCGGTTCACCTTCCCCAACCGCGGCGGCCAACACGTCGAGATGCTGCAGAATTTCATCGACGCCATTCTCGATGGTAGTCCGCTCATCGCGCCCGCGCCGGAGGGGATTCATTCCGTCGAACTGGCGAACGCCATCCTGTTTTCCTCGGCCCAAAACCAAACCGTCGAACTGCCACTTATTGCCGCCGCCTACGAGAAGTTTTTACAAGGCAAGATCGAAACTTCACGATTCAAGCGGGGAGCCAAACGCTCCCCCGGCGTGATTACCGACGATCTGGCCGCCTCCTACAAACGATGAAAATTCACCAAATCGCCGCCCAGTTGTACACCGTTCGTGATTTCGCCAAGACGCCGCCGGAAATCGCGAAGACCCTGAAGAAGATTCGCGCCATCGGCTACGAATCGGTGCAGATCAGCGGGCTCGGCCCAATCGGGGAGGGCGAACTGGTCGCCATGTTGAAAGGCGAAGGCCTGACCTGCTGCGCCACGCACGAGGACGGGAACACGATCCTCAACGAGCCGCAACGCGTCGTCGAACATCTCCAGAAACTCGGTTGTCCCCTCACTGCCTACGCCTGGCCGGCCGGCATCAAATTCGACACGCTTCCGGAAGTGAAGTCGTTCGCGGCCCGGCTCAACGCCGCCGGCAAAGTACTGCACGCCGCGGGACAGGTGCTGTGCTACCACAACCATCAAATCGAATTCCGACGGTTGGGCGGAAAACCCGTCCTCGAAATCCTCTTCGACGAGACTGATCCGCGCTATCTGCAGGGCGAACCGGATACGTACTGGGTGCAGAACGGCGGCGGTGATCCCGTCGCGTGGTGCGAACGGCTCACGGGACGTTTGCCGATTCTGCACATGAAAGATTACACGGTGAACGCCAACAACCAACCGACGTTCGCGGAGATCGGCAACGGCAATCTCGACTGGCCACGGATCATCGCCGCGGCGGAAAAGGCCGGTTGCGAGTGGTACTGCATCGAGCAGGACACCTGTCCCGGCGATCCGTTCGATTCGCTAAAGCAAAGCTTCGTCTACACCCAAAAGAATCTATGCTCGGCCTAGCCGCCTTCGGCGACGAGATCTCGCCAGACCTCGACGTGCAGATTGCGGAATGCAAGAAGCAGGGCGTGACCCACCTTGAATTGCGCGGCGTGGCAGGCAGGAACGTGCTCGATTTTGACAAATCGTTGCGCGCGGAAATCAAAAAAAAGCTCAAGGACAACGGCCTCGGAGTGATCGGCATCGGTTCGCCCATCGGCAAGGTCAAACTCAGCGAGCCGTTCGACCCGCATTTTGAGCGGTTCAAAATCGCCGTGGAACTGGCGGAATTCTTCGATGCGCCGTTTGTTCGCATCTTCAGTTATTACGAAGCCTTCCCTCAAGGGCGCGCGGAAGTGCTGCGCCGCCTACAGAAAAAAATCGACTACGTGCAGTCCTATCGCCCGATACTCGTTCATGAAAACGAAAGACACATCTACGGCGAACTCGGTGCGTCGTGTCTCGACCTGCATCAGAACCTCGATTCACCGAAGTTCCGCGCGGCCTTCGATTTCGCCAATTTCATCCAGGCCGGCGAGGACCCGCTCGACAACTGGCCGCTCCTGAAGCCCTACACGGCGCACATCCACATCAAGGACGCCCTCCGCGGCAGCGGCAAGGTCGTGCCCGCCGGCGAAGGAGACGGTCATATCGCCGAGATTTTGAAGGACGCCTGCGCCGGCGGTTACAACGGGTTCCTGAGTTTCGAGCCGCACCTGTCGATCGCGGGACAATCCTCGGGCTTCAGCGGTCCCGAACTTTTTGGTGTCGCCGTCAACGCGTTGCGCAAACTGGCGCGAGAAAATGGCATCCCGCTGGCGTCGTAGCTCGCCGCTCAACTCTGGCTGAGCCGCTTCTTCGGTTCCGTGAACAGTAATTGGTGGGTTTCGCGGAGGATTTCCGGGATGCGCGCGGCGAACGGACTCCGGGCAATGGCTGCCGGCAGTTTTCGCTCGTCGGTGATTTTGTTCGCCATTTCGCCAGGGAACCAGTGGCCGCCGTTGCCGCTGAGCAAATTGTAGCGCATTTTCCCCCACTCCATGAGATCGAGGGATTTCGCATATGTCCACAGACGAAGGATCTCGATCAGGTTCACCTTGTCGGGCGCTTCGGTAAACTCCGGCAAGCCTTCCGTCCATCGCGCGCACCAATCAGCGCCGAGCACCCGTTCCATCTCCGCGCGCAAACGGCGTTCCATCGGCGCGATCGTTTCCGCTTCGCGACCGTAGAACTCCAGCGCGGCGACGTGTTCATCGAAGTCGCTGGGACGCGCCGCGCCACAACTGAGCGTGTGGACTTCTGGTCGTGCCAGACAGTACAGGTCGTTGAACTGCATCGGTGACAGGGGCGCGCACAGTTCCGCCATTTTGGCCGCCGGTTTTGCAGCATGCCGCCCTTGTCGTTCGGGCTGATGATAAACACGCCCATGTCACGCTTCGTGGCGGCCCGCACCGACGGCCAGTTGAGCGGATTGACGAAGTACCAGTGCAGATTGACGTAATCGAACTCGCCCGATTCAATGGCAGCGGTAATCACGCGGGTCACAGCGTGCGTGGAAAAGCCGATGAAACGGACACGGCCTTCTTTCTGGAGCTGACGAGCGACCTCCAGGCAGCCGCCGCGACGCAGCGCGAAGTCGAGGATCTCTTCATTATTGATGCCATGAAGGCCCAGCAGGTCAACGTAATCGAGTTGCAAATTCTTCATCGACTGGTTGAACGTGGCCAGGAATTCCTTCGAATCGGCGCACGGGCTGACCTTGGTTTGGATCACCATCCGCTCGCGCGGCAGCCGCGGGAGAATTTTGCCAAGCTGCAATTCGGACGTCCCGTAACCCCGCGCGGTTTCAATGTGGTTGATGCCGAGCTCCAGCGCCCGGTGGATCGTGGCTTCGAGGTTTGCCTGGCCCTCGGCGGTGATGCCGCCCGCGTCCTCGTCTTTCCACGAGTGTTGATAGCGCATCCCCCCGCAAGAAATGACGGGCACGGAAAGATTGGTTCGGCCAAAACGACGGTATTTCATCGGTGCATTCATTTTATTCCCCTGGCTCGTCCGGATTGACGCGACCGGCCGCGACCTCCTGCTGGAATTTCTTACGTCGATAAACGGCTTTGAGCCGTCCCGCGAAATACGGGCCGAAAAAAAGCACGTAGTTGGCGTACATGGTCAGCAGATACAACCGGCTCAACAGTGTGCCGAATATCAGCCCGAAGACAATGTACGCCACCGACAACCACGCCAGCCATTTCATTTTCACCGGAATTATCAGGAACAACATGATTTGGTACTCCGGCGCGATGGTGGCGGCGGCCAGAAAAAGCGTTGATCCCAGTTTGGCGGCGCCGTAGATCGGCCACTGGAAGGCAAACGAAAAGGCGATGCTGAGCAATACCGCTACCGCCACATATAATGTGGTGCGGAACTCGCCCCATTCCTCTTCGATGGCGCTGACGATGAAGTACAGGAAGTAGAGCGCAAAAACCATCCACACCGGGCGGAGCGGTGGCGGCACCGCCAGGAAGGTGACCAGCCGCCAGACTTCGCCCTTCAGCACCAGCGAGGGATCAAGACCGAGCAGAAATATCGCCTGCGGGTTGGCCAGGAGCAGCAGAAAACCGCACGCCTGTGCCCCAACCAGGTACAGGGCCAGGTTGGGAATCCCGAAACCCGGCATCCTGCGATCAAGCCAGTCAATCCACTTCGGCGTTTGGCCATAGAGCATGGCCCGCAGTTTACCCGCCGAGGTCGGCTTGTCACGACTGGAAATTGACTGCTCGTGATGGCCCAACTCATTGCCATCATCCGGGGCTTCTGTTACGCTCCACATAAATGCCCATTACCGTTCAAGCTCTCGCGGCGCAAATCGGCGGCCAGGTGGAAGGCGACGCGAATATCCAGCTCACCGGCATCGCGCCGATTCCACAGGCGCAAGCCACTGAAATCACGTTCGCGGAAAACGCCAAACACTGCGCCGCTGCGGAAGGATGCGCCGCTGCCGCTGTCATCGTCCCGCTGAACGCGCCCGCGTCGCGGAAAACTCTGATTCGGGTAAAGAACCCGCGCGCGGCGTTCGCGCGGGCCCTGGCGATCTTTTGTCCGCCGCGTCCCTATCCTGCGCAGGTTCATCCCACCGCGCAACTCGGCCGCAACGTGCGCCTGGGCGACGGCGTATTCGTCGGCGAGTACACGGTGCTGCGCGACAACGTCGTGGTCGGCAACCGCACGGTCATCGAGGCGCATTGCGTCATCGGCGAAGGCACCCGCCTGGGTGACGATTGCCGGCTCTACCCGCAGGTCACCATCTACCACGACATCCGCATCGGCAATCGCGTCGGCATTCACGCCGGCGCGGTGATCGGCAGCGACGGCTTCGGCTATGTGCAGGACGGCGCCGAGCGGCTGAAAATTCCGCAGGTGGGCAACGTGATCATCGAGGACGACGTCGAAATTGGCGCGAACACGACCATCGATCGCGCGACGATGGATTCCACCATCATCAAGCGCTGGACCAAGATCGACAACCTCGTGCAGATCGCCCACAACGTCACGCTCGGCCAGAATTGCATCATCGTCTCGCAGGCGGGCGTCGCGGGCAGCGTGCAGATCGGCGACAACGTCACGCTGGCGGGACAGGCCGGCATCGCCGACCACCTCAAAATCGGTTCCAACTCGGTCGTGGCCGCACAAAGCGGCGTCTCCGAGGATTTGCCGCCGGGCTCGATCGTGTTTGGGACACCCGCGCAGCCGGCCATGCAGACGAAGCGCCAGATCATCGCTTTGCGGAAATTGCCGGACTTGTTGCGAAAACTTGCGAAGTAAATCCGCGGACTTCATTACTGGAACAATTTCCAGGCCAGCCACCCGGCAAAACCGAGGAACAATATCCCGCAGCAGCGCACCAGCACGGTCAGGGTTCGATCCTTCACGCGGCGATGCGCGCGCGAGACGAAGAAAGCCAGCAGCAAAAACCACATCGATCCTCCGCCGAGCACCCCGAGCGCGCACAGCAGCCTGCTCACGGGGTTCGGGACGACCCATTCATGCGCATAGAGCAACGTGACCAGCGTCGCCCAAACAACCACCAGCATCAGGTTCGAAATGGTCAGGGCGAACCCGAGGAAAAACGACTGCGGATGATGCCAGCGCTCGTCAAGTTTCCGGACCGTGGCCTCGCTGTCGCCGACTTTTACGGATTTGAAAAGCAGGTAGCGGGTTCCCATCGCGCCGATCACCACGACCGCGATGATGCGCATCGCCAGCACCACGCGCGGCGCGTCGAGAATCGAAGCGTGTCCCCAGAGCATCAGCGACGCGTACAGCGTCTCGGCGCACATCGCGCCGATGCCAATCAAAAATGCCGTGCCGAATCCCCGGCGCAACGCCTGGTTGATGACGGTGAGGTTGACCGGGCCCACGGGCACGGCGACGACAAAACCGGCGACGAAACCCGCCAGAATAGGTTGAAAGTAGTTTTCCACGGCGTTGTCGTTCACCCGTCGATCGAATCGTCTTCATCGTCGTCGGATTCATCCGACTCGATCTCGCGCCGCCAGCGTTTGCTCACCCAGGGGCGCACCAGGCCGTACAACAAATACGCGACGAACAACGCCGCCAGCGTCACCTCGAACTCCGATACCAGCAACAGCCCCATCACCGCCGCCGCCGCAAACGCCGCGACCGACCGCGCCGGCGTCCAGTCGATATACTTGAACGTGGGATAGCGCACATTGCTGACCATCAGGATCGACAGCAGGACCATCAACCCCGCCAGGGCGTAGCGGGACGGTCCGAGTTCGTGTTCGTGGCCCACCAGCCACATCATGAACATTGCCACGCTCACCACCACCGCCGCCGCGGATGGAATGGGAAACCCGACAAACTCGCGGCCCTTGTGGCTCGACGGCCGCATGCTCAGTACATTGAATCGCGCCAGCCGGATCCCGCCGCACACCAGGTAGATCGCCGCAATCAGCCAGCCGGACCTTTCAAATTGATAGAGGACGATGCGGTAAACCAGGAACGCCGGCGCGACGCCAAAACTCACGATGTCCGCCAACGAATCGAACTCGCGTCCGAAGTGCGACTCCTTCTTCGCCAGCCGCGCCAGTCGGCCATCCAGGAAGTCACAGGCGAAAGCCGCCAGGATCAGCCGAATGGCGATCAGGATTGGCTCAAAACCCAGCGCGCGCTCGTACTTGAAAATCCACGTCAGCGCAAAAAAACCGCAGGCGAGATTGCCCGCCGTGAGCAGGTTCGGCAGAAAATAGATCTGCACCCGCTCGTCATTCTCCGGCGAAAGTTCCGGCTTCCGGGTGCGTTCGGCCGGTCGGGCTGGTATGTCATTTTCTTCGGGCAAGGATCGTCTCACCGCCTTTCGCATAGTCGCCCACCTGCGCCGTGACCTCCGTGCCCGGCGGCAGGAACAGTTCCACGCGCGAACCGAACCGGATCATCCCCAATCGTTCGCCCCGGGCCAGTTTCGCGCCCTTGTCGGCCCAGCCCACGATCCGCCGCGCGATCAACCCCGCGATTTGCCGTACGGTCACACGATACCCGTCAGCTCCGACCAGGCCAATCACGCGGTTTTCGTTCTCGAGCGAAGCGTTCATGTCGCGGGCGTCCAAAAACTTGCCCTTGTGATATTTCACGAATTTGATTTCGCCGTCAATCGGCGCGCGCTGCACGTGCACGTCGAAGACCGACAGAAAAATCGCCACCATCGTCGCTTCGCCGTTGAGGAAATACGGCTCGTGGACGGTCCGGATCTCCACAATCGTGCCGTCCGCCGGTGCCACGATGGCTTTCGGGTTCGCCGGCGCCACGCGATGGGGATCGCGAAAAAATGCAAGGGTGAACAGCAACAGGGCCAACGAAATGGCCGCCAGCGCGACGCGCAGCCACGCGGCGCAGTTCAGGAACATCACCGCCGCGGTCAACGCCGCCAAAATCAGGATCGGCCACTTGCCGGCCAGTAATGTGCGTGCGGTAAACATGCGAAGGGCGTCATCTTAGCCGAACCCACCCGCTTGTGAAACGATTTCTTGCAGCCACCAAGCGCCCGCTCGCTCCGCCTCATTTTCGGTCTTCCGCGTTGAACAGGCGTCTCGCCTGTTGGACTGGCCAAGTGTTCTGACTGTGCGCCCGTCTTGCTCTCATGAAACGTGGGAGGGACGTTACCGTCCCGACTTTCCCAGCGGCTTCGTTTTCCTGAAACGAACCCACTTTCGACTCCAAACCCGCCAATGGACCCCTGGATTTGGGTTTGTTTTTCCAAAACGAACCCACCGAAACACTTCTCAATTTTCGCAGCAACCCATGTATTCATAGTCCGTTACATCAAAAATCGTCCGCCAAAACGGTGGGTTCGTTTCGCAAAAACACATATACAGGCCCCCTGACGCGGCCTTCGACTTGTCCGTCGCTACCAGAGTGGTAGGGACGGCTGGCCCAGCCGTCCGTGCTCGACCGACCACCATCATTACACTTCCGTTCGTAAATTCACGCGCCGACCATACCCCCCTCCCGACACGGTGTCCAGTAAAATTATCGATTTACGATATATGCGACGGAATTCTCGCGTCCGGCCTGCTCCCAATTCGACACGCCACTTGTCTTAGAGGTCTGATTATGGTTTACTGGCCCCGTGCGACGCGCCCAAATTAAATACACAACGAAGAAGCGGAAGCCTTCTCGCATCCGCGAGGGACCGAACAGCGCAGGGTTTCAGGTCGGAAGCACACCGGTCAATTGTATCATCTGCGGGGACTGCGCCAGCGAGTTGAAGAAATTGCCATCTGACTGTATCGACCTAATTTTTACATCGCCACCCTATGCAGACTCTCGCAAGAGCACATATGGAGGAATTCACCCCGACCGTTATGCTGAATGGCTGTTCCCAATTACAGCCGAACTTTTGCGGGTGCTAAAGCCGACCGGTTCTTTCGTTCTCAATATCAAAGAGAAAGCCGTTGAAGGGGAACGACACACGTATGTGATTGAGTCTATCCTCGGCATGCGCCGTCAGGGCTGGCTTTGGACCGAGGAATACATTTGGCACAAACGAAACTGCTACCCAGGGAAATGGCCGAACCGCTTTAGAGACGCGTGGGAACGCTGCCTCCACTTCACTAAGAATCGGCACTTCGCCATGTATCAAGATGCGGTACGCGTTCCGATGGGAAACTGGAAACACGCGCGTCTGCGTAACTTAAGCGATACGGACAAGCGACGCGACGAATCCAAAGTTGGCAGTGGGTTCGGCAAGAACATTTCCAAATGGGTCGGTCGGGAATTGGCTTATCCAACGAACGTACTTCATTTGGCCACGGAATGCTCGAATCGCTCTCACAGTGCGGCGTTTCCTGAAGCATTGCCAAGATGGTTTACCCGGTTGTTTACCAAGCCGGGCGATCTTGTTCTTGACCCATTTCTCGGTTCGGGCACAACAGCCCTTGCCACTGCCAAACTCGGCCGCAACTATCTCGGAATCGAGATACGGGAAGATTATTGCGCAGTCGCGCGGAAAAGCCTGAAAGATGAGTTGGGCGAAACGCTCTGGGATTTGCCTCAGAAAGGTAATAATGGCACTCACTCCAGCGCGGCTTGAAAAAGAGATCGAGATCTGTTTGCAGAAGTTCTATGCGAGTCGCCTCACCGCATTGCAGAAACTTAGCCTGGAAAAGGTTCTTCAAAAAAAGAATCCGTACCTGTACCGCGCGTTGGGTATCGAGAAAGCCTCTGAGATCGTCGAGCAAATCATGACCGCTTTTGTCACATCGTCCGATGAGACAATTTTCGGGAATGTCTTCTTTGAGCCAATTGCAAAAATCGCTGCAGCCGGTCAAGTTGCCCCGACCGAAGGCGTGGATTTCGCGCTCGAAAAGTCCGACCGATACTTAGCGGTCGCTGTCAAATCAGGGCCGAATTGGGGCAATGCCGACCAGCACAAGCGTCAAAGCACGAATTTTGACGCGCTCCGCAAACGACTTTACAAGCTGAACAAGCAATTCGATCCACTAGTCGGTCAAGCTTACGGCCAGCAATGCAGCGAACCGACGGACAACTCGCGATTTCGCCGGCGTTCTGGCCAAGCGTTTTGGCAGGAGATTACAGGCGATCCGGACTTCTACCTGAAGCTCATTCGCTTGATGAAAAACGTGCCGGAACGAAATCGACCGAAGTTCCGCGCTGAATGGGATCAAGCTGTGAACCGTTTCACACGTGATTTCATGGCAGATTTCTGTCGGAAGGATGGTTCAATTGATTGGGAACGGTTGGTTGCGTTCAATTCCTCAGTCAAGCGTATCGCGAATTAGGCACCACGCATAGGTTACACCTTTCCTTGAAATTGTTATCGTAAACGCTGCCATTTGACATCGTCCGCTCACGGCCATATTTTTGTAACTGTCGCTTGGATTTGGTGTTACATTGAACGTCAATCTGACCGGGCTTGTCTAAATCATGCTGAAAAACGACCAAGTTCAAGAGCGTCAACGTTTGGATCAGCCCGACCCACCCAAGGCTGACGAATCGCGGAAACATCTTCGTCCGCCTGAAGAAAAAGTCTTTTCGAAGAGGGACATGGGCGTCGAGATCCTCTGGACCCTGATCGTAGCGGTAATTGTGGCCGTCGTGGGAATCGTGTGGGTCGTGCATCACTACCGCGCGGCTTCCGCAAAAGCCGCCGCCGCCCATGCCGGACCGCCCGCGGTGCCGGTCGTGGAGGGCAAAGTTGCCCAGAAAGACGTGCCCATCTATGTAGACGGACTTGGCACCGTCCAGGCCTTCAATACGGTCACGGTTCATGTCCGTGTCGACGGCGAATTGAAGAAAGTTGCCTTCGTGGAGGGACAAGACGTGCACGCCGGCGACCTGCTCGCGCAAATCGATCCCGATCCATTTCAGACCGCGCTCGAACAAACCGTGGCCAAAAAAGCGCAAGACGAGGCGCAACTGGCCAATGCCCAATTGGACCTGAAACGCGACACCGATCTCGTCCAGCAGAAGATCGCCACCCAGCAAACGTACGACACCCAGAAAGCGCTCGTTGACCAACTGGCGGCAACCGTCAAGGCTGACCAGGCCGCGATCGATAGCGCCAAGGTCCAACTCGATTACACGACGATCACCTCCCCGCTCGACGGACGCACCGGCATTCGCCAGGTCGACCAGGGAAACATCGTCCATGCCGCCGACGCGAACGGCCTGGTGGTGATTACCCAATTGCATCCGATCTCCGTGGTTTTCACGCTCCCCGAACAATCCCTCAACGAAATCCAAAAGGAAATGTCGTCGAACCAGGTCACCGTCCTGGCCGTGGACCGCGATAACACGACGCAGTTGGGCGAGGGCCAACTGGCCGTGATTGACAATGAAATTGACACCACCACCGGCACCATCCGTCTCAAGGCCACGTTTGCCAACGACGACCTGCGGCTTTGGCCGGGCCAGTTCGTGAATGCGCGCCTCTTGCTAACCACCCGCAAAGGCGGCCTCGTCGTGCCCGCCTCCGCCGTGCAGCGCGGCCCCGACGGCTCCTACATCTTCGTCATCAAGGACGATCAATCCGTGGTAGTTACCCCGGTGAAAGTCGCGCAAATCGAAAAAGGCGAGGCGCTGATCGACTCCGGGCTCAAGCCCAACGAGAGCATCGTCGTCGACGGCCAGTATCGATTGCAGATCGGCTCGCACGTGAAGCCGGCTCCACCAACCAAGCCGGCGGCACCGGCGGGTCCCGCATCCTGACGGTTGACCCCCGTGAACATTTCGGAACCTTTCATCCATCGGCCGGTCGCCACGTCGCTGCTGATGACGGGCGTGGTACTGATGGGATTGCTCGGGTACATCCTGCTGCCGATCTCGGCGTTGCCTCCCGTCGATTTTCCCACCATCCAGGTGACCGCGCAATACCCCGGCGCCAGCCCGGACGTGATGGCCTCTTCCGTCACCACCCCCCTCGAACGCCAGTTCGGTGAAATCAGCGGCCTGTCGCAGATGACTTCGCAGAGTTCTTTTGGCACCTCGACCATCATCCTGCAATTCAACCTGGACCGCGACATCGATGCGGCGGCGCAGGATGTTCAGGCCGCGATCAATGCCGCCACCGGTGTGCTGCCGAAGAACATGCCGAACCCGCCGACCTACAGCAAAGTCAACCCGGCCGACACGCCGATCCTCACGTTGCAGATCACTTCCGACACGTTGCCGCTGGAGAAGGTCAACGACCTCGCCGACACCGTGCTCGCCCAAAAACTCAGCCAGGTGACCGGCGTCGGCTTGGTCACCATCGAGGGCAACCAGAAGCCCGCCGTTCGCGTCCGCATCAACCCGGCGGCAATCGCTTCGCTCGGCTTGAGTTTGGAAGACGTGCGGACCGCCCTGACGCTCAACAATATCAACGCGCCCAAGGGCAGCTTCGACGGCCCGCGCCAGTCGTACGCCATCGGCGCGAACGACCAGATTCTGTCCGCCGAGGAATACCGGCCCGTGATTGTGACCTACACGAATGGCTCCCCGGTTCGCCTCGGTGACATCGGCGAAGTGATCGACAACGTGGAAAATGTTCGCCTCGCCGCCTGGGTGGACAACACGCCCTCGGTCATCCTGGATATTCAGCGTCAGCCGGGCGCCAATATCATCGAAACCGCCGACCGCGTGAAAGCGTTGTTGCCCCGGCTCAGCGCGTCCATTCCGCCCGCGATGAAGGTTTCCATCATGACCGACCGCACCGCCACCATCCGCGCCTCCGTCCACGACGTGCAGTTCACGCTGATCCTCACGGTGTTCCTGGTCGTCATGGTCATGTTCGTCTTCCTGCGAAAGTTCTGGGCGACCGTCATCCCCAGCGTCGCTCTGCCGCTGGCCATCATCGGCACGTTCGGCGTGATGAAACTGGTCGGCTTCAGTCTCGACAATCTTTCCCTGATGGCGCTGACGATTTCCACCGGGTTCGTGGTGGACGATGCCATCGTGATGATCGAAAACATCGTCCGCTTTATCGAAGCCGGGGACCCGCCGATGGAAGCCGCGCTCAAGGGCGCCAAGCAAATCGGGTTCACGGTCATTTCACTGAGCATCTCGCTGATTGCCGTCTTCATTCCCCTGCTATTCATGACCGGCATCGTCGGCCGGCTCTTCCGCGAATTCGCCATCACCCTGAGCGTGGCGGTCGCGGTTTCCGCCGTGGTCTCGCTGACCCTCACACCCATGATGTGCAGCCGCCTGTTGAAACAGGAAAAAGAGGAAAAGCACGGGCGCTTTTACAACTTCACGGAGCGAATGTTCCAGGGCATGCTGGATTGGTACGAACGCGGCCTGAAGTGGGTGCTGGATCATCAACCGCTGACGCTGATCATTGCCATCGCAACGCTGGTCGCCACCATCTGGCTCTACATCATCATCCCCAAGGGCCTGTTGCCCCAACAGGACACCGGCCTGATCGTTGGCGAAACCGACGCCGCGCAGTCCATCTCCTTCAAGGCCATGGTCGAACGCCAGCGGCTCATCGCCGAGATCGTGCGCAAGGACCCGGATGTTGTCAGTGTCGCCTCGTTCGTGGGAGCCGGCACGGTCAACGCCACCGCCAACACCGGCCATCTCTATATCAATCTCAAGCCCCGCGACCAGCGCAAAGCCAGCGCCAGCGAAATCATCGATCGCTTGCGCGACGCGACCAAAGATGTCGAGGGGATTTCCCTCTTCATGCAAGCGGTGCAGGATGTCCAGATCGACAGCCGCGTCAGCCGCACCCAGTACCAATATACACTGGAGGACGCCGACGAAGCCGAACTCTCCCAATGGTCAACGACGCTCCTCAACAAGCTGCGCACCCTGCCCGACCTGGTCGATTTGGCCACCGATCAGCAAACAGGCGGCTTGCAAGTGAGCATCGATGTCGACCGCGATACCGCCTCGCGCCTGAATATTTTGCCGCAAGCCATCGACGATACGCTCTATGACGCCTTCGGGCAGCGACAGGTGTCGATCATGTTCACCCAGCTCAACCAGTATCGCGTCGTTCTCGAGGCCGAGCCGCATTTCCAACTGACGCCCGAGGCGCTGGACAAGATTTATGTCAAATCCACCACCGGCCAAATGGTGCCGCTCAGCGCGTTCACCCATTTGCGTACCACCACCGCGGCGCTTGCCATCGTTCACGAGGGCCAATTCCCGGCAGTGACCCTGTCCTTCAACCTGCGTCCCGGCAGTTCGCTGGGCACGGCCATCGACGCCATGCAGCGCGCCGAGAAAGAAATCGCCCTGCCAGAAACCGTGATGACATCTTTTTCCGGTAGCGCCGCGGAATTCCGCACCTCGCTGAAAAGCGAGCCGTTCCTGATCCTGGCCGCCGTCGTCGTCATCTACATCGTCCTGGGCGTGCTCTATGAGAGCTACATCCATCCCATCACCATCCTCTCCACCCTGCCCTCGGCGGGCGTGGGTGCGCTCCTGGCGCTGTTGATCTGCCGCACCGACTTTTCGATGATCGCCCTGATCGGCGTCGTCCTGCTGATCGGCATCGTCAAGAAGAACGCGATTATGATGATCGACTTCGCGCTGGAAGCCGAACGCGTGGAGAAAATGCCGCCGGAAAAATCAATCTATCAAGCCTGCCTGCTGCGTTTTCGTCCGATCATGATGACCACCGCGGCCGCGCTGCTCGGCGCGCTGCCGCTGGCGCTGGAAACGGGCACCGGCTCGGAATTGCGCCGCCCGATGGGCATTTCCATTGTCGGCGGCCTGCTGTTGTCCCAGTTTCTCACGCTCTACACGACGCCGGTGATCTATCTTTACATGGATCGCTGCGAGAAATGGGTCCGACGCTGGCGCGCTTCCGCCGGCTTGTCGAGCGCGGGCGAACTGGAAAGCGAAGCCGTCCCTCCCCCGGCGTCATGAACGTTTCCGAGCCATTCATCCACCGCCCCGCCGGCACGTCGCTGTTGGCCGCGGGACTCTTCCTGATGGGAATCGTGGCCTATCATTTTCTGCCCGGTCGCGGCCATCCCGCGCGTCGATTATCCCATCATCTCCGTCTCGGCCTCCTTGCCGGGCGCGGAACCGGCCACGGTCGCCTCGGCCCTCGCCGCTCCGCTGGAACGGCGCCTCGCCCAAATTTCCGGTGTCTCCGAACTCACTTCGATCAGCACCCTGGGCGGTTCCTCGGTGACCGTCCAATTCGACCTGAACCGCAACATCGACGGCGCGGCGCGCGACGTGCAGGCCGCCATCAACGCCGCTTCCAGCGAATTGCCCCTGGATCTCCCCAGCCCGCCGACCTATCGCAAAGTCAACCCAGCCGACGCGCCGATCCTGGTCTTGGCGATGACGTTCCGATACATTGCCGCCCACGGAGATTTTCGAATATGGCGATACGATCATCGGCCAAAAGCTTAGCCAGGTCGAAGGGGTTAGCCAGGTCACCATCACAGGCGCGGAAAAATCAGCCGTGCGCGTTCAAATCAATCCTGCGGCGCTGGCCTCGACCGGCCTGAGCCTCGAGGATATCCGTACGTTTCTCGCGCAAGTGGCCGTCGATCTCCCCAAGGGCAGCCTGGACGGCGAACGGCTGTCCTATGCGCTGGTCAGCAACGACCAATTGGTGGACGCCCGTGAATTCCGTCCCTTGATCCTGCGCCAAAAAAATAATGTCCCCATCAAGCTCAGCTCGCTGGGAAAAGTGGTTGAAGGCGTCGAGAATAATTTGTTGGGCGGCTGGTCGGGCACGAAGCCGGCGGTGCTGGTCATCATTTCCAAGCAGGCGGGCGCCAACGTCATCGACACCGTGGAACGGATCAAAGCGGAACTCCCCCAACTCGAGCGTTGGATTCCGCCGTCCGTGCAGCTCTCCATCCTCAGCGACCGGACCACGACCATTCGCGCGTCGGTCAGCGACGTGGAGACATCCCTGGTTCTCAGCATCAGTCTCGTCGTCATGGTGATCTTCCTCTTTCTCCGCCGTTTTTGGCCCACGTTTATCGCCAGCGTCACGGTGCCGCTGGCCCTCGCCGGCACCTTCGGCATGATGTACCTGCTCAACTACAGCCTGGACAACCTGTCCTTGATGGCCATCACCATCTCCGTCGGTTTCGTTGTCGATGACGCCATCGTGGTCATCGAAAATGTCTTCCGATTTATTGAGCAGGGCGACACCACCCTGCAAGCGGCGCTCAAGGGCGCCAGGCAGATCGGCTTCACCGTGATCTCCATCAGTATTTCCCTCGTGGCAGTCTTCATTCCCCTCTTGTTCATGGGCGGATTGGTCGGGCGTCTGTTTCACGAATTCGCCGTCACGCTCAGTTTGACCATCCTGGTGTCCGGGGTGGTTTCGCTCACCCTGACACCCATGATGTGTTCGCGTTTCTTGAAACCGGAATCCGCGTACGGGCCACCGAGCCGCTTTTATCGAGTCTGCGAAGGCGCTTTTAATTGGCTCCTCAACGGCTACGAGCGTGGACTCAAATGGGTCTTGCGAAACCAGGTCTTCATGTTGGTAATCACAGCGGCGACCATTATCGCGACCATTTGGCTCTACATCATCGTGCCCAAGGGGCTCTTCCCCCAGCAGGATACCGGCGTGATGATCGGGGTGACGGATGCCGCCCAGGACATTTCATTCGCCACGATGGCCAAGCTCCAAAACCAGGTGGCCAAGATCGTCCTCGCCGACCCGGCGATTGACACGGTCGGTTCGTTTATCGGGGCCTCCTCCGGCAACTCCACGGTCAATAATGGCCGCATGTTCATCACCCTCAAACCGCTCTCGCAACGAAAAGTGCGCGTAGACAAGGTCATTGACCGGCTGCGGCATGAATTGGCGAATGTCTCCGGGCATCACCTTGTCCCTGCAAGCGGTCCAGGATATCCGGGTCGGCGGCCGGCTCGGCAGGGCCCAGTACCAATACGCCTTGCAGGCGGCCGACATCGGCGAACTCAGCCATTGGTCCACGGCGCTTCTCGACAAGCTCCGCAAGATTCCCGAACTCAAGGATGTCAGCAACGATCAGCAAATCAATGGACTCCAAGCCACGATCGCCATCGACCGCGACGCCGCCGCCCGTCTCGGCGTCTCCCCCGAGGCGATTGACAACACGCTGTACGACGCCTTCGGGCAGCGCCAGGTCGCGACGATCTACGAGCAATACAACCAGCACCACATCATCCTGGAAGTTTCTCCGGAATATCAGCAAGACCCGGCCTCGCTGAGCAAAATCTACGTCGCCTCCAACACCGGCCAGCAGGTGCCCCTCGCCAGCGTGGCTAAATTCACCACGAGCAATACCAGCCTGTCCGTCAACCACCAGAGCCAGTTCCCGGCCGTCACCTTTTCCTTCAACCTCGCCCCGGCAGTCTCGCTGGGCAAGGCCGCCGAACTGATCCAAAGCGCCGCCCAGGAATTGCGGATGCCCTCCAGCGTGCAAGGCAGCTTCCAAGGGACGGCGCAGGTCTTTCAAGCGTCGCTGACCACCATGCCCCTGCTGCTTTGCGCGGCAATCCTCGCCGTTTATATCGTGCTGGGAATGCTCTATGAGAGCCTGATCCATCCGATTACGATTCTCTTGTCGCTCCCGTCGGCCGGGGTCGGGGCGGTGCTGGCGCTTATGTTCTCGGGCACGGACCTTTCGCTCGTCTCCTTTATCGGCATCATTCTCCTGATGGGCATCGTCAAGAAAAACGCCATCATGATGATCGACTTCGCCCTCGAAGCCGAGCGCGTGGAAGGATTGACCCCGGAAGAGTCGATCTACAAAGCCTGCGTCATCCGCTTCCGTCCCAATCATGATGACCACGATGGCGGCGCTGCTCGGCGCGGTCCCCCTGGCCATCGGGATCGGCACCGGCTCGGAATTGCGCCAACCGCTCGGCATCGCGGTCGTCGGCGGCCTGCTCTTCTCCCAAGTCCTCACCCTCTACACCACCCCCGTCGTCTATCTCATGTTCGAACACCTCCGCCAGCGCGTCAAACTCCGCCGCCATCGCCAGGCAAATGCGGGTGAGCTGGCCCCCGCGCAGTAGCAGGCTGCTAAAAAAGTGCTGGTTCCTAGGGCGTTTAATGTAGGCCGACTCTATGAGTCGGCGAGTTTTCTAAGGATTTCGCCGCTTCACAGAAGCGGCCTACAACCAGAAACGCATTTTTTAGCAGCCTGCTAGAAGCGATTACATCGGAATGGCGCAGTGAGTCCGTAGCGCCGAAAACGGCGACCCGGGGTTCGACTCCTGTTTGGGGACGCAAAGTGTAACATTACTCGTTGTTTTCAAACGCTGACTTCAACTGTATTTGCGACAGCCGACGCCAAACAATAGACCCATCAGCCCCCCCGCCACAAGTGTCAGAGTCGTTGGTTCGGGAACGGCCGTGAAGTTGTTAACTTGCCAAACTTGCGTCGGTTGCCAACTGCTGAGGCGTAATTGATAGCTGCTGTATGGGACCACGACCGAGTTGGAAAGCCCGACATCCAGACCATTAATTGACCAACTCACCTGGCCGTTTGCTGCAACGCCAACGGAGACATGATACGTCGTTTGCGTTTGGATGGCATACGAAACCGGACCCCAGAGGATATTGGAGCCATGATTCTTTTGGACCTGCAAGCCGTCTTGGCCACTCTGAGTCTCAAACATATCGAGTTCAACGTCGGGATTGGGAAGAAGGTTTGGGTTTTCTCCCGTGGGAACAAGGAACAATTCAAAAATCCCATCCGTCGTGCTCTTTGTGGGCAAGAGCACATCGTAGGAGATCGTCAGCGGCCCTGTGAACGACTGGACGGAAAGCACGTCCTGCCCCGTGAGGACGATTTGATTACCGTTGGTTGTGGCCGGGGCGCCTTGCGGTCCCCCCCAGTCCTGGTTGGCGGGCCATGGAAGATCCTGCCAGGTGATCGATTGTCCCAACACAGACATGGTGCAAGAACAGATAGCCCACACAATGAATGTTCGCAGACACACAGCTAGACGGCAGACAAGAAACGTATCCATGGCATTTCCCTTTCCAGTTCCTGAAACGGGGGAACAAGTCTCGATCGCTCTGTACTCGCAGGCGGAGCGACTGAGCCAAGAAATACCTGCCTTCGACGGTCATGTCAAGAAATTAGGGAACGGCGCTGTGGCGCACGGCGATCAAGTCCTGACCACGTCAACCTTAAGGTTCGCAAACCGTCCAAAGCGGGGAGCCAATTTCCTCTTCCCGCAGCCTCTTCTTGTAGGCCGCAAGCCGAGTTTGACGGAGCCGAGTCTGCGAGACGCCGCTGTCGTTTGCGGCAAACGCGCCGAGGACGTGCTGGCGGCGCAACCCCCACGCGGCGAATGCTGGGCTATCGAATAACCTTCCTTGCTTTCGGTGAAACTGCGGTCTGGGTCGAGTGTGATATATGCGGTCGTGCGTTCGGTGGGCCAGGTGTAAAAAAGGCGATCGTCGCGGCGGAACAGGTCAATGTCTGCGTGGATTGTCTTCGTGGACTTGCTAGGCTGCCGTCTACGCGACTTTGTGAACTGTAAAAACGTCTTGTTCCTCTTGTTTGGTCAAAAGCATAACCGATTCTGGCCTCTTCCAATTCTGAGATAAGACAAGGGAGACAAACTCATCCGTCTCCATAAAATCGAATGCGCCTCCGTAAACGTGGCACTGCATGGACTTCCCGCCGGACTCAACATGGGTGGAAAGCTCGTCTAGCTTGCCTTGCTCATGCTGCTCAAGCCATTCGTTGATATGATCGAGAGCTTCACAGCTGTCTAGTTCATTAAAATCATCATCAAATCTTTCCTCAAGATTGATGCCAAGTAGAACGTCTGTGACCCAGCTCATGTGCTCCTGTTTTTAATGGCCTAACAAGTATTAGGTGTCAAACTTTCTTTGTCTCGACAGGTGAACTCTAAAGGTTCGCAAACCGTCCAAAGCGGGGAGCCAATTTCCGCCTAACCGTGCATCCTCAGGTTGTATGGTGGTCTCCCAAGCGCACACAGCTTATTACTTGAATAACCTGTCGTCTTTTTGTAGTCTCTCACCCGAGAAGCGCGCAGGTTCACACCCCTCCAGCTTCACCAGCGACAGGGCTGCGCGGTAACGCGGTTGAGATGGAAGGGAATGGCATAACGCGGCGCAGCCGGGCCTTTACGCTCATCGAGTTGCTGGCTTGCCAGCCGAAGCCCTGGCGGAGGCAAGCGAGGTCAGCATTCACGCTGATCGAGCTGCTGGTCGTCATTGCGATCATCGCAATTTTGGCCTCGCTGTTGCTGCCGGCCCTCGGACGCGCCCGCGAGAGCGGCAAGCGCGCGCTCTGCGTCTCGAATCTCCACCAAATTGGAATCGCCGCCACCATGTATGTCGACGATTTTGGGCATTACCCAAACACCTTGTCCACGGGGTTTGAGGAAATGTGGCGCTGGGCGGGCAACTTGATTTACGACGGAGGCGGTATAAATGAACTTCCGACCCGCCCGTTGAACCCCTATCTCAAAGTCACCCATGTGAATTTTTACTCAACGACTCCATCCCATCTCGCACCCAACATACCGTCCGTCGCGCGTTGCCCGTCTGACCGCATGTCGGGGTCGAGTTTTTTTCAGCAAGTTGGCTCGAGTTATTATTACAACAACGACGGTCAAAAGCTCAACAACGCACATAACGGCTTGGCCGGCCTGGCGATCGCCGATGTCGTCACCCCATCCAAGGTGATCCTGGCATGTGACTATGCGATGAATTATGCGTATTCCATCGCGGACAGCTATGGAGTTTATCCGGAGTACATGGGGCCACATGAGCCCGGCACTACCTGGGGCAATGCGGTTTTCGTGGATGGCCATGTGAGTTGGATCCATTTTGGCGATACCGCCGCCAACTACTACCAGGGCCCGGACTGGACAATGGTCGCGAAGTAGTCGTCAACGAGCCAGCCGTCTTTTTGTAGCCGCGAAACATTTTCGCGGCGGGAAAGGGACGCGAATGCGATTCGCGGCTACAATCTGGCGGCACTGCCAGGATAGACCGGTTCGTTCCCACCGGATTTTCTGTTCTTGCTTCAAACCCCAAATTCAGTCATTAATTCCACTATTCGACGGTGATTATTATGAAAACAATGTTGTCGCGCTTTGCGCTTGCTGTTCTCTCGCTTACCTTGCTCCTGCCGGTCCGCACTTTTGCGCAGGGAGGAAAAGATTCGCCGCTTCACGCCGAAATGGAGGGGATGAATCGCAGCCTCAAGTTGATCGGCCGCCAATATACCGATCCGGCCCAGAAAGCGTCCACGCTCGAACTGGTGGCGACGATGCAAAAACACGCGGAGACGGCCCGGACGCTCACTCCGCCAAAGTTGGACAAGATGTCACCGGAAGACCAAGCCAAGACCCTCGATACATTTCACAAGGACCTGAATGCGGTGATCAACGAGATTGATTTGCTGAAGGCGGCCATTAGCGCCGACAATAGCGCCGTCGCCAAGGCGGAAATCGACAAGCTCAAGCAATTGAAAGAGTCGGGCCACAAGGACCTCGGCGTGGGCGACGACCACCATCATGGAGGCCCGCCGCCGCAGGGGCCTTGAAGTGAGGGGCTCCGCTGTTAGGGCGCTCGCCCTGACCTTCATCTTGTTGGTCGGCAGCGCTTGGAACGCCGGGGCTGAAGAACCATCGCCCCAAAACGTTCCGCCGTCACCCATCCCGGCGCTGGCCAGCCAGGTTCACGCAATTTTCCAAGCCCGCTGCACGCAGTGCCATGGCGCGGACCTCGCGCGGCCCAAGGGCAAATTCGGCTACGTCACCGACCTGGCCCGCGTTGCCGCCAATCCCAAGATGGTCGTCCCGGGAAACCCAGTGAAATCGGAGCTTTACCAGACGGTGTTCCACAACGAAATGCCCCCTGCCAAGGAGAATTTGCCGCCGCTGACCATTGAGGAAAAAGAAATCGTCAAAGCCTGGATCGAAGTCGGCGCGCCGCCCGGTCCTCCCGTCGTCTCGCCGCCGAAGCCCCCACCGTTGACCTTGCGCCGGCGCATCGTTCGCGACGTCGGGCAGTTTCACCCGCCATCCACGCATTTTCCCATCGCCCTGCTCATCGTCGCGCTGCCGGTCGATTTCCTCTGGATCCTCACCCGCAAAGACTCGTGGAAAGCGACGGCCCGATTCTGTGTCATGCTCGGCGCGGTGACCGCCGTGATCACGGCAACCCTGGGTTGGTGCGACGCTCCTTTTTCAACCTACGCCGGGGTCTCGGCATCGGTGCTGTGGTGGCATCGCTGGGTCGGCACGGCCACCGCCATCTGGGCCGTATTGGCGGCCACGCTCTCGGAGCTTTCAAACCGACAGGAAAGTTCGCAACGGGTGTATCGCTGGTTCCACCTGACACTGGTTATCGGCGCCATCCTGGTCAGCGTCGCCGGCTATCTGGGCGCTTCGCTGATTTACGGCCTCAATCATTTTTCCTGGTAACTCAGGGGTTCGTCCGCGGCGAAGATTGCGCCGTCACGAAAGGGTCCTGCCAGCCGCCGCCGAGCGACTTCACCAGCGCCACCGCGGCCACCAGTTGCTGGCCGCGCAATTGCACCGTCGTGCTCTGGACGCCCAACTCGGTGCTCTGGGCGGTCGCGACATCAAGAAACGTGATCAGTCCCGCCTTGTAGCGATTGTTGGCGATCTCCAGCTGTTTGCGGGCCGCCTCCAGCGCCGCGCCTTCCGCGTCGTATTGCCGGCTGAGAAAATTCTGGGCCGCCAGGTTGTCTTCCACATCGGCAAACGCCGCCAGCACGCTTTGGCGGTAGTTCGCCACCGACTCGTCATAAGCCGCCCGCGAAGCCCGCAGATTGGCCACGTTTTGTCCGCCCTCGAAGAGCGGCAGTGTGAGCGACGGGCCGAGGGACCAAAACCGGCTTTGCCAGTTGAACACCGTCCCCGCGTTCACGCTTTCAAACCCTCCCAGGCCATTGATCAGGATCGTGGGGAAGAACGCGGCCTTGGCCACGCCGACATTCGCATTGGCGGCGGCCATCCTGCGTTCGGCGGCGGAAATATCGGGCCGACGCTCCAGTAACGCCGAGGGCAAACCGGGCGGAATGATGGGCGGCATGATCTCGAGCGGCCGTTCTGTCACCGTAAACGTGGAAGCGGGTTGGCCGGTCAGTACCGCGAGCGCATGCTCAAATTGCGCGCGCTGCAACAAAGTGCCGGGCAGTTCCGCCTGCGTCGTCTTGAGCACGGTTTCAGCCTGGGCGACATCCAGGTCGGTCGCGACCCCGCCGTCGCGGCGGTTCTGGGTCAGTTCAAGTGACTTTTGGAAAACTTCAATGTCGGTGCGCAGCAACACCGTCTGCGCATCAAGGGAGCGAAGCGTAAAATAGTCCATGGCCACTTCCGCCTCGATCCCCAGTTTGATATTCTCCAGGTCGTCGGCGCTGGCTTGCTCCTGGGAACGTGAGGATTCCACAGTGCGCCGCACGCGTCCCCAGAGGTCCACTTCATACGTGAGATCGAGCGGCGCGGTAAACGTGTTGAACGAAAAGGTCTGGCTCTTGCCGGCGGCCTTGCCATTGATCGGACGGTTCAACGAGTCGCCCTCGCGCGTGGCCGACGGGGAAAACGCCAGGTGCGGAAAAAGTCCGGATCGCGCGGCGTCCGTCAGCGCGCGCGCCTGGTCGAAAGCCGCGACCGCCGCCTTGAGTTGCTGGTTGGCCGTCACCGCATTGGCTTCCAACTGGTCCAGCTCCGCGTCCCCAAACATCTCCCACCACTTGCCCTTGGGCGCGCCGGCCTGTGGCTCGGCGACTTTCCATTCATTGGTCGCGCCGGCATACGCGCCGGGCATGGTGGCGGTGGCTTGCGGGCGTTTGTAATCCGGGCCGACCGCGCAGCCCGCCAGCAACAAACCCGCAACCGCCACCACAACTCTGTGTCGCGCCAGTTTCATTTGCTGGCTACTGTCTTGGGTGCTTCCGCGAGGCGCACGCTCGTGCCGCCGACCAACGAGTCCGAGGGATTGACTATGACCTGATCGCTGGCGCTGACGCCGGAGAGCACCTCCACTTTCTGGCCAAAGTCGCGGCCGATCTGCACGTCGTGCAAGTCAACCTTGCCGCCCGGTCCGACGACACCAACCTGCAGGCCCTGGGCGCGGAACAACAACGTGTTCGACGGCAAGGTCAGAGTGGCGCCGGGTGTGGTATCGAGAAAACGCACCTGGGCATAGCTGCCCGGGAGGATCTCATTCTTGGAGTTGTCCACTTGCAGCTCGGTCAGCAAGGTGCGCGAATCCGTCGCCATCGCTCCCGAAGTGGTGACCACCTTCGCCGGAAAGACGCGACCGGGCATCTCGGGAATCAGCACTTCCGCCGGCTGGCCCGGAGCGATGCCGTGGGCGGCTGTTTGCGGCACGCGCACGTAAACCCGAAGCGTTTCGGTTTGTGCGAGCCGGAAAAGTTCCTTGCTGCTGCCCGCCACAATCAGGTCGCCGACATCGGTATTGCGCGCGGTGATCGTCCCGGCAAAGGGCGCCGTGATCCGCGCAAAGGACACCAGTTGCTCCAGGCGATGGACGTTGGCCCGGTTGGCCTCGACGGTCGCGGTCTTGAGCTTGAAGTCGGCCTGCTTCTCCGCGTTTTCCTGCTCGCTGACGCTGGAAGTCTTGAGCAGGTCGGCCCAGCGGTCAGCGGTGGTCTTGGCCAACGCCAGGGCCGCATCCGACTCCGCGAGCTGGGCGCGGGCCTGATCGAGTTGTTGGTCCAGGTCCGGAATGTCGATTTCGGCGATCAACTGGCCGGCATCGACATGCGCCCCGATATCCACCAGCCAGCGTTTGAGATAACCGTTGGCCCGGGCGAAGATCGGCGCTTCGACAAGGGGTCTGACTTCCGCCGGGCAGTAAAAGGCCGCCAGCAGATCCACTGGGCACGGCCGACACGACGCGAACCGTGGGTGTGGCCAGCTCAAGCGTTTCGGCGCGCAAGGCCGTGCGCTGGCGCCAGCGGGGGATGAAGCCGATGATGAAACCCACCAGGATTATCGCCACGATGACGATTCCTACGCGGCGCAGTTTGACGGGCGGCCTCCCCTCCTTCTGGCCAAGCGGCGCGATGGGCGCCGCCGGCCCCTTGGTTTCCGGGGTTTGCGTTGGACTGTTCTCAAGCGAATTCATAACAACATTTCCTCATGTAGCTACCGTGTTGGGAAGAACGCCGTGTGCCTGGATTACCGCGTTAACTTTTTCCTGGTCCGAGCTTGTCGAGTGACGGCGCATCAGGCTGAAGACCACCGGCACGAAAAAGAGCGTGGCAAACGTGGCCACCACCAGGCCGCCGATGACCGCGCGGCCCAACGGCGCATTCTGCTCGCCGCCTTCCCCAAGTCCCAGGGCCATCGGGAGCATACCGATGATCATGGCCATTGCCGTCATGATCACCGGGCGCAACCGGCCCACCCCGGCTTCCCAAGCCGAGGTCAACGGATCATGCCCTTCGCGAAGATGATTGCGCGCAAAAGTGACCACCAGGACGGAATTCGCCGTGGCGACGCCGAGGCTCATGATGGCGCCCATCAGCGCGGGGACGCTGACCGTCGTGATCGTGATATGCAAGGCCCAGACCACACCGGCGAGCGCGCCCGGCAGCGCCGTGATGATGATGAACGGGTCGAGCCAGCTCTGGAAATTCACGACCAACAGCAAATAGATGAGCGCAATGGCCATGACCAGGCCGATGCTCAATCCGATGAAGCTGGAATGCATCGTTTCCGCTTGCCCGCGCACCAGGATGAGACTGCCGCGTGGCAGTTCCCTCTCCGCTTGCTTGATGAGCGGTTGAATATCATGCAATACTCCGCCCAGGTCGCGACCGCCCACGCCGCCGAAAATATCGAGCACCGGCCGCACATCATAATGGGAGATGACCGGCGGGCCAGTGGTGCGCTTGAAACTCGCGAGATTCGAGAGCAATTGGCCGTTCCCCGCGCCGGGCTGGCTGGCGCTCACCGGCATCGAGTTGAGATCGGCCAACGATTCCATCCGATATTCCGGGGCGCGGATGTTCAACACATACTGCACGCCGAGGCCAAAATTGACCCAGTACGAAGGCGTCACCTGGCTGCTGCCGCTGAGGTTCAACAACACCGAGTTGGCCACGTCATTCTCGGTGAGGCCCATCTCGGACGCCTTCGTGCGGTCGACGACGAACTCGAGCTTGGGCCGGTCGCTGGGTTGCTGGATGCGCACATCCACCGCGCCGGGAACCTGCCGGAGTTTGTCCACCAAACGCGAGGCCACTTCCCGGTTCTTGACCTGGTCACGTCCGACGATCTGGATGTCAAATGGGGCCGGCAAACCAAAGTTGATCGTCTGGCTGACAATGTCGGCGGGCAGGAAATAAAACGTTGTCCCGGGAAAATCGCGGTTCAAACGGAGCCGCAAGCGCCGGACATATTCGGAAGTAGGCCGATGCCCCTCGTTGAGCGAGACCAGGATGTCCGCGTCATTCGGCCCCGAGACGCCACTGTCGCTGTAGGTGAGGTTGATGGAGGAATTCGGCAGGCCGATGTTATCGAGAATGCCGTGCAATTCTTCGCGCGGGATTTCCTGTCGAATGGCGACTTCGATCTCATCGATGGCCTTGGCGGTTTCCTCGATGCGGGTGCCGCTACGAACGCGCGCGTGCAATCGAAACGTCCCCGCGTCAACGGAAGGGAAGAAATCCTGTCCGAGCAGCGGTATCAGCAAACACGACCCCAGGCAAAATGCCAGAAATACCACGGAAAAGAGGATCCGGTGCTCAAAAACAACGCCGAGGAGGGCGCGGTAGTTCTCGCGAAGTTTATCAAAGCCCTTTTCAAAACTGACCTGTAGACGGGCAAATGGACGCAACCACGGCGCGACCTTGTTGGGGTCGGCGCCGTGACCGTGGTACTCCACGTGGCGGTAGAAAAACATCACCATGGTCGGCACCAACGTTCGCGACAGCGCATAACTGGCCAGCATCGCGAACACCACCGCTTCGGCCAGCGGCACGAACAAATAGCGCGCCACGCCCGCCAGGAAAAACATCGGGACGAACACAATGCAGATACAGAGCGTCGAGACGAACGCCGGCAGGGCGATCTCCTGCGCCCCGTCCAGAATCGCCTGGATGGTCGGCTTGCCCAACGCCATCTGGCGATGGACGTTTTCCAGCTCCACGGTCGCGTCATCAACGAGGATGCCAACCGCCAGCGCCAGCCCGCCCAGCGTCATGAGGTTGATCGTTTCGCCCAAAGCGCTCAGGACTGCCAGCGACACCAAAATCGAAAGAGGAATCGACAGCGCGATGATGACCGTGCCGCGCCACGAGCCGAGAAACAACAGGATCATGATCGCCGTCAGGCACGCCGCGATCACCCCCTCGCGAATCACGCCCGAGATGGCCGCGCGCACAAAAATCGACTGGTCGATGAATTGCTTCACGATCAGTTTATCGGAGACGGTGTTCATCGTGGCGGCCATGGCGTGCTTCACGCCGTTGGCGACGCTCAGGGTCGAGGCGGTTCCGGTCTTGAGAATGCTGATCAAGACGCTGCGGAAGCCATCCTGGCGGACAACATTCTGCTGGGGCAGATAACCATCGCGCACCTGGGCCACGTCGCGAACGTGGATCACGGCCCCATTGACGGTTTTAATCGGCAGGTCGTTCAACTCATCCAGTAGTTTCGGGCTGGTATTGAGGTCAATGTCGTATTCCGTCGCGCCGATTTTCGCCGTGCCGCTGGGCAGGACGAAATTTTGGAGGGTGATCGCGTTGACGACATCTATGGGGGAAAGGTTCTGCGACTGCAAAGCCTTCAGGTCAAGGTCCACGGACACCAGCCGCTGCTTGCCGCCATAGGGGAACGGAATGGCCGCTCCCTGCACGGTGATCAAACCGACGCGGATCTGGTTCACACTGGCGTCAAAAACCTCCTGCTCGGAAAGCGTCTGGCTGCTGACGCCATACTGGAGGATGGGGACCGTGGACGCGTTGTACTGGATAATCAGCGGCGGCGTGGTCCCGGGCGGCAACGCGCGCAGCACCGTCTGCGAAATGGCCGTGACCTGGGCCACGCCGGCATCCACGGAAGTCCCCTGGCGGAAGAATACCTTAATGACCCCAATGCCATTGTACGAGGAGGACTCGATGTGCTCGATATTATTGACCGTGGTCGTCAACGCGCGCTCTTCGTTGTAGACGATGCGGTTTTCCATGTCGACCGCATTCAAGCCCGTGTAGTTCCAGACGATGCTGACGACGGGGATATTAATGGCGGGAAAAATGTCCGTCGGCGTGCGCAAGAGAATGAATGGCGTCAATAACAGCAGCAGCAAGGCCGCGACGACAAAGGTATAGGGGCGGCGGAGCGCTAGCTTGACGATCCACATGGCGTCCTCCGCAATCGGCTCCGGGTGTCATTCATGTTCATGGTGTTGACCGCTTGGTCTAGGATTATGGCTGACGGCTTGGCGTGCCCGCGACTTCCTTTTCGGGCACGCCGATCAGCCGAAAGATCGTCGGCTTCAAGTGGCGGATGATCGCCAGATTGTTTTCGATTTTTGCCTGCAAGAGCACGCCCAGGACGCTCCCATACAGGTCGCGGGCTTTGGCGTCGCAGTCCTGTTCCGGAACCAGCTCCCTCCCGGACGGCGTCACGGATGGCCGCCGCAAGATACTTGCAGCGCCACTCCATGATCTGCAGTGATTTCTTCCGGATTTTTTCGTCCTGCGTGCTTAACTCGGAGCCCAGGGAAGTGAAGGCACACCCACAAACCCTGCCAAATCTCTGCATTTGCTGCCTCTGCTGCTCGTAAACAAAATCGCAATACCCCGCCAATCGTTCCAACGGCGGCGCTTGCGGCGAAAAGATACGATCCAGATCGGGCCGCAGCTTCCGCCAATGATCGTCGATCGCCGCGACCGCCAAATCCGATTTCGACGGGAAGAAATGGTAAAAACTCCCCTTCTTCGCGCTGGCCCGCTCGCAAATGTGATCCACGCTGACCGCCCCGTAGCTCTGTTCCCAAATAAGCTGCATGGCCGTGTCCAACAACTTCTGCTTGGTATCGCATTCGGTCTTCATAATTTCAACGGCCGAAACATCGCTTTACTTGACCGATCAGTCAAGCGGAAAAATTTCCCGTGGAAACCCAATCGGGTTTGGCGGTGTTAATGCTCCACTAGCACGACGGATCGCGTAGACATTGATTGATGTGAACGACAGGAAGAACCAGTTGCATCTAACGTCCGCATGGGTATGTTTGTCGAAGGGAAATACAAGGAGCTGAAATATGAAATATCATACTATTAGTGTCACAGCGGTGGCGATTGGGGTTGCGCTGGCGGTGGGATGCGAAACTCCGTCCGGGCCGTCCGGACAACACCGCTACGGGCGCGTTGGTGGGAGCCGGGGTCGGCGCCGCCTCGGGAGCCGTCATTGGCGGCCGTAACGCGGGCGCGGGCGCGCTTGATCGGAGGCGCAATCGGGGCGCTCACCGGCGCCATCATTGGCAATTCCATCGACCAGCAGCAACGGGAGCGAGTCCGCGAGTATTCCCCGCAAACGTTGGTACGCATCGACCAGGGCCAGCCGCTGGGGACAGCGGACATCAAGGCGCTGGCGAAAGCGGGCGTCAGCGATGAAGTCATCATCAGCCAGATTCGTAATTCGCACACGATGTACCACCTGAGCACCGCGGAGATCATCGACCTCAAGGACGCCGGTGTCAGCGAGCGGGTCATCGATGTCATGATCAACACGGCCAGCGGCGCCGACGCAGGACCGCCACCGCCGCCTCCGTCGCAGGAGTATCAGGAAGTCGTGGTGGCCCAACCTCCGCCGCCGCCGATCGTGGAAGACGTCTACTATCCGGCCCCGGGTCCGGGTTACGTTTGGGTCGGCGGTTATTGGGGATGGTACGGCGGACGCTGGGTCTGGGTGCGAGGCCGCTGGGCCTGGCCGCCTCATCGCCGGGCAGTTTGGGTTGGCGGTTACTACACGCGGCGCGGCGGTAGCGGCGTGTGGGTTTCCGGTTACTGGAGATAAGCCCCAACGGATTGACATCCCAACGCCAGGGGTTGGAATATCCTGTTTCGCGATTGAGTTTTCCCCGATTGCGGAGCAAGGTGTGGTGGCCGTTGGAAACGGCTGCGAAACAGGAATGAAACCTTCCTCCAAAGACCTGGCGATTCTGTATTACCAGTTGGGAACGATGCTGCAGGCAGGGGTTTCGATCCGCAATGCGCTCACTTCCCTGCAGCAAACCGGGCCGCGTCCGCTGCGCAAGACCGTTGCGTTTCTGGGCGAGCGTGTCCAGGAAGGCGAACCCCTGCATCAGGCCGTGGCCGAGAACCCGCGTTGCCGTTTTGCGCGCCTCGATCAGCATACTCTCGCCGTTAGCGAACAGAGCGGCGCCCTGGACGTGGGGCTGTTGTCTCTCAGCAATTACTACGAGAACCTGGCCAAAGCGCGTCGCAAAATAATCTCCGCTTCCATGTTTCCCGCTCTAATACTGATGGTCGCCGTGTTCGTTTCCCATCTTCCCGCCCTGGTCTCGGGAGCGCTCGGGCAGGGAAACTACGGCTTGCCAGAGTATCTGCGCGACACGGTTGGATTCCTCATTCTCCTGGTCGTGGTCGCCGCTGTCATTCGCTGGCTCATTCGCGCCGCCTTCAAAACCCCCGGACTTGCCCTCGCCATGGATCGATTCATTCGCTTCGTGCCGGTACTGGGTCGGGTGCGGTTTGACTACGCGCTCAGCCAGTGGATTTCTTCGGTTCGCTTGATGCTTAAAGCCGGTTTTGGCGTCGTCCCCGCGCTCGAGTTTTCCAGCAAAACCATTAATAGCCCGGTGATCGCCCGCGCCTACGACGAGGCTCGTCCCCTCATCGACAGCCAGTTGGAAGTCAGCCGGGCCCTGCAAGCCACCGGCGTTTTCCCGGAGCATCTCATCCAGTTCTGGGCGACGGGAGAACAAAGTGGTCGGCTGGACGACATGCTGGATCGACTGGCGCAACACTACGAAGAACGCTGGCGCCAAAGCCTCGACCTTCTCAGTAGCTGGCTCCCGCGCATCGCCTACGGGCTCGTCTGCGTGTACATGATTTTCCAAATGGCGAACCTGCTCGGCCCCCTCATTGGCGCCTACTCCGAAGCCTTGCAGCCCTAACATAATTTCTTGCCCACGCTTCGCTCCTGGACTTTGGGATTCGCCGTCTTTTTACGTTTACGCAAGCTTCCGTGTACCAGCCATTTGTAAAGGCCTCCAAGATTGTTCTTGCATTTCTTCATGAAACTTAATAATTATAAGCACAGTTCCAGAGCCAAAGCGAGTTGACTCAGGGACATGACGGCGAGGGTAATATGAAGGGCGAGAAACTTTCCGCAGCGAACAGCCAGAGCGAGGGCATCAGCGCGCAAGGGCGAGACATTCGGCGGAGCTATTCCCTTCGTGTCGACTATGAAGAGGTAATCGTTAACCAATCACCAACAAACGGCGCGAGATTACTCTCATCACTAACCAACAAGAAGGATTAAGCCATGAAACTCCACATCTCACTCATTGCCGTCGCATGTCTGGTCGCTTGCTCAAGCGAGGCGCAAGTCATATTTTCCGATAACTTTACCGGGGATACGCCCGGTTCCAGCCCGACCGGCTGGACTGCGGTGAGCCCTGCCACCCCGACACTGGGAACCCTCGGTGCGATTGTTACCAATGTATCAGGCAACAACCAGGTGGATATGTTGGATAATTCGGCAACTGCCAGCGCCCAGCTGCAAGAGGATTTCACGCCTCCGGACGGCGACCTCCACCTCTCATTGACTTTCACACGCAACGCAAATATTACACCCGCCACCAGCACACAAGGCTTGTATGTGTCCCTGGGCTCGAATGGGCTGAACCAGACCACGTCTGCCAACCGTGCAGCCGTCATTCGCCTCTTCAACGACGGCAGCTACCGAATCGACGTTGGGACACAGAACGCGGGTGGCGGATTCGTCTCGGCCGCTGTGAGCGGGAGCAATAGCTTCGGAGAAGCGGGCACGACGTTCAACACCAATACACTCGACGTCTATGCCTACGCAGGCACGACCGGGGGCGCTACGTTCGGCTACACGGGACCCGACAACGTGGCGCGTGTTCTGGATCCCCATTCCTTTGCCGTCTATATCAACGGTATCTTGGCGCAGCCGTCCACAAACACCACCGTCGATGGTGATTATGGGTTCCAAAGCGCCGGCTTTTACAGCAACGGCACCCTGGGCCGTTTGGGGCTTGTGACCGGCGGCTCAAGCGCCGTCACCGGCATCGACTTCCTGGTTGATAACATTCAATTGTCGGCGATTCCCGAGCCTTCCACCTTCGCCTTGCTGGGCACAGGCGGTTTGCTTTTGGTTGGGATGTTGAGACGCAGCCGCCGTTCGCGTTGACAGAAGCAACGGCTTGGAGTTCAGCCCGAATATTCCACACCGGCCCGAAGGGCCGGTGTGGAATATTCATTTCAGGATGTCGCGCGACTGCTTTCTTCCCTGTTGTGCAGCCAGGTGTTCAGTCGCACCAACTTTAACTTCTTCCGGTTCGTCGCCCAACGAAAAACCGATCACCGGCGGTGCGCTACCCACTGTGAACACGATTCCAGTACCTTGTCATTCAGCCCGCCCATTTGGCCGCGCGAGTTTGACCTCTTAGCGCCGGGCATAGACAAACTCCGTACCCTGGTTCAAAATGCGGCGCTCGGTAATTAGTTGGGAACTTGATGAAGAACGTGTGGAGATCATGGGGCGCAGGTGCCGCTCTCATCATCCTGCTGACGCTCGTGGCGTATATCCCCGCGCTGCGGTGCAGGTTCGTCTGGGACGATGACAATCTCTTGGTGAACAATCACTTGATCAAGGCATCCGACGGCCTGTATCGATTCTGGTGCACTACGCAGCCCACGGATTACTGGCCGCTGACCTCAACGACATGGTGGTTGGAGTGGCGCGTGTGGCAAAAAAAACCGTTCGGTTATCATCTGGTCAACGTGGTCCTGCACGCGTTGAACGCGGTGCTCTGGTGGCGGGTAATGGCGAGGCTCAAGATTCCGGCAGCCTGGTTGGCCGCCGCAGTGTTTGCCGTGCATCCCGTCAACGCGGAATCGGTGGCCTGGATTGCCGAACAAAAGAATACGCTCTCGATGTTCTTGTTTGCGTTGACCCTTCTATGGTACCTGAGGTTTGAAGACACGAGCCGCGGGCGCTGGTACTGGCTGGCGGTGGGAACCTTTACGCTGGCTCTATTGAGCAAGACTTCGGTTGTCCCCCTGCCGGTTGTGCTGCTGCTCTGCGCGTGGTGGAGAAGAGGGAAGGTTGGCCGCGCCGACCTGTTGCGATTGCTCCCGTTTTTTGCGCTTTCAGTGGCGACGGGATTCGTCACCATTTGGTTTCAGTCCCGGACAGTGATGGCGCAGCAAATTCTCCACAGGAGTCTTGCCTTACGCGTGGCCGGCGCGGGATGGGCGTGCTGGTTCTATCTGTGGAAGGCGCTGGTGCCGGTTCATCTGATGACGATTTATCCCCAGTGGAGAGTCGACATGTCATCGCCCCTCGCCTGCCTGCCGAGTTTGATCGTGCTCGGATGTCTCGGGATATTTTGGCGATACCGCCAAGGTTGGGGTAGACCGCTTCTGTTCGCCAGCGGTTATTTCCTCGCAATGCTTTTTCCGGTGTTGGGCGTTATCAATATGTCGTACGCGGCGGTATCACCGGTGGCGGACCGCTTCCTCTATTTTTCATTGATTGGAGTCATCGCCCCCATTGTCGCCGCAGGAGCACGAATGTGCCGCGCTTGCCAGGGCGCGATCCGTGGGATGATCCAAATCTTTGCCGCCGTTGTTGTTGTTCTGTTGGCCTCACTAACTTGGCGCCAAAACCAGATCTACAGGGATCCAGAGACGCTGTGGACCGTCGCGCTCGAAAGAAATCCCAGGGCATGGGTGGCGCACAACGGCCTTGGGGTTGCATTTCAGCAGCGTGACCCAAGAGAGGCGATCTCGCACTTCGAAATGGCACTACGGCTCAAGCCCGATTACGCCGAGGCGCACAACAATCTGGGCAACACCCTGCTCGAACTGGGCGAGGTGCCGGAGGCGGCGGCGCATTTCGAGCAGGCGCTACGGTTCCAACCCAATTCCGCCCCAGTGCACTATAATATGGCGGGAGCGTTGCTTCGACAGGGTAAACTGTCGGAGGCAATCGGACATTGGGAGCAGGCGCTGCGCATCGACCCCGACTACGCCGAAGCTGTAAAGGGCGGTCAGATAGTGCAGCGGGTGGCGCTCCAAAAGTGCGGCACCCAGTGGTTGGTTGATACTGTAATCGGTGGGCGGCGTCAAGGGTGTGTGTGAGTTAAAGAGGGGTGTTGGTTTCCTGTTTGCCCTTCCCCGAGGGGAAGGGCAATTTTTCGCTGGTCAGTTGCGTGGTTTATTTCGCTGCCGTGCTTTGGCTTGTTTGAGCCGATAACTTTCCCCGTTGGCTTCCAGGATGTGCACCCGATGCGTCAGCCGATCCAGCAGCGCCCCGGTCAGGCGTTCGCTGCCCAGCACTTCCGGCCACTGCTCAAACGGCAGATTCGTCGTCACGATCAGACTGGTCCGCTCGTAACAGCGACTGACGACGTCAAAGAGCAACTCCGCTCCGGCTTTGGAGAAGGGCACATACCCCAGCTCGTCCAAGATCAGCAGGTGCACGCGCTCCAGTTGGCGGTAGATGCGTTGCAGGCTCCGTTCCTCGCGGGCTTCCAGCAACACCGTCACCAGCGCCGTGACCGTGCTGAAGCGCACGCGGCGGCCTTGGGCACAAGCGGCGAACCCCAACGCAATCGCCAGATGTGTTTTGCCCGTACCCGGGTTGCCGACCAGCAGCACGTTCTCTTTGCCCACGAGGTACTCTCCGCCTAACAACTCGCGCACCAAGGCGGCGTTGAGCGAGGGCTGCGCGGTGAAGTCGAAGCTGTCGATCGTCTTGACCACGGGGAACTGCGCCTCCTTGAGACGACGCTCGGCGGCGCGGCGTTCCCGTTCGATCAGTTCCCGCTCCGTCAACCGCAGCAGAAACTCCGCATACACGCTGCGCTCCTGACTACAGACGGCCGCCACCGCCGTGTAGTCGCGCAGCATCGTCGGCAGTTTCAGTGCCTTGAGATGATGCTCCAACAATAGCGTCGAGGGCTCCTTGCTCATCGGACACCTCCCGCGCACAGCAGGCTGCGATACTCGTTCAGATCCGCGGCGGCCACCTGTACATGCCGCAGGTGCGGATACCCATCGAGCCGAAACACGGTGGCTCGCCACGGTTCTGGCGGCCACAGAAACTGGGCCACGGCATCGCGGGTCACCGCACCCACCCGCAAGGCTTGTTCGACCGCCCGGCGAACCTCGGCCAAGGAATGCTTCTCCAGCAACCGCAACACCCGGATGTATTCCCGTGTGCCGTCGCCCGCCCGCTCGTTCTCCAGACGACGCCGCAGCGTGGCGAAACACTCGGGTAACTCCCAACCGGCCAGCGGCCGGGCATGATCCAGCGCCCCGGGTTTGCGCTCCAACAACGCCAAGTAATGCAGCGGCTCAAAGCTGACTTGTTCCCGCTCCCAGATACGCCGGTGTCGCGCCACTTCCTGGCCGCCCGCACAGAGGACCACTTCCCGGTAGTCCCCATGCACCACTACCGGATGGTGCGCCCGACGCACTGGCACTGAGTAATCGTTGTCGTCGAATCGCACCAGTGACAACGAACTGGCCGTGGTGGACGTGTTCCGACAGGCGACGAACGGCACCGCCGGGAGTGGCAGAAACGCCTCCCGGTCATGAGCCAGCAATTCCGCTTTCGTCCCGGTGTGTCCACGCAAGCGCCGAGACAGATCCTCCTGGCTGCATCGGAGCAGATAGGTGTTGAGTTCGTCGAAGTCGCGCACCTGCGGGACCGGCACGAAGAAGTTCAGCCGCGCAAACTTCACACCACCCTCGACCACGCCCTTCTCGTTGGCCCGCCGGACCCGGCAGAAATGGTGCGCAAACAGGTAATGACTCTGGAGTTGCAAGAACCCCGTGGTGAGCTTGCGCGCCCGTCCTGTCCCGATGATCTGCGTCACCGCGATGCGCGTGTTGTCGTAGCTGATCCGCCGCGGCACGCCACCGAAGAAGTGGAACGCCTGCACGTGACCTTCCCCAAAGGTCTCCGTGCATTCCCGCTCAAAGGCCATCACAAAGAACGCGTCGCTGTAGGGCAGCGCCATCAGGAAGAACTTCACCACGCGCAACTTGCCGCCCAGCCGCACCAACGCCTCACCAAAGTCCACCTGCGCCTCGCCCGGCCGATGCACCAACGGGATAAACACCTCCTGGTTCTGCTGCTCAGTCTCCCGCACCGCCTCCTTCACGGCAGTGTAACCGCCGGTGTAGCCTTCTTCTTGAAGCCGCTCCCAAATGCGTTTGGCGGTATGGCGCTGCTTACGGGGAAGTTCGCGGTCGGCCATCAGGATCTGCTGAATGCGGTCCCGATACGGTCCGATTTTGGGTTGGGGACGTGGTTGGCTTTGGCGATACCCCGGCGGCGCACTATTCGTGAGAATCTTCTTGAGGGTGCTCCAATGCATCCCCGTTTCCCGGAGAATCTGCCGTTTACTGACACCCTCTACCAGCACTCGTCGACGAATCTCGGTCCATAGTTCCATATTGCGATACATCCTCCTGTTCTATCAGGATGCCGCACTTTTGGACCGCCACGCTCACCCGCCGCACTTTTCAACCGCCCTTTACACGCGGCTTTGTTTTTTCGGTTTATTTGCCGTTCCGTCCTCACGGCTGCACTCTAACACGTAAAGTTCATGGCACCAACACGCGGACCCGGTAGTACCGCGAGGGCGCATTGGTCGCGCCGCCTGCATCGATCATGTTCGTCACGATACCGGCGCCGGTCCCCCCACCGAGAATATTGGTTACGTTGGCACTTACGAAGTTGCTCGAGTAGCTGCCATCGCTCAGGCCCACAGTGAACTCCAACACGTTCGTGCGCGACGCAATGCCCGGCGACCAGGTGCTGTCGCCATTGGCCCCCAGATAAATCACGTTGATGTCCGTGCCATTTGCGTTGGTAATGCTCAGGATGTGCAGGTACGCCGCCGGGTTCGTCGGGTTGAAGCTGGCCAGGAACTTGTTCGTGTTGCTCATGCCGGTACCGGTGTAGTCCCCGCCCGGGTGCAGTGTTCGCGTTGTTGTTGGTGCTGCCGAAATACTGGAGCTGCCACCACGCAAACGGGTCATAGACGCCGATCAAATTTGCCACCGTGCTGGTAGCGGACCCGCCCGCGCCGCTAACGATCTCCCGCACCGTGTAAGCGCCGGGGTTCGTATAACTATTAAGCGGGCTCTGACTGGTCGAGGTATTGCCGTTGCCAAACACCCAGGCCCAGCCGGTGATTGAACCGGATGAGTTGTCCGTGAAGCTCACATTCAATGGCGCCGCTCCATTGGTTGGACTGGCCGTGAAACTGGCCACGGGCGCAGGCGTGTTCACGGTCAACGTGGCGTTGCTGCTGGTGACGCTGCCGACAAGATCGGTGACAATTACCGAGTATGTGCCGGCGTTGGTCGAGCTGCGCATTCGGAATCGCAAGCGTGGCGTTGGTCGCATTGTTAATGGGTGTGCTGTTCAACCGCCAGGTGTACTTCAGCGGCGGGTTGCCGAGCGCGCCTACCGAGAAGGTCACATTGCTGCCCGCCGTAACGCTCTGGCTGGCGGGCTGGTTGGTGATGCTCGGCGCGTGGAACAGGGTCACGGCGTAAAACGCAACCCTTGTGCCATCGTTGGACGGGTTTGAGCACGAGAAGTCCTGACAATAATCCCCGGCTTTGAAATACTGCGTTTCATTCGTGTAATTCGGGTCGGACTGGAAAACGTTGTAGCGAATTGGTCTTGCCGTTGATTGCGACCGAAATGAGGCCGTTCACGACCTTGATTTCGTACGTGATACTATTGCTCAATGCCACGGTCACAGACGGAAACTGAAAGTCACTGCTGTCGTCAGTTGAGTTGGTCTTGACGGTCCCGTAGGCCCTGCCGTTGCTGTAGTAGATTTTGACTGTTGGCAGGGCGGCGCCGCTTTCACCGTGGATTTGACCGATGATGACTTTCTTGGCGCTGGACACCTGCAGCACCTTGCACTGCCCGTCCAGAATATGTGTGCCGGAGAGGATCCAGTTCAGGCTGTCGGAACCAGGAGACAATTCCTCGCGCAATTCGGAGCGCGGATTCGTGGTACCACTCGTCGTCGCGCCGTTGATCGGCGCCCAGAAAACCATCGAGCCATCTGATCCGGTGTAAAAATACGTGTTGGTAAAGCCTGCCAGCTGCGCCGGGTTTTACCTCATCCACGCTTCCGGCGGAACAGGTGAGGACGCCGTTTAAAGTGGGGAGTTGAAGCTTCCAATGGCTTAAATCAAAGTTGCCGCTGGGCGGCTGGCTGGGGTCAAGCGCCCACGACGTCGCGCCGGCGAGCCAGAGCGGCACCGAGAGAACCAAGGCGAACGTGGCCCGATTGGGACGCATAATTCAACAGCACTAGAAACTGTCCGTGAGCATGTTACGGTACCAGCACGCGAACCCGATAGTACCGCGACGGCGTGTTGGTCGCCCCACCCGGATCAACCATGTTCGTTAACGTGCCAAGTCCAACACCGCCGCCGAGGATGTTGCTGACACCGGTGCTGGCGAAGTTGTTGCTGTTGTAGCTGCCGTTGGCTGTGCCCGTGGTGAACTCCAGCACGTTGGTGCGGGACGCGAAGCCCGGCGAATAGGTGCTATCGCCGCTGGCGCCCAGGTAGTCTACCCGGATATCAGCACCGCTGTTTGTCCTGGAGATACTGGTGATATGGACGTACGCCGCCGCGTTGGTGGGATTGAATCCCGCCAGAAACTGATTGGTGTTGCTCATGCCCTTGCCGAGTGGATCCGCGCCGGGGGCTGAATTTAAGGGGCTGCCGGTGAAGTAATGTGTCTGCCAGGTCGTGAATGGATCGCTGCCGCCGGTCACTTGCAGGATCACCGCGCCGATAGTGTTCGTGTTAATGGCGTAGATCAAACTGCCGTTGGGCGTGGCGCCGACGGTCAGCGTGCCGCTCACGGAACCAACGTACGTGAACAGGGTGTAGCCACCAGGGCCAAATCCGCCGGCATCGGTGATGTTGAGCGTACCGCCCAATGCCAGATTGTTGCTGACCGTCACCGAATCACTATTGGTTCCCAGGTCGTAGTCCAGCACGGCGGAATTTCCAAACGTAAGGCTATTGCTGCTGAAAATCGAGCCGACAGCATTGGCGAATCCCGGCACAAACGTGCCGAGCACCTTCACAGTGCCGACAAGCGTGCCGTTGCCGCGCAGGGAAGCGCCGTTGGTGACCACGAGACCGGGGCAGTCAAATTGATGATAGCCCGTTCCACCTGCGGCCATGTCGTAGTAGGCGGCACTGACGCCATCGCCGACGACCACGCCATTGCCATTGTTGGCGGTGGAATGGAACAACGAACCCCCGGCGCTGAGAGTACCGGCGGTGAAGACAATTGTGTTTGTCCCTCCGATCTCAACAAAGGTGGCGGAGATTGTACCGCCGTTAAAGGCAAGCGAGTTATTGATCCTGTTGGTGCCGGCGCCGACGTCGAGTTCATTGCAATTCAAACTGGCATTCGAAATTGTTAGCGAGTTTCCAGTCGACCCGGCGGTAGCGCCAACATTTATGCTTCCACTGTTAATGATCACGGCGGGCGCCCCGTGACCGCCGAAGACGACCGAGTTGAGCGTGGAAGAGGCGTCGTCACCAATCGGCAGATCGCCGTTATTGACAAGGCTCGCGCCATCACGAACAGCCAAGTAGTTGTGGGTGCCACTCACCGTGCTGCCGACACCGACAGCTATCTTATTTGAGTTGATATAGCTGACTCCGGCGGTGAAGTTCGACCAAACCGATCCAACCCCGGCGACAACTCCGGTATTATACGAGCTGCTAGAACCGATCTCGACCAATTCCGATAGGAGTTTGCCCCCGTTGGTAATGGTCATTGGGCGGCACCGGGCTTCCGCTGGATCCAATGACGATCTGGGAGATGTTGCTGCCGCTGACGGCGTTGATAGTGCCCGCGTTGATTGTGACAGCATTGCCGCCGCCAGCGGTAAAGCTTTCGACCATCAGGACATTCGTTAACGTGGCGGACGCGGCAAATTGATTACTGAAGATGAGTGTCCCGTTGGACAAGACAGCCAGGGTGTTGGTGGGACCCCCCTCGATTTCTATCTGACTGCGCGGTCAACACCGCGTTCGTCACGATGATCGAACGAACAGTGAGCCCGAATTATTTTTAACGTGGACCACCACGCCGGTGCTCATCGCTCCCACCCCGCCCATTTGAAATGAGTTGCTGGGACAAGGAGCACCGTCGGGGACTTCAAAGGTGCCGCCGGAGTTGAGATATCCGCCGTTATAAACAACCAGAGCGTTGCCGGCGCCACCTGTGATGCCAATGACGAAACCCCCGGTCGGCCCCGCGATCAATTTAGACCCCGCTCCGCAGACCATCCCGGTATTAAAGGAACCGCCTCTGCCGAAGGAGATCGTACCTTGCCCCCATACTGTCGCGCCATTGCTGACGATCAACAGGCTGCCGGGTCCCGCCAGGTTGCCACTCCCAATGGTGATGACACCGTTGCCGGTGAGTGGGGCCGTGTCGATGTTGGATATAAGGCTGCCTGGATCCGAAACGAGGATCAGACTGTTCGACTTGCACTGCGTTGCGCCTTGCCCAAACAGCTTGCCGCCGTTGGTAATGATCAATTGGCTGGTCGCTGTGGGGCTGCCGCACATGTTCAAGGTGGCTTGCCCTCCAAGGCGATTCGTGACGACGCCGGTACCGCTGATGACGACCTTGCCGGCCGATGCAACGCTGCCGATGCTAAAAGCTGTGAAACTTACGCTGGGAGGAGTGTTCTGGTCATAGATCACCGTTCCATTGGTCACGATCAAAACGCCAAAAGAGTTGCTGCCGGTACCAACTTGGACATTAGCCGGGCCTCCATTCGTGACGGCGAGTGTCCCGCCCCCCCAATAGAGCGTCGCGCTGGTAGAACCGTCGGTCGCAATCCTGAGTGCGCCGGTGACGGTCAACGTCGACACGCCGGCACTCATCGTGACCAACGCATTCGAGAAAACCAGGGCGCTGAGGTTCGTGGAGCTGGTGACAGTGACGTTGGGATTCGTGAGGTTCGTGAACATACCCGTGTCACCCGTTCCAGGGAAACCACCCGTGCCGCCGACGCAGGTGGCGGTGACGTTGGAAACATCGCCCGCCGAGCAAGTGACGTTGGTTAGCCCAACGGGATCAATGCCGGTGGCCTGGTTGGTCGTCCAGGCAGTCGGGCTGCTCCAAACGTCGTTCCCATTCGTCCAGGTCATGGTGACCGCCAGACCGCGCGAGGCACCGGCCAGCAATCCGATAGCCATGATGGCTGCAAGGAGGGTTGGAGTTGGTTTCCGAGGTATCCGGGTGAAAGCTTGCAACTGAGTCATGTTATCCATCCCTTGCCGTTTAAGGAGCATCAGTATTGCTCCTGGGTTCCCAAGCGCTTTGCCAACCAGCGCGTCTACGATTCCCGCCGTGAAGAACGAGCCTTCCCGGTCTTCTATCTTTATAAATATTAACGGGGGCCCGCCGGGAAATGCAAGCGAATTCTTTCCTGTTTTTCGAATCTCTCCATGCGAACAATTCTCCATAGCGTTTCCCGTGCCGCAGGAGGTAATTCATCAATTTGGTGGAGAGGTTGGCCCGTTGCCGCGTGTCAAGTCCTCCACCATCGGCCAATCGGAGAATCATAATTATCAAGCGGACTAATAAATTGTCAACCTATGGCGGACAATAGCGGTAATTCGGGGTGTACCAGATGCCATTCACCGAGCGCCGGATGGCGCAGCGTCAGTTTCCCCTCGGAACTGGACTGGACCTTCCAAGGGGTGCGTTCCTTGTCGGTCCTCCCAACCGCAACCAGGGCCATCAAGTGCTGCTCGCCGTCGATCTTTTCCGTTTCCGCCGTCAGAATGAGCGAATGCCAGGCGAGAATGTGCGTGCGGCGTTCCGGATCGGACTCGTGCGCCTTGATGTGCGGGAAACCCAGCAATGGCTGGATGGCCACGCCTACTTCAGCGGTATGGGCGCGTCCAAAACCCCCGGGAATCGTCAGTTCGCGGTGCGCGGCATCTTTCAGCGGCAAACTATACGTGCCCAGGCGAAAGATGGCCGGTTGATAAGCGAGCACGCGATGCCACTGGAACTGCCAGCCCCCCTTCCACCAGACATATGTTTCCACACTGGCGTGGTTCTGGCTCAACCGGTCGCCCAAACCGTACACCGACGCGCAATGATCCGCTGTCACGGCAATGGGCTGACATTGGTGACGACCATAAATCGAGCCGTTCGCGAATTCTGCCGTAAGCGCCGCGTCCAGTGGATAACGCGTGGGGGACGGTGCGAGCTCGCCACAGATGCCGGAGCGGAAACTCAATTTGCCCCATTTCCACGTGCCGAACTCCATGTTGCCCACGTTGATCCCATTGGCGTTGTTCAAGACCTCGATTTCGCCGTCATGACTGCGCACGACCAATCCGGTTTGCGGCACGGCTACCTGGAAATCAGATTTTTCAGACGGGAGTTGTTCTTCCTTCGCCTGCCAAAAACGGTGTTTGGATGACAGCAGCAACGGGGCAAATCCTTTCGCGGCCCAATACGCGGAGGCGGCGCAACTGTAAGCCTCGGTGATCTTCCGGAAATTCGTCGGTCCAGCCGAGAGACAACGCCCCTTGCTTCTGCAACGGGTGGCGACGGAGAAAGAAATCCAGGTTGCGCGTGCAGACTCGCCGGGCCTGCCCTGGCGGCACCGCCGACACGCCGCAAAATTCCGCGAGACCAAACGGCGCTGAGGCAGCAAACCGGTAGCATTGCGACCGTCCGAACGGAGGATTCTCGCCACTGGCGGCAAAGAAATGGATGTAATCCTTAAGAAACTGGCGGGTCCAATCTTTCCAACGGCGGGCGCGTTTGGGGTCGGTATAACCATAAAGTCTGGCCCACCATTGTCCGTAATAATGAAAGGCGTAGGCTTGGTAGTAATCCACCGTCTCATTCATCCCGTCGATGAACCATCCGCCGCCCAGCGCCATACTTTCGAGCACGTCCAGCAAATGGCGGATCACGGGCGCGTCGCTACTCCGGGCAAAGCCCTCCTGATTCAGGAAGGCGAGTGTCATCACGCTGAAAAACATGTGGTTGTTGCGATGCAACCCCGCACCGCGAATGCTGGCGAACCACCGCGCCACCTGCTCGCGCTCCGGTTCGACAACGGCTCCCACAGGAACGGGCGGGCAATTTGCAGTGCCAGGGTCAGCGCCGCCATTTCGACGGTGTGCTGGTGGTGATTGGCCGTTGGCCCCCAGGATCCGGACCGGAAGGGTCGGTGCCCATCACCAATCCGCGCTGGAACCATGTTGCAACCTCATTGCGGGAAAGTTTCTCGGCCGCGCCCGGTTCGCTCACCAACCAATGGGCTGCCAACAGGCACGGGCGGGCAAAGGACTCGAGGCGGTCGGCTTGCGCGCCATGATTGCTGGCTTGCCCGCGTAATGGCAAATCCGCCTTGCCGGGTTTCATCAGCGCAACCAGCGGAACAAGAAGATCTTCGGCAGCGGAACGCCACCATTCGTAAGTGCCCACCGTTGGCGTATTTACGGGAACATACGGAATTGTTGCGGGAGAATTAACGGGCGATGACAGGAGATTGGTGTTCATTGACAGCTTTCACAGAGGTCACAAACCACGGCTGGGCTTCCAATCGCGTCAACGCCTCGCGCAACGGCGGCAGATACGGATGCCAGAGACGCTCCCATTCCAGCGAAACGGCTCCCGCGAATCGGTGCTCGGTAAGCAGATCGACGATTTGTCCCAGTGGCATTTCGCCCTCACCGGGTAGAACGTACGTGTACGGATGCCGCGCTGAGGCTTTGGCAATGCTGTCCTTGATGTGAACGTGACGAATCCACGGGGAGAGTTGCGACCACGATTCGCGCGGCGCTTCGCCGCCGAGCCGCCAGGTGTGATGTGAATCCCAGATGATGCCGATCGGTTCATGCAATCGGGTGAGCAGCTTGCGACAGGGGGCTGACGCGGAGAATCCGTCGTGCGTTTCGAGCAACAGTTCAACCCGCCAGCCGCGCAGTTTTTTTTCCTGTTGCCACCACGCAACCGTCCGGGCCGCTCGCTCGTAATCCGCTTCGTTTAGCGGCTGCCCCCAGGTGCCGCCGCCAAAAGCGCGGACGTACGGCGCGCCCCAGGAATCGGCCCACTGGCAGAACGCCAACATCTCGGCCCGGGACTTCCCATCGTTGTCGACGAGTTTGAAGGAAGAGCCCGCGACACGGAGTCGGATTTGATGCTTCGCCAGCAATGCGGTTGCCCGCTGGTGCGGCCAGCCCGCATCCACCGCCCATTGCGGCAAATCCACACGCCCGTCCAGAGCGCGAACCTCCAGCTCGTGAAGATCAAACTCACTGAGAAGTTCGCAGACTTCCGGAAGGGAGAACTCCGCGCAACCGAGGGTCGACGCGCCCCACGAAAGGCCGCTGGCGCTAACTGGATCGGTCATAAACCTCCAAGGTCACAACGGCGTCCAGTGGGTCCCCGCGCAAAAAGGCCCGAAGATTCTTCAATGCGAACGCCCCGGCATCGCGACGCCGGTCGCGCGTGGGCCCGCCGAGGTGGGGCAGGAGCGTGACGTTCGGCAATCCGCGCAAGGGTGAATTGACCGGCAACGGTTCTTCTTCGAAAACATCGAGCGCAATTTGCAGCCGACCTTCGCGTGCGACACGGAGCAGTCCGTCGCCATCCACCACACAACCGCGCGCCACGTTTACAAACGCGCCGCCTTCGGGAATCATGCGCAGATGACTTTCCGTCACGATATGATAATTCTCCGGCGTTGCCGCGGCCAACTCCACCACCACGTCCGATTCGGCAAACAACTCCTCCAGCGACGCCAGACGTTTCACGCCATGGCTGGAGAAAATCTCGTCCGGCATACTCGGTGAAAAGGCCTGAATTTGCGAGGTAAACGGCCGCAGCATCGGGACCAGGCACTGGCTAATCGAGCCGAAGCCATGAATTCCTATGCGCCGGCCCAGCAAACTTTGGGTGTAGGTGTTCCCGTCTTTCCAGGCCCCGTCCCGATGCATGGCCACAGCCCAGTACGAGGCGCGCCGCAAAGCCATCAAGATCAGCATCAGCGTGCATTCGGCAACGGTCGCGCTGATTGAACCTCCCCAATTCGTGACCACCAGCCCCTGCTCGATCAACTCCCGGGGGATAAGTTTGCGAATGGTGCCCGCCAGGTGGCAAACGTACTGTAACGGCTTTAAATCCGCCGGCTGCAAAGTGGAGTTAAGGGAGGGCGTTTGCCACGCGGAAATGAGAATGTCCGCCGGAGACCCGCGCCAGAGTCGCTCCCAATCGTCCGCGCCGGTCAACGGGAGGCGGATACGGCGGTATCCGGGCAGGAGTTCTTCCAATTCCTCCCAGAGCGGACCGGGAAGAAAATCGGCGGCCTCAAGGTCACTCAAGGCAACAATGGCGCGATGGTTCGACATCATTTAATACTTATCAAGTATTCGGCCCACTTGCAAGTGGAAAGATTATAAACTGGCGCAGCCGTCGGCACTTTCTCCTTTCAACCGCCCTGTTATTGGACTAAATTCCTTGCCGTGAAGAAAAAGGAGACTGTTTCGCAACAGCGCATCGCCCATGACCTGAATGTTTCCCAGGCATTGGTTTCCATGGTTCTGAACGGGAAGCGGGAAAACATCAACCCGGATTCCTACCAGCGGATTTGGGACCACGCGCTCAAGATCGGATACCGGCCCAAGGGCATGCAGTTGAACGGCAACGGCGCCCTGGTTACAAACGTGGGGTTCATATTGCGCAGCGGGCTGCGGCTGCATACCCAGAGCAATTTCTTCAGCCATGTCCAACATGGACTGCATGCAGGCCTGCTGGCGCATGGTTACCACTCGGTATTTTTGGGATCGGAAGATGATCTTGGCGTTCGCACCGTGCAACAAAAGCTCCGGCAAAACCAGGTCTTTGGCCTGGCAATTCTCGGGCAGGTGGACGAGAAATTCCTGAAAGCCATCAAAGCGGTGCAGCCGAATCTCGTGGCCATATCCGTGAGCTACCCTGGAATCTGCCATTCGGTGATGCCCAACGAAAAGCAGGCGTTAAGTCTTTTGGTGGCTCATCTGGCGGAACTGGGACACCGCCAGTTTGCCTGGGTCGCCGGCGACAAGGGGCTTCATTATAATATTCGCCGCCGCGCCGGATTGATTGAGGCCCTGGGTCAGCACGACTTGAAACTGGCTGACAAATTCACGATGAACGTCGAGCTTGGCGACCGCCTCGGTGGATGGAAAGCCGGGGAAATCATGCTGGAACAAATCTCCCGCAAGAATTTTCCCACCGCCTGGATCTGCGCCAACGGTTTGATGGCCCGCGGGGTGATTAATTGCCTGATGCAAAACGGATGGCATGTGCCGGAAGAAATCAGCGTGGTCGCCGTGGATGCCACGCGTGTTTGCGTGGAGGAACATCCCCAAATTACGGGCGCGCATGCCGACCCGGAAAAAATCGGAGTGACCGCCGCGGAACTGTTGCTGAAGCGCGCCGATTCAGAGGACGAAAGCCTCATGGATGTGCTGCTTCCGTCGCATCTGACAGTCAGGGAAACTTCCGCAAAGCCCCCGGTTGAAGTGGATCGCCGCGGTTGAAACTCTTCGAAAGCGGTCGCGTGGAAAAAACCTATCGGGGCTGTTTTGACTCCCGCAAGGCAACTGTTGGTTGAGTTTGCTCCAGCAATCGTTGCACCCCCTGTTGTAAACTCATGTCTTTGGGTACGCAGCGGAAGGCACTCGTTTTTGTAACCGAATCCACGCGAATATTGGCCAGGAACACCCGCTTGTTGAAATGCATCGCCAGGGTTGTGATCGCCCAATGATTGTCTCCCAAAGGTTGTTGTTCAAATTGGAACGTCCCTCCGCGGTCAATCCGACCCAGAAGTCCTCCGCCGAAATCCACGTCCCGGAAGAACCTGGCATCCATCCACGCCAAACGCGCAGCCGTGGGCTCGATTAACAAAGTGCCTTCCATTCCCTGTAACGGTCGCAACTCCCATGAGCGGCAAATGAACCGGGGATTGGGATGAAACCGCAACCGAACGAATCCCTGGGGCGGATTTTCCTGCGCCGCGTCATCATACTGGCAGGAAAATGCTTGCGGAAACGCCGCGATGAACGCTCGCAGGCGTTCCTTACGCGACAATTGTTCCCGTTGAAATGCTTGAAGCCGCGCCGGACTCGTTAAAAGATTCCGCAAACGCCGTTCCTCTCGCTCCTGCTCCACCCTTGCGAGAGGTCGCCCATTCTTAAGAACCAGGCGTTCAATCGTCCAGCTTCGGGTTTCAATGACTTCGTGGGTTTCAGGACCGCGCGCGGTGCGCTCTTCAAGACTATATTGATAGTAACCCGGGAACACTGATGCATCCAGCTCGTGGGCGGCCGTCCGCTTTACCAACTCATCCACAGACAGATCCGTCGCCGGCGACTGGGCCGCCGCTTCAAAGGCCAATAGTAGCAATGGAAAGCTGAGAACAACAAGCCGCGCCCGCCGCACTCGCACCGCGACGAATACATCGTCCCGTAGGCCGGTCATCTTCATGGGCTGTTGGTGATAATGCTCTTCTCATTTCAACGATTACGCAATCGGTTGGTGTGCTGACTGTCTGTTAGGTAAAGACCGCAGGTGTCTTGAGGCTTTTTCCTAGTGAGGGTTCCTGCGAACACCGGCGAATCGGTTTAAGCGGCATCCTGCATGCGCGCCCTCGCGGGGCCCTCGCGGGTTTCCTCCAAGGTCTGATGCGCCAGAACGTCGTCACTGGTTTTGAACACCACAAAAATTTCCCCGGTTTCGTTGTACGAGGCATACGAGTAAAGGATTTCAATACCAGCCGCCTTCAATTGCGCTCCGAGTCCGCCAGGGCCCCGATCCGGTTCTGCACCTTCGCGGTCACGATGGAATTAAGCCGGCAATCAAACCCGGTGCTAATCAGCGCCTGCTTGGCCAGCCGCGGTTTGTCCGGGACGAGCAAGACCACCAATTGATCTCCGGCGCTGTAGGAACACAGCGCCAGAACATTGACACTGTTGTCCGCCATCATGGACAAAATTCGACCTTCAGCACCGGGTCGGTTTGCTACCCGAACCGCCAACTCTGTATCGCCACCTGTTGCCATCATAAATTCTCCTTGGCTGCAATGCGGCGGATTATGGATTATTATTGGGTCGTCGACAATTGGACAAAGGCGAATTCTTGCATAGGGCGCCTTCCTAACAGCCAAATGATTTTCAGGATCGCCGATTTGACCGTTCGGCTTTTCATTGTCCCTGCGAAGTTAATTGCTGCGCGGTTTTTGAATAGTTTATCACGGCAGTGCCCGCGACCGTGCGGTTGGGTATCGTGACGATATTTCCATCGGCAGTCTGGAGTCGCGTACTGCGAATTCCAATATGCTCGACGGTCCCCTCGAAGGTGTCGATTTTAACCCGGTCGCCAACAAAAAATGGGCTGTCGGTAAGAATGACAATGGAACCGAGAAAATTGGAAAGTGTTTCCTGGGCAGCCAGGGCCACCGCCAGGCCTGTAAGTCCGACACTGGCAAGCACACCGCCAACTTTGATTCCATTGTTGTCCGCTGTGACGAGAATCGCCACGCCGATGACGAAAATTCTCGCCGCTCTCTCCAATAGAAGCAGAATCGGGTCCTGAGTGCGGCGCGCACGGGTCCGCAGATGTTCTCGGGCCATTTCAAAGCCGAAATCGACGGATTTAACGGCCGCATACGTGATGGCAATCGCAATCAAAATGCCGAACCCGTGGTCCAGATATTCTTGCAGCCAAGTCGGTTTGTTCATGGGTCGCACGCCCAAATGCAGCAGAAAGATAAACACCGTAATCTTAAGGGGAATGCGGAGTACCCGCAAAAGTCTTTCAGTAATCCCGGTCTTGACAGGTTGACCAGAGGTCTTGAAAGCGCGGCGTAAAAGGATGTCCACTAATTTGGACAGAACGACCGCCGCGACCACATATCCAAAAAAGACCAAGTATTGCCACACCTGGTTGCCCAGGAACTCCCACCGCAACCAGGGAGGCCCCTCCAAGCCAAACGCGATTTGCTGGGTTGTGTTTGTGTCCATGACGGTTCAGGGAATCGATTGCGTTGCTCGCGAATGGGAGATTGGTTTCGCGCCGGACGCTGGCCTGGCGTGTAAACCGTACCGGTTTGCATAAATACGGGTGAACTGGGCGCCAAAGAGCAGGATTTGCGTGGAGTAGTAGACCCATAACAAAACAATGACCAATGCCCCGGCCGCCCCATACGCCGAAGCCACTCCGCTTCTTCCCAGGTAGAAGCCAAACAGAAACTTTCCAACATTGAAGAGTACGGCCGTGAGGAATGCGCCCACGGAAACGTCCCTCCAGGCAATCGACACATCCGGGAGGGCCTTAAAGATCATCGCGAACAGGATGGTGATGACGCCGAGTGAGATGAAAAAGTTAATTGCCCCTAGAATCAGGACTTCACCGGGGATCATGCCATTGAGCAGCCCGCCCAGCGCAGCGAGCATCGCGCTCACAACGAGGGACACCAAAAGCAAAAAGCCAATCCCGAGCACCAGAGAAAAGGAGAGCATTCGGTCTTTGATCAAGCGCCTGAGACCATGCTGCGGCCTTCGCGTGACATTCCAAATGATATTGAGGGCTTGTTGCAATTCAACAAATACGCCCGTGGCGCCGATGAATAACATGACAACCGCCACGGTTGTGGCCAGTGCACGGCCTTTGGCTTATTGGCGGCCGCAATGACCGCTTCGAGGGCTTGTCCCCCTTCCTTCCCAACCAACGCAGACAACTGTCCGAACAATTCGTGGCGCGCTGCCTCCTGCCCAAAAGCGAAAGCGGCAACCGCCAGGGCGATTACGAAGAGAGGAGCGATGGCAAAGAGGGTGTAATAGGACAGGGAAGCGCCCAGACGCGGCACGCCATTCTTAAAGCAGGCAATTGCAGTCTCCTCCATCAAATGATATATCGCCTTCGGTTTTGGTTTGTTCACTGGCGCGCCAATCTGTTCGAATGCTTCTTCCTCTTTCAAGATATGAAACGACGCGCTTTCAGACAATCGGACACCTGCCCCATCGCCACCTAGGGAAATACTACAAACAGAACTGCGACTTTTGCTGAATCGGGTGACGGGGGACCGGTAGCCAGTTCCTTGAAAACATGGTTTCATCAGGGGCGGTGGCCTGTGAAATACAGGTAACACTCGAGGGCAGAGTTTATCAACCCGGATGCAGGCTTTGGCAGGTGGTCTCTTCCATCTTTGACTCCGACTTGGGCATCTAGGCGAGTTTCCGAGATAAATTTCGGAGTTCTTCCAGTTGTTCTTATTTCCAGGAGCCCCTATTCTTTGTGAAACTGAGAGCATGGTGGGAGAACAACTTCGGCAATGTCCACATCAGGCCAATTCCTAGTCACAGGCGCTACCGGTTTTATCGGCCGCCACGTGGTGCGTCGGTTACTCTCCCTGGACGCGCGGGTGCGCGTATTCTGCCGCGCGCCCGAGAAGGCCCGACGGCTATTTGGAGATCAAGTAATCATTGCGCGCGGAGATCTCTGCGACTCCAGCAGTGTCGCAAGGGCGATGACAGGCTGTGACAGGGTAATTCATCTGGGCGCAACATTTCAGTTTGGGCGCAAGACGCGACGGGTGAACGAGGAAACAAACGTTTCCGGCACGAAATACCTGCTGGAGGCTGCTGAGAGAAATGGCATTCAGCAGTTCGTGCACGTAAGTTCCTGCGGTGTGCTGGAAGGCAATTGCGAACTACTAACCGAGGGCGATTTTCCGGCGAATGTCGACGCACGAGAGTCGTAACGGCATTCCAAGTGGCGCGCCGAGCTGCTTGCGTTGGAAGCCGCGCGCCGCGGGTTGCCGCTGACCATTGCCAGCCAACCAGCCCGCTGGGTGCGGGAGATGAGGGGCCGACACCGACGGGGCGAATCGTACAGGATTACTTGCGGAACCGGTTCCCTTTCGGTGCTCGCGTGGGGTTGAATTTTATTCATGTGCCGGATTTGGCGGATGGGATCGTGGCGGTTGCGGAACGCGGTCGAACGGCTGAGCGCTATTTACTCGGTCATCACAATGTGCGGCTCGATGAATTTCTTCAGTTATTGGCACGCTTGACCCAACGCCCGGCCCCACGCTTCCCCCTGCCACAGTCCATCATCACACTCGCCGCGGGTGGGCGAGGTGATCGGCAGCGAGTGGATTTGTCGGGAAACAGCGGCGCATGCGCGACGACGACAGTGGTTTGATTTTTCGAAAGCGGCGCGGGAATTGGGGTGGAGCGCACGCACACCCTTGGAAGCGATTGCCCTTGATTCCATCCAGTGGTTCCAAAAATCGTCGCTGCCGAATCCAAATCTTTTGCTGACAAAATCCCGTGTCACGGCATCTTGAATTGCTGCCAGAAACCTCATGAAATTCCTCGTTATCCATCCCAGCGCCCTGATGTACACCAGGGTTTTCCTTCGTTTGGAACCATTGGGACTGGAATTGATCGGGGAAGTTGCCGCCGGTCCGGACACGAAGTTCGTTTGCTGGATTTACAGGTCGCAACCCACAAAGAGTATGGCACTCTCCTCGATCAATGGCGACCGGATGTGATTGCGTTCTCTTGCAACTACCTCGCCAATGTACCGGAGATCGTTGATTTATGTAAACTCGCCGCGCTCCGGCTGCCGAATAGTTTCGTCCTCGTGGGAGGGCACAGCGCGTCCTTTATCGCGAAAGAATTCCTCGAGCACGGTGATGGCGCGATTGATTGTGTCGTCAAAGGTGAAGGCGAGGCGGTAATCCCCGCTTTGTTGGAAGCGATCGAACAGGATCGCCATTCCATTTCTCAAATTCCTGGCGTTGTTACCCGGGAGGGATGCGGACCGCCGCCACAATTCGTAAAAGATCTCGATAACGTACTGCCGGCGCGAGATCTTCTTCCGCATCGCCGAAAGTATTTCCCTGGGAATACTCGATCCCTGCGCCTCCATTGAGTTCTCGCGCGGCTGTCCGTGGGATTGCGCTTTTTGCAGCGCGTGGACGTTCTACGGCCGCAATTACCGCACCATTAGCCCGGCCCGCGCGGTCGAAGATCTCGCGCGCGTCAAGGAGCCGGGGGTCTTCATCGTCGATGATGTCGCTTTTATTCACTCCGAACATGGAATGGAAATCGGCGAAGCCATCGCCCGCCAGGGAATTCGTAAACGCTACTACCTGGAAACCCGCGGCGATGTCCTCTTGCGCAACAAGGAAGTTTTCAAGTTCTGGAAAAGCATTGGGCTGGAATATATGTTCCTCGGCCTGGAGGCCATTGATGCGGAAGGGCTTAAGAAATATCGCAAACGGGTGAGCCTCAGCCATAATTTTGAAGCGCTGGAATACGCGCGATCCCTGGGGTTGATGGTGGCCATCAACATCATCGCCGATCCTGACTGGGATGAGCACCGCTTCGCGGTTCTTCGCCAATGGTGTCTGGAAGTCCCGGAAATTGTGAACATCAGCGTGAATACTCCCTATCCGGGCACGGAAACCTGGCATACGGAATCGCGGCGATTGACCACGCGCGATTATCGACTCTTTGATATTCAGCACGCGGTTCTCCCCACCCGTCTGCCGCTGGAGAAATTCTACGCGGAGCTCGTCAAGACCCAGCAGGTGCTCAATAAGAAACATCTCGGATTGGCTTCCTTGAAATCGGTGGCGGGAATTGTGGCGCGTCACCTGATGCGCGGCCAAACCAACTTTTTCAAGTCTTTGTGGAAGTTCAACAGCGTGTACGACTCGCGTTTGCAAATGGCCGATCATCAGCTACCAGTCCGATATGAAATTGGATTACCTCCTGCGCCAACCGCCAAGCCAACGCCGCAACGACTCTACATCCACCAGTCGCTGGGCCGTCACGGCCGCGCGATCGACGACAACACCGAACAGTTCGTCGATGCTACTCGAATGGGAACCGACGGTTAGTGGACGGCTTGCTGGGAGAACAATGCAGATTGCGCTCAGGAAGTATTCCAGTGCCACTCGCGAGTATTTTGAAATTTGGGCTCACCAGGAGTACAATGCCCAATGCAGCGGTGGACTTTTCATCCAGCGATCGCCCGATGGTTTGAGGGGAAGTTCGGGACGCCCACGGAAGCCCAGAGCCAGGGATGGCCGGCCATCCAATCCGGGCAACATACCCTGATCGCGGCGCCCACGGGTTCCGGTAAAACACTTGCCGCGTTTTTGGCGTCGTTGGACGTTTTGTTTCGAAAGGGCCTGAACGGAACGCTCCAGGATGAAACCCACATTGTTTACGTATCGCCTCTTAAGGCGCTCAGCAACGACATCCACAAGAATTTGGAGGAGCCCCTGGCGGCGATCCGGATGGCGATTCAAAACGCGGAAGGCCAGGATATCGAAGTGCGCGCGGAAGTCCGTACGGGGGACACGCCCGCGAAGAAACGCCAAGCTATCGCGAAGCGGCCTCCCCATATCCTCGTGACCACGCCAGAGTCCCTGTACTTGCTTCTGCACGTCGCAATCTGGTCGTAAGATGCTCGCCACCGTCCGCGCACTTATCGTGGACGAAATCCACGCGGTGGTGGCGAACCGACGCGGTTCGCATTTGGCGCTCAGCATGGCGCGACTGGAGGCGCTGGTAGAAGGACCCCTACAACGAATCGGGCTATCCGCCACCCAAAAACCGATTGAGGAGGTTGCCAAATTCCTCGTCGGAACAAACCATCTTGACCAAAATGGCGGTCCGCATTGCGCAATTGTTGACGCAGGACATCTGCGCGCGCTGGATCTCGCTCTCGAACTTCCCGGGTCGCCTTTGGAAGCGGTCATGTCGAATGAAGTTTGGGCCGAAGTCTATCAGCGACTGGTTTCCCTGATCGAAGCGCATCGCACCACATTGGTTTTCGTCAATACGCGACGGCTGGCCGAGCGCGTGGCGCACCAACTTTGCGAGCGGCTCGGCAAGGACAAGGTAACGTCGCATCATGGAAGCCTCTCCGCGAAGCTCCGCCTGGACGCGGAGAACCGGCTCAAACAAGGGGAACTCAAGGCATTGGTGGCCACTTCTTCGTTGGAACTGGGCATTGATATCGGTTCTGTCGATCTCGTCTGTCAAATTGGAACAACGCGTTCCATCGCCACGCTTCTACAGCGCGTAGGTCGAGCCGAGCACAGGCGGGGCGGTGTGCCCAAGGGACGTTTGTTTCCCTTGACCCGTGACGAACTCGTCGAATGCGTGGCCCTGATCCATTGCGTAAAGCAGGGCATATTGGATCGTTTATTCATTCCACAAAAGCCGCTGGACGTGCTTTCCCAACAGATTGTCGCGTCCGCTGCTTCCGAAGATTGGAATGAGCAGGCCCTGTATGAACTGATGCGGTCGGCGTACCCCTACCGCGATCTTGGCCGGCAGGAATTCGATCAAGTGGTGCGGATGTTGGCGGAGGGTTTCAGCACAAAACGAGGGCGGCGCGGCGCGCTGATCCATCACGACGAGATCAATCATCGCCTCCGCGGACGACGCGGAGCCCGGTTGACCGCTCTCACCTCGGGCGGCGCCATCCCGGATAATTCAGATTATCGCGTCGTGGTTGAACCGAGCGAAACCTTCGTGGGTACTGTCAACGAAGACTTTGCGGTGGAAAGCATGGCGGGAGATATTTTCCAACTGGGAAACGCCTCCTGGAAAATACTGGGGATTAACGCCGGCACGGTCCGGGTTGAGGACGCGCACGGCCAGCCGCCGGGAATCCCCTTTTGGCTGGGCGAAGGAGCGGCGCGAACCGCCGAGCTTTCCCACGCGGTCTCCGAGCTTCGAGAAGATATTCAAAAGGTCGTTGAACGGGCCGGCCAGCCCGAAGAGGCTGTGGCCTACTGGCTGATAGACCAAACAAATATTCCAGAATCCGCCGCCCGACAAATGGCCCTTTATTTTAGCGCCGCGTATAAAGCCCTGGGTGTGCTTCCTTCCCAAAATACAATTGTGTTGGAGCGGTTCTTCGACGAATCCGGGGGGATGCAACTGGTCGTCCACTCGCTTTTTGGGGCGCGGCTCAATCGCGCCTGGGGGCTCGCGCTCCGAAAACGATTCTCCCGGTCTTTTAACTTCGAATTGCAGGCCGCTGCCACAGACGATGCCATCGTCTTGTCGTTGGGTACGCAACATTCGTTCGCGCTGGACGAAGTCTTTCAGTATTTGAACAGCAAAACAGTGCGGGAACTGTTGATCCAGGCGTTGCTGGACGCGCCGATGTTTCCGATTCGCTGGCGCTGGAATGCGACGCGCTCGCTGGCGCTGCCTCGTCAGCGTGGCGGCCACAAAATCCCCGCTCCCTTGCAACGAATGGAATCGGAAAACCTGCTGGCCGCTGTTTTTCCCGATCAACTCGCCTGCCTCGGAGAACATCGCCGGGGACCGTGAGATCCCCGACCACCCACTGGTAAAACAAACAATCGAAGATTGCCTGACAGAGGCGATGGACATCGAAGCTTTGGAAGCGCTATTGCGTCGGATTGAAAATCACGAGGTGCGCTGTCTGGCGCGTGATTTACCGGAACCCTCCTTGTTGGCACATGAGATCCTCAACGCGCGACCCTACGCCTTTCTCGATAATGCGCCGTTGGAAGAGCGTCGCACGCAAGCCGTTTATACCCGGCGAGCGACCGAGTCGACGATGGAAAATGGTCTCGGGGCGCTTGACGCCGAGGGCGATCGAGCACGTCTGCCAGGAGGCGTGGCCGCGCGCGACGAATGCCGACGAATTACATGAAGCGCTCCTGCTTCTGGGTGTCATGACCGAAGACGAAGCGGTCAGATGTTCCCCGGAAGCGGCTTCATTATTGAAGGAGCTTGCCGTTGAAAAGCGCGCCGGTGCGTTGAATTTCCGTTCGTTTTGGATCGCTGCGGAGCGCTTGCCGATGGTGGCCGAGGTTTATCCTGCTGGCTGTCAAACCACTGTTGCATCCGCCAGAATCGGAGCTGAACCGCCATTGGAAGCGGGAAGACGCAGTGCGCGAGTTGGTGCGCGGACGGATGGAAGTGGTGGGTCCCGTTACCGCAGAATCCCTGGTGAATTTCTTTCAATTGCCCAAGCGCGAAATTGATAGGTCTTTGCTGGCGCTCGAATCGGAGGGATTTGTATTGCGCGGGAAATTCCATCCGGGCGCTGCGATGCTCGAATGGTGCAGCCGCCGACTGCTGGCTCGCATCCATCGACTCACCCTCAATCGATTGCGGGCCGAGATACAGCCGGTGTCCCTGACGGATTTTCAGCGCTTCCTGATAGCCTGGCAGCGAGCGGACACCGATCATCGCGTTGAAGGAACCGGAAGGCACGGAATGCGTGCTGGAATTACTCGACGGTTATGAATCCGCCGGCTGGCCGCGTGGGAACCCGCCATTCTCGCGCTTCGAGTGAAGGAATATCAGCCCGATGGCTTGACCGGCTTTGTTTTACTGGACGCATCGGCTGGGGCAGGTTGTCGGCGCCCCATGGCCGGATGATCCGCGCTTTTGCGCCTTTGCGATCAAGCCCTATTTCCCTGTTCGCGCGCGACCATCTATCCCATTGGACGGCCTTGCGTGAAATGCCTCTGCCGGAATTATCGGCGGACACGGAGTTGGTCCTGAAGGCATTCCTGGAGTCGGGCGCCCTGTTCTTTGGAGAAATCGTTCGAAGAACCGGTCTTTGGGCATCGCGGTCCAACAAGCCCTGGGTGAACTGGTGACGCAAGGTTGGGTGACCGCGAAGTTCTGAAGTGTTACGCGCCCTTTTGATTTTCCCGGATACAGAGCGGGCTCATTCGGGAACGTGAGCGAAAGCGGAGACACAACCAATCACGAGTGGAATTCGCCGGGCGGTGACCCTGTTGGAAGCCTTACCCTCGGATCTCCATCCCGACGATACGCCTGCGCAAATCGTGATGCGGCAATAGCAATGTTTGCCCGCGTCCTGTTGCGCCGCTATGGCGTAGTGTTTCGGCGGCTGCTGGAGCGTGAATCGCTGGAGGTTTCGTGGTTCGATCTGGGTCGCGTTTATCGCCGCCTGGAAGCGAGCGGCGAAGTGGCAGAGGTCATTTCGTTGGTGGCGTGAGTGGCGAACAGTTTGCTCTTTCGGAAGCAATCGGGAATGTTAGGGCCATGCGCAACACCTCCGAAGACGAGGCGCTGATCCTGATTGAGCGCCGCTGATCGTTAAACCTTGTTGGGATTCTGACACCTGGCCCGCGCATTCCATCGATTTCCAACAATCGTATCCTCTTGCAGAACGGAATTGTCATCGCCTCGCTTGAGGCCGGAAATTGTATGCTTCGATGCCACGAGCACCGTACCTCAGCGCGTAATCGAGCAGTCGCTGACCATTGGCAGACTTTCCACACCGCTAAGACGTTACTATTCATGACAGTTTTAGAATCTTGACCGGGCCTATTCGCTAGGGAAATCACCTAATCGAATATCAGGTTCCAGCCCCATAGCTGAGTACGGCAGGAAGGGAATATATTCGGGGTAAATCGATGATAAATGATTTGCCATCGAAACTGAAAGAAGGTTGACCATGGATCTCCTGTTTTTCACGGTATTGGGCAGTTTCTTTTATGTTGGAGGTGGGGCGGGCTTGCTTCTTGTTATCGTCATCGTCGTGTTGCTGGTTTGTCGCTAACTACTGCCGCTTAAAGATTTAAAAGCCGACAGCGGATTTCGCCTACGGGAAAAGCGAAAGGGGTAAATGTCATGGTGAATAAAGATCAATTGGAGCAGACCAGTGAAGGCCAACAAGTGCTGGCTCTCATGGCCAGGCATTTTCCGGAGGAACAGTTTCAACCGGCATTGACGCTGCATTGAGCAGCTTTATACAGAAGACCAGACGGTCTGGGACGCCGAGCTAAACCATGACAGCAAGTTGCCATTCATTCGAACCACTCCCGCCCACAGGCTGCTGATTTTCTTCGAGAATCCAAATCATCTGACAAAGGTCAAGAGGAGTGGAGCGGCGTCGGCTTGAATCTTCAGTTGGACCGAAAGAGGCACCTGCAGTAAAGAGAACTGCAACGGCCAAACCGAAAGGCAAGACGCGCACCAAGTCCACGCGGTCGACTGCAAAGACCAGAAACCAGCGGAAGAGAACAGCCAAGAACGCAAAGAAAAAGCCTTCCAGTCGGCGACAGGGCACAACATCCAGGAAGCGAGGCAGACAACCACCTGGACGAAAGCGTAAGCGGGCAAATTCCTCAAAGAGAAAAAGACGCTAGACGAAATTGGAGGCGGGGCGAGAATCGATCACTGTCCATTCGATACTTATTTACTGACCTGCTCCCCATCCTGGCGATAATCAGCCAAGCATCCACCGAAAACCCCGGATCGTACCGGACGGCGTTCACCGAAGTCTGTACGATGCGGTCCAGTTTTCATGTGATGATTAGTGGAATTGAATATTGGAAAAGGTCGCCTTACTGAGGAGCAAAGCTTCGTGGCTCAGAACAAAAAGGCCGACATTGCCTTTTATGCTGGCAAGGTCGGGTAGATCGACGGACTGCATGGCCAATGATTGGCCATCACCGTCGAGAGCGGTGGCCTCAAACCGAACGCCATTGCGGACGAGACGAATGCTGTGTGTTCGCCCAGCAGGCGCCAGGCTGTTTTCAGTGATGCGCGCCCCCGCCGTTCGCCGGTACGCGAACGTGCACGTACCGTCGGGAATCAAATTCACGATGACAATCGGCGCATCGGCATTGAGACCGGTGCGATACATAAGCCCCGCTTTGGCGTACATGTGGGTGTCAACCGGCGGGGCAAGACTCGCGCTTAGTTCAAAGCGATCCGTTGCCTTCTGTGAAACGAAACGACATTGATCGTTGCCCTCGAAGACATCGCTCCCTGCGCCAAAAATCTCCATCTGATCTTTGGCCAGAACCCGCTGGCCGCCTTTGACAAACGGTTCGCCCAAATCCTTACCCTCCCAATCGACCGGCAAACGATCCTGCGGGGCCGGCCGGAGATAAACGGGTACTCCTGCAGCGTCAGGGCGGGCGGCGGGCTGCTTGTCAGCGCACTGCGCAATTCGTCGTCCTGGGCATACTCCATTGTTCCGAGGCTTCGGAAGAAACTCTCGATTTCCTCCTTGGTATCCGTGCGGAAGTGGGGGATCTTGAGATCGTCGAGGTTGGTCACCATATACCAATTATCCGGATAACGTTCCGCCCTGGTGTTTGACCATCTTGTACGTCCACATCGTGGCCGCCCATCCATGCGAGGCAAAGATGTCATAATAGCGCCGCATCATGGCCGGACCGCCTGCCTTATCGAAGACCACATTAAACTCTCCAGCCAGGAAAGGCGTCTTCCAGTGCTGAATCAACGCCATCTTGGCCCGTAAATTAAGACTGATAAACCGGGCGTGTGTTTCCACTACCGGCACGCCGCCAAACAGGCCAGGGTAGAAATGTTCCGTGTAACCGACATTTTTCCATCCGCGCGAAGCGGGAGCGCCAAACATCGTTATTCCCCGAATGGATCCCGCGCATAAAATCAAATGCTCTTGATCCACTTCACGAACAGCATGGATCAATTCGTCCATGGTGGTGACGAGCATTGAGTCGGACGGTTCATCTCCGTGATTGCCATAGGGTTCGTTGAGCAAATCATAGGCGGCAATGGTCGGGTTGGCGCGATAGTGCTCGGCCATTGCTTTCCAGAGAAATACTGTCCGCTTTCTGTTCTCCGGCAGCCAGAGCTTATTCTGGCCGCCGTGTCCGGTACACTGGTCGGTGCTCTGGCCTCCAGGCGCGCCATGCAGGTCCAAAATCACATAAACACCCGCCGTTGTGGCCATATTGATGGCGCGATCCAACCATTTGAAAGCGTCCGGACGAAGCTGCCCTGGCGCGGCATCGTCTTCGAGCAGGTCGTAGTAGAAAGGCAATCGCACCACATTAAAACCCCACGACTTGATGATGTCGAAATCCCGCGGCTTGATCCAATTCTCCCGGTAGAGGGCGAGCAAACGCTCCTTCTCCTCGGCACCGAAGCGCTGCTGTAGCAACTCTTCGATTTGCCAGTGGTCCTTCGGATCGTCCGGACGCGCCATATCCATCATCCACAGTTCATTGAGTAGCCAGTTGCCCAAATTACATCCGCGTAGAATCACCGGCTGCCCGTGGTCATCCACAATCGCCCCACCGTTGGCGTGGAGCGGTGGAAGTGCCGTCTGTCTGGTGGATGTCGGCGTTGGCGCCCCACGCGGAGAGCGATAACATCAGGAAAAGACCAGCGCCGCAACAATCGCGACTCGCTTTAGAGAAGGATCATCAGCGTCCACTCCGGCCGATTCCTGGAGGAAAGAGATGACCTTCTCTTGAATTTCAGGTGTCTCGAACATCGGACCGTCGTGGCCCGCGCCTTTGACGGTAATCAGTTGATTTCTTATTCCGGCCTGGTCAAGCCGTGAATGCAGTCGCTCGCTTTGCTGGTAGGGTACCAGATCATCCTTGTCACCGTGCAAGATTAACACACGGCGGATTCCCGGGATTTACGTAGGCGATGGGGCTGGCTGCGCGCGCCATGTCCAGATGATTACTCGTCGGGCCGCCCAGGAGACGTTGTTGGGCGTCTTCCAGCACGTCGTGACTGTGTCCCGGGCCCAATTCGTCAAGGAGGGAGGTGAGGTCGGTCGGCCCGATAAAATCGAGGATCGCGAACGGTTTGAGCGATGGGTCGGCGCCAAACGCCTTTTCGTTTCGCGCCAATCCCAGGAGCAGGGCCAGATAGCCACCGGCGGAAGCGCCACCCACAACGAAATGTTCGGGGTCAATCCCATACGAATCTGCGTGGGCAAGGATAAAATTCAGGGCCGTGTTGCAATCCCGGATCTGCGCCGGAAATATGGCGTCCCCGCTCAAGCGATAGTCCACACTGGCGAGAGCGTAGCCCTGTTTGACGAGGTACTTGACGTTGTTCCAGTCCTTGTTGCTGAGCATCCACGCGCCGCCGTGTATCCAAAAAATCAACGTACTGAGCCCTGACTGCTTGTTCTTGGGCAGGTAGAGGTCGAAGGTTTGGCGCGGGTGCGGATTGGCGATATACGGAATGCCCTTCTTTACGAACGCGTCCCCATAGGGGCTTGAATCGCCTGTATTCTCGAAGCCGTTCGGGGTGACGTGGCGAGAAGTTTGTGCCGTGACTGAAAAAGTCGGTAGCAAAATCGTAGCGATCATCGTGCGCAGGTTCTGACGATTATCATTCGGATGTGTTTTGGCTATGGCACGAGGAGCACGCGATAGTAACGGGTGGCGGCGTTAAGGACGCCAGTGTTCACGGTGTTCGTCACGCTGCTCACGTTGAAGTTATTCCAGAACACATCCCAATGCGAGCCCGCGTTGCCCGCCGCTACGTTGTTGTCGAACAACCGAATTTGGCTGATCCCCTGGCCCCCCACAGGATTAATCAGCGTCCCAGTGACATTCACCGTCGATCCGCCCGCGGGCTTCAAGCTCGCCGAGTAAGTCGTCGCGGATGTCAGCGTGATCAAAATATGCACTCCTCCGTCCGTGTAGGGAACCCCCAGACTGTGCGTTCCCGTCCCATCAATCGAGCCGTAGCTCCCTCCCGGATTCATGCCGATATAGTTAATCTCCAGCAGGGTCTGCCCAGAGGCGTTCTGCAGATCGAAACCCACGCTATCCGCGGATTCGACGTACCCATTATCCATGTCCAACGTGAAGGTCTGGCCTACAACCAGCGCTCCGGCAGAAAACGCACGGACGGCGGTGCCCGTCCCGCCGTTATTGGCGAAAGAACCCCAGGACTTGCCACCCGCGCTGTCGATCCCGCCAGAAGGGTTAACTCCGTTCGTCGTCGATGAAGCGATGAACCAGAGGGCGTTGCTCGTATTGTTCGTGGGACCAACCACCCAAGGCCCGAATCCAGTGCCCCCATTGGCCCCGTTGAAGTTGCCCCCGGTGTACGCGGGATCTGAGGCATTGTCGGAGGCTCCCCCACTCACTACCGTCAGTGATCCCGTATCGAGATAATTGGTTGTTGTGATTCCGCTCCCCGCAATGATGATGTTTGGGCTGACGTTGGAATACGTCCCGTTAACGCTCGTGGCCGCCTGCAGCACGTTCGTCGTTCCACCGCCACACATCCACGCAATACCAAGATTGCTGCCTTGAGGCGTGATCGAGGTGATGTGAAAATACGACGCTGCATTGGTCGGGTCCGTGCCCGCCAGAAACTCCTCAAAGTTGGACTGGCCATCGCCGTCCGCATCCACGTCCGGTGCCGCAAGGGGATTGATGATGCTGCCAAAATACTGCGTCTGCCATTGCTGCCAGGCCGTCGGCGGCGCCACGCTGACATTCGTAAAGGTTGCGGTGGCGAGTTGGCTGGCGCTGTGAGAAGTGACCGCCAGGCCGGCCAGAACAACCGTGCTCAATCCACTGACTATCTGCGTGGTTCCGATCTGCACCCAATTGGTCCCGTCCGTGGAATAATACCCGGAGAAGCTGCTGCCACCACTGCGGATGAGCATCACCCAGAGAGGAGCCGCGACGCCAGTTACCTGCACGGAATTGACTTGCGCGCCATTGTGACTACGCCATTCAAAGTTGACGATGTTGCCCGGGAGGATCACCACGTCGGCAAAGGCGGAACTGGCGCTGTCGTCGCTCCGAAACATCACGCCCGCCCTGGCGGCGGGATCGGTATTCTGTAAGGAAGTCACTTCGGCGATCAGGATGCCGTCGCCGGAGTAATCCTCCCAGAGATAGTTGAATTCATCCGCTGTGCCTCCGATACCTGAACCGCCACCGCCGGACATCGTCCAAATGCCCGTGCCGGAGCTGTACTGACCTTGGCCTGCCGGGCTGGGTGATCCGATGTCTTCATCGCTCCAGCCGGGAGGGACTCCGGCCGAGGTCACTTGAATCGTTACGGTCACAATATTCACGGAATCGGCGTACCCGTCGTAATCCCTGTAACGAAACGTGTCGGTACCGCTGAAGCCGGCCGTTGAGGTGTAGGAAAACGATCCGTCCGGGTTGAGGGTCAACTGACCGTTTGTCGGACCGTTTACCAACACGGCGGTGAGCTCGAATGCCGGACTGGCCGTTGTTGATGTCCAGATCGTTGGCCAGCACTCCCGAGCCGCTGCTGACTGCCAAGGTCACACCCGACGTGGCGGTGTAAGAATCCGCGACGGCGAGCGGTTCCCCCAGATATTGCTTGAGATACGAAGTTATCCCGAACGCCGTGGCGGTCTTCCACTGCGACCAGTCATTGGAAATGATGTTGGATAAATTGCTTTGAAGGTTTGGTTTGCTGGGGCTGCTGCTACTGACCGGGTCATAAATGCCCCAGGAATCCCCGACCGTGCCGTTGATGGCCTTATAGGCCCAATTGGCCCAGCTGATGCCGTTCGCATTGAACTGCGTGACCGCGTATTGCCAGGCCGACCCGGTGCCATAACCCTGGAACTCCCCGATGAAGTCCGGAACATTCCACGATTGATGGTTCAGGAAGTCGCTCGTTTGCTTGTTGACCTCTCCTTGTACAGCGCTGCTTGAACCGGCGTAGGCGTGCATCTGGTAAACAACATTGCTCCAGTTGTACACGCTGGGAGCCGGCAGAACATCCCACTGCCAGTTCAATTGCTCACCGGTGGTACCGGTCCCGCTCCAGGTTCCCTCCATCATAATGATGTGATCGGGATCCACGGCCCGGACTGTCTGGTACAGGCTATTGTACGCAACCCAGATCGCGTTTTGCGTGGGCGCGCCGTACGGCTCATTGATCAAGTCGTACCCGGCCACGGCGGGATTGCCCACGTAATGAGCAGCCAGATTGGACCAGATGAGCATTGTTTGGGTCTGGTAGGCGGTATTTGTCCAGTAGGCATTCAGGTTCTCCACGCCGGCGCTTTGCGACGAACTTACACCGCCGGGAACGCCGTGCAAATCAAGGAGTGTGTAAATTCCGCGTTGCCAGGCGTTGCTGACGACCCAGTCGAGCCTGTCAAAGGCGTCGGCGCGCCACGTGCCATCCAGCCGCTGGAGGTCGGTCCACATGATCGGCACACGCACCAGATTCATGCCCAACGCCCGGATATTGTCGAGGTCATTGGTCATGATCCACGTGTCCTGATACGTCCGAATCAGGCTCTCCTCCGTGGTAACCCCGAACCCGGAGCGGTTCACGAGCGTCTGGACGGCGGAGTAATGGTCCGGCAGCCCGGACGAATCCATGGGACACATCCAGCTTTCCATCAGCAGCCAACCACCGAGGTTCGTGCCGTGCAGCGGGACGATATCGCCGGCACCGTGACCATTGCGGATGTTGAGGCCGTTGGCCGCCAGGAACGGATCTGGCGTCGTGGCGCTCGCCGAACAAACGAGCGCGCTCGCAATCACAGCTCCGACCAGGCCGAATCTTGAACGGTTCATCAATTTCCCTATTGTTCTGCGTGCTACAGGAAAGATAGACGATTGTAGTGGCATCGTTTGGTAAGGGCCCTCCTCAATGCGAGACCTTGCAAACGCTCGTCGTGAAACGTTCATGATGTTGTCCAAACGTAGTTCAACCAGCAACTTCGAGAAATGCGTCGTCGAATCTGAGGGCTCCCCCGCGTGTCCCATTCTGGGGTGACGGCGTTACGATCACCAACACCCGTAACGAGGCATTAGCGGGAGCGCCCGAGACGGCGAGCTTCTCCCAACGATCTGGTGCGAGGTCGGCCACCCTGTAAAGCTTTGAGGCCACTATCTGCTGTCGACCGTCGACGGTCGATTCCAGCCGCAATTCGATTGTGAACGCGTCACGCGCGGGGTTCTTGGCCTTGTCCAGATTGGCGTAGATGCCGAACGTGTACCCCGTGCCCTTGACCACGTGCTCGACATCTTGATAGATACCCGATGTATTCGCATCGGTAATTTCCCAGTGATGGTATCCCAAGAGACAATGCCCGCTGTGGACCGGCGTCCATCCCTCCTCGCGATTCATCCACTGACCCCACCGTCCCCAACCGGCCGCCCGGTCCGGCGCGTTCCCCGGATCTTCAAACGAGGGATTCACCAGCGCGGGAGGGACGACATCATCGAGAATCGCAACCTTGGCCGAGACAACGCCCGCCGGAACCAGCAGGCATCCCAAGGCAACTGTCCAGTTTCCACGACGATTCATTTCACTAATGCCAGCCCTTGGTCCAGAACTTCGCGTACATGTTGTCGCCGCCGCCCGGGGTAACTTGCGCAAAGTAGTTCGGAGTCGATACCCACTCCGCGTGGCCGTCCACGAACCCACAGTTGATCCCATCGTGCGGAAAAATGCTCGCCGGCCAGTTCGGAAACACCACGTCAGCCAGCAGGACCGCGGCCGAGGGGTTGGCGACGTTGCTGAGCCGGCGACCTGGCGGTGAACCGTGGGCGGGCGAATTAAACTGGTTGGGATTATGGCACGACTCGTAACTGTTGTACCGATAATCGGTCGCGTTCGTGAGCGTCAGAAGATCGGTGCCATACGCAGCCGGCAATGTCCTCGCCGCCGGACACTTGAAAACCTGGGAGATATGATTCTGGATATTGGCTATTTGCGGGGCAATGACGTCCTGATAGAAGTTGGTTACCAGCGTACCGTCGGTATTTTTGAGATACGTGGGCGATTCCCAACTGTAGGTTATGCCAATCGGCAGTTGTTCGTCATTGTCGTCCGCGTACATGATGCAAGCCAACGTGATCTGCTTCACGTTGCTCAGGCAGGAAGCTTTTTTGGCGGTCGCGCGCGCCTTGTTCAGCGCGGGCAACAACATCGCCGCCAGGATACCGATAATGGCAATGACCACGAGTAGTTCGATTAACGTAAAGCCGATTCGCCGACAATTTCCTGTCGTGGATGCCGACGTCCGCTTGTCATGTTTCTCATTCATGTCCTGCCTCCATCTCATGATCATCTGGTCGTTCTGAATCATCTATGTCTGAACGCTTACACAACGGCGTTCGATTCAATCACTTTCGAATACCAATACGCGCTGAGTTTGGGCGTTCGCCGCAACGTTTCATAATCGACATGCACAATGCCAAACCGCTTGGCGTATCCTTCCGCCCATTCGTAATTGTCCAACAGTGACCACAAGAAGTAGCCCCGAACGTCAAATCCCTCCTGGATGGCGCGATGCAGTGAAATCAAGTGGTTTCTCAAATACTCACGACGACCGAGGTCATGAATCTCTCCGTTCGGCTGGACCTGATCCGTATAGGGCACGCCGTTTTCGGTAATGTAAAACGTCGACACCCCGTACACCTCGCGGGCGTGCCGGATCGCCCAATAGATGGCCTGCGGCGTGATGTTCAGCCAGGAAATGTCTGCCTTGGGATACTGGGCCGGAAGGGCGATCCTTTCCACCTGGCCGTCAGCCGTCCCACGGACGAAGTCGCCATAATAGACATTCAATCCCAGGAAGTCCGTCTTCTGCGAGATCAACGCCAGATCGCCCGACGCCACCTGCGGCGCGTCCGCACCGGCGGCTTCCAGAAAGGCTGCCGGGTAGTCACCGAGGAACAACGGCCCCATGAGTTGCGCGGTGTGCCGCGTATACTCCGTGCGCGCGGCGGCAATGTCCCCCGGCGTTTCCGTTACCGGTACCGGAGCGGGCGGATTGTGAACGAGACCGACGCAAGCGCTTTTGCCGCCATACTCGCGAACCGCTTCGACAGCATATCCATGGGCCAGAAGCGTGTGGTGATAAGCCTGATTGACGACCGCAGCTGATTCCGTCGCCCCCGGCGCATCACAACCGTAGCCATACCCGCAGGGCACAAAACGCAGGATCTCGTTCAAGGTCATCCAGTGTTTGACGCGATCACCGAAGCGCTGAACCACCAGTTGGGCGTACTTCGCAAAGGCTTGCGGTGTGGAACGCACTCGCCAGCCCCCGCGCTCTTCGAGCGTCTGGGGCAGGTCCCAATGGTACAACGTTACCCACGGTGTGATACCGGCTTCCAGGAGCGCATCAATCAGCCGATCATAGAAATCAAAACCCCTGGGGTTCGACTCACCGTCACCCCGGGGAATGATCCTCGGCCACGCGACGGAAAATCGGTAGTTGGCGACGCCGAGTTGCCGCAGCAAGGCGACATCCTCGCGATAGCGATGATAGTGGTCGCACGCGATCGTCGGCGCATCGATCTTCCGCACCCTGGCGAACCGGTCCCAGATTGACTCCCCCTTGCCATCCTCGAGGGCAGCGCCTTCGATTTGCGCCGCCGCCGTGGCCGCTCCCCAAGCAAAGGTCTTGGGAAAGGAATAGCTGCGACTGGCCCGATTGCGGCCAAGGCCGCGTGGCGCTTTATCCGTGAGTTTACTGGGCGCGATGGTGGAATCCATGGAAGTGTTATCGACGGATCCCCCGGGAATCCTGTTGTGATTATGCTTTACGGGTTGCGTCTGCATCCGATTGCCGAGGAAAATACGCAAGGAAGCTGGAGCGCAGTTGAGCAGCAGTTCACCGGGTCATGAACGAGGCTTAATTGTTGCATGTTCGATTTTCTGTCCATCACAACTGCGCTCCACATTTCGGTTTCTTGCCACGACATCGTCATTGCCGTGTTCAGGGGTGCCGGGCACGATAGAACTTCATCAAGGTGCCGGGGGGCACCGCATTCGTACTTTGGACAATCCCGCCAGTTCCCAGGATGCCACTGGCTACCGTGGTCCACGTACCGGTGACGAGGTCGCTGTTCGCCTCCACGCTATAAACGTTGGTAGACGTTGTGGTGAAGCTGATCACCGCGTTCGTACCGCCCAGGAGCTGGATCGACGTGATGACGAACGGATTCGCGACCACCGCTACCGCCGGCGTGACATCGGCATAGTTTGTGCCGACGCGGATCTCGTCGAAGCTGGCCGCGGCCCCGTTCTGCGTATTGAAAGCGAGCTCCATTCTGAGTTTCGATATTGAATGAAACCGTCGCATCCGGTGTGGCAGGTTCCGGTGCGCCCGGCATCGGGTTTACATAGAGCAGGAACGTGGAGGCGCCACCCTGAACATAATTGCCGCGCACCACCAGGAACGTGGTTTGGTTCGATACAGCTTGCACGGTGGAAAACGCCTGCCCCAGGTTGGTTCCAGATTGAAGCCCCCAGAAAGTGCTTCCAGTAAGCTTCCCGGCAAGCAGATCATTTCCATTCGGCTGTCCGAAAATCTGCAGATAGGCGATGCTATTGGTGGCACCCAGATTGTCAGGCCGTATCAGGAAGCTGTAGTACGTCGGGATCGCATTCGTATGCCCGGGCAGACCCGTGTAAACATTATAGCGCCCCGCGAAACCATTCGTGGTGTATGTATAATTACCGCTGGTCAGGAGCTGGCCGGAGGGATCGGCAAGACTACCGTGGCCAATCAAGTAGGAACTCGCGCCGCCGAGGAATTGTCCCCACGTAACAGTGTCCCACCCGTTCGAGCCTTGTGTGCCATCGGTGGGCTGGCCATTGAGAGTCGCCGTGCCAAAACTCGGGTACGCAAACGCTTCATAGGTAAATAGATTCGGGTCCGCCGCAAACGTTGTTGGCGTCACTGACGCAAAGGTCCCACCGAGGCGGATTTCATCGAAAAAGGCGTGGCCCCCATTGCCCGAGTTCAGAGCGAGGCCGTTCTGCGTGCCAATATCATTGGTTAGTATGGCGCTGGCGACGGCCGGTTCGGCGCCACCCGGCGTCGGATTCACATAGAGGGTGAAAACATCGGGGGACCCGAAATTAAAATCGACGCGCACCACCAAGAAGACGGTTTGGTTCGCCGTTGCCGGCGTGCTGGAATAGGCGTCGACAGGGACCGTACTGGTCGTGTTGCCGGAGATGAAGTTCGTAGAGTATTCGAGGCCCCAGTTAAGGCCGGAACCATTCTTGCCAGCAAAAAGATCGTGTCCGACTCCGGTATTGCCGCCGTTGCTGAATATTTGCAGACCGTAATAATGATTCGTCGCCGGTGTATTCGCCGGTTGGATGAGGATACTGAAGTACATGGGTATGCCCGGTGTGGCCCAATTCGCCGGTGTCGTGAAGAAGCGTCCCGCAAATCCTCCTGTCGTAAACACACTATTGGAACGCGCGAAAAGTGTCGCGGTGGGATCCGTAAGACTCCCGTTGGTGACAGTATAACTTGTCGCGCCGCCGAGGAACTGTCCCCAGGTAACATTGTCCCAGCCGTTGGAGGCTTGTGTGCCGTTATTGGGCTGTCCATCGAGGGTCAGGGGGCCGGTGGGAGTGTAGGCAAAACCTTCGTACGTAATTAGCGTAGCCTGGCTGGAGGACGAGGCCAGAACCAACGCCGCCAGCAACATGCCGCCCAACAACGGTTTTACCAGCCCCTGTCTCGCATGGAGACCGGTTCGCCCGGCTTGGTTTCCAGTACTCGCGAAGCGAGCCATCCGCCTCGTGAAAAGTGCGCAAAAGGAAATTCTTTTGATCATAATCTTGATTCCTTCCCGTGACCCGTGATTGTCGTTAAGCTTGTGGTATCGATACCAAATTCCCCCGGGTATGTCAACCACAATGTTGTGTAATTCCAGTTTTTTTGACGCTTGTTTCCGGCGGGTACGAAGAAGCGCTTGGCAATCGCGCTGAGAAAACCAGGTCAGCCCTGATCGATGCGGGAGATCTTCGACAAGGGGACGGCGGAGGTGACCGATTGACGGTGCGGATTCAGCATTGCGGTCGACGAGCGTGTCACCAACTGGGCGGGCAGCTTCCGATGTAGAACCGCCGTGCCCGGCTTGGACAAAACATCGAGAATATAGCGGGCCGCTACCAGGCCCAGATCCAACATAGGTTGCCCGACCGTCGTCAGCGCGGGGACAAACTCCGCCGAACTCTGGATGTCATCAAACCCGCCGACGGAAAGATCCTCGGGAACCTGGAGTCCCAGAATGCGGGCGGCGTCGATGACGCCATACGCCATCTGGTCGTTCGCCGCGAAAATCGCCGTCGGGCGATCGCTCTTGGCCAGCAAATTCATACTAACTTGAAACGCTTTCCGGGCTTCATATTCACCCTGAATGATCCATTCCTCCACGACCGGCAGCCCGTGTTTTTCCATCGTCTTGCGGAAACCCAACTCGCGTTGCGAGGCGTCCCGTAGGTCGGCTCGGCCGCTGACGAACCCCACTTTTGTATGCCCCAGCCCAATCAGGTGTTCGGTCATCACGGAAGCACCGCCGTAGTTATCGACATCGACATAACTGATCGCCTGTCGACCCAGGGAACTGCCGATCACGATGATCGGCATCTTCAAACTGGCAAAGGTCTTGGGAAACTTGGCGCTAAATCCCGGGGCGACGACAATCAGACCACTCACCCGCCGCTCGTGGCAGAGGTTGACGCACTTGGGAATGTCGTTGAAGTCCTCGGACAGGCTGTCGTACAGGGCGATATGGTAATCCGTCCCGGTCAGGACTTGTTGAATCCCCTGGAGAATCTGTCCGAAATAATACGTGCCCACCAACCCGCGGAACGGGACGACGACACCGAGTTGGAACGTGTGCTGGGCACGGAGCTGGCGCGCGATGATGTCCAGGTGATAATTCAAGCGCTTGGCCACCGCCAGCACTCGTTTTCGATGCGCTTCCTTGACGGATGGATTGTTGTTCAGCACCCGGGACACCGTCATCGGCGAAACACCGCTGGCGCGGGCGATGTCGCCCATGGTTACCTTGTCGGTCTCGTGGTCCCGCATGTCTACAGCCAATAGCATTGCGCATATTCCCGTGTCAACGCTTCTTGAGTGACCGAAGGGTGATGAAGCCATCGTCGAGAACCAACAGCCCAACCCGACACGCCGGTCGGATTGGGCTGCAAGTCGACAACTGGCGGATACGCCGTTCAGGAGCGCCGAGCGCCACGACGGAACGCATATCCGAGAAATACCAAGCCGCCGATAACAAGGCCGAGTGTGCCGGGTTCAGGGACAATCGCCAAATTATTGAATCCGACATCGCTGCCATTGCCCCCTTTGGAATCGAACACTTGCATTCCAATAAGAGATCCGGCAAATGTGCCACTCCAACTGTCCGTACCGTTCGCGTTGCTCGCGATGGCGCTATAAGTTCCCGGGCCTGTAACGGTAAAGGCAACAACAAACGGATTTTGGTATTGATAACCCAAGGGGCCCGCATTTGCATTAGTGGATCCGCCATCGGTATAATAATAATGGTTGGGACCACCTCCAATAATCGCAAGTGTTATTGCGTTACCAGAGCCATTCAACAAACTAAGGCCGGCTTGCCCATTAATTGACAAATTCGTGCCACCGCCCGGGGCGTCGAGAGCTCGCATCTCAAAGCCGATCGAAACCGTCTGTCCAATTGCCAAAGCTCCGCCGGCAAACGTAGTGTTGGCGAACGCGCTTCCGCCATTTCCAGTCCCGGAGTTCTGATAACTATACATTTGCCAGGCATTGCCCAAATTCGGTGGTCCGAACGGCGATCCGAAGTAACTTCCTGAACCATCGCTGCCGGTGGCACCGGGGGTAAATGTGCACGTCCAAACATCAACTGGGTTTGAACTTTGATCGACTGCATCCGGGGCAGTATTCGGATCAGCTGTTGCCGTGTAGGATACATTATTGGCAGCAGAGGCCAAACTGGCAGCGCTGACCAAACTAACAATAAACAATAGAACTTTGTTCATGCTCGCTTCTCCCTTTAGATTTGGTTTACCCGTCACACCGTACTTCCCGACTCGCTGGAGGTATCGATACCAAAAACCCCCGGTCTTGTCAATCCCAATCTTAAAAAAAATGATACCGCAGGCTAATTACCCTCCAACTTCACCCTAGGCCACAGATTGCGAGTGACAATTCCGGTCAGTTGTGGTATCGATATCACTTGTTGTGAATGCTTTCCGACAACAACCCACGAAACCGTCCAACAGCTTGGCAGCCATTACATCAGTGTTCACTACGGCCCCCTTTTGGCGTCTCGGCCTCGCATGCCTCCTTCTGCTGTTGGTCGCCGGCGCTGAAGCGGAAGCCCAAACCGTAAGCGTCTGGCTTACGACCGACGATCAGGTCAACAAATTGCAGTCGGTCGCCTCGGTGACGTTCGTCACGGGCAGCGGCGGCAACAATCCCGTGTTCGTCGATGAAACGCAGACCTACCAGCAAGTGGAGGGGTTCGGCGCCTCGTTTACGGATTCGGCGGGTTACCTGCTAAACGAGGTGGCGACGTCCTCGGCCCGGAGCAACGCGATGTACAGCCTCTTCACGCGCAGCGGCAACGGCATCGGCGTGAGTTTCGTGCGCAATCCGATGGGCGCATCGGACCTCGCGCGTTCTCAGTATTCTTACGACGACTTGCCGTCCGGCCAGACAGACACGAACTTAACTTCCTTTTCCGTCGCGCACGATCAAGCGGACATTATTCCGCTGGTTCAACAGGCGCTGCAACTCAACCCGCAGCTCACGATTATGGCCAACCCGTGGAGTCCCCCGGGTTGGATGAAGACCTCGGGTTCAATGGTTGGCGGGTCGCTGCTGACAAACATGTACTCGCCCTTTGCGCAGTATTTCGTCAAATATATCCAGGCCTATCAGGCAGCGGGAATTCCAATCCGTTACATTTCTCTGCAGAATGAACCGTTGTACGTGCCCGGTGATTATCCCGGGATGTCCATGGATGCCACCAATCAATTGCCCATCCTGCGCGACTACATTCTGCCGGCCCTGGCGGCGAGCAATATCACCACCAAGGTTTTGGTCTATGACCACAACTGGGACCGGCCGGATTATCCCGACACGGTTTTGTCGGACGCCACTGTGCTGGGTTCGAGCCGGGTCGGGGGCATCGCCTGGCACGGATACGGCGGCACGCCTGGAGTCATGACTACCCTGGCCAACCAATATCCCACCAAAGGAGATTACCTGACCGAACACTCCGGCGAAGTCGGGGAGGGTGACGTGGTCAAGAACGACTTCGAGGAGATAACCCAGGTGATGCGAAACTGGGGCAGGGCCTATGTCAAATGGAGTCTCGCGTTGGACGAAAACCATGGTCCGCACGACGGCGGCTGCAGCACCTGCAACCCGCTGGTGACCATTAACAGCTCCTCCGGCGCGCTTACTTTTGATATTGAATACTATACCCTGGGACACTTCAGTAAGTTTGTCCTGCCCGGCGCTTACCGGGTTTACTCGGGGAACGCCGCGGGGATCGTCAGCGCCGCCTTTGTGAACCCGGATAATTCGAAGGTGCTGGTGGCCTTTAATGACACGACCAGCAGTAATACGTTTCAGGTGCAGTGGGGGAGCAAGATGTTCGCCTATACGCTCGCCTCCTACTCGGGAGTAACCTTTATCTGGACCGGGACACAAAGCGGTGGTTATCAGTTTCCGGTGGCATTACAACTCCAGGCGTCGAGTTTCAACACCACCTTCGGCCTGCAGACGGAGACGACCACCGATACGCTGGGCGGTTACGATGTGGGGTATGCTGACGGCGGCGATTATGCCGTGTACCGGAATGTGAACTTCGAAGCGGGATTCACCAATGTCAGTGTGCGCGAGGCCGGTTATGGGGGCGGCACCCTGGCGCTCCATCTCGACAGCCCGACCGGACCAATCATCAGCTCCTTCGCGCTCCCATCTACCGGTGGTTGGCAAACCTGGCAGACCATTCAAGAATCAGTATCGGGCGCCAGCGGTCTGCACGATCTGTATGCTGTTTTCAGTGGATCGAGCGGCCTTGGAAACTTGAACTGGTTTCAGTTTGGCGGGGCGATAGCGCCGGCCGCGCCGGCCGGATTGACGGCGACGGCGGGCGACGGACAGGTGGCATTGAGTTGGAGCGCGTCGTTCGGTGCGACGGGCTATAATGTCAAACGCGCCCTGATGAGCGGCGGCGCTTACACAACGATTACCGCTGGGCTGGTCAATACGAATTACACCGATGGCAGTGTAACCAATGGGGTGCCTTACTATTATGTCGTCACGGCAGTCAATGCCGGCGCCGAAAGCACCAACTCCAATGAAGCGGTGGCCGTGCCATTGTCGGCCTACCAGCAATGGCAGATGTCGTACTTCGGCTGCACCAATTGCCCGCAGGCGCAAGCCGGTGCCGATCCGCTGGGTAAAGGAATCAGTAATACCAACCAATTCTTGCTGGGTCTCAATCCTGTCGATCCGGCGTCCGTATTCCGCGTCATCTCCATCGCGCTCCAAGGTACGAATGTGGTGATCACCTGGAAAACGGCGGGCGTGCGAACCAATGCCGTTCAAGCCAGCTCCGGGGGCAATTACAGCACCAACGGATTTGCCGACATCAGCGGGCCGATCGTCATCAACGTCAGCGGCGACACGACAACCAACTACACGGACGTTGGCGTCACCATGAACTATTCCATTCGCCAGTACCGGGTGCGGCTGGTGCCGTAGCCCCTTGATGGGCGGGATGACAGAATTGCCTGATCTCTTGAATTTATGGAGACAGCAAGCGCGTGACGGTACAGGCGAGCGCATCTTGGCACTGCCACCATATTGGGTGTGGTGTAGCCACGGCTCTATGAACTGTGGGGGAGCGCGCCTCATAGAGGCGCGGCTACACCGTAGGGCGACAGAACGCAGTGGCTGCATCTTCCCCGGCTCGAACGGTGGCAGTGTCAAGATGCACCCGAGCGAGGGCCGAGGCCCGAAATCAGCTTGTTAGCATGGTCGTGGGTGGTATTCTGGCGTTTCCTATCAACGACCATTGAAGTCTGGAAATCATGACACGAGCGCGCACTTTACTCACACTACTGATCATTTCCGTGTGGCTGTTGTTTCTGGTTGATCGCCACGATTTGTCTTCCGCCCCTCAGCGACGATTCGCGCCGGTAATCCGCCACGGTTCGGGCAAGGCGTTCAACTGGGCCGGGTACGTGGCGGCGACGGATCTCTCAATTCCCCTGAAGCATTCCGTGACGGATGTGCGGGGGTCGTGGCGGGTGCCGACCGTCGTTTCCTCGGGCGCGCTGGATAGCGCGTCGGCGACCTGGGTGGGAATCGATGGCAGTTCCGACAACACCGTGGAACAGATCGGCACCGAACAGGATTGGACCGCGGGGGCACCGGTGTACTACGCGTGGTTCGAGATGTACCCCGCGCCCGGATTCATGCTCACGATGTTTCCCGTCCAGCCCGGTGATCAGATCAGCGCGGAAGTCCAGGCCATTGCCAAAAACAAATTCGTCCTCAGTATCAGCAACCTCACGCAAAACGTTGGGTTTTCGATCACGAAGAAGCGATCCGCCAAAGGCACCTCCGCGGAATGGATCGTCGAAGCCCCGTTTTTCCACCGCATTCTTTCCCTGGCGGATTTCGGAACGGTGAGCTTCACGGAGTGTTCGGCGACCATTCAGGGCGTTGAGGGCCCGATCGATGACGGTTCGTGGCAGAATGAAGGCCTGACGATGGAAGATCCCATCAGCAATACGACTCTCGCGCAACCATCCACTCTCACGGGAAGCGGGACTGGATTTACTGTTGAGTGGAAGCACAATTGAAATCGCAAGCCTTTGTTTTCAGTTGATCGCCGCCCCATCGCAAAGACTTCAACGCATGAACCAGCTCCACGTCATTGGCGTCATTTCCGATACTCACGGGCTGTTGCGTCCCGAAGCCGTCGATGCTTTCCAAGGCTCGGAATTGATCGTTCATGCCGGCGATGTGGGCCAGCCAGAGGTGCTCGACGAACTGGCGAAGATTGCCACCGTCGTCGCGATTCGGGGAAATGTCGACGCTGGGATCTGGGCCCAAGGGTTGCCCCAGACCCGAACTTTGGAAATTGACGGGGTTCGCATTTTCGTCATCCACAACATTGATGATCTCTCCCTTCATGCTGCCGCGGCTGGTTACGCCGCTGTCATCAGCGGGCATTCACACCGACCATCAGCCGTTCAGAGGAATGGCGTATTGTTTCTCAATCCGGGCAGTGCCGGCCCGAGGCGGTTCAATTTGCCGATCAGTGTGGCATTGTTGCGGGTGGTGGGGAAGAAGATGGAGGCCCAGTCAGTGGAGTTGCGGGGGTGAAACCGGGTCGGTTTGAGCGGTTTTTGGAAACGCTGTCACTACGCGGGCCCGGTAGTGTGTCAGTTTGAATTCAGGCTTCGTCGATGTGTTTCTGCATTGTAGGGCAGGCGGCCCGCCTGCCATATCCATAAACGACGGCAAGCGAGCCGCTTGCCCTACAAATTACTGCCGCACCGCGCGAAAAGCAGGTCATTTCAAGCGACCTTCCACGGTTGCGCTCGGTCAGCACGGCTCATAATTGACTCCGTCGCACGCTTTCGCTACAATATGAATCGGGTCGCCCATGCCAAAGCTACACATACTCTCACCGGTTTCGCTCGCTGCAACGGTTGAGCTGACGGAAAATCTTATCACGATTGGTCGAACTCCTGAAAACTCCATTTGCATCCAGGATACCAACGTCTCCAGGCGACACGGAATTCTGGTGCGTGACGGGGACAATTATCAATTGCACGACTTCAAATCCGCCAATGGCACTTTCGTGAATGGCGAGCAGATCATGGCGGTGAAACTCAAGGATGGCGCATCCATTCGCTTTGGCTCGGTAGAGCTTCGCTACGAATCGGGTCTCGCCAAGGTTGCGCCTCTCGGAGCCGCACAAGCGGATCAGGGGATGCTCCGTACGGCGCCCAAGGGCTCCAGCGGCAAGGAGCGTGGTGGCATGTCAAAAAGGATGAAACCGGAATACGCCGCCGGGGTGTTGCAGTCCGGCCCCGTTACGATTCGTCCGGGCTCTTACGCCAAACCCATACCTCCGCCGTCTCCCAAGAAGTCCGAGTAAAACAGCCTCTCGGCTCGGGATCCGGCGAGCTCGAACGCCAGTTCAGCCGCTACCGCGTGCGGCTGGTGCCGTAGCGAACCTGATCCGATTTTCTAAAGCCTGGAGCAGCTTGCATACGGGGTTTGCCCGACCGATACATGGACGCGCCGGTTCCAGCCCACCAATAAAGGTTGGGTTAGTGCTTGTCTTTTTCTCCGAAAAAACGCAGTATCGGGTTGCGCTGAGGCGACGGGTCGGCATTCGACGCAACAGTTTGTAAGATCTATCCGGGCTTGTCGCTTCGCCAGAAGGAGCAGCCATGGGCAGAATCGATTTTGCAGTCGGAATCGGCGGCGCGGCTGGGCAGGGTATTGCCACCCCGGGAGATATTCTGGCCAGAATTCTTGTGCGGCGCGGTCTTCATCTAAACGCGTACAACGCCTACCAGTCCATCATTCGCGGCGGACATATTTTCCTGATCCTGCGGGCCTGCGTCGATCGGGTCGGCAGCATGGGTGACAAGATCGACGCGCTGATCCCCCTGAACCAGGACACGGTAAATCGCCATCTGAAACACCTGCGCGCGGGTGGTGTGTGCCTGTACGACGGCGAGAAGATTAAGCCGGGCACGGCCAACGAAGGCGTACAGATGTGCCAATTGCCGGTTCGTGAGCTGGCCGGGACGAGCAAAATCCCGAACGTGCAAAACACCATCGCGCTCGGAGCGCTACTCCAGATGCTGGGCATCGATTTCCAATTGCTCGAAGACATCCTCGCGCGACAATTCGCCAGGAAGGGCGATGCGGTCATCGCCGAAAACGTCGGGGTGGCGCGCGCGGGCTACGATCACGCCGCCGGACACTTCAAAGCGTTCGCCAATCCCCTTCCCGACACCGGCAAGCGCTACGCGTTCGTCGAAGGCAACCAGGTGCTGGCCATGGGCGGGGCCGCCGCCGGCGTGAAGTTCTACTGCGCCTACCCGATGAGTCCGGCCACGGGCGTGTTGCACTGGATGGCTCGCAACGCGCGCAAACTGGGTATCATGGTCCGTCAGGTCGAAGACGAGATCGGCGTCATTAACATGGCCATCGGCGCGGCGCACACGGGGTGTCGGGCCATGTGTGCCACCTCGGGGGGCGGCTTCGCCCTGATGACGGAAGCGCTCGGCGCGGCGGCAATGATGGAAATTCCGGTGGTTTGTATTGATGTTCAGCGCGCGGGCCCGGCAACGGGTGTCCCCACCAAAACCGAGCAGGGCGACCTCTGGCAGGTCCTGGGCGCGGGCCAGGGCGATTACCCGCGCGTGATCGTCGCCCCGACGAGCATTCCCGACTGCTTTAACACAATCACTGAATTGTTCAACCTCGTCGAAAAATTCCAATGTCCCGGCATCGTGCTGACCGACTTGTTGCTGTCCGAAGGCCGCTCAAGCGTGGAGCCGAACGAATTCAATTTCAGTCCACCGATTGACCGCGGCGAAATCATCGGTTGGCACGGCAACGGCGACGGTGAAACGCCACCGCCCGAAGGCGGCTACAAGCGTTTCAAGATCACCGAAAGCGGCGTGTCGCCGCGTGCCCTGCCCGGCACGCCCGGTTACGTCCATGTCGTCGCCACCGATGAACACGAGGAAGACGGCGTGCTCATCAGCGACGAGTTCACCCACCCGCACAAGCGCCAGGCCATGCACGAAAAACGGATGCGCAAGATGCAGGGCGTGCAGCAGCTCATCGGACCACCGAAGCTGTTCGGCCCCGCCAAAGCGTCGGTTACACTCATCGGCTGGGGCTCGACCCAGGGCGTTATCCGTGAAGCGTGCGAGAAACTCGCCGGTGAAGAAGGCATCGTGGCCAACAACCTGCAGGTTAAATGGCTCGTCCCGCTGCATGCCGACGACATCCTGTCGACCCTGTCGAAATGCCAGACGACCATTATCGTGGAGAACAACTACAGCGGACAATTCGCCCGCTACCTGCGCTCCGAAACCAGCTTCGTCCCCACCGGCCACATCCGCAAATACGATGGCGAGCCGTTCATGCCGCATCACATCGTCAACGGCGTGAAACAAATCCTGGCTCGCACCACCAAGGTGTACGTGCCCGTCCACGAATACATTGTGTAAGGAGACCACCATGCCAGCCGAAACTCGCGCCTCGACTCCACCGCCCGTGACCGCAATCCCCGAAGTCAAATCGCCGGGTGCCCGGCCCACCGCCAAGGATTTTAAGGGCAAGATTGACCCCGACTGGTGTCCCGGTTGCGGCGACTTCAGCGTGCTCGCGTCGTTGCAGTTGGCGCTGGCCGAACTGGGGCTTCAACCACACGAAGTCATTGTCATCAGCGGCATCGGCTGCTCCTCGAATCTGCCCGGCTTCATCAACACCTACGGCATGCACACGCTCCACGGGCGCGCGGTGGCCGTGGCCAGCGGCGTTCAATTGGGCAACCACAGCTTGAAGGTCATCGCCACCGGCGGTGATGGCGACGGCTATGGCATCGGCGGCAATCATTTCGTCCATTGCATGCGGCGCAACTACGACCTGACCTACCTCGTCATGAACAACCAGATTTACGGCCTGACCACCGGCCAGTGTTCGCCGACCAGCGTGGCTGGCATGAAAACCAAGAGCACGCCGTTCGGCAATGTGGAGCGCCCCATCAACCCGCTCGCCTTGGCTCTTGCCGGCGGGGCCACCTACGTGGCCCGCGGCTTTAGCGGCCAGCAAAAACAGCTCGTCGAACTCATCAAGGGCGGCATCCAACACCGCGGCTTTGCCCTCATTGACGTCTTCAGCCCGTGTGTGACGTACAACAAGGACAACACCTACCAATGGTTCCGGCCGCGCGTCAAAAGCCTCGAAGAACTCGGCCACGACCCGGCCGATTTCCACGCCGCCATGGAGCGGGCTTGCCAGTGGGGTGACGAAATCCCCGTCGGCCTGTTCTGGAGGCAAAACGGGATCCCCGCGCTCGACGAACTCGAACCTGTCCTGGCCGAAGGCGGCCCGTTGGCCCACCGCCGACTGGGTGTTGATCCCCAAATCGCCAAGGCATTGATCGAAGAGCTGATGTAAGCGGGCCGGGAACTGCGTATCTCTTCGAGCTTGCGGCAATTCGTGGGCGATGGACAAGAGCTGCGCTACTTGATCTTGCTCAGGATCCCATCCATCTCGTTGGCACGGAACGCGCGCAGGGTCAGCGTCTTTACGTTGCCGAACGAGCTGACCTTGATCGCGAACGCGGTCATCGTCTCGTCGTCGGGTGCCTCCGCGATGAGTACACCGTCGTACGGGCCAAGCGTCCAAAAAATGTCCACGACTTTCGCGCCCATTCTCGACGCCATTTCGGTCATGGTTGCCGCGCGCTTGGTGGTGTCTTTGACGCTGCGGATGCCTTGATCGGTCAACTGGAACAATGCGATGTAGCTGGCCATGATGTACCGTCCTTTCGCAGGTTGGGTTTCTGCCGTCAGTATGCCACGCGTTCGACGGCAAGGCGAGGTGGCACAGACAGCATCGAGGGACCGCTCAACTGGCAGCTACTTCTTGTAACCAGCTTTGCACTCTGGCTTGTCTCTGCCGAGTGCCTCCTTTTTGACTGTGATATTGGGGAACTGGCTCGCTTTGACCCGGTTCTCCTCAATGAAGCTCTTCCATTTCTCAGGAACGTCGCTTTCGGCAAAAATTGCTTCAACGGGGCAGACAGGAACACATGCCGTACAATCGATACATTCGTCGGCATTGATGTAGAGACGGTCCTCTGCTTCGTAGAAGCAGTTAACCGGACAAACCTCTACGCAATCAGTGTATTTGCATCCCACACACGGTTCGGTCACGACAAAAGCCATTTGATAACCCTTTCTGTTGCTTGCGTATTCCTGTATTGTGTAAAAACTCATCCGCGTCAAGCCGCCATCTTCACAGAGGAGTGCTTGAGCAGTCCGCCTCATGACGATTCACACCGCACCGCTTCTGGCGACGCTGGCTCAGTTACGCAGTTGCAGCGATGGCCTCGCGAAGTTCCTTGAGAAATTTCGGCACCACTACGAAAGGATCATAGTTCCCGCCGCCAGGCGGAGACAAGGTCTCAATCGGAAGATAGCCACGATAGCCGGAGTCGCGGACGATATGTACCAATCGTTTCAGGTCGGTGGGACTGGCATCTTCGGCTTCCACGCCCAACGGACTCTGCTTGATCTGCCAGTTTACCGCGTAGGGCGCGGCCTTCGCAATCTCCGCATACGGGTCGGCCGCTTGGAACTTGCCGGTGTCCACGATGGCGCCGCACCACGGCGAATCAATGCGTTTGAGGAGGCTGATCAGGTTGTCGGCGGTCTTCACAAAATCACCGTGGTTTTGGACGCCGATGATCACGCCGAATTTTGCGGCGTGGTCAGCGCACTCGCGAATATCAGCGGCGATCCATTCCTCCACCTGATCGCGTGTCGCGCCCTTCGACACGGTTTGCCACGTCTGCCCAGGCATCTGGGTGTCGGCAAACACCCGCAGCACAGGCGCGCCCAACTTGCCCGCGACCTCTACCCAATTCTTGATGCGCTGCGCGTCTTTGGCGCGCGCTGTCTTGTCCGCCACGGTGATATTATTCCGTATACCCGTGCCGCTGATGCCGAGACCGAGATCGAACGCTCGCCGCTTCAGCTCGAAAATATATTTGTCGGTGGGCACACCCGGGCCATCCTGCTCATAGCCGGGGAAAAAATAACCCGTGACATCGAAGCCGTCGAAATTCTGTTTCGCGCAAAAAGCGGCGAGGTCGAACAGACTGATGCCCGCGCCGCGGCCCTGAAGATGGTCGTTCAGCAGCTTGTTAAAAGAGTAGGCGTTGCAAGAAACCTTGAGCGCCGAGGCGCCCACCCTTTTGATCGGCTCGAAGGCCATGGCCGAAACGGTCCCCATTCCGATGCCTGCGGCGCTAAAGGGCAAGACAGATGCACCCTTAATAAAGTCCCGCCTGGTAAGTTTGTTGCTCATTTTCGCTTGGTGCAGTCGCGTCGCCAGTCGGGGCCGGGACCAAAGGCCGGCGGCATTGGCTCCGTGCGGTGACAATATCCCGGTTTCATTCATTTGGTCAATGGGATGATCGCCGCCGGTCCCGCCGGAAACCAGGGATCAGTCGCTGCCGGAATCGACTTTTGACCCTGTCCACATTATTCTTCTCATCAAATGAAAGTAAGCAATCTCCTGTCATCGTTTATCATGGCAACCTTGCTCGCGGCGCGGCCGGTTCTGGCGCAGGACGGCTGGGTCAACTTGTTCAACGGAAAAAATCTCGACGGCTGGGAAGAGCACAGCGGCCGGGCAAAATACACCGTTGCAGACGGCGTGTTGACCGGCGAATCGGTTTCCAACACGGGTAACAGTTTTCTCTGCACCCGGCAACCCTATGGAAATTTTGAGCTGGAACTGGAGTACCAGTGCGACCCCCTGCTGAATTCCGGCGTGCAAATCCGCAGCGAGGTTTTTCCCGAGGCGCGGACGCTAAACATTGACGGCAAGGAAATCAAGGTCGCCGCGGATCGCATTCACGGCTACCAGTGTGAAATTGACATGGACGTGGCGCGCGGCCGGATGTGGACGGCGGGCATTTACGACGAGGCGCGGCGCGGCTGGCTGTTTCCCGCCGATGGCGAAACGGGCAAGCAGGGCCTGGCGTTCTCCGAACAGGGCCGCGCCATCAGCAAGAACGGGGAATGGAACAAGCTCCGCATCGTCGCGGACGGCCCGTCCATCAAGACCTGGCTGAACGGCGTGGCGCGCGCTGAGATCAATGACAGCCTCACGCTGCACGGTATCATTGGCTTACAGGTTCACGGCATCGGCCAGGATCCGAACAAGGTCGGGCTGAAAGTTCGCTTCCGCAACCTCCGCCTCCGCGAAATCAAATCGGATTCCGCCGGCGCCGCGCCCAACACGCTGACCGAACAGGAAAAAGCCGACGGCTGGCAATTGCTCTGGGATGGCAAAACTTCGAACGGCTGGCGCAGTGCCAGGTCAGAAGACTTTCCTGCAAAGGGCTGGGAGATTCACGACGGGGTGCTGACCGTCCGCGAAAACGGCGGTGAGGAGTCCGCCGGTGGTGGCGACATCATCACGCGCAAACGCTACGCGAATTTTGAACTGGTCGCGGATTTCAAGACCACCATCGGTTGTAACAGCGGCATCAAGATTTTTGTGCAACCCAACCTGTCGCCGGTGGATCCGACGACCGGCACGAACGCTGCCGTCGGCTCGGCCATCGGCATGGAATTTCAGATTCTCGACGACGCGCATCATCCGGACGCCAAGCTGGGCCGCGACGGCGACCGCACGCTGGGTTCGCTTTATGATTTGATTCCCGCGCCCGCCGATAAAAAAGTCATGCCGGTCGGGGAATGGAATCACGCGCGGATTTTGTCGCAGGGCAGGCACGTTGAGTTCTGGCTTAACGGCGAGAAGACCGTGGAATGTGAGCGCGGATCGGCTGCGTTCCGCGACGCGGTTGCCAAAAGCAAATTCAAAAACATCCCCGATTTCGGCGAATGGGCGGATGGACATATTTTGTTGCAGGAACACGGCAGCGAAGTTTCTTTCCGCAATGTAAAGATTCGTGAACTACCTTGACCAGCCGCGGCCGTGGCAACCTGGCTCAAAACCATATTTACGACGGAGAGGATCGCGGCGGCACCGCGCCCGATGGAAAGCACTCAAAGCGGCGCGGAGGAATTGGCCGGCTGGTCAGTACGGTTCAAATCTCAACGCTGAGGCTTCAATCAGCCACGTTACGCGGCTTGCGCTGATCGAGCCTGACATGACCCGGCCCACTCCAAGGGGGTGAACTGTTGGATCTCGATGATCTTGGCCGAGGGCAACCACTCGCAAAATTTGGAGGCGGGTGTGAGAATCGGCCTTTTCCCGCCGCGATTGCACTCACATAATGCCTGATTTCATTGGCGAATCAAGCATAATCGACTTTACTCAACGATACCCTTTCTAACTCGTTTAGTGTCCGTTTTGTTGTTCACCCGTGCGCCCCGCTCCCCACCACCGACCAAAGGGACACAGGGACAAAGCGCCGTCCCAGTTTCCCTCTGGACTCCTTTCCCCTTAGCCCTCTGCCACTGCATAAGACCTTAGTGCTATTGGAGACACTGACGGAAAATGTGGATGAACACTTTATTGGACACGAGCGGCTCGCTCTTGCTAACGCGTTGGTAACGAGAATCGGTAATCTGCATTTTGGGCCTGAAGTCGGGGTTGGAGAAATAAAGCTGGACGCTTCTGTTCTTAGCGTGTGGCTCGCTGCTGTGAGCAATATCGCAAATGACTTGCCAACTCTCCGGTCGCACGCCCAGACTTCATCTAAAGTTTTTCGGGCGGACGCAAGGGATTTAGCTTCGATACTCCAACCGAACTCTATCGACTTTGTTATTACGTCACCACCCTACCCGAATGAAAAGGATTACACCCGAACGACGCGACTAGAATCCGTAGTGTTGGGATTTATTCAGACGAACGGAGACCTGCGCTCGCTAAAGCAAATGTTAGTGAGATCGAATACGCGAAGTGTTTATAAGAGCGATACAGATGACCGCCTGGTGAGAGATCACGAAGAAATCCAACGGATTGCACATGCCATTGAGGCTCGCCGAATTGAGCTTGGGAAGACTTCAGGTTTTGAAAAACTATACGCGCGGGTCACACAGTTGTACTTTGGCGGGATGAATAGGCATCTCCTCGATCTTCGTTCAGTCTTACGCCCCGGAGCGCAATTGGCTTACGTCGTTGGGGACCAAGCCTCTTATTTGCGCATTATGGTCAGGACTGGTCAGCTTTTGGCTAGTATCGCGAAATCGATTGGCTACGAAGTCGTCGGGATAGATTTGTATCGCACCCGACTAGCAACCGCAACGAAGGAGCAACTTAGAGAGGAAGTTGTTATTCTCCGGTGGCCGGGCACGGTCTCGGTTACTGGTTAGTCCCAAAAGCAAGCAGAGGAACTTATGGTCAAAGAAAACATGCAGAATACATTTCAGGCAAAACCTAAGAAACCAAATCGATACGCTGCGATAATCGAAGACATCTTCTTCGCCAAGTACAAGAAGGGCGCCCGCGAGGTAGCATTTGAGAGGGCTGAATTTGAGGCGTGCGCAAAAAAATTAAGCATCCCTCTTCCCAAGAATTTGGGCGATCTAGTTTATAGTTTCCGATATCGAGCGAATCTCCCCGACAAAATTGTTGCTTGGCCAAAGGCAAGAAAGTGTGGATTATTCGTCCCGTTGGTAAAGGTAAATATAAATTTGCACTGATTCCAGACATTCCGATCATTCCTAATGAGGCGATGACCATAACAAAGGTTCCTGATTCTACGCCAGGCGTGGTAGCCAAATATGCCTTCGGAGACTGTAGGGACAACCTATTTATGAGACCAGTTTTCATGAGAACTGGGTAACACTTTTGGGTTCTGAGATCGTAATGATCTCTTGTTGTTGTAACCAGGTTTCCACGGCTCGACGCCACGCGGCGTCGGCGTGTCCTTGGGTGCGAACGGGCTGTTCCAGCATGATCTTCATGGCCAATCCGCTGATCTGCTCAAACATTTCCTTTCTCCTGCGGCGAGTATAGCCGCACAGGTTCCGCTTTGCACCGGCAAACTGCTCGCAGGCCGTGACGCCCCGCAGACAGCGACGGGGCCGGTGATTGAGTTCATGGACGGTCAACGCGGCCAGTCCAGCGACGTCGCTGGCCGGGTGGGCCAGGAGCCGGGGCGCAACGCCGCTTTGAGTTCGCGCTGGGCACGTTCGATGCCGCCGTTGTAGGGAGGGTAGTACGGCGGTGAGTTCAGCGGGATCACCAGCCACCGGCTGAGCACGGCGTTCACGGCTTCGCTGTTGAGGTTGCTGCCGTTGTCGCGCTTGAGCACCAGCGGAGGGCCGTGCTGGGCGAACAACTCGTCGAGTCGAGCCGCGACCAATTCACCCGTGAAGCGCTCGTCTACGAGCGGCGCGAACTTGTAGCGCGAAGCCAGGTCGAGCACCGGTAGCATAGGGAGTTTCTGCCGGGCTCCATCCCGCACGAGCACCAACTCCGTGGGGTCCACCGACCAGATGGTGCCGGGCACTTGCCAGTGGACGCTCCGCCGGTCGGCTTCGCGTTCACGCAGAATCTGGCGGCGCGTTTCTTCCACCAACTTGTGGAAACTGCGCCGTGAGATCTGCGAGCGATGTTGGGCATACAGAGCGGTTGCGCCGTGACTGCGGCGGGGACCATGTTCCAGCAGGCGCAACCGCGTTTGCAAGCCGGCCAAGTCCAATGAGCCAACTGGCTTGGGGCCGGGCTTTTGGAGCACCGGCAGGCCACGCGCCAGCCGCCCTTTCCAGCGCATGAAGGTCGCGTAGGGCATCGTCGCCGCCACACACAGCGGGCGATACGGTTGGACGGCTTGCTCGTGCAGTGTTTGCAGTTGGATCACGATCATGGTGGCGCTCTCAGGAGTTTTTTTTAGGGCGCTCCAGTTCCGCCAGTTGTTGGCGAATCGCCAGCGTTTGTTCCAGCACCTGGACTTGCTCCTGCAACTGCTGCGTCTGTTGGTGGAGCTTTTCCTGCGCGGGATTGGTCGGCGTCGCCGGGCGACCACCCGGCCGGTCGCGCATCGCTTCCACCAACGCCGCCAGCGCCCGCTTCTCCCACTGGTAATAGGTCTTGCGGGAGATGCCCAATTGCTGCGCCGCTTCGCTCGCGGTGATCTGGCCGCTCTGCACCCCCACAATCAGCGCCGCCCGTTGCCGGGCCAGTGCCTCCTGGGGGTTCGGGTGTTGGTTCGGATTCATGCCCCTCCGGTTCGTCAAGCGCCGGCGTTATTTCTCCTTGGACGGTGACGACGCTGGCGGCTCCGACGGCAGCCGGGCCAGACGCTTCTCCAGTTTCGAGAGCTTGCCCTCCTGGGCCAGACTCTGGCGCGCCAGCAGTCGCTCCAGTTTGCTCGTCAACGCCGGACCCAGTTGTTGTTCCGGCAGACTGCGCGGTTGCAACGCGTCCAGCATCCCGACCATCGCCCGGTCCTGCCACTGGGCCAACAGCGTGCTGTTGATTCCCAGTTGCCGGCACACTTCCGCGCTGGCGCCGCTCCGTCCACACCGAGAGCACCGCCTGCGCTCGTTGGTGGGCATTGTACACCTTCAGTTCCTTTTTGGGTTTGGTTTCTGTCGTCATGAGGTTCTCCTTTCAGGTTGTACGTGAGTTCTTGATTCAACGAGGTCTCTTCGCCGTCGAGATGCATCTTCACCTGGCCTTTCTCGGCGCGGATCACCACCGATTGCTGGCCGAGCCGGCCGACCATGTAGAAGGGTTCTTGGGGTTGACCACGCAACGCCAGCTCCTGGATGTTGTCGGCGATGCCGCGCTCAATCACGGCGCGCAGTTCCTTCGCGATGGCGAAGAACCGGTCGGCCGGGAATAGCCCATCCAACGACTGGTGCGGACGTTTGTGGTTGTAGTATTTGACCCACAACCGCACCCGTTCGCGGGCCTGCTCGAAGCTGTCAAACTGCGCCCGCACCAGGAAGTCTTCCCAGATCGTTTTCCAGAACCGCTCGATCTTGCCCAACGTCATCGGGTGATGGGGAGAGCTGCGGATGTGGTGGACACGGTCTTTTTGTAACTCCTGTTGAAACCGCGTCTTGCCGCGCCACGTCGCATACTGCCGCCCGTTGTCGGTGAGCATTTCCTTGGGCACGCCGTACTCTGCCACCGCGGTGCGGTAGAGTTCCAATACGTGCTCGGCAGTCTGGCTGCGGAACAGATCCAGCCCGACGATGTAGCGCGAGTGGTCATCGATGAACCCGATCAGGTAGGCATTCTTGCCACCGAGCCGGAACGTGAAGATGTCGCTCTGCCACATCTGGTTGGGCGTGCTGCGCTCGAAGAACCGCGGCTTCGGTGGGTTCTTCGACACCTTCCTTTTCGTCTTCGTCATCAGCCGTTGCTGATGCAACGTCCGCCGCACCGTCTCGTGACTGCCCGGCAGAAACAACACCCGCCGCAGCACCTGGGCGATCCTCTTCACGCCGAAGTGGGGATGCTGTTGTTTCAACGCGGTGATCCGCGATTTGACTGCGGCCGCCACCTTGGGCGCGCCGGCTTTGGGACCGCCGATCAGTGGCTGTAACCCGGCTTCCCCGTGCTGCTGGTAGCGATCGATCCACTTCGATAGCGTACTCTGGCCGATCCCGGCTTCACGGGCCACCAGTTCCAACGGGTAGCCTTCCTCCAGCCGCAGCTTGACCGCCTTCAGTCGCAGTTCGACGGGATAGGGCTGACTGCCGCGCCGCGCTGCCCCCCTCGGGGGGCAGGTCTTCCTCTGCTTGCCTTCTAACTTGTGAGTCCTCTCCATGGTAACACTCCTTGTGGTTCTTTCCTTAAACCACTGCTTTGAAGTGTTACCCTGTTTCCCAAGAATTCCGGTCTCACGATCCGGTTGTTAGGACAGGTGCGCCCTCTCATCCTCGTTGCAAGCCCTCGACCAATCCTTCGGTCACTGCGCCTTCCGCGGCCAGTGGTGCCAATGGCTGGCGTGGAGCGATCACTTGGAGTCGTTGCTGAAGGGCAAAGATATTGTCGTGGTCGCGAACCGTCCTCGCGGCAAGCAGGTTGATATGGACGCCTGCTATGTCGAGGTCTGGTTTGACGGGGACATCTACTTCAGTGGCTACGAGAAACGCTCTGCAGGGCAACCCGTGTGGCAGGCTGGCCCCGTGCCGAGGCAGGTGCTGGAGGAAGCCAAACAACGCCTCGTGCCGGGGCAGTGACAAGTGAACGATGAAAGTGCCTCCCCAAGTATTCTTGAAACAAAAATCAACCTCTGCCATGGACGTTCGGGCGAAACATGACATGCTTGGGGGCATAAGAAAGGAGCAATTATGAACATCACCGAAATTCACTACTCAGCGCCCAAAATGGGAATCGGCTACACGACCGAAAGCTTCAGCAACACCTCAACCCAAAGCGCGCTGAATATAATTAAGGCGCGCGTTCCCGCTGCGCAGATCAGTTGGGTTCGCTTCCAGACGGTGCCGACGGCGTCACCAACCGACCGTCGCGATAACCGGTAACAATGATGGAGGCGGCGGTGACTCTCGCGACAGTCGTGGTACTCCTCGACTGAAAATCGGGGACCTGAAAGGGTACAGCCGTCGCCTCCTCAATTCTAGAATATGAATAACATCCGTCCAACCAGCTTGGCTGATTTCGTCGGGCAAGCGTCCGCCCGCCGGATTCTGCAGGTGCTGATCTCTGCGGCCAAGCGCAGGGGCGAGCCGGTGCCACATTTGTTGATGAGCGGGCCTCCGGGTCTTGGCAAAACCACACTGGCGCGCATCCTGGCGCACGAGATGAACGGGCGCCTGGTCGAGATGATTGGTTCAGCGGTGAAGACGACAAGCGACATGACTCATCATCTGATGCAGTTGAAGACCAACGACACCCTTTTTGTTGATGAATTGCACGCATTACCGAGAAAAGTGGAAGAAATTCTCTATCCTGCAATGGAAGACGGCACGGTCACCACGAGCGAGAAAGGGTTCGACGATTTGGTCAAGCAACTCGGGATTCGCCAGGGACAGCAGGCGACGAAGACGCATCGGTTGCCGCCGTTCACACTTGTCGGCGCCACAACTCTTTTAGGACTAACCACCGCACCACTCCGCAGTCGCTTCCGCCAGGTCATCGAGTTGGAACCGTACTCAGTGGAAGACCTTGAGCGGATTGTCAGCGGCGTGGCGGAGAAACTCGCCTTCGCGTTGCTGCCCGAACTCGCGGCGGAGATCGCGAAGAGGTCCCGCGGCACCGCCCGCACGGCGGTGTCGAACCTGTACTGGGTGCGTGATGTCGTCCAGGGTGATGGCGACGTGGCAACGGGCGAGCTGGTCCGCCTGGCTTTTGACTTGAAGGGTGTCGATCAGAACGGGCTGACGAGGACGGACCGTGAGTATTTGGAGCGTCTCGTCGGATCCGAGGAGCCGGTCGGAGCGGAGGCGCTGGCGAGCGCACTGGAAGAAAACCTCGAGACTGTAACCGGCGCAATCGAGCCCTTTCTTTTGCGTGAAGGCTACGTCCAGCGCACGCCGCGCGGACGTGTGGCGACGGACAAGGCACGCGCACTGTTTCAGGAGGCACTCAAATGAACGAATGGACGCTGACACCTGATCGCTATCTGGCGAAGGAGGAAGTCGGGAAACTGCTGCGCCGCGCCGAGGAGTTGCGCTCTCTGGGCGTGGCGAAGGGTCGCCGTCAGGCCGTCCGCGACTGGCTGATCATCCGCCTGTCACTGTTCTCCGGACTGCGAGCGTCGGAGATCTGCGACCTGATGGTGACCGACTGCCACATCGGCTACTCGCACAGCGAATTGCTGGTGCGTCACGGGAAGGGTAACAAAGGCCGTGTGGTCAGGATCGGCCCGGAGTTGAAGAAGGATTTGCGGTGGTTCCTGCGATGGAAAGACCAGATCGGCGAGCTTCATCCAGATGCTCACTTGCTCCGCACAAAACGCTCCGAGCGTTTAAATCGTAGCGCCCTGTGGCGCAGGTGGAATCGCTACTGCCCCCAACACCGACTGCACGACGCGAGGCATACGGCGGCAACTTTGTTGTACGAAGCCAGTCAGGACTTGCGCTTGGTGCAGAAACAACTGGGTCACAGTCGCCCATCGACCACAGCCGTCTACGCCGATGTTTGTGACGATAAAGCTCGCCAAGGAGTGGCGGCGATGGAGCAGTTGGCCAAGCGCACGATGAAAACGAGCCGTGCGACGGCAACCATCGACACCGTCCCGCTAATGGTTCACGCCGAAATTGGCGCCGGCATCTGATTTCCGATTGCCCCTAGGCAGACCCTCGCCGGTTCGCATCAGAAGCGCCAAAGTGATGCGAACTTCATTGAATCTGATGCGAAACAGGGGTCGAAATGACAGGAAGTGATGCGAACAAACGCCTCAATTCGATTTGCCGGGGTGGCGATTTCGCAACAGTTCCTGACACGGTTCGCAACAATCCAGAGGAGATTCCGTGCAGATCGCAACTCCGGCAGATTTCTGCGGTGATTACTCGTAGCGCAAAGATTCGATAGGGTCGAGGTTCGCCGCTTTCCATGCCGGGTAGGTACCGAAAACGATGCCCACGATTGAGCAAATCATCAGGCCGAGGACCGCCCAGTCGAACGGAATTACCGGGCGGGACCTTCAGATACCGGGCCGCCACATACCCGCTACCGATGCCCAGAAGTACACCGATGACCCCACCGATTTCGCAGAGCAGAACCGCCTCCACGACAAATTGCATCAGGATGTTCCGTTTCTTCGCGCCCACGGCCCGGCGGACACCGATCTCGCGTGTCCGTTCCGTGACGGAAACTAGCATGATGTTCATGATGCCGATGCCCGCGGCAATCAGCGCTATGGAGTGACAACCGAAACACCAATGCGCACGGCCTTCGTGAACGTGTTGAACTGTGTGATCAGCGAGTCATTGGAAAACAGTTCAAAGTCGTCTGTAGCCCGCGGCGGGACTTTGCGGGCGACGCGAAGGATACCACGGACCTGCTCAACGGTGTCGTCGTAGTTCGCCGCATCGCGTGCTTGGACAAGGATCGTGAGGCTGCGAAACCGGCCAAACCGATTCAGCGCGGTCGTGATCGGGATTACCGCGAAATTATCCTGCTCGCCAGAGATGGCACCACCCTTGGGCGCGAGGACGCCGGCCACGGTATAATTGACTCCGTTGATCTTCAGGCGTCCCCCGACGGACGAACCGAACGGAAAGATGGTTTTCGCCAGCCCATCACCCAAGACGCACACGTCGCGGGCATTCTCCACGTCCGGTTCCGTCAGGGCCCTGCCACCGGCCAGGATCCAGTTGCGCGCCGGGAAACTCCCCGGTGTTTCGCCAAGCAATTGGACTGTGGGTGGGGTCTTTTGATAGCGCGTCTCCACCTGGCCGCCCCAAAGATTGGCTTCGACGCCCACGTTGCCGGCCAGCGTGGCCTTTTCCTGCACCTCGCGTCCGTGGGCGAGCGTGATGTTCCTGCGCCGCCAGAATTTCTCAAAGCCTTCCGGACCGCCGAAATAGATCGCCGGCCACTTCTGGACGGCAAAAGTCTGGCTGCCCAACTGGCTCATCTCCCGTTCAATGTTGGCCTTCAACGCGCGCATCGTCGTCATTACCAGAATGATCGAAAACACACCGATGAGTACGCCGAGCACCGTGAGTGCGGACCTCAGCTTGTGCGCCGCCAGGGCACCCAGGGCCATGGAACAGCTCTCTCCGGTTTCGCGAGCAGCAGCGTTGGTTTGTGAACCTTCATTCGCTTCGCAATGAGTCCACGGGATCCAAGCGCGCCGCCCTCCATGCGGGCACGAAGCCGGAGACCAAGCCAGTCACCAGCGACATGAGCAACGCAATGCCGACGATGGTCCACGACATGGTCGCAGGTAAAAACCATTTGCGAACGGCCAGGGTCAACGGCCACGCAATGCTCAGGGCGATCAATCCGCCCAACACACAAATGCAAGCGGCCTCGATAAGAAACTGCAGGAGGATCGCGCGCCGCTTGGCGCCGATGGCCTTGCGGATGCCGATTTCGCGCGTTCGTTCGGCGACCGAAACGAACATAATGTTCATGATGCCAATGCCGCCGACGAACAGCGAAAGGGCGGTGATCAACAACCCGACGACAGCGATTGTGCCCGCCAGGCGATGGAACATTTTGACGAACTGATCCTGTTGGTTGATCGCAAAATCGTCAGGCTGATCGGGCGCGACCCGACGGATCCGTCGCATCGTCTGGCGTAATTCCTCGCGCGCTTCGTCCAGCTGGACAACATCGGCGGCTTTGATCTGAATCTGGATCTCAGGGTTGCTCACAAAATTCGCCCTGAACTGCTGCAAGGGAATGATGATGCGATTGTCCAGACTGAACACGCCGAGGAACGTTCCCTGTCGTTCAAGCACGCCGATGACCTCAAACGATTGGGCACCAATCTTGATTCGGTTGCCCAGTGGCTCCTCGTGCGGAAATAGATTGGTTGCTACTTGTGTGCCAATGACGCAGACGGGGCGGCCTCCATTGGCTTCGGTCGCGGAAAGAGAACGGCCCTGCGAAATACCGACGCCGCTGACGGGAAAATACTCATCACTGGTGCCGAGGATGCTGACACGGTTGGAACTGTGGTTCTTGTACTTCACGGTGGCATCCGCATACGCGGTGGGAGCCACCGCTGCGGCGAGCGTCAGTTGTCGGGCGAGGGACTCCGAGTCCGCCAGACTGATCGGACGGCGTTTTTGTTGCCGAAGCCAATCATTCTGGGTATTGGTCAGCCAATTTTGACGCTCGACGTAGAACACGTCCGCGCCCAGCACCGAGATGCTGTTTAGAAATGCCCCATTCAAACCCTCGATGGCGGTGCCCATGAGCGTGACGGTGACTATGCCAATCACAATCCCGAGCGTGGTGAGCACCGAGCGCATTTTGTTGGCCCGGATCGCGTCCCACGAGATGCCAAAGCCTTCACGCATTTCGGCGAACAAATTCATGGGGACGAGTTGCCGGTGACAAGGGGAACGCCCGAAAATGGTCTTCTGGCGTGTGGCATCGCTGTCGGCCTGTGGTTCATCGCTGGCGATTAACCCGTCGCGAATTCGGATGATGCGGTGGGCATGACGGGCCACCTCTTCTTCGTGTGTGACGACAATGATTGTGTTGCCTTTTTGAGAAAGTTCCCCAAACAACGCCATGATCTCGGCGCCGGTCCTGGAGTCGAGGTTCCCTGTCGGCTCGTCCGCCAGAAGAATCGATGGCTTGTTGACAAGCGCGCGTGCGACCGCCACGCGCTGGCGCTGGCCACCGGAGAGTTCGTTGGGCTTGTGATGGATTCGATCAGCCAGGCCTACCTGTGTCAGCGCATCCAACGCGATCTTGCGACGTTCGTGTGACGGCAAACCCGCGTAAATGAGGGGCAATTCGACATTGTGCAGTGCGTGGGATCGCGGCAACAGGTTGAAAGTCTGAAACATAAACCCGATCTCGCGGTTGCGGACTTCGGCAAGCTGATTGTCGTCCATTTCGCTGACGTTGATACCATTTAGGTCATATCGGCCTGATGTCGGCGTGTCGAGGCAGCCGATGAGATTCATCAACGTGGACTTGCCAGAGCCCGAACGGCCCCATAATGGCGACGTATTCGCCGCGCTGGATTTCGAGCGACACGTCACGCAGGGCGTGGATGGTTTCCGCCCCCATTTGGTAACGCCGCGAAATATTTTGGAAGTGGATCAATGCCACCGTTACATCTTTGGCTCCATATCAGTAGACTGGCCTTTGCGGATCTTTTTGCCGTCTTCCAAGTCGCGGCTTATGGCCCGGTACCCGCCCGCGACCACCTCCTGTCCCTCGGTAACACCCTCGGTTATCTCCCAATAATTGTCATCACTGATCCCGATCTTCACCGGTACCACTTTCACGTGATTTCCCTCGACCACGAATACGACCTCCCCCGGCGCGGACGCCTCCTTGGACTTCTTTTCCGAGGGCGCGGAGTTGGGCAGGTCGGCGGACAGAGCCGAGTTGTTATCGCTTTTTTTGGCCGTGTCCTTGCCAGAGGCGCCCATTTTCTCAGGTGGCTTTGCCGCGCGCGTCGTAACGCTGGCCATGGGCACAGTCAGCACGTTAGTGCAATAGCGGGTCTCAATCTCGGCGCTGACGGACATGCCGGGGCGGAACGCCTCCTGCTCGCCAAAACGGATGCGCACCTCAAACTTCGTCGCCTCTTGTGTCTGACTGCTTGTGGTGGTACTACCCACTCCAGAGGTTTTCGAGGAATTTGCGATGTCTGTGACGATCCCGTTGAACTTGCGATCTTTGAACGCATCCACTTCCAACCGCGTCCTTTGCCCCGGCCGGACCAAAACAACATCGATCTCACCGACATCTACCCGCGCTTCCATTTGATTCAAGTCAGCAATGGTCATAATCTCGGTCCCGACATTCTGGACCGTTCCCAAAACCCGCTCTCCAAGTTGTGAATTCAACTTGCTGATGGTGCCCGTAAGTGGAGACAAGATGGTGGTCTTGGCGAGTTCCTGCTCTGCGCTGGCCAGTGACGCCTTCGCCATCTCCACCTGATCGGCGGCATTCGTGAGTTGCGCCACGGCGACATCAAATATCGCCCGATCCTGGTCAAACTGGTTTTGTGGGAGGAGTTTGGCTCCGAACAGGCCCTTCGTGCGGTTGTAGTCTGCTTCCGCCTTTCGCAAATTCGCCTCGGCAGTCGCGCGGCTGGCCAATGAGGACTGGTAATTCGCCTCTGCCACGTTGCGGTTGGCGAGATACTCATCCGGCTTGATCTTCAGGATCAAATCGCCCTTCTGGACCTGCTGGCCCTCTTTGACGGGCAACTCTACTATCTCACCGCTCACTTCCGGACTGATCTTGACCTGGAGGACGGGCTGGATTTTTCCGTTGGCCACCACCACTTCGGTTAGGTTGCGCCGCTTTACTTTTTCCGTCTGGACAGTGATGACGGCTTCCTTCTTCCGGAAAAACGCCGCCCAAGCCAGTCCGACCAAGATCAGGACGACAATAGAGAGGAGGATGAGCCTTCCACGATTCTTAGAGATGGCCATTGGCTGATTGAGAACCGTTGATTGCTGAATTTGGACAATTTGGCGAACGAAACGTCACGCCAAAAACTGGTCATGTCTTACGTTGCGACAAGCCTGACCGAATGAACTAGGAGGCTACCCAAAATCCCGCCAATTGTCCAGACGGGGGATAGCGGGCATGCGCTGGTTGAGTTTTGGGTATGGATACTCGCAATCAAAGGGCCAAAGTGTTGCCAGTTGTAGTGAATCTGTTGCGAGTTGACACCTGAAAAGACAGGAACGGTTGCGACTTTGGGGGCATTTTCAATTTGGTTGGGACAAAAACCCGCAACACATCCTGTCTTAAATGGTTTCCAGTTTGCTTGCCTTGGATCGCGGATTTGCACAGGTTCGAGTCCGCGCGGGGAGCCCATTTTATGGTAGTGGACTACTTTGGAATCTGCATATCATGCGTTACTTCGTTCCCACAACAGATAATATGATCTCCGTGTTAGAGCCGATGCTGGTATAGGGGAATAAAGTACGATAATACTTCACCCGTCCCAATGTACTAGTGACAATTTCAGTCTGCGGCATTGCCGCCAAGTCCAGAATCTGAAAATCAAGGAAGATGTGAAGGCGGCGGATGGCGGCGTTGGTGTCGCCAGATCGGAGCGGAGC